>NZ_JAFCME010000059.1 GCF_018130065.1 Bradyrhizobium sp. AUGA SZCCT0158 | reverse complement strand
TCACCATGAAGCACGGCCTCGAATACTTCCACGCCGCCGCCGCAGGATGGAGCCTCAGACATGTGTGCATGCCCTAGGGCGAAGGCCGGGACCCATCCCGCGTGATCTCTCGATGAAGCTCGGTAGCAGAGACCATTCGCAAAACTGCTTCCTGTGGTTGTGGGTCCCGGGTCAAGCCCGGGACGACGGCGGTGTTTGTTGTTGCACCATCATCCAAAACGCAGTTTCGCATTCTCGCGGCGCATTGCGCCCGAGCTTTGCCAGAAATTTCCTTGCCCTCGAAAATGAGGGCGCAGGGAAGACCGGGTGCGCGCTGCACCCGCGGTCTCGTGTGCGATTGTGCAACAGATGGTGCACACGAGCATACAGGGCAGCGGAGAACACCCGGCCTTCCCTGCGCAATGGCTTTACGGCTTATGCCGTGATCTCCCCGGAGACGAGTTCTTGGTTGACTCCGTCGCTGCCGTTCAGCTCTCGCCTACCCGACAGTTTGACACCTGCAACGGGCGCCAGGACCACACGGTTTTGCCGTACGCCCATCCACGCCATCGTCTCAGCGCAAACAAGCGTCCACCGCAACCCGCCCAACGTCCGTGACGACGGCCGACGCCCTTCTGAGTAAGGACGGGATGGCCAAAGGTATGCACCTGATTTACCTTCTGGTAAACAGAAATATTTTTCATTTCGGGACTTGACACAACTTCCGCAAAATCAGAAGTGATTTGCCCGTCGGGTTGTTTTGTCGCACTTGCGGAACTGCCGGCGATCGCCAACCGCGGATTGGCCGCTTGGCGCCAGAAACGCGCTTTCAGCCGGCCTGGGCTACCGAGTGCAACTCGTCGACGAGCACGCGCATGTTCTCGCTGTAGTCGACGGGCGCCACGACGAGATGCACGCCGCCTTCGCTGAAAGCTCCCTCCAGCATCGTCGAGAGCTCCGAGACCTTGCCGACGCGCGCGCCCTTGGCGCCGTATGATTTGGTATAGGCGACGAAATCAGGGTTGCCGAACTCGAGGCCGAAGTCGGGAAATTTGTCGACTTCCTGTTTCCAGCGGATCATGCCGTAGGCGCGATCCTCCAGTATCAGCACGACGAGGTTCAGCTTGAGCCGCACCGCCGTTTCCAGCTCCTGCGAATTCATCATGAAGCCGCCGTCGCCGCAGACCGCCAGCACGCGCCGCTTGGGATAAAGCAGCGCCGCCGCGATCGCCGAAGGCAGCCCCGCCCCCATGGTCGCCAGTGCGTTGTCGAGCAGCAGCGTGTTGGCGACGCTGGTGCGATAGTTGCGCGCGAACCAAATCTTGTACATGCCGTTGTCGAGGGCAACGATGCCGTCCGGCGGAATGACGGCGCGGACGTCGTGCACGATGCGCTGCGGCGTCAGCGGAAACCGGTCCTCGGTCGAACGCTCGGCGAGATGGGCCAGAATCCCATCCCGCAAACTTAGCAATGCCTGACCATTGGGGAGCTTGCCTTCGAGGCGATCGGCGAGCGCGGCAAGGCCCGCGCCGACGTCACCGACGATCTCGGCCTGCGGGAAGTAGACCTGCTCCACCGTCGCCGGTGTGACGCCGACATGGATCACCTGCGGTCCGTCATGACCCATCAGGAACGGCGGCTTCTCGACGGTGTCATGGCCGATCGAAATGATCAGGTCGGCCTGGTCGATGGCCTCGTGCACCCAATCGCGCTCCGACAACGCGGCCGTGCCCATATAGAGGTTGCAGCCGGCATTGACGGCGCCCTTGCCCATCTGGGTGTTGAAGAACGGAATCTTGCACCGCCGCACGAACGCCGACAGCGGCTCGGCAAGTTGCGGGCGGCTTGCCGCGGCGCCCAGCATCACGAGCGGCGTTTTGGCGGCCATGATCATGGCGGCGGCGCGATCGATGGCTGCCGCTGGCGCCACCGGCAGCTCGACGGTGTGCGGGGGAATCATATCGGCTGTGGCTTCATCGGCCGCGATGTCCTCGGGCAGTTCGAGATGCACCGGGCCCGGTCGTTCCTGCTGCGCCACGCGGAAGGCATCGCGAACCAGGGTCGGAATACTTTGCGCTGACACGATCTGGGTCGCCATCTTGGTCAGCGGCCGCATGGTCGCGACGATGTCGACGATCTGGAAGCGCGCCTGACGGCTGCTCCGGATCGCCTTTTGTCCTGTCAGCATCACCATCGGCATCGCGCCGAGATGGGCGTAGGCCGCAGATGTCGTCAGGTTGAGCGCGCCGGGACCGAGCGTCGTCAGGCAGACGCCCGCCCGTCCGGTGAGCCGCCCATAGGTGGCCGCCATGAAGCCGGCGGCCTGCTCGTGCCGCGTCAGCACGAGCTTGATCTTCGAGCGCCGCAGCGAGTCCAGCACGTCGAGATTCTCCTCGCCGGGAATGGCGAAGATGTATTCGACGCCCTCGTTTTCGAGGGCCGCGACCAGGAGATCGGAGGCTTTGGTCACGCGGCTCCCCTCACCCCTGGCTCCGCTTTCTCCGCCCGGTGCGGCAGCGTCCAGTCCGGCCGGATGAAGTGGCAGGTGTACCCGTCAGGATATTTCTCCAGATAATCCTGATGCTCGGGCTCCGCCTCCCAGAACGGACCGACGGGCGCCACCTCGGTGACGACCTTGCCCGGCCAAAGACCTGAGGCATCGACGTCGGCGATGGTGTCTTCTGCGACCCGCTTCTGCTCATCATTGGTATAGAAGATGGCCGACCGGTAGCTCGGGCCCAGATCGTTGCCCTGGCGATTCAGGGTTGACGGATCGTGAATCTGGAAGAAGAACTCCAGCAGCTTGCGATAGCTGATCACTTTCGGATCGAAGATGATCTCGATGCCTTCGGCGTGATTGCCGTGGTTGCGATAGGTCGCGTTCGGCACCTCGCCGCCGGTGTAGCCCACCCGCGTCGAAATCACGCCGGGGTAGCGGCGGATCAAATCCTGCATGCCCCAGAAGCAGCCACCGGCAAGGACTGCGCGTTCCGTCGAAACCGTCATGTCGGTCCTCCCTTCGGTTCACTGCGGGCGTCATTCCCCGCAAGCCATCAAGCGCGCATAATGCGGCCGAACGATGCCAAATTGCAAACAGCAACGAGCGGCTGCCTTGCGCCAGAAGCGGCCGTTCGAGCCAGGTCAGCTTTTGAACCTGGCTGTGTGAAAACGCCGCTGCTTTGCTATTATTCTCTCGTGATTCTGCGGGGGAAGCTGATGCGGCGCTTCGT
>NZ_JAFCME010000058.1 GCF_018130065.1 Bradyrhizobium sp. AUGA SZCCT0158 | reverse complement strand
TCACCATGAAGCACGGCCTCGAATACTTCCACGCCGCCGCCGCAGGATGGAGCCTCAGACATGTGTGCATGCCCTAGCGCGAAGGCGGGGACCCAGTATCCCAGAGACAGTAGTGATAGAACCGAGAAGCCGCAGCGTACTGGATCCCCGCCTGCGCGGGGATGACAGCGTTGTATGGGGCCGCACTGTCCCCGTCATTGCGAGCGCAGCGAAGCAATCCATGCCGCCGCGCGAAGAAGAATGGATTGCTTCGCTTTGCTCGCAATGACGTGGACGGGTCTGGACATACTGATTGCCGCCTTCGCGCAACCGACAGCGGCGTTACGGCTCAACTCGCCGCTTCGAGCCGCTCTTCCGTCAGCAGCCGCATCGCGGCGTCGGCGTCCATTGGCTCCCCGAAGGCAAAGCCTTGCGCGTATTCGCAGCCCAATTGGTAGAGCTCGACCGCGTCCGAATCGGTCTCGGCGCCCTCGGCGACCACGTCCATGCCGAGGTCGTGGGCGAGTGCGATGATCGATTTCAGGATCACCGGGCGGGTGCCGCGGCTGGTGGTGCGCACGAACGACTGGTCGATCTTGATGGTGTCGAACGGGAAGCGCTGCAGATAGGCCAGCGAGGAATGGCCGGTGCCGAAATCGTCGAGCGACAATCCGGTACCGAGCTCGCGGATCCGCGTCAGCATCTGCGCGGCGTGTTCCGGGTTCTCCATCACCAGCGACTCGGTCAGTTCGAGCTTCAGCGTGCCGCGCGCCACCGAGGAGCGCGACAGCACGGTGCGGATATCGTGGATCAGGTCGTGGCGCAGCAACTGACGCGAGGAGACGTTGACGCTGGCGAAGATCGGCTCGCGCGAGCGCATCGCGCGCTGCCACACCGCGAGCTGCTTTGCGGTCTGGTCCATCACGAACATGCCGAGGTCGACGATCAGGCCGATCTCCTCTGCAATAGAGATGAATTCCGACGGCGACATCCGACCGAGCTTGGGGTGATCCCAGCGGGCGAGGGCCTCGAAGCCGGCGATCGAGCGATCCTCCAGCCGCACGATCGGCTGGTAGAGGATCGTGATTTCCTGGCGCTCGATGGCGCGGCGCAATTCCGACTCCAGCGTCAGCCGGTCGGTCTTGCGGGCGCGCATCGCGGGCTTGTAGACGTCGATGCGGTCGCCGCCGATGCGCTTGGAATGATACATCGCGAGTTCAGCATCCTTGATGATCTCGTCGGACAGCTGCGTCTGCGGATCGCTCAAGGCGAGGCCGATCGACGCGGTCAGGAAGATCTCGCGGTCGTTGAAGGCGATCGGGGCGCGGATGGTCTTGCGGATGGTCTCGGCAAACGCGGTGATGCGCGCCGAATCCTGTTCCGACATCAGGATCAGGCCGAACTGGTCGCCGGCGAGCCGCGCCAGCGTATCCTGCGGCTTGAGAATCCGGGTCAGCCGCCGCGCCAGCGTCAGCAGGATGGAGTCGCCGACCGCGATGCCGACGGAATCGTTGACCTGCTTGAAGCGGTCGAGGTCGATCACCATCAGCGTCGGCCGCAGGTTCGGCATGGTCTTGGCGAAATTCGCCACCGCGCCGAGGCGGTCGATGAACAATTTGCGGTTCGGCAGGCCGGTGAGGTTGTCATGCACGCTGTCATGCAGCATGCGCTCCTCGGCGTTCTTCTGCTCGGTGACGTCGGTCAGCGTGCCGACGACGCGGGAAACCTCGCCGTCGGAGCCGACCACCGGGCGTGCTTTCAGCGCGAACCACATGAAGTGGCCGTCCGGGGTACGAAGCCGGAAATCCTGCACCAGCCGCCCGCGGCGCTGGTCGAGCACGCTGTCGAGCGCGGCGCGGAAACGGTCCTGATCGAGCGGATGCAGCACCTCGAGCCATTTGGCCGCCGGGCCTTCCAGCGTGCCGCGCTTGAGGCCGAGCAGGCTTTCGGTCTCGGGGCTGGTGAACACCTTGTCGGCGGAGACGTCCCAGTCCCAGATCAGATCGCCGGAACCGGTCAGGGCCAGCGCGCGGCGTTCGACGTCGGAGACCACGCCGGTCGTGGCGCCGCCGCCGGCGAAGGCGTGCTGCATGACCGTAAATCCGATCAGCATCACGATCAGCACGAGGCCGCCCAGCAGCGCCGGGCCGACGATGTCGTTGGTGACGTTTCCGGCCACCGCCATGCCGGCCGCGACCACCCAGACCACCAGCAGGAACCAGGTCGGGATCAACAGCACCGCGCGGTCAAAACCGTGCGTGGAGAGATAGACGATCAGCGCAAAACCGGCGAAGGCGATCATCACCAGCGACATGCGCGCGATGCCGGAAGCCACCGCGGGATCGAACAGCGCCAGCGCCACCAAGGATCCGAGGAAGGTGAGCCAGCCGACGGTGATGTGGGAATAGCGCACATGCCAGCGGCTGAGATTGAGATAGGCGAACAGGAACACCAGCAGCGTCGCCGCCAGAATGGCTTCGCCCGCCGCGCGCCAGACGCGCTCGGCGTTGTTCTGCATGTCCAGAACCTTGCCCCAGAAGCCGAAATCCACGCCGATATAGACCAGCACCGCCCAGGCCAGCGCGGCGGCGGCCGGGAACATGATGCTGCCCTTGACCACGAACAGGATGGTGAGCACGAGGGCCAGAAGGCCGGAGATCCCGATCACGATGCCCTGATAGAGCGTGAACGAGTTGACCTTGTCCTTGTAGGCGTCGGGTTCCCACAGATAGAGCTGCGGCAGCTTGTCGGTGCGCAGTTCCGCAACGAAGGTGACGACGGCGCCGGGATCGAGCGTGATGCGGAAGATGTCGGCGGTGGCGCTTTCCTGGCGCTCGGGCCGGTCGCCGGTCGAGGGCGTGATGGTGGCGATGCGCGACAGCCCGAGATCGGGCCACAACAGGCCCGACGACACGATGCGGTAATGCGGGGCAACGATCAGGCGGTCGAGCTGGTCGTCGGTGTTGTTGGCGAGCGCGAACACCACCCAGTTCTGGCCGCCTTCACGGGCGCGCACCTCGATGCGGCGGACGATGCCGTCGGTGCCGGGCGCGGTCGAAACCTGGATGCGGTCGGCATCGCTGCGCTGATGATCGAGCACCGCGGTAAGGTCGATCGCAGGCGCGTCGCTGCGGACGCTGACAGCGTCGATGGCGTGCGCCGGCAGCGCATACGCAACAATCATGAGGCCCAGCGCGAGCCGCGCAAGGCACCTGATCAGACGCAATGTAAGTACTCCGCGATCAACGATGTTCCCGGGCCAGCGAACAGCCCAAACGTTGCCGCGATAAATGACATGAAAGCGAAGGAAATCAAAGGGTTTCCGCCTTCGCTTCGGTCCGGAGCGTTAAACCTCCAACACAATTTTGCCAATATGTGCGCTGGTCTCCATCCGCCGGTGCGCGTCCGCAGCCTTTTCCAGCGGGAATGCGCTGTCCATCAGCGGCTTTACCCGTCCTTCGCGCATCAAGGGCATCACTTTGGCCTCGATCGCCGCGACCATCGCCGCCTTATCCGCATTAGTACGGGGGCGCAGGGTGGAGCCGGTGTGGGTCAGCCGCTTCACCATGACCTTTGCGATGTTGACGGTCACCTTGGGCCCGTTGAGTGTTGCGATCTGCACGATACGGCCATCGACGGCGGCGGCATCATAGTTTCGATCGACGTAGTCGCCGGCCACCATGTCGAGGATGACGTTGGCGCCCGCGCCATCGGTCGCGGTCTTGACCTCGGCGACGAAGTCCTCGGTCTTGTAGTTGATGGCGCGGTCGGCGCCGAGTTTCAGGCACGCATCGACCTTGTCCTTGCCGCCGACGGTGACGATCACCTTGGAACCAAAGGCCTTGGCGAGCTGGATCGCCATGGTGCCGATGCCGGACGAGCCGCCGTGGATCAACAGCGTTTCGCCGGGCTTCAGCGCGCCGCGCTCGAACACATTGTGCCAGACCGTCATCAGCGTTTCCGGAATGGCACCCGCTTCCTGCATCGACAGGACAGGCGGCACGCTCATCGCCTGCGCGTCTTGCGCGATGCAATATTGCGCGTAGCCGCCGCCGGCCACCAGCGACATCACCTTGTCGCCGAGCTTGTGCTTGCTCGCACCGGCGCCGAGCGCAACCACTTCGCCCGCGATTTCGAGGCCGGGCAGGTCGCTGGCGCCGGGCGGCGGCGGGTAGGCGCCGGAGCGCTGCGCGACGTCGGGACGGTTGACGCCGGCGGCGGCGACCTTGACCAGGATTTCGCCGGGGCCGGGAACGGGAACGCTGCGGGTTTCCGGCAACAGCACCTCGGGGCCGCCGGGCTTGCTGATGCCGACGACGGTCATTTGCGCGGGCAGCTTTTCCATGATTTGTCCTTGCGAAAATACGGGAATTTTGAAGGCGGCCCCTGATTAGCCAGCCGTCATGCGGCTGGCAACCGCCTCAAGGGGTCGTCAAGCACGGAGGAAACGCATGGCCATCGAGGATGACGACAAGCCAAGGAAGAAAATCACCCACGAGATCGGGCAGGATCTGTCGCTGCTGTCGGTCGAGGAATTGACCGAGCGCATCGCGCTGATGAATTCCGAGATCGAACGGCTGCAGGCGGCAATGGCCAAGAAGCGCGCGTCCAAGGATGCGGCGAACAGTTTTTTCAAGTCGTAGCGAATTCGACTCGCTCTCACCCCACGTCGTCCCGGACAAGTGAGCACAAGCGAACGCGATCTCAAATGCGCAATTGCGCATCGGGGGACCCATACGCCGTGGCCTCTCGTTCGGGCAAAGCGTTGGACGCCTTCCCTTAGTTACTTCGGCCGCGGCGTGGGTCCCCGCCTGCGCGCTAGGGCATGCACACATGTCTGAGGCTCCATCCTGCGGCGGCGGCGTGGAAGTATTCGAGGCCGTGCTTCATGGTGA
>NZ_JAFCME010000057.1 GCF_018130065.1 Bradyrhizobium sp. AUGA SZCCT0158 | reverse complement strand
CCCATTTGGCCCGGTCGTGGCAAGGGCGAACTCCCCATGAAGGTCACGCGGATTTCTTCCGGCTGCACCTCTTCCGTACCCGGGGTCCAGTTGGCTGCGCTCTTCAGCCACGGCATCGGTGCGATGCCGTCAAACATGAGCCCTTCCTTCCAGCGTCCGAGTGGTCGGCCGGCCGTGGCGATATCCTGCAAGATCTTCGGGTCTGCCTGAAACCCCTTCTTCTCAAGCTCCTGCAACTGCTCTGGGGTCATCGAGAGGCTGGGCACCTGTGCAGGAGATACCGACTTTAGACTGATCATCGCCACGACTATCAGAATTGTCCGCGCCGGGATTTTCATTTATTCTCTCCCTTCGTGATGGCACTCAGTCAGAAACGGAAGAAACCCCGGAGAGTACTGCGGGCTAAGTCGTCCGCTTCCCATCGAAAACTACTTTGTCTCCCGCGCCGTCGCGACGACAGGAGGAGGCGCCCACTTCTGCTCGATGATCTCGGCGCCGGGCATGTAGGTCCGCAGGATCAGAAAAAATGCGCCGTTCTGTGTGCTCGGCAGCCAGTTGGACTCCTTGTCCTTTCCCGGTGAGGTGCGCTGGATGTAGAGGGTCAAGCCGCCGTCGGCGTCCTTCTTCAAGCCTTTGGTGCGATCGCCTATTGAATAGCGATTGAGTGGGTTGTCCGTGAAGTTGAAGGTCTGGTCATACATCGTGAGCGACCAGAAGGCGTTGACCTTCGGCAGTTGGCCGGGGGCGAACCGGATCGTGTAGTTCTTCCCGCTATCGAAGGTATGTCCTGCGCCGTCCTTCGTCGTGTTGTAGTAAACGGTTTCCTCCAGCTCATTGGAGAGGATGCCGCCCATCGCCTGTATCGAGGCACGCAGCAGAAAATCGTCCACGAGCCCGGCGCGCCCTAAAGTGCGAGGCGGAATGTTCCAGTTATTGACCTGCCTGCCGAGTTGGCCCGAATCGATGGCGGCTTTGATTAATCGTCGGCCATCGACTGCGGCGCGTGTGAGTCCGCGCTTGGTCGCGTCGTCCATTTGATCGATGTCCTGCCCGGGACCGACGCCAATCCTTGCGAACAGTCCGACCAACTTGTCCAGGCGCGCTTCGGGCGGATTCTCGGTCATCGCGCGGTTCATGGTCCGCCACTCGGCGAGTGGATCGGTTTTCGGATCGAAGGGTTGCCAGACGTCGCGGCTCGCCGGCAGCATGGCGTCCTTCTTTCCCCATAGGCTGAGCGGAATCAGGGAGTACTGATCCTGCAGCGCATTGACCGTCTTCGCATCGGCCGGGCCGTCGATCAGCGTCCGTGCGAAGATCAGCACGGTCGGTGTCAGCGACGGAGCCAATGCGTTAACCCCCTCCGGCAGTTCGCCCTTCCAGCCGGGGCCGACGATGGCGAAGCTTCCAGCCCTGCCGCCCGTGGTGCGTTTGCCAACGTAGGCAAAATTGTCCGAGTCCACGCCCGCCAATTCAAATGCGAAGTAGCGGTCGCCCATGTCCGGATGTGAAAGGATCAGCGGCTCCTTTCCGACGTCGAGCCAGGCCGTCGAATAAAGCGTGTCCTGATTGGGCGAACCGCCGCCCCGATAGGACGCATCTGCCAGCGCTCTCACATGGCTGAAATGATTGATGGGTGCATACAGCGGTAATTCGCTAGAGGACTTGGGCCGGGTGACCCAATCCGCCCGCAGGCTTGGTAGATATACGTAAGGAAAGCCGAAGATATAGGCCTGTACACCCAGCGTGTAGGCGTACTGCTCCCGCCAATCGATCTTGCCGGCCGCTTGCACATCCGTTGCTTCTGCTCCAGGGCGTGCGGTCTGCGCCAATGCTAAGGAACCGAAAAGCGTTACAGCCAAGATCGTTATCAGCAGCAGGGCCACTCGTCTTGCTTTTGCAATCATGTTCCCTCCGCAAAGCCGTAGCCCGGTCAGGCGCCTCACAATCAGCCCTGTGAGGTGAAGGCTATCGGTCAACACCGTCGCTGCAGTAGGCGAAAGCAAACGGCAGCGCAGATACTTCGCTTGCACAACATGGACAAAGGCGGGCCATTACGTCCGTCAGCTTCGGCCAACGACGAACATGCAGTCTTGCAGGTATTCGCCCGGATGCATCAACGCATGACTCTTCGGGAATATCAGCGCCTGCCGACTCGATTTACCGGACCGCCACGATTCATCGGCGTTCCTGCCCGCACTCCGACACCAGGGGCACCGAGGCCGGGAGTTACCACCGCTCGCGCGACAGGTCGCGGCCGCAGCACGACGCCGGGCCTCACGATGCATCCAGCCGGATACGAAACGTATTGGCAGTACACTACGGCACTGGCCGGTACACTGCCTGCGGCCATGAACCCAGTGCTCAGTAGCGCCGATAATGCGAACCGAATCTTCATCCTGACCTCCTCTGTTTCGCCGACTGATTTAGCCGGAGCCTTTCTCGGTCACTGCTTTTTCTTAATGCCCTTCTCGGGTTCGCAAGCCCTAAAGACTTCGAAGACTTTTCGGCAACGCGTTGCTAACTGAGCGCAGAGTTGGCTTTAGAAGATCGATATAACTGTCGCGATCCGCGTACATGGGCCTCGCAAGATCAATAAGCCCGCAGGAATAGATTAAACTTCTTAGCGGTCTTGAGTTACCTTTCGCCTTGGCCGAGTTTGCGTCGAAGGAGACCAAATAGCAAATGGTGCTTCATAGCTGGGTCAGCGCGATGCTTGCGGACCGCGGTTTGCCGCCAATCTGCACGGCCTCAATGGTGCAATGCCAGAGGGCCTGGCTCAATCGGTCTTCACTAAGTGGCTTTCGAGCAACATCAAAGCGCGACGTTTCCGCCAATCCGTTTTTGCATTGCACTGACATGCGGTCAGGCATTCAATCCATGTCCAGACATAACTCGCTGCGGGGGATGCGACATGGCACATGGGAAATCCCAGCTAAGGACAGGTCGCTGGCTCATGCATGCCGGTCTCGGCGCCGCCGCGCTGACGGTCGGCACGCTGTCCGGGCCGGTTCATGCCGATCAAGCCGGGGTATCGTACTGGGTCCCCGGCCGCTTCGGCAGCCTCGCAGCAGCGCCGACCGTGCCCGGCTGGTCGATGGCGGAGGTGTATTATCACACCACTGTCGGGGCGTCGGGCGCTGCGGCGGCTGCAAGAGAAATTCAGATCGGCAGAATCCCGGCGACGGTCAATGTCGATCTGAATGTGAACCTGAAGGCGCAGGCCGACCTCATTCTGCTCAATCCCACTTACACCTTCGGAACGCCTGTCTTGGGCGGACAGTTGGCCATTGGCGTAACTGGCTTGTTCGGGCGGTCGAGCGCCAGCATCGATGGGACGCTGACGGCGGCGGTCGGACCCCTTTTCGCGACTCGAACTGGCTTCCTAGGAGATTCGATCACTTCCGTCGGTGACCTCTATCCGCAGGCGACGTTGAAGTGGAACGCCGGCGTGCACAACTTCATGACCTATGTAACGGGCGACATCCCCGTCGGCGCCTACGATTCCAGCCGCCTTGCCAATCTCGGCATCGGTCACGCCGCCATCGATGGCGGCGGCGGCTACACCTACTTCAATCCAGCAACGGGGCATGAATTCTCGGCGGTCGCGGGTTTTACCTATAATTTCAAGAACAAGGATACGAATTACCAGAACGGCATCGATTTCCACATCGATTGGGGTGCTTCGAAGTTTCTGTCGAAGCAGGTGTTCGTAGGTCTTGTGGGGTATGGATATCAACAGATCACGGACGACTTCGGCGCCCATCCGATCCTGGGCGGCTTCCGGTCGCGTGTTCTGGGAATCGGGCCGCAGATCGGGTTCCTGTTTCCGGTAGGCGACATGCAGGGTTATCTTAACCTGAAAGGTTACGGCGAGTTTGAAGCCGCCAACCGGCCATCAGGTTGGAATACCTGGCTGACATTCTCGATCTCGCCGATGGCGCCCACCAGCACTGTGGCCCCCACCCGCCGGATCGCTACCAAGTAATGGACCATATGGCGTTCTCGGACGGAGGCGCCGGTTACGGCAACTCCGGAAACGGTAGCATGCCTGACCATATAGAGCTCTGCGCGCTTCCCAGCGGTTTCGGGAAGGCCTAACATCGCGATAGCTCGAAATTTATTAAAGCCAATTCTTAGGGGCACCTATGATGATCCGTTTGCCTTCGATTTCCGCAGCCACACTTGCCGCCATTTGTGCCGCAAGCATGTTTGCAACCACGGTGGCCGCGGAGGATGTGACGACGGACATCGGCACGTTCAGCAAAGAGACTGCCGATAAGGTGTTTCCGACGAAGCCGCCTTATTCACCCTATGCCGGGCGCAATTTTCCGTCGCGGCCCTACTTCGGCGATACGCACACACACACCTCGTACTCGATGGACGCGGGCGCGTTCGGCGCGCGCCTGGGTCCAAAGGACGCTTACCGCTTTGCCAAGGGCGAGGAAGTAATTGCTTCAAGCGGTCAACGCGCCAAACTTTCGCGACCGCTGGATTTCATGGTGGTCGCGGATCATTCGGACGGCATGGGCTTTTTCCCGCAATTGATGGGGGGCGACCCAGTCCTGTTGGCGACGCCGCAGGGTCGGAAATGGTTCGACGAAATCAGTACCGGTAAAGGTGCGCAGGCGGCCGTTGATATCATCACCAGCTTCGGCAGGGGCCAACTGCCCAAGGGATTCCCCACGCCGGGGACGCCGGCCTATCGCAGCGCCTGGCGCGAAACGATCAAGGCCGCCGACGAAGCCAATGAGCCCGGCCGATTCAGTGCTTTCATCGGTTATGAATGGACCTCGGGCGAGGGCGGCAACAACCTTCATCGCAACGTCATCTGGCGCGACAACGGAGCCAAGGCGAGCCTTGTCGAACCCTTCACCACGCAGCCGCCGCTCGGCAGTGCAAACCCCCGTGATCTATGGAAGTGGATGGCGATGGTTGAGGAAAAAACCGGCGCAGAACTTCTTGCGCTGGCCCACAACGGCAACCTGAGTAACGGCCGGATGTTTCCAATCATCGAGTCCTTCAATGGCAAACGAATCGACCGCGAATATGCGGAGAGCCGCACCCGCTGGGAGCCGCTCTACGAAGCCACCCAAATGAAAGGCGATGGCGAGACCCACCCATTTCTTTCGCCCAACGATGAATTTGCAAACTTCGAACGTTGGGAC
The DNA here is from genome assembly GCF_018130065.1 of Bradyrhizobium sp. AUGA SZCCT0158. Classification (GTDB taxonomy): domain Bacteria; phylum Pseudomonadota; class Alphaproteobacteria; order Rhizobiales; family Xanthobacteraceae; genus Bradyrhizobium. The sequence goes on along the minus strand of NZ_JAFCME010000057.1, from coordinate 2,918 downwards.
AAGGGCAACCTCGACCTGACCGAAGTGAAGAAGCCGGAGATGCTAGAATTCGAGTATGTCCGGTCAGCACTCAAGAACGGGCTCAAAATGGAAGCCGAACTTGGCGTAAACCCTTACAAGTTCGGCCTGGTCGGCAGTACCGATGCGCATACCGGACTCGCGGCGGTCGAGGAGGACAATTTCTTCGGCAAGACAACTTCTGCCGAACCGAGTGCCGGCCGGGCGACGCATCCCTTCGTCAAGACCAATATTGCCGTCATCATGGGTTGGGAGACGACGGCCTCCGGCTACGCTGCGGTATGGGCAACTGAAAATACCCGTGAAGCGATTTTCGACGCCATGAAGCGGCGTGAGACCTACGCCACCACCGGGTCGCGCATGGCGGTTCGCTTCTTCGGCGGCTGGGACTTCGAGGCTGCCGATGCCAACAACCGCACGCCGGCGCGAATTGGCTACACCAAGGGCGTGCCGATGGGTGGCGATTTGAGCGATGCGCCAACGGGAAAATCGCCTTCGTTCCTTGTAGCCGCATTGAAGGATCCGATCGGCGCAAATCTCGATCGCATCCAGGTCATCAAGGGCTGGGTTGGCAAGGACGGGCAGCCGCAGGAGCGCATCTATGATGTCGCAGTGTCTGGAGGCCGCACGATCGACGCCGACGGCCGCAGCAGAACATCCGTCGGCAGCACGGTCGATGTCGCAAACGCGACATGGACCAACACGATCGGCGCGGGCGAGATGATCACGGTATGGAAGGATCCCGATTTCGACCCAGCATTGCGCGCGTTCTACTATGTGCGGGTGATCGAAATTCCGACGCCGCGCTGGACGGCTTATGACGCAAAATACTTCAGTGTCAAAATGCCGGCGGAAGTCAGGATGACGACCACCGAACGCGCCTACACCTCGCCGATCTGGTACACGCCTTGATCGCTCGGCTGCTGAGAGAGCCGTTATTTCAGTTTCTCGCGCTTGGTGCGACGCTATTCGCGCTTTACGGTCTCGTCGGCAAGCGAAATGCAGAGGCTCCCGAGAAAATCGTGGTTTCCGCCTCGCGGATCGCCAACCTCGGCGACGGATTTGTGCGGACATGGCGGCGGCCGCCGAGCGAGCAGGAACTGCAGGGCCTGATTGAAGACTACATCCGCGACGAAGTCTTCTACCGCGAGGGCAGAGCGGCCGGGCTCGACCGAGACGACGTCATCATTCGTCGTCGCGTGCGGCAGAAGATGGAATTTCTTGCCGCAGACATGCCTGAAGCGAGCGACGAGCAGCTTGCCGCTTACCTCGCGTCCAATCCGGAGCGCTTCAGATCCGACGATCAAATCACATTTCGTCAGGTCTTCCTGAGCGCCACGCGGCGCCCCAATACCATCGAGAGCGACAGCAAACAGGTTGCGAGCGTCCTAGCTGGTGCCGACGCGGCTGTAGATACGACGACACTCGGCGATCCCTTTCTGCTTGGCGAGGAGTTTCGTGGCTTCTCGGCAACAAAGGTAACCAACCAGTTTGGTGAAAGGTTCGCCAAACGGGTGCTCGCGATGGAAAACGGGCGCTGGCAGGGGCCGGTTTCTTCGAGCTTTGGACAGCATTTCGTCTTTATCAGCAAACGAGTTTCCGGCAGCTTGCCGCCGCTCGATGATGTCCGGCCGGCCGTCCGCCGAGAGTGGGCGAACGCGCGGCGCCTTGAGGCAGAACAGAAGCTGTATGCCTCGCTACGGGAGCGCTACGAAATCGTGGTGGAAGCGCCTCCTTCCAAGGCGGCGTCAGCCGACGTTGGTCGATGACCCGTTTTCGTTTGTTCATTGCTGTTCTGGCGGTGCTGCTGGCGCAACCCGCGATCTCGGATGAACTTCGGCCCGGCTATCTGGAAATGCGCCAGACCAGCTCCGGCGAGTATAATTTGCTTTTCAAAATCCCTGCGCGCGGGGAAGACTTGCGGCTCGCGATCTACGTCAAACTGCCCGAGGGCACTCAGGATGTAGGGCCGCCCCGTGCATCGTTCAGCGACGGGGTCTATGTTGAACGCCGTACCATTCGGCGGGAGGGAGGATTTATAGGGCAGCCGGTATCCATCAACGGACTATCGGCCACATCGACCGATGTACTGGTTCGGATCGAAAGCCTTGCCGGCGCAGTACAGACCGAACGGCTTTCTCCAACGAAGACGGCATTCATCATTCGAGCCGTGCCCGGCGCTTGGGAAATCGCAGCGACCTACCTGCATCTGGGTGTCGAACACATTCTTTTCGGCTTCGACCATTTGCTGTTTGTGCTGGCGCTGGTGATTCTCGTACGAGGCTGGGGGCGCGTGGCCATTACGGTTACGGCATTCACGATCGCGCACAGCATTACCCTCGCAGCGGCGGCGCTGGGCTTTGTGAATGTGGCGGGACCGCCCCTGGAGGCAACCATAGCGCTCAGCATCATGCTGGTTGCGGTCGAGATTCTGAACGCCCGCCGTGGGAAGCCGAGTTTGACCGCGCGCCTGCCATGGCTCGTTGCCTTCTCCTTCGGCCTCCTGCATGGCTTTGGATTTGCCGGCGCGCTGGCTGAGGTGGGATTACCTCAACATTCGATCGCCGTTGCGCTGCTGTTTTTCAATGTTGGAGTTGAGATTGGACAGCTCATTTTCGTTGCCGCAGTCTTGTCGTTGATATCCCTGTTACGCTTTGTGGCGTCAAAACTATTGGAGCCTGCGCGTATACAGCCATCACTCGACCGGCTCGATGTGACCGTCGCCTACGCTATAGGCATCATGGCGGCCTACTGGCTGGTTGAGCGTACGACGGCCTTTTTTGTGTAGGAGGCACGCCGCGTAAGAGAACGATGTCCGCTTCGGGTCTTGGCCGTGTAAAAACACCCTTCCAAGGAAGTCGGTGAGAAGCCAGGACCGGTTCGGTCTCACGCCGCGATCG
>NZ_JAFCME010000056.1 GCF_018130065.1 Bradyrhizobium sp. AUGA SZCCT0158 | reverse complement strand
TCAAGTCTCCACCCACCAAGGGGAAATGAATCAGCGATCTCCTTCGGCTTCAACAGTCGAGTTTTTCAACACAATCGACACAGTGCCGACACAGCACTTTCGGCAAAACCGCGAAAATTCAAGTTGTGCCCGATTTCATGGTGAGCGCGGAGGGACTCGAACCCTCGACCCCATGATTAAAAGTCACGTGCTCTACCGCCTGAGCTACGCGCTCACTCGACGCGCTGTGTAGGGGGCGGGCCCCCGCGGGTCAATAGCGCCGGCGCCAGAAAATGTTGGGCCGTGCGATCCAAATTCCTGAGGTTCGGCTTGCGGTTAGTCCGGCTTCTTGAAGCAGGCTGCGCTGATCGATTCACCGTCCGTTAATTGGCTTCCCGGCGAATCTCGGATGCGACCGGCTGGGAGGGGCGCGCGACCGTCGGCAGCCGGACCGGGCGGATGCCGATCAGTTCCGCCGTCCGCACCGCGCTGTTGCGCCAGAAGGCGAACGAGTTGGTGCGGGAGTTCTCCAACAGCGCGATCGCGACCGCGGCCAGGAACGGCAGGCTTTGCAACACCAGCACGGCAGCGAACACGTAGATTTCGTGCACCTGCTTGTACCCGTTCGTGACCACCAGCACGGCAGCGCCGATCAGGAGCAGCACGCCGATCACGGCTTCCCAGAACGCCTGGAATTCGATCGACATCCGCGACAGACCGCCCTTGGAGGTGCGGGCAAAGGCGAGGTGCTCGGTGATCAGGCCCTGGGCAACGGCGCGCGACACGGTCCACTGCACGCTCATCGCCGCGATCATGGCGCCCAGCATCTGGCCGGCCTTGATCTTCACGCGCAGGCGATAGAGCGCAATGAAATGCACCAGCGAGACGACGAACGAGGCGATGATCGGAAACGTCAGGATCTTGTCGGGAACGGCGATGTCGGCAAACGCCACGATCGGAACCCAGATCAGGTTGAGGATCGCAACCACCACGCCAAGGCTCTCGGCGCCGAGCCAGTTCAGCCAGCCGAGCGAGAATTCCCGGCGTTGATCGGGGGTAAGCCGGCTCGCGCCGGGCAGGAAGCGCCGCCAGTGCTTCTTGACGATCTGGAAGCCGCCATAGGCCCAGCGATGGCGCTGCTTCTTGAACGCTTCATAGGTGTCGGGCAGCAGGCCCTCGCCATAGCGGACGTTGGTGTAGTGCGTCAGCCAGCCCTGTTGCTGGATGGTCAGCCCGAGATCGGTGTCCTCGCAAATGGTGTCGCTGGACCAGCCGCCAGCCATATCCATCGCGGAACGGCGGATCAGGCACATCGTGCCGTGCACGATGATCGCATTGAACTCGTTGCGCTGGACCATGCCGATGTCGAAGAAGCCGGCATACTCGCCGTTCATGATGTAGTGCATCAGCGACAGGTCACCGTCGCGATGCTCCTGCGGCGCCTGCACCAGGCCGACGCGCGAGTCCGCGAACACAGGGACGAGATCCTTCAGCCAGTCCGGATGCACGACATAGTCGGCATCGATGATGCCGATGATTTCGGCGTCCGCTGCGGTACGCTCCATCGCGATGCGCAGCGCGCCGGCCTTGAATCCCTGCACCTTCTCGGCGTTGATGAACTTGAAGCGTTCACCGAGCGTTCGGCAATGATCCTGGATCGGCTGCCAGAATGCCGGATCGGGCGTGTTGTTGATGATGCAGACGCATTCGAAGTTCGGATAGTCGAGCCGCGACACCGCATCGAGCGTCTGCTTCAGCATCTCGACCGGCTCGAAATAGGCGGGAATGTGGATCGATACCTTTGGGAAGGCTACGTTCTCGCCGATGGTGGCGGGCGCCAGCGGCGCGCTCTTGGTGATCAGCCGGCGCGGGCCGCGGCCGAAGGCGACCGCCGCGATTTCCTCGATCCGCGCCATCGCGATCAGGACCAGCGGTACCAGCAGGATCAGGCCCAGCGTCAGCGCGAAGGCCGAGCCGAACACGAAATAGTGCCCGTCCCAATAGGCGAATACGGTGGCGACCCAGGCGCCGACGCCGTTTGCCGCGGCCGATAGCATGACGGTCTGCATGACCGTCGGCCGGTCGAGGCGCAGGATCGGCAGCGACAGCAGGATGCCGACGAGGACGGCGATCAGTGCGAGCTTCCAGTAGTTCTCGTTTACGATCGGGCCGGTCCAGGCGAATTTCGGCTCGCGCGACGCGTTCAGGATGCCCCAATAGGGACCGACGCCGCCTTCGAAGAATTTCCAGGGCTGATCGATCGCCTCGACGATGTTGTAATCCATGCCGATGGCATCGGCCCTGGCGACGAAGTTGCGCAGCACGGAAGCCTGTTGGAACGGGCCGGGTTCGGCATTCCGCAAATTATAGCCCGCGCTCGGCCAGCCGAATTCGGCGATGACGATCCGCTTGCCCGGGAATTTCTCGCGCAGCAGCTGGTAGAGGTAGACCGCCTGATCGACGGCCTGCTTGTCCGTGAAATTTTCCCAATAGGGCAGCACGTGAGCGGCAATGAAGTCGACGGAGGAGGCCAGTTCCGGATTGTCGCGCCAGATGTTCCAGATTTCGCCCGTGGTAACGGGAACATTGACCGATTTCTTGACCCGCTTGATGAGGTCGATCAGGTCCTCGACCTTTTGCTCGCCGCGGTAAATCACTTCGTTGCCGACGACGACGCCGATGACGTTGCTGTTGCGCTTGGCGAGGGTGATCGCCGCGTCGATTTCGCGTTCGTTGCGGTCGGAATTCTTGTCGATCCAGGCGCCGACGGTGACCTTGAGGCCGAACTCAGCAGCGATCGGCGGAACCAGTTCGACGCCGCCGGTCGACGAGTAAAGGCGAATCGCCCGCGTCATCGTCGACAGCTTCTTCAGGTCGGCGCGGATTTTCTCGACTTGCGGAATATTGTCGACGTCGGGATGCGCAGATCCCTCAAACGGTGCGTAGGAGACGCTCGGCAAAATGCCGCGGAAATCGGGCGCCGGCTGCTTTTCCTGGAACAGACCCCACAACGCAGCATGAGCTGCGGTTACAAACAGCAGAACGGCGACGACGGCGCGCATCGGTGGTTAAACCATAACGGGGCCTGCATGTGGGAAAGCGAACCCGTCCCCTAGGTTCGACCGGCACGGCGGCGAGATTAAGGATAATCCTGCCGCACGAATTCACAACTGATATGACGCGATGGCGTTTTAAGGGCGCGGACTTGAACAAACGCTGAATAATCCCGTTCGTTCCGCGCGAGCGTTGCCGTTGATCCGACTGGCGATTTACTTCGCCGGAGCGGGGCTGGCGCTGGGGGCCGGCGAGGGAGATGCGGCTGGCGCTGGCGCCGCATTGCCGGCGGCCGCAGGCGCGGCCGGGCCGGCGGCAGCTGCCGCCGCCTGGGGCTGGGCGCCCGGATTGATCCAGCAGGCATGGATCCGGCTCGACAGGGTTTCGGCGACCTTGGGGTCGATCTGGCCGCCAAACCGGGTCAGACAGCGGAAGGTGGCCTGAACATGGCCGCCGGGGCAGCCGAACCGGTCATAGAGGTCGAGGTGCCGGAACGCGGTATCGAGGTCGTCGAGCCACATCAGGCGGACCACGCGGCGGCCGAGCCAGACGCATTCCGGGTTTCCGGCCGGACCGTTGATGGCCTGCGTGGCTTCGACGAATTCGTCGGTCTTGCGCTGGTTGTCCCGGTTCACGTCTGCCGAATTGGCCGCCGGGGGCTTGCCGGGCTGGTCCGGGGCAGGGGTGCCGCTCTGGGCCAAAACCCCGCCTGATCCGATCAGGAGGACAAGGCCTGCAACGGCGAGGTGGCGCAAAACCGCACTTTTGAGATCAGGCCCACTTCGACGCATACATTCCCCGACTTGTTACATGGCCGCTGGAATTCCCGAAAAGGCAATTCCCACGGCTCGTGATGGCTTGGCTAGTTGCCGTCCAAATAGGTCTCCATTGCGGCGGAGACGCTGCCGGATTCCCATGACGGTTATTTCGGATTTTGTCCAGCAAAGTCACAACTTTATCGTCACGTGGTAAAATCGTCGCAGGGAGTACCTCGGGGCGGACTTTGGACTAGCTGTTTGGATTAGGTCTATCCTCCTGATAGATCACTCTTGGCAGAACGCCGGTGACCGGCTAATCGACGGTCCCCGCCCGGAGGATGGAACCGATTTCTTTTCGTACGCCGCTGGCGCTTCTCCTGACATCGCTAGGTATGATCGCAGCATTGTGGTGGTGGCTGGCCACCCCGATCACGCTCGTGCGCGCGCCGATCGACCCCAACGCCAAACTGCAATGCGTCTCCTATGCGCCGTTCCGAGGCGAGCAGACGCCGCTGATTCCCACCACGCATATCGATGCCGAACAGATCACGCAGGATCTGACGCAACTCGCCAAGATCACCGACTGCGTGCGCACCTATTCGATCGAGAACGGGCTCGACCAGGTTCCGGCCATCGCCGCCAAGGTCGGGCTCAAGGTCATTCAGGGCATCTGGCTCAGCAGCAACCGGATCAAGAACTATTCGCAGATCGCCGTCGCAGTCGGCCTGACCAAGGAATATCCGGGTGTCATCACCGCGCTGGTGGTCGGCAACGAAGTGCTGCTGCGCGGCGAGATGACGACGTCGGATCTTGCGGCCTACATCCGCGCGGTCAAGCCGCAGGTCACCATTCCCGTCACCTATGCCGATGTCTGGGAATTCTGGCTGCGCAACCGCGAGATCTACGACGCGGTCGATTTCGTCACGATTCATATCCTGCCGTACTGGGAGGACATGCCGGTGCGCGCGAAGTTCGCCGCCTCCCATGTCGATTCGATCCGCAAGCGGATGGCGATCGCCTTTCCGGGCAAGGAGATCCTGATCGGCGAGACCGGTTGGCCCAGCGCCGGGCGGATGCGCGAGGGCGCGCTGCCGTCGCGCACCAACCAGGCGCGGGTGGTTTCCGAAATTCTCGATCTCGCCAAGCGCGAAGGCTTTCGCGTCAACCTGATCGAGGCCTACGACCAGCCGTGGAAGCGCCAGCTCGAGGGCACCGTCGGCGGCTATTGGGGCCTGATCGACGCGGCGCAGCGGGCGGTGAAATATCCGCCGGGCGAGGCCATCAGCAATTTCCCGTTCTGGAAGCTGCAGATGGGCTGCGGCATGGCGCTGAGCTTTTTCGTGTTTCTCGCGGGCTGGCTGACGTTGCGGCGGCGGCCCTGGCAGCCGCGGCTGGCCGCCTGGCTCGCGGTCGGCACCTCGGCGACGATTTCCGGAATGCTGCTCGGCGTCGCCGCCGACAAGATGTTCTATGAGAGCTACGGGACCGGCGGCTGGCTGCAATGGGGGGCGCTGCTGGCGGCCGCGATCGCGTCCCCGATGCTCTGCGCCAACGCGGCGATGTCGGGACGGCCGCTGCCGACCTTCCTCGAATTGCTCGGCCCGCGCGATGGCCGGACCGGATCGGTGCTGTCAGTGCTGCTTGGCCTGACTCTGGTTGTCGCCACGGTGATCGGCGCGGAGACCGCGCTCGGTTTTGCGTTCGATCCGCGCTATCGCGATTTTCCGTTCGCTTCGCTGACCATGGCCGTGGTGCCGTTTGCCGCCTTGATGCTGGTCAACCGGCCGAAGGAGGGCACTCGCCCGATCGCCGAATCGGCCTTTGCCGGACTGCTCGTGGTGGCCACGCTCTATATCGGAATCAACGAAGGTCCGCAGAACTGGCAGGCGATGTGGACCTGCGCGATCTACTTCCTGCTCGCGCTTACGCTGTGGCGGGCGCGGGCCGCGCAAAGCCTAAAATAAGCAGCCCGATCGCGAGCCCCGACAGCACGACATTATAGAGCACGATCCCGAGCCCGGCCGCGATCAGCCCGCCGGTCAAAAGCACGATCGACGGCCGCATCACGTGAAGCACCGCGATGATCAGGGCGACGATGCCGAACACCGAATTCTTGAACAGGGTGGTGGCGAGCGTACGGGCCTTGCAGATCATCGTCTGCAGCCCGGCGTCGCACGCCAGCGCGACGGTCGAGAACTCGACCGCGAGATAGCGCAGATAGAGCGCGTAGCCGACGGTGACGAAACCGACCACCAACAGGAACTGCACCTGATAGGGCGTCAGGCGGAACGGAGTTTTTTTCACAGCGGCATTTTCTCGAGCTCGGAGGGATGGCGGGGCGAATATGGTCGGGAATGGCCGCCGGGACAAGTCACTGCAGGACATTAAGGGGCATCAAAAACAGTTCAGAATTTTTCCGCAACCCTTTGTATTATAAGTAAATATCTATTGGCCCCGCTTGCCGAACCAGGACGAGACTGAGGTCGTTGCCGCTGTTTCCGGCTTCTTTGCCGGCTCCTCCACGGCTCCGACAGGGGCGCGTTTCGTCACCGCACCCCGCCGGCGGGGCGCGGGTTTTGCGCTCGGCGCGGGCAATGGGTTGTCGCCGGTCAGCGACAGCCTCTGGCCGTCGAAGATCGCCGTCTCGCAGTTCCGCTTGTTTTCGGTCAGGACGGCGCAGATCCGGGCGGCAGCTCCGGCGTCGTTGATGGGACCGGCCACCAGTCGAAGCTGCATACCGAGCCCGTTGGTGCTTTCCTTGACGACGATGATCGGGCGCAGCGCGGCGAGCGGCGCGTTCGATCTCGATTTCAGCAGCCCGCGCCACAGCGCGCGCAGGCCGGGAACCGAATTGGCGGTGCCGAGATCGACCCCGAATTGGGTCCGCTGGACCGGGACCCTCGGGCCGGTTTCCTCGTCCGCCTCGGCGTCCGTGGCCGGTGCGGCCGCCATCACTTCCGGGATCGGGCTCGCTGTCACCGGACTCAAGGGCCTGGCGGGTTCGATCAGTTTCGTGGCGGACGGATCGGGCGGCGCCATGAAGGACTGTGAGGCGACCAGCGGCGTTGCCGGCGTCGCAGCGTCGGCCTTCGCAGCCTCGATCCTCACGGTATCGATTTTCGCCGTATCGGACTTTATCCCTTCAGGCTTGCCCGTCTCAGGCTTTACTGCCTCAGCTTTGGCCAATTCAGGCTTGGCGGCTTCAGGCCTTATCGGGTCGGTCTTCTTTGCTTCGATCTTCGGTAACTCGGGCTTGATGGTTTCCTTGGCCGTTTCCTTGCCAGGTTCTTTAGCCGAATCCTTGGCAACGGATGAAACCGCCGCCGGACCCGGTTCGGCGGGGATCGGATTGGAACCGGATTTGTCAGGCGCGGCCGCAGCAGTCTGCGTCGTCACCGGCGCCACGGTGGGGGCGGGAGTTTGCGCGGCCTGGGAAGCTTGGGGCTCGGCAGGCGAAGGCGCTGCCGGGGCGGGCGATGCCGCGGCGGAATTCTGGCGGGCGATGGATCCGGTCACGGAGTCCAGCCCGCGTTCCAGGCCGGTGACGCGGCTATAGAGCCGGTCGCGATCGCTGTTGAGCGTATCGATGGCCGCTGCGAGCCGCCGCGCCTCGCGTTCCGTTCGACTGGCAATATTCTGGATCTGCTGTGCTCGCTGGTTGAGATCGGTCGCGGCCATCTGGTCGCGCTTCCATCCAGACTGGGTCTGGTTGGCCATCACGGCGACGACGACCGCGGCCACCGCACCGACGCCCCACGATCCGAGCCGCCACAGCGCGCGGCGGTCGAGATCCTCTTCCTCGGCCAGCAAACCGCTCAGCACGCCGCCGGTATCGTCCGTCCCGAGGCCGCCAGCGCGATGGTCGGAATTCTTGGCCAAACGTCTTTGGCCCTCCCGAGGCCTGCCGAATCACAGGTCAAACATTAACAGGAATTCTGCCATGATCTTGAATCCGGAACTTTGCGGGACGGCGAATCGGGTTTCCACTCACAGCGAAAACACCTAAAGACGGCGCCGTTGCTTTTGGCCCCGATAGGGATTTTTGTTTTGACGCGTTTTCTTCACGCGAACCGGATGCCACTTCGCTGGAAAACGCTCTAGTAGAGGACTTCTCATGACTGCTCGATCCAGCCTGACGGTGGTGCTCGCGGCCGGCGAGGGGACGCGGATGCGGTCCGCGCTGCCGAAAGTGCTGCACCCGGTGGCCGGCCAGTCGCTGCTGGCGCATGTGCTGGATGCCGCCCCGAAAGGCGCGGGCGCCTCGCTCGCCGTCGTGATCGGTCCCGATCACAAGGCGGTCGCCGACGAGGTTGCACGGAGGCGTCCCGATGCCGCGACCTTCGTCCAGCGCGAACGCCTCGGCACCGCGCATGCGGTGCTGGCGGCGCGCGAGGCACTGGCGCGCGGCGCCGACGACCTGATCGTCGCCTTCGGCGATACGCCTTTGATATCGGCCGAGACGTTTGCGCGAATGCGCGCGCCGCTGGAGAAGGGGGCCGCGATCGCCGTACTTGGCTTCCGCGCCGCCGACCCCACCGGTTACGGCCGGCTGCTCGTCGAGGGCGAGCATCTGGTGGCGATCCGCGAGCATGCGGATGCCAGCGCCGAGGAGCGCAAGGTCACGCTGTGCAATGCCGGGGTGATGGCATTCGACGGCAAGAAGGCGCTCTCGATCCTCGATCGGATCGGCAATGCCAACAGCAAGGGCGAGTATTATCTCGTCGATGCGGTTGCACTCGTCAGGGACATGGGATTGGAGGCCGTCGTGATTGAAACCAGCGAGGACGAAGTGCGCGGAATCAACACCAAGGCGCAGCTCGCCGAAGCGGAAGCGGTGATGCAGGCGCGGCTGCGCAAGGCAGCGCTCGATGCCGGCGTGACGCTGATCGCGCCGGAAACCGTGCATCTTGCCGCCGACACCACCTTCGGCAACGACGTCACCATCGAGCCGTTCGTGGTGATCGGCCCCGGTGTCAGCATCGCCGACGGCGCGGTGATCCATTCGTTCTCGCACATCGTGCAGGCCTCGATCGGCAAGAAGGCGTCCGTCGGCCCGTATGCGCGGCTGCGGCCGGGCACATCGCTCGGCGATGGTGCGCGGATCGGCAATTTCGTCGAGACCAAGGCCGCTCACCTCGAAGCCGGCGTCAAGGTCAACCATCTCTCCTACATCGGCGACGCCCATGTCGGCGCCAATTCCAATATCGGCGCCGGCACCATCACCTGCAACTATGACGGCTTCTTCAAGCACAAGACCACGATCGGCGAGGGCGCTTTCGTCGGCACCAATTCGTCGCTGGTGGCGCCGGTGAAAATCGGCAAAGGCGCCTATATCGGTTCGGGCTCGGTCATCACCAAGGACGTGCCCGACGATGCGCTGGCCGTCGAGCGCAGCCCGCAGAACAACCGCGACGGCGGCGCGGCGCGCTACCGCGAGATGAAGCTGCGGGCGAAAGCGAAGAAGGAAGGTTGAGGGCGAGGGCACGAGCTCTCTCCACGTCATTGCGAGCGTAAGCGAAGCAATCCATAGCTCGGCTAGCTGCGGCATGGATTGCTTCGTCGCTGTCGCTCCCTTGCGCAAACGCTTCGCGTTTGTCGCAGGCAATGACGGCGATAGAGCAGCTCCGCACAACGCTGTCGTCCTCCGCGAAAGCGGGGGACCCAGTACGCCGCGGCTTCTCGGTTCTATCATTGGCGTCTCTGGGATACTGGGTCGCCCGGTCAAGCCGGGCGATGACAACTGAGCGTGTGTTCGCATTCTCGCGACGCATTGCGCCCGAGATTTTCTGAAAACTTCCCGCCCTCTCAATTCAGAGGGCGCAGGGAATGCCGGATGCGCGCTGCACCCGCGGTCTCATGTGCGATTGTGCTAAAAAAAGCTGCACATGAGCATACAGGGCAGCGGAGAACATCCGACATTCCCTGCGCAATGGCTTTACGGCTTATAACGCGCTCTCCCCGGTGAGACGGCCTCTATTGCCACCGTCGCCTTGCAGATCGCTCCGCAAGACTTGACGCCGTTACGGGCGCCAGGACCACACGCTTTCGCCGTACGCTTCAGCCGCGACCGTCCATCGCAACTG
>NZ_JAFCME010000055.1 GCF_018130065.1 Bradyrhizobium sp. AUGA SZCCT0158 | reverse complement strand
CGATGCCTTCACCTCAGAGGAATGTGCCAACTACCTCAAAAACTCAGGCTATCGAACCTAATGCCATCACGCTTTAGCGCCGTGCCCACCATCTTCTCTCCCGATAAGTTCAGCTTGATTGGCGGGCACGCTTTCGCTTTGCCCACCCTGCGCTTCAGCGTGACGGAAGCTTACTTCATCGCCCCGAAGCGGCTGTCGAACGAGTTCGACGAGATGATCGGCGCCGATCCGGCGACCTGCGCGGGAGCGGCCGGAGCAGCTGGCGCCGCGGTATCGGTCACCGACGGTTTCAGCGGCGGCCGGGCTGCGGCCTGCTTGGGTTCGGCCTTCGGGGCTGACGTCTTGGGTGCCGCGGCTTCGTGACGCGGTGGCTCGGTTCGCTTGGCCTCGATCACCTTCGGCTTCGCCGACGCGGGCGGCGGTGTGCTTGAGGTGCTCGCGGTCGCATCGCCGCCGCCAATGCCGACCTTGCGGGCCAGGCTGGAGAACCATCCGTCGGATTGTGCGGCCGGCGCGGCGTTGGCGACCCGTGTCGGGGCCGGGGTCGAGGCTGTCGGTCCGGCTGTCGGCGCGCTGGCGACCGCAGCAAGCTTCGGCTCCTGCGGCGCGCCGAGCAGGAGATTGTCGGAGGGCGCGCGCGGCGGGTTGACGTGGGAGGGGATGGTGCCGGGCGCGCGGGCCAGCGAGAGCGCCGCCAGTCCCTGGCTGTCGCCGCCTTCCGACAGCCCGGTGCTGGCTTCAGGAACGCGTGCGGCGAATATTTTGTGCATGCCGCCGTCGATGCCGGTGTTGAGCCGCGCGACCGGCGTGCCCTTCGAAATCAGCTTGGCGGTTTCAGCGGCCTCGGCCTGCTGCTTCTCGCGTACGGCGTCGGCGACTTCATCGGGAATCGCATAGGCCGGACATTTGCCCGACGCGTCGAACACCGGGTCGCGCGTGGCGTTGGGCGCCCTGATGGCGTCGAACACGTATTTCTTCTCGCAGAAATCGACCTTCGGCTCGTGCTTCGTCACCTCGAAATGATCGTAGCCCTGCTTGATCATTCGCCAGAACGGCATGTTCGGATTGTTGCGATGCTTCGCCATGTTGATTGGCGTCATCTTGAACGGATAGGCCTGCAGCTGGAACGACTTCTGGCCACCGAAGAAGGACTCGCGGCCCAGCGAATAGATTTCCGCGATCTGCTCGTCGGTCATCGCGTAGCAGCCGCGCGAGGAGCAGTCGCCATGCACCATCAGCTGCGATCCGGTGCGGCCGAGCGCCTTGTCGAATGCGTTGGGGTAGCCGGTGTTGAACGACAGATAATAGGCCGACTGCGGATTCATCTGCGCCGGCGAGATCGAATAGAAGCCTTCCGGCGCCTGGCGGTCGCCCTCTTTGACCTTCGGTCCGAGATCGCCCGACCAGCGGCAGATCGGATAGGTCTTCAGCAGCGCGAAACGCCCGGCGCGATCCTGCTTCCAGATTTCGAGTTCGGCTTCCTGCTTGAAGATCCGGACCAGAATCGGCGAGTTCAGGTCCATGTCCTTTTCGACCATGGCCTGGATCAGCTTCGGCGGGACCGGCTGGTTGGCCTTGGCATTGTTGGCCAGCGAAATCTCGTCGCTGTTGCAGCCAGTCAACAAAACGCCGGCCGCGAGGGCAGCCGACGTGATGAGCGCGCGTACCAGCGTGCGATAAATCAAAAGCTAAGCTCCACACCCATCGGGCAATTTTCGCACCCCAACCACAGCGTCATGCCCTGAAGCCGATGTATAAAATCTTACCCTTTAGGCCGATTTGTCGCAACTCGAACCCGCCGCACAAGCCGGTACCTTGGCGGGCATGGTCAACAGACCATAAAGAACGAGGTCGGGGCATAATTGCGGCTAAATTCAACGATTTGGCGAAAAATCGGCGATTTTGCGATGGGGCTGCGGCTTTCGTGGCTCGCAGCCCCTCGATCTCCCCCAAAAGGCGAGGAATCGAAGCCGTTCAGCCCAGTTTGCGGCCGATATCGAGGAATTTCTGCCGCCGCTGCTTGCGCACCGCATCCGCATCGAGATTGCGGAAGTCGTTGAAGGCCTGGGCGATGGCATCGCCGGTGGAGGCGATGATGGCGGCGGGGTCGCGATGGGCGCCGCCGGGAGGCTCTTTCAGGATCTGGTCGATGACGCCGAATCGCAGCATGTCCTGGGCGGTGATCTTCATGCTGGTGGCGGCTTCCTGAGCCTTGGTGCCGTCCCGCCACAGGATCGAGGACGCCGCTTCCGGCGAGATCACGCTGTAGATCGCGTGCTCGAACATCAGCACGCGGTTGGCGGTCGTGATCGCAATCGCCCCGCCGGACATGCCCTCGCCGGTGATGATCGCGACATTGGGCACGCCGAGCGACAGGCAGGCATCGGTGGACCGCGCGATGGCTTCCGCCTGTCCGCGTTCCTCGGCGCCGATGCCGGGATAGGCGCCGGCCGAATCAACGATCGACAGCACGGGGATGCCGAACCGGTCGGCCAGCTCCATCAGGCGAACGGCTTTGCGATACCCTTCAGGGCGCGCCATGCCGAAATTGTGCTTGATACGGCTTTCGGTGGTGGCGCCCTTTTCCTGGCCGACCACGCAGATGGCTTCGCCGCGGAAGCGGCCGAAGCCGCCCATCAGCGCTTCGTCCTCGCCGAACTTGCGGTCGCCCGCCATCGGCGTGAATTCTGTGATCAGTGTGTTGATGAAATCGGTGAAGTGCGGCCGCTGCGGATGGCGCGCCACCAGCGTCTTCTGCCACGGCGTCAGGCTGGCATAGAGGTCGGTCAGCGCCTGCGACGCCTTGTCCTCGATTCGCGCAATCTCATCGCCGATGTCGCTGCCGGTCGCAGCCAGCGCGCGCAACTCGTCGACCTTGGCCTCGAGTTCGGCGACGGGTTTTTCGAAGTCGAGGTAGCTGCGCATCTGATCCGGCATCAAACCAATATAGGGAGGAACTTAGCTGCGGGCGAAGTGGTTTCGTCTTTGATAAAGAAGATTAGTCTCTTCAACGATTTAGCTGACGGTCTGGGCGGAGGCCCATGGCGGGTAGCGATCGAGTGAGGCTGTTTCGGGGGAGAAGGCGTCGAAGTCAAGGCGGCATACTTGCTGGATACGCGGAAGTCTACTTCTCCGCCAGCGGATGCAGGTCGCGCACCAGGCTCTTGAGCCGCTCCTCGACCACATGGGTATAGATCTGCGTTGTCGAAATATCGGTGTGGCCAAGCAGGGTTTGCACGATGCGCAGGTCGGCGCCGTTGTGCAGAAGGTGGCTGGCGAAGGCGTGGCGCAGCACATGCGGCGAGACCAGCCGCGGCGCCAGCCCCGACGCGGATGCAAGCTCTTTGAGGTCGCGCGCGAAATGCTGTCGCGTCAGATGTCCGCTTTCGCCGAAGGAGGGAAACAGCCATTTCGAGGCGGGGGCGTTTTTCTTCTTCTCGGGCTTCAGGGCTTCCATCGCGGCGAGATAATCGGCCATCGCCTGCCGCGACGCCTCGTTCAGCGGCACCAGCCGTTCCTTGTTGCCCTTGCCGCGCACCACGATCATCCGGGCGTCGCGGCGCGCCGCCGACAGCGGCAACGCCACCAGTTCGGAAACGCGCAAGCCCGTGGCGTAGAGCACTTCGAGCAGACAATGCAGCCGCAGCGCGCGAAGCCGCTGCTGAGGCGTGGCGTCGGTTTCGGTGAGCTCCTTGGACCGGGTCAGCATGCGATCGACATCCGCGATCGAAAGCACCTTGGGCAGGCCGCGGCCGCGCTTCGGACCGGACAGGATCGCGGCGGGATCGTCGGTTCGCATCCGTTCGTTGAGCAGAAACCGGAACAGATGGCGCAGCGCGGAGAGACGCCGCGCAACGGTCGTGGACTTGAAGCCGCGGCAATCGAGATCTTCAAGGTAATCGCGCAGCAACTGGGTGTTGGCAGCGATGAAGCCGGATTTCGCCCGGCCGGCGAACTCCGAAAAATCCTCGAGATCGCGGCGGTAGGCGTCGAGGGTGTTATCGCCGGCGCCCTGTTCCGCCGCCAGCATGTCGAGGAACAGGCTTACGAGCTTCGCGTCGGAGGTATTGTTGGTGACCATACCGAATCATATCCGATGATCCAGGCGGCGGCAGTTGTTTTTGTCAGGCGAGCGTGCTGATCGCGGTCGCTTGCGACCACACCACCATCCATTGCCGGTCGCGACATTCATAGGCGTCGGTGTGCCAGTAATCGCCCGGCGGCACCTTGTGACCTCCGAATACGACCTCGAGCCGGGCGCGATAGCGAATCAGCGTGCTGGCTGCGTACAGGCGGACAGCGATGTCACCCGGCTCCCATAGCAGATACCTGATCTGCCCGCTGGCCACCGCGCCGAGATATTCGGCTTTCGACAGCGTCGCGCCGATCGGCGTGATCAGTTGAAAGTCCGGCGCGTGCAGTGGTTCTGCCGCAATCATGTCGGCGTTGACGAGGGCACGAAGTCGTGCGCGCTCGATGTCCCGAATATGCTCCGCGTCAAGGCGGTCGCTCGAATGGGCGATGGATGAGTTCATGGCTGATTCCGCTGTTGATGGTTACGAAGGTTCAGGAGGCCGCGATCAGGCCGTGGTCGATCAGGCTTTGCGCGCTGGCGCAGATCGCTTCCTTTTCGGGTCGTGGTTGCCAGCCCAACACCCGCGTCGCCTTGGCGGCACAGACGCTGAGATCACGGTCGAGTTCATGGACGATCATGCGCGAACGTGCGCTGAACGGCGCCATCATGCGGACGACCCAGTTCGGCACTTCGCCAGAGGGCAATTGGGAGGCATAGTCCGGAAACGAGTTGGCTAGCGCGGCGGCCATGTCCCGCATCCAGAAGAACTTTCCGGCAGCGATGAAGCGCTCACCCGACGCTTCCGGATGTGTCATCGCCCGGATATGGGCGTCAGCTGCATCGCGGACGTCGACGACAGCAACGCCGAACCTCGGCACCCGCTTGAGCTTGCCGCTCATCATCTGCTGGATCAGTCCCACTGATGTTCCATAGTCCGGACCTAGCAATGGTCCGAAGATGATGCCGGGATTGATGACGACAAGATCAAGTCCGGTTTCGTCGGCAAAGGCCCATGCGGCTCGTTCGGCCAGCGTCTTCGACTTGTAGTAAGGCGTTGCCCGAAGGCTGGTCGGATCGGTCCAATCGTCCTCCGTATAGGGCGCTTGACCGTTGCCGTGGTTGGTTGCCGCGATCGAGGAAGTCATCACGACGCGCATCGTGCCAGCCTGCTGCGCTGCCCGCAGCACCCGCAAGGCGCCCTCCCGCGCGGGCCGGATCAGGTCATCCTCATCCTTGGGCAGGGTTGACGGAAAGGGGGAGGCGGAGTGGATCACATAGCGGCATCCGGCGACCGCGGCATCCCATCCGGCATCGGAGCGAAGATCGGCTTCGATGAAGCTGATTCGGTGCCCGTCGGCCGCCACGTCAGGGCAGACCTGGTCCCTGATCTTGTCGCAATGCCCCATGCGGCGAACGCTGCCGCGAACACAGTACCCCTGGGCCAGTAATTGCCGGGCGATATGCCCGCCGAGAAAGCCGCCGATTCCCGTCACCAGAATGGTGACAACGCCATTTTGTAATTGCGAACTCATGTTCAGTCCTTTTCTCGCACGCCTCCACGGCAGATGCGTAGACGATTAGACACTAATCGTCCATTTGTATTTTGACGTATCGGACAAGAACTGTCAATCTGTCCAGACGATGGAACTTGATGCCAAATCCAACCACATCCTTGATGCGGCACTGCCGGTGTTCGTACGTCACGGCTTTCGCAAGGCTTCGATGGCAGACATCGCACGGGCGGCGAACATTTCCCGGGCGTCCCTCTATTTGAGCTTCGGCAGCAAGGAGGAGTTGTTCCGGGCCGGATCGACGCGGGCCCATGCCAGGACGATGCGGCAAGTCGAGGCGGCGCTCGGTGGCAATGGTGATGTTTTTAGCCGGATCGAAAGCGCCATCGCCGCCTTTCATCACGGCTTGATCGCGCCATTCGCTTCCAGTTCGGACGCAGTCGAACTGTTCGAGGTCAACATGGCCTTGGCCAAGGACATCACGCTGGTTGCCCGTGCTACGCTCGTGGATCTGCTGGCGCAGGCGTTGGCCGATGCGGAAGCCGCGCGCGTCGTCGCTTTGGACCGAGTGAATTCAAAGCCGGTCGATATCGCCAACGTGGTCGTCGCAGCCATGGACGGGATCAAGCACGCGCCCGGCGACGAGGCAAAACTCCAAGCGGCGATGCAGCTTTTTATGCGCCTGCTGCGCGCCGCTATCTCTTGAGGAACTTATCCGGAGGGATGGTCACGGTCATTTCCCGTGGCTTCGGATTGACGAAATTCGCCAGCGCGAAGACCACGCCATAGCCGATGCCGGCAATAATGCCGACGACCGTCAAAAAGCGGAACAGACTGGGCATCAGGGCGCCTTGAGGGCGGGCTTGAAAGTGATCTTGGGTCGCGAATTAACCATTGAAATCATCGGGGTTTGCCGCGCCTGACTACCTACATGTTCCCCTTGGCGTTGCAAGAGTCTCTGGCATGGGTATCGGCGGGGGTAGTATAGGTGGCGCTGAAACGCGCAAAATCCGCGCAGCTGACAGAGTTTGGGATGCCCGAGACCGCCATACCGGCACAAGCAAGCACCCCCCAGGAGGCCGAAATCGCGGCGGCACTGGGGCGGCGTTCGATCGTGCTTGTCGGTATGATGGGCGTCGGCAAATCCACCATTGGCCGCCGGCTGGCGGCGCGGCTGCGGTTGCCGTTTTTCGACGCCGATATCGAGATCGAGATTGCCCATGACGGGGTGACGATTCCCGAAATCTTTTCGAAGTATGGCGAGCCTTATTTTCGTGACGGCGAGGCGCGCGTGATCGCCCGGCTGCTCGATGGCGGTCCGGCGGTGCTTGCCACCGGAGGCGGCGCCTTCATGCGCGAGGAAACCCGCAAGCGGATCGCCGACAAGGCGGTGTCGGTCTGGCTCAAGGCGGACATCGACGTCATCATGAAGCGCGTCAAGCGTCGCGCCGACCGGCCGCTGCTGCAGACCGAGGATCCGGTTGCGACGGTCGCCCGCCTGCTCGAAGCCCGCGAGCCGGTCTATCAGGGGGCTGATCTCACGATCCTGTCGCGCGACGTGCCGCATGACCGGATTGTCGATGAATGCCTGGACGCCCTGCGCGCCAAGCTGTGTGGCGCCGTCGCGCCGCCGGCCCAGGAGTCAACGACTAAAGAGTCAACGACGACGGCAACGGCTACAACGGACGGGATACGCGCGACCTCATGACTGCACCCCTGAAACACTCCGATCCCATCACCGTCGATGTTGCGCTCGGCGACCGCGCCTATGACATCGTCATCGGCCGCGACGTGCTGCAGACTCTTGGCGCGCGCGTCGCCGCGCTGCGGCCGGGCGTACGCACCGCCATCGTCACCGACCGCACCGTTGCCAAGCATTGGCTCGAACCGGCGCAAGCGTCGCTGGCCGCGGCCGGCATCCCGACATCGCATGTCATCGTCGAGGAAGGCGAGGGGTCGAAAACCTACGCCGGACTGGAGAAGGTCTCCGAGGCGCTGATCGCAGCCAAAATCGAGCGCAACGACCTCGTGATCGCGCTCGGCGGCGGCGTGGTCGGCGATCTCGCCGGCTTCGCGGCGGCGATCCTGCGCCGCGGGGTCGATTTCGTGCAGGTGCCGACCTCGCTGCTGGCGCAGGTGGATTCCTCCGTCGGTGGCAAGACCGGCATCAACTCGCCGCAGGGAAAAAATCTGCTCGGCGCGTTTCATCAGCCGGTGCTTGTCATTGCCGATACATCGGTGCTGGACTCGCTCTCGCCGCGCCAGTTCCGCTCCGGCTATGCCGAAGTCGCCAAATATGGCGTGCTCGGCGATGAAGCCTTCTTCGCCTGGCTCGAGACCAATCATTCCGGCATCTTTTCCGGCAGCGCGGCGCGCGAGCATGCGATCGCTACCTCGTGCCGCGCCAAGGCCGCGATCGTGTCGCGCGACGAGCGCGAAACCGGTGAACGCGCGCTGCTCAATCTCGGCCACACCTTTGGCCATGCGCTGGAGGCCGCAACCGGTTTCTCCGATCGCCTGTTCCACGGCGAGGGCGTTGCGGTCGGCATGGTGCTGGCGGCGGAATTTTCCGCTGGGCTCGGCATGATCTCTCCAGCCGACGCCGCACGCGTCGAGCGTCATCTGGCTTCGGTCGGTTTGCCGACAAGGTTGCAGGACATCGCCGGCTTCGCCCAGGAAGGGCTCGCGGATGCCGATACGCTGATGGCGCTGATGGCGCAGGACAAGAAGGTCAAGCGCGGCAAGCTCACCTTCATCCTGCTGGAAACTGTCGGCCGCGCGGTGATCGCAAACGACGTCGAACCGGCATCGGTTCGCGCCTTCCTGCAACAGAAGCTGTCGGAATGAGAGTGGGACTGTCAGGGCACATCATGGAGCCGTCGCGCGGGCCTGGTGCCGTCGCGAGGCAGGCATGAGCTCGACCGCGTTCAATCTGCTGCTTGCGTTCCTGCTGCTCGCCGCCAACGCGTTCTACGTGGCGGCCGAGTTCGCGCTGGTGAAGAGCCGCGGGTTTCGCATCAGGGCGATGGTCGAGCAGGACCGGTTCGGCGCGCGCCTGCTGCACAGCATGATGGGCAACATCGAGGCCTATCTCGCGTGCTGCCAGCTCGGCATTACCATGGCCTCGCTCGGTCTCGGCTGGGTCGGCGAGCCCACCGTTGCGGCGCTGCTCGAGCCGTTGCTGATCCCGCTCGGAATGTCGCAAGCCACGTTGCACTTCGTGTCGTTCCTCGCCGGGTTCCTGGTGTTCTCCTCGCTGCATATCGTGATCGGCGAACAGGTGCCGAAGACTCTGGCGATCAGGCAGCCGATGCCGGTTTCGCAATGGATCGCGTATCCGCTCTACCTGTCCTATCTGGTTTTCTGGCCGCTGAACTGGCTCCTCAACACCGCGTCGCGCGGAATCTTGCGGATGCTCGGCGTGGAGGAATCCTCACAGCATGAAATCCTCACCGACTCCGAGATCGAGGGGCTGGTGGAGGAATCGGCCGTGCACGGCGGCATCGAAAGCGGCGAGGCCGAATACCTTCAAAATGTCTTCCGCTTTGGCGACTTGGCCGTGTCCGACGTCATGGTTCATCGCACGGCGATGGTGATGATCAATGCCGACCTGCCGCCGGATGAGCTGGTGCGCGAGGTGCTGGCCACCGAATACACCCGCATCCCGTTGTGGCGCGACAAGCCGGAGAACATCATCGGCGTGCTGCACGCCAAGGATCTGCTGCGCGCGATCCGGGCTTCCGAAGGCGATACCTCGCACATCGATGTTTCAGCCATCATGCTGCCGCCATGGTTCGTGCCGGAGATGCGGCCTTTGTCCGAACAGCTCAAGGCGTTCCGCCGCCGCAAGACTCATTTCGCGCTCGTCGTCGACGAATATGGCGAAGTCGAAGGCATGGTGACGCTGGAAGACGTTCTGGAAGAAATCGTCGGCGACATTTCCGATGAACACGACGTGGTGGTGGCTGGCGTTCGCGCGCAGGCCGACGGCTCGGTGGTGGTCGATGGTTCGGTGCCGATCCGCGATCTCAACCGCGCCATGAACTGGCATCTGCCCGACGAAGAGGCGACCACGATCGCGGGTCTGGTGATTCACGAGGCGCGTTCGATCCCCGAGCGCGGCCAGAGTTTTACGTTCCACGGCTTCCGCTTCCGCGTGCTGCGCCGCGAGCGCAATCGCATCACCGCCTTGCGGATCGGGCCGGTGCCGCGCGAGGCCGAAGAACAGAAGCCGAGGCGGGCCGGTACGGCGTTCTAAAGCGTTTTCCAGCGAAGTGAACACCGGTTCGCGTCAAGAAAACGCGTCAAATTAAGAATCTAGTGTCCTGAACCAAAAGTTCGTGGCATTTTAGACCTTCGCAGGCGAGTTGTAAGCGCAGAAGCGTTCG
>NZ_JAFCME010000054.1 GCF_018130065.1 Bradyrhizobium sp. AUGA SZCCT0158 | reverse complement strand
GAACGGCAGTGACGGAGTCAACCAAGAACTCGTCTCCGGGGAGAGCACGGCATAAGCCGTAAAGCCATTGCGCAGGGAATGTCGGAGTGCCTCCGCTGCCCTGTATGCTCGTGTGCAGCTTTCTTTGCACTATTCGCACACGAGACCGCGGGTGCAGCGCGCACCCGGCATTCCCTGCGCCCTCTGATTGCTCGGAGGGTCCAACGGACGCAAACCTCGGGCGTATCGCGCCGCGAGAATGCGGACACATATTCAGGTGTCATCGCCCGGCTTTGACCGGGCGACCCAGTATTCCAGAGACGCCGATGATAGAATCGAGAAGCCGCGGCGTACTGGATCCCCCGCATGCGCGGGGGATGACAGAATCGTATGGAGACGCACCATCCCTGCCCTTGCCTGCGAAGACCAATCCGGACCTGGGCGCGCCGCGAGAATGCGGATTCACATCCCCTCGCTGTTCGATATTCGAGTCCGAATCACACAGACGCATGGTCGGTCGGGCTCGACCTCGCGACCGCTGTATTCCAGCCGGGACCACGACGGGCCGGCTTGCCGAGCTTAGGGAAAAGACCATGGACAACGGACAACATGACAGAACGGCATTCCGTTCGCCCAAGCCCTTGACCAACGGCGGATTCATCGGTTGAGATGCAGCCATGTTCCGGGGCAAATCCATCCTGCTGATCCTTGCGCTCACGGCGCCGTCGCTGGCGTCGGCGCAGACCATCAGCTTTGGCGAAGGGGCCGCCATTCTCGGCAAGAGCTGCGCCCCCGACATCACCGCCAATTGCCGCGGCGTCAATATCGACTCCACCCGCCTGAAGGAGTGCCTCTACCGCAACCAGGACGTGATGTCGGCGGCGTGCAAGACCGATTATCCCCGGGCGTTCGATGCGATCCAGAAACGCATTGCGGCGCGCGCCACCGTCGGGCGGGAATGCGAGTTCGAAGTCGTCAAGAAGTGCGGCGGCAAGGGACGCGAGGTCTTCAAGTCCCTGGATTGCCTGCTGGCGTTGCCGACCGTGAGCGCGCGATGCACCAAGTCCATCGCCGATGTCGGATACCGGGCGCAGGACGACGTCGCGACCAGGCTCAGCGGGCTGGAAACACCGCTGGAGCTGGATATCCCCGCGCTGCGCCAGCAGGTCCTCGAGCGCTCGAAACTAAGGGGCAAGAACGAGCCGCCGCCGAACAAAAGGCCGCCGATCGCGCCCGAACTGAACAAGCTGCCGAGCTTCAATGTCGACATCCAGTTCGACACCGACACCCCGATCGTGCGGCCGGAATCCTATCAGACCATCGGGCGGCTGGCCGATACGCTGGTCAATTCCGCACTGCTGAACTACACGTTCCTGATCGTCGGCCATGTCGAATCGACCGGCCGGCGCGACCACAACGTCTTCCTCAGCCAGCGCCGCGCCGACGCGGTCCGCGATATCCTGGTCAACACCTTCAAGATCTCGGCGAAGCGGCTGCAGTCGGTCGGACTGGGTGAGGAACAGCTGCTTGATCCCGCCCGTCCCAACGGACCCGCCAATGCGCAGACGCAGATCATGACACTGGCGAAAGTGCCCGAGCAGGCCGAGCCGGCGGCGGCAAAAGGCGCGGCTGCGAAAAAGCCGGCCAAGAAAAAGCAATAGAGAAAAAGCACCAGCAAGAGATAATAATTCTATTCGCCGATTGCGAAACGAACAGCGCATTCCTATCTGAAAGTTCCCGCTGCCCCCGCCCGCACTAACGCGGCCGCAGCGCCGTGCCACAATTTCAGATCAGACTGCGACCATGCTCTCCATGTCCCCGATCATTTCCGTCGCCAACCTGTCCAAGACCTATGGTTCGGGCTTCAAGGCGCTGAACGGCATCAATCTGGATATCCGCCGCGGCGAGATTTTTGCGCTGCTGGGACCCAACGGCGCCGGCAAGACCACGCTGATATCAATCATCTGCGGCATCGCGAATTTGAGCGAAGGCCGCGTCACTGTCGACGGCCACGACATCAACAAGGATTACCGCGCCGCCCGCTCGCTGATCGGGCTGGTGCCGCAGGAACTGCACACCGACTCCTTTGAAACCGTGTGGGCGACCGTCAGCTTCAGCCGAGGCCTGTTCGGCAAGCCGAAGAATCCGGCCCATATCGAAAAGGTGCTCAAGGACCTGTCGCTGTGGGACAAGAAGGACGCAAAGATCATCACGCTTTCCGGCGGCATGAAGCGCCGCGTGATGATTGCGAAGGCGCTGTCGCACGAGCCGCAGATCCTGTTCCTGGACGAGCCGACCGCGGGTGTCGACGTCGAACTGCGCAAGGGCATGTGGGAAGTGGTGCGCACCCTGCAGGCCTCCGGCGTCACCATCATCCTGACCACGCATTACATCGAAGAGGCCGAGGAGATGGCCGACCGCATCGGCGTCATCAACAAGGGCGAGATCATCCTGGTCGAGGACAAGGCCGGGCTGATGCAAAAACTCGGCAAGAAGCATCTCAAACTGTACCTGCAGAGCAAGGTCGAGGCGATCCCGCCAGCGCTGGCCGCCTACAATCTCGAACTGTCCGAGGACGGCCGCGAGATCACCTATGATTACGACACCAAGGGCGACCGCACCGGCATCACCAGTCTCTTGAGCGACCTCCGCAACGCCGGCATCCGCATCTCCGACCTCGACACCACGCAATCGTCGCTCGAAGACATCTTCGTCAGCCTGGTGAGGGCACCATGAACTGGCGCGCCGTTCAAGCCATCTACCTGTTCGAAATGGCGCGCACCTGGCGCACGCTGCTGCAGAGCATCGTCTCGCCGGTCGTTTCCACCTCGCTGTATTTCGTGGTGTTCGGCGCCGCGATCGGCTCGCGCATCACCGAGGTCGACGGCGTCAGCTACGGCACCTTCATCGTGCCGGGGCTGGTGATGCTGTCGGTCCTTACGCAGAGCATCGCCAACGCCTCGTTCGGCATCTACTTTCCGAAATTCGTCGGCACGATCTATGAATTGCTGTCGGCGCCGGTGTCGTATTTCGAGATCGTGCTGGGTTATGTCGGCGCCGCCGCCACCAAATCGATCATCCTCGGGCTGATCATCCTCGCCACCGCCGCGCTGTTCGTGCCGCTGCACATCATGCATCCGTGGTGGATGCTGACCTTCCTGGTGCTGACGGCGGTGACCTTCAGCCTGTTCGGCTTCATCATCGGCATCTGGGCCGACGGTTTCGAAAAACTGCAGATGATCCCGATGCTGGTGGTGACGCCGCTGACCTTCCTCGGCGGCAGCTTCTATTCGGTGAGCATGCTGCCATCGGGCTGGCGCACCATCACGCTGCTCAATCCGGTGGTCTATCTGATCTCCGGCTTCCGCTGGAGCTTTTACGAAATCGCCGACGTCAGCGTCGCCCTGAGCCTCGGCATGACGCTCGGCTTCCTCGCGGTGTGCATGGTGATGGTGTGGTGGATCTTCAGGACGGGGTACAGATTGAAGAATTGACGGATTCCCTCGCCTGCTCGCGAAAAAGTCAGCCCTATCAGCCGGATTCAGCCCCCTCTCCGCCTTGTTTGCGCCGTGGGGCGGATTAACGATGGGTCCGCAGGCCGCTGGAACGGCGACCGGATTCCGGGCATATTGGATGCCGGGGGACGGAGAGCTGCGGCGCCTGCATTCATGGCGCTTTGGTAAAACGGCCTGGAGGCCAAGGTAAAATGCGTTCCTTCCTCGTTGCCGCTACCTGCCTGGTGCTGTTCATGGCCAGCGCCGCGCAGGCCAAAGTCGCCATCACCGTCGACAAGGATAGCCAGCAGATGACCGTCGCCGTCGACGGTGTCGAGCGCTATCGCTGGCCGGTGTCGAGCGGCCTTCCCTCCTACGAGACGCCGAACGGCAGCTTCCGCGCCTTCCGCATGGAAGCGGATCATTATTCCAAGGAATTCGACGAGGCGCCGATGCCGCATTCGATCTTCTTCACGAAGGTCGGCCACGCCATTCACGGCACCGATTCCGTCAACCGGCTCGGCTCCCCGGCGTCGCACGGCTGCGTGCGGCTGTCGCGCGACAACGCCGCGAAGCTCTATGCGCTGGTGCAGGAGCAAGGCGTGCTCAACACCACGGTGACGCTGACCGGCTCATCCCAGGTGGCATTGGCGCGCAATCCGCGGCCGCGCACCAACGCCGTCGCACGCCGTGCTCCGGCGCAGCAATATGAGCAGCAAAGCAACGCCGCCGGTGATCCCGTCGTGATCACGCCGCAGCCCGGCATGGCGCCGCAGGCTGGAATGGCGCCGCAGGGTCGCGCGGACGACGGCTATATCTATCCGGCCGATGGCAGTTCCAGCGAGGCGCGTTATCCGGCGCCGCGCGACCGCCGCCTCTACGGCGCCCAGGCCTATCCGCAGCCGCAGCAGCAATATTATGACAACCGCGGTTACGCGCCGGCGCCGCAGGGCTATTACTACCAGCAGCAGCCGCAACCCTATTACCAGCGGCGCGGGCTGTTCACCTACCAGGATTGATTTAGCCGTCCGCGGCACGGACAACGGGCGCGTCGCGGGGAACGATTGGCCGCGACGCTTGCCATTTGTCGTGCAGAATCATCCCGCCGGCCATAGCCACGACGAACACAACCACGCCCGGCGACAGCGTCGCCAGGCTCTCCAGCGCCGGCCCCGGGCACAATCCGACGAGACCCCAGCCCACGCCGAACAGTCCTGCTCCCAGCACCAGCGGCGCATCGATCTCCGATTTGCCCGGCAGGAAATACTGCCCGGCCAGCACCGGCCGCGCGCGCTGCCTTGTCAGCATGAAGCCGGGAGTGGCGACAGCCAATGCCGCCGCCATCACCACGGCCAGGCTTGGATCCCACGCGCCAAAGATATCGAGGAAGGCGAGCACTTTGGTCGGCTGCACCATTCCCGAGACGAGCAAGCCGGCTCCGAAGATCAGACCACACAACAACGGCGCGATGATCCGCGATATGATTTCCATGGCTCAGCCTCCCAGCACGTGGCGGGTGACGGCGACGGTGATCACCGCTGTCACCATGAAGACGATGGTCGCCGCGATCGAGCGCACCGACAGCCGTCCGATGCCGCAAATGCCGTGTCCGGAAGTGCAGCCGCCGCCGAGCCGCGCGCCGAAGCCGACCAATAATCCCGCCACCACGATGACGGCCCAGTTGGCCGGCAGCTTGGGCGGCGCCATGCCGTAGCCGATCCATCCGGCAATGACGGGAATCAGCATCAGCCCCGCGATGAAGGCGATGCGCCAGGCCTTGTCCTCGCTGCGAAAATTCAGGAGCCCTGCGAAGATGCCGCTGACGCCCGCGATCCGCCCGGTCAGCAGCATCATCAGCACGGCGGAAAAGCCGATCAGGGCCCCGCCGATCGCAGCCGACACCGGAGTGAAATTGGCCATCGCGAAATTCCGTTGCTGTTGCGGACGTGCCAAACCATAGACCCGCAACGAATTATCGCAATGGGCCTATTGGTCGCCGTCGCGCATCCGGCGCCAAACGGCCCCCAGCACGTTGGAGTAATCGTCGGTCCAGACCCGCTGATGGTCTTCGGCTTCGGTCTCGGCCCACTTGTCCGACGAGGCGAGCGCGCCAACATCCGCCTCGTGCCGCGCCGACACCACCACCGAGGTCGAGAAGATGTATTCAGCGTCGCGGCCGGAATCCTCGCTGTAGACCCAGCTCTTCAGGTCGTTGGCATCCGCAATGCCGACGACGACACTGGACAGCTCGAGATGCCGGTTGGAGACGTGCATCGCGACCACGCCCTGCGGCGCGAGCTTTTCCTTGTAGATCTCCATCGCCTCTTCGGTCGCCAGATGAATCGGGATCGCATCCGACGAATAGGCATCGACGATGATCAGGTCGTAGACACCGTTCGGCTCGCGCGCGAAGGTCAGCCGCGCATCGCCGATCACCGGCTTCAGGTCCGGCTCGCACTTGCTGATATAGGTGAAATATTTCGGATCGCGTGCGGTATCGACCATCGTCTGGTCGATCTCGAAGAACTTCCAGTCCTCGCCTGGCAACGAGGCGCAGGTCAGCGTGCCGGAGCCAAGCCCGATCACCGCAACCCGCAGCGCCGCTCCTTTCCGCTCGCGCACCGCCGTGATCGCCTGCCCGATGCCGCCATCCTTGTGGTAATAGGTGATCGGCTCGGGCCGGCCGGTTACCGGCGTGCCATCATCGTTCTTGAATTTTTCGGCGCCATGGATCGTGGTGCCGTGCATCAGCACATGATACTGGCCGTTCGACGTCACCACGATCTTGTGGACGCCGAAGAAGCTGCGCACGGTTTCCACCCGGCCGTCGTCGGATGGGTAAGCGCGCAGCAGCACCAGCGCCACCACCACGGTGGCAAAGATCTTCCAGCGGCTGGCGTTGAGGCCAAGGGCCAGCAGGGCGGAAAGGACTCCGACCGCGCCGATCATCCAGACCCGGCGCTCGTCGAGCCAGTGCATGACCGTGCCAGGCGACCAGGTCGGCGCGATCAGCGCTACCGCCAGCGCCGCAAGGAGCGGCCAGTACCAATTGCTCCAGCGCGGCAACCGTTCGTTTCCCGTCGGCCGGCACAATGCCGCCAGCGCCAGCAGGATCGGATATTCGGCGATCCAGGAAAAGGTGAAGGGCGCGATCAGGCCTGCGAAGAGGCCGCCGACCATGCCGCCGAACGACAGCGCGACATAAAAGCCGGTGAGATATTTGGCGGCCGGCCGCGTCCGCGCCAGTTCGCCATGGCAGGCCATCGCGATGACGAAGAAACACAATTGATGCCCGCCGAGCGTCAGCAGCAAATTCTGCTCACCGCCAAAGGCGAGCAGCACGACGACGCCGGCGATCGCCAAGGGCTGCGCCAGCAACATCCATTTGTGCGGTAGCAGTGGCCGCGACTGGAACACCAGCACCCAGGTCAGCAGATACAGCGACAACGGCAGCACCCACAGCAGGGGCGCGGCGGCGACGTCGGTCGAAATATGCGCGGTCACCGCGATCAGCAGGCCGGAGGGTACGGCAGCGAGGAATATCCAGCGGGCCCGCAGGATCCACGACGGCGCCGGCACATTAATATCGTCGGCGGGCATGTTGAGTTCGGCCGCTTTTGCCGACGAGCGCAGCAGCAGCACGCCGCAGGTTGCGATCAGCACGATCAGAAGGCCGTAACCGCCGGTCCAGATCAGGTTTTGCGTGCGCAGCGTGAACATCGGCTCCAGCAGCACCGGATAGGACAACAGCGCCAGGAAACTTCCGATGTTCGAGGACGCATAAAGAAAGTAGGGATCGGGCCCGCTGGGATGGCCGGTGCGGACGAACCAGGCCTGCAGCAGCGGGTTGTTGGCGGCGAGCGCAAAGAACGGCAGCCCGATCGACACCGCGAACAGACCCAGTAGCCAGACCGCATAGCCCGAACTCGGCGGCTCGCCCCAGCCGCTCGAGATCGAGAGCGGCAGCGTCAGCATGGCAACGACGAGCAGCACCAGATGCACGGCCACAGGGACGGCGCGGTTGCGGAGCTGCATCAGAAAATGCGCATAGGCATAGCCGCCGAGCAGCAGCGACTGAAAGAACACCATCGCCACCGACCACACTGCCGGCGAGCCGCCGAGCCGCGGCAGCACCATCTTGGTAAACAGTGGCTGCACCGAGAACAGCAGCAGCGCGCTGACGAAGATCGCCGCGGTGTAGACCACCAGAACCATCCGGTTCCGGGAATCGGACGACAGGTCCGTGGCGGCGGACGGTTCAGAAAGGCTCATGAGAGCTCCGGCATGGGTCCGGCGGGCGCCGGAGGGCGGAATTCCGGCATGGAAGCGCCAGAGACGTTTAATGGAGCATATGGCAACAAGGCTAGCAAGGAACCGCAAAATGGTGGATTGAGGGGACATGGGCGACGCAACGGCCCGGCTTATTCAAACTTTCTTGAAGCGCACATGAACGAAACGGACGTCGTCATCATCGGTGCGGGGCATAACGGCCTCACCTGCGCGGCCTATCTCGCGATGGCCGGCCTGCGCGTGAAGCTGGTCGAGCGCCGCAAAGTGGTCGGCGGCGCCGCCGTGACCGAGGAATTCCACCCGGGATTCCGCAATTCGGTGGCAGCCTATACCGTCAGCCTGCTCAACCCGCAGATCATCACCGATTTGAAGCTGGCCGAGCACGGCCTGCGCATCGTCGAACGCCGCGCGCAGAATTTCCTGCCCGCGCCGGATGGCAGCTATCTCCTCACCGGCGAAGGCCGCACCCGGGATTCGGTCACCAGATTGAGCCCGCGCGACGCCGATCGCATCGACGCGTTCGGCCGCGAGCTGGAAGGCATTGCGGATGTATTGCGGCAACTGGTGCTGCGCGCCCCGCCGAACATCGTCGAAGGCTTCAGCCTCGGCGCGATCCGCGAGACTTTCAACGCGCTCGGCACCGCCAGCATCCTGAAAAAGCTGTCGCTCGAACAGCAGCGCAGCCTGCTCGACCTGTTCACCCGCTCGGCCGGCGAGATGCTGGATGAGCGTTTCGAGAGCGACCTGGTGAAAGCGCTGTTCGGCTTCGACGCCATCGTCGGCAATTACGCGAGCCCGTATGCGGCAGGCTCCGCCTATGTGATGCTGCACCATGCGTTCGGCGAGGTGAACGGCAAGAAGGGCGTGTGGGGCCACGCCATCGGCGGCATGGGCGCGATCACGCAGGCGATGGCGCGCGCGGCGCGCGGCCATGGCGCCGACATCGAACTCGATGCCGGCGTGCGCGAAGTGATCGTCGAAGGCGGCCGCGCGGTTGGTGTCGTCCTCGACAATGGCGAGACCGTGCGCGCGAAATACGTCGTCTCCGGCGTCAATCCGAAATTGCTCTACACGCGCCTCGTGCCACGAGAAGAGCTGGCGCCGGAATTCCTCGATCGCATCACCCACTGGCGCAACGGTTCCGGCACCTTCCGGATGAATGTGGCGCTGAGCGCCCTGCCCTCGTTCACGGCGCTGCCGGGCGAAGGCGATCATCTGACGGCCGGGATCATCCTCGCCCCCAGTCTTGATTACATGGATCGCGCCTGGCACGACGCCCGCGAGCGCGGCTGGAGCCGCGAGCCGGTGGTCGAGCTGCTGATCCCCTCGACGCTCGATGATTCGCTCTGCCCGCCCGGCCAGCATGTCGCGAGCCTGTTCTGCCAGCACGTCGCGCCGCAATTGCCGGACGGAAAATCGTGGGATGACCACGCTGAGGAAGTGGCCGACCTGATGATCGCGACGGTGGACAAATATGCGCCGGGCTTCGCGGCAAGCGTCGTCGGCCGACAGGTGCTGTCGCCGCTCGATCTGGAGCGCCAGTTCGGTCTGCTCGGCGGCGACATCTTTCACGGCGCGCTGACGCTGAACCAGTTGTTCTCGGCGCGGCCGATGCTGGGCCATGCCGATTACCGCGGGCCGCTGAAGGGCCTCTACCATTGCGGCTCGGGCGCCCATCCCGGCGGCGGCGTCACCGGCGCCCCCGGCCACAACGCCGCCAAGGTGATCCTGGGCGATCACCGCGCGCTGTTTGGGTGAGGGGCGCAACACCGCTGCCGGTGCCGCGCCCTGCTCAATGGTTAGATGGCGTCGTAGGCTTCGATCGGAAGCACCCGCGCGATCTGCATCATCGCCAGCGGCGAGATCGTCTCCATCGCGGACTGATGGCGCTCCTCAGCCGACGGATAGCTGACGAAAGCGCACAACGCACACATGATTGCAATAACTGCCGTAATCTTGGTCATTTCAATTCCCCCCTTGTTATATTTATTAACGGCACCGATCCTGGCATGCGCCCGTTTAACGCCCGGTTCCCGCATCGGCGCCGATCAGCAAACGCTGTGAATCGGCGGTGAATTGGCTAACAGGCCTTGAAAATTGCGATCGTTTCGCCGTGGACAAGGTGTGGAAAACCGTAGGACCACCGGTGGAGAAACCGGTGCATTGGCGGTTCAAACCGGCAGTGCTGGCCTGTGGAAGGCTCCTGTATGTTCCGGTGCATGACGTCGTGGAAAGGCGTTGCGTCAAGGGTCGATAAACTGCTGGAAATGGGGCTGGCTAGATCAGCCATGATTGGGGTACTTCAGAGCGGCTATGGAACCGAGCTCCGCCGGCCGCTGCCGGTGGCAGATTCTCCCGACCTTACGAACTGAAACTTCCTCAAGTTTGAGCTTTCCGCTGTTTTCTCGTGGTTCCCCAATGACCTCCACCCCTGATACCTCCCGTGCGGCTTTCGCGGTCGGCACTGAGACCGCCGCCAAGCTGGTCGTCGATATACTTACCGAAATCTTTTTTGAGGGGCAGGCCGCCATCGCCGCGTTTGAGGGTCCGGGCGGCCGCTGGGATGTGACCGTGCATTTTGCCGTCGCGCCGGATCAGACGCTGGTGCGCCAGCTCGTGACCAACGCGGCCGGCGAGGCAGCCGCGAAAACCATCGTGTTCGACACGGTCGAGGCCAAGGACTGGGTCAAGGCCACGCTCGAGGACCTCGTCCCGGTCCCGGCCGGGCGTTTCGTCGTGCACGGCCACCACGACCGCGCGCGGGTGCCGTCCAACAAGATCGGCATCGAGATCGAGGCGGCGCTGGCGTTCGGCACCGGCCACCACGGCACCACGCGGGGCTGCCTGCTGCTGCTCGATCATGTCCTCAAGGCGTACCGGCCGCGGCGCGTGCTCGACCTCGGCACCGGCACCGGCGTGCTGGCGATCGCGGCGGCCAGGGCGCTGCAGGAGAACGTGCTGGCCAGCGACATCGATCCGCTCTCGGTGCGGGTTGCGCAGGAGAACGCCCGGCTCAACGTGTCCGGGCATCTGGTGCAGGCGATCCCTGCCACCGGCTTCTCGGCGCCGCAATTCGCACAGGCCGGCCCGTTCGATCTGGTACTGGCGAATATCCTCGCCAACCCGTTGCGGCAATTGGCAACGCCGATGGCACGGCATCTGGCACCGTCGGCGCTGGTGATCCTGTCGGGACTGCTGACGCCCCAGGCGGCTTCGGTGATCGCGGCCTATCGTGCGCGCGGCCTGGTGCCCGTGCGTCATCTGCGCATCGAAGGCTGGAGCAGCCTGCTGCTGCGCAACGCGGGCTAGCAGCTCATTTAGTTTTGACGCGTTTTCTTCACGCGAACCGGTATCCACTTCGCTCGAAAACGCTCTATTCAGACGGCTTGTGGCGGGCGATGACGCCCTTTTCTTCTTCCTGCTTCTCACGTTTGACGCGCGCCAGCGCGAACCGGTCCAGCATCTGGACGATGACGCCGCGTTGCTTCTTGTTGGCGACCGGAGGGGCCGGGCCGCGGCGGACGGGCGGCGAGATCTTCTCAAACATAAAAGCAGGCATCGTGTATCCCCTCTTCGTTGAGATGAAACACTCCTGGATTTTCCCCTGGTAGCCTCACGTGAACGGCTTGCCCGGCAAACCGTTCCGTCCGATCTAACGCGGACATGGATATTGAAGCACAGATTATGCCAAATTATGGCTATGTTGTGCGGACCTGCACCCAACCCCTGAGTAACCCGGCGATGTTCGAAGCCCATTTCCAGACATTCGAAGAGCCCGAAAGCGGCATAGCCCTGACGGCACGGCTGGCCGCCTTCCGCGAGGAACTGGCGCGGCGCAAGCTGACGGGATTCGTGATTCCCCGCGCCGATCAGCAGCAAAATGAATATGTGCCGCCGTCGGAAGAGCGGCTGGCCTGGCTCACCGGCTTCACCGGGTCGGCCGGCATGGCCGCCGTCCTGACCAGGGAAGCCGCTGTTTTCGTCGATGGCCGCTACACGCTGCAGGCCGCCAAGCAGGTCGACCGCAAGGCCTGGCATATCGAGCCGCTGGCCGATCCGCCGCCGGAGCACTGGCTGGCCAGGCATCTTGCCGCCGGCGACCGCCTCGGTTTTGACCCTTGGCTGCACACGTCGGCGGCAGCCGAGCGGCTGGCGGCGGCCTGCGCCAAGGCCGGCGCGGAGCTGGTGGCGGTGGACAACAACCCGCTCCACGCGGTGTGGACCGAACGCCCCGCCCCGCCGCTCGGCCGGGTCACGATTCACGGCGCGCAATTTTCCGGCGAGATCGAAGCCGAGAAGCTCAAGCGCATCCGGCTGGAGATCGCAAAACTCGGCGTCGATGCGCTGGTGTTGTCGGATTCGCACGCGGTGGCCTGGACCTTCAACATCCGCGGCGCCGACGTCTCGCACACGCCGCTGCCGTTGTCCTACGCGCTGGTGCCGAAGGACGGCCGTCCCTCCATCTTCATCGACCACCGCAAGCTCTCGAACCTGACGCGCGACCATCTCGAACAATCCGCCGACGTCCGGGAGCCCGACGCGCTGACGCCGATGCTGACCGAACTCGCGCAAAAGGGCGCTGCAGTCGCCCTCGACAACGCCACCGCCGCCGATGCGTTGAGCCGCATGATCGCGGCCGCCGGCGGCAAGCCGGTGCGCGGCAACGATCCTGTCAGTCTCTTGAAGGCGGTGAAGAACATCACCGAGATCGAAGGCACCCGCACCGCGCATCAGCGCGACGCGGTGGCGATGACGCGGTTTCTGGCCTGGATCGACCGTGAGGCGCCGTCGGGCGCGCTGACCGAGATCGACACCGTCGAGGCGCTGGAGACCTTCCGCCGCCAGACCTGCGCCCTGAAAGACGTTTCCTTTCCGACCATCGCCGGCACCGGGCCGAACGGCGCCATCGTGCATTACCGCGTCACCCGCAAGAGCAACCGGCGGATTTCGTCCGGCGATCTCTTGCTGATCGATTCCGGCGCGCAATATGAAGACGGCACCACCGACGTCACCCGCACCATCGCGATCGGCGAGCCGACGGACGAAATGCGCGACCGCTTCACCCGCGTGCTGCGCGGCCACATCGCGATCGCGCGCGCGGTCTTCCCCGACGGCACCACCGGCGCCCAGCTCGACAGTTTCGCGCGGCAGTACCTCTGGCAGGCCGGCCTCGATTTCGAGCACGGCACCGGCCACGGCGTCGGCAGCTATCTGTCGGTGCATGAGGGCCCGGCGCGGATTTCCAAGCTTGGCACCACGCCGCTGAAGCGCGGCATGATCCTGTCCAACGAACCCGGCTACTACAAGACCGACGCTTACGGCATCCGGATCGAAAATCTCGAACTGGTCGTCGGCACCGACGTTGCTGGCGCCGAAAAGCCGATCAACGCGTTCGAGACGCTGACGCTGGCCCCGATCGACCGCCGCCTGATCGACGTGCACATGCTGAGCCCGACCGAACTGAAATGGTTGAACGACTACCACGAGCGCGTCAACCGCGAGGTGCGCCCGCACCTCGATGATAACGCGACCAAGCTGTGGCTGGACGACGCGACGGCAGCGCTGCTGCCTTTGTAGGCGTGATGCCCCAATCCCAGGCTGTCGTCCTCCGCGAAAGCGGGGGACCCAGTACGCCGCGGCTTATCCGCATATAACTCCGGCCTCTGGAATACTGGATCATCCGCTCCCCGTGCGCAATTGCGCACTCGGGGGGATGATGACAGCAGTGGCCTCCCGATCCCGGCATAGCCGCATGCCGAAACGGCCGTATTCGCCGGGAGCCATCCCGCTACAGTCCAATTCACACAACGGATCGGATCTGAATGCATGGCGTGATGGGCAAGCCGCCCGGTGCTGCTGGCGACACCGGCGGCGTCGCGACGTCGAAGATCATGCTGCTGATGCTCGTCGCGATGACGGGCGTCGCGCCGATCTCGCTGTACTTGCTGGTGCCGGCACTGCCCGTGCTGGCGACGACGTTCGGGCGCGATATTTCGATCGCGCAGATGACGGTGTCGCTGTTCATGGTCGGCATCGCCTGCTCGCAGATCATCATGGGGCCGCTGTCGGACCGCTTCGGGCGCCGCCCGGTGCTGCTGTGCGGGCTCGCCCTGATGGTCGCGGCGAGCGTGGGCTGTATCTTCGCCGAAACCCTGCCGCAACTGATCGCCGCACGTTTCTTGCAGGCGCTGGGCGGCGCCACCGGCATGGTGGTCAGCCGCGCCATTATCCGCGATCTCTACAGCCGCGAGCGCATCAGCTCCATGATCAGCCTCGTCATTGCGGTCATGATGATCGCGCAGATGCTGAGTCCCCTGACCGGCGGCCTCCTGGAAACCGCGTTCGGTTGGCGCGCGATCTTCTATCTGATTACCGCAGCATCGCTGACCATCACGGTGGTCATCGCGTTCATGCTGCCGGAAACCCGCGGCGAGCGCGCCGCCGACAGCAGCTTTCGCCGCGACATCGGCGGCCTGATCACGTCGCGGGCATTCATCGGCTACGCGCTGTGCCAGGTGCTGGCTTCGCAGATCATTTTTGCCTTCGCCGGCGGCGGGCCCTATGTCGTGGTCACCCAAATGGGCCGCACCAGCGCCGAATATGGCGCGTGGTTTGCGACCACCGGCTTCGCCTATCTGGTCGGCAATCTCTTCTGCGTGCGCTTTGCACCGCGCTATCAGCTGGAGAAGCTGATCTGGTTCGGGCTGGCGCTGCAGCTCGGCGGCAGCCTGCTCAATCTGGTGTGGAGTCTTGCAGGAGCTAACCAGGCGCCTTCCCTCCTGTTCGGCACCCAGATGATCGTGATGTTCGCCAACGCCTTCGTGATGTCGAACTCGGCGGCCGGCGCGCTCAGCGTCCGCCCCGAAGCCGCCGGCACCGCATCCGGCGCGATGGGATTTTTGCAGATGGGGATCGGCTCGCTGGTGTCGCAATTCGGCGCCTATCTCGGCGGCCATTCCGCCACGACGCTGCCACTCACCGCCGCGATCTTCGCGATTTCGATCGCCTGCGCCTCGACGATGATCTTCATCGTGCCGCGAAAGAAGGGGCCGTAAGCGCCTCCGCGTCATTTGCGAGCGAAGCGAAGCAATCCATGGAGCTCCTCGCAATGACACGGATGATGTAGCTCCAATTGATCGTGTCATCCCCGCGCAGGCGGGGATCCAGTACGCCGCGGCCTATCGGTTCAATCATTGACGTCTCTGGAATACTGGGTCGCCCGGTCAAGCCGGGCGATGACAGCTGTGGTTGGAAAACACACCTTCGCATTCTCGCGACGCATAGCGCCCGAGCTTTGCTGGAACCTCCCGCCCACTCATGGAGAGGGCGCAGGGAAGACCGGGTGCGCGCTGCACCCGCGGTCCCGTGTGCGGTTTGCACAAAACAAGATGCACACGAGCATACAGGGCAGCGGTGAACACCCGGCCTTCCCTGCGCAATGGCTTTACGGCTTATGCCGTGATCTCCCCGGAGACGAGTTCTTGGTTGACTCCGTCGCTGCCGTTCCCGCTTGCGCTTCTCCGACAGCTTGACGCCTGCAACGGGCGCCAGGACCACACGGTTTTGCCGTACGCTTATCCACGCCGTCGTCTCAGCGTAAACCAGCGTCCACCGCAACCCGCCCAACGTCCGTGACGACGGCCGACGCCCTTC
>NZ_JAFCME010000053.1 GCF_018130065.1 Bradyrhizobium sp. AUGA SZCCT0158 | reverse complement strand
GACGATGGCGTGGATAAGCGTACGGCAAAACCGTGTGGTCCTGGCGCCCGTTGCAGGTGTCAAGCTGTCGGGTAGGCGAGAGCCGAAACGGCAGCGACGGAGTCAACCAAGAACTCGTCTCCGGGGAGAGCACGGCATAAGCCGTAAAGCCATTGCGCAGGGAAGGCCGGGTGTTCTCCGCTGCCCTGTATGCTCGTGTGCAGCTTTCTTTGCACTATTCGCACACGAGACCGCGGGTGCAGCGCGCACCCGGTCTTCCCTGCGCCCTCTCGATGAGAGGGCGGGAGTTTCCAGCAAACCTCGGGCGCCATGCGTCGCGAGAATGCGAAACTGCGTTGGTTGACGGTGCAACAACAAATACGCTGTCGTCCCGGCCTCGAGCCGGGACCCATACGCCGCAGCCCATCGGCGAGAACGCTGGCGTCAGATACCTTCTTCAATAATAACTGCCGCGGAGTATGGGTCCCGGCTCAAGGCCGGGACGACGAAATAGATGGGCTGTTTGACAATGAATCAGGCGAGCTACTTGCTCGCACCGCCCTTCCGCTTGCCCAGATGATACGTCAGCGCCAGCGCCACGCAGTGGCGCAACTCGGCTTCGGGCACCTTATCCTCCGCGCCAAGAAGGATGGCTCGGTTTCCCTCATAGCGTAGCTCCGGATAAAGCTCGCGAAACGTCTCGACCAGATTGGTCTGGCAGTGGAAGTAGACCGCATACTGCCCAGGCACCGGCTTGACCTGGTCGATCCGGATCGTGCTGCCGCTCTTCGTCTCCGGCGTGAGATAGCTCGGCTGCCCCCATTTCAGCGTCTCTTCCAGCGCGCCGACGCCCTTGGTAGATTTTGCGGTGTCGAAGATCAGCCGGCGCAGCGCCAGCAATTTTGTCCGCACCGGCTTGGGATAGGCCTCGAAGACGGCTTCGACGGCGGTAGCCGGATTTTTTGCGGGCTGCTTCTTTACAGCTTTCGTCACGACCATTTTCCTCACCAGTCTCCTCAGCGTGCCGTCGGCGGCGTGTCGAGATTGGCGAAAAGAATCGCCTTACCGGCATCCTCGTAATGGGTGTCGCGGGCCTGGATCTGCTGCGCGATGGCGTGCATGTCGCGAAAGCGCCGCTCGAACTTGTTGGCGCTGAACACCGCGGTGGCGCCGGCCATGTGATAGGCGGTATCGACCACGGATGTCGATTGATGAATGGTCCAGGTCGCGGCGATCCGCAGCGCGATGCGGTGCTGTTCGGTGAGGGCGTCGCCGCGGGCGAGGTCGCGCCAGACTTCAGCGGCGGTGGTGTAGAGATAGGCGCGCGCGGCGCGCAGACTCGCCTCGGTGCGCCCGATCAGGCCCTGCACGGCGTTGTTGTCGCGCATCGCCTTGAGGCCTTGCGGCGTCTTGCCGCGCGCCAGATCGGTGGCGGCATCCAGCGTCGCGCGCGCGACGCCGAGCGAGGTCGCGGCAAAGCCCATGCTGAACACCATGTTGGTGGAGAGCTTGTAGAGCGGGCCATGTTCGCGGAGCGCCGCAGGGTCGTCGCGCAGCGCCGCGAATTTGTCCGGGATGAACAGATTATCGACGGAGTAGGAATCGGTGCCGGTGCCGCGCAGACCGATGACGTCCCAGACGTCGTACATCGTGGCATCAGCCACCGGAAACAGGATCGTGCGGATTTCCGGCGAGCCGTCCGCCTTGCGCCGCGGACTGCCGTCGGCCTCGACAACCCTGACATGCGCGCCGAGCCAACTCGCCTGCCGGGAGCCGCTGGCAAAATCCCAGCGCGCGCTGGCCTTGTAGCCGCCGGGCACCACCTGCACTTCATGCTTGATCGCGCCCCAGGCGAGGATGCCGGGCGCGACGTTGAAAATCTCGCTGGCGGCATCGGCATCGAGATAGGCGGCGGTCATGGCGCAGACGCTGCACTGGCCGAGGCACCAGGCGGTGGAAGCATCGGCCTTGGCGATCTCCTCCTGCATCTGCATGAAGATCTCGAGCGGCAACTCGGCGCCGCCGAGGCTCTGCGGCAGCAACGAACGATAAAGCCCGTTCTCGATCAGGGCGGTGGTCACATCAGGCGTCAGCCGCCGCGTCCGCTCGATCTCGTCGGCGTCGCGCGCGATCAATGGCTGCAGCATGCGCGCGCGCTCGACGAGGTCGAGGCCGGGGTGCTTGTTCATGCGCTTCCTCGCATTGTCTTGTTTTGTTTGCGCGAGGGGCGATGGTGGCCCATCCGCCGCCCTCGATCAAGGCGGCGGAGAATACGCATCTCAGGCTGCGGCGCGTCCGAGATCGAGCGACGGCTGCGATGGCCGCTTCGCCGATGGGAAACTCAGCGCCACCGCGACCGCCGTAATGCCGATCGCGAAGGAGCCGACGTAGAGCCAGTTATAGGCGTGGAAAGTGTCGAACACCCATCCGCCGGCCAACGGCCCCAGCGCCATGCCGAGGCTCGCAAAGGCGGAGACCGCGCCGAACACCGTGCCCATGATGCGCGCGCCGAAATATTCGCGCACCAGCACCGCATAGAGCGGCATCACGCCGCCATAGGCGAGTCCGAAGATCACAGACAGCGCATAGAACTCGCCGAGCTGGCCGACCGCGAGATAGGTCGCGACCGACATCGCCTGCACGAACAGCCCGCCGACCAGCACCGGCTTGGCGCCGAGGCGATCGGCCATGACGCCGAGCAGCAGCCGGCCGCCAAGTCCGGAGAATCCGGCAAGGCTGTAGACGGTGACGGCGGTCAGCGGCGCGATGCCGCAGATCATCGCGTAGCTCACCATGTGGAAGATCGGCCCCGAATGCGCCGCGCAGCAGGCGAAATGTGCCAATGCCAGCGTGATGAATTGCGGGGTACGCAACGCCTGCCCGACCGTCCATTGTACTTCCGGCACGTCAGGCCCGCCGCTCACGGGTGCTGCGGCCGGCGGCGCCGGACGCACCAGGAACGATGCCGGGATCAACAGCGCCCAGGACGCGATGCCGATCACCAGCATCGCCGTGCGCCAGTCATAGGCCGTGATCAAATAGCTTGCGAAGGGTGCAATCGTCAGCGGCGACACGCCCATGCCGGCCGACACCAGCGCCACCGCGAGGCTGCGGCGATGTTCGATCCAGGCGCTCGCCGCCGCGACCATCGGCGCATAGAAACTGCCAGCCGCGATCCCGATCAATACGCCGAAGAAAAACTGGAATTGCCAGAGGCTCGCAGCCTGGCTCGCGCCGACCAGGCCGATGCCCAGCAGCACCGCGCCGGCCAAAACCACGATGCGGGTGCCGAACCGGTCGGACAGCGCGCCCCAGAAGAACGCGGCAAATCCCATGGCAAGGAAATCGATCGTCGCTGCGGCCGAGACGCCGCTGACCGACCAGCCGGTATCCGTCGCAATCGGCTGCAGAAACACCGCCAGCGACAGCATTGTGCCGAAGCCGACACAGGTCATCAGCGCGCCAGCGCCGACGACGACCCAGCCATAGGAGGAGCCGGGCTGGGAGAAACCGGCGGGCTTGCTCATGCGTTTCCTCGCGCTTGTAATATTTTTTGTGTGCGCGGGACGATGGTGACCTATCCGCCGCGGCAGAGCAAGGCGGCGGATGAATGGCCGGTCACAGGTTTTCGCATCTCACCGCCAGGGTTTGGGCGGCGCAGGTCGTTGAGCCAGCGGGCAAAGTGCGCGAAGCGCGCCTCAGCTATCCACCTTCAGCGCGGCGATGAAGGCTTCCTGCGGGATGTCGACCTTGCCGAACTGCCGCATCTTCTTCTTGCCTTCCTTCTGCTTCTCCAGAAGCTTGCGCTTGCGCGTGATGTCGCCGCCGTAGCATTTCGCGGTGACGTCCTTGCGCAGCGCGCGGACGGTTTCGCGGGCGATCACCTTGCCGCCGATCGCGGCCTGGATCGGGATCTGGAACATGTGCGGCGGGATCAGTTCCTTCATCCGCTCAACCATGGCGCGGCCACGGCCCTCGGCGCGGGTGCGATGCACCAGCATCGACAATGCGTCGACCGGCTCGTTGTTGACGAGGATCTGCATCTTGACGAGATCGGCGGGCTTGTAGTCGGTGAGATGGTAGTCGAACGAGGCGTAGCCCTTCGAGACCGATTTGAGCCGGTCGTAGAAATCGAACACGACTTCGTTGAGCGGCAGATCATATTTCACCATCGCGCGCGAGCCGACATATGTCAGCTCCTTCTGCGAACCGCGGCGGTCCTGGCACAGTTTCAGGACGCTGCCGAGATACTCGTCCGGGGTCAGGATGGTGGCTTCGATCCACGGCTCCTGGATCTCGGCGATCTTGACCACGTCGGGCATGTCGACGGGATTGTGGATCTCGATCTCCTGCCCATCGGTGAGGTGCATCTTGTAGATCACGCTCGGCGCGGTCGCGATCAGGTTGAGATCGAATTCGCGCTGCAGGCGCTCCTGGATGATTTCCAGATGCAGCAGCCCGAGGAAGCCGCAGCGGAAACCGAAGCCGAGCGCGGCGGAGGTTTCCATCTCGAACGAGAAGCTCGCATCATTGAGGCGCAGCTTGCCCATCGCCGCGCGCAACGTTTCGAAGTCGTCGGCATCGACCGGGAACAGGCCGCAGAACACCACGGGGATCGCCGGCTTGAAGCCCGGCAGCATGTCGGTGATCGGCTTGCGATCGTCGGTGATGGTGTCGCCCACTCTCGTGTCGGCGACTTCCTTGATCGCCGCGGTGATGAAGCCGATCTCGCCGGGGCCGAGTTCGTCGACCTGCGTCATCTTCGGGGTGAAGAAGCCGACGCGCTCGACGTCATAGGCGGCATTGGTGCCCATCATGCGGATGCGGCTGCCCTTCCTCATCGTGCCGTCGACGACACGAATGAGGACGACGACGCCGAGATAGACGTCGTACCAGCTGTCCACCAGCAGCGCCTTCAGCGTCGCCTCGCGGTCGCCCTTCGGCGGCGGCAGGCGGGTGACGATGGCTTCCAGCACGTCGGGAATGCCAAGCCCGGTCTTGGCCGAGATCATCACCGCGTCGGCGGCGCTGATGCCGATCACGTCCTCGATCTGCTGCCTGACCTTTTCGGGTTCGGCCGCGGGCAGGTCGACCTTGTTGAGCACCGGCACGATCTCATGACCCGCGTCGAGCGCGTGGTAGACGTTGGCGAGCGTCTGCGCCTCGACGCCCTGGCTGGCGTCGACCACCAGCAGCGATCCTTCACAGGCCGCCAGCGAGCGCGAGACTTCGTAGGCGAAGTCGACATGGCCCGGCGTGTCCATCAAGTTGAAGATGTAATCCTTGCCGTCCTTGGCATGGTATTTCAGCCGGACCGTCTGCGCCTTGATGGTGATGCCGCGCTCGCGCTCGATATCCATGGAATCGAGCACCTGCTCCTTGCCCGCCATTTCGCGATCGGTCAGCCCGCCGGTGGTCTGGATCAGGCGGTCGGCCAGCGTCGATTTACCATGGTCGATATGGGCGACGATGGAGAAGTTGCGGATGTTGGAAATCGGGGCAGTTGTCATGGGGCGCGGGATAGCATTCACATCCCCGTGCGGCAACCATATTGCTGTATTTTAAGGGGCATTCTTCACGCCAAGCCGATTCCACGCGCGCCAAAAACGCGCTACGCACGGGTCCATGTCGACTGCATCAATTTTACCCGCCGCCGCGCGTTCCAGGCGCAGATGGTCCGTCCGGCGGCTGGCGGCATGGCTGGCCGCGCGCGCCAGCGATCCCAAGGGCGCTTTGTGGCTGGTGAGCGGCTTTGCCGTGGTCCATGCCGCGCTCTGGACGCTGATCCTGGTCAATCTGAAGACCGGCCAGGACATCCATATGGACGTCGCCGAGGCGTTCGGCTGGGGCCAGAAGTTCCTGCTCGGCTATGGCAAGCATCCGCCGCTGTCGGGATGGGTCGCGGGCGCCTGGTTCAGGCTGTTCCCGGTCACCGATTGGGCGACCTACGCGCTGGCGATGACGACGCTGGGCCTGGGACTGGTGATCTGCTGGCTGCTGGCG
This sequence comes from Bradyrhizobium sp. AUGA SZCCT0158, assembly GCF_018130065.1. GTDB lineage: Bacteria > Pseudomonadota > Alphaproteobacteria > Rhizobiales > Xanthobacteraceae > Bradyrhizobium. The sequence goes on along the minus strand of NZ_JAFCME010000053.1, from coordinate 10,346 downwards.
CTGCGTGTGGTCGATCACCGCCGCGCCTTCCTCGTCGTGGTGATGCTCGCGCTCTATCCGATCTTCAACTTCAAGGGCTTCAAGTACAATCCGGACCTGCTGCAGCTGGTGACGCTGCCGCTTCTCGTGCTGGCCTATCTCGACGCGTTCGAGAAGCGCAGCGTGAAATCCGGATGGTTGCTTGGGATCGCTGGTGCGCTGGCGCTGATGACCAAATACTGGGCGCTGACCATGATCGGCGCCATCGGCCTCGCCGCGCTGATCCACCCGCAGCGCCTGCAATTCCTGCGCTCGCCGGCGCCGTGGGTGGCCATCTTCGTGCTCGTCGTGGCGATGTTCCCGCATTTGATCTGGCTGAGGGAGGTGAACTTCGTCCCGTTCACCTATGCCGGCGAAATCTATTCGCTCACCGACCGTCGCATGATCGATAACCTGGCGCTCGGTTATGTCGGCCATAATCTCGCGCTGCTGGCGTTGCCGGTGGTGCTGGCGGGAGTAGCGCTGGCGTGGCCGTCGCGCTGGCGCAAGCCGTCTTTTGCGTTCTGGTCGCGCGGTGCGAATGCCAGCGTCAACCGCGCACAGGCGCTCAATGTCTGGCTGATCCAGGCGGTGGTGGCGATCGGGCCGCCGCTCGGCGCGGTGCTGTTCCAGGTCTACATCAAGACCGATTGGGGCATCCCGCTGTTCTTCCTGGTACCGCTGGCGCTGATCGCGATCCCGGCGCTGCGCGTGCGGCAGCTGGCGCTGTTTCGGCTGACCGCGACCTGGCTGGTGCTGACGCTGGCGGTGTTGGTCGTATCGCCGCAGATCGCTGCCTACGATGCCGGCCAGCATCGCAACGAAGGCGCCAGCTACCGGGCGCGCTCCGAACTTGCGCGCGAGCTGACCGAGGTCTGGCACCGGCGGTTTTTCTCAGCCGTGCCCGTGGTGGCGGCCTACAGCGATATCGGCCACCCCGTCACCTTCTACAGCGTCGATCATCCGGCGGTCCTGACGCCGTACGAGCCGTGGTCGTCGGGGCTGACCTCGCTCGAGGAGGCCAAGCGATCCGGCTTTATCGGGATCTGCGAGACCGGCGACTGGAAGTTCGAAAGATGCGAGGCATGGATGAAGGACCATGCCGCCAATGGCGAGCGCTTGGTGATCACGACGCGAAGGTTTTTCTCAGGGGGCCCGGGCCCTGCCACGATCTGGAACGTGATAGTGGTGCCGCCGGAAAAGAAATAAAAAGGGAATTGGGGAAACGCATGAATCTCGATTTGACTGGAAAGACCGCGCTGGTCACCGGCTCGACGCGCGGCATCGGTCTCGCAACCGCCATCGGGCTTGCGCGGATGGGTGCGGAAGTCATCGTCAACGGAAGAGAGCAAGCCGCCGTCACCGAAGCCATGTCAAAGGTTCGGCAAGCCGCGCCTGCGGCCGAGGTGCACTCGGCGGCGGTCGATCTCGGGGGCGCCGAAGGCTGCGCCGCGCTTACGGCGCAGTTCCCCGAGGTCGACATCCTCGTCAACAATCTCGGTATCTACGAGCCGAAGGGATTCTTCGATATCGAGGATTCCGACTGGACGAGGATGTTCGAAGTCAACGTCATGAGCGGCGTGCGTCTCACCCGGCATTATCTGAAGCGGATGCTTGATAACAAGGACTGGGGCCGCGTCGTGTTCGTCTCCAGCGAATCCGGCGTCTTCATTCCCAAGGAGATGGTTCACTACGGCTTCTCCAAGGCCGCCCAGCTCGTGGTGGCGCGCGGCGCCGCCGAACTCACCAAGGCGACCAACGTGACCGTCAATTCGGTCATGCCGGGGCCGACCTGGGTCGAGATGGCGCCGGTGCGGCTGGCCGCGCGTGCCAAGGGCATGGGAACGACCGTCGACGACCTCGTCGCACGCACCTTCAGCGAACGGCGGCCGGCCTCGCTGTTGCAGCGCTACGCCGAGCCCGAGGAGATCGCCAATCTGATCTGCTACGTCTGCTCGAAAGCCTCCAGCGCCACCAACGGCGCCGCGTTGCGCGCCGACGGCGGCATCGTCACCAATCCGTTTTGACGAGACTCCCTCGCCCCGCTCTTGCGGGGTCGAGACGAGCTATGCTCGCTCTTAGAGGGTTGGGGTGAGGGGCTCTATCCGCAAGCTCGATGTTGCGGTTGGACCTGTACCCCCTCACCCGGATCGCAAGTGCGATCCGACCTCTCCCGCAAGCGGGGCGAGGTGACAAGAGGCGCTGGTGTCTCACACGCCTTCTTCGTTGAACTTGTCGGCGACAAGACCCGCGATCGCATCGACCGCGGCCTGCGCCTCTGGGCCGGTGGCGGAAACCGTCACCGTGGTGCCGGGGCCTGCCGCCAGCATCATCAATCCCATGATCGAGGTGCCGCCGACGGTCTCATTGCCGCGCGTCACCCAGACCTCGGCGTTGAAACGCTCGACCATCTGCACGAATTTGGCCGACGCGCGCGCGTGCAGTCCGCGTTTGTTGATGATGAGAAGTTCCCGGGAAATGGCGCCTGAAGGCACGCTCGGCCCGACGTCGTTTCCGGGCGCGGCCTCGTCGCTCATTTGCCGGCAAGCACGCGGCTGGCGATGGTGACGTATTTGCGACCGGCTTCCTGGGCCATCGCGATGGCGTCCGGAAGCGAGCGCTCTTCGCGCACCTTGGCAAGCTTCACCAGCATGGGAAGGTTGATACCTGCGAGTACTTCCACCTTGGGGCGGCTCATGCAGGAGATCGCCAGGTTGGAGGGGGTGCCACCGAACATGTCGGTAAGGATAGCAACTCCATCGCCACTGTCGACGCGATTCACCGCTTCGATAATGTCGCTTCGACACAAATCGGAGTCGTCCTCGGCCCCGATCGTAATCGCTTCAATTTGTTTCTGCGGACCCATGACATGTTCGAGCGCCGCCCTGAACTCGTCGGCAAGGCGCCCATGGGTCACAAGCACTAGACCAATCATCGGAAACTCCTCGCGGGTGCTTTTGGTGCACCGCACGAACGCGCCACTTTGACCATCCAGAGGCCCCGCGCAAGAGGGCATCTTGGCTATTCTCCCGGAAACTTGGTGGCAGAGAGGGGAGCCTGCGCCGGTCTTATTCGGTCGCGATAGTGGGGCTTATATGGTTACCAAACCCCTTCACACAATCGGCCGTATTATTACCGGAAGGTGAACTTTCAGTTGTCGTCAGCGCGGCGACAACCAGCGGAAGGGGCTGAAAGCCGGTTCCGACAGGGATTCTCGGTATCGAAACACCATTAAGACTGACTACGAGGGCTTCCGGCGACGGCAGCCGTTCCGCGTCATCAGCCGCGAGATCAACAACCAGACCGACTACCGCCTCGCTGATGCAATCACAGCGGCGAATCCCGAGGCCGCGGATTTCGATCAGGCCGGCCAGTTCGGCCGCCGGGCGGACCCACAATTCTCCGGCCAGTGTGCCCAGATGGACACGGTCATCGCCGACCAAAACGGCCGGTGGAACCTGGCCGGTACGGCCGGCCAGAATCAGGTCGAAGGCCAGCCGTGACTTGCCGGAACCCGAGGGCCCGCGGATCAGGACGGCGCGGTCGCCAACCAGCACGGCGGAGGCGTGCACGCTGGCATTCTCAGTCATGGCGTCGGCAGCCTGACCACGAAGCGTGCGCCGGCGACCGTCGGGTTGCCGTCGGCGTCGGCCGGACCGGCGCGGTTTTCCGCCCAGATACGCCCGCCATGGGCCTCGATGATCTGCTTGGAGATCGACAGGCCGAGGCCGGAATTCTGGCCAAAACCCTGATGCGGCCGGTCGGTGTAAAAGCGCTCGAAGATGCGTTCGAGCGCATCCTCGCCGATTCCAGGGCCGTCGTCGTCGACCACGATTTCGATTTCCGAACGGACGCGGCGGCAGACGATGCGCACCTTGCCGCCGGCGTGGGAGAAGGATTGAGCGTTCGACAGCAGGTTGGAGATCACCTGGCCGAGCCGCGAATCATGGCCGGGAACCGAGAAGGTATCGGTCGGGCTGCGGCCCTCGAAGCGCGCCTCGACGGAGACGTCGTGGCCGAGCTTGGTTTCATTGGCGACCGAGGTCAGCGTCGTCAGCAAGCGCCTGAAATCGACCGGGGCCATATCCTGCCGCTGCAGTTCGGCGTCGAGGCGGCTGGCGTCGGAAATGTCTGAGATCAGCCGGTCGAGCCGCCTGACGTCGTGTTCGATGACGGCGAGCAGCCGCGCGCGGCTGTTTTCGTTGCGCGCCAGCGGCAGCGTTTCCACCGCCGAGCGCAGCGAGGTCAGCGGGTTCTTCAGTTCATGGGCGACGTCGGCGGCGAACATCTCGATCGCCTCGATGCGGCTGTAGAGCGCGTTGGTCATGTCGCGCAGCGCGCCGGAGAGATGGCCGATCTCGTCGCGGCGGCGGGTGAAGTCGGGAATTTCGACACGGGTCTGGATGCGGCGGCGAACGCGCTCGGCGCCGTCGGCCAGTCGCCGCACTGGACCGGCGATCGTGCTCGCCAGCAGCAGCGACAATACGATCATGACGGCGGAGGCGACGCCGCCGATTTTCAGGATCGCCCAGCGCTCGGCGCCGACCATCTGGTCGATGTCGTCGCCCTGGGTCGTGAGCATCAGCGCGCCACGCACCGCGCGGAAGTGCTGCACCGGCACCGCCACCGACACGATGACCGCGCCGCGCTCATTGACGCGGACCATGCTGCTCTTCTGGCCGCCCAGCGATTGCGCGACTTCCTGATAGCCTTTGCCGCCCTCGGGGCCGAGTTCGCGATAGATCGGCAGATCGCCGCGATTGAACCAGGTACGGATCGCGGTCAGCGTCCGCTCGGCGATATTGGGCTTGTCGGCCGACGGTGGTGGCAATTCGAACCGCAGCACGTCGCCGCGGGCAAACAGATTGCGGCTGTCCAGGATAAGCCCGCCTTCTCGGTCGAAAATACGTGCGCGCGTCTTGGTCGGCGCGATCAGACGGCGCAACACCGGCGCGACGCGCTCCGGGTTGATCGGAAAGTCGGAATACTCGTCCGGGATGCCATAGCTTTCTCCGGGCTTCAGATCGAGCAGGCGGTCGGGATCGACGGTGATGGTGCCGCCCTCGACGGTGGCCGAGGTCGCGACCGCTTCGGAGATGATCTCGGCATACACCAGCAAGCTCTGTGCGCGCGCCTCGATCAGGCCGGCGCGGAACTGCGACAGATAGAGGATGCTCGCCACCAGCGCGACGAGGCCCGCCAGGTTGAGCGAGACGATGCGGCGGGTGAGACTGGAGAAAGAGAGTGCAAAGAAGAATTGCCCGGCGCGACGGAGCCAGCCCAGCGGCCGCCACCAGCCCTGGCTCTGCGCCTTGTCGTCGGCAACGTAATCCCGATCGAGGGACGCAGATGCGTCCTCGTTGTTCCGGCCTCGATCAGGCTGCGTTCGATCTAGCAATGGCTAAAACTGCCGGTTGTCTCGACTGTCCCTGCAAAGCGCTGCTCGCGCGCTCAATCCTACCCCAGACGCGCCAAGGCGTCAGTTAACGAGCCGCTTGAGCATGATCCGGAAAAGTGGACACCGGTTTTCCGAAAAGATCATGCTCAAACAAAAAAGACCAAAAGTGCAGATCAGGCTTCCTTGAAGCGATAGCCGACGCCGTAAAGCGTCTCGATCATCTCGAAATCGTCGTCCACCACCTTGAACTTCTTGCGCAGCCGTTTGATGTGGCTGTCGATGGTGCGGTCGTCGACATAGACCTGATCGTCATAGGCCGCGTCCATCAGCGCGTTGCGGCTTTTCACCACACCGGGCCGCGTCGCCAAGGCCTGCAGGATCAGGAACTCGGTCACCGTCAGCGTCACCGGCTCGTTCTTCCAGGTGCAGGTGTGACGCTCCGGATCCATTCGCAGCAGGCCGCGGTCGAGCGCACGCGCATCCGGCTCCTTCGGTGCGGCGGTCGGATCCTTGGGCTGTCCCCTGCGCAGCACGGCCTTGACGCGCTCGACCAGCAGGCGCTGGGAGAACGGCTTGCGGATGAAATCGTCGGCGCCCATCTTGAGGCCGAATAATTCGTCGATCTCTTCATCCTTGGAGGTGAGGAAGATGACCGGCAGATCGGACTTCTGCCGCAGCCGCCGCAGCGTCTCCATACCGTCCATGCGCGGCATCTTGATGTCGAGGATCGCAAGGTCCGGCGGCGAGGTGCGGAAACCATCGAGCGCCGACGCACCATCCGTATAGGTCATGATGCGATAGCCTTCGGCTTCGAGCGCGATCGAGACGGAAGTGAGAATGTTGCGGTCGTCATCGACCAAGGCGATTGTGGGCATGAGCCTGCTTTCGAAAGAGAAGTGGCTTAAACGGCGGGCAACTCAGCCATGCGCCGTATAAATGAGCTTCGTATTCGGTCTACGAGCAATGCAAGCTGGGCTGAAGTGTGACCGAGTTCCGCAAAACGTTCCGCGAACGATGCGTAGCCCCCATATAGCACCCTCAAGGCCTGAGAAAAGGCCCTTTTTGCAGTAAAATGGCTGGAAAACCCATGCAACCGACCGCTGATTTTAATCCTTCCAAACTGGCCCGCTCGCTGCTGCGGCGCAGCCGGCAGGGCGCGTTGGGAACCCTGATGGCCGGCAGCGGCGACCCCTATTGCTCGCTGGTCAACATCGCCTGTCATTTTGATGCGTCGCCCATCCTGCTGATCTCCCGGCTGGCGCTGCATACGAAGAATATTCTGGCCGATAACAGGGTCTCGCTGATGCTGGACGAGCGCGCCGCCGGCGACCCCCTGGAGGGCGCCAGGATCATGCTGGCAGGCCGGGCCGAGGAGGCCGCGGGCGAGGCGGCCGAAACCTTGCGCCGGCGCTACCTCAACGCCCATCCATCCGCGCAAGTCTTTGTAGATTTTAAGGATTTTTCGTTCTTCCGGATCGTGCCAACGGGCGCCCATCTGGTCGCCGGCTTTGGCCGGATCATCGACCTGACCCCCGAGCAGTTCCTGACCGATATCAGCGATGCCGAGGGGCTGTTGGAAGCCGAACAGGGCGCCGTGGAACACATGAACGAGGACCACCGCGAGGCGATGAACCTCTACGCGACGCGCCTGCTCGGGGCAGGTAGCGCCGACTGGGCCTGCACCGGCTGCGACCCCGATGGCATGGATATGCAGGCAGGCAGCGTCACGCTGCGGCTGGATTTCCCGGAACGGGTCACCAACGGGACTGCCTTACGCAAGATGCTGGTCCGGCTGGCGGGCGAGGCCCGGGCCAAAGAGCCCGCCAGTCCTTGAGTGCCGGAATTTGAACGGCGGCAGCCGCTCGCGCGACCTAATCCACACTCCCGCGCGAATTGGCCAAAGGTTAAGCCCGCATCATGAATTCCCGCACTCGAGTGATCCTGCTTGCAGGGCTCACGCTTTTCGCAAGCACGTGTCTCAGCGCGCCGTCCTCGGCGCAAAAAAGCGAGACCGCGGCGCTCAGCGCCAAAATCAACGACCTCAGCCGCGCCGGAAAATATGCCGAAGCTGTCGCGCTGGCGCAGGGGCAGGTCGAATCCCTGGAGAAGAAATACGGCCCCGCGCATCGCGACGTCGGAGCCGCGCTGAATAATCTGGCGCAGCTTTATGGCAGTCAGGGCAGGGACGCTGACGCCGAACCGCTGTCGAGGCGAGCGATCGCGATCCTGGAGAAGACAACTGGCGCCGGATCGCCGGAGATCGCTGCCGCGCTAAACAATCTCGCGGCGCTCTATCAGCGCCAGGAGCGCTACGCCGAAGCTGAGCCGCTGTTCAAGCGGGCGCTGGCGATCCGTGAGCGGTCGCTGGGATCCGGGCATCCCGACGTCGCGCAGTCCCTGAACAATCTGGGCACCCATTACGAGAAGCAGGGCCGCCATGACGACTCCCGGCCGTTGTTCAGGCGCGCGCTGGCGATCTGAGAAAGCGGCGGGTCCTGAACATCCCGCGGTCGCGACGCTTCTGAACAATCTCGGCCAGGTCGAGAAGGTCGAGGGCCACTTCGCCAAGGCGGAGCCGCTGATCAAGCGCTCGCTGGCGATCCGCGAGAAGGTGCTCGGCCCCGATCATCCCGACGTGGCGCGCTCGCTGAACAATCTGGCGGAGCTCTACGATGGGCCGACGGACCGCGTCCGCGAGGCCGAGCGGCTTTTCGAGCGGGCGCTGGCAATCCGTGAACGCGCCGTCGGTCCGGATCATCCGGATACCGCCAGATCCATGAACAATCTGGCCGCTCTTCCAGGCGAATACAGGTTATCCGGAAAAGGCGTTGCCGCTGGCATTGCGGCTGGTCGCAAGCGGGCGCGGCGAACTCTATGCCGTCCTCTCGGTGCTGGCGGATGCCGAGCGCAACAAACTGATACCGACCGACCAAGCTGTCGATGGCGATCCAGCGCGGCACGCAGTCGTCGGCGGCGTCGGCTGTCAACAAATTGGCCGTGCGGCTCGCCGCGGGTAACGACCGGCTCGCCGAACTGGTTCGCCGCGATCAGGATCTCGCAACGGAGGCCGAAGCCCTGGACAAGGCTCTGGTGGCGGCGGTCTCCAAAGAGCGATCGAAGCGTGACCTTGCGGCCGAGCAGCGGAGCAAGGCCCGGCTCGCCGCCATTTCGAGCGAGCGCCCGTCGTTGCAAAAGACCTTGTCTGCTGAGTTTCCAGATTACGCCGCGCTGTCTAATCCGCTGCCGATGACGGTGAAGGAGATCCAGTCGTTGCTGTCAGGCGACGAGGCGATGGTGCTGCTCACGGCCACGGTGAAGGACAGCTACGCCATTGCGATCACGCGCGAGGGTTTTGACTGGTCCCCGATCGGGCGTGGCTCGGAAGAGATGTACAAATTGGTCGCGGATTTCCGCCGTGGACTGGATATCGCCAATGCCGGCGATGCGTCCGGCAAATCCACGCTGTTCAATCTCGAATTCTCCCACTGGATGTACAACCACCTGCTGGGACGCGTCGAGACGCGGCTAAAGGGCAAGCGCAGCCTTTTGATTGTTCCGACAGGCGCGTTGACGGCGCTGCCGTTTCATTTGCTGGTGACGGAGAAGCCGCCGGCCGCGATCCCGGAAAAACTCGACGGTTACCGCGATGCCGCCTGGCTGCTCAAGCGTCACGCGGTGTCGGTGTTGCCGTCGGTCACAAGCCTGAAGACGCTGCGGGCGATTGCCCGCAGGGATCAAACCACCAAACCGATGACCGGTTTCGGCGATCCGCTGTTCAATCCGTTGCAGGATAGCAGCGGCGACAAGCGCGGCGCAGCCAAGCCGGCGGCGATCAAGTCCGCGGCGCGCGGCGTCACCAACGTCGCCTATACCGACTTCTGGCAAGGCGCCGGCGTCGATCGCGCGCGGCTCTCTCGCGTGCTGTCGCAATTGCCTGACACCGCCGACGAACTCAATGCGGTCGCAAAGGATCTCGGCGTTTCCGAAAGCGATATTCATCTCGGCGAGAATGCCAGCGAAACCACGGTCAAGCGTGCCCGGCTCGCCGATTACAGCATCGTCTATTTCGCCACCCACGGCCTCGTCGCCGGTGACGTGAAGGGGATCGCTGAGCCCTCGCTGGTGCTGAGCATTCCGAAGCAGCCGTCCGAACTCGACGACGGCCTGCTCACGTCGAGCGAAGTGGCGCAGCTGAAACTCAACGCCGATTGGGTGGTGCTGTCAGCCTGCAACACGATCGCCGGCGACAAGCCTGGCGCCGAAGCGCTTTCGGGATTGGCGCGATCGTTCTTCTATGCCGGCGCGCGTGCATTGCTGGTCTCGCACTGGGCGGTGGATTCCGCGGCCGCCACGCGGCTGACGACATCGACGTTCGACCGGCTCAAGGCCGACCCGAAGCTCGGCCGGGCCGAGGCGCTGCGCCAGTCGATGCTGGCCTATCTCAGCGATGCTTCCTCGCCCCGAAATGCCTATCCGGCATTCTGGGCGCCGTTTGCGCTGATCGGCGAGGGTGCGACCCGCTAAAATCAGATTGTGCGACGCAATAACTGAATGGTAGCGCTATCGCGCGGCTGATGGTCGCGCGTTGAGCGTGCGTGTTCGCCCCCGCGCCGCAGCAAGTGCTTGATCTGGATCAAGGCCTTGTCTGGAATAAACCAAAACGCGTTGGATCGGCTTGGCAAGCACGGCGTTGCCAAGTATTAGGTCGCCGGACCGGAGCCGGAAGGCTATATTCAGTGGTCACCGCGACAGAAGCGCGTTTAGCGGCATTCGCGCGATCGAGATACGCGGGTTCGAGGAGGTTCTTCGTGCAAGAGACGGGTCTACGTAACGGTGCCTTTGGCGCCGATAAATTCGGTTTAAAGAAACTCAAAGAGGTTCGCTGGAACCTCGGAGCGCCGCAGCTCTACCAATATTCGCTGTCGTCAGG
>NZ_JAFCME010000052.1 GCF_018130065.1 Bradyrhizobium sp. AUGA SZCCT0158 | reverse complement strand
GGAGATCACGGCATAAGCCGTAAAGCCATTGCGCAGGGAAGGCCGGGTGTTCTCCGCTGCCCTGTATGCTCGTGTGCCGCATTTCTTGTGCTAACCGCACACGGGACCGCGGGTGCAGCGCGCACCCGGTCTTCCCTGCGCCCTCTCTATGAAAGGGCGGGAAGTTTCTGGCAAAGCTCGGGCGCAAGGCGTCGCGAGAACGCGAAAGTGCGTTTTGGATGATAGTGCCAACAACAAACACAGCCGTCGTCCCGGGCTTGAACTCAGATGCGCAATTGCGCATCGGGGGACCCATACGCCGCGGCCCATCGGTGAGAGCGCTGACGTTAGATACCTTCCGTTACAATAACAGCCGCGGAGTATGGGTCCCGGCGTTCGCCAGGCGTTCGCCGGGACGACAAAAAGCTCACACCGGCTGATGAGCCGCCGTCCGCACCCCCGCCGGCTTGACCTTGCCGAAATCGGCAGTCGATTTCCCCGTCAGGGCCGCCAGCACCAATGACACCATGTGCGCGAGGCGCTCGTCGCGCGCCTCCTTCTTCAGGAGGTCGCGGCCGAAGATCACGCTGAGCGTCGCGCTGTTCGACAGATAGAAAAAGCAGAGACCGGCGATCGAGATATAGAGCTGGACCGGGTCGACTGCGACGCGGAAGTCGCCGCTTTCGACGCCGCGATTGACCACGGTGCGGATCATCTCGACGAACGGCGAGTGCATCGATTTGACCTTGGTCGAGCGCTTGAGGTGGCGCGCTTTGGCAAGGTTCTCGGTGTTGAGGAGTGCCAAAAACTCCGGATTGCGGATGAAGTAGTTCCAGGTGAAATCGATCAGCCGCTCGATGGCTTCCGGCGGGTCGAGATGTTCGAGATCGAGGCCGCGCTCCTCGGCGCGGATCTGCTCATAGGCGCCTTCGAGCACCTCGAGGTAGAGGTCCTCCTTGTTGCCGATGTGATAATACAGCATGCGCTTGTTGGCGCCGGCATTGGCCGCGATCCGGTCGACGCGCGCACCGGCAAGACCGTGGGCGGCAAATTCCTGCTTGGCGGCCTCGAGAATGCGGATCCGCATGCCCTCGGGGTCGCGCTGCCATTTCAGAACACGTTTTGCCTTGGCCAATTCAATCGCTCGATGAACACATGGATAAGCTGTAGCATGCATGACTAGGTTTGAGAACGTGGCGGATGCCCACCTTCCCTTCTCCCCTTGTGGGAGAAGGTGGCGCGAAGCGCCGGATGAGGGGTTCTCTCCACAAACGAGATTCTGTGCTTGTGGAGAGAACCCCTCACCCGTCGCCGAACTTCGTTCGGCGCCACCCTCTCCCACAAGGGGAGAGGGTAGATCATGCCTTGGCCGCCGCCGGCTGTACCAGCAGCGTCGGCACGCCGCAGGTGCCGTTGCGCACGGTCATTACCCGCGTCCCCGGCTTGCGGCCGGTGCGGACTTCGGAGACGTCGACACCGGCAGCCGTCAGCCGCGCATGGGTGGCGTCGATGTCGGCGACGCGCCAGCACAACCCGCGCAGACGGTCGTGTTGCTCCTGCGTGCCAGCTGCCGGCTTGCCCGGCCGGTGCGTGATCTCGACGATGAGATCGCCGCAGCGGAAGAACATCAGCCGGCCCCAATCCGGATGCGAACGGTCGAGCGCCATGTCGAGCCCGAGCCGCGCGCCATACAGCGCGGCGGCCCGCTCGGGATCCGGCGTCGAGACCACGACATGGTCCATCGCGGTGATCGATGCCGGCCCGGTTCGCACCGACAGCGGACGCTCCTTTGCGAGCTCAAGAAAGAACATGCGGATGCCACGCGTCGCATCGGACGCGGCGCGGGTGCGCTTCCACGACAAGGTTGCCTCCGTGACCGCGTCGCGGCTTTCGACCTCGGCGACCGGCTCCGGCTTCAGGGTCAGCCGGTCGAGCCTGCGGTGCAGTTTCGCGATGTCGTTGGTGCGGAAACAAAGGCTCGCCAGCCCCTCCCCCTGCGCCGCCAGCACGGCGCGAATTCGCGACGCAGCCTCACCGTCGCCATCAGGCGCCATCAATTCCAGCGTCACGTTATCGAGCGTGAACAACACGCGCTCGGCGCCGTCGCCGCTGTTGCGCCAGGCCGGGCTCCGTCCAAACAGCGACTGATAGGCCGCTTCGGCCGCCGATATATCGCCGGTGAGGACGACCACATGATCAAGGCCTGTAATCACGGGAAAAGCCCTCCCCTTTTGTCGCACCGTCCGGAACCCCGGGCAGCCGTCAGCCGTTATGGCCGGCATACTGACGATCCCTCAAGGACGGTCCTAGTCCCCTGACATGCCCTTCTCAAGCCGCAAAGACGGCACGGTTGCGAATAATTTCAGCGAATGCGTCCGACAAGCGGTGTTAATGTAGCGCGCCGGACCGGACCACCCTTCAGCCCAACACTCTGAAGTACAATGACGGAAAACGAATGCAGGCCCTCTTCATCGGACAGACCTATATCGACGTTACCTTCATCACCGACCACATGCCGACCGGCGACGAGAAACACGTAGCTTCGGCCTACGCCGTGTCGTTTGGCGGCAACGCCGTCACGGCGGCGTTCTGCTGCGCCAAGCTCGGAATCGTGCCGGACCTGATCGCGACCGTCGCCAACGACTGGCTCGGCCGCATGTTTCAGGACATGAGCGCGAAGTACGGGATCTCGATCCATCCGCGCAAGGTCAACGCCTCCTCGCTGTCCTTTATCATGCCCAAGGACGGCAAGCGCGCCATCGTGCGTTGCCGCGACGACGAGCATATCCATCCGTTTCCGATCCTCAATCTCAGGGGATGCCGCGCGCTGCACATCGACGGCCATCAGCCCGACGCTGCCATCCACTACGCCAAATTGTGCCGCGAGGCCGGCATCCTGACCTCGCTCGACGGCGGCGGCCTGCGCACCAATACCCATGAGCTGCTGGAATTCATCGACGTCGCCATCGTCGCCGAGCGTCTCTGCGAGCAAATGGACAAGACCCCGGAAGCGATGCTGGATTATCTCAAGAGCCGCGGCTGCCGGGTCGGCGGCGTCACGCTCGGCGAAAAGGGCTTGCTGTGGTACGACGAGACGGGATCGGTCCGCAGCCTGCCCGCGCTGCCGATCCCGCGTGAGCGTGTGATCGACACCAACGGCGCCGGCGACGTCTTCCACGGCGCCTACGTCTATTCCTATCTGAGCAACCCCGCCAAAGGCTGGCATGATCATTTCGAATTTGCGCGCGCCGCCTCGACCTTCAAGATCCAGCGACTCGGCAACGAGGCCGGATTGCCGACACTCCCCGATATCGACGCCGTCAAGCAGGAGTTCGCGGTCGGGGCCTGACCGCGTGGTGTGGGGATGAAAATGGGACGCGTCTTCGTCGGCGGCAGCATCAACATGGATGTGGTGGCGACCGCCGACCGGCATCCGCTTGTCGGCGAGACCGTCGCCGGCAAAGCAGTATTGTATTTCCCCGGCGGCAAGGGCGCCAACCAGGCTGTGGCGGCCGCCAAGCTCGGGGTATCAACCACGCTGATCGGCCGGCTGGGAACGGATGCCTTCGGGCAGCAATTGCGAACATTTCTCGCCGCACAAGGCGTCGATCTCGCCTTCGTCAAGGACACCGCCGGGGCCCATACCGGAACGGCGCTCATCACGATTGCCAATGCCGACAACACCATCGTCGTCGTGCCCGGCGCCAATGCGCTAGTGAGTGCCGAGGATGTCGGCACGCCGATCCTCGCCAAAGGCGACATTGCGGTCAGCCAGTTCGAAATCCCGCTGCCCACGATCATGGCGTTCTTCAATCGCGCCCGCGCTGCCGGTGCGACCACGATCCTCAACCCCGCGCCCGCGACCCGCTTCGGACGCGAACTGCTCGATCTCGTCGACATCCTCGTTCTCAACGAGACCGAGCTCGGTCTGCTCGCCGGCACCGAGCTTCGCGATACCGACGATGACAACAGCTTCATCGAAGCGGTCCGGTTGCTGCCGTCAAACCGTGATCAGATCGTCTGCGTGACACTAGGCAGCCGCGGCGTGCTTGCGATGATCGATGGTCAGCCGTCGGTCATCCCCGGCCGCAAGGTGAAGGCGGTGGACACCACCGGCGCCGGCGATTGCCTTGTCGGCGCGCTCGCAGCGCAGTTGGCGGATGGAAAAGCCATCCGCGACGCCCTCGCTTATGCCAATGCCGCGGCATCGATCTGTGTGCAACGGATGGGCGCAGCGCCCTCGATGCCGACGGCCGCGGAAGTGGCGGCGATCATCTGAGCCATCTCCGTTACGTTCGCGTCGGGGCCATCGAAACGCAGCCCTTACTTCAGCGACTGCAATTCGTCGTATTGCGCCCGCGTCCATCCGGCGCCGGCCGCGGCATCATTGTGCAGCGGAACCGCTGCGTTCCGGAATGCCGCGCGATCCGGCTCGACCACGGTCATGCCGAGCTTCTTGAGCTGTGTCGCCAGAACCCGTTCGGAAGCCTCGATCGCCTCCGTCGCTTTCGCGGCGGCTTCCTGCATCGTATCGGCAAACAGCTTGCGGTCGTCCGGCGTCAGCTTGTTCCAGACGTGACTGCCGATAACTGTCACCATCGATTCCGTGATGTGGCCCGTCAGCACGATGTGGCTCTGCACCTCGTAGAATTTCTTGGCCATGATCGTGGGCAGCGGATTCTCCTGACCGTCGACCAGCCCTTGCCGGAGCGCATTGTAAACGTCGGAGAATGCGATCGGCGTTGCGTTGGCGCCGACGGATCTGGTGAACATCAGGACCAGCGGCGCCGGCGGCACGCGCAGCTTCATGCCCTTCATGTCCTCGGGCTTGCTGATCGGCTTGTTGGCGGTGACATGACGCTGCCCGTAATAGGTCAGCGCGACGATCTTGTGCCGGGTCTTGTCTTCATAGTCCTTCGCAAGGTCGGCAAACAGCTTGCTGGCGCGATAGGCCTTCCAGTGGTCGAAATCACGCAGCATGAACGGCGCGCCGGTGATGCCGAGCGGTTTGTAGGTTGCCGCGACGAAGTTGGTGCCGACATAGACGATATCGACAGTGCCGAGCCCAAGTCCCTCATTGAGCTGGTTCTCGTTGCCGAGCCGGGAAGCCGGAAACACCTCGATATCGAATTTGCCGCCGCTGCGTTTCCTGATCTCGCTCGCCGCCCACAGCGCTTCGGTGTGATAAGGCTCGGTGATCTCGTAGACATGCGCCCATCGCAGCTTGGTCTGGGCCGAGGTCGGGCTGGCCATGACCATGGCTAGGATGATGGCACTGCATAGCATCAGACAGCGTGTCCAGGCGGACATGCTACCCTCCCCGATTGACTCACCGAAGCCTCTGGCGGGCCTGCAGCAGCGTTGCCGAAATGGTCCGCCGATGCAAGTGGACCGGTGGCAAAGTCACTCCGACTTAAGTCAGCGCGCTCTTCAGATCGAAGCTGCTATCAGCTGCCTGCTCCGGCCCGATCGAGCCGTTGGCCGCCAGCAGGCGCCGTCCGAACATGTGATCCCCGGCGCGGTTGACGGATTCGATCCCGACGAGTTGCCCGGACTTGTAGCAGAAGGCGGAGAACGCCCCCTGCCCGCGATCGCCGCGCACCACCACCTGGTCATAGCCCGTCGTCAGGCCCGCGATCTGAAGCTTGTGGGGACCCTGATCGCTCCAGAACCACGGCAGCCCGTCATAGACTTTGGCATCGCCGGTCAGCCGCGCCGCGACACAGCGCGCGTGGTCGGTGGCGTTCTGCACGGATTCGAGTCTCAGCGACCCGCCAAAGCGCGGGCTGGCATAGAGCGCGCAATCGCCGACCGCCGAGATGTCAGGATCGGCCGTCAGCAAATGTTCGTCGACGACGATGCCGGCGGCCACCGGCAGGCCGGCTGCGGCCGCCAATTCGACATTGGGCAGGACACCGACCCCGACCACCACGAGATCGGCAGGCATATGCCGGCCATCGCTGAGGCTGACGCCGGTGACGTTGCTGCCGTGGCTCTCGATGCTCGTGACCTGCACGCCGAGATGAATGCGAATGCCGGCCGCGGTGTGGCTCGACTGGAAGAATTCGGAGATTTCCGCGGTCACCGCGCGCGCCATCACGCGGGTGCCGAGTTCGACCACGTCGACTTCCAGGCCCTTGCCCCGGGCGGTCGCGGCGAATTCCAGTCCGATGAAGCCGGCGCCGATCACGACGACGCGCTGGCCGGATCCGATCCGGTGCCGCAACGCCTCGCTTTCGTCGAGGGTGCGCAAATAGCGCACGCCCTCCAGATTGGCGTTGGGGATGTCGAGCAGGCGATTGCGCGCGCCGGTCGCCAGCACCAGATGGCCGTAGTCGAGGAAGGAACCGGAGCCGAGCAACAGTTTATGCGCCCTGCGGTCGATCGACACCGCACGGTCGGAAATCAGGTCGATCTTCTGGTCGGAGAAGAATTTTCCCGGCCGGAACATCAGGCTGTCAGGCCCGCTGGTTCCCTTCAGATAGGCCTTGGACAAAGGCGGCCGCTGGTATGGCAGATGGCCTTCATCGTTCAGAAGCGCGATACGCTCGGCAAAGCCGTGCTGGCGCAGCGAGGCCGCAACCTGAAAGCCGGCATGGCCGGCGCCAACGATGACCACAGGCCCTTGCACGACAGGTCCTTGCAAAACCGGTCCTTGCGTCATCGGGACAACCCAATTGCAGGCGCACAGGAATTACCCATGTCGTCTCCTCTCACTGCTGATGTTGGCTTTCGCCTCGTGAGAGCGGCGCTCGTGTCCGCGTCCCGAACGGTGGGCACCCCCATTAAGCCCAAAGCTTTCGGATCGCGCAAGGGCGTCCCTCAGCTGGAACAGCCTCAGGCCCACGCCCACCAATCCGGCCCGGGATTGTCACCCCCGGCCTTCTGTTATTTAAATGCAAGGCAACCGTCCGATCGGAGGTAATTTCGATGTCGACGCAAGATCATACCACTCCCTCTTCCGACGAGCCGGCACGGCTCACGATCGAAGGTCCGATCGCGACCATCACCCTCAACCGCCCCGCGGCGTTCAACTCCATCAACCTGTCGATCGCCCAAAAATTGGAGCAGCTCGGCGCCGAGGTCGAGGCCAATAACGCCATCAGGGTGTTGGTGATCCAGGGCGAAGGCCGCGCCTTCAGTGCCGGCGGCGATCTGCAGACCATCGGTGCTGCGGCAGCCGCCGACACCATTGCGCCGGTGGTCGGCGAACTCTTGAAGCACTATCACGCCTTCATCGAAACCATCCGGCGGATGCCGAAGATCGTGCTGTCGAGCGTTCACGGCTCGGCGGCCGGGGCGGGCATGGGCCTCGCCTTCGTGACTGATCTTTGCATCGCCGCTGAAGACGCCCGCTTCACGCCGGCTTACGCCAAGATCGGCGTGTCGCCGGACGGCGGGAGCACCGTCGGCATGGTCGGCACCGTCGGCACCCGCCGCGCGCTGCAGCTATTCCTCGCCGAAGACAGTTTTTCGGCGCAGCAGGCCTACGATTGGGGCTTGGTCGCCCGGGTGGTTCCCGCGGCCGAGCTGAAGGCGGCGACGCAAAAATTCGCCGAGCGATTGGCGCAGAACCCGCCGGCGGCGATCAGCGGCACCAAATCACTGGTCTACCAGGCCGCGGTGACGCCGGTCAGGCAGCAGCTCGATGCCGAGGAAGAGAAGATCATCGACGCGATGCACACCGACGATTTCCGTGTTGCGGTGAAGAAGTTCACCAGCAAGGGGAAGTAGAGGCGCCGAACGAATCCTAGCCCTTGCCCTCGCCGCGCATGAAATCGAAATCGCAGCCTTCGTCGGCCTGCAGGATGGTCTCGTTGAACAGATGCGCGTAGCCGCGCCTGGCCCAATCGGGCGTCGTCGGCGGCGCCAGCGCGGCGCGGCGTTTTTCGAGCTCGGCATCGTCGACCAAGAGATCGATGCTTCGTTTGGCGACGTCGAGCCGGATCATGTCGCCGTTCCTCACCAGCGCCAGCGGACCGCCGACGGCGGATTCCGGCGTGATGTGCAGCACGATGGTGCCGAACGCCGTCCCGCTCATGCGCGCGTCGGAAATCCGGACCATGTCCTTGACGCCCGCACGGCCGAGCTTCTTTGGAATCGGCAGATAGCCCGCTTCCGGCATGCCCGGTGCGCCCTTCGGTCCGGCATTGCGCAGCACCAGCACGTCGTCGGCGTTGACGTCGAGCGCGGGATCGTCGACCCGCAGCGTCATGTCTTCAACGGACTCGAACACGACCGCACGGCCGGTATGTTGCAAGAGCTTGGGGCTCGCCGCCGAATGCTTGATTACGGCGCCGCGCGGCGCAAGGTTGCCGTGCAACACCGCCATCGCGCCTTCCGGCTTGATCGGATGGCTGCGGGGACGGATCGCGTCCTGCCCCGGCACTTCCTCGGCGTTGGCCACGACATCGCGCAGCGTCGCGCCGGTAATGGTTTTGGCATCGAGATCGATGAGGTCGCCGAGCTGCGCCATCAGCTTCGGCAGGCCGCCGGCATGATGGAAGTGCTCCATGTAATGCTCACCCGACGGCTTCAGGTCGATCAGGACAGGCACTTCGCGGCCGAGCTTGTCGAAGCCTTCGAGATCGATCCGATGCTTGGTGCGGTTGGCGATCGCGGTCAGATGGATGAGGCCATTGGTCGAGCCACCGATCGCCTGCAGCACCACTTGCGCATTCCGGAACGACGACGCGGTCAGAAACTCGCTCGGACGCGGCCCCTTTGCCTTGGCCAACGCGGCGGCGACCTTGCCGCTCGCTTCCGCGGAACGGAAGCGTTCGGCGTGCGGCGCCGGAATCGTCGCGCTCATCGGCAGCGACAGGCCCAGCGCTTCGGTGATGCACGCCATTGTGGACGCCGTGCCCATCACCATGCAGGTGCCAACCGATGGCGCGAGGCGGCCGTTGACGGCTTCGATCTCGACATCGTCGATTTCACCGGCGCGGTATTTTCCCCACAGCCGCCGGCAATCCGTGCAGGCGCCCAGCACTTCGCCCTTGTGATGCCCGACCACCATGGGTCCCACGGGAATGACGACGGTCGGCAGATCCGCACTGACCGCGGCCATGATTTGCGCCGGCAGGGTCTTGTCGCAACCGCCGATCACGACAATGGCGTCCATCGGCTGGGCGCGGATCATCTCCTCGGTATCCATCGCCATCAGGTTGCGGAGATACATCGAGGTCGGATGCGAAAAACTTTCGGCGATCGAGATGGTCGGGAACACCATCGGCATCGCGCCGGTCAGCATCACGCCGCGCTTCACCGCCTCGATGATCTGCGGCACGTTGCCGTGGCAGGGATTGTAGTCGCTGTAGGTGTTGGTGATGCCGACGATCGGGCGGTTGAGCGCATCGTCGGAATACCCCATCGCCTTGATGAAGGCCTTGCGCAGGAACAGCGAGAAGCCAGCATCGCCATAACTTGCCAGTCCCTTGCGAAGTCCATCATCAGCCATCTTGTTCTTCCCTATCGCTGCAGGCTCGCACTAAAGGAGTCCGCGTTATTATTGTCAATATTTGATATTCGGCGCCGAAAGCTGCGCTATTCGCCACCAATCATGCGCTATTATTGACAATAATATCCATGCGTGCTGACTTCCAGCGATGATCGGAAGCGAGCATCCATGAACAAGCCGTTCCGCATTGGCCTTATCGGCGCCGGCATGGTGAGCCGCCACCATCTGATCGCTTGGGCCGGTATAGCAGATCAGGCGCGCGTTGTGGCGGTCGCCGACCCCTCGGCCGACAACGCCGCACGCCGTGCAACCGAATTCGAGATACCCAAGATCTACGCCAGCGCCGAAGCGATGCTGGCGGAGACCGATGTTGACGCCATCGACATCGCGGCGCCACGCGAGATGCACGCGCCGCTGGTCCGGCTCGCGGCAGCCAAGCACCTGCCGGTGCTGTGCCAGAAGCCGCTGGCGCCGAACCTGCAGCAAGCGACCGACCTCGCTGCCGAGGTCCGCGACCTGACGCGGCTGATGGTGCACGAGAACTGGCGCTTTCGCGGATATTATCGCGACGCCGCGGCCTGGCTGCGCGAGGGCCGCATCGGCAACGTCAAGCAGGCGCAGCTCACGCTGCTGACGTCGGGCGTACTGCCGGGACCGGACGGGCTGTGCCCGGCGCTTGAGCGGCAACCCTTCATGCGCCGCGAAAAGCGCATGCTGGTCGCGGAAGTCCTGATCCATCACCTCGACACGTTGCGGATGCTGCTCGGGCCGCTGCGCGTGACGGCGGCTGCGCTTTCGCGCTCGAGCGAGCAACTCGTCGGCGAAGACGGCGCGGTGATCCAGCTCCAGGCTGGCAACGGCGCCGGCGTCACGGTGTTTGCGAGCTTTGCCGCGCACGGGCATCCGGCCACCCAGATCGACCGGCTGGAAATTCTCGGCGACAAGGGCGCCATCAAGCTCGACGGGCCGCAGCTCATCTGCTCGGGTGCTTCGCCCCAAGAAAGGGTCTACGATCTCGCCACCGAATATCAGGGGTCTTACAACCGGACGATTGCGCACTTCGTACAATCATTACGTGACAACACGCCGTTCGAGACCGCGCCGCAGGATAATCTCGAGACGTTGCGGCTGGTCGAGGATTGCTATCGGCTGTCAGGCTGGGAGGCTTTGCAATGAAGCCACAGGAAGCATTGACCGAAATTTCCGCGCTGACGCGAGAGGAAGAGCAGGCGGAAGTGATCCGTCGGCTGGAAGAGGACATCATCTTCGGCCGCTTCGCGCCGGGTTCGCGGCTGGTCGAAGACACGCTGATGACGCGCTACCGCGCCAGCCGGCATTTCGTGCGCCAGGGCCTGTTTCAGCTCGAGCGCCAGGGCATCGTGCTGCGCGAGAAGAATATCGGCGCGACCGTGCGGTTCTATTCGGCCGAGGAAGTGCGGCAGATCTACGAGGTCCGGGAAATGCTGACGCGGCAGGCAGCATTGATGATCACGCTGCCCGCACCCGCAAGCCTGATCGAGCAGCTGAGCGAGTTGCAGCGGCAATATTGCGCCAGGGCCGACGCCCAGGACCTGCGCGGCATTCACGAAGCCAACGACGCCTTTCACGTCGCGCTGTTTTCCGCCTGCGGCAATCCCTATCTGGTGCGCTCGCTGCAGGACTACATGAACCTGACGCTGCCGATGCGTGCCAAGAATCTGGCCGACAGAGAGGGGCTGGCGCTGTCACGGCGCCAGCACGAATTCATGATCGAACTGCTGAAAGGCCGCGACAACTGGGCGCTGGCGCAGCTCTGCGTCGATCACATGCAGTTCAGCAAGTCGGATTATCTCGACCGCATCGCGGGGGATGAGGGCGAAAACTAACGGCCGTCATTCCGGGGCGCGCGAAGCGCGACCCCGGAATCTCGAGATTCCGGGTCTGGTCCTTCGGACCATCCCGGAATGACCATCGAGGCTATTTCCAATCCACGATCCTGCTTTTGTCGCCATCGAACTCCATGCCGCAGAACGTGCCGCCCTGGTAGAAATCGCTGACCAGATCGGGCTTAAGCTTGGCCTGCTCGGTCATCGCATGCTCGCGATGGTCTTCGCCGCGGCCGGTCGGGCGATAGCCGAGCTCGTAGGCGCGATGATTATCCCACCACGCGCGCTCGTTGTAGGACGCGCCGTAGAAGATCTCGAAATGAATGTCGGGGTGATCGAGCCCGATCCGGCAAAGCTGCACCAGATCCTCCGGCTTCAGCCAGATCGCGAGCCGGCGGTGATCCAGCGGCTTTTCGCCGAAATTGCCGATGCGCAGGCAGGTCACCCCAAGCCCATGCTTGTCGGCATAGAGCGAGCCAACCGCTTCTCCAAAAACCTTGCTGACGCCGTAACGGCTGTCGGGACGCGCGGTGACGTCGGTGCCGATCCGGTGGTGGCGGGGGTAGAAGCCGACCGCGTGATTGGATGAAGCGAACACCACGCGCTTGACGCCCTTCTTGCGCGCCGCCTCGAACAGATTGTAGCAGCCGATAATGTTGGATTGCAGGATCTGTTCCCACGGGCCTTCGACCGAATAGCCGCCGAAATGCAGGATGCCGTCGACGCCCTCGCAGATCGCCTCGACCTGTGTGGGATCGGCAAGATCGGCCGCCTTGAATTTCTCATTGGCACCGAGATCCGCGGGCGTTGTCAGGTCGCTCAGCAGCAGATCCGGATAAATCGGCGGCAACAGTTTGCGCAGGCTGGTGCCGATTCCACCGGCAGCGCCGGTCATCAATATGCGTGGCATTTCTTTCCTCTTTCTTACGAGCGATTTGCGGTCGCTGGCCGACAATGATAGCAAAACATTCTGCGAGGAAACGCAACAGCAACGAGAACAACAAATGTCCGAGGCAACACCCCGCGCCGGCTGGCAGCCGGCGAGCTATTATCCCGATCCGGCGATCCACGCGCTCGATCCGAGGTTTGAGAAATACTGGCTCAAGCTTTCGGCGGTGGAACGTCTGGCAACCGGCATGCGCTGGGCCGAGGGACCGGTGTGGTTTGGCGACGGGCGCTATCTGTTGTGCAGTGACATTCCCAACAACCGCATCATCAAATGGGAAGAGGAGACCGGCGCGGTCAGCCACTACCGCAAGCCGTCGAATTTCGCCAACGGCCACACCCGCGACCGCCAGGGCCGCCTGATCAGCTGCGAGCATGGCGGCCGCCGTGTCGTCAGAACCGAATATGACGGATCGATCACGGTGCTGATCGATTCCTTTGGCGGCAAGCGGCTGAATTCGCCGAACGACGTCGTGGTGAAATCGGACGGCTCGATCTGGTTCACCGATCCGATCTTCGGCCTGCTCGGCAATTACGAGGGCTACAAGGCCGAGCCCGAACTCGACATGAATGTCTACCGGATCGATGGCGGAAGCGGAAAGGCCACCATCGTCGCCGAAGGCATTCTGGGACCGAACGGACTTTGCTTTTCGCCGGATGAGAAGATTCTCTACGTTATCGAATCCCGGGGCGTGCCGACCCGCAAGATCCTCGCCTACGACGTCTCGCCCGGCGGCGACACGCTTTCCGACAAGCGCGTGTTCGTCGATGCCGGCCCCGGCACGCCCGACGGCATGCGTTCCGACACCGACGGCAATCTGTGGTGCGGCTGGGGCATGGGCGATCCCGAACTCGACGGCGTTGTCGTGTTCGCGCCCGACGGCGTGATGATCGGTCGTATCGCCCTGCCCGAACGCTGCGCCAATCTCTGTTTCGGCGGCTTGAAGCGCAACCGGCTGTTCATGGCCGCGAGCCAGTCGATCTACGCGCTGTATGTGAACACGCAAGGCGCGCTCGGGGGATAGTCTACGCCATCCCCTCGCCGCGCCGGATTCAACCCTTCTTTTCCTGCGCAGCGGCGGTCTGCTTGGCCAGTCCCTCCTCGAACGCCTTTTCCAGCGTCGCGGCATAGGCGTTGAATTCACCGGGATTGACGAACGGATTGGGCGCGCCATCGCTGAGTTTGGCGCGCTTCTCCTGCATCTTGTACATTTCCGGATGCGGCGCGAGCAGCACATCCACCTTTATGTCCTTGGCCCGCGCGAACGTCTTGCGGTAATCGGCGACGATCCCGGGATACGTCGGGTTGGTCACGAGGCGGTTCAGCGCCACGGTGCCGCTGCAGAAGATCAGCACCGAGCGCGTCGCGTCGCCGTCCTTCACCGAAAATTCCCAGCTGGTGCAGCCCGGCGAATGGCCCGGCGTTTCGCGTGCGGTGATCTTCACATCGCCCAGTGTGACCGTGTCGCCCTCGCGCACGGTGCGGTCCACCTTGACCGGCGGGAAATTCAGCACCGTTTCCTCCCGCGCCCCCGGATAGTAACCGCCTTCGAGCAGCGGCTTGTCGGCCTCACCGGCGACAAGCTGGGCGCCGCTCGCCGCCTTCATTTCGGCAAGACCCCCTGTGTGATCGATATGGGCGTGGGTGTTCAGCAGATATTTGATGTCGGTGACCTTGAAGCCGAGCTTCTCGATGTTGCCTTTGATCTGCGAGGTCGCCTCCGGCATGACCGTATCGACCAGGATGTGACCTTGCGGCGAGGCGATGAGATAGGATGACAGGCCGTTGGTGCCGACATAATAGACGTTGCCGATCATCTTGAACGGCTCTGTCGGTTCGTTCCATTTCACGAGCAGCGTCGCGAGCAGATCCTTGAGGCTCTGCGCCTGCGCTGCGCCAGTCAACGGAATCAGCGCGACAAGCGCAATGGCCAGTTTCCTCATATCCGATCTCCCTTTTTTGTTTTTTTCTTCGCGTCATTGCGGCCGCGCGTTGATGCAAGCCTCGACCATGCACTCTAACGACAATGCCGGCTGCTTTGGGGCAGCCGGCATTGTTTTGAATAGACCGCGTTAGCAGCGCCGCATCAGCTTACGCGGCGTTGTAGCCGGCGACCGCCTTCGCTTCGAGATATTCTTCCAGGCCGTACTTGCCCCACTCGCGGCCGTTGCCGGACTGCTTGTAGCCGCCGAACGGTGCGGTCCGCTCGTTCGGAACGCCCTGCAGGTTGACGTTGCCGGCGCGGATCTGCTTGCCGACCCGGCGCGCGCTTTCGACGGTGTCACCGGTGACGTAACCGGCCAGACCGTAGGGCGTGTCGTTGGCGATCTTGACCGCTTCGGCTTCATCCTTGGCGCCGAGAATCGTGAGCACCGGCCCGAAGATTTCCTCGCGCGCGATGGTCATGTCGTTGGTGACGTCGGCGAAGATGGTCGGGCGCACGTAGAAGCCCTTGTTGACGCCTTCGGGGAGACCTGGACCACCGGCGACGAGCGTTGCGCCCTCGTCGATGCCCTTCTTGATCAGCGCCTGGATCTTGTCCCACTGAATGCGGGACACCACGGGGCCAATGGTGGTGCCGTCGGCGCGGGGATCACCGGCCTTGGTCTTGTCGGCGACCGCCTTCGCGATAGCGGCGACTTCCTTCATTTTCGACAGCGGCACGATCATCCGCGACGGCGCGTTGCACGATTGTCCGGAGTTGTTGAACATGTGCATGACGCCGCCGGTGACGGCCTTGGTGAGGTCGGCGCCTTCGAGGATCACGTTCGGCGACTTGCCGCCGAGCTCCTGGCTGACACGCTTCACGGTCGGCGCGGCGCGCTTGGCGACATCGACGCCGGCGCGGGTCGAGCCGGTGAACGAGATCATGTCGATATCCGGATGCTCGCTCATTGCGGCGCCAACCTCCGGGCCGAGGCCGTTGACGAGGTTGAATACGCCCTTCGGCACGCCGGCTTCATGGAGGATCTCGGCGAAGATCAGCGCCGAGGTCGGCGTGAATTCCGACGGCTTCAGGATCATGGTGCAGCCGGCGGCAAGCGCGGGCGCGACCTTGCAGGCGATCTGGTTCAGCGGCCAGTTCCACGGTGTGATCATGCCGATGACGCCGACGGGCTCACGCAGCACCGTGGCGGTGCCGATGTTTTCCTCGAAATGATAGTTCTTCAGCACTTCCAGGGTGGAAGCGATGTGGCCGAGGCCGGCGCCGGCCTGCAGCCGCTCTGCCATCGGCAGCGGCGCGCCCATTTCGTCGGATACGGCAGCACCGATATCCTTCATGCGGGTCTTGTAGATTTCGATGATCTTCTCCAGCAGCGCGACACGCTCCTCGCGGCTGGTCTGCGAGTAGGTCACGAAGGCGCGCTTGGCGGCCGCGACGGCCTTGTCGAGATCGGCCTTCGAGCCGAGCGCAACCTCATACATCGCCTCTTCGGTCGCCGGATTGACGACGGGCGTGGACTTCTTGACGGCGGGATCGACCCAGGCGCCGTCGATGTAGAATTGCATACGGTTGACCATCGGAAACCTCGTTATTTCACAGGGCGGAAGGATTAAGGGAACGGGGGCGTTCGGCAGGCATCCTTGCACGAAAACCCCGGCAATTGAACCCGCCATATGCGGGATGCCGCGTTGCGGCGGGCACCGGATATAAGGTCAGTGGTGTGGCGGTGGCAAGACGGTAACCGTCGCCCCGGCGAAGGCCGGGGCCCATACGCCGTGAACTCTCATTTGGCACTTTGGCCGACACCCTTTAACACAACGACTGCCGCGGAGTATGGGCCCCGGCCTTCGCCGGGGCGACGACTACACCGCCATCTTCCTGTGCCGCACCGGGGCCCCGACGGTGAGGCTTTCCGCCGCATCGATGATGGAATTGGCGTCCATGCCGTGGTGGCGGTAGAGGTCGGCAATGGTGCCGGTCTGGCCGAACTGCTCGACGCCCAGCGCTTCCACTCGGTGGCCGCGCACGCTGCCGAGCCAGCCGAGTGCGGCCGGGTGCCCGTCGATCACGCTGACGATGCCGCAGTCGCGCGGCAGCGGCGCCAGCATTTGCTCGATATGGCTGAGATGCGCCACGCCGCGGCGGTCGCGGCGCAGCTTTCGCGCGGCGGTCCAGCCCGCATGCAGGCGGTCCGCCGACGTCACCGCCAATAGTCCGACATCCCGGTGGCTCTCCCCGATGAAGCCGACCGCCTCGATCGCCTCGGGCGCGACCGCGCCGGTGTAGGCGATCACGACGTCGCAATTCGCACCCGGCTTGCGCAGCCAATAGGCGCCGTCGGTGATCTCGCGCTGCAGGTCCGGCGTCATGATCCGCTGCGGCTGGTCGATCGTCCGGGTCGACAGCCGCAGATAGACCGATCCACCCTCACCCGGTTCGCGCTGCATGTGCTGAAACCCCCAGCCCATGATCACGGAGAGTTCATCGACAAAGGCCGGCTCGAATGAGGCCAGGCCGTCCTGTGCGATGCCGATCAGGGGTGTTGCGATCGACTGGTGCGCGCCGCCCTCCGGCGCCAGCGTAATGCCCGACGGCGTCGCCGCCACCATGAAGCGCGCGTCCTGGTAGCAGGCGTAATTCATCGCATCGAGGCCGCGCTGGATGAAGGGATCGTACAGCGTGCCGATCGGCAGCAGCCGCTCGCCGTTGATCTGATGCGACAGACCCAGCGCCGAAAGCATGATGAACAGGTTCATCTCGGCGATGCCGAGCTCGAGGTGCTGTCCCTTCGGCGAAAAATCCCAGTTGAAGGTCGAGGGAATTTTCTCCTGCCGGAACAGATCGTGGTTTTCCGCCTTCGCAAACAGCCCGCGTCGGTTGACCCAGGCGCCGAGATTGGTCGACACCGTCACGTCAGGCGACGTGGTGACGATGCGCGAAGCCAGTTCGGTGTCGCCGCGCGCCAGTTCGTTGAGCACGAGGCCAAAGCCCTGCTGGGTCGACATCTGCGCCGCCGGCTTGAAGGCGAGCCGCTCGGGCACGTCGATCACGGGCGCGGTCAGGCGCCGGCGGCCCTCGGCGTTGAACGGCGCTTCGGTGAGGAACGCTTCGAGATCAGCCGGGTCCTGGGACAACCCTTCGAACTTTTCCCATTCATGACCGGGACGGATGTTCTGCGCCGCACGCCATTTTTCCATCTGCGCGACCGTCATCAGGCCCGCATGGTTGTCCTTGTGGCCCTGCATCGGCAGCCCGACGCCCTTGATGGTGTAGGCGATGAAGCAGACCGGCCGATCATGGTCGATCGCTTCGAACGCATCGATCATACTGGTCATGTCGTGTCCGCCGAGATTGGACATCAGCGCCAGCAGTTCCTCGTCGCTGCGCCGGTCGATCAGTTGCGTCACCTGTCCCTGATCGCCGATGTCATCCTGCAGATGTTTTCGGAACGCGGCACCGCCCTGGAAGCACAGCGCGGCATACATCTGGTTCGGGCAATTATCGATCCAGCGCCGCAGCGCCTCGCCGCCGGGTTCGGCGAACGCAGCCTGCATCAGCGTGCCGTATTTCACGATCCTGACGTCCCAGCCGAAATTGCGGAACATCGATTCGAATTTTTCCCAGAGCCCTTCGCGCACCACGGCGTCCAGGCTCTGGCGGTTATAGTCGACGACCCACCAGGTGTTGCGCAGCCCGTGCTTCCAGCCCTCGAGCAGCGCCTCGAAGATATTGCCCTCATCCATTTCGGCGTCGCCGACCAGCGCGATCATGCGCCCCTCGGGACGATCTTTCATCCAGCCATGCGACTTGACGTAATCCTGCACCAGCGAGGAGAACAGGGTTTGCGCCACGCCGAGCCCAACTGACCCCGTCGAGAAATCGACGTCGTCGGCATCCTTGGTGCGCGACGGATAGGATTGCGCGCCCTTGAAGCCGCGGAAATTTTCCAGCTTCTCGCGCGTCTGATGCCCGAACAGATACTGGATGGCGTGAAACACCGGGCTCGCATGCGGCTTCACCGCGACGCGGTCCTGCGGCCGCAGCACCGAGAAATACAGCGCCGACATGATGTTGGCGAGCGAGGCCGAGGAGGCCTGATGGCCGCCGACCTTCAGGCCGTCGGCATTGGGCCTGATGTGATTGGCGTGGTGGATGGTCCACGACGACAGCCAGAGCACTTTTCGCGACAGCGCGGACAACAGTTCCAGGCGTGCGGGCTCGATGGGCATGGCGTTGCTCCGTAAGGATTCTAGCCAAATTTTACCGGGACTGGCCTCCCCAGAAATCTCAATTTCCCGCGACATACCGTCTCAAATTGGGATAAAACACCAATCCGAACCCCATTATCCAGAGTTCATTCCAATGCACGCCCTCGACGCCATCGACCGCAAGATCCTCAGCCTGCTGCAATCCGACAGCCGCATGACCATGCAGGAGCTCTCCGAGAAGGTCGGGCTCTCGGTGTCGCCCTGCCATCGCCGGGTGAAATTGCTCGAAGAGCGCGGCGTCATCACCCGCTATATCGCCACCGTCGACCAGAAATCGCTCGGCCTGCATGTCAGCGTCTTCATCTCGATCAAGCTCGCGCGACAGAAAGAGGAGGACCTCAACCGGTTTGCCAAGGCGATCTCGAAATGGGACGAGGTGCTGGAATGCTATCTGATGACGGGCAATCGCGATTACCTGCTGCGCGTCGTCGCCGCCGATCTGTCGTCCTATGAGGCGTTTTTGAAAAACAAGCTGACGCGGCTGGATGGGATTGCGTCGATCGAGTCGAGTTTTGCGCTGAGCCAGGTGAAGTACTCGATCGCGCTGCCGGTGTGAGGGATGAGTTATCTCTCGTCGTCCCGGCGAAGGCCCTAGAGCATGCACACATCTGATGTCGGGGATTCCCGAATCGGCATTTTGTGTGATTCATATTGTGACACTTCGGCTTTGGCA
>NZ_JAFCME010000051.1 GCF_018130065.1 Bradyrhizobium sp. AUGA SZCCT0158 | reverse complement strand
ACGGGATAACGCAAACTCGTAGAGATGATTTGCCCGACGGCGAAAGCGAAATATTTTTTATTTCGGGGCTTGACACGGCTTCTGACAATCAGAAGTGATTTGCCCGTCGTGTCAGTTTGTCGCGGCGGTATCTCGCTTTCACACCGCGTGATGGCACACGGCCTCGATGCGGTTGCCGTCGGGATCACGCAGGAACGCGGCGTAATACGATGCGTGATAGTCGCGCAGACCCGGCGCCCCGTCGTCGGTGCCGCCGGCGGCAATGCCGGCGTCCCAGAAGGCATCGACCTGGGTTTGCCATCGCGCCTTGAAGCACCAGTGGCGGCCAAAGGCGTCCTCGGGCTTCGGACCCTTGCGGATGGTGAGATAGACCCGGTCCGGATACGCCGGGCGCGCCCGTTCGCCATAGCCGAGCCAGTCGTCGCGACGGCCGACCTTGACGACCCCGAGCGCTTTCATGATGGCGTCGTAGAACCGCTCGGCGGCGGCGATGTCGGAGACGGTGATGGAGACGTGGTCCAGCATGCTAGTTGGCTCCAAACTGATGTGATCCGTCATCCCCGGACGAACGCACTTGCGTTCGCTCGGGAGGCGCTCGCCGTCTTCGGCGAGCCTCGAAGGATGAATCGGCCACAGACGGGCCGTCGTCCTTCGAGGCTCGCCGAAGAGGCTCGCACCTCCAGCGACAACGGCGAAGCCGTTGCGCGGGGATGACGGATCGAACAGCGTTCTCTACGACGCGTTCTTCAGCCGCTCCAGCGCTTCGAGAATCTTTTCTTTGCGCGCCACGGCCGCCTCGCGCTTTTCTTTCTCTTCCTCGACGATCTCTTCGGGCGCATTGGCCACGAATTTTTCGTTGCCGAGCTTGGCGTCGACGCGTTTGATGTCGGCGTCGGCCTTGGCGATTTCCTTGTCGAGCCTGGCTTTCTCGGCCGCCAGATCGATCACGCCCTTGAGCGGCAGCGCCACGACTTCGCCGCGCACCAATAGCTGCACGGCGCCTTCCGGCGGACGATCGGCAAAGGATATCTCGCCAAGCCGCGCCATGCGCTTGACGGTATCGCTCCAGCGTTGCGCACGATCCTTGGTCTCGTCGGAAGCACCGGCCAGCACCAGCGGCGTTAGCGTCGCAGGCGCGATATTCATTTCCGCGCGCACCGAGCGGATCGCGGTGACGAGGTCGACCACCCAGCCGATTTCGGCTTCCGCTGCAGGATCGCTGAAATCACCGGCGTCGAGGGCGGCCATGATCGGCGGGATCAGCGCATCGTTCGGGCCCGCCAAGGCCATCGATGCGAGTTGATCCGCCGTCGCCGCCCCTGCCTTGCGCGGCCATTCCGCCAGCACCAGCAGGCCGTCGCGCTTGGCCGTCACCGCCCACAATTCCTCGGTGATGAAGGGCATGAACGGATGCAGCAGCTTCAGGATTTCGTCGCGCGCCCAAGCGACCATCGCGCGGGTCTCGGTCTTCGCCGCGCCCTCCTCGCCCAGCAACATCGGCTTTGCGAGTTCGATGTACCAGTCGCAATAGACGTTCCAGACGAAGCGATAGATCGCATTCGCCGCGTCGTTGAAGCGATAGGCCTCGATCGCCTCGGTGACTTCACGGGTGGCGCGCGAGGTTTCATGCGCGATCCAGCGGTTGAGGGTTTCGTTGGCGCTCGTGTGATCGAAACCCGCCGGCATAACGCAGCCATTCATCTCGGCAAAGCGGCAGGAATTCCACAGCTTGGTCGCGAAATTGCGATTGGTTTCAACGAGTTGCGGCGACAGCTTGATATCATGGTTATGCGCGGCGCCGCGCGCCAGCGCAAAGCGCAATGCGTCGGCGCCAAAGTCGTCGATGACGCCGAGGGGATCGATGACGTTGCCTTTCGACTTCGACATCTTCGCGCCCTTCTCATCGCGAACCAGGCGGTGGATGTAGACGGTCGAGAACGGGGCTTCCTTCTTGAAGTGGAGGCCCATCATCATCATCCGGGCGACCCAGAAGAAGATGATGTCCCAGCCGGTCACCAGCACGTTGGTCGGATAGTAACGCGCAAGCTCCGGCGTCTCGTCGGGCCAGCCGAGCGTCGAGAACGGCCACAGGCCTGAGGAGAACCAGGTGTCGAGCACGTCTTCATCGCGCGTGATGAAGCCTTCACGCTGGGCGGGATCCTCCGCCATCGCCTGCCCCTGCTCCGGCGTGATGACTTCCTGCTCGACGTAATAGCCGAGCGCGTTGCCGACGGCTTCCTCTTCGGTCTCGGCGACGAACACCTTGCCGTCAGGCCCGTACCAGGCCGGGATCTGGTGGCCCCACCAGAGCTGGCGGGAAATGCACCAGGGCTGGATGTTCTCCATCCATTCGAAATAGGTCTTTTCCCAGTTCTTCGGCACGAAAGTCGTCGCGCCGCTGTGCACCGCCGCCATCGCGGGCTGCGCCATCGTCTTGGCGTCGACATACCATTGGTCGGTCAGATACGGCTCGAGCACGGTGCCGGAACGATCGCCATGCGGCACCATGTGGGTGTTGGGCTCGATCTTCTCGAGGAAACCAAATTCCTCCAGGCGCGTGACGATCCGCTTGCGGGCGGCGAAGCGCTCGACGTTGTGGAATTCCTCGGCGAACTGCGACGCGCCTTCCGGCAGGTCTCGCAGATAATCTTCGTTATCGACCAGCGCGAGGCATCCCTCCTGATCGAGCACGCTGACCCGTGCCAGGCCGTGCCGCTTGCCGACCTCGAAGTCATTAAAATCGTGCGCCGGCGTGATCTTGACCGCGCCCGAGCCCTTCTCGGGATCGGCATAGTCGTCGCCGATGATCGGGATGCGGCGGCCGACCAGCGGCAGGATGACGTGCTGGCCGATCAGATGCCCGAGCCGTTCGTTGTCCGGATGCACGGCAACCGCCGTGTCGCCCAGCATCGTCTCGGGCCGCGTGGTCGCGACCACGATGAAGGTGGTGGGATCGTCCGGGCTGAAGGTCTTGCCCTCGATCGGATAGCGCAGGTACCACAGGCTGCCCTTGACCTCGACCTGCTGCACTTCGAGATCCGAGATTGCGGTCAGCAATTTCGTGTCCCAGTTCACCAGGCGCTTGTCTTTGTAGATCAGGCCTTCACGGTGCAGTTCGACGAACACTTTTACGACCGCGCGCGACAGGCCCTCGTCCATGGTGAAGCGTTCGCGCGACCAGTCGCAGGAGGCGCCGAGCCGCTTCAGCTGGTTGACGATGACGCCGCCGCTTTCCGCCTTCCACTGCCAGACCCGCTCGAGGAATTTCGCGCGCCCCAATTCGCGGCGGCCCGGCTCCTGCCGTTCCATCAATTGCCGCTCGACCACCATCTGGGTGGCGATGCCGGCATGATCGGTGCCCGGTTGCCACAGCACGTCGCGGCCACGCATCCGCTCGAAGCGGCAGAGGATGTCCTGCAAGGTGTTGTTGAGCGCGTGGCCCATGTGCAGCGAGCCGGTGACGTTCGGCGGCGGGATCACAATGGTGAAGGGCTCGGCGTCGCGCCGCTCGGGGCGGCCGGCCTTGAACGCGCCGCTCTCCTCCCAGATGGCCGACATGCGGCTTTCGATATCGGCGGGCTGGTAGTTTTTCTCGATCATGACAATGCAATTGGGGTCTTGAGGAAGCGATAGCGTTTTCGCGCGAATTTTGGATCGGTTCGCGCCAGGAAAACGCGTTCAAAACAACAGACTAACGCCCGACTCTGAAGCAATCAGGAACCTTACGCGCCCCTAGAAAGCCGCCGCACGGCATCAAGTCAACCGGACCTGTACGCCTAAAGCGCGATAAAGCCCAATGGTGGTGGCTGAATAAGGGCCAAACGGCTGCAGGCTGGTTAACGCCCGCGCGAAACCCGCTCGATTTCGGCTTTGACGAGCTTCTCCACCAAGCCCGGGAGATTGTCGTCGAGCCAGGATTTCAGCATCGGCCGCAGCATTTCCTTGACCAGATCTTCCAGCGTCCGGGCGTTGTTGCTGAGCACGGTGTTGGCCAGCGAATTGAAGGCGGATTCGACCGCGGAGACGGTCGAGCGCGACAATATCTGCTGCGCCGGCGAAGCTGCCGCGGCGCTTTCAAACGGCGGCGGCTCATAGGCCGGCTGCCGGTGCAGCGTCTTGGCGGCGGCGGTCTCGGTGAACTCGATGTCGTCCTGCGGCTCGATCTTGTGGAATGAGGATGCCGCGGGCTGCGGATCCGGCACCGCCATCTCATCGGTGAGCTCGAACACGTCGGCCTCGGGCAGCGCCGGCCGAATGTCGGCCTCTGGCGTCGCCGCGTCGAGGCTTGCCAGCATCGCGTCGATGTCGTCCTGGTTGTTACTGGCGGCGGGCTCCGGCGCAGGCGCGGGCTTGGGCGCCGCGGCGGCTGGCTTTGCTTCAGAAGGTTTGGGAGCGATCGCCGACGGCGGAATATCCTTCATCGCTGTCGGCCTGGCGGCCGGAGGCTCGGGCTTCGCTGATGGCGGCGGGCTGGCGGGCTTCTCGGCTGCAGCCGGCTTTGCATCAGCAGGTTTGGCTTCGTCGTCAGCAATGATGCGGCGGATCGACGCCAGAATCTCCTCCATCGAGGGCTCTTGGACCTTTGCAGGCTGCGTCATCGCCGACTCCACATCGAAACCATTTTACACCAAGCCACTCGGGATTTGCCGGTTCCGGATATGCAGGCCGGGATTTTCATCGCGCAAGCCAGACTTGTCCCCAGATCAACCCCACACGATACGTCGCGCGGGGTTCCGCTCCCCAAAAGCAACCCGGCTCGCGGCCTGTAGACGTAAAAGCTGTGCGAATCGCCCTGCTGCCTCCAAGAAAGTTATGTCACGGCAACAAGTGATTGCAACAACACACCCGGCGTACTCCCCGTCGGGTGGTGAATCATTGCGGCCGGATGACATTGTCATCCCACGATGACCCTTGTCATCCCGAGGTCACGCTTGTGATCCCCAAGGATCACGCTTGTGACCCCAAGGAGACGCTTGTCATCCCGCACGCATGCGGGTGGCGGGATATCAGCGGCCGTCGGGCGTGCGAACACCGGCCCAGCTGTCGCGCACCTGATGATAATGCACGCTCGGATCATAGGTCGTGGTCGGCAGCTTGAGCACGATCGGAGACAAGCGCCCGATCGTGTTGAGCACCGAGTAGGACGCGACGACGCGGTCGTGCTGGGCGGTGACCAGCGCGACACGCGCGTTGACCAGCGCCTGCTGCGCGTTCAAGACGTCGAGCGTGGTGCGCTGTCCGGCTTTGGCTTCCTCGCGCACGCCGTTGAGCGCGATCTCGGACGCCGTCACCTGCGCCTGTGCCGACTGCACCTGCGCCTTGCCGGCCACCAGCTGTCCCCAGGCGGTGACGACGTTGGCGCGGGCCTGATCCCGCTGCTGTTCGAGCGTGAGGCGCTGCTGCGCCAGGGTTTCCTTGGATTGGCGGATCAACGAATATTCGGCGCCGCCATTGTAAATCGGGACATTGAGCTGCGCGACGGCCGACGCCCCGAACGTACTGAAGACCGTCATCTGCTGTTCGTAGGCCTGCTGCACCGATGCCACCAGGTTCACGGTCGGCAACAACGCGCCCTCGTTGACCTTGACCTGCATGTAACTGACGTCGATGCCGTACATCGCCGCGGTGACGTTCGGATTTTGCGTCAGGCCAAGTTCGACGGCGCCGGGCAGCGTGCCCGGCAAAAAGCGATCGACCGGCGAACCCGGGGCCAGCGCTACCGGCTCATTGCCGATGATGCGGCGGAAGTTCGAACGCGTCGTGTTCAGGTTGGACTCGGCGGTGAGCTGCTGGGTCCTGCCGGCGGCCAACTGTGCTTCCGATTGCGCGACGTCGGTGCGGGTCACTTCGCCGACATTGAAACGGTCCTTGGTCTGCTTCAGCGTCTGTTCGAGCACGCGAACGTTGCTCTTCTGAACCTCGACGATCGCGGAGTCGCGCAGATAGTCCATGTAGATCGTGGCCGCCGACAGCAGCACGGTCTGCTCCAGCGCCCGCAAGGCTTCGCGCGCACCGGAAACCTGACTTTCGGCGGCGCGGGTCCGATTGGCGGTCTGCTGACCATTGAACACGTTCTGCGTGATGGTGGCGCCGACGCTGCGCGGCGCATTGGTGCCATGAACTCCGGTCCGCACGATCACGTCCGGGGTGCCGCCGGACGTCAGGCGGGTATCGGTATATTGATAACCGGCGCTGGCGGTGACGGCGACCCTCGGGCGATAGCCCGACAATGCCTGTGGCACGGCTTCGTCGGTGAAGCGCACCTGGGCGCGCTGCGCGTTTAACTGTGGGTTGTTCTGATAGGCGCGCACCAGCGCGGCCTCGATCGTATCGGCAAGGGCGGGCGTCGGGCCCATCAAAGTTAACAGAAGGACCGAAGCCGCAGCTCCGGCAAAAACCTTCACCCCACGCATCAATGGTGATCCAATCATCTAGTTCGCCGGCCAAAACACAACCGGACGCCGCTTCAGTCGAAGTGAGTCCCGGCTCACCTTATTCCGCACCGGGCCCCGACGGAACCACCCAGCAAGCGAAACCGGTCGAAACTCTTCACGTGGGGCAAACGGGCCACACTTCTGATTCAGAACGGGATTTTAACCGCCTCAGCGGGCGGCTTTTTGTTTTGACGCGTTTTCCGGGCGCGATCCGGGTTCCACCCGAATCAAGTCCGGGGCAGGCTTTCGCTTGAAAGCCTAAAAAACGAACGCTGGAAGCCGCTCCATGCCCGGCAGCACCGGCACGGCGGCGTCGAACAGCGCCCGGTTCCCGAAATCGCCATGGGAACGCGTCACGATGGTAGCCCGCTGCGGCTGCGACATCGCGAAAACGCCGACCAGCCGGCCGCCGTCCCGGAGTTGCCCATAGAGCTTTTGCGGCACGACCTCGGTCGCGCCGTTCAGGACGATGACGTCGAAGGGCGCCCTGGCGGGATCCCCGTCGGCGCCTGTCGCGCTATGGACCTGCCTGGCAAACTTTCCGATCACGGCGGCGGCGTATCCGCTGGCGCAGCCCACCACCAGAACATTGTCGGTTTCCTTGATTTCGGCGGCCTGCAGCATCTTCGCCAGCACCGCCGGCTGGATCAGGAACTGCTTTTCCGAAGCGCCCTCGCCGACCTCGAGATCGAGGTCCAGATAGGCCAAGGCGCGCTTGTTTTCGGGGACAAAGGTCTCGCGCGGCACCGCCAGCATGGCGTCGATGATGCGGATATCGGTGACGTCGCTGGGACGCACCTGACCATCGACCATTTTCTGGCGCGCGGTCGAAAAACCGGACATTGGCGAAGACCCTGAAAGCAAGCGGCGTTGCCGCCGGAGAGCTGAAACCGGGGTCATCTTTGGTACAAGCTCCGGCAAAACGCAACACGCCGGACAGGCGGGCCTGCCAGGTGCAGGATTCGGAAGGAAAGACGCCCTACTCGATCGTGACCGCAAGCCGGCCGATCAGCTGCGCCACCTCGTCCAGATGCTCGGAATCATGTTCCACAAGCGCTTGCGCCAGCCGGAACAGGCATTCGTCGTCGCTGAGATCAGGAATGTCGCTCGGCACGATCGACGGCACGGCTCTCATCAGGTCGGCGGCATTGGCTGGCATCGATTCGGCTCCCGTGAAACCCGGCAATTCCAAAACTCGGATCGGATTGAGTCGAATTGGCGGCTAGCGCCATGCTCCGCGCGGATGCCGCCTTTGCACAGGCGCGTTGCCGGTTATGTCCCGCGCCGGACCGGATTTGGCGGCAAATCCTTGAACCGCCGGGGATTTCAGGCCCCGTACACGATCGCACCGGGGATGGACATTTGGTCCTTTGCAAGCCCGAAAGGCTTTGTTATACGCTCCCGGCTCGCGAACATTTGTTTCGCCTATTCCTCGGTAGCTCAGCGGTAGAGCATTCGACTGTTAATCGAATGGTCGCTGGTTCGAATCCAGCCCGGGGAGCCAGCAAATTCAATTGGCTCTCAGCTTTCGACGTGGCGCCCGACGGGCGCTTTCTGCATCGGGGCCACCTTCAAACGGTCGACGCCGCGGATTTTTTCCCCCACCGACGCGGCTGTTCAATCAGGGAGCCGATTTGCTCAGCCGTTACCTGCCGGCTCGGCAAACGACAGCGCGAGCCGCAAAAATTCTTCGCGGTCAAATTCAACTTCACCGAATGCACCGCGCAAGACCAGCGGACAGGTCGCGGCTGCCTTGAAGGCTGCTTCATTGATCAGCTTGTATTCGCGGCCGTGCAGATTGATCGTAAGGCCGGATAACGCTTGAAGTCGGTAGCTGATAGCGACCAGATCAGCGGTGCTTGCTTCCCTGGACAGTGCATTGATGATTGAAACGGTGGCGTTCTCGAATCCACGGGGGCCGTCCTCAGCCGCGCTGTTGGCGCGGATCAGAAGATCGGCGCAAACTTCTCGTACTGGCTCGCCCATATAAGGTTCCTGCGAAGTTGGGGATCACTCACGATGACATAATGCAGGGTGCAAAAACGGAAGATTGAGGGCTTGTCCCACCTATTCACAGGGTACTGCCACAAGCGCTGCTCGGTGCGGAACGACGCGGTTCAGCCTTGGTGCGCTTCCGGCGCGGCGCTGGAGTAAGCCAATGAAAGCGCTGAGGTACTCCGAACGAGTTCGGAAAGATCGACCGAGCTGCGGTAACTTGCGGAGGCCGTTGGCAATCCGCCATTGCCGGTCGGTTGGAATGGGCGGCCTCAGGACAGCCCGGTCCCCCCGGCCCTGGGGCCGCCTATCCACCGCTCAAGGGCCGCCAACAGACGTTCCGTGACACTGCGCTCGGCGAGTGCGCCGTTGACCACGGCTAGCGTCGTCATTCGTTGCTCTCCCTCGCTTTCCAGTATTGAGAATCATGCGTCCTGAGCGGCAACGTACATGATCCGAACTAATCACCCGTCGCGCCGGCAGCGACCATAGGGCGCTGAAGAAGGGGCTCGCGCCAGCGCCAGGAATGATCGATGATCCGGTCGCCAACCAGGAACGACCAGGGATCTTCGATCTTGAGCTGAACGCCCTTCAGAGTGGTGACAGCGAATCGGAGCACAGGGAGAAACCGGGGCAGTGACAATCAGACCGCCTTATTCGACGTCGGGAGTTAGGGGGCCCGTGTGAAATTCAAGTTGGCGATACTGACTGCGCTAGCCAAGCGCCCTGACGGCCGTGCGTCTCTTGACGACCTCAGGGGCGATGTCGAGGCACTCACCGCCGACGAAGATCAATCGGAAGAGATTGCCTCCGCGCTCGATGACATCGACATTTTTCAGTCGGGGCTGGTGACACCGGAGGGCGACGGATTACGAATTACCGACGCAGGCCGATCTGCGTTGAAGGCTCTGGAAGTCTCGAACGAGCCCTCATTTGATCTTCCCGCACCATCTCCCTCCCCTTCGCTAAAAATGATCGATCATCTCGTCGGCACTGAGGAGCGTCTGAAAATTTTCGATCTCGATCGGCGGGACGATAAAATCGATGTCGACCCCGATAGGGTGGAAGAAACTGCAAATGCCGAGGATATTTCTTCGGTAAGTAAAATTCCTGCCGCCGCTCAAGAATCACGCGGCCATTTGCCCCATGAAAGTATTGCCCAGCCCATAGCTCCGGAAGTTGGTGCCGCCGATCTACAGAACAGCAATCCAATCCCGATTCCTCAGGAAGAACCGCGGCGGCCGGGCGCACCCGCCTTTTTGGCGCGAAACTTTGATGCCGAGGCCAAGACGCCAGCGCTCGCGCCGCCTGGACGAAACAAGTTCAGTAAGCTAATCGCTGCGAGATTTCAGCAGGCTCAGGCCATCTGGCAACGTCATCTGGAGCGAGACGGATCCACCACAAAGGCGGCACGAAGGACCGGAAATGTCGGAGGCGTAGCCATTGCGCTCCTGACCCTGCTCGTGCTCGTGATGTGCGCTGGAGCAGTGATTGCCCTCACCCAGATCAGATCCCTGAAATCGGAAATCGCAACCCTCCAGCGCGAACTCTTGCCTCTCAGGGAACGCGCCGCCAGGGCGGATTTTTTGGAAAAAGCAAAGCAGAAGGCTGACCAACAAACAGAATCCCAAAACAAATCCGGTGCTGAAAAGAAGGCCGGGGCCGACCCTCGAACCGAGCAAGCTGCGCTCAATCTGACACCAGAAGAAATTCGACTGATCCGGGATTTTATCAAGCCCGCGCCGGCCGCGGGCACGCCTGCACCCGCGATCAAAGTCGGCGACACGGTCGGCATCGCAACGATCCCGCTACCGTCCCCGCTCATGGAGAAGATTCCGAAATTGCTCGGAGCCAGGTTTACGACCCGCAATGGATCGATCATCATTTTGCGACGTGATAGCCGGCAGGCCGACCTTGTCTTGCCGCCTAACTAGCTAAGCTGCGAACTCACAGGTGCACGGCCGGAAGCGCCGGACCGCCTTGATAAAGGCAAGGCAATCGGCTGCTGGTTATTGTAGTGGGATGACCGGACCCGTGAAAGAACAGCTCTAGCGCGCGGGCGCCGGCGGCCGCGACGTCGGTGACGGTTTTGGCTTTTCGGCCCTCGGCTGCGCTGTGGCCTGTGGCGACGAGAGTGTCGGCACCGGCTGACGCACCGCGGGAGCTGCTGGCCGTGGCGAAGGAGGCGTCGGCCGTGGCGGGGTCGCGGCTATTCTGGGCGGCGCATTCTGCTCGGAAGTCCGGGAAATGACGCTGGTCAATTGTTCCTGGATTCCCTTGATTTGCCGGGCCACGCTTGCATTGTCGCGCACCGCTTGCTCCTGGCTTGCCTTGAGTTCGGCAAGCTGGGCAACGGCGCGGGTCAATTGTTCATGGCTCGCCCTGAATTGCTCGTTGAGCTTCGCGTTGTCGCGGGCCATTAGGTCGTGACCGGCCTTGAGCTGCTCGATCTCCTTCCCCATGCTTGCAAGATCGCGCGCCATCGACTGGAGCAGCGGCGTCAACTCGGGCGGCAGGGCAGCGGCGGTCGGCGCGGCCTGGGCCAGCGGCGCGGGTTGTGAAGCAGCTGTCTTCGCGGCATCGCCGGACGACCCCAACCAGGTGGCAAGGCCTGCACCGATACCGGCCGCCAGCAGGACGCCGGCGATGCCACGTAACGCCCAACCGCCAAGCGAAATCCGGTTGTCCGAGACAGCCGGGCGAAACGTGTTGAAGCTCTTGGTCTGAGGATCCGACCGGGCGCTTGGGACTTCGTGCGACAGCCTGGAAGCCAGTTGATTTCCTGCATCCGATGGAGGGGCACCGGGGATTTGTTCAGCGAGTGCTTGACGAGCTATGCCGGGGATTTCATTCCTCGCGTCACGGGCGACGTGCGCGTCGTGTATCTTCTTTATCGAAATCCCAGGTTCGCGAGACGATGCCTTTCCGAAATGCTCTATTGGCGTTTCGATGCCCGGCCGAAGATTGTCAGAAGCCTTCGCAACCTGTTCGCTGGCCCGCGCTGCGTCGTTGGGCTCCTCGTCAAAGAAAGTAGGTGGCGAGGGAGGCTCGCGCAGTATCTCCGCTACAGTATTGTGTAGCACCTGAAGTTTATCGGAACTCATTTTTTGACCCTCAGCCACAACTCGACCACGCGGCGGATAGTCTCGAGGCGACAAGGCAGATCGTCCCGTTTGCGGCGCCTGTTGTCAAATTTGTGCAATGCATCAATTACGATGCGGACGGTAACAGCCTCGCAATCTACGCGGAAAGTGTTGAACAAAATCAACACATTATGGTGCGGGCCTTTTCGAGCCTTTGAAAGTCATAGGGATTCTCAGTGACGCCCGCACCGCGGCTCGGCTGACCGAGATTCCCCCACCCAGTGTCGTGGCCGTCGTATCAACTGTTACTCACGAAAAAGCCCCGCCATTCCCGGCGGGGCAAGTGGGGTTAGCGTTTCGAAAAACGCTGGGCAATATTGCCGGTTTTTCCCGAATCTTCATCAGGAGAACTACTGACAAGGTCAAAGATTTCCTCGGCAGCGGCATGGCCTTCCGGAAACGGGGCTCGTGTTTCCATGGGGAACATATCAGAGCACACAAGCGGGAAAGTGGTTCGCTCTTCTGTGGACTTGCAAGAAGGATGGCAGCCATCGCAACGGACCGTGCAACGGTCTGCTGCTCACAGTTCAATTGCCACCGGATTGAGCCTCACATCCCGCCCCGGTTCCGATTCTTCCCGCTCAGTGTTGCAAAAATATCATAGGTGACCACCACTCCTTTTGGTAGGCTGAGATCAGAATTTAAGCTTTTCGACGTTATTTTAGACGTAAGTTTATTGTTTTGGCTAACGGGGATGGGGCAAATGAAATCCGCATATTTGGCGATCGCGGGCCTCATTTTGGCCGGCGGTCCCCTGGCAGCCGAGCCCTATTCAATAAATGATGCGCTGAAACAAGCCGTCCAAACCAATCCCGGCGTGGGCGAAGCGTCGGCAAACCGGCGCGCAACTGAATCAGAGCTTCGGCAGACCCAAAGCACCCTGCTTCCGCAAGTGCGGATCGAAGCTCGCTACGGCCCAGAGAAATTCGACCAGAGCAATCCGGTTGTAAGTTCAAGCGCATTGCCCGTTCCGATCGCCGGAAATGGAGCATGGCGGAATGGCTCGCAGGAATCAGTGGTCGTCCGGCAAGTCCTTTTCGATGGCTTTGCTTCTATCCACGACATCTGGCGCCAATCTGCCCGTGTCAACGCTGCAGCGTTTCGCGTACGCGAGCGGACAGAATTGATCGCTCTGGACGCTGCCGAGGCATATGTCGATGTCGTGCGGTATCTGCGGTTGGTGGGCCTCGGCGAGCAGAACGTTGCCAGCCACGAGAAGATATTCTCGAACGTGAATACGCGCTTCTCGGGCGGGCGGGCCGGCGAAGGCGACCTCGAGCAGGCCCGGGAGCGCGTCGAAAATGCGCGCGCCACTCTCGCTGAGCTTCGCAGGAGTCTGGACGAAGCGCGGGCAAAGTACCGCAAGGTTGTTGGGCTTGAGCCCTTCAATTTGAGATTCCCAGGCCCCCTCGCCGGATTGCCGAGCACCAAGGATGAAGCCTTGGCGGTGACCATTCGGTTCAATCCGACCATTCTGGCTGCGCAAGCGGACGTTACCGCCGCAAAGCATGCGTTTCGGGTGACGGATGGCGCTTTCGTTCCAAACCTCTCCCTCGAAGGCCGTGCAACTCACAGCGACAATACATATCCCTATTTGGGCGTTACCCACGATAACTATAGCGGCAAAGTAGTGATGTCCTGGGACATCTTCCGAGGCGGACAGGATGTTTGGCGCCGCTCGGAAATGGCCGAGCGCCACACCGAATCCACGATGCGCCACGCGCGATTGCAGCGCGACGCGCTCGAGTCGATCGACAAGGCATGGGCGGCGCGGACGATTACTGCAACCAGGGTCGCCGCCCTGGTCCGTCAGCTGCAGGCTGACCGGAAGACGATTGCCGCGTTCGACAAGGAATACGAGCTTGGTCAGCGCTCGCTGATTGATCTCTTGAACGCACAGAACCAGTATTTCAATGCGGCTGTATCGCTCACCTCCTCGCGTGGCGTTATCGTTTTCGCCGACTACCAGCTACTCGCGGCAATGGGAACGCTTCTGGAATACCTCAAGGCCCCACCTCCCGTGGATGCTGCTCCACTCGACATCGGACCCGGCGGACTGGTTCCCTATAAATTTCCTACGCTGCGAGTGACGCTGCCGCAGACGGGGTCGGAGCCCCTCCGCGTATCTAATGCTCCTGTCGGTGCTCAGGTTGGCGTGACTTCCTTTGCAGCAGCCGACCCCCAGGATGGCTTCAAGGATCGGTGGCCCCGTGGG
Source organism: Bradyrhizobium sp. AUGA SZCCT0158 (assembly GCF_018130065.1). GTDB lineage: Bacteria > Pseudomonadota > Alphaproteobacteria > Rhizobiales > Xanthobacteraceae > Bradyrhizobium. The sequence continues at coordinate 7,075 of NZ_JAFCME010000051.1, read as the reverse complement.
ACGTTTGCAGCTAGAATGATCGGCGCAATGGAATGGTTCGCCGAAAAACGAGACCACAAGCGGGAGGGGTCGGTTGCTTTCGTGAACCCGAATGGCCCCAACGCCATGGCGTACGCCGGCGCCGAAAAGGGCAAGCCTCATTGGTTGCAGACAGCCTTCGCTCCCGAAAAGTGAGCGTTGCAGACTTGCAAGTGCGGGCCGCAATAACGGCCAATGCATCATAGTTAATGGGGCGCGATTAACTGTTTGTCAGGATATTCACGCCTCGCGAATGATTCGGTTCGCAGACTGTTGTAATGTGACAGTCACTGGCCGCGCTCGATATTTCGCTGGTCTAGTTCGTTTTTGATCAGAGGCTTTAGATTTTGTTGTTTCGGACGCCCAAGTCGGCCAAAGGCTGGCCATCCAATGATGAGCCGGAAGCGACGGTTGTTGCTTCGACCAACGCAGACACGCTCCGAAGCGATCCCCTCGCCGCCTCCCTCACTTATCTGGCTGCCCACCATGGTCGCGCAGTAAGCCGTGAGGCACTGCTCGGGGGGCTTCCAATACTTGATGGTCGACTTTCCGTTGCCTTGTATGACCGGGCTGCCAAGCGCGCCGGCCTGGAAACCGAGGCGGTCAAACGCGCCATTCTCGACATTCCTGCAATGGTTCTTCCCGCTGTCCTGATCATGAAAGACGGGACTGCGCTGATCCTCCTCGGGATCAATGCTAAAAACCAAAGCGTTAAGGTTCTCGATCCGACGTTGGATCGGAGCAATCCTCGGATTGCGGGCGTTAGTTCGCTGATCGCAGACTACACCGGCTATGCGTTTCTTGTAAGAGCGGCAGCTGAGGCTGACGCACGCGCAGTCGCTGCAGGAGACCTCCCGCGGAGCCATTGGTTCTGGTCAGTCGTCAAGCTGTACTGGCGCAGTTACGGCCACATCGCGCTTGCCGCCTTTCTGGTCAACATGCTCGCGCTGGCCACGCCATTGTTCACGATGAGCGTCTACGATCGGGTCATCCCTAACGGCGCGATCCCATCGCTCATTGCGCTATCGATAGGGCTTGGCCTCGCGATCGTTTTCGACTTTGTACTTCGTGCCGTGCGAAGCCGCATGATCGACGTGACAGGCAAGACCGTAGATGTCGTGCTCGCTGCGAATATTTTTGAACACGTGATGGCCGTCAAGCTGGCACAACGGCCCGGCTCAGTCGGTATCGTTGCCAATCAGCTCCGCGACTTCGACTCGGTGCGCGAGTTCTTCACTTCGGGCAGCGTGGTATCTGTAACCGATTTGATTTTCGCACTCCTCTTTATCGGTGTTCTGTTCATCGTCGCGGGACCGTTAGCTTGGATCCCGCTCATCATGTTACCGATCATGATCGCATTGGGCCTGACGATGCAGCGTCCGCTTGACCGCGCAATGAAACGACTGCAGGCGGAATCCTCTGCGCGCCACGGCGTTCTTGTCGAATCGCTTTCCGGCCTGGAAACTGTCCGCGCGACCGGCGCCGAAGCCCGGATGCAGACGGCCTGGGAGCGGTCGGTCGCCGCCACGGCACGGTCGGGCGAGGATGTTCATTTCTGGGCATCGCTCACCTTAACGAGCGCAAACGCTGCACAGCAGATAACCAGCCTTCTGTTGGTGGTTGTCGGTGTTTTTCTTATCCTCGATGGCAAGCTGACCGTTGGCGCCCTCGTCGCGGCCAATATGCTGGCGGGCCGCGTCCTGGCCCCGATCGCCGGTATTGCCTCGGTAATAACGCGCGGGACCCAAACCTTCGCGGCGCTCAAAGCGATCGACCGCATCATGTCCTTGGAGCGCGAACGGTCTCCGCAGCGAGCCTATGTTGCCAGGAAAATCAGCGAAGGCCGCATCAATTTCGAGAACGTCAGCTTCGCCTACCCAAACGCCCCTAGCAAAGCGCTGGATAAAGTCTCGTTCAAGATCGATGCCGGCGAACGGATCGGCATTATTGGACGTGTCGGATCGGGGAAAACGACAGTCGGCCGCCTTTTGCTCGGTTTCTATGAAGCTCAGGAAGGACGAATTCTCGTCGACGGCGTCGATTCACGTCAATATGACCCTTCGGATCTTCGCGCCGGCATCGGGTTTGCGATGCAGGATACCGACCTGTTCTTCGGAAAATTGCGCGATAATATTGCATTGGGCAGGCCCGAGGCGACCGATGAAGAAGTCCTCGCGGCAGCGCGACTGTCGGGGGTGGAAAGTTTCATCGCCGGCCATCCGATGGGTTACGATATGCCCATTTCGGAAGGTGGTCGCAGTCTGTCTGGTGGACAAAAGCAAGCTATCGGGTTAGCGCGCGTACTGATCCGAAAGCCGCGCGTCCTGTTCCTGGACGAGCCAACGGCGCATTTCGATATCAGGAGCGAGGCCGAATTCCTGGAGCGATTGAAAGCAATGCGCGGAGAGCAGATGACCATCATCATCTCCACTCACCGCCTCTCACTTCTCGGAATGGTTGATCGTTTGTTGTTGTTCGATAACGGCCGCCTGGTGGCGGATGGGCCACGCGACAAGGTTTTGGCCATCCTCAAAGGTCAGCCGACGGCGCCTGCAGGCGACGGCAACCCGCAGCCCACTCAAAGGGCAACCCTGGTGCAAAAGCCCAATGCCTCCATCTGACTTTGCCTTTGCCAACGACGTCCGCGCCGCGGCTGCTCTGCGCACGCCGCGGACGTCACGCATGCTCCTGTTCACCTTTCTCGCCTTGCTGACGACCTTTCTGGTCTGGGCCCATTTTGCCGTTCTGGATGAGGTCAAGCGCGGCAATGGCCGGGTCGTGCCCTCGCGCCAGACTCAGGTGGTCCAGACTCTCGAAGGTGGTATCGTAGGCGATATCCTGGTGCAGGAAGGGGCGATCGTACAACAGGGACAATCCCTGATGCGTATCGACGACACCAAATTCGCGTCGGAGTTCGGCGAAATCAGAGAGCGGCGCGCGGCCATGGCTGCTCGCGTGGCGCGCCTCGAAGCGGAAGCACGAGGACGAAGCGAAGTCACGTTCCCTGATCAGCTTGATCAAGTAGTGCCAGCTGCCGTCGCGACGGAGGCAAGCGTCTTCAGAATGCGCGCGCAAAAGCTGGCGCAAGATGTTGATGTGTTGAATCAGCAGGTAACTCGTCTCAGCGGCTCCCTCAAATTGCTCGATCGGGAACTCACCCTCACCCGCCGGTTATACGAGCAAAAGGTTGTGCCCGAGATCGAAATGCTGCGGCTTGACCGTCAGGCAACTGAAATGCGGGGTCAGCTTGCCGAGTCACAATCGAAGATCGCCTTTGCAGTTACCTCATTTCGATCACAAGCTGACGAGGATCTCGCCAAGTCAAAGGGCGATTTGGCCGTCCTTGATGAGAACATCAAATCGGCACAGGACCGCGTGCGGCGTACCGACCTCAAGGCTCCGGTGCACGGCATCGTTAACAAATTGAACGTCACCACGCTTGGCGCGGTGGTGCAACCCGGCGCCAACGTGATGGATATCATTCCGCTGGACGATTCCTTGCTGGTTGAAGGACGGATTCGGCCGCAGGATATTGCCTTCATTCGTCCCAACCAGGACGCGGTGGTCAAGATTTCTGCCTATGATTCCTCCGTTTATGGCTCGCTCAAAGGCAAGGTTGAGCGCATAAGCGCTGACACCATCGTCGATGACAAGGCCGAGAAATCGGAGCGTCAGGAAACATTTTACCGCGTGATGGTCCGCACCGAAAAGAACCATCTCGGAACTGCCAAAAATTCCCTGCCGATCATTCCCGGCATGATAGCGACGGTCGAAGTTCTCACCGGCGAGAAATCGGTTCTGGATTATCTGCTCAAGCCGGCACGCACGTTGCGCGACGACGCCCTGCGCGAGCGTTGAGCGACGGCGTTTGCTTAACGGATCGTTGCCTACGATTATTCAATTTTGAACGATCGCGCAAACCGGTGATTGACCGGCTTTTCGACATTACCTCCAAGCGCTGCCCGTATTTAACTTCGCATAAGAAGCGAGGGCGCAGGCTCCGTCCCGATAACAGATTGGGGCGGAAGATCGACGCAAAGACGTTGACTGACGTTCCGGACAGGGGACGTCATGATACCGCGCTTGAATTTGCGGAAGCTTCGCTCGTCTGCATTGATCGCTGCGCTTACTGTTGCGGCCATCGTTTGCGCAGCCTCCCCTTCACTCTCATCGGATGAACCGTTAGTTGTCGACACGACCACCGATTTCATCCCCGGCTCCGACCGGTCGTCGGCGCGGCCGCCCGCAACCTTCTTCAGCATCAACGCCGTTCTGGCGAAGCTCGATCGTCAGCGCGGCCGCGGACCTGATGCCATTCGCCTCGCCTCGCTCCCTCCTTCGAATACCGCGACCGATGCTCCGCCCGCGGTCAAGGAAGTGCCGACCGTCGGTCTGGAGCCATTCGGGCTGTTCACGTTCCGCGCGCCTGACGGCCTGCTCTGGCGCAAGTGGCGGGGCGTCGAAGCCGCCATGGCAAAGGAACAGGCTGTCCTGGATCAATGCCGTAGCGAAGCCGGAAACTGCCCTGCCAATGCCGCTCAATTCCTGCGGTTGATCGGCGTGGTCAGTTCAAAGTCCGGACGCGACAAACTTGAAGAGGCCAATCGCGGCGTCAACGCGGCGGTCCGCTATGTCAGCGATTATTCCCAGCATGGCGAAGCTGATCGCTGGAGCACCCCACTTGCGACGTTTGCGACCGCGAGAGGCGATTGCGAGGACTATGCGATTGCCAAATACGTCGCACTGGCCGCGGCGGGATTTTCACGGAACGACCTCCAGCTCGTGCTGGTTCGCGACCGCGCCGTCCGTCAGGATCATGCTGTACTGGCCGCTCGTCTCGACGGCCGTTGGCTGATCCTGGACAACCGGCATTCCGCATTGATTGAAGACTCCGACGCCTCGAGCTTTGCGCCGCTGTTCGCCATTAATCAGCATGGCGTGCATCTGTTCGCCGCCCCCTATGCCAGGCGTCCGCTGCTTACGAATGAGACTGAGGCGTCACCTGCGGCGGCCGACAATGGTAGCCTCGGAGAATGGACCGGCACCGACAATGGCAGTTACGGTGCATTCCAACTGGGCACGCTACCGCTGCTGATGTGAAAGCGTGACAATGACCTGTTCGTCAACGCCACGAAAACCCGCCTGATTGCTCCGGCGGGCCTTTTTTCGCGACGTCAGATCATCAGACCATCTTGATATGAGCCGCATCAACCGTGCCGCCATTTTCCAGCACAGCCAGCGCGATCGCGGCACCCGCGCCACTACCACCATCCGCGTCATACAGCAGCGTATGGGTCGCCGTATTGAAGTGGAAGCGTTCCGCCGCGCCGAAGTTGTTGGACGCATCACTGCCGAACTGAGCCGCCGTGGGTGAGCCTAGCGCCAACCCCGCCCCCGTGAAGCCCGACAGCAATATGTCGACCGTATCGCCCTCCGCGGTGCTGAAGTCGAGAATGTGATCCAGCCCTTCGGACGGTGCGCCATAGCGGAAGTGATCAGCCCCTGTACCGCCGGTGAGCGTGTCAGAGCCTGCTCCTCCGTTGATAATATCGTTGCCGCCGCGCCCAATTATCGTGTCAGCTCCTCCGTTACCGGAAAGCGTGTCGCTTCCTGATCCTCCATAGATCAGGTCAGACAAGGTGGTGTTTCCACTGACGGTTATTGCCGGATTGCCGGGATCGAAAACCTCCAGGGCGAAGGTCAACTGCCGCGCCTGTTCATTGCCGGGCGTGTTGTCATCATACTGAATCGTCCAGGTCTCGCCCGCCGTAACTGGATTCAACGCAATATACTGGGCGAGTGTTTGGCCTGGGTTGGTCGTGTTGATGATGCTGTCAAAATCAACAACGGCCTTCATGAGCTGCCCGTCGAACAACCATGTATTCGCGTTTCCGTCCAAATGAGAGATGGCCTGGAACTTGATCCCATCTACATAAATATAGACGTCGACCTGAGCCTCCAGATCATTTCCGTTCTGGTCACCGGCCTGAATGGGAACCGAATAACCAGGTCGATGCTGGAAATCCGTCCGTAGAGTAATTGACCCAGCGGAAGGATCGTTGTCGACAGCCGCCGCGAAGGCTGCTGACAAAGTGAATGTAGCATCAGCGTCGTTTCCGGACGTCAGCGGATTATTTGCGTCGCCGGCGATATTGCCCGTTGGACCGGGAGTGCTTGTAGGCGCAACCTCATGGATGTTGACCGTCTCCGTTGCATGTACGGTGCCGTCATATACGTCCAATGTCAGTGCGACGTTCACAGTATCCGTTACCGTCGCCGTCGGACGATACACCAGGTTATCAAGCAGATTGACGCCCGAGACAGTGTCGAACAGCGTCATCCCAGCAGTAACGGCGTGGTATGATCCATCATAGTAGAACAGACCCGTTGGAACAGTGCCACTGGCCGTAACGACTAAAGGATCGCCGTTCGGATCTGTTGGCACATTGACCAGCAGCGGATAGCCATCGGTATAGTTCGGCGACTGTTGCGCAGGATCACTCGGCATCCAGTTGTGAGTGTCGATAACAATGGGCGCCACATTGTCGTTCACACCATTGATCGTAATGATCAGTTGGGCGGCCGATTGATCGGTATCACCGTCCCGAATTATATAGCTGAACTTGTCTTCGAGTGTCTGGCCATTGTTCAGATTCTGGACCGCTGCCAGACCATTGTTCAATGTGTAGGTATAGGTACCGTTTGCATTCAGCGTCAGCGTGCCATATTGGCCCGCGAACGAGGAACCAACCGTCCCTGAAGTCGCCAGATTGACGCTGCTCACGGCAAACACCGTTGCACCGTCAGCCCCCTTCGTGTCCGCGTTGCCGTCCGTCGTGTTGCTGTCACCGGCGTCCGTTCCACCGGCAATTACATTGCCGGTCGCCACGGTCGGGCCGTCTTCCGTAACACTGTCCGTGTCCGCAACCGCCGTCGGAACGTCGTCGACGACATGGACCACCAGGTTGTCTCCCGCCGTGGTGCCGCCGATGCCGTGCACCGTCAGCGCCAAGCTGTCGTCGAAGCCGGTGCCGTTGACCGCGTCGTTGCCGGTCGC
>NZ_JAFCME010000050.1 GCF_018130065.1 Bradyrhizobium sp. AUGA SZCCT0158 | reverse complement strand
AAACCAGCGTCCACCGCAACCCGCCCAACGTCCGTGACGACGGCCGACGCCCTTCTGAGTAGGACGGGATGGCGATAGATGCGCACTGATTTGGGTCGGCCGACTACAGAAATATTTTTGATTTACGGAAATTTTCTACTTGACACGATTTCCGTAAATCGGAATTGATTTGCCCGACGGGTCAATTGGACGCAGGAGAGCAATGATTTCGTCATTGCAGCTTCGCGACTGATCGCAGGTGACACGCTAACGGAGAAGAGCGGCACCTGCCGGTAAGGTCATTTGAACAAACGTCGGCCCGCACGGGAGCTCAAACTCGATTCGACCAACACGTTGCCAAGGTAGCACCGCAGCACCGGTATTCTGATCCCGGAAACGCACGCTGCAAGCCTTGCGACCGAGCTGCGCAAACCTTTGCAGAGCATCGCTAGAGCGCGAAGGCCATCAAATCAGCGCTCCCATCACCCGCCCAAGAAGGGCCGGCGCAAGCCGGCAATTCCTGTGAGCCGAAATGCCTTTGTATTCCTCGCAGTGCCAAAGTTGAATCTTTTGAGTGTCCCAATTCGCTTTGGCTGGAACCATCGGATTGCCAGAGCGTCGTTTTGAAGCTTCCAGCCAGAAGGCGCCCCCCGACTGCTGGAGGAAAACCCGTATCGTTCGGGTTGGCGGCCCCTCGGTTGGGGCCGTTTGAAAATTCCGAGTTAAGCAGTGAGACCTCCTCAGAATAGCCCGGCCTTTTGAGCCGGGCTTTTTGTGGCCTACCGCGGCCAGCGCTGACCGATCGCTCCTTCGCCGGAATCATCTGCCCGGTTAAGGGCTTTCCTCCCGGCAGCGGCCAACGGAGATAAAGGATGGCGGTCAACAAACCGAGGGGCGACAATGCGCGCAAGGGCGCGGAGAAGAAACGCACCCAGCTGTAAGACGAAGCTCGGCGGCGCCAGCGCCTGGACCAGGCGCAACAAAAAGAGCGGCGAGTTCATGGCCGTCAGGAAAGACCAAGGCCGCGAAAAAGTTCAAGGACGTGCGGCGGGAGAGGTGAGGCGGTCAGATACTTCCGATCGCCCCCAGACCAGCATGGCGATTGCAGCCGACAAACGATCCAAACAGCCCGACCACGCCGAACAGGAAAGGCCTGGCAGGTCTTGTCGTCTTTCATCTGATGCAAGCCGCAATGGCTGGGGTCGAACATCACGATGCTGCAGCCTCGGGACGCACCGACCTAATTTGCGCTGATGACGGGCCGCGACGATTACAAGGCGAAGACGGCAGAGGCTCAGCGAGAAGCGGATCGCGCACCTAGCGAGGTCGAACGAACCGCTTGGCTGCGGGTGGTTCAGGGGTGGCTCGGGAAAAAACAAACCCGCTCCGATGACGCCGAGAAGTAAGTTTGCTGAAAACGGGCACGGAATTTCGGGAACAAGTGACAATCATTCAATTCGGCGAATGAAGCTCTTCAGACGCAAGCCATTCATCGACCTGGGGCGGTGTTTCTAGGTCCTCGGCACGCTTCAATTCAGCAAGGCGGAACAGGCCAAGCACTACGATTGTCGGGATCGAAACGGCTGCGGTCACCAGCGCCATTAGCTCCAACATGATGCCACCCGATCTTGGCTGTCCCTCTGATAAAGAGCGGCGGGGCCTAGGCTGATTCCAAGGCCGGGCCTACTATCCAGGCGATAACGGCCCATGCTCCGTGTTCGTTCCCATGCGGGAACCAATTTGCGCCACCATCCTCGCGTCGGAGGAATTAGCGCCGACTTGCCAATGCATTGAGTTGTCTCGGCCGACCGGAACAAGTGGCAACTGCTCCGAGTTACAATCCCCGTTTAATGGAATTTAGACGCTGGGGCCGTTTTTTTACGCCCGCCAGGCCGCGAGGTAGTCCGAACTAGTTCGGGAAGATCAATCAAGTTGCAGTAATTTGGCTGACCCGTTAGCAGCCGCCGTTGCCGGCGGTTGGGGCGGCTCCAGTGCAGCGCCAGTCGCGCTGGGGCCGCCTATCGACGGCTCAAAGGGCCGCCAAACTGAGGCGGCCTTACTTTCGTGGCCTGCCACGCTTTGCGAATGAAATCCCGCCAGCATCGGCAGCGTTGCGCAGCCGTCCGGCTTTTTTTCAAGGCTTCCATCTTCGCTTGCCCGTTCGGCATGGTACGCGCCGCCTCCAAAGCTTCATCGGCTTCAGCATTGAGGTCACGGATGCGCAGGTCGCTAGCCATGGTCGTCCTCCAGCTGTCTGACCGCTCATCGCTCACTCGACATCGTCTGCAAGGCGATTGAGGGGTTCGTATAGACGATTGAAGACGTCGCGCTTTGCTCCATCCGTTGCCAAGCGGATCAGCGCGGCCTCGGCCGCATCCTTGCGAAGCTTTTCGACGGACGCTTGATAATCCTTCATGACTCTACTTCGGCGGCGGAAGGCCGGGCGAGCTGGCCCATTCGTTGAGGTGCGCCGCAGTATCGGCCAGTCCCGCCTTGCGAAGGAGTTCGTCTTTCTCAGCTCCCGGTTGAAGAAGGGAAGCCTTCTCTCGCGCGGCCTTGCCGTATAGCGCCAGCCGTTCTGAGAGGGATAATTTTTGTCGGATCCGACGCCGTTGGGGCATGGCGCGCTACTTTCCGTTTGTAGAAGGCGGGAGCGGGCGTTCTCATCACAGATGGAAGCCACGGATCTCGCAGTGACGAGCAATCTTGCGCCCCGCCCCCTTAGAACGCGAGCCGTATATATTTCGTTCCCCCTCGGGAACCACTTTAAATCAGCTCATCTACAAATGAGTAAGTGACCCTGTCCAGTTTCACCGGACGCTCAAGCGAACAGCTGCGCGCCAGCCGGCGTGAACTTCACATAGGCCGGATTCGTGTTTCCAGAGCCAACCGCGCTCGATTGCAAATGTGAGGCCTTCGCCGTACTCAGCCGGGCCGCCACCGTGGGCAAACAGGAACGGTCCCTCGATCTTCTCGATGTGGATGCGGCCAACGGCGTCCTTTGGGCTTACGGCATCCAAAGCAAGTCCACGCCAAAGGTGGCTGGCTACGCTGAGCACAAGCGAGCGGAAACGGCCCCAGCCTCGGGGTAGGACGCTGAGGCCGTTTCCATATGTCCGGTATCCGCCAGACGGACGTTCAACGCCGCTCATTGCCACCTGTTCGCGAATGCTGGAACGTAACCGCGTTCTCGCTGTTGTGTGCAGGGCAACAGCGTGGGTGCGGACGATGAAATGGATGCTCGTGGTCCTGGTCGGCGGCATTACCCCCGTGAATACAAACCTGGTGTTTGAGAAGTTCTCCGAGTGTCTGGCTGCGGAAGAACAGATGCGCAAGCACTATGCCGATGCATTCGAGGCCTGGGACCGAGGGGCTGCCATCAACTTCGAGCGTCGGCGGGAATATGCCAGGGCGCGCGATCTGCAGGCCAAACGGCTGTTCAGCAACGTGGGCACCTGTGTGCCCCGCGGGACCGGCGATCCGCAGCCCGCCGCGCCACAAACGTCGACGACGCCCCCGGCTAGCCCCCGAAGTTAGCGTCTTTCGTTAGCTGATAGGTTCCGGAGGAATAGCCGCATCGTGGCCGAAGTCCCCGCGTTGAGGTTATCGTTAAGAAAAAGGGGGCCCGAGATGGGCCCCCTCGCTTTCGACCTTAGTTGTAATCCGAATATTTGAACTGCGGCATCGCCTTGAGCTGCTCCTTGTTGCCGCTCATCACGGCATGATCGGGTACCCAATCATTGGCACCCGCCGTACGCGCGGGAGCCGTGGCCGGGGCTGTGGCCGCGCCGGTCGTGCTATCACGCGTCGTCGCCGGCGCGGTTGTCGTCGCCGGAGCGGTTGAGGCGGTCCGGGCGGGCTCTTCCATGAACTTCAACTTGTCCAGGGAAACGGCGATGTCGTGCTCGCCCATTCCAAGGAAGCCGCCGACGCCGATAACGACAGCACTAACCTTGCCGGTTTTGTCCAGGATGATCTCGTTGACATCACCCAGCTTCTCATTGGCTTCATTGTAGACGTCGAGGCCCATGAGCTTCGATGCGCGCCAGTTTCCCTTGAGCATCATCTTGTTGGAAGCCGCCGGGCCGGTGGTCGCGGCCGGGGCAGCGCGATCGCCGGGCTGGGCGGTCTGGGCATAGGCCGGGGCGCTAATAACGGCAACGCTCAAGAGAGCGGCAGTGACGAGAGTCTTCATTACATCCTCCAGGTTTGAAACAGTTCTTGGAGAACAGAACAGAAGATCAAATGTTCCGGCGGATCGAGGAAGATAGTCCACCACACACAATGCGGAGGGCGGTCGTCCGCAAGCCTTGCGCACTGGATCGGGAACAAGTGGCAATCGGCGAAGTTAGTCCACGTGGGCAAACATGAGGAGAGTAGTATGCCAGTTCTATTACTTTGGGCGGTGCCTGCCGTGATCTTCGTCGGCGGCGTTGGTTATTTCCTGGTCCGCACGGTGAACTAAACCGCAACCTGACTTGATCAATCTGGAGAAGCCCCATGAAGAAGCTTTTGCTTTCAAGCGTTGTCGTCGCATTCTCGGTCACTTCGGCCCTGGCGCAAACCACCGAGTTCTATGTCGTGAGAGACACGACGACCAAGAAGTGCACCATTGTTGACAAGAAGCCGACGACCACGACGACAACCGTCGTGGACAACGGAATATTTAAGACCAGAACCGAGGCCGAAACCGGCATGAAGACCATGAAGGTCTGCACGGAAAACTGATCTTGGCGAATTAGCGTATTCCCCCGATGGGCGACAATGCCTGCGCTTTGCCGTCCATCGGTTATCTGCGTAACCCTGTCGAGCTTCGGCAGGGTTTTCCTTTGCCCGGCGTTTTTTTGATTTGCGGCGTTCCTTCAAAATCAATGCCGCGGAACGAGTTATGCCCACCGATCTTCTTCCCGGCGGTGCTCGTCTTCGTTCAATCGCTCCGCGACGTCTTCCGCGACCGCAGGCGTCGTGGCTTCAGCAATGTCCTCGCCGTCGCTTTTGATAATTTTCTTCTTGTTGGCGTGAACGGGGAAGTCATTTGGTTTCAAGCGCTCCGGATCAGCCATGGTTTCTCTCCCTCGTGTGGGGGGACAATCCGCGACGGCCGACCAGGTTTCAATGTGGGGGCATCGCCCCGACAGCTGCGGCAGAGCCGTTCAGACGAACGTCAACGGCGCTGCTCCAGCATTCGGACAAAGCGACGATCGGTATGCCGGCCCTCATATTCATCATCGATGCCTTTGATGAGCTGATCGCCCTTTCCGGGGTCGACTGCCAGCAGGATCGCATCGAGTTTCGCTTCCATACGATCATCGCCTTCCTTGGATTGGGGAGACCCGACGTGGAGCAGGATGGCGAGGCCTGCAACCTGCCAGAGCAGCTGCAGAAACTCGGACTGCCAGTTTTCCAGCGTGTCTCGCATCATCTCGATCGTATAGCCGCTGATCTCAACAGGCTGTTGAAGCGAGTGCTGTTCGTTCACGTAGGCGAACCAGCCAAATACCCAGTGGCCCGACAGGGTGATCACGAACAGCGCTCCAGTCACCCAGGCGAACCCGTATCGTTTCCAGATCGATCTGCGTTTCATCGTTGCTGACCTCCTTGCCGCCGGCTTTCGCATCGGCGCCACGGCTTCGTCAGGCAAAACGCCTTGCCGAGGTCTTCGTTCATCCAGCCTTCACCGGACCATGGGGCCCGGAATGGCAGCACCCGGTGTGCGGCTTTCGTCTGATCCGAACGCCAGGAACTTATCCTCGCTTCCTCGCTTTTCCCTGCACGGTTCAGGCCTTTACCTGTTGGCCGCAGGACGTCGATGATGGAGAGCACTTTAGTCAGGCGCGACCAGTTCAATATTACTCCGCAAGGCATCGTCCATAAGCCGACCGACGCAGCCTTCACGCCATATCCGGGCGATCCCTTTTCTGGAATCGAACGCTCAGGTCAACTCGCAAATAGACATCCGAATGGAAGCGGCTTCAGGGCTGAAGACGTCAGGCGGATGATGCGCGAGCTTTGGGCCGAATACGTCACGAGCAATCCGCAACTGTTTAACCTATGAGACGTCCGCGTGCCGGGCGGGATCGAGGTCGTCAAGGCGGGCTAACGGCACCGCCTGTAGAAAGTTTTGGATACGCCACCGCCTGGGCAGCTCAAGTTTGCGAAGACGGGCATTCGGAAGGGCTGATCAAGGATCTCCTCGGCAGCATCCTCACGCACGCCGCGGTCACCTCGCTTGCGAAAGGTGAGGATGGCTCGCGTCCCGCTGGCGATCCGGGGCAGGGCGCCTTGACGCCGGGCGCCTCGGCAGCGGTCGCGCAGGTGACGGTAAACCCCTCAAAGCGGTCCGTGAAGCCTGCAGAAAAAAGAACGGCCTCAGCGCACGGGGGAAGCGCGCCGAGGCCGTTTAGGGGTCCTATGTCCGTGTCCATCAGACGCGGGATAACGTCGAACATTGCCACTTGTTCCCGGACGGAGCCGAAAAATTTGCAGCATGCCCGGTGAGCCGAAGCAGCACTTTCAGCCGCTTGAGCCATTCCTGTAAAGTTTCGCCTGTAAGTTTCGCCTGTAAAGTTTCGCGCCGGGAACAAGATATAAGAGTGGCTATCCCCGGGACCGAGGCTTTCCAGATCAAGCGCCTACGGTCAGGTCCGCTCGATCGGTGGCCGTGACCACGGCCACTTGTTCAGCGCGTTCGCCATGGCTGTCCGTAACAAATGCGCGGCGCGCGCGCATGTTCCACCCTGGTCGGCAAGGCGACGGACAGCATCGCTCTGCGGGCTTGCCGCCAATCCGAATTGCAAGGCCGCCTTGTTTGGCAGCAACCGCGAAGTACCGGACCGATTGTCGCCCACCATGTAATCAACATTTAAAAATTAAAGGGCAAAGATTAATCTTTTAAATCAGAATAATAAGCGCGATGATTGTTCGCAGCGTTGTTTTTCGCAACGCGTTGCTAACCCTGACTTGACCCCCGCCGGAGATCCCATCCGGCGGGGTTTTTTCGTTGCCGCTTTCGCGACGTGCAATCGCCGGCTCAGTTTCGCTGCGGCTCACAGGCCCGCCCGGGCCGCTCCACCTGCGTGCCACCATTGGCTAAAACCACGAAGGCCGACTTTCGTGGAAGCGTCACGAGATCGTGCTGCTTGGCTTCCGGGCGGTTTGGAACCTGCGCCGTGGTCTCCTGTTGTGCGCTTCGAGCACCAGGCACTGGTGCCAAGGCCGCGCCCGTATGCGCCTTGGATAGCGATGAATAGTGGCGCGGCCCCTCTCAGAACGCAGGAGGTTACGCCATGGATGCCTTGCATATCTCCCGGCCTATTTCCCGCCGGCAGTCGATCGCCGGCCTATCGGTCGCAGGGCTCGCGGGATTGCTCATGCCGCAGGCCTATGCCCAGCAAAAGCGCGAGACGACGGGCGTTGGGATCGGTCAGAAAAGGGCAGCGATCGACGACGAGGATATTTTCACCTTCGCCCTGAACCTCGAATACATGGAGGCTGAGTTCTATCTGCGCGCCACGACCGGCAAGGGTATTAGCGACGCCGATGCCGGCATGGACGCCGGTAGGGTGGTGGGTGGACACGAAGCCCAGTTCAAGGAAAAGGCGATCCGCGAGTTCATCGAAGAGACGGCGGAAAACGAGCTGGCCCACGTTCGCTTCTACCGCAAGACGCTTGGCAGGAACGCCATATCGCGACCGGCGATCGACTTCGACGCCGGTTTCAAGGCCGCAGCTCAGGCTGCCGGATTGCCTGCCGATTTCGATCCATTTGCCGATGACATGTCGGTCCTGCTCGGCGGCATGCTGTTCGAAGACGTCGGCGTGACCGCTTATGCGGGCGCGGCGCCGTTGCTCAAGAAAAAGGAATTCGTGCAGGCGGCGGCCGGGATTCTTGCTGTCGAGGCCTACCACATGGGAATGGCCCGCTCCCAGCTCTACATGATGGGCGAGAAGGCGTGGGAAGCCGCCAACGCGATTTCCGATGCGCGGGATAAAATTGACGGGACCCCCGAGAAAGAAGACGAGGGGATCAGAGTCGACGGTAAAGCCAACTTTGTGCCTTCGACGTCAGATGCGATTGCCTTCCGGCGCACGCCGCAAGAGGTTCTGCGTATCGTCTACCTGACCGACAAGACCGGCGTTAGCAAGGGCGGCTTCTACCCGAACGGAATGAACGGAGAACTCAGGAGCACCTGAACGCGATACGCATGCTGGCGCATGGCTTCGGTAACGATTGCCGCCTTGATGGTTTTTCCCGCGGCGGCACAAGAACCGCGTGCGCTGCTCGACCTGCCGCAACTCGCCCCTTGCGGCGCAACATCACATCCGCGCCTGCCGGAGAAATGGCGCGGCACTTATCTGATGGCGCCTTTCACCAAGGCACAGCTCGTTCTGGCCGAAATCGTCGCTGACCTTACGCTTCCCGCGATGCGGGTAAAGCTTCATGGCGTCAGGCGCGGGTCGCTGGACCTGTTCGTTGCGGGCAACCAGACGTACGTCCTCAAGTCGGAAGGCGCCGCGATCAAGCAGTGCCGCGCTTTAGGCGAGACCGGCTGGCGGCCGCTTATGACAGACTGGCTTGCACCGCAGTCGCTGTGCGCCGGCTCAGCGCCGATTGGCGAGACGCCGGTTGAATGGTGGAAGACAGCTATCGCGCCAGAGCCCGCTAGCTATTGGCTCTGGTACAAGACGTCGGATCAAACGCCGTTCCGCCTCATATTTCCGTTTGCAAGTGATCGGCTTCCGCCGTTCAGCCGATATGCGCTCAGCTATCAGGTTCGATTCGAGACGCTGGACGAGACAGATCTTGCCGAGATCGCTGCCGCCTGCAAACCGGCCAAGCCGGCGATGACAGCTAATCCGCCGCGTGTGTTGGATGGCCTGATCGATGCAATGTCGCAATCGCGCGAATTTGCCGAGAACGAGATCAAGCGGATCATGCCTGAACTGAAGGCAGATTGTGCGGCGGTCCCGTTTTCCGAATGGCCCGAGCAACTCGCGATCACAGGTCTGGTGACACCGTTCGATTCCGATGAAAATCCATACCCGACCGAAGTGCTGTATGACTGGACCATGCCGGCACAACGCACCCGAACGTTCGGGGAAGCGGAAGCTGGGGTCACGGTTCAAGACTCGCTGCTTCTTGATCCGCAGGGGTACACCATCACGCACTATCGTGACGGGCCGCCGGTCTGCAGGGCGGTGCTGCCGGGGCCGATCCGCACCGATTGGGCCTCGCGCGCTCCCTGCGAGTGCGCGGCGACGATCGACGGCACGACCTCTCTGTCGCCTTACGGAACGGCTCGCATTCTGGTCTGTCCGCTCGCCAGTCCGCGCGTCGCCTGGAGCTGGCAGGCTCTCTCCGGGCGACCAACGGTGTTCATGGTGACTTCGTTACGAGGGGACGAAGGAAAACGCCTCTTCGCGGCACTCGACTATCGCGCGTGGCTTCCGGGCCATTCGTTCTCGCGCTCCGTGTTTGACAAGCCACCGCAATGCGCACCCGCTGCAGCTTCACGGCCCACGCCATCTCCGTCGAGACGATGCTCCACATGCCACCTTGGCCCCGCGCCTCGGCGCTGATCCGCGGGAGGAGATAGGAACGCGGTGTGCGTTCGTTCGTTGGATCTTGGTGGGCATTTATCGGCTTCGAATGGAGAAGCAGATGAGAAAGCTGACATTGATCCTTGCGGCCACCGCCTGTGTAGGCCTTGCGGCGCCCGCGGGGGCCACCGAGAGGCTGCTCGCAGGGCAGGTCGGACCGCAAGTTGCGGACCTGAGTGGGAAGAGCACGATCGACGAGTTCTCGGCAAAGAAGCAGGCAAAAGCGAAGAAGAAGAAATCTGCGACCAGCCGCAGTTCGTGGGGCGGATAGGCTTTGCTGCCCGACGCATTCAACAGGGGGCTGGTGCGACCAGTCCCTTTATGATCGGGCTCGGCGCTCGTCAAACGACGCGCCCTTGTTGATGAGACGCAAATGACGTCGGAGATCATCCGTCGAGCCGACGCAGATATCGCCGTTGCTGCGTTCAAGGAAAATAGACGTTCCACATGTGGCAACACCCTTCGCCCCGACGGTCTCCGGGTGGCCTGCCACCGGAAGCCCGTCAGAGCGAAGGGTGGCGGAGCCGGAGTCCGTATTTAGGATGTCTAACATATTGATTTACATATAGATATTTTCCGAAGCTGTTTTTACCTACAATTCTGCACACAGTCGGCCTTAGGATTGAAGGCTTTGCACTGATCCATCACGGACCTGTGCCCCCAGCGGCTAAGGGAGCGGATTCTTAATCCGTCGGCGCAAGCCACCGTCGGTTCGAGTCCGACCAGGTCCTCCAACATGCATTCGTGCTCGTGGCGAAACGGGAGACGCACTGCCTTGAGGTGGCCGCGGGAAACCATGCTGGTTCGAATCCAGTCGGGGCGCACCATCTTTGCAGGAAATTGCAAATTGCTTCTGGACCCAGCTGGTGACGGGCCCCGACTGTCTTTCGGGTTGCGGCGAGTTCGATCCTCGTCAGAAGCGCCAGATTACAAAGACGAAGACGCCTCCCATTTTTTCCCGATGGCGCCGTTGTCCAGCCACCCGAAGATATGTCGTCGGGGCGGGAAGTTGCCGTAAACGCAGCCACAATAAGTACAGCGCGAGATGGGGATCTTGATTACCCCGTTCTCGGTTCTGCTCTCGATCCGCCTGCGATCGTCTTCCGGAATTTCGGCATAATAGTCAGGATGTAACGCTGCTTGTCGTCCGGACCCGGCGCTGCAGTCGTCAGCAGGACAATCGTTGAAAGCTTTTTTTGCCATATCGCGCTCCGTTGCTGGGCAGAACATAGAAATTCCGGTGTGTAGCGCAGCCAGGTCAGCGCACCTCGTTCGGGACGAGGGGGCCGCGGGTTCGAATCCTGCCACGCCGACCAATCACGCGCTCCTAGCTTAAAGCAAAGCCCGCGGCTCATAACCGCTCAGATCTCGGTGCAAGACCGGGGGGCGCACCATAACATATCAAAGGCATTTCTCGAGGAAGCTTGTCAGTAGTTCGGTATAAAAACGCTGGTCGGCATCGACGACCTCAAAATCAGTTTGATTGTTAGCGCGGTCGCCAGTGAGTAGGAATGCCGATTGCCCTTTCCCTAGCGCACTGACGTTGATTCGCAACTTCGGGCCGCTCGACATTCGCTTCCCATCAACGTCAACGGATATGTGAATCCGTGCAATAGCGGGTGCCGCTTCAGCGTCAAAAGATTCACGCAACTTGAGACCGCCATCTGCAAGGTTCGCATTCACCGCGCTGACAGCCAGGGTGAGTTCGAGTCGCGAGCGTTCCCAATATGCCTTTGCTTGGTCTATCCTGCGCTCGCGGTCCTCCTCCGTAGATTTCGCCGAACGCTCCTTCGCAGCCAGGTCGACGGCATGTTTTTTGCGGCGTTCGACAATCGCGGATAAGCGCTTCGCCTGTTCATCTTCCATAACGTAGTCCTGACTTGGTTGTGGGAGGCACGCAATCTGAAACCGATCTTTTAGGAGCCGACGATGTTTACCGCCAACCCAGCGCTGGTCTTGAACGCTGATTTTCAACCACTTTCTTACTTCCCGCTATCCATTTTTGGCTGGGAAAGGGGTGGTCAAGAGATCTCACGTCGTCGTCGCGGAATACGAGCAGGTCGCCCGCGCATCCGTTGGAAACGGATTGGGCGCCGCGCGCACTGCGGATCGGGACCGCCGCTGTCCGCCACATTGGAGAGTCAACCGGACAGGCGCGCCGGCACGGCTTCGAATACCGATGGCACCGCAAGGTGTGCGGCTCAGGTCCGCGGCTCTCCGCCAAATCAGACTCTGTTACGCCATGAACTGAATTAGTTCATGGGCTAACGATCGACGTCGAGCGCGGATGTACCGCCGGCGCCTGCCCAATGGAGTTTGCAGCCAGGACACATTTATGCGGGGACGAGCACCGGGCGCTGATCAGGCTCATAACCTGGTGCCGAAAGGCACAGTCCAATTCGATTCTGGACCCCCGCTACCAAGCTAGGCCCGGGTGATGGGTGGAGCGCAGCGCGTCGATCTTCAATCCCGTGCTCAATGCCTTGCGGGTCCACATAGGTAAATTCCCAACGGGCTGGCTCGATTGTAAGTTCGTCGGCCGTCTCCGTCGTCTTCAGGAGCACCGAGCCGTACCTCGCTCTTTTTGCGCTGGTAGTCATCGATGGTCTTGCCGAAGTTATCGTTCTGCAACCACTGCTGCAGCTTTTGTTAAGAAAATGTAGTCGCCGTCCTTGGCCTGAGCCTCAACACTCTTGCGGTCGATGTTTTTAGCACGGCTCTCGATGTCGACGATGGCGATACCGGTATTGCGAAATGGCCGGCGTTTGCCGGTCAACGGGTCCTTGTTGTCGGCGCCGCCATCCATATAACGGGACATGACGTAGTGCGTGATCTGCCGCACCGTCTGCTTCATCGAGAACGGGATGTCGTCCGAAATGGTGATGGTGCCGTTTTCGCACGTCTTTATGTGATCGTCGACTTCCGCGTAGAATCTTTTCATGTTGCCAGATGGGAGATACGCAATCAGTATACCACCCATAGGCGAGTGGCATTTGAATAGTGGGCATAGTGGAAATGGATATACTTCTGGGACTGTTGAAAGCTGCGAGCGCTTCACTATCCGGCATCCTGGGCGTCGCAGCGCTCTACTCGGATTACCGAGGACCTGACGGCAAGCTCACCGGTGCTGGCCGCGGGGTTTTTGCAGGCATATTGATAGCCGCAGTAGTAGGTGTCATCACGTCGTTTGTGGAGACGAATAAGTCTCAGGCAGACAGTAAGGAACAGGCGACCCGGACCGAGACATTGTTACGTGAGGTCAGCAGAGCAGTCCAACCTATCACGCAATTCAATGTGCACACAGCTTTCGAGATCCCCGCCGGGCATGCAACTGTCGATTCGTACGTGAAGCGCTTCCGGGAGAGTATCGAGAAGCGTACCGACTTGAAGTTTCCGTATGATCAAAGGCTCCCGGAGTTTAGGGGGCTGTCATTTATGAACGACGAGAATGACACACTTGAATTGGTTCGAGTCGAGTACGGTTCGGACCTTTGGCCAATACCTGAAAAAGAGCCCGATATGAGCTTATTGGCTGCTACCGCGACCCCATCTGTTTACTTGATGCGGAAGCCAATCAAGCCAGAAACTTTCCAAGTAGAGATGAGCAATGCAGACTTCGAGGTACCTTTTGTCTCCAAAGCGACCAGAAACCTCGCATGGCATGTTAAAAGGAAACAGTTGGTTGCCGGCAGCGATTTCACATCTTCAAAAGACCTTTGGAAAACCAACGGGCGAATTACATCCGTCGTTGATCTACGCGGCGCCCAGCTAATCCTACTGTTCTCCGGGTCCTTGAATATGCCGCCTCCAAAGGGTATGGCGGATGTGCGCACGCCCGAGCGGGAAGCAATCAATAAGTCTCTCATAATACGAGCCGCTTCACTCGATTTAGGTGAGGGTCGCACTTTATACTTGCCTGCGAAGGATTTCAGACAGTCGAAATACCATGGTGGTGATCCAATCTTCTACTACACCTTTCCCACGGACGAGAAGGAGTTCTTGAAGCTGTACGACTATCAGCGCGACTACTATTAGACGCCCCTAGAATGAAACCGGCGCGTCGTACCGTGATTGCGCTCCGGGTGCAGAAACACCCCATCAGCAATCTGTGTAATGCCAAGTCTGGTGACTGAGCGGGCCTGTAAACCTGCGCCTTCGGGCGGGCAGTGTTCGATTCACTGGTTACCCACCAAACGATCTCTTCACGCGGCCGATGCTCGGATGACTGCGGTTCTTCACCTTGACCCAGTGGTCTCACCGGCCGGCGCGATAGGTGCGGTCAACCGCTTCGACACAAAACCCTCGAGGGGCTGGCCCTAGCTTCCTACCGGTTCGCGGGAGGTGTCCCGCACAAGGGCTGGTAAAAACCGGCTACCATTCGCCTGGGTAGCTCAGTGGTAGAGCGGCACGTTGAAGCCGTGCGACGTCGGTGGTTTCGATCCCATCTTCAGGCACCAAATACGGGAGACTAACCCTTCTTCTTGGTCGTCTTTGCAGACGTTTTATTATCCTTTGCAATGAGCGTTTCGCAGGAGAGGATAAGCTGCCGGGCATAGATGCGCGAGGCATCGATCACGCTCTTCTTGTTCATCCCGAATGCCATCAACAGGGAGTGAACGATTGCCAGCACAAGAACAACAAGGAGCCGAAGAGTCGTGTCATCGTCGGTGTTAAGCGGTGACTTTTTGTAAAGAAAAAATCCGGATATCAGGACCAGGGCAACGTTCACCGATAGGGCAGGCCACTTCAACCCCAAGAGGTTGCGTCGGAAACCGTATGTAATGTTTTCGGCAAAGAGCACCGCGAATTTCTTCGTGTCGCGCGTATTCTCGCGCAGCCACGCCCCGGCCCGTTCGTAGAAGGCGTCACCCGAGTTAATGTCTTGCCGTTCCTGATCTTCTGTCGGGGTCGGCTGGTTGATCTTCGCGCTGAGAAACGTCCGATATTGCTCTTTCGACGCAGCATCGAACGTGCTGTCTGAGTAGCGGAGCATTGTCACAGACGGCTTGCCGCCGGATTCGCTATAAATCCGCTCCTCGATGCGCTTACCCAGCCTCCGCGCGATGTCGGCGGAAGCGAACACCAGCACCGGAATTGCCGCCGAAGCGACAATCGTGGTGAGCCCGAACCTGCTCCACGAAATCAATATCGCTAGCGCGGCAAGCCCCGGAATGGTTGCGAGGAGCGCTGGATAGTAGCGCGCCTTCACGGTGTAGGCGTCGAGGTTCTTGAGCATCAATCATCCTCAACATCGTAGGAGAATGCTTCAGTCCCAAGCGGTATTCCACGCGTATCGAAGCCCCAGTGATGGCGCATCCATACGGTTCGCCCGACAGAGACAGGATACCCGCGGCGGATGAATGCATTCTTGACCTTCTTGCGAGGATGGTCGGGCTTCTTCGCTCCAACCATCACGTAAGCCCTTCCGCGCTCATCTGCGGCCGCGTTTGGTGTGCCGAGCCAGGCATTCAAAACTGCCGGACTCACGTTTCGCCGGCTTCCTTGATGCGGAATTTGGATAAGATGTGGTGGGCTCAGCACCCCGAGAATGGCTGCGTAATTTGCAGCCTCAGTAAGGGCTTGCGGCCCGGCATCAGCCGTGAGCAATACTCGGTGATTTTCATGAGAAATAAGCTGAACAACACTCGTTTCGTTGGAAGCGGAGGTGGCCGGCGGATTCGGGTCTAGCGTTTCGATATGCAACGTCTCCTTCAGGCGGTCGAGCACCCCTTTAGCGAGTTCGAAAAGCCCCCGCGGGCCGGCGGCGGCGTCGCTTTTGTACGGAGGAGGAGTTTTATCAAGATCAGGGATGAGTTGAAGGTAGCGCTCGCGTGATGGTGCAAGCACCGTGCTGGGACCAATTTGTGCTCCCCGAAATACTTCCTTGGGCTCCATACCGCGCGCGCGAGATAGATCCTCCAGTTCGACAAGATACTTGTGCTCGCCGCGAACGTAATCAATCCAGTTCGCAATCTTCCAGTTCGGGTGAAAATCGCCGATCACTTCGTGCGCATAGAGCCACGGTCGGTTCATCCATAACGCCCCCACCTTGAAGCGCTTGAAAATTGGAATCAGCCCGGCCGCGTGGTCGTTATCCGCGTGCGACACAATCATGTTGTGGATCGTGATGTCGCTGCCGTAATGCTCCTCAATGTGCTCGATCACGCTTTCCCCGATTGAGGCATAGCCGCCGTCAGTCAGATTCAGCCAATAGTTGTTCTCTTGGCCCCACTGCACAAGGATAGCGTCGCCGTCACTATCGCCGACGGGTAGAAACTCTACTGCTAGCGGCATTCCACGCTCCTAGAGCAAAATAATCGCCTCGAGAAACGGCGAGCTTAGCTGCAACCAAGGCGTGAGTCCTTGGGGACAGCACATTTCCCCATGTTTCGGGAAGACGGACTTCGACTATAGAAGGGGCACGCGCGGGGTCCGCGGGCATGCTTTGCAAGCAAGCTGAGCGCGGTTCAATTCCGAGGTGCTCCACCATTCCTACCTGCATCACCTGCACTTTTCCGGTTGGCCTGCCGGTTCGTGCAGGTCATGCATATTCCCGTCGAGCCATCTCGGTGAGGGCAGCCGGCTGTTAACCGGCGTAGCGCGGTTCGAAACCGTGGACGGGAGCCACTTTATTTTTCGATCCAAGAATTGGCGCCCAAGACGGAAGTGCGGCTCCAATCTGCTCGAAAAAATCAACATGCAGCCATCGTCTAGCGGCAGGACGCCCGGTTCTCAACCGGACAACACCGGTTCGATCCCGGTTGGCTGTGCCAATTCAATCTTCCCGTAGCTCAACTGGATGAGCAGCGCCTAATGGATGAGTTCTGAATGCGCGAAGAGATACCTGGATGGCAGAGCGATCAGCAATTGATGCAACAGGCGCGCATCCGAAGGGGCTCCGAACGGCCCGCCTTTATCCGGGCTGAGACGGCGCGACGCGGCGCTTACCCCCATTCACTTGTCTCTAACCACAACGGCCACAGCAACATTAAAGTACCGTAGATCGCGTTAGTCATGGTTGGCCGAAGAAATAGGCGTGGTCCGGTGTCGCGAATTATTTTGCTGGCTTACGCTGGGCAAACAGCGCGTGTCGGCTTTCAAACTTCTTGAATATGAGGTCTCTCCTCTTCTCGACAATGAACTCTTTATGCAGGCCATGGATGCCGAAAGCTCGATTGAGTCCGAGCTTGCTGAAGTGCTATGCGAGGCTTGGAACTGGTTCTCCGACGAAGTCTCAGACTACGGCAATCTTCTCGATTTCAGGATGGCGTGGACGGACCCGGAGCATGTCCTCATGGACTGTGGTGCAAGGCTGCAAACGATTTGATCGCGCATGAATTTCCGCGCCACTCGCTACTCACCATGAAGGCGTTCCCGCTCGAATATGAGGGCCGGGCGCCTCGAGATGCAAAATCTCACGCTGGACTGCTGTCACGGCAGCGAGCAATGGTGAGGTACTACAAACGGCAATTTGAATACGTTTCCTAATACGTCTGGGTCAGATGGTTGGCTGTACAAGATCAACAGGACCTTGGCTGATGTTGTACTTTCACCGAGCGGATGATCTTTGGCCGCAGGATCGCGTTCTCGGAGTGGTGCTATATTGCCCGCGAGCACGCCTTGCGCGGGCTCTCTTAGACTGGTCCTTTCTGGGCAACATGGCCGTGCGCCCCGAGCAGAGCGGCTACCGCCAAGATATCATCACGTATCAAACGTGATCCACGATCATCCGACCCTCGGGCGCAAGCACTTGGTTTCCTTAACTCCTGCCAGAATAGACGTTGTTTCAAGTTCGGATTGGCCCGACCGAATGAATGAGACAACGTTTATTGTGATATTCGTACGTCCCGCAGCCGCTAGCTCTTCGGCACAGGCTATTGCACGAGGTTGCGAATCGTAACCGTATAGCGGCGTCATGCCGACGTTGACGATGAATAGTTGGTCCGAATTTACGTCATCCGGGATGTACACGACCGAATAATGAAAGGACTCCGGATACACTTCGCCCGGGGTCAAGCCTAGGCGGCGCCGTTCTTCATCTCCGACAGCCAGCACTCTGTCCTTTGAAGTGTAAGCCTGCCAATCGTGGCCGTCTCTAGTGACTACATGAGCGTGGTTGAGCATCTCATCCTCCATATCCTATGCCAGTGATAATTGCCTCAAACGATCAACAGCACTCGCTAACAAGCTGCGGGCGCTTAGAAATGATCGATCGCCGCTTAATACAAACTGATCATCTAGAATCTCACAGGCGTTCTCGAAGCGTCCGACGTATATGTTTGCAGCTACCAGCAAGCGCAAAGTCTCCATATCAAGAGATTCGGATTTCATTTTTGCAACTTCGCATGACTTAATGAAATCAGAAGGGCGGCCGTGATGAAATAATGTTCGCAATCGTCGATTTGGATCCTCCCGCAATTTCGACGTGAGCAGGAAAATTGTCTCCTCCGCCCATTCTGATTTTGCGCAATCAATTTGGGACAGATCAGCGTCAACTGTGGGTGTGAATACCTGTCGGCCGGCGGAAAGAAGCTGTAACAATGGTGGTGCATAATTCAGGTCGGCCGCTCGTGTAGTTCCTCCAGAAAAAGAAAGCGCAAATGAGACTATTGAGGCATTCCGTGCCTTCAAGGACAACTGGCTTGCATTCGAGGACAGCCAAGCTTGTGCGTGGCCTTGCCACGAGAAAAAGTCGAGGTCTAGGTCGAGCCAAGTGCTACTGTCTGATGGCACGCCTTCAAGAGCGTCGGGCGGCAAGGCAGTCAGTGTTCCACCACCTGGGATTCTTACCTCGACTCGTCCATCGCCGCAGCGCAGAGTGCCGACCTGTGCTGCGGGTGCCAACCCGTACAGACGTTCTGGGTTGTGTCGTAGCTGTTCAGCGATAACTGAAGGAACAACCCAAACCACACTTAGGTTTTGACGAGCAAAGGCCAAATGCGAGAGAAAATTGCCATCATTTAAAGGAACTATGCGGTCTCCAAGGTCAGAGTGCGCATCAATGTGAATGACGTGGGATATCGGCCCACCCCGACTGAAAGACGGCAGGGCAATTGTCGAATGATGATCCCCGACGATTAAGGAGCGATCCATGGTGTGCCCGAACGCGGTCGTAAACGTACAGTCACAGAACTGCTGGCGATTTACTTGCTTCCTCAAAGCCCTCAGCAATAGACATTGCCGCCGCCAGCTCATACGGAGTCAGGACGATTCCGATATTCGCCAAAATGCTATCCGGGTCTCGGCGAAAATCGTGGCGAAAGTCGATGTCCGTTACCATGCGACCCAGTACTAGGTGCAGACGTTTCCGATGCGATGTTTCCTTGGGGACACATCGAGGCGGGCTTTGCGGAACTATGAAACGCGCCGCGCTACCATCGTTGGGCGGGGAGCTCATGGATTTACATCCGGCTGGTAGATGCGATCCTTGTACAAGGTGATGTGCTCCGCTAGTTGCTTCACACCGGGAGAGCTTGCAAATGTCAGGAGATCCTCTTGCATTTTCTTCAGAGCGTCAAATTCGTTGTCCGTTAAGGCGATCCCGGCGTTCTGAATTGCGAACTTCGGATCGGTCATGAAAAGTCGTTGAAAGGCTGGGTCCAACAAGAGCTTTCCTATAATTTCTTGAAGACCTGCGCGGGAAATCGGTTCATCCAGTTTAGCCATCCTATCCTCCCTCGGTTTCGTCTAAAGAATGGACCCTAGTCGAATTTGCGTTCGCGGCAGGGAACTCTGAAGGCGCAGTCGACGCTAACAGTTGTCGAATTTCCTCTATTTCCCAGACTGTCAGAATGACACCGGCAGCAGATGCGGCTGAAGCCGGATCCGTCAAAAAAAGCGAGCGAAGCGATGGATCGAGCACAAGTCCGCCGATGAAGCGGTTGAGCTCCGCTCGATTTTGCGGCTTCCTAATTGGGATTCGAAACTGAACCATATGCAGTCTCAGTTACACTAGCCTCAGCAGCGAGAACTTCGCGGGCGAGAACGTCGGCGCTGGCTGCAACCGCATCCAACGATGGGTCAACCGCTATTCGACCCAGATGTCGAAGAAGTTTTGCCAAGTTAGCGAGCACGAACTCGGTCAGTAACAGGTAAGATTGGCAAAAATAGTCTTCCTTGAACGCGTTCCCGTATATGACGTGGGCGTGATACATGCATCCCCCATTGCAAACATGAAGCAATCGGCACGCTTGGCATTTCGGGCTGTTTACGTGACGCATCTCGGTCTTTTTCGAAAGTGGCAAGCTTGGAACGCTTGGTAAGGTTGTGTCGGTAATATGTCCTAGGCGGAAGCCTGGCACACCAATGAAGCGGTTGCAGGGATACAAACTGCCATCAGTGGCCACGCCAGTTAAATGACGATAGCAAAGCGCCTCCTGATCGCAGGTGATTGTCTTGCCGCTTACGAGCCGAAGCACGATTTCTCGAACGGGCTCAAGATCGAACATAACGTCCGCCTTCAGCCAACGCTTTGCCAGCCCGATTACAAATTCTCCGTACGCCTCTGGCGGTAGACATCCAGGATGGTTCAGTGGAAGCAGGACGGGATTGATCCTAATCGGAATCGCTAACTGTTGGAGTAGGGCATAGACTCCGTCAATATGCGGTAACGTTGTTTTCGTTAAAACGAGTATTGCAGAAACCGGAACGCGCCGATTCTTTAACTTAAGGATGTTTCCCAATACGGTGTCGAAACTTCCCTTTCCAGTAGGGCCGCGTCGATGTGTGTCGTGTATCGATTTTGGTCCATCTATGCTCGTGGATACGGAAACCTTATTAAGTTGTAGGAACTCGCACCATTCATCGTCCAACATCGTAAGGTTCGTTTGGATATGGTGTCGGACGCGCGTTCCCAGGGTTTCCCGGAATAAGCCGAGAGTTCGGTCATAGAAATCTTGCCCAACCGCAAGCGGTTCAGAACCATGCCATACAATCAAGAACTGCTGATCCGGAGGGAAGTCGGAGACCATCCGATCTACCAACGCGTTTATCGCTTCGGCATCTATCGAATTTCGCCGCTTCGAGTTCGGAGAATAACAATAGTCGCACGCGAGATTGCAATAGTCCGTGGGTTTCAGGGAAAAAGAGTGTGCTCGCATTTTCTCTATCCGGATGCACGATGTGGCGAAGCCGCCCACATGGGCGAGAGCCTTGGCACTTGTTGCAACATTTCACGGACGCCAGGCCCCGAGAACATTTCCGAAACCCTTATAAATGCGACCATGAGAGATAGGGCCCGGTCCTGATTTCCGAGTGTATCTATTTCACGGGTCAGCTCAGCAAGGGTGGTTGCTACAGCGGCGTTTCTGTCAGCCGCCAACAATGCGCTTCCCAAAGTAATCTCACTAATTCTTCCGCCCTCCCGTATCAGCTCAAGCTTTCTCTCAAAAGAGGGGGACTTGTAATAATGGTATGACGCAAAGAGATCAATGTCGCCTTGAATCATGGTTCGACAAAGCTCATAGCCGCCGCCTTGGCCCAAAAATGATTTCAGCGGTCTCCCCCCGCAAATCTCCAGAGGAACCGTTTCAGAAAATGCCAAGGCATTTCGATTTTTGCGGAAAATTGGTGTGGCTTTGGTTGGGCTCAGGAAGTGTAATTGTGTACTCAGGCGATGGCCCTCTCGCGGAAGTCTAGCGACAGCGTATGCCAATGTAATTGTATCAACAAAGTCCTGAAAATCTTCATCGGGGTATCCCCAAATGTACGATGCTATTACGTCTGTGTAACTCAAACAGCAGCCGATTCTTTCGAGCACAATCTCCCTGGATAAATTCTTGTTGATGCTCCGCCAAACAAGCTCTGAGCCGGTGTCAACGCCGAAGAAAATTGCTGTACATCCCGCTCTACTCATCTTCGACATCATATCTTCATCGATTGTATCGACTCGCGAAAAACATCCCCATCGAACGCCAAGATTTGCTTCAACAAGCGCAGAACAAATTTGCAACACGCGCTTCTTATTCAATGTAAAGGTATCATCGATGAAGCTGATAGATCGCTTTCCCGTTTGGTGGACAAGAGATGAGAGTTCGTCAATAAAATCTCGGACGGAACGAAAGGATACTTTCCTTCCCCACATTGTAATTATTTCACAGAACGAACAATCAAATGGGCATCCTCGCGAACTCACGATATCCATGCGGGCATACTTGGAGGGGTCAATCGCGCTGTAATCTGGCCAAGGCAGCGCGTCTATATCTTGAATCCTAGTTGGTTCGTCGCCCCTCGGAGTGCCCGTCTGATCGCGCGAGAAAATGCCAGGCCCAATAGGAGGGACACCACGTCTCAGCGCGTTCAGGATGACTGGAAGAGTTGATTCTCCTTCGCCCCGCACCACACTGTGAACTTCTGGATAATTGCGAAGGATGTGGGCTTCGTTGCCGTTGATGCCTGGGCCACCTAAGACGAAAATCTTATTGCCGAAACACTCATGATAAATTTTCACTGACGCCAAGACCAGCGGAAGCGTGTCAGCAAAAAGCGAAATTCCGATTACGAGTGAGCGCGAACGGTCAATTAATTCAACAAAGCCAGATACGTCGAAAAGGTTCGCGCCCTCTTCAAGTTGATAATCTAGAAGTTCTGCTTTGAAGCCATGCACCTTCAAGGCGGAAACAATGTAAAGGGGCCCCAGCGGGGGGAAGCGACTAGCTTCGCTAGAAAGCCGGCAGCTGACAATCGTGCAGTCGAACTCGGCTGGGTTTATGGAAGGTGCGGCCATCATGATAACCCTCCCCAAGGGGCAAGCTTAGGGGAAGCAACGCATTGTTGCAACAGGAGCGTGTTTCAGCAATCTGGTGTCTTGTGGCGGGCAGCGTGACGGTCAGCCAACATGGCGACCCTTGAAAAGTCGTCAGCTGATCTTCACTGACTCAGCCTGCAACGCGCGGATCGCGCATTGTCCGGAGCTTCCGGCCCTGACCGATGCCAGCCCTTGTTGACCTCCGCCGCATGCGGCCAAAGCGTACCGCTTAAGCGGCCCTGTAAGGTGAAGAACTGCATTAGGTGAAGGTTGCTTACATAATTACGGCAGTCTCGCTTACGTACTTAATAAATTTACCGGGCTTCATCTGCAAGCGTATTTGCAAACGTTCATCCTTCGCTACTATGGTCCGTGCGAAACGTCAGTGGCACGACATCGCAACAACGCAGCTTATTGTCGATGGTTGGGTAACGTAACTCTGACCGGACCTTCGACTTGGATTGTTCTCCGGATGAAAATGTTTCGAGACAAGCGAAAGAGATCTCATATCGATAATGAGGCGAGCGATAGAGAATCATAGCGGCATTGTCGGGAGGTAGATGTGGATCAGAATCCTTACGAAGGGACTTGGGAAGGAGAGCTTCAATATCAAAAGGGCGGAGGCCTATACAATCCGGATTGGCCTCCAGATGTGTGGCGGTTAACAATCAAAGACAACGCAGCGCGCGTGTTTATTAAGCGGGACGCGGCCGAAGATTTTAAGGAATCTAAGCCCGGAAAATACAAGATGGAAATATACATGACGAACGTTCTGATTTTTGCCATCACGTCCGGCGGGGATGAGGATGGTGTCTGGGTGGAGACTCAGACGTTTGTACTGACGCAAAAAGGTCCGGATACGTTAGGCGCAATCTTGGCAGGGGCGGTCAACAACACGGAGCAGCCCCTCGATCGAGAAACTAGTAAGTTCTTTTACCTTGGAACGGGTGAGCTTCTTCGGACAGGACTGGCGATGGGACCTTGAACAAAATGCTCATCCAAGCAGGTAGTAATCCATTGCTCAGGACTTCGGATGGGTGGCGCTGAAAGATTAGGTAGTAGGAGCGGATGCCCAATGCCCTTCTGCATCGCCACTCTGCATCCCCGCGGGGTTTGCTGCTGGCCTGGCTTCACTCGCCACCCACTTATCAGGGGGGCGACATGAACACCCGGCACTTATAGGCCGGGGACGTATCTTGACGAAAGCAACATCGACGATCGCGAGAAATTCGTTCGACTTGCGGGTGCCTAATCCTTTGGGATGAGACCCAGCATCCATGCTACGGGCAGCATCTCATTCGGAAGGCGATTGATCACTATCTCAGCCGAGTGCTACACAAATGCAACTTGCGGCGACGAATTGTGCCTACTTCTCAATGTGTTGTCTCTTGGCGAAGTCCCTCCCGTAGGGAGCGCCATCATCACGGCGGGTTCGTTCAGTGGCATGACGGCGCGTTTTGAGCGCGCATACGGATGTTCGATTCCTTCCCCCGCTACCAATCGCTCGGCCGTTATGAGCAGCAACCCCAACCGAGACCTCGACCGAATGCGCCATCATTCCGGAAAAGTTCGCGCCCCTCGTCTTCGACGGCAAGCTGCATTTAGGTATGTCGCGTCAGGAGGTAATCACGGCGTTGGGACCGCTGTCGAAGTCGGCTCGCAGACGGTTTCGATGAGACCGCTTGGCTCATTCTCGGATTTCGTGAGAAAAAGCTCGTGTCCATGCGCGGCGGCAAGACCACGACGAATTGAAGTGGCTGCTATCGGAAGCTGAATACGACGAGGCGCTGTGGAAGAAGGACAGCAAGGTCTGGGGCTTCAACTAGACGCCAGACTATCAAAGGACACTTCCGTTGTTGATGCTGTGGACGGCTCTTCCACCGGCAAATCGGTGCCATGGAAGTGGGTGCTGTTAAGGCTCTCACGATTCAGAGGAGCGAGCGATGCAGACGATAACGACAATCGGTTTAGACATCGCCAAGTCGGTCTTCCAGGTTCACGGCGTTGACGCTGGCGGACAGGTGATTGTTCGCCGGCAACTGAAACTTCGCTATGTCCTGACGTTCTTCCAGAGGCTGTCGCCATGTCTTGTCGGCATCGAAGCCTGCGGCTCGGCGCACCATTGGTCGCGCGAGCTCCAGGCACTGGGTCATACCGTGCGTGATGCCGCCGGCCTATATGAAGCCGTACGTTAAGCGGCAGAAGAATGACGCGACTGACGCAGAGGCCATTTGCGAGGCGGTCACCAGGGCCAACATGCGGTTTGTGCCGACCAAGAGCTTTCTTCGCGGTTTTGCAGCATTGGTCGTTGCAGCCATGTGTTCGGCCTTTTGATGCGGTTCATATGACCGCTGGCCATAATGCCCTCCGCGGATCAGTTCCCTGCCAACAACTCGCATTCAAGAATGCCTTGGCACATGTGGGTTGTCCTGATCGCCGGATCGACCGGCTCTGCATTACGTGCTGTTCGCCCTCCCAACCTTCACATCACGCCGGGTGCCCGGCGCGATCTCTTTTTCGCGCAAGCGCGACGGGTTCCTTGTATCGCTCGCCCCTGGCCATCATGGCCCAAACCATCCGCGCAATTTTGTTGGCGAGTGCAATAGCGGCAACCTTGGTTGGCCGCCTGGCTAGCAAGGCCGTGAGCCAAGGCCGATGTTTGATGCCATGGATCTTGGCGTAGCGGATGACAGAAAGCGCGCCGGCCACAAATAGGCCGCGCAGATAGCGGTCACCCTGCTTATGTTGCCGAGCCTGTTCTTGCCTCCACTCGAGTGTTGTTTCGGCACCATTCCGATCCAGACCGAGAAGTTGCGCCCTGATCGGAAGGACTTTGGACCAGCAACGGCGGCGACCAAAGCGGTGGCCAGTACCGGACCGACGCCGGGGGCTGCCTCGAGCCTCATGCTCATCTCGTTGGATCGGTGCCAGGCCCTGATCAACCGGTCGAACTCCAGTATCTGCTGCTTGATGCTTTTCAGTTGACCCCGAGTGCCGAAGACACGCACGAGCGATGTCCGGAACTCGCTTGTCGTTCGGATCGGTGACGACATCTAGAAGTTCCTCGACACCGTGCCGACCGACCGGCGCAACGATCCCGAACTCGGCAAGATGGGCACGGATTGCATTGATCACCGAGGTCTGCTGGCGGACGAACAAATGGCGGGCGCGGTGCAGCACCAGACCGCTCTGCTGCTCGTCGGTCTTGCCAAACCGGAGCCGTCCACAATGGGCAGATTGTGTTGAAAAACTCGACTGTTGAAGCCGAAGGAGATCGCTGATTCATTTTCCCTTAGTGGGTGGAGACTTGAATCGATGATTGGTCCTCGGCAGGTCGACCAGGCGGCCCTGTTTTACGAGTTCTCACTTGAGCGACATGTTCCGGCCGGCCACCTGCTGAGGTCGCTCGATCGCTTTGTCGATCTGTCAGAAGTTCGGGGCCATCTGGCGCCATTTTATAGCTCGACCGGCCGGCCTTCGATTGATCCCGAACTGCTCGTCCGGATGCTGCTGGTCGGCTACTG
>NZ_JAFCME010000005.1 GCF_018130065.1 Bradyrhizobium sp. AUGA SZCCT0158 | reverse complement strand
GCAATGGCTTTACGGCTTATGACGCGCTCTCCCCGGTGAGACGGCCTCTATTGCCACCGTCGCCCCTCGGAAGCGTTAGCTTCTTCGGAGCTTGACGCCGTTACGGGCGCCAGGACCACACGCTTTCGCCGTACGCCTTTGCCGCGCGCGTCAAGCGCGACATCAGCGTCCACCGCGACCTGCCCCTCGTTGTGACGATGGCCAACGCCCCTCCGAGTGGGACAGGATGGCGATATATGTGTCATTGATTTTCATTCCGGAAAAGCGAAATATTTTTTATTTTGGGGCTTGACATGACTTCTGTAAATCGGAATCGGCTTGCCCGACGGGTCAGAACGTCGCGGCACTTTCGTCCGACCCAACCGTGCCAGAAGGCATTTGCAGGGCCGCCGATTGGCCTTTCACTGCCGCAGCAGCTGCATCGGATCGCGAACTGAAACTCCCTCCGCGTCCGCGCGGCGTTCGATAAAACGTGCCATGCGACACGCCTCCGGTAGCGGCATCGGTGCCGCGCTTGTTTGGAAACCCGCCCGACCCGGTCGGGGATCATCCAAGCGAACGGTTGCACCGATGATCGAAGGATCGGTCGGCATCCGCATAACGGTCAAAACAACTTCCATAGTCTCACTACTCCTACTCCCCTCGCCAGAAAGGCTACTCGCTCTCGGAGACGATTCGCTAGGCAGAGCGCGCCGACATATCCACAGCCGCCGCCCGTCGCGGCACGACGCGGTTCCGCGCGCCGTTGCTCACGGCCGCCCGCGCCTGTGACGACGAACCATTTCCGCGATGGCAATCAACGTTGCCAGCGTGATCGGATCAGTTCGGAGGTTTTCGAAGATGTGGAGAGTGATCATTTCCGGTGTCCCCGTTTAAGCAGGTCACCAGGATGGATGCCGAACAGTTAGCGGCTTTCACAAGCTACCCAAAATAATCGGTTATCCACAGTTAGCCCCCCGCTTCCGACGCCATGGCGAGTTGCAAGCAACCCCCACGCTAAGCGTCAATCTTGGAGCCTGTGTCGGGGGGAAAAATGGCGCACTGCCACCCAACGCGCTCCGGTGAGCCGTCGCGAGTGGCGCGACTAGATTCTACTTCCACCCGCTCCTTTTCCTGCGAATATATCGGATGCTTGATTCCACGGCCACCGCGCATGACGTTGCCGGATTTGGCTCCGAGAGGGCCACGCTGGCATGGGCTATCGGCCCCGAGGGTCGAATCGCTCATATTTCGGAAGTTGCCAACGGAATAAGGTGTGGTTGCCGTTGCCCTGACAAAAACTGCAAAGAACCGCTGATCGCCCGGACCAACCATCCGACCACGCCGCATTTTGCTCACACGGCGAACACCGCTTGCAATGGCGGCGGGCCGGAAACGGTTATCCACTTACTCGCGAAGGAAGCGATTGCGGACCACAAGAAGCTTCATCTGTGCGAACAGCGCGCGTCGTTCAAATTACTGGATAAGCAGGTCCGACCTGAAGGCGTAGTTGAGTTTGACTCTGTCGTGCTTGAAGACCGTGCGATCGACGACATCATTCCCGACGTTGTTGCATCCAAGAACGGTCACGCTCTCCTCGTTGAAATTGCCGTTACGCATGTTTGCGATGCGGAGAAGATAGCGAGAATTCGAACGAACGGAGTCGCGGCAATCGAGATCAATTTGTCAGGTTTGTCTCGACGTGCGGATCGTGCTGCGATTGCCCAAGCCGTGATTCACGATGCTCCCCGGAGATGGATTTTCCATCCCACCATTGACGCCAAATCCGCCGAGCTACGCAAGAGACACAAAGCAGCGGAGGCTGCAAAAAGGAAAACGTTTCTAGACGCTGTGAACCGGTTGATTGACGACTATGGGAGGGGCGTCGGAACAATCTCACAACAGCCGCCGCCGGAAATGCCGGACCACGATTTGTTGCGCGCAGCTCAACTCTTGGATCATGTTGGAGTCAGGGTTGATGGTGGTGGCTGCTTCACATGGCCCCTCGCTCGGTGGCAACTCTACATCATCCGCAACTACGTCTTCGCTCCCAAGGCTCTTGCCACCGCGGCGATCCGCGATGAGCTTCGCGGCGCTGGAGCGATCCGCCCCACCTTCCACTACGTTCCCAAAGATTTGGAAGCCGCGCTAGAGTCGAGTCCTATTGGTTTTCTCACTCCATACAAAGCAATTGATGCATACTTGAAGAAGCACCTTGCGGGCAACGGAGTGCTCGCCCAGGTACGCTACGGTTACGGCCACCAGAACTACGGCTATCAGCCGAGTAGCGAAACGCTAGCCAGCATCGCAAAGCACTATGCCAAGTTGGAGCGCATAGAGCAGCGGCTTCAAACTGTGCGTGACGTGGCTCAGGCAATTCTCAACGAACTGCCCGAGAACGAACGCGGCACCACTAACGCAGAAGCATGGATGCAACTTAAACAACCAGAATTTCAGCTATCGTTCGCGAATGCGATTCAATCGGACAGCGTCCGCTTTGCCGATATGCTGGCAGCGTTGCGCAGAATCGAGCGGATGGTTTTCAAGGATGCGGCGATTGCTGAATTGTGTTTGCGACTTCCAATTGAAGGAGAGCGCCAGCGGCGACGGGAGGCCAAGGCAAACGCCGCCCGTGAACTTGCCGCACAGAAAGCCATAGCGGAGGAGCAAGCGCGGGTGGCGCGCGTTGCGAGCATCACTTCAACTGCTGAAGCCGATCTAGGCGCAGAGGCGGCGACATGGCTTGAAGCAATCGCGCCCGATGGCACGAGCCCTGTAAGTCTAGCAGCACTTCATCCAGAGGGACTGCAACGCGCGCTTGGGACGTTGCGCGTCCTAATTGGTCGACGCAATGCGCAACGGAAAGCTCAGAGTGTAATTGACGGGTTTGTGTCGCTGCTGTGGGAGAGTGCTCAAAATGAGCTAGGCGAGAAGGCTCCATACTTCATGCGCTCTCCATATCCAGCACTGGGCGGCAAGCGACCTCTTGAGTATTGCACCGATAGGATAACGCTCGCGAAGTGCCGTGACCTTCTCAAGATTGTAGCGAAGCGATAAGTGGGACCTTGGGGAGTACCCGGACGTGGTGGAGAGCATCCACTAACGAGGCTCCAAGGAATGCTGTTCCTAAGGCAGCAAACGTGACATGGTCCTTAGACTCCGCAACAACGGTGCTTCATGTCTACGTTCATTATCGACTGTCCCCGCTGCAAGGCCAAAGTGGCGGCCGAACACAGAGGCCAAGTTGATTGGTCGTATGCTGGCGATGACGAGGGGGAACCGATTGGACACAGAGTCGTCATCGGGTATTGCCCCAGCCCCAGCTGCCAGATTCCTCTGGTAGGACGCGCGGAGCAATTCGGGTTTCAAGGCTACCAAGATTGGGAAGATGACGTCTTCGGCGACGTAGTTCGCGTGTATCCCGAACCGGCGAAGGTGTTTACCAGCTACCGCATTCCTGGAGCATTGAGTCATTCCTTAGCGGAAGCGGACCGTTGCCTGCAAGTGGGGGCCAACATCGCAGCCTGCGTAATGCTGGGCCGTGCGCTTGAAGCACTGTGTCGGGATGTGCTCCAGAAGGCTGAGAAGCCGGAAGCCACCGCGAATGCGCCATCAGCCAAGCCAACGAAGCGGTTGATGCTGGGAACCGGCATTCGGGAATTGCGTGATAGAAAGATCATCGATGACCGACTTTACGACTGGAGCGTAAGCCTCCAAGCGATGCGAAACCTTGCGGCACATCCGGAAGACATCACCGTTTCGCGCGAGGACGCACAAGATTTGCAGGTGTTCGTCAATGCAATCACCGAATACGTGTACGATCTGACGGACCGCTACGAAGAGTTCAAAGAACGAGAAGCGGAGGCGAAGAAGCCCCGACGGTCCATCTCAGAGATGTTTAGCTGCGTCGCACAGTTGTCCACTCTTCCCAACCCACCGGAGCAGAACGCTAGTAAAACTCCCGGCGATCCGCGCACCGCGCCCGACATGCCGTAGGATGATGGCCAACTAGCGCTTTTGCTTAGCGTCGTACGTGCGTTCGGCGGCTTCGGTCTCTACCCGATGGTGGTAAAGCCACAAATCCGTTAAATCGGTCTCCGGCCGGTGCTCGTGGGTAAGAAGCGGCTCGTCATCACGCCTTGGTGGACTCAAAACGGCGTGGCACCCGCTTCATCGTGGCCTGCCACCCGAAGCCCGCAGGGCGTAGGGTGGCGGAGAGGGAGGGATTCGAACCCCCGATAGGCTTGCACCTATGCCGCATTTCGAGTGCGGTGCATTCGACCACTCTGCCACCTCTCCAGGCGCCATTTTGGGGTGATTCCTCGAGGCCCCGCGGTCGGGGCGAGTTCTAGGCGAGGACGGCGGGCCAGACAAGGCGCGGGGGCAAGATTTTCGCTGACGCCCAGGCGTACCCAGGATCTGAAAAAAGGAGCCGAAAAATGGAGCATTTGACAATTCGGGCCAATGGCGCGGCGTTCCATGTCGCCCGCGCCGGCAAAGGACAGCCCCTATTACTGCTGCATGGCTGGCCCGAATTCTGGCTGACCTGGGAGCCTGTGATGGCGCGGCTCGCCGATCGCTTCACGCTTTATGCGCCCGACCTGCGCGGTTTCGGCGACAGCGACAAGCCCAACGGGCCGCACGGTCCCGACCAGCACGCCGCGGATATGCTGGCGCTGATGGACGCGCTCGGCCTCGCGCAGACCGGCATTGTCGGCCACGATGTCGGCGGCGGGCTGATGCAGCCGATGGCGCGCGCCGCGCCGGAACGCATCGCCGGATTGTTCTTCTTCGATTTTCTCTATCCCGGCATCGGGCGGCGGATGGCGGAGCCGGACCGGCTGAACCATATCTGGTACCAGTCGCAACCAGCTGGAGATCGCACCCAAACTGATCGGCGCCAGCCGCGAGAGCTGCCGCGCCTATATCGGTTATTTCCTGACACACTGGAGCCATCGCAGCCGAGCGTTCGACGACGTGCTCGAAGCGTTCGTCGACAATTTCCTCAAAGACGGCAACCTCGCCGGCGGCTTTGCGTATTATCGCGGCGCGCATGCCGGGCGGATCCGCATGCTGAAGGGCGAGGCGCCCACGCTGGCGCCGATCGATCTGCCGACCTGCGTTCGCTGGGCCGAACACGACCCGCTGTTTCCCTACGCCTGGACCGATCGGCTCGGCGAGACTTTTTCAAATCTCGACCTCGCGATGTTTGAAGGCGTGGGCCACTTCGCGCATCGCGAGGATCCCGATCGCGCGGCATCCGAGATCGCGGCGTTCTTTCAGCGCATCGGCTGGAAATGAGGATTGAAGGTCGAGATAAAGGTGGGGCCGCCAGACGCGACAAAACACTGACGGCCCCGTGCCGCTGCTTTGAAATTCTGGCCGGGAAGTGCGGCTTCGCCGGTCAGCTGGAGCGACGATTTGACGGTAGCGGCGCGCGCGGAAAGGGCAACGCGATCCCGGTTTTAACCTAACCAGTCAACCTTACCGCGCGTGATGCGAACTCTCATCGCGCGCAGCGCTGGAGGCGGGAAGATCGCTCCAGCCCCTTGTTTTCAAGGGTTTTGCCCGATGTGCGCCGGCATTAACCGCA
Source organism: Bradyrhizobium sp. AUGA SZCCT0158 (assembly GCF_018130065.1). Classification (GTDB taxonomy): domain Bacteria; phylum Pseudomonadota; class Alphaproteobacteria; order Rhizobiales; family Xanthobacteraceae; genus Bradyrhizobium. The sequence goes on along the minus strand of NZ_JAFCME010000005.1, from coordinate 349,879 downwards.
CTCGAACGCGCCCGTTAATCTTTACCCTTCTTTGCTTTCTTGTCGTCCTTGTCGCTGTCGCCCTTGTCTTTGGCCTTTTCGCCCCTGCCGTTTTCTTTCCTGCGATTGGTGAAGCGCGCATTGCCGAGACCCGTACCGATGGTCAGCACGCCCCATCGCTCGACATCCTGCATGTAAGGGACCTCGGAAAGCCCCTGCACGACGCCGTCATTGTGCATCAACACCGCGGTGTCATGATCGCCGATCATCGGTATAGCTTCCACGAGACTTTCCGGCAGATTGAATTTGCTGCTCTCCCAATTGCCCGGCAGGTTTTGCGCGCCCTTCTCGATCGAGCCGTCCTCATTGATCACACCGGGACAGGCAATGCCGATGAAAGGCGCCAGCTTGTGGCCCTCTGCTTCAGCCTCGGCGATCAGATCCTTCAGCATCTTGACCAGCCGCTTCACCGCGCCTTCGCGCGTCGGCTCATCGTCGGCATGCCGCCACAGCTCGGATTTCCACACCGCGGCCTTGGAGAGATCGGGCGCCTTCTTCCAGCGCGACTCGACCACGCCGCAGCGGATGTTGGTGCCGCCGATATCGACGGCGAGGATGCTGTCATGGGCCTCGAAAATCCATGACGGCGCCAGATGCAGCGTGCCGATAAGGCCGGCCTCATCCGGGTGAAAACGGATCGGCACCAGATCGACCTCATGCTCCTCGGCCTTGAGCAGGATGCCGGCGCGGGCGATGGCAAGTTCGCCGACCCGGCTTTGCCGGAAGCCGCCGCCGACCACGATGCGCTCGGTATCGGCCCAGGCCTTGGTCTTGAGGAATCGCCCGGTCACATAGGCCAGTTCCTGTGCGAATTCCTCGATCGCGCCGTGCACCAGCGCCGCAGCGGCGACATCTTTGCCCAGGAGCACCTCGTCGAGCTCGCTCTTGGCAATATCGCCGGTGGATCTCCTGCCCAAGGGATCGTCGCCGTTTTTCTTCAGCGGCTTGCGCAGCCCCTCCAAAATCTCGCGAAACGCGCTTTTGCTGGCGCGGTCGCCGAGAAACCCGTCATCGTCCTTGAGCTCGATGTTGAAACTATCGACCTCCACGGACGGCAGACGGCTGGCGCCGTGGCGGGCGATGCCCGTGGTTTTGACTGTGTCCTCTGCCATTTTTGCCCTTGCCCAACCGGATTTCGGTGACACAACGGGCGGGGAACCCATTGGTTTCACTTGGGCGAGTGGCGAATAGCGAATGGCGAATGGCGAGTTGCCCCCTTATTCGCTATTCGGCACTCGGCATTCGCCCCTTCTGACCCCAAATCCCTCATTTTGGGCCAGTTTTGGCGCTCCTTTGCCTTGACTCGGGGCTGCCAGCGGCTATAAGTCCCGGCATCCGGCGCGGGATTTCTCGCGCCGCTTGTTTTTGCGCGAATTTGAGGGTTCACACCCCGACCGTGCGAAAATCGTACCCATAACGACTGACCAAAAAGCCGACCCGGACATGACCCTATGGGGACGACGTCCGAGGCCGGGATCGAACACGAAGGAATAAAACGATGTTCGCAGTCATCAAAACCGGCGGCCGGCAATACCGGGTCGTTCCGAATGATGTACTCGAGATAGGCAAGATCGCCGGCGACGTCGGCACGATCGTGCAACTTGGCGAAGTTCTGGTGCTCGGCGGTGACACGCCGGTGCTGGGCGCGCCCACCGTGGCAGGCGCCTCGGTCGCGGCAGAAGTGCTGGACCACAAGCGCGGCCCCAAGGTGATCGCGTTCAAGAAGCGCCGCCGCAAGAATTCGCGCCGCAAGCGCGGCTATCGCGACGAGCTCACGGTGCTTCGCATCACCGAGATCCTGGCCGATAACGCCAAGCCTTCGATCGGCCCGCGGCCGAAGAAGGAAAAGGTTGTCGCGGCGCCCGCCGAGGGCGACGAGGCACCGGCGGCCAAGAAGGCGCCCGCCAAGAAGGCTGCGGCAAAGCCCGCCGCAAAAAAGGCTCCGGCCAAGAAGGCCGCAGCCAAGAAGTAATATCAGCGCATCAAGATTTGATGCGTGACAAAGCGTGAAATGATTCCGTCAAGGAATTGATCTAGATTACGGCGAAGTTGGAGACGGGCCATGGCTCACAAAAAAGCAGGCGGTTCATCGCGGAACGGACGTGATTCAGCGGGCAAGCGCCTTGGCATCAAGGCGTATGGCGGCGAGCACGTGATCCCCGGCAACATTATCGCGCGTCAGCGCGGCACCACCTGGCATCCCGGCCTTAATGTGGGCATGGGCACCGACCATACTCTGTTCGCCAAGATCGAAGGTCACGTCGAGTTCCGTGCAAAAGGCAATGGCCGCACTTTCGTATCGGTTGTTCCGATGGCGGAGGCGGCCGAATAGACGGTGGACAACATGAGTCCGCCGGGTCCTGTTGAACCGGCGGAGTCAAAAAAGGCTCCAAGGGGAGGCGGGAAACCGGCCTCCCTTTTTGTTTGCGTATGTTTTCGCATTTCAGGAGCCCGACATGTTGCAGGACATCCCGACCCCGACATTGCGTGAAGCCAGTCCATGCGTCCTCGAGACCGAGCGGCTGACCTTGCGCCGGCCGACGCTCGCGGACGTAAAAGCGATTGCGTACCTCGCCAACGATCGCCGCATTGCGGAAAACACCCGCCGCCTGCCGCATCCGTACTCTAGGGATCACGCCGTCGAACTCGTGCGCGCGTTGGGCGGCGGCCGGGCGACCGTGTTCCTGATCGAGAACAACCATTCGCCGCTCGGCATGGTCGGCATCGACTGGCGCGAGCAGGATGCGCCGGAACTCGGCTATTGGCTTGGCGTCGAGCATTGGGGCCAGGGCTTTGGCACCGAAGCTGCGCGCGCGGTGATCGATTTTCACTTCGAGGAATTCGATGCCGAGCACCTGATATCGGGCGCCCGCGTCGCCAACCCCTCCTCGCGCAACATCCTGGAGAAATGCGGCTTCCAGTGGAGCGGCGTCGAGCTGCACCGTTTCGAGGCGCTGGGATCGTCGACCCCGGTCGATTGTTTTCGGCTTTCTCGCAGTGTGTGGTCGTCGCTGAAGAACTGGGGCAGTTCGACGCGGCGGGAGCGGTAGCGCTCTCTCCACCGTCGTCCCGGCCTTGAGCTCAGATGCGCAAGAGCGCATCGGGGAACCCATAACCACAGGCGTTTGTGGTGGGGCGAAAGTCGGTGAACAGCTTTCTTACATCGAGAGGCCGCAGCGTATGGGTCCCGGCGCAAGGCCGGGACGACAGAGGAGCTACGCCGGCGGATTAACCACCGTCTCCTCGCGTCCGAGCTGCTGCTCGCGCAGGAAGATGTAAAGTCCGGCGCCGATGATGATCGCGGCACCTATGATGGTCGCCGGTGACGGCACATCTCCCCACACCACGAAGCCGAAGATCACCGCCCACACGATCATTGAATATTGATAGGGCACCACGACGCTGGCCGGCGCCAGCTTCAGCGAGCGGTTGATGCACAGCAGCGCGCACACCGAAATCACTCCCGCGGCGGCGAACATGCCGAGGCTGCCGAGCGTAGGCGTTACCCAACCGACCGGCGACATCGCCGCGCCGAGCAGGAACGTGCCGCCAAACTGCGTTGTCGTCAGTACGATGTCCGGCGTCGCCCGCAGCGATCGCGTGATCAGCATCAAAAGCGCAAACGACAGGCTGCCGCCGAGCGCGATCATCGCGGGCCAGCTCACGGTCTGCGCCGACGGCCGCAGCGCGATCAGTACGCCCACGAAGCCGATCAGAATCGCACTCCAGCGCCGCCAGCCGACGCGCTCGCCCAGCACCAGCCCCGACAGCGCCGTGACGAAAATCGGCGCCGCCAGATAATAGGTGATGACGTCGGCGAGCGGCAGGTAGACGGTCGCGATAAAGAAGGCGGCAACTTCCAGCGTGGAGAGCGTTACCCGGAGCAATTGCAGCCAGGGCCGTTCCAGGCGCGTGAATTCGGCGCGCTGCCTCCAGATGATCGGCAGCAGCACCAGGAGCGCCGCGCAGGCGCGCAGCCACAGCAATTGCCCGACCGAATAGGTCGCGACCATGAACTTGCCGAGCGCGTCGCCGAACGAGAACATGAAGATCGACAGCAGCATCAATCCGATGCCGGCCAGCCGCGCGGAACGCTCGTCATAGGTGGATGGTTTTGCGAACAGGGACATTTCCTCAAAGCGCCGGGTTTGCGCCGGTCTTCCACGTTTTGGTGCGTCGTTGTTTTAAAGGCGTGGATGCCCGGGACAAGCCCGCGCATGACGATTTGAACGGATTGTCGCAGCATGGCTGCTGCGCTACCGGTACGCCATCTCGCAGAGCACAACAGGAAATCCGCCATGGCCGAGTTCGACCCCGCACAGCATCGCATGGTGCCCGAGCAGCGCTGGTTCGAGGATTTCAAACTCGGCGAGCGTTTCGTGATCCCGAGCCGGACCCAGACCTCGGCCGTGTTCGCCGCGTTCCAGACCGCGAGCGGCGATACCCACCCGATCCATTACGATGTCGAATATTGCCGCGCCCGCGGCATGCCGGACCTGCTGGCGCATGGATTCCAGACCCTGGTGCACACCGCGCCGGGCGCCGGGCTGTTTCCTTACATCGTCGAGGAATCGCTGATCGGTTTCCTCGAACAGTCGAGCCGGTTCCTCAAGCCGGTCTATGCCGGCGACACCATCTATCCCGCGCTTGAAGTAACCGAACTGGTCCCCGGCCGCACCACCGGCGTGGTGACGCTGCGCTCGACCGTGTTCAACCAACGCAAGGAACTGGTGCTGGAGGGAATGCAGAAATTTCTGATCCGCAAGCGGCCAACCTGATCGCGCCGCCTCATTCGATCGCCGCGAGCCCCGATATGCGCTGGTTGGAGCGATATCCCGCTTGAGAGGCCTAAATATCGCCCTGGGCGGCAAAAAGTCCCGAAAATTAAGGCTTTTCGGCAATGTTTGACGGCTTAAGGGTTGCCGCAGCGCCCCCCCTGCCTTACCTAGAACCTATTCTGCACCGATTGATCGGAACGAGGCTCCAGCGATCGTTTTGACGCGTTTGCCGCAGATAAGTCTACGCAATCTGCGTAAACTTGATTGCATCGCGATCCGCTGCGCAATTCGCTCGAAACGCCATAGAAGCCATCATGAAATTCCTTGACGAAGCAAAGGTCTATATCCGCTCCGGCGACGGCGGCAACGGCTGCGTGGCGTTCCGCCGCGAGAAGTTCATCGAGTTCGGTGGCCCCTCCGGCGGCAATGGCGGCCGCGGCGGCGATGTCGTCATCGAAGTGGTCGATGGCCTGAACACGCTGATCGACTATCGCTATCAGCAGCACTTCAAGGCGCAGAAGGGCACCAATGGCATGGGCAAGGACCGCCATGGCGCCAACGGCAAGTCGATCGTGCTCAAGGTGCCGGTCGGCACGCAGATCTTCGATGAAGATCGTGAAACGCTCATCCACGACTTCACCACGCTCGGCGAAAAATTCGTACTGGCCGAAGGCGGCAATGGCGGCTTCGGCAATGCGCACTTCAAATCCTCCACCAACCGCGCGCCGCGCAACGCCAATCCCGGCCAGGAAGGCGAGGAACGCTGGATCTGGCTGCGGCTGAAACTGATCGCGGATGCCGGCCTCGTCGGCCTGCCCAATGCCGGCAAGTCGACCTTCCTCTCCGTGGTCAGCGCGGCAAAGCCAAAGATCGCGGACTATCCCTTCACCACATTGCATCCGCAGCTCGGCGTCGTGAACGCGCAGGGCCGTGAATTCGTGCTGGCGGATATTCCGGGCCTGATCGAGGGCGCGCATGAAGGCGCCGGCCTCGGCGACCGGTTTTTGGGCCATGTCGAGCGCTGCCGCGTGCTGCTGCATCTGATCGATGCGACCTGCGAACATGCCGGCAAGGCCTACAAGACGGTCCGCACCGAGCTCGATGCCTATGAGGGACATCTCGCCGAGAAGATCGAGATCGTCGCGCTCAACAAGATCGATGCCGTGACGCCGGACGAGCTGAAGAAGCAAAAGGACCGATTGAAGCGCGCGGCGAAGAAGACGCCGCTGCTGATCTCGGCGGTGACCGGCGAAGGCATGCCGGAAGCGCTGAAGGCGCTGGTCGAGGTGATCGGCGAAGCCCCGGTTTCGCTGAAGGCCAAGGGCGGCGCGGCACAGGCCGAGCCCTGGACCCCGGCGACGCCGCAGGGCTGACCTCGCACTGCGAGTACGTTTGCAATCGGTCGTTCGATATTGCAGCATCGGACGATTGAAATCGTACCCTGTGTGAAGCATGCCGCAGCCCAAGAACGTCCTCTGGATCATGTGCGATCAGCTTCGCTATGATTATTTGGGCTGTACCGGCCACCCGACGCTGACCACGCCGAACATCGATGCGATGGCGAAACGCGGCGTGCGCTTCTCAAAAGCCTATGTGCAGTCACCGATCTGCGGGCCCTCGCGGATGTCATTCTACACCGGCCGCTACATGCGCTCGCACGGCTCGCACTGGAACGGCTGGCCGCTGCGGGTGGGCGAGCCCACGCTCGGCGATCACCTGAACAAGATCGGCGTCCGCAACGTGCTGGTCGGCAAGACCCACATGGCGCCTGATATCGAAGGCCTGCAGGCGCTCGGGATCGCGCCGGATTCCATCATCGGCGTGCATGTGTCGGAATGCGGTTTCGAGCCCTATGAGCGCGACGACGGTCTGCATCCCGATAACCGGCCCCGCCCGCGTTACGACAATTATCTGCGTGAGCAGGGATACGAGGCCACCAACCCCTGGGAGCATTGGGCCAATTCAGGCGCGGATGACGACGGCGCGCTGCAGAACGGCTGGCTACTGGTGCACGCCGACAAGGCCGCCCGTGTCCCGGAAGAGCATTCCGAGACGCCCTACATGACCCGCCGCGCGATGGACTTCATCGCGGAAGCCGATACGGACGGACGTCCCTGGTGCCTGCATCTGTCCTATATCAAGCCGCATTGGCCCTATATCGCCCCCGAACCCTACGCCAGCATGTACAGCGCGGCCGACATCCTGCCGGCGGTGCGTTCGGAGAAGGAGCGTCAGGAAGCGCATCCGGTGTTCGCCGCCTACATGGACATGCGCTACTCCCGCAACATGGCGCGCGACGAGGCGCGGGAAAAAGTCATCCCGACCTATATGGGCCTGATCAAGCAGATCGACGACCAGATGGGCGTGTTGATGCAGTTCCTGGAGAGCCGCGGCCTGCTCGACACCACATTGATCGTGTTCACCTCTGACCATGGCGACTATCTCGGCGACCACTGGATGGGCGAGAAGGATCTGTTCCACGATCAATCCGCCAAAATTCCGCTGATCGTGATCGATCCGTCACGCGAGGCCGACGCGACGCGCGGTACTGTCAGCGATGCGCTGGTCGAAGCGATCGATCTGGCGCCGACCTTCATCGAATATTTCGGCGGCAAGGCGCCGGATCATATTCTCGAAGGTCGCTCCCTGCTGCCGCTGCTGCATGGCGCAGCGCCCGCCGATTGGCGCAAGGTGGTGTTCTCCGAATACGACTATTGCATGCAGGACGTTCGCTTGAAGCTGAACCAGCCGATCGAGCAATGCCGCCTGTTCATGGTGTTCGACGGCCGCTGGAAATACGTTCAGGCCTCAGGCTTCCGCCCGATGCTGTACGACCTCGAAAGTGATCCCCTGGAATTCGCCGATCGCGGCGAAGACCCTGCATGCACTGAGGTGATCGCGCGGCTGCAAGCGGCGCTGTTCGACTGGGCGCTGCATCCCAAGATGCACATCACCACGCCGAACGCGAAGATCGCCGCCTACGCGGAGAACCAGCTTCAGGTGAAAAACGGCGTCCTGATCGGCATCTGGGACGAGGCGGAATTGGCCGCGATCCGCAAGCGGATTGCAACACAGTAGCGCCGGGAGGCTCTCCCATGCACGTCCTCGCTCTCCTGCTTATCGCGCTCGTGACTGCGCTGCCCGCCTTCGCCCAGATCGCCCCGACCGAGACGGAAGTGCGTGCCTATAGTGGCCTGCATGCCGCGGCCGCCCGCGGCGACGTCGCCGAAATCGAACAGCGCATCGCCTCGAATGAAAACAAGGACGCGACAGACAGCCGGCAGCGAACGCCGCTGCACGTCGCCGTCTACCTGAAAAAGCACGATGCTGCCCGCGCTTTGATCCGGCTCGGTGCCGATCCGAACAAGCTTGAAGCCGACCGTTACGACATCATCACGATCGCGGCGGTCGCCAACGATGTGCCGATGCTCCGAATCGCGATCGAGGGTGGAGGCAACCCAAAGGCCGTCACCAGCCGCTACGACGGCACGGCCCTGATCGCGGCAGCTCACCTTGGCCATGCTGAAGTGGTGCGAATGCTGATCGCCGCCAAGGCACCGCTGGATCATGTCAACAATCTGAAATGGACCGCGCTGATCGAATCCATCGTGCTTGGCGACGGCGGCAGCAACCACACCGAGACGCTGCGCGCCCTGGTCGAGGCCGGCGCCGACGTGAACATTCCGGACGGCAGTGGCGCGACACCGCTCAAACTCGCCAAGGGTCGCGGCTATCGCGAGATGGTGGCCATCCTGGAAAAGGCCGGCGCGAAGTGAGGGGCAGTCCTGACCGAATCCTCAGGCCGATATCCGTGCGCGCCAGCCTCAATTTGTGATCTTGTAGCCCGTGGCCTTCACGATCGGCTGCCAGAACGCGGCGTCGGCCGCGAGCGCCTTGGTCAGATCCTCCGGGGTCGAACCGACCGGGATCAGCGAGACCGCGTTGAGCTTCTCCTTCACATCAGGCTTTGCCAGCACTTCCGCTGCGGCGACGCTCAGCTTCTTCGCAAAATCAGGCGAACTGCCCGCCGGCAGCCACATGCCGTACCAGCCGTCAGCCACCAGATCGACGCCGAGCTCCTTCAGGTTCGGAACGTCGGGCAGGAACGGCGAGCGCGCCGGGCCGCTCACCGCCACGATGCGGATGCCGCCGGCCCGATGCTGCGTGATGGTGTCCGAAAGCGTCGTGACGGCGAATGGGATGTGCCCGCCGACGAGATCGGTGATGATCGGCGCCGAGCCGCGATACGCCACACGCGTCATGGAAAGGCCGAGCACCTTTTCGAGCTGCCATCCCGTGAAGTGCGGAATGGTGCCGCTCGACGGCACGCCGTAACTGGCTTTCGAGGGATTGGCTTTGATCCAGGCCACCAATTGCTTGAAGTCCGTCACGCCGATCGAGGGGCTCACCACCACAACGAATTCGAAGCGGGCAATCTGTGAGACCGGGATGAAATCCTTCGCCGAGTCGTAGCTCGGCTGGTTCTCCACCATCGGCAGCAGGTACATGGTCGGGCCGGTGGTCACCAGGACGGTGGTGGTGTCGGGGGCGGCGCCCTTCACCGCCCGGATGCCGATCAGCCCATCGCCGCCGGTACGGTTCTCGACGATGACGCTGCGGTCGATCAGCGGAGGAAGGTATTGCGCCAGCTGGCGGCACAACATGTCGCCGCTGCCGCCCGCCGCGAACGGGAAGATGATCCTCGTCAGCGGACCGGATTGGGCGAACGCCTCACCGGCACTAGCTGCCAACGACCATCCGATGCTTCCCGCCAAAAAACTGCGACGATCCATTTACCTTCCCCCCGCAAGATTTGACCCATTACACCAGACTGCGGCCACCATTGAAACATGGCTCATACGGTGCCGGGTCGCTTGCACCGGCCCCCGTCCTGCTGCAAAACAGCCCCCTTCCATAGCATTCGAAGACCTGATCCATGGCCCGCCCCGCGCTCAAGAATTTTCGCCGTATCGTCGTCAAGGTCGGCTCGTCGCTGCTGATCGATTCCGACGCCGGCGAGGTGCGCTCGTCCTGGCTATCAGCGCTGGCCGCCGACATCGCCAAGCTGCATGGCCAGGGCCGCGACGTGTTGGTGGTTTCATCGGGATCGATTGCGCTCGGACGCAGCCGCCTCAAGCTGCCGCGCGGGCCGTTAAAACTGGAGGAAAGCCAGGGCGCTGCGGCCGTCGGACAGATCGCGCTGGCGCGGATCTGGTCGGAAGTGCTCGGCGATCACGGCATCGGGGCCGGACAGATCCTGGTGACGCTGCAGGACACCGAGGAGCGCCGGCGCTACCTCAATGCCCGCTCGACCATCGCCAAGCTGCTGGAATGGCGCGCGGTGCCCGTCATCAATGAGAACGACACGGTCGCCACCAACGAAATCCGCTACGGCGACAATGACCGCCTCGCCGCGCGCGTCGCCACCATGACGAGCGCCGATTTGCTGATCCTGCTGTCCGACATCGACGGCCTCTACGATGCGCCGCCCGGCGCCAATCCCAACGCGAAGCTGGTTCCGGTCGTCGAATCGGTCACCTCGGAAATCGAGGCGATGGCGGGGGCTGCCGAATCCGAACTGTCGCGCGGCGGCATGTACACCAAGATCGAGGCGGCGAAGATCGCGACCACATCAGGCACGCATATGCTGATCGCGTCGGGCAAGATCGAGCATCCGCTGCAGGCCATCGCCGACGGCGGCCGCTGCACCTGGTTCCTGACGCCGGCCAACCCCGTCACGGCGCGAAAACGCTGGATCGCGGGATCGCTGGAGCCGAAGGGCACGCTGACCATCGACGCCGGCGCTGTCACCGCGTTGCGCGCCGGAAAAAGCCTGTTGCCGGCCGGCGTGATCCGGATCGACGGCCAGTTCGCCCGCGGCGACGCCGTGGTGGTACGCGGCCCGGATACCCATGAGATCGGCCGCGGGCTCGTCGCCTATGACGCCGAGGACGCCGAGAAGATCAAAGGCCGCTCCTCGCCTGACGTGATGACCATTCTGGGGATCAGCGGCCGGGCCGAGATGATTCACCGCGATGATCTGGTGGTGGGGCCGGCGGGGACTATTCCGGCCAAATAAAGTGGTTTCGGGCTAAGTGCATCACGTTCGTCATGCCCGGGCTTGTCCCGGCCATGACGGAAGTTGAACACTTCCATCGAAGTTGAAATCTATTTGGCTCGTTTGCGCGCGGCCAATTGCTCCCGCCCCCGTGTCTTTATGCTTTTGAAAAATTCCGCGACATCGATCTCTTCCATCGGCCCGCTGTCGAGACCCTTCTGGATCTCGGCGCGCAGCGCTTCGAGCTTGGCCTTGCGCCGTTCCTCGCGTTCTTCGACGAGCCGCAGCCCCTCGCGCATGACCTCACTTGCCGTAGAATAGCGGCCAGTCTCGATCAGGCCTTCGATGAACCCCTCGAAGTGCTTGCCGATGCTGTAACTACTTGCCATTTCGCGTCCTCAAGTATCATAGTTTGATATTTAATGATATTCCGGGCCCGTCGCAAGGTGAACAGTATTTGCCTTCAACTCCGTCATTGGCCGAGCCACCAGCCCTTGACCGCCAGCCAGCCATGCCGGCTCCGCACCTCGCAACTGCGGGATTTCCGTGCTAGGACATGGCCTTAACCTGATACCCCCGGGACCACCATGACCGCGCCCCTCAAGGCAATCGACGGCAACGCCGATTTACCCGCTTTGATGACCGAACTCGCTTCCCGCGCGCGCGCTGCTGCGCGGGTGCTGGCGCTCGCCTCGCCCGAACAGAAAAACCGGGCGCTCGACGCTATCGCGTCCGCGATCCGCAGCCATGCGCCCGATATCCTCGCCGCCAATGCCGAGGACGTCGCCGAAGTGCGCAGCAGTGGCGCGACGTCGGCCTTCATCGATCGCCTGACGCTGACGCCGGCCCGGGTCGAAGCGATGGCCGAGGGTGTCGCGACCGTGCGCGGCATTGCCGATCCGGTCGGCGCCGTCACCGAAAGCTGGCAGCGCCCCAACGGCATGACCATCGAGCGCGTGCGGGTGCCGCTCGGCGTCATCGCCGTGATCTTCGAAAGCCGCCCCAACGTCGCCGCCGACGCCGGCGTGCTGTGCCTGAAATCCGGCAACGCCGTGATCCTGCGCGGCGGCTCCGACAGTTTCCGTTCCTGCCGCGCGATCCATGATTGCCTGGTGCAGGGTCTTCGCGAAGCCGGTCTGCCCGAGGCCGCGATCACGCTGGTGCCGACCCGTGATCGCGCGGCCGTCGGCCTGCTGCTGACCGGCTTGAACGGCAGCGTCGACGTGATCGTGCCGCGCGGCGGCAAGAGTCTCGTCGCGCGCGTCGAAGCCGAAGCGCGCGTGCCGGTGTTCGCGCATCTCGAAGGCGTCAACCACGTCTATGTCGATCACACCGCCAAGCTCGAAATGGCGAAGTCGATCGTGCTCAATGCCAAGATGCGCCGCCCCGGCGTTTGCGGGGCCGCCGAGACCCTGTTGATCGATCGCGCCGGCGCATCTGTCAGCCTGAAGCCGCTGGTCGAAATGCTGATCGATGCCGGCTGTGAGGTGCGCGGCGACGCCGCCGTGCAGCGCGTCGACAGCAGAGTGAAACCCGCCTCCGACGAGGACTGGGACACCGAGTATGAGGACGCGATCATCGCCGCGAAAGTCGTCGATGGGCTCGATGACGCGATCGCGCATATCCAGAATCACGGCTCGCACCACACCGATGCGATCGTGACGGAAGACGCAGATGCCGCCGAGAAATTCCTGAGCGAGGTCGACTCGGCGATCGTGCTGCACAACGCATCGACGCAATTCGCCGATGGCGGCGAATTCGGCTTCGGCGCCGAGATCGGCATTGCCACCGGCAAATTCCACGCCCGCGGCCCTGTCGGCGCCGAGCAACTGACCAGTTTCAAATATCGCGTCCGCGGCACCGGGCAGACGCGGCCGTGACCCCAACAACGCTTTCGAGCAACCCCCCGCGCGCGCAGTGGCAGCATTGATGCCGCCACAATCCGCTTCGCAGGCGATCCCGTTCCACACCAACGGCATGCGCGTCGGCCTGCTCGGCGGCTCGTTCAATCCGCCGCACGCGGCGCACCGCGCCATCAGCCAGTTCGCGCTGAAGCGTCTGAAGCTCGATCGCGTCTGGTGGCTGCTGACACCGGGCAATCCGCTGAAGGACAATGGCGGGCTGCATGACCTGTCCGAACGCGCCGACGCTGCGCGCAGGGTCGCCGACGATCCGCGCATCGATATCAGCTGTCTCGAAGCTGTCATCGGCACCCGCTATACTGTCGACACGATCATCCATTTGCGGCGCCGCGTCTCCGGTGTGCATTTTGTCTGGATCATGGGCGCTGACAATCTCGCGCAGTTCCATCGCTGGAAGGATTGGCGGCGCATCGCGTCCGAGGTGCCGATCGCTGTGATCGACCGCCCCCCACAGAGTTTCCGGGCGCTTGCCGCACCCGCCGCACAGGCGCTGGCGCGCTACCGCCTGCCCGAGAATCAGGCTGCCCGGTTGGCGGAGCAGCACACGCCCGCCTGGGCCTTCCTTACCGGCATGAAACTGAACCTGTCTTCGACCGGCCTTCGGAACTCGGACGGAAGCTGGAGGACGAAGTGAGGGTGGGGTCTCACTGGAATATTGAAACCGTTAACCCCACATGCCTAATATAGCCCGTGGACACCAAGATTCGGCGTTCGCGATACAGTGAAAGGAATGGTCCCTGGCCACATCTGTATTGTCCAAGTCTGTTTTGCCCAAGGTTTCCAAGACTTCTGCTGCAAAGCCTGCTGCAAAAACCGCGCGCAAAACATCGACCAAAGCTGCGGCCTTGAAGGCGCAACCCGACGCCGACAAGACGCTGAATATGATCCTCTCCCGCCTCGACGATATGAAGGCGGAAGAAACGGTCACCATCGACCTTCGCGGCAAATCGGCTTTTTCCGACTACATGATCGTCACCACCGGCCGGGCCAACCGGCACGTCGGCGCGATCGCGGAAAACGTCACCAAGGCCCTGAAGGAAACCGGCATCAAAGGCATTCATGTCGAGGGCTTGCCCAATTGCGACTGGGTGCTGATCGATTCCGGCGATGTGGTCGTGCACGTATTCAGACCCGAGGTGCGTGAATTCTACAATCTGGAAAGATTGTGGACGCAAAACCCGGCGGCGGCTGAGGCGATCTGAGTTTTTGAGCCGATGCGAATCGGCTGCAGCGCATGTCGCGTGCGCGCGCCGTTGGCGCGCGAGTAAACGATTTGACGCTTTTTCGGCGCGGCATGCTTTGAATGAAGATCGTCGTCGTTTCAATCGGCCGGCTGAAACAGGGCCCGGAGCGGGAACTGGCCGAACGCTATCGCGAGCGCTTCGAGGACATCGGCCGCAAGCTCGGCTTTCGCGGCCTCGAGATTCATGAAATTCCGGAAAGCCGCGCGCGCGACGCCGCGACCCGGATCGCCGAAGAGGCGGCTGCGATTGCAGCGCTGATCCCGGAGAAATGCGTGCTGGTGGCGCTCGACGAACGCGGCAAGAGCATCGACAGCGCAAGCTTCGCCCAGCAGCTCGGCCGCTGGCGGGATGAAGCGGTCGCCAACACAATTTTCACAATCGGCGGCGCGGACGGACTTTCGCCCGATTTGCAGCGCAGAGCCAAACTGCGCATTGCGTTCGGCTCGGCGACCTGGCCGCATCAAATGGTCCGCGTCATGCTTCTGGAACAGATTTACCGGGCCGCGACGATTCTGTCGGGCCACCCCTATCACCGCGCTTAGGCACGCTAGCGTGAATAGAGAGCGCTGAATAACTGGATGCACACAACACGGGACATTCAAGTACGCCCTGACGGCATCGGCCATGATGGTTCGTTGGCGTCGCGTGTTCCGCTTTGCGTTGTGCTGTTGTCCGCAAGCCTGATGGGTCTTTCGATTTCGCCGGCAGCCGCGCAGGTGACGGCGCCCGCACAGCCGGCGCCATCCCAACAAGCGCCGGCCCAACAGTTGCCTGCCCAACAAGCCGCCGCGCCTTCCCCCGAAGCCATCAAGGAACGCGAGCAGGAACTGGAAGCTGCGCGAGAGCAGCAGAAGAAGGCCGCCGAGCTGCAGCAGAAGCTGAAAGCCGATATCGCATCGATCGGGCAGGACCGCAGCAAGCTCAATGCGCAGCTGATCGACATCGCCGCCCAAGTGCGCGGCGTGGAAACGCGCATCGGCGACGCCGAAGCGCGGCTGCGTCCGCTCGACAGCCGTGAGCAGCAGATTCGCGGCTCCCTCGACTCGCGCCGTGCCGAAATCATCGAGGTGCTGGCGGCGCTGCAGCGTGCCGGACGGCGCACACCGCCGGCGCTGCTGGTCCGCCCGGAAGACGCGCTGCAATCGCTCCGCACCGCCATGCTGCTCGGATCTGTCGTGCCCGAACTCCGCGGTCGCGCGGAAAGACTGGCCAACGATCTCGGCGAACTCGTCGCGCTCCGCAAGACCATCGCCACCGAGCGCGATGCGCTGGCGCTCGATCGTGACAAGTTGAAAGACGATCAGGTCCGGCTAGCGGCGCTGGTCGACGAGCGGCAGCGAAAGCAGAGCGCGATCGAAAAGGACATGGAAGCGGAAGGCGCCCGCGCCATCACGCTGTCCAAACAGGTCGACAGTTTGCAGGGCCTGATCGCCAAACTGGAGCAGGACCTGAAAAGCGCCGCCAAGGCGGCCGCCACCGCCAGCCTGAAGGGGGCCCCGGTGACCCCCGGCGGCAAGCCCAATCTGGGGGCGCTGAAGGATCCTGCCCGACTCAGCCCGGCGATCGCCTTTGCCTCCGCCAAGGGATTGTTCGCCCTGCCGGTCAATGGCCGCAAGATTCGCGATTTTGGCGGTTCCGACGGCGCGGGTGGCGCCGAAAAAGGCATTTCCTTGGCAACCCGGGCCGGCGCCCAAGTCACAACCCCGTGTGACGGCTGGGTTGTTTACGCCGGGCCGTTCCGCAGCTACGGACAACTCTTGATCCTTAATGCCGGTGGCGGGTATCATGTCCTGATCGCCGGGATGGAGCGCATTTCGGTTAACATCGGCCAGTTTGTACTTACGGGGGAGCCGGTCGCCACCATGGGATCGACATCCCAGGTTGCATCGATTCTCGCCACCACCGCGAGTCAGCCCGTGCTCTATGTTGAGTTCCGTAAGGACGGCACTCCAATCGATCCAGGCCCATGGTGGGCCGCAAATGAAGGCGAAAAGGTTCGCGGATGATGCGCAAGACTTCAGTAATTCTCCTCAGCGCCGCCACCGGCGCAGCATTGACGCTCTTCGTGACGCAGCCTCGTTCTGTGCTGATGGGATCGGTCGCGCGTGCGGCGACCTCGGACACCTATCGCCAGCTCAATCTGTTCGGCGATGTATTCGAGCGCGTGCGCAGCGACTACGTCGAGAAGCCAGACGATTCCAAGCTGGTCGAGTCCGCCATCTCGGGCATGCTGGCCGGTCTCGATCCGCATTCCAGCTACATGGACGCCAAGAGCTTCCGCGACATGCAGGTGCAGACCCGCGGTGAGTTCGGCGGCCTCGGCATCGAAGTCACGATGGAAGACGGCCTGATCAAGGTCGTGTCCCCAATCGACGACACGCCGGCGTCGAAGGCTGGCATCATGGCCAACGACATCATCACCAATCTCGACGACGAAGCCGTGCAGGGTCTCACCCTCAACCAGGCTGTCGAGAAGATGCGCGGGCCGGTCAACACCAAGATCCGGCTCAAGATCATCCGCAAGGGCCAGGACAATCCGATCGAAGTCACGCTGGTACGCGACAATATCCGCGTCCGTTCGGTGCGCGCCCGCGTCGAACAGGACGACATCGCCTATATCCGCATCACCACCTTCAACGAACAGACCACCGAGGGCCTCAAGCGCGAGATCGGCAACCTGACGAACCAGATCGGCGCCGACAAGCTGAAGGGCTTCATCATCGACATGCGCAACAATCCCGGCGGCTTGCTGGAGGAAGCGGTGACGGTTTCCGACACCTTCCTCGAGCGCGGCGAGATCGTCTCGACCCGCGGCCGCAATGCCGAGGAAACCCAGCGCCGCGCCGCGCATGTCGGCGACCTGACCAAGGGCAAGCCGGTGATCGTGCTGATCAACGGTGGCTCCGCCTCTGCTTCCGAAATCGTGGCGGGTGCGCTGCAGGACCACAAGCGCGCGACGCTGATCGGTACCCGCTCGTTCGGCAAGGGCTCGGTCCAGACCATCATCCCGCTCGGCAGCGGCAACGGCGCACTGCGGCTGACCACCGCGCGTTACTACACGCCGTCCGGCAAATCGATCCAGGCCAAGGGGATCGTTCCGGATATCGAAATACTGCAGGACGTTCCTGACGAGCTGAAGTCGCGGACCGACACCAAGGGCGAAGCCTCGCTTCGCGGCCATCTGAAGAACGACGGCGACGAGAAGACCGGCTCGCAATCCTACGTGCCGCCGGATGCCAAGGACGACAAGGCCCTGAAGACCGCGGCCGACCTCCTGCACGGCATCAAGTCGACCGCCACCGCGGCGCCCGCGACCGGCGACAAGGCGGCGATCGACAAGCCCGCCACCAAGGCTGCGAACTGATCGAACCACGCTAGTTTCCGTGAAAAGGGCGGCCTTCGGGCCGCCCTTTTTGTTGCCGGTTCCAGATTTTTGTTTTGACGCGTTTTCTACCGCAGATAAGTCTACGCAATCTGCGCAAGCTTGATTGCTATGCGAACCGGGTCCCACTTCGCTCGAAAACGCTATATCCCCGCCGCATCCCGGGGAGGACCGCTTTTGAGCGGGTCGCGAGCGCTCGAATCCGGTCCATCGTGGTATCGTCGGTGGTTGATTCGGGGAGGTTCATGACGGAAACGGCCGACGAGCTGAGCACGCCGCTCGGACAGGACACCAAGCGCAAGAAGCGCCGGTTCCGGCTGCCGTTCACCGCGATGCAGGCGCTGGCCGTGCTGCTTGGCCTGTTCCTGGTCGGCTTTGCCACCATCGCGCTGTTTACGGACAATCCGTTTGGCGGCGAGCCGGTCGCGCACGTCGCCATGCGCAAGACGCCCGTGACTGACGAGAAAGCCACCCCGGCCGCGGCCGGTCCCGCCGGGCAGGCTGCGACATCCGCGCCCAAACAGGCTGCGGCCGGCGAAAACAAGACCGTCACCATCATCGACGGATCCAGCGGCAAGCGGCAGGACGTCGTGATCGGCGGCGATGTCGGCAACAAGAACGATGCGGAGACAGCGCCGGCAACCGCGATGGCCGGCATCGATCCGCGCCTGCTGGAGAAGTCGCGCTACGGCATGATCCCGGTGGTTGCCGACGGCCTGAAGCCGTTTACGGTCTATGCCGCCGACGCCGACCGCGCCAAGGCCGCCAAGATGCCCGTTGTCGCCATCGTCGTTGGAGGCCTCGGTGTCGGCGCCGCCAAGACGGTTGATGCCATCATGAAGTTGCCGCCCGCCGTGACGCTGGCGTTTACGCCCTATGGGGCGGACCCGACGAAACTCGCCGAGCGCGCGCGGGCGCAACGCCACGAGATCCTGCTGCAGGTCCCGATGGAACCGTTCGATTATCCCGACAACGATCCCGGCCCGCAGACCCTGCTGACGACGCTGGCGCCGGAGCAGAATATCGACCGTCTGTATTGGCATATGAGCCGGATCCAGGGCTATGCGGGGATCGCCAACTTCATGGGCGCGCGCTTTGTGGCAACGGACGCCGTGATGCAGCCGATCATCCGCGAGGCGGCCAAGCGCGGCCTCGGCTATCTCGATGACGGCTCCACCCCGCGCAGCGCCGCCCCCGCACTGGCGGCGGGTCAGGCGATGCCCTTCACCAAGGCCGATTTCACCATCGACGCGGTGCCGACCTCGGCCGAGATCGACCGGACGCTGCTCAAGCTCGAAACCCTGGCCAAGGAACGCGGCCTGGCCGTCGGCGTCGCCTCGGCCCTGCCGATTTCGATCGAGCGGCTCGCCGCCTGGATCAAGACGCTCGAGACCCGTGGCATCCTGCTTGTGCCATTGACAACGGCGATGCTGAAATCAAAATCAGGATAGGGATCAACCTGATGGCGCCAATCCGGCATTGCCGGATTCCGCCCGCCTGATCGTTCGAATTGTGTGTGTAGGAAACCTGCAAGGAAAATCGACGGAATGGCGCGCTACGAAGACCTGCCTTACCGGACATGCGTCGGCATGATGCTGATCAATGCGGCGGGGCTGGTCTTCATCGGTCGCCGCGCCGGAGGCATCGAGCATGTCGACGAAACGCACGTCTGGCAGATGCCGCAAGGCGGCGTCGATCCCGGTGAGGATACCTGGGCGGCGGCAAAGCGCGAGCTCTATGAGGAAACCAGCGTTCGCTCGGTGGAGAAACTCGGCGAGGTCGCCGACTGGCTGATCTACGACATTCCGCGCACCGTGGCCGGCCGTACCTGGAAGGGCCGGTACCGCGGGCAGCGCCAGAAATGGTTTGCGGTCCGCTTCACCGGCAAGGATAGCGAGATCAATGTCGCGAGCCCCGGCGGCGGCCACAAGGCCGAATTCATCAGTTGGCGTTGGGAGCCGATGAAGAATCTTCCGAGCCTGATCGTGCCGTTCAAGCGGCCGGTCTATGAACGCGTGGTGCAGGAATTTTCCAGCCTCGCGGGCAAGTAATGTACCCGTCATTCCGGAGCGCGAGCGAACCCGGAATGACGCCTAACACATCAAGCATCAATGACAGATACAAAACCGTACCGCCCCAATGTCGGGATCGCTCTGTTCAACGCTGCCGGTCAGGTGCTGATCGGCCGGCGCTTCCGCGACGATGGACCCGAGATCATCCTCCCCGGCCTCGAATGGCAGATGCCGCAGGGTGGCATCGACGCTAACGAGAATCCGCGTGATGCGGTGATGCGCGAACTCTGGGAGGAGACCGGCGCGGTCAGCGCCGAGCATCTCGGTGAAACCGACTGGATGACTTACGAGTTCCCGCCCTATGACGGTCCTCCCTCGCATCGCCTCGCCAAATTCCGCGGCCAGCGGCAGAAATGGTTCGCGCTGCGCTACACCGGGCGCGACGACGAGATCGACCCGTTGACGCCGCGCAACGGGCAGCCGGCCGAGTTCGACCAATGGCGCTGGGAACGGCTCGACCGTGTTGCCGGTCTTGTGGTGCCGTTCCGGCGCGAGGTGTACATGACCGTCGCCACGGCGTTCGCACGATTTGCAACCACGCCTACTTAAGAAAGTGCCGATGCCGATCCGCGCCATATTTTTCGACGTTGGCGAGACGCTGATCGACGAAACGCGCCTGCTGCACGGCTGGGCCGACACCATGGGCGTCGACAGGGCCGAGTTTCTGGCCGTGCTCGACGATATCATTGCCAAAGGCGAGAATTACCGCATGGTCTTCGAGCGGCTGCGGCCGGGTTTTGACGTCCGTGCCGCTGTCGCCGAGCGCAAGCGAAGCGGAACGGATTTCAGGATCGAAGCAGGCGATCTCTACGCCGACGCGAGGCCGTGCCTGTCCGAACTGACGCATGACGGCTGGTTTGTCGGTATCGCCGGCAATCAACCGCCCACCGCCAAGGCGGCGCTCGATTCGTTCGGCCTCGAGGCCAGATTGATCACGACCTCGGCGGAGCTCGGCGTCGACAAGCCTTCGCTCGATTTCTATAGCAAGACGCTCGCGATGACCGACCTCGATCCAGCCGAAGTGCTCTATGTCGGTGACCGTCTCGATAACGACGTCATTCCGGCGCGGAATTTTGGCATGAAGACCGCCTTACTTGAACGCGGCCCTTGGGGCCGCAACCATGTTCGCTGGCCCGATGCCGCGCTCGCCGATTTCATACTGAAAGATCTGGCCGGATTGCCGGCCTTGCTGCGCGAGATGAAGCGCCAGAGCTGATAGACGCCGCTAGTTGGGCCCGACCGTAAACGGCCCGACCGCGACGACGCGGCAATCGCTGTCGCGCTTGGCACAGTCGCTGAGGGCTTCGTTGACTGCGGCCTGCTCACTGGCTTGCTTCAATCCCAGACCGGGCCGTCTTGCGGCGCCCACGGCGATCGCGCTCCATCCACCTGCAGCATCGGCAGTTTGCGCGCGGCATCATCGCGCGCTTCAGGTGCGACCAGCGAAGTATCGGCCGCCTTGAAGAAGCCGGTCACCCTCATCGTTGTCGGAACTGGGACGATGAACGTGTCGTTCAGCGCTACAATCATGCAGGGAACGCCGGCGATGGCGCCACACGATTCCAGACTCCGTCGCGCCGCCTCCTCTACCGTATCCACACCGACGACCATGTAGTATTGACCGACGCCGGGGCCGACTGCCAGTATCTTGGTCTTACGGGCCGGCACATAGATATTTTCAATCCGCGCCTTGCCGGGATCACGCGTCAACGGCATTTCCTTTGAGGAAAATGGCCGTTCGGTTGTCTGGTCGTGTTTGATCCAGGGCGGTGGTGGCAGGGGCGGCTTGCCGTGCGCATAAACGACTTTGTTGCCGACAGCATAGAGTTCGCATTTTCGCGGTGACGAAGCGCTGTCCGCGCGCTTCTGGCATTGCTCGACCGCCATGCCTTTTGCCACTTCTTCACTCGCCTGCCCGGTGACGAAGGCGTTGAGTCCGCCGAAGTTGAGCGCGACCGCCTTGAAGTCGGTGCCCGGCACGTACTCCTTTTCGAGCGCCGCGCGAATCCGCTCACCGACAAATGGCACGGCAGCGATTGCGAGGGTCTCACTAGACGGCGAAAGCGGCGATGGAGATGATGGCGTAGCCACCGGCGGCACGGACGCTGGCGCCGGCGCCGAGTTCACATGGCTGCTCGCCACTTGCGGCGCCTGCTTCGCCGCCATGTTCTCCAGCTTGGTGAAGTACAGAAAGCCGCCGACGCCGATCGCAGCCAAACTGACCAGGGTGACCGCGACCGGCCACATCCAGTTTGGCGCACCGTGATCCGAAGCCTTGATCGGCTTCTTGACCTGCGGCGTCGAGTAGGAGCCGTCTTCGCGGCGCATCGCCACCATGAAGGCATGCACCGGGGTCGGGATGTTCTTCACGTCCTGCGCGCCGATATCGGCGAACTGCACCGACAATTTGTTGGCGACCTGTTCGTGCACCGCGCACGAGACGCAGATGCCACCGATCTCGGCGAGGCCCTCGAGGCGTGCGGCAATGTTGACGCCCTCGCCCAGCAGGTCGCCGTCGCGCTCGACCACATCGCCGATGGTGATGCCGATGCGAAACGACATCTGCCGGCTCGGCGGATACGCCATGTTCCGGGTGCGCAGGCTTTCCTGAATATCGATGGCGCAGCGTACGGCTTCCACCGCGCTCGGGAATTCGGCAAGCACCGCGTCTCCGGCGGTATTGAAAATGCGGCCGCCGCCTTTGGCGATGAAATCGTCGGTCACTTCACGATAGGACGCGAGCCGCCGCAGCGTTTCCTCTTCGTCCTCGGCAACCAGGCGGCTGTAGCCGGCAATATCGGCTGCAAAGATCGCCGCGATCTTGCGTTTCATAAAGACCAGCCCCGAACCACGTCTGGTACGGGAGAATGCCGTCAGAAGTTCCCGGGCGCAACTGTAGCGGTTCCCGGCACAGCCGGGGCGGCTTGCGAAAGAAATACTGCCGCTAAAAGTTCAGCGCCCGTCACGGTGTGACGAGCGCTGGTGTTATCAGGGGCCTTCATTGCGCCCCGGAGCGGGACCCCGGGGCTTAATGCATCGCCGTGGAGCTGAGCTGATGCTCGATGCTCTTGAAGTGATCGAGCCGCTCGATGGCGTGGTCGAGTTCGGTGCCTTCCTTCTCGGCGAGCTTGGCTTCCATCTCGGCAATCGTCTCGGCGAACTGGGCCCGATCGATGTCCTGAATCGAGGTGGCAACGTCGGCGAGTACGGTGAGGCCCTTCTCCGACATTTCGGCGAGACCGCCGAGCACGATCATCTTCTGATGCGTGCCGCCGGAGGTGATGGTCAGGATGCCGGGACGGACCGCGGCCACAACCGGCGCATGGCCGGCCAGCACGCCGAAATCGCCTTCCACGCCGGGGACGTCAACCTGATCGACCTCGCCGGAGAAGGAGAGTTTTTCGGGGGAAACCAGATCGAAGTGGAAGGTGGCCATGGAGAACCTGCGAGTGGGAATTGGCGAGTGGCGAATGGCGAGTGGCGAATGGAAAGGCGAATATCTATTCGCTACTCCCTATTCGCCATTCGCCGCCT
Organism: Bradyrhizobium sp. AUGA SZCCT0158; assembly: GCF_018130065.1. GTDB lineage: Bacteria > Pseudomonadota > Alphaproteobacteria > Rhizobiales > Xanthobacteraceae > Bradyrhizobium. Next base: position 326,850 of record NZ_JAFCME010000005.1, on the reverse strand, counting down.
TAGGCGGCTTCAGCCGCCAGCTTCTTGCCCTTCTCGACGGCTTCTTCGATGTTGCCGACCATGTAGAACGCCGCTTCCGGCAGATGGTCGTACTTGCCTTCGCACAGGCCGCGGAAGCCCTTGATGGTGTCGGCGAGGTCGACGAACTTGCCGGGCGAACCGGTGAACACTTCGGCGACATGGAACGGCTGCGACAGGAAGCGCTCGATCTTGCGGGCGCGGGCAACCGCGATCTTGTCCTCTTCGGAGAGTTCGTCCATGCCGAGAATGGCGATGATGTCCTGCAGCGACTTGTAGCGCTGCAACACCTGCTGAACCATACGCGCGGTCTCGTAGTGCTCCTGACCGACGACCAGCGGGGACAGCATGCGCGAGGTCGAGTCGAGCGGATCCACCGCGGGATAGATGCCCTTTTCCGAAATCGCGCGGTTGAGCACCGTGGTCGCGTCCAAATGGGCGAACGAGGTCGCGGGCGCCGGGTCGGTCAAGTCGTCGGCCGGCACGTAGATCGCCTGCACCGAGGTGATCGAACCCTTGTGCGTGGTGGTGATGCGCTCCTGCAGCGCGCCCATGTCGGTGGCGAGCGTCGGCTGATAACCCACCGCCGAAGGAATACGACCCAAGAGCGCCGACACTTCGGAGCCTGCCTGGGTGAAGCGGAAGATGTTGTCGACGAAGAACAGCACGTCCTGACCCTGGTCACGGAAGTGCTCGGCGACCGTCAGACCGGTGAGGCCGACGCGGGCACGGGCACCCGGGGGTTCGTTCATCTGACCGAACACCAGCGCGCATTTCGACTTCACGTTCGGATCGGGATTGTGCGGATCGGCGTTGACCTTGGATTCGATGAACTCGTGATAGAGGTCGTTGCCTTCGCGGGTGCGCTCGCCGACGCCGGCGAACACCGAGTAACCGCCGTGCGCCTTCGCGACGTTGTTGATCAGTTCCTGAATCAGCACGGTCTTGCCGACGCCGGCGCCGCCGAACAGGCCGATCTTGCCGCCCTTGGCGTAAGGCGCCAAGAGGTCGACGACCTTGATGCCGGTGACGAGAATTTCAGCTTCGGTGGACTGGTCGGTATAGCTCGGCGCTTCCGCATGGATCGGGCGCAGGCCTTCGGACACCATCGGACCGGCTTCATCGATCGGCTCTCCGATCACGTTCATGATGCGGCCCAGTGTGCCGGCGCCGACAGGAACGCGGATCGGCGCGCCGGTGTCGGTGACTTCCTGGCCGCGGACCAGACCCTCGGTGGTGTCCATCGCGATGGTACGCACCGTGGATTCACCGAGATGCTGCGCCACCTCGAGCACCAGGCGGTTGCCGGCGTTCTTGGTTTCGATGGCGTTCAGAATGGCGGGCAGATGCCCTTCGAACTGCACGTCGACGACGGCGCCGATGACCTGGGTGATGTGTCCGGTCTGGTTTGCTGGTGCTGCGGCCATAAAACTCTCTCCTTCGAATTCTGTCTTAAGGAAGTCCGTCAGGGTGTCGCGCGAATGGCTAGAGTGCCTCGGCGCCGGAGATGATTTCGATCAGCTCCTTGGTGATCTGGGCCTGACGGGTTCGGTTGTAGATAAGGGTCTGCTTGCGGATCATGTCGCCGGCGTTGCGGGTGGCGTTGTCCATCGCGCTCATCTGCGCGCCGTAGAACGAAGCGTTGTTTTCCAGCAGCGCGCGGAAAATCTGCACCGCGAGATTGCGCGGCAACAGGCGCGTCAGGATCTCGTCTTCTTCCGGCTCATATTCGTAGGACGTCGACGGGCCGGCATTTGCGGCCGGCGCTTCCACCACCAGCGGGATGATCTGCTGCGCGGTCGGGATCTGGGAGATCACGGATTTGAAGCGCGAATAGAACAGCGTGCAGACGTCGAATTCGCCGGCATCGAAACGCGCCAGAACCTTCCTGGCGATATCTTCGGCATTGATGAAGCCGAGCTGACGCACCGATTTCAGGTCGAGATGTTCGACGATCTGCCTGTCGAACTGGCGGCGGAGCTGCTCGTAGCCCTTGCGGCCGACGCAGAAGAACTTGACCTCTTTGCCCTGGGCGATCAGCGACAGCGCGCGTTCGCGTGCCAGACGTACGATCGAGGAATTGAACGCGCCCGACAGACCGCGCTCGCCGGTGCAAACCAGCAGCAGGTGAACCTGATCGTTGCCGGTACCGGCCAACAGGGCCGGCGCGCCGGGTGAACCCGCGGCTGCGGTGGCGATGTTCGAGATTACCGCGTCCATTTTTTCCGCGTAGGGCCGCGCCGCTTCGGCGGCGGTCTGCGCGCGGCGCAGCTTGGAGGCTGCGACCATCTGCATGGCCTTGGTGATCTTCTGCGTCGCCTTGGTCGAGGCGATGCGGACCCGCATGTCTTTCAGTGAAGCCATTCTTAGTTCACCCCGGCGATCAGACCTCTAGGATCCGACCGCAAGCCTCTTTTCATCAGGCCCGGCTAGCGCCGGGCCATGACGGCCCATCAAGCAAGCGTCTTGGAGAAACCTTCGACAACCGCCTTCAGCTTGCCCGCAGTTTCGTCGCTGAGATCGCGGCTTTCGCGGATGCTGTTGAGGATTTCGACGTTCTTGCCGCGCAACAGCGACAGCAGGCCGTCTTCGAAAGGACGCACCTTGTTTAGCGGAAGCGCATCGAGATAGCCGTTGGTGCCGGCCCAGATCACGCAAACCTGCTCTTCCATCTTCAGCGGCGAGAACTGCGGCTGCTTCAGGAGCTCGGTCAGGCGCGAACCGCGGTTCAAGAGGCGCTGGGTCGACGCGTCGAGGTCGGAACCGAACTGCGCGAACGCCGCCATTTCGCGGTACTGCGCCAGCTCACCCTTGATCTTGCCGGCGACCTTTTTCATCGCCTTGGTCTGCGCCGACGATCCGACGCGCGACACCGACAGACCGACGTTGACCGCCGGACGGATGCCTTGGAAGAACAGGTCGGTTTCCAGGAAGATCTGGCCGTCGGTAATCGAAATCACGTTGGTCGGAATGTAGGCCGACACGTCGTTGGCCTGGGTCTCAATGACCGGCAGCGCGGTCAGCGAACCCGAGCCCTGGTCCTTGTTCAGCTTGGCGGCGCGCTCGAGCAGGCGGGAATGCAGATAGAACACGTCGCCGGGATAGGCTTCGCGGCCCGGCGGGCGGCGCAGCAGCAGCGACATCTGGCGATAGGCGACGGCCTGCTTGGACAAGTCGTCATAGATGATGACGGCGTGCATGCCATTGTCGCGGAAATATTCGCCCATGGTGCAGCCGGTGAACGGCGCGATGTACTGCATCGGCGCCGGGTCGGAAGCGGTGGCCGCAACCACGATCGAATATTCCAGCGCGCCCTGTTCTTCGAGCACCTTCACGAACTGGGCGACGGTGGAGCGCTTCTGCCCGATCGCGACATAGACGCAATACAGCTTGATGTTCTCGTCCGGCTGCGCGTTCAGCGGCTTCTGGTTCAGAATGGTGTCGAGCGCGATCGCGGTCTTGCCGGTCTGACGGTCGCCGATGATCAGCTCGCGCTGGCCACGGCCGACCGGGATCAGCGCATCGATCGCCTTGAGGCCGGTCGCCATCGGCTCGTTGACCGACTTGCGCGGAATGATGCCGGGCGCCTTGACGTCGACGCGCTTGCGTTCGGTGGACTGGATCGGGCCCTTGCCGTCGATCGGGTTGCCGAGCGCGTCAACGACGCGGCCGAGCAGGCCCTTGCCGACGGGCGTGTCGACGATGGCGCGGGTGCGCTTGACGGTCTGGCCTTCCTTGATCTCGCGGTCGGCGCCGAAGATCACGATACCGACGTTGTCGGTTTCGAGGTTCAGCGCCATGCCGCGGGTGCCGTTCTCGAATTCGACCATCTCGCCGGCCTGGACGTTGTCGAGGCCGTAGACGCGGGCAATGCCGTCGCCGACGGACAACACCTGTCCGACTTCGGTAACTTCAGCCTCCTGGCCGAAATTCTTGATCTGGTCCTTGAGGATCGCGGAAATTTCCGCGGCGCGGATGTCCATCAGCCTGCCTCTTTCATCGCGTGCTTGATCGAATTGAGTTTGGTGCGAAGCGAACTATCCACCATGCGGCTGCCGAGCTTGACCACCAGGCCGCCGATAATGGAGGGATCGACTTTCACGTTGAGCGCGACGTCCTTGCCCGTCACTGACTTCAGTGCGGTCTTGAGAGCGTCGAGATTCTTGTCGCTGAGCGATTCGGCGACGGTGACGTCTGCCGTAGCTTCGCCCTTGAACTTCGCCACCAGCGCGCGGAAGGCGCGGATTACGTCACCGACGGCAAACAGCCGGCGATTGGCGGTCAGGACCTTGAGGAATTTGGCAGAAGTGCCCGAAATCCCGGCCTTGTCGAGAATCGCGGTGAGCGCCTTCGACTGCGCATCTGCCGAGAAAACCGGACTGCGGACCAGGCGCTTCAAATCAGCGCTGTCGGCCAGCATGGCCTCGAATCTATCGAGATCGGCTTTTACTGCGTCGATCGATTTCTCGTCGCGCGCCAACTCGAACAAGGCCGTTGCATAACGGCCTGACACTCCCGAAACGGACGGATCTTCAGCAGCCACAGAGACGCTCTTTTTTGCTGTCAAACTCGCAAGGGAAAAACCGTCGCCACGGAAGCGGCGCCTAGCGATCCAAGCCCTTGGAATTCAAGCGGGACTTCGATTTTCGACCGACACGAGAGGTGCCGGGATCGTTAAAATCGCGGCTTTGCTAACATAGCAAGCGCGCAGGTGCAACATGACGGCGCGCGCGGGCGATGCCTTGTCGTACGACTATTTTAGTTGGCCTCTAATTCAATTTTCCAAACCGACCTTCAAGCCGACTTTCGAACCGCGGGTGTCACGCGCAGATCGCAGCAAATCAGCCGTCACGATTTTGCCACCCTTCGGTCCGCGCCGGAGTGCGTCAGCACCACGCAAAATTGTTCCGCCCGTATTTGCATGGGCGCCATGAGCCGTCGGCACAGACCGAATCCGGTTCCCTGCCGTTTACTTGTCGCAACTTCGTGAACGCTAACGAACACTTAATTCATCAGTAATAGTAAGTATAGTTATGGTTAAAATATCGTTAAAGCAACGTATTGAGAAATACCCGTTGTTTAGTTGATCTAGGTAGCAAGATATGTCAGCCGGAGGAAAACACAGATTACTGCCCAATTCATGCCTCAATGCCTACTCAAACGGCAGTCTCGTACATGGGAACGGGGGTTCCACTTGTCACATATGTGGCAATACTGTCTGAGGGATTATATTGATGTTGAATTCCAAGAACCTGCTGCCGGGAACTGTCACCCGGTCGCGTACGGCGTTTGCATTCATCGCCGCAACTCTCCTGGTCGGTGGCAGCATCACCGAAGCCTCGGCCAAATCCAGGCATCACCGCCATCACAACCATCATTCCCACCACGCTCAAAAGGCCAAGAGCAACTGGCAGGACGCCAACGCCTCGATCGGCTCAGGCTCCGGGCGCAGCTTCTCGGGCATGGCTTCCTTTTACGGCAATGAATCCGGCAGCAAGACCGCGTCCGGCCAGCGCTTCAACCAGAACGCCATGACCGCGGCCCATCGCAGCCTGCCGTTCGGCACCAAGCTCCGCGTGACCCATGGCGGCCGCAGCGTCATCGTCACCATCAACGACCGCGGCCCGTTCATTAAAGGGCGCGTGCTCGACCTTTCGACCGGCGCTGCCAGCGCGGTCGGACTGACCCGCGCCAAGGGCGTCGGTCGCATCACCGCCGAGGTCGTCTCTTAAATAGCGCCGATCATACGCCGTTTCCGGTTCAACAAATCTGGTAAGCGTTGCGTTGCGTAACGGGCGCAGTACTTTCGCGCACCGATAAGGGCCTGCCGTCGCAAATGACGGCAGGCTTTTTATTTGACCACGCTCGACTTGCCGCCCCGCCCGAACGGCGCTGAGCGGCTCTGGCCACCACGGTGGCAGGAGGATCGTGCTAGGTTCTGCGGGCAACAGGGCGCGTTCCGCAGTCCTTGAACCAGCACTGACGAGATCGATCATGAGCCAGATCAAAACCGTGGAACAACTGCGAAGTGTTCTTCCCGAACCACGGGCGACCACCAAGGCCAAAATAGCGCCCTGTCTCGACGAACAAGCGATCGACTTCCTGCAAACGTGCCCGTTTGGGCTGATGGCCACGGCCGGCCGCGACGGGCCGATCGAAGTATCCCCGAAGGGCGACGAGCCCGGGTTTGTCCGCGTCGAAAATGAAACAACGGTTCTGCTCCCGGAACGGGCGGGCAACAACCTTGCGTTCGGCCTGCAGAACATCATCGAGACCGGCCGGATCGGGATGATTTTCCTGCGACCCCGGACCGGCGAGACGCTGCGACTCTCGGGGCGGGCCGAGATCTTTGACGATGCCGAACTGCTGGCGACACTTGGCAAGGAAGGCCGTCCGGCGCTGCTGGCGATCCGGATCCACATCGAACGCTGCTATTTCCACTGCGCCCGCGCGGTGCTCCGGTCAAAGCTCTGGCAACCCGAGCATTGGCCGGAACCCAAGCGCATCTCGTTCGGAAAAGTCTTCGCGGCGAGGGCCGGCGCCGACGAGGATCAGGCGGCGAAAATCGATGCCTTTGTCGAGCAGGGATACACGACCAATCTGTGGTCGAACGGTTGATGCGGATTGTCGCCGGCCAATGATGGCCTTTACAAAAAGCTCTGCGGATCGACGTCGACCTCGAGCTTGAGATTGCCTTTTGTCTTCGGACCCGCCGCAAGCCATTCGCGCAAATAGTCCGACAGATCGACATTGCGCAGCGACTTTACCAATAGCCGGAAGCGATAGCGGCCCTTGATAACTGCCAGCGGCGCTTCCGCAGGCCCCAGCACCTGGATGCGCTCGTCGATCGGCGCGATGGCGGCTAACTTGCGCGCAAAACCTTCAGCGGTCGGCCGGTCGCCGGCGGAAATGATCAGGCTGGCGAGCCGGCCGAACGGCGGATAGCCCGATCGTTCGCGCTGATCGATTTCAGTGGCATAGAACGCCTCGCGATCGCTTGCGACCAGCGCCTTCATCACGGGATGATCGGGCTGATGGGTCTGCAGGTAACCGATGCCGCGGCCCTGGTCGCGCCCGGCACGGCCGATCACCTGGTTGAGCAATTGAAACGTCCGCTCGGCGGCGCGCGGATCGCCATTGCTCAGGCCCAGATCCGCGTCGACGACACCGACCAGATTGAGCCGCGGGAAATTATGTCCCTTCGCCACCAGCTGCGTGCCGATGATGATATCAACGCGGCCCTCGGCGATTTCGTTCAGCTCGCTGCGCATGGTTTCGATCGAGGTGATCAGGTCGCTCGACAGCACCATGGTGCGCGCGTTCGGAAATAGTTGAGCCGCTTCCTCCTGCAGGCGTTCGACGCCGGGCCCGATGGCGGCCAGCGATTCCTCAGCCGCGCAATGCGGACAGATATTCGGACGCGGCATCGAGAAGCCGCAATGGTGACAGACCAGCCGCTGGCGAAAGCGATGATCCACCAGCCAGGCGTCGCAGATCGTGCAGGAGAAGCGATGCCCGCAGGCGCGGCACAGCGTCAGCGGCGCGTAGCCGCGGCGATTGAGGAACAACAGCGCCTGTTCGCGCTTCTCGATCGCCTGCCCGATGTAATCGGCAAGCCGCGGCGACACGAAGCGGCCGCGCGGCGGCGGTTCGCGGCGCAAATCGATTGCCTCGATATGCGGCATATGCTGGCCGCCGAAACGCGACGGCAATGCTATGCGCTGATAGCGGCCCTTGCGCGCGTTGACTTCCGTCTCGATCGATGGCGTTGCGGAAGCCAGGATGATCGGGATTTTCGCGATATGCGCGCGCACCACCGCCATGTCGCGGGCGTGATAGTGCGCGCCATCATCCTGCTTGTAGGCCTGGTCGTGCTCCTCATCGACGATGATCAAGCCCAAATCGGCATAGGGCAGGAACAATGCCGAGCGCGCGCCGACCACGACCGGCGCTTCGCCGGCTGCGATCGCCGCCCAGTTGCGCGCGCGGGTGCGCGGCGTCAGTTCGGAATGCCATTCCAGAGGACGCACCCCAAAACGCTGCGCGAAGCGGTCGAGGAATTGTCCGGTCAGCGCGATCTCCGGCATCAGGATCAGCGTCTGCTTGCCGCGGCGGATAATTTCGGCGATCGCCTCGAAATAGACTTCGGTCTTGCCCGAACCGGTGACGCCATCAAGCAGCGCGACGTGAAAGCTGCCACTCGCCGCCAGCGCCCGCATTGCATCGACGGCGGTGCGCTGCTGCCGGGAGAATTCAGGCTGGGCAAACGATGGATCGGGCGCCGGCGGCGTCAGCGGCGGCGGCATCGCCTCGATTTGCAGCGTGCCCTCATCGACCAGCCCGTCGATCACGCCCGAACTGACACCGGCTTCCCGCGCGGCTTCGGACTTGCCGTGCAGCAGGCCGTCCGACAGCACGTCAATCGCCCGCCGCCGCGCCGGCGTCAGGCGCCGCGGCGGCTCACCGACCAGCCGCACGCCGAGCCGCATCCGCTCGGGGCCGAGATTTTCGCCCATCCGCAAGCTCATGCGCAGCACCATGCCGCGGGCGGAGAGCGTGTAATTGGCGACCCAATCGACGAGCGAGCGCAGTTCCTGCTTCAGCGGCGGCACGTCGAGCTTTTCGCCGACATCCTTTAAGCGGTTATGCAGGCGCGGATCGGGATTGGCGTTTTCCGCCCACACCACGGCCACCACCTCGCGCGGCCCGAGCGGCACGCAGACGACGTCGCCGGGCTTCAGCTCCATGCCGCGCGGGACGCGATAAGAATAGGCCTGATTGAGCGCAACCGGCACCAGCACATCGACGACGCGCGTCGATGTGGCGGAGGAACTGCTGCTGCGCGTCGAATGGTCCATGGGCATCAGGCTTAATGGGCGGAAGGGTTCAAGTTAAGGGCGCGCGGCCGCGAGGGCCAGTGGCACCTGCGCTGGTGGGGCAAGTTAGCGAACGGTAAACGAAAGAGGTGCGATATAATCAGGAGAATCAGGGCGCCCATAGTCCATGACCAAGCCTGTTCCGTCACCCCAACCGATCGAACTCGATTGCGCCGACGCGACGCTGGCGTTCGAGATAACGCGGTGGCTGTCGCATCTGCGCGCCGAACGTCGGCTGTCACCCAAAACGCTGGAGGCCTACGCCCGCGACCTCCGGCAATGCCTGATTTTTCTCAGCCAGCACTGGGGCCGAAAAGTTACGCTCAAGGGGTTTGCAGCGCTGGAAGCCAGCGACATCCGGGCCTTCATGGCGATGCGCCGCGCCGACGACATCGGGGGCCGCTCGCTGATGCGGGCGCTGGCAGGGCTGCGCTCGTTCGGACGTTTTCTGGAGCGCGAAGGCAAGGGCAAGGTCGGCGCGCTCTCGGCGATCCGTGCGCCGAAAATCGGCAAGAGCCTGCCGAAGCCGATCCAGATGGCGGCCGCCAAACGTTTTGCCGATGCCGACGAACGCGCCGGCGAGGATCGCGATCCCTGGATCTGGGCGCGCGATGCCGCCGTGATGGCGCTGCTGTACGGTTCGGGCCTGCGCATCTCCGAGGCGCTGGGCTTAAAAAAGCGCGACGTGCCGCGGCCCGGCGAAGGCGACGTCATCATCGTGACCGGCAAGGGCAACAAGACCCGCATGGTGCCGGTGCTGCAAAACGTGCTGGCGCTGATCGCCGATTACACCGCCGTCTGCCCGCATCAGCTTAACCCGGAGGGACCGATTTTCGTCGGCGCACGCGGCGGGCCGCTCAGCCCGCGAATCATCCAGCTGACCATGGAGCGGCTGCGCGGCGCGCTCGGCCTACCCGACAGCGCGACGCCGCATGCGTTGCGGCATTCCTTTGCTACCCACCTGCTGTCGCGCGGCGGCGATCTGCGCGCGATCCAGGAATTGCTCGGCCACGCCTCGCTCTCGACCACGCAGATCTATACCGGCATCGACAGCGAGCGGCTGCTGGAAGTTTACAAGACGGCGCATCCGCGCGGCTGAACGCCGGCCGCGCTCCGACATACTATCGTCACATCGTGGACTGCCCGCTCCTGCCCCCTTGCGCCCGCCTTATTTGTTCGGCAATCGTCTCATCACCATTGGCAGGAGAGAAACATGGGCGCACATGAAAGCATGGAGCATGCGGAGCACGCCGAGCACGCTTCCAGCTCCAACAAGAGAATCGCATTGCTGATCGCCGTCATTGCGCTGTTTCTTGCGCTGTCGGAGACCCTCGGCAAGGGCGCGCAGACCGAATCGATCAGCAAGAATGTCGAGGCGTCGAACCTCTGGGCGTTCTTCCAGGCCAAGAGCATCCGCCGCACCACGGTTCAGGCCACCGCCGAGCACGCCAAGCTGAGCCTCGGGGTCACCAGCGATCCGGCCGCAAAGGCGGCGCTGCAAAAGCAGATCGATGACTGGACCAAGACTGCGGCGCGCTATCGCTCGGAGCCGGAAACCGGCGAGGGCTCGGAAGAACTCATGAAGCGCGCCAAGCATGCCGAACATTTGCGCGACGAGGCGATGGCCAAGTACCATCACTACGAAGTCGCTTCGGCCGCGTTCCAGATCGGCATCGTGCTGGCATCGGCGACCATCATCACCGGCATGATCGTGCTGGCCTGGGGTTCCGCCCTGCTCGCGGTGATCGGAATTGGCTTCACCTTGATCGGCCTGTTCGCGCCGCATGCCGTGCATTTGATGTAGCTTGTTTCACTCCTCCCATCGGGAGAGGTGTGAGTTCGGTCACCGGCTTTACCGCGCCTCGTGCACGCGCTTGCGAAAACGCTGGATCAGCCTCAGCGTCCGGGCTGACCAGCCGCTGCCGTCGCCGCGCAGCATTTCCGCGATCCGGCGTTTGACCGGCTCGACCAGTGCGGCCGCCCTGGCGCGCAACGCCATGATGAACTCATAGACCGTCTTGAACCATTGCATCTGCAGCAGCTTCGGCCGCGTCACTTCGAAGATAAAGGCGGTGACGCCGACGCCGATGAATTTTCCGAGAACGATGACGACGATCGCGCTGATCCAATATTCATTCGCCAGCAGCCACAGCCCGACCAGTTTGAGCGGAAACAGCGGGATCACCGGCACCGCAAATACGATCAACGTCATCGCCGGCGACAGCGTATCGACACGCTCGGACAGCCATCGCTTGAACGCGCGGAACGGAATCCACGCGACGATGCGCTCGACGATCGGCTCGAGATGATCCCACAGCCATGCTTCGATCAGGAAGATGACCGCAAGCAGAATCCATAACGGCTTCAATAGACGGCGCATCATCTGAAAAACTCGACCCGGCGTGTGCCGGGCATCGATCACATATGGATGGCCCGTTTGCCGACCGCAAGCGCGGCTTCCTTGATGGCCTCGGAGCGAGTCGGATGCGCGTGGCAGGTTCGTGCCAGATCTTCGGCGGAACCGCCAAACTCCATCAGAACGGCGGCTTCATGGATCATCTCGCCGGCTTCACGGCCAATAATGTGCACGCCGAGCACGCGATCGGTCTTCGCATCGGCGAGAATCTTTACAAAGCCGTCCGTGGTCTGGTTGACCTTGGAGCGGCCGTTGGCAGTGAAGGGGAATTTGCCCGACGTGTAAGCGACGCCCGCCTGCTTCAGCTCTTCCTCTGTCTTGCCGACCGACGACACTTCCGGTGTGGTATACACAACGCCCGGGATGACGTCGTAATTCACGTGCCCGGCTTGCCCTGCGATGATCTCGGCACACGCCACGCCTTCGTCCTCGGCTTTGTGCGCAAGCATCGGACCCGCCACCACGTCGCCGATCGCATAGACGCCCTTCACGTTGGTCGAGAAATGCGCGTCGATCTCGACGCAGCCGCGATTGTCGAGCGCAATACCGGCCTCCTTCAGCCCAAGGCCGTCGGTGTAAGGCACGCGGCCGATGCAGACCAGCACCACATCGGCTTCGATGCTCTCCGCTGCACCGCCCGCCGCCGGCTCGACTTTGGCCGACAGCGTCTTGCCCGACGTGTCGACACCCGTAACCTTGGCGCCGAGCTTGAACGCAAAGCCCTGCTTTTCGAGAATGCGCTGGAATTGTTTTGCGACTTCGCCGTCCATGCCGGGCAGGATGCGGTCGAGGAATTCCACCACGGTGACTTTCGCACCTAACCGGTGCCATACCGAACCGAGTTCGAGCCCGATCACGCCGGCGCCGACGATCAGCAGGTGTGAGGGCACCTTGTCGAGCGACAGCGCGCCGGTCGACGACACGATCCGCTTCTCATCGATCTCGATGCCCTTCAGCCGCGCGATGTCGGAGCCGGTGGCGATCACGATGTTTTTGGTCTCGATCGCCTGCGCCTTGCCGTCACCGCCTGACACTTCGACCTTGCCGGCACCGAGAACCTTGCCCGTGCCGCTGATGACGTCGATCTTGTTCTTCTTCATCAGGAACTCGACGCCCTTGACGTTGCCGTCGATGCCCTGCTGCTTGAAGTTCATCATCGAAGGCAGATCGAGCTTCGGTGCGGAAATGCTGACGCCCATTTTTGCAAAGGAGTGCCCGGCTTCCTCGAACATCTCGGACGCATGCAGCAGCGCCTTCGACGGCATGCAGCCGACGTTGAGGCAGGTGCCCCCGAGCGTCGCATTCTTCTCGACCACCGCGACCTTCATGCCGAGTTGCGCGGCGCGCACCGCGCAGACATATCCGCCCGGACCGGTGCCGATGACGACGAGATCGTAAGAAGCCATGATTGAAGTCCCGTAACTGAATTCTATGACAGGGTATTACCGGCCGCCCGATACATCGAGGATGGCGCTGGTGACGTACGAAGCGTCGTCCGACATCAGCCAGACGATGGCATTGGCGATTTCTTCCGCGGTGCCGACGCGCTTCATCGGCACCATGTGCGCAAGACGATGAGCACGATCGGGCTCGCCGCCGGCCGCATGAATTTCGGTATCGATCAGCCCGGGCCGGATTGCAGCGACGCGTATCCCCTCGCCGGCGACTTCATGGCCGAGCCCGACCGTGAACGAATCGACCGCGCCCTTGGAGGCCGCGTAATCGACATACGTATTCGGCGCACCGAGTCTCGCCGCGACCGAGGAAAGATTGACGATAACGCCGCCTTTGCCGCCATGCTTGGTCGACATGCGCTTCACGGCCTCGCGCGCGCACAGGATGGATCCAGTAACGTTGACCGCCATCACGCGCTGGATGCGCTCGGCCGACATCTCGTCGACGCGCACGCCGCTCTGACCGACAATACCGCCGTTGTTGACGAGCGCCCCTAACGTACCGAACTGATCGGCCGCCTTGAACAGCGCGAGGATGTCGCTTTCCTCGGCAACGTCGCATTTCACCGCGACGGCCTTGCCGTTCCTGCGCTCGATTTCGGCAACGACTTCGTTCGCCGCCGCCTCGTTACTGGCGTAACCGACGACGACCCGAAAACCGCGGGCCGCCGCGGCAATCGCGGTGGCACGGCCGATGCCGCGGCTACCGCCGGTGATGACAACAACACGATCCGTCACATTCGCCCCCATTGATCCACGCGTTCACTACGCCGCTCAAAATACCCGCCGAGGAGCGGGCATTCGAAACGCGCCGTGCCTCAGAGATCCAGCACCAGCCGCGCCGGATCTTCCAGGCTCTCCTTGACGCGAACCAGGAACGTCACCGCTTCCTTGCCGTCGATGACGCGGTGATCGTAGGACAGCGCCAGATACATCATCGGGCGGATCTCGATCTTGCCGCCGACCGCCATCGGCCGCTCCTGGATCTTGTGCATGCCCAGAATGGCGGACTGCGGCGCGTTCAGGATCGGCGTCGACATCAGCGAACCGTAGATGCCGCCATTGGTGATGGTGAAGGTGCCGCCCTGCATCTCGTCGATCTTGAGCTGGCCGTCGCGGGCGCGGCGGCCGAAATCGGCGATGCTCTTTTCGATGTCGGAGATCGACTTGTGGTCGCAGTCGCGCACCACGGGGACGACCAGGCCCTTGTCGGTGCCGACGGCGACGCCGACATGATAGTAGTTCTTGTAGATCAGATCGGAGCCGTCGATCTCGGCATTGACGGCCGGAATATCCTTGAGCGCCTGCACGCAGGCCTTGGTGAAGAAGCCCATGAAGCCGAGCTTGGTGCCGTGCTTCTTCTCGAATACGTCCTTGTACTGCGTCCGCATCGCCATGATGTGGCTCATGTCGACCTCGTTGAAGGTCGTGAGCATCGCCGCGGTGTTCTGCACGTCCTTCAGGCGGCGCGCGATGGTCTGGCGCAGCCGCGTCATCTTCACGCGCTCTTCGCGCGCGGCATCGTCAGCGGGCGACGGTGCACGCACCTGCACGGCAGCGGCGGGCTGATTGACCGGGGTCGGCGCCGAAGCCGCCTTCTCGATCGCAGCCAGCATGTCGCCCTTGGTGACGCGGCCATCCTTGCCGGAGCCGGGCACGGTCGCGGCATCGACGCCGCTCTCGACGGAGAGTTTGCGCACCGACGGCGCCAGCGGCGTATCCGCGGGTGCGGCCTTTGGCGCCGCAGCAGGTGCTGTGGCAGCGGCGGGCGGCGGAGCGGCCGGCGCTGCTGCCTTTGCGGGAGCGGCCGCGGGCTTGGCGCCTGCCGCGCCGTCATTGATCTGTCCGAGCAGCGCGCCGACGGCGACGGTTTCGCCGTCCTTGGCGGCGATCTCGCCCAGCACGCCTGCTGAAGGCGCCGGGACTTCGATGGTGACCTTGTCGGTCTCGAGCTCCACCAAAGGCTCGTCCACCGCCACGGCATCGCCGGCCTTCTTGAACCAGCGGCCAATGGTGGCCTCCGTCACGGACTCGCCGAGCGTCGGAACGCGAATGTCAGTCATGGTCTGTTTTTCCTCAATACCCTTAAGCAGTCATCTATTTCAAACTGTCATCGCCCGCCGTGTGCGCAATTGCGCTCAGGGGCGGACAATCCAGTACTCCGTGACGATTGCGATTAAAACGAACGGCGCGGAGTACTGGATGCCCCGCCTTCGCGGGGCATGACGGATCAGTTCAGCGCGTCATCCAGCAGTGCCTTGAGCTGCGCCAGATGCTTCGACATCAAACCGGTGGCCGTGGCCGCCGCCGCCGCGCGGCCGGCGTAACGCGGACGCCTGTTCGGCGCGTGGATCTGGTTCAGCACCCATTCGAGATAGGGCTCGATGAAGTGCCACGCACCCATGTTGCGCGGTTCTTCCTGGCACCAGACGACTTCCGCATTCTTGAAGCGGGCGAGTTCGTGCACCAGCGCCTTCAGCGGCACCGGATAGAGCTGCTCGACGCGCATCAGGTAGATGTCATCGATGCCGCGCTTCTCGCGCTCCTCGTAGAGATCGTAATAGACCTTGCCCGAGCACAGCACGATGCGGCGGATCTTGTCGTCGTCCACCAGCTTGATCTTCTCGTCCGGCAGCATCTGGGCGTCATCGTAGAGGATGCGGTGGAACGTGGCGTCCTTGCCGAGTTCGTCGAGCCGCGACACCGCCCGCTTGTGGCGCAGCAGCGATTTCGGCGTCATCAGGATCAGGGGTTTGCGGATTTCGCGATGCAGCTGACGCCGCAGCACGTGGAAGTAATTCGCCGGCGTGGTGGGATAGACCACCTGCATGTTGTCTTCGGCGCACATCTGCAGGAAGCGTTCGAGCCGCGCCGAGGAGTGCTCCGGTCCCTGCCCTTCATAGCCATGCGGCAGCAGGCAGACGAGACCCGACATGCGCAGCCATTTGCGTTCGCCCGAGGAGATGAACTGGTCGAACAGCACCTGCGCCCCGTTGGCGAAGTCGCCGAATTGGGCTTCCCACATCGCGAGCGCATTCGGCTCGGCCAGCGAATAGCCGTACTCGAAGCCGAGCACCGCCTCTTCCGAAAGCAGCGAGTTGATCACCTCGTAGTGGCCCTGATCGGGGCCAAGGTGATTGAACGGCGTGTACCGGCTCTCGTCCTCCTGGTCGATCAGCACCGAATGGCGCTGCGAGAAGGTGCCGCGCTCGGAGTCCTGCCCCGACAGGCGGACGTGCCGGCCTTCCTGCATCAGCGTGCAGAACGCCAGCGCCTCGCCGGTGGCCCAGTCGATGCCGACGCCATTGTCGATCGCCTTGGCTCGATTTTCCAGGAAGCGCTGAATGGTGCGGTGAACGCGGAAGCCGTCTGGCACCTTGGTGATCTTGCGGCCGATATCCTTCAGGATAGCCGTATCGACGCCGGTAACGCCGCGGCGCGCATCCTCTTCCTGATCGGCGGACTTGAAGCCGGCCCATTTGCCGTCGAGCCAATCGGCCTTGTTGGGCTTGTAGCCCGAGCCGGCCTCGAGTTCGGCATCGAGCCGCGCACGCCAGTCGGCCTTGGCCTTTTCGACCTCGCCCTCGGTCAAGACGCCGTCAGCGATCAGCCGCTTGGAATAAAGCTCGACCGTGCCGGGATGCGTTGCGATCTTCTTGTACATCACCGGCTGGGTGAACATCGGCTCGTCGCCTTCGTTGTGGCCATGCCTGCGGTAGCAGAACATGTCGATCACGACGGGCTTGTGGAATTTCTGCCGGAATTCGATCGCGACCTTGGCCGCGAACACCACGGCTTCCGGATCATCGCCGTTCACATGGAAGATCGGCGCATCGATCATCTTCGCCACGTCGGACGGATAGGGCGAGGAGCGCGAGTAGCGCGGATAGGTGGTGAAGCCGATCTGGTTGTTGACGATGAAGTGCAGCGAACCGCCGGTGCGGTAGCCCTTCAGGTCGGACAGGCCGAAGCATTCGGCGACCACGCCCTGGCCGGCGAAGGCGGCGTCGCCATGCATCAGCACCGGCAGCACCGAAATCCGCATGTCCGGCGGATCGCCATGCTGGTCCTGCTTGGCGCGCACCTTGCCGAGCACGACCGGATCGACGATTTCCAAATGCGACGGGTTGGCAGTCAGCGACAGATGGATCTTGTTGTTGTCGAACTCGCGGTCGGACGAGGCGCCGAGGTGATATTTGACGTCGCCGGAGCCTTCGACCGCGTCGGGATTGGCGGAGCCGCCCTTGAATTCATGGAACAGCGCGCGGTGCGGCTTGCCCATCACCTGGGTCAGCACGTTGAGGCGGCCGCGATGCGGCATGCCGAGCACGATCTCTTTTACGCCGAGATTGCCGCCGCGCTTGATGATCTGCTCCAGCGCCGGGATCAGCGATTCGGCACCGTCGAGGCCGAAGCGCTTGGTGCCGGTAAATTTGATGTCGCAGAATTTCTCAAAGCCTTCGGCTTCGATCAGCTTGTTCAGAATCGCGCGCCGGCCTTCCGGCGTGAAGCTGATTTCCTTGTCCGGACCTTCGATGCGTTCCTGGATCCAGGCCTTCTGCGCCGCGTTGCTGATGTGCATGAACTCGACGCCGAGCGTCTGGCAGTAGGTGCGCTCGCAGATCGCGACGATTTCGCGAAGCGTGCCGTATTCCAGACTGAGCACGTGATCGAGGAAAATCTTGCGGTCGAAATCGGCCTCGGCAAAACCGTAGGTGCGCGGATCAAGCTCCTCGCGGTCGCGCTGGGCCTCGATGCCGAGCGGATCAAGCTTGGCGTGGAAATGACCGCGCATCCGGTAGGCGCGGATCAGCATCAGGGCGCGGACCGAATCGCGCGTCGCCTGGTTGATGTCGGCCGACGCCACTTCGGCGCCCTTGGCCTGCGCCTTGGCCGCCAGCTTGGCACCAACCGCCTTTTCGACCTGCGCCCAGTTGCCGTCCAGCGCCGATGTCAGTTCGTCACGCGGCGTCAATGGCCAGTTGTCGCGGCCCCAGGAAGCGCCGCCGGCGTTCTTCCGGACGTCGGCCGGGGTGTCTTTCAGGCTCTTGAAGAATTCCTGCCAATCGGGATCGACCGAGGCGGAGTCCTGTTCGTAGCGGGCGTAGAGGTCGTCGATGTAGGTGGCGTTGGTGCCCTGCAAAAAGGAAGAGAGGGCAAATGCAGCATTCGCGTCCTGGCGAGACATGATGGCGTCCTGGTAATTTTTTGGCTTCGCGCGTGGAAAACGGCGCTTTGGCCGGTCCGGAGGCCCGGACCAGCGAGGTAAAGCACCTTTACCCTATTTAGCGCGAAACTTCCCGCCCAAAAGAACCAAGAATTGAATTAGGACTTCAATTTTTCGGCAAGGGTGTGTCCAAGCCGCGCCGGCGACGGAGAGACCGTGATTCCGGCCGATTCCATCGCTGCGGTCTTGGAACCGGCGTCACCCTTGCCGCCGGAGATGATCGCGCCGGCATGGCCCATGCGGCGGCCGGGAGGGGCGGTGACGCCGGCGATGAAGCCGACCATCGGCTTCATGCGGCCCCGCTTGGCCTCGTCCTTGATGAACTGGGCGGCGTCTTCCTCGGCGGAACCGCCGATTTCACCGATCATGATGATCGAGGTGGTCTTGGGGTCGGCAAGGAACATTTCCAGCACGTCGATAAATTCGGTGCCCTTGACCGGGTCGCCGCCGATGCCCACGGCGGTGGTCTGGCCGAGGCCTTCCTGGGTGGTCTGGAACACGGCTTCATAGGTCAGCGTGCCCGAACGGGAGACGATGCCGACGCTGCCGGGCTTGAAGATATTGGCCGGCATGATGCCGATCTTGCATTCACCCGCGGTCATGACACCCGGGCAATTCGGTCCGATCAGGCGGGACCTCGACCCTGACAGCGAACGCTTGACGCGGACCATGTCGAGCACCGGAATGCCCTCGGTGATGCACACGATCAGCGGAATTTCCGCATCGATCGCCTCGCAAATCGCATCCGCAGCCCCCGGCGGCGGCACATAGATGACGGACGCATCGGCGCCGGTTTTTTCGCGCGCTTCGGCAACCGTGTCGAACACCGGCAGACCGAGATGCGTCGCACCGCCTTTGCCAGGCGAGGTGCCGCCGACCATCTTGGTGCCGTACGCGATCGCCGCTTCGGAATGGAACGTGCCGTTCTTGCCGGTAAACCCCTGGCAGATGACTTTGGTGTTTTTATCGATCAGAACGGACATGATGGATGTTACTTCCCTGTGTGATCGGAAACGGGATCAGTGGATTCGCCGATACGTGCCGGTGAGCACGTCGGCCCATCCTTCCGCATCAGGCGAGAACTGGATTTTCATGGTGTAGTTGTTGTCGTCGACGACTTCATAGACGTGGCGCGCATTGCCGCGCAGCGAGCCGCGCACCAGGATCAGCGTCTTGCCGGTCCAGCCGCCGGAGGCCGGCGCCGGCGAGTAGTAGCCGAGCGAATCGTGCCAGAACAATTTGTAGTGCCGGTCCTCGCGGTCGTAGGTGAACACGCCATGGGTGGCGAAAGTTTCCTTGCCGTCGCGTATCTGGACCGCGTCCTGGATCAGATAAAAACCGTTGAGATCCATGCGCGCCTTGACATGCGCGGTCGCCGGGCCGCCCGCGTTCCAGCGCGAGGGATAGACCATCTCTTCGCCGCTCCACTCGCCGGCAAACACGGCGAGCTTGCGGTGTTCCTCCAGGGCAGTCGGTGCGGCGAGACGGTCAGCCATCGCTAGCCTCCCTTGACGGCATTCACGATTTTCTGCGCGGCATCGTCGAGATCATCGGCGGGCAGCACGTTGAGACCGGATTCGCGGATGATTTTCTTGCCGGCGTCGACATTGGTGCCCTCGAGCCGAACCACCAGCGGCACTTTCAGGCCGACTTCCTTGACGGCCGCGACCACGCCCTCGGCGATGATGTCGCATTTCATGATGCCGCCGAAGATGTTGACGAGGATGCCCTTCACGTTCGGGTCGGCGGTGATGATCTTGAAGGCGGCCGCAACCTTTTCCTTGCTCGCGCCGCCGCCGACGTCGAGGAAGTTCGCGGGCTCCATGCCGTAGAGCTTGATGATGTCCATCGTCGCCATCGCAAGGCCGGCGCCGTTGACCATGCAGCCGATGGTGCCGTCGAGCGTGACGTAGTTGAGATCGTATTTCGACGCCTCGATTTCCTTGGCGTCCTCTTCGGTCTCGTCGCGCAGGGCGGCGACTTCCGGATGGCGATACATCGCGTTGTCGTCGAACGCGACCTTGGCGTCGAGCACGCGCAAATCGCCCTGCTTGGTGACGACCAGCGGATTGATTTCCAGCATCGCCATGTCCTTGGCGGTGAAGGCTTTGTAGAGCTGCGCAACCAGCTTCTCGGCCTGCTTGGCCAGATCGCCGGAGAGCTTCAGCGCCTTCGCGACCGTGCGGCCGTGATGGGCCATGATGCCGGTGGCCGGATCGACCGAGAAGGTGATGATCTTCTCAGGGGTGTTGTGCGCGACGTCCTCGATGTTGACGCCACCTTCGGTCGAGACCACGAACGAGACTTCGGAGGTTTCGCGATCGACCAGGATCGAGAGATAGAACTCCTTGTCGATGTCGGAGCCTTCCTCGATGTAGAGGCGGTTGACCTGCTTGCCGTGGGCGCCGGTCTGGATCGTGACGAGGGTCGCGCCCAGCATCTGCTTGGCGAACTCGTTGACCTCGGCGACCGACTTGGCGATGCGCACACCGCCCTTGTCGCCCGCGGAAGCTTCCTTGAACTTGCCCTTGCCGCGGCCGCCGGCGTGGATCTGGCTTTTCACCACCCAGATCGGGCCGGGAAGCGCCTTGGCGGCGGCTTCCGAATCCGAGGCCTTCAAGACCGGCACGCCGCGCGAAATCGGCACCCCGAATTCACTGAGCAACGCCTTGGCCTGGTATTCATGGATATTCATCTGGACGCTCCCCAAACCTTCATACGGCAAGTTCTACGGCCCACCGGCATTGGTAGTTGGCATACCATATACCAATAGAACTGCAAGCCAGAAACGCTTTCGCCCCGTTTCCAGGGCGAAAGCTGAATAAAATCAACGGCCGAGCAGATCGGGAGCGATTTTCTTGCAGGCATCGACCAGGCCCTGCACGGCGCCGACCGACTTGTCGAAGGCTTCGCGGTCCTTACCGGCCAGCTCGATCTCGACAATGCGCTCGACACCCTTCGAGCCGATGACGACGGGCACGCCGACATACATGTCCTTCACGCCGTATTCGCCGTTGAGATAGGCGGCGCAGGGCAGCACGCGCTTCTTGTCCTTCAGATAGCTCTCGGCCATCGCAATCGCGGAAGCCGCCGGGGCGTAGAAGGCCGAACCGGTCTTCAGCAGGTTGACGATCTCGGCGCCGCCATTGCGGGTGCGATCGACGATCTCGTCGATCCGCGCCTGCGAGGTCCAGCCCATCTTGACGAGGTCGGGCAGCGGAATGCCGGCAATGGTGGAGTAACGCGTCAGCGGCACCATGGTGTCGCCATGGCCGCCGAGCACGAAGGCGGTGACGTCCTCGACCGAGACGTTGAATTCGTCGGCGAGGAAATAACGGAAGCGCGCGGAATCCAGCACGCCGGCCATGCCGACCACCTTCTTGTGCGGCATGCCGGAAGCCTTCTGCAGCGCCCACACCATCGCGTCCAGCGGGTTGGTGATGCAGATGACGAAGGCGTCGGGGGCGTATTTCTTGATGCCGGCGCCGACCTGCTCCATGACCTTGAGGTTGATGCTGAGCAGATCATCGCGGCTCATGCCGGGCTTGCGCGGCACGCCGGCGGTGACGATGCAGACCTTGGCATTGTCGAGCGCCTCATAGGAATTGGCGCCGGTCAGATGCGCGTCGAAACCGTCGACAGGCGACGACTGCGCAATGTCGAGCGCCTTGCCCTGCGGCACGCCCTCGGCGATGTCGAACATGACGACGTCGCCGAGCTCCTTCAGGCCAATGAGGTGAGCCAGCGTTCCGCCGATCTGACCGGAGCCAATCAAAGCAATCTTGTCGCGCGCCATGGGAAATTTGTCCTTCTGAGACGTAGAGGAGGATGGAGAGTGAACTGGGAGGCTGGTTATCCCTTTCGAATGATACGTTCAAGTCGCGGCGTGCCCAATTGTAGGCCTTGCCTTCATTTCGATCAGGTATGCCACCGGCGTTCCCAACCGTCATTGCGAGAAGCAATCCATCTATCTCCGTGCGGAGGGGTGGATTGCTTCGCGGAGCCTGTCATCGGGCGCGCATTCGCGCGACCCGTTGGCTCGCAATGACGGCTGAAAGACTACGTTTCCACCAACCCCGTGCTCGACCCGCTCGCCGCTGAATCCTTCCGCCCGTGCGGGAGCGCCAGATAGGATTCGGAACTCATTTCGATCAGGCGCGACGAGGTCCGCTTGAACTCGTTCGCCTCAATGCCGTCGGTTGCCAGATACAGCGACACCGGATCGGCGTCCGCCGAGGCCATCAGCTTCACGGCATTGTCATAGAGCGTGTCGATCAGCGAGATGAAGCGCTTGGCCGCGTTGCGTTCGGCATAGTCCATCACAGGAATGCGATCGACGAGGATGGTGTGATAATCGTGCGCCAGCCGCAGATAATCAGAGGCGGCCAGCGGCTGCTCGCAGAGTTCGGCAAACGAAAAGCGGGCGACGCCATGCGACGAACAGGGCACGCGCAGGATGCGGCCCTTGATCGCGATATCGCGCGCCTTGCAGGGCGCGTTGCCGGTCATCTTGCGCCAGGCCTTGTCGAGCGCGTCACCGGCGGCGTCATCCGCCGGCACCAGCCACATCTTCACGCCGGCGAGTTTTTCCAGCCGGAAGTCGGTGCGCGCGTCGAGCCGCAGCACGTCCATGCGATCGGCAATCTGCGAAATGAATGGCAGGAACAGCGCGCGGTTGAGGCCACCCTTGTAGAGATCTTCGGGCGCGACGTTCGAGGTCGCCACCACGACGGTGCCGAGTTCAAACAGCTTTGAGAACAGCCGCCCCAAAATCATGGCGTCGGCGATGTCGGTGACGTGGAATTCGTCGAAGCACAGCAGCCATGCCTCCTCGAAGATCGCGTTCGCGGTCAGCGCGATCACATCGCCGTCGGCGATCTCGCCGCGCGCGATCTCCTGCCGGTAGCCGTAAATCCGCTCGTGCACCTCGGCCATGAATTCGTGGAAATGCGCGCGGCGCTTGTGCTCGATGGCGCTCTGCTGGAAGAACAGGTCCATCAGCATGGTCTTGCCGCGACCGACCTCCCCATGGACGTAAAGCCCGCGCGGCGGCGGCTCGTCCTTGTCGGCGAACAGCCGGCCGAGCAGGCTTTGCTTGCGCCGCGGCTTGTAGCTGGACAGCCGGTCTTCCAGCGCCGCAAATGCGTCGGCGGCGCGGGCCTGCGCCGGGTCGGCCTCGATCGCGCCGGAGGTGACCAGCCCCTGATAATGGGCGCGGAACGAGGTGGGTGAGGTCGTCGACAGCATGGCCCACCTTACGGCCCCAAGCGTGCGAGAATTGCAAGCCGTGAATTGGTGGTGGGGGTTATGCGCTTTCTTCTCCCTCGCCCCGTTCTTACGGCGCAGCGGGGCGAGGTAAGAAGCGCCCTCACGCACTCAGTGCGTAGGAATCCTCGACCACATAGGGGCCGCCGCCGGTCGAAGCGCGCGACGAGAACAGCACGAAGCGCGAGGCCATGAAGGTGCGGCTCGGAAAATAGCCGCGCACCGACAGATAGTCGGCGACATCCTGGCTCGAGGCGTCGTGCAGCCGCGCCAGCGTCACATGAGGGGTGAATTTGCGTCCCTCGGGATCTAGCCCCATGCGTTGCATCATCCGCTCGAGTTCGGCCTGCAATTCGATCAGCGGCCGGCTCGGTTCGACGGAGGCGACCACCGCCCGCGGCTTGCGGCCGCCAAAACTTTGCAGGCCCTGCACCTTGACCTCGAACGGCTTGCGGTTGACCCGAAACAACATCGAGGCGATTTCATTCGCCGACATGCCGTCGATGTCGCCGATGAAACGCAAGGTGACGTGATAATTTTCGGGATCGATCCAGCGTGCGCCCGGAAGGCCGCCACGCAAATTGGAAAGGGTCTGGCCAATCTCGGCCGGAATTTCCAGTCCAGCAAACAAACGCGGCATCGCTCGACTCCCGATGCTGAAACCCGATGACGAATCACCGATCACCAATTTCTACCTGAGTTATATGACCCTGCGAAGCAGCCGGCGCCACTGGACCGGAAAGCTACGGGGAAAACTATCGGGCAGGGTTATTCACTGCTGTATTTTCAGCTGCGTTGCGCAGATAACGCGCCGAGAAATGCCTCGACACTGGGCAGAATGTTTTTCACAATCATGTCGACCCCCTCAGCGGTCGGATGCAATCCGTCCGGCTGGTTGAGCTTGGCCTCGGCGGCGACGCCTTCCAGAAAAAACGGATAGAGCGGCACGCCGAAGGATTTCGAAAGCTCCGGGTAGATCGCGTTGAAGCGGGCCGCATACTCGCTGCCATAATTCGGCGGCGCCAACATCCCGCACAGCAGGACGGCGATCTTGCGGGCCTTAAGCCGGGTCAGGATATCGGTGAGCGCGGCGCGGGTGACGGCAGGATCGGTGCCGCGCAAGGCGTCATTGGCGCCGAGCTCGAGGATCACGGCCTCGGTTCCCTCCGGGACCGACCAGTCGAGCCGGTCGCGGCCGCCTGAGGTGGTGTCGCCGGACACCCCGGCATTGATCATATCTACCTTTATCCCCTTGGCTTCCAACGCCTTTTGCAGGCGGGCGGGGAACGCCCCGGTCGCCGCCAGGCCATAGCCGGCACTTAAGGAGTCGCCGAGCACGACCATCTTGATCGGCTTGACCGGAGGTGTGGCCGGGGTCTGCGCAAAAACCGTCTGTGTCGTCATCAAGGCCATAATCAACACGAGTATGTGCACGAACATGCCTATCCGGCCCTCGACCCCGGCGGCGGAATTGCCATATGACCGATCCATGGACAGTCTCATCGAACCCTCTTCACTAACCGGCCTGGAGCCGGACACCATTTCCATTTCCAACGTCAATCTCTCGCTCGGTACGGGCGCGGCACGCGTTCATATTCTGAAGGATATCAGCCTTCGTGTGGCACCGGGCGAAGCGATCGGC
Source organism: Bradyrhizobium sp. AUGA SZCCT0158 (assembly GCF_018130065.1). Classification (GTDB taxonomy): domain Bacteria; phylum Pseudomonadota; class Alphaproteobacteria; order Rhizobiales; family Xanthobacteraceae; genus Bradyrhizobium. The sequence continues at coordinate 301,952 of NZ_JAFCME010000005.1, read as the reverse complement.
CTGATCGGACCGTCAGGTTCGGGGAAATCCACCTTGCTGATGGTGATGGCGGGGTTGGAGCGGCCTGACAGCGGAGAGGTGGTGGTGAACGGCACGCCGTTCAATGCCCTCGACGAGGACGCCCTCGCCCGCTTCCGCGGCCGCCAGGTCGGCATCGTGTTCCAGTCGTTCCATCTGATCCCGACCATGACGGCGCTGGAAAACGTCGCGGTGCCGCTGGAGCTCGCCGGCAATCCCGATGCGGCCAAACGAGCCGAGCAGGAGCTGACCTCGGTCGGTCTCGGCGATCGGCTGCATCACTATCCGACGCAGCTCTCCGGCGGCGAGCAGCAGCGCGTCGCGCTGGCCCGCGCGCTGGCGCCGGATCCTGCGATCCTCGTCGCGGACGAACCGACCGGCAATCTCGACGAGGCGACCGGCAAGCAGATCGTCGACCTGCTCTTCACCAAGCATTCCGAGCGCGGCATGACGCTGGTGCTGGTGACGCACGACACCTCGCTGGCGCAACGCTGCGACCGCGTGGTGCGGCTGCGCTCGGGCCGCATCGACGGACAGCCCACTTCATGACCATGGCGTCGGAAGCCGCTGGCGGCAGCCGCGCATCATCATCACTGGCGCTGCGTTACGCGTTTCGCGAACTGCGCGGCGGCCTGCGCGGGTTTTACGTCTTCATCGCCTGCATCGCGCTCGGTGTGATGGCGATCGCCGGGGTCGGCTCGGTCGCGGCCAGCCTCAGCGACGGCCTGAACCGGGAGGGCCGCACCTTGCTCGGCGGCGACGTCGCATTCTCGCTGATCCAGCGCGAAGCCACGCCAGAGGAAATCGCCTTCCTGCGCGCCCGCGGCGAGGTTTCGGTCGCAGCCGCCTTGCGCGTCATGGCCCGCAGCGGCGACGGCAGGCTGGCGCTGGTCGAACTCAAGGCGGTGGATGGAAAATACCCGATGCTCGGGGAGTTGACGCTTGAGCCCAAGATGCCGGTTGCGGACTTGCTGGCCGAGCGCGACGGCGTATTCGGCGCGGCGGTGGATTCCGTGCTGCTGGCGCGGCTCGATCTCAAGCTCGGCGACCGCATCAGCATCGGCAACGCCAACTACCAGATCCGCAGCGTGGTCGGCGCGGAACCGGACAAGCTCGCCGGCAATGTCGGGCTCGGGCCGCGCGTCCTGGTCAGCGAAACCAGTCTGCGCGCGACCGGATTGCTGCAGCCCGGCAGCCTGGTGCGCTGGATCTATCGGCTGAAACTGCCCGACAATGCGGCCGACGAGCGCGCCGCGACCCAGCTGATCGATAGCGTGCGGGCCGCGTTGCCGGAGGCCGGCTGGTGGATCCGCAGCCGCGCCAACGCCTCGCCGCAGCTCGAGCGCACCATCAGCCGTTTCACCCAGTTCCTCACCCTGGTCGGCCTTGCCGCCCTCCTGGTCGGCGGCGTCGGCGTCGCCAACGCCGTCAAGAGCCATATCGACCGCCGCCGCGACGTCATCGCCGCGTTCAAGGCGCTCGGCGCCACCGGCCGCGACGTCTTCACGATCTATCTGACCCAGGTCGTCGCGCTCGCCGGGATCGGCTCGATCATCGGGCTCGTCGCAGGCGCCGCGCTGCCGTTCGTCATCGTCGGCCTGTTCGGCAAGCTGCTGCCGCTGCCGGTGATCCCCGCGCTGCATCTCGACGAACTCGCATTGTCCTTCATCTATGGCCTGCTGACCGCGCTTGCGTTCGGGCTGTGGCCGCTCGGACGGGTGCACGACGTGCCGGTGGCGGCGTTGTTCCGCGAGGAAGTCGCCCGCGAATGGCACCGTCCGCGCTGGCGATACCTCGCCTTGATGGCCGTCGTGATTGCGCTTTTGATCGCAGTCGCCATCGGCCTTGCCTACGATAAGCGGATCGCAGCGGTGTTCGTCGCGTCGTCGGTTGCGGTGTTCGCACTGCTGTGCGGCGTCGCCGCTGGCCTGATGGCGCTGGCGCGCCGGCTGCCGCGATCGGACATCACCATGCTGCGGCTGGCGATTGCCAACATCTACCGGCCCGGCGCGCTGACGCCGTCGGTCGTGATGTCGCTGGGCCTTGGCCTCGCCGTCCTCGTCACCATCACCCAGATCGACGGCAATCTGCGACGGCAGTTCCTGGCGGCGTTGCCGGACCGCGCGCCCTCGTTCTACTTCATCGACATCCCGACCTCGGAAGCCGATCGCTTCGGCGCGTTTCTCAAGCAGACAGCGCCGCAATCGACCGTGGAGGATGTGCCGATGCTGCGCGGACGCATCGTAGCAGCCCGCGGCGTCAAGGCCGACGAGCTCAAACCAACGCGGGATACCGAATGGGTGCTGCAGAGCGACCGCGGCCTGACCTATACGGCCGACATCCCCAGGGGCTCGAAAGTCGTCGAGGGCGATTGGTGGAGCGCGGACTATCGCGGGCCACCACTGGTCTCGATGGAGAAAAAGATCGCCGACGGAATGAGGCTCAAGATCGGCGACGAGATCGTCGTCAATGTGCTGGGCCGCGACATCCCGGCGAAGATCGCCAATCTGCGCAACGTCGACTGGCAGGGCCTCGGCATCAATTTCGTGCTGGTGTTCTCGCCCAACGCCTTCAAGGGCGCGCCGCACACCCATGTCGCGACCCTGTCCGAGGCCCACCCGGATCCGGCCGGCGACGCCCGGATCATCAAGCAGGTGGCCGACGCGTTCCCGATGGTGACCAGCGTACGGGTCCGCGAGGCGCTGGACACGATCGGCACCGTCGTCACCAATCTCACGCTCGCGATCCGCGGCGCCAGCGCCGTGACACTGATTTCGGCCATCCTGGTGCTGGGCGGCGCACTCGCCGCCGGCCATCGCCATCGGGTCTATGACGCTGTGATCCTGAAGACCCTGGGCGCGACGCGGGTGCGGCTGCTCGGCGCCTACGCGCTGGAATATCTGATGATCGGCCTGGCCACGGCGGTGTTCGGCGTGATCGCAGGCTCGGTCGCGGCCTGGCTGATCGTGACGCGGCTGATGACGCTGAGCTTCATATGGCAGGCCGGCAGCGCCGCCGGCGTCGTCGCCGCGGCCCTGATCGTCACGGTAGGCCTCGGACTCGCCGGCACGTTGCTGGCCCTGAACCAGAAGCCGGCCAGCGTGCTGCGAAATTTGTGACAATTTGTAGCGGGCGGCAAGGCGGCGTTAACGCTGCTTTTGCTGGAAAATAGCTATCTAGAGCGACATTCAGCCGCGCGTGGAAGCTTGCAGCGGATGTGTTAGTTTCCCACATACCAGCCTGGGACAGAGGCCGGTTTGATGACACCGAATTAATGTCAGCAAATCGCGGCCTTTGGGCTAGATATTCTAACCGGCGACGCAAACCCCTTGCGATCCGCCGGGCAACCAACGGGAATTCGACCATGTCGGACCTAGACCGTAACTACGCTTCTCCTTTCGGCCGGGCCGCCGGACGCGTCGATGCCGCGGCCGTCGATGCCGGTCTGCGCGCATACATGCTGCGCATCTACAATTACATGTCGATCGGCCTGGCCATCACCGGTCTGGCGGCGCTCGGCGTCTATATGATGGCGGTGACCCCGGATCAGTCGGCCGGCGTCGCCAAGTTCGGCAGGGAGTTCCTGACGCCGTTCGGCTACGCGATGTATGTCAGCCCGCTGAAGTGGCTGTTTATCCTCGCGCCGTTGGTCATGGTGTTCGCGATTTCGTTTGGCATCAACCGGCTGAGGCCCGCGACGGCGCAATTGCTGTTCTGGGCGTTCGCGGCGCTGATGGGCATCTCGCTGTCGTCGATCTTCCTGGTGTACACCCACACCTCGATCGTGCGGGTGTTCTTCATCACGGCGGCAACGTTCGGCGCGCTGAGCCTCTACGGCTACACCACCAAACGTGACATGAGCGGCATGGCGTCGTTCCTGTTCATGGGCCTGATCGGCGTCATCATCGCGAGCCTGGTCAACATGTTCCTCGGCAGCTCGATGCTGCAGTTCATCATCTCGGTGGTGGGCGTGCTGGTGTTCGCGGGCCTCACCGCCTATGACACCCAGCGGCTGAAGAACGACTACATCTACGGCTATGCCTCGCAGGGCGGTGACATTGCGGAAAAGGCGGCGATTACCGGCGCACTTTCGCTCTACCTGAACTTCATCAACCTGTTCACGCTGCTGCTGCAGCTGCTTGGCCAGCGCGACTAGCGATCCAGTCCAGCCAAAGAATTGAAGCCCCGGCCTCGCGGCCGGGGCTTTTCTTTTGCGGCCAGCAAAAATAATCTGTCACCATGTCTACGCCCGATATCAGGCCCGCCACCGAGGCCGACCTTCCCTTTGTCACCGAAATCTACGAGCACGCGGTGCGCTACGGCACCGCGACATTCGAGCTGATCCCGCCCGATCTCGTCGAGATGACAAGGCGGTTCCGTGTGCTGATGGACGGGGGATTTCCGTATTTCGTCGCCGCGGTCGAAGGCCGGGTGATCGGATATGCCTATGCCGGCCCCTACCGCCCTCGGCCGGCCTATCGCTTCACGGTGGAGAACTCGGTCTATCTGCAGCCGGCGACCCACCGCCGCGGCATCGGCCTGTTGCTGCTGCAGCGGCTGATCGCCGAATGCGAAGCGCGGGGCTACCGGCAAATGATCGCCGTCATCGGCGATTCCGCCAACGCCGGCTCGATCGGCGTCCACACCAAGACCGGCTTCCAGATGATCGGGACGCACCCCTGCGTCGGTCTCAAATTCGGACGCTGGCTGGACACGGTGATGATGCAGCGCGCGCTTGGCGAAGGCGCCGCGACGGTGCCCGCGGATTCGAAGGCCTAGAATCGTAGATGGGGTAACGGGCCGGCCGATTAAACCACCGCCAGCTTCCGATCGATCACTAGTAGCACGCGCTCAAGCTCATGGCCGCGGCGCAGGATCAGCCCGGTCGCCGAGATCACGCTGTACATGCCCTGCTTGCGCGCCAGCCGCGGATCCTTCTCGATGCGATAGATCGGTACTTCGGAGGCGCGGCGGAACACCGAGAACACCGCGCGGTCCTTCAGGAAGTCGATGGCATAGTCGCGCCACTCGCCATCGGCGACCATGCGGCCGTACAGATTGAGGATGCGATTGAGCTCCAGGCGATTGAACGTAACGCTATTCGGCAGCGGACTTGCAGTGGCGGTACGCGCCACCGCGCGACTCCCACTTGGATCAGTGTCCTCCGACATCGAACTCATCGAGCGCCTCCTGTCGTCTCCGGCATGATCTTGTTCCGAAAAAACCGGTCCCCACTAAAAACCGGTCCCCACTTTCGGATCATGACAATGACATGATCGCGCTAACCGCCGGGCACCGCAAGGCCCTTTGAAATTGCGGCGGAAAACCGCGACGGGCCGTGCGGCAACACCGGAAATACCGAGTCACGGGAACGTTAGAGGAATCATATTGCTGCCCCACTTCCGCCCATCGCCCGCCCCGCTGGCTTGCGACAAGTGAATCCTGCGTTGACCCGGTCCTTTCGGTTCCGGATTCCTCAGCCCCCAGCCCCCCGGGGCCGTCGGGATCGGGTCTGTTCGCAGGGGAGCTTTCTCCCGCACTGGGCCAACGAGAGTTGGTCCTTTTTCTTTTGGGGGGTGCTTCGTCATTGCGGAGCATTCCACCGGATCCGCGCAAAGCGCCCCACAATTTCTGCTGTCGTCCTCCGCGAAAGCGGGGGCCGAGTACGCCGCGGCGGCGAGATATATCGCTGGTTTTTCGGACTACTGGATCGCCCGAAGCGCAGACAAGTTTACGTAGTCTGCGCAAGGCAGACTACCATGTCGGGCGACAACAGCTTGGGTGGCGCGAGAAATCCGAAATCAGCGCAGCGGCGTGTAGGCCGCGCCCAGCATCGGGCCGGGCTTTTCGCGATTGCCGTCCTGGACATAGACGACCGCGGCATCGACGCCATCGCGGGAGATGTTTTCAAGCGGAACGGTCCAGCTTCCGGAATTGCCGTTCCAGTCCCCGACCTTCAGGATGTTGCGCACCACATTGTAGTAGGTGACCTGGCGGCCGCGGTTTTCGCCGCGCCCGATCGAGATCGGCACCGCCTTCGAGACCGAGCAAATCCAGACTTCGCCCTGCGATGAAGTCGGCGCGTTGCTCGCCGCCACCGACACGTTGATGTGCTTGCCGGACAACGTCATCGTCACCGGTACCGACATCACGCCGGCGGCTTTCTGGGTGTGCTGGATTGCGCTGTCGATGCCTGCACGATCGCTGCCGACCACCTTCGCCGAACCGTTGACGATGACCTGCGGCGTGTAGACGTCGCGATCGCCACGCATTTGCGAATAGGCTTTCTGGCGCGCGCTGAAGCGCGAGTCCGCCAGCGTATCCTTCCAGCCCAGATAATCCCAATATTCGATCGGCATGCTCAGCGCGATCACGTTGGGGTCCTTGGCGAGCTCGCCAATGATCTCGTCGGCCGGCGGGCACGACGAGCAGCCTTGCGAGGTGAACAGCTCGACGACCGCGCGCGGGTCGGCATGAGCGGGACGGATAATCGCGACGATGGCACAGACGCCAAGCGCACTCGACCATCGCGAAATCGAACTATTGGCCATCATCGCTGTCATACTGCGAACCGGTCCCGGCGATTTCTATCCGTATTTGTACGGGGCATGATTTTCTATCCCTAAGCGCGCACCCCAGACGCAAGAAAGCGGCCTTTTCATAGGCCGCCTTCTTCCCGGTCGCTACTCACGTAGCGGTGAGGCACCGATCACAAATCCGCGTTTCAGGGCGTTTTCAAGCGAAGTATGCCCTCGGACTTGATCCGGTGGTGGATACGCCTTCGCGTGAAGAAACGCGTCAAAACCGAACTCAAGCCGCAAGCTTGCGCAGCACATAGTGCAGAATACCGCCGTTGCGGTAGTAGTCGAGCTCGTCGAGCGTATCGATGCGGCAGAGCAGCGAAACGCGCTGCAGCGACCCGTCGCCGGACACGATTTCCGCGGTCAGCTTCTGACGCGGCTTCAAATCGCCCTGCAGGCCGCGGATCGTCACCTTCTCGTCGCCCTTCAGCCCGATCGATGTCCAGGACTGGCCGTCCTCGAAGGTCAGCGGCAGCACGCCCATGCCGACCAGGTTGGAGCGATGGATGCGCTCAAAGCTCTGGCAGATCACCGCGCGGACGCCGAGCAGCCTGGTGCCCTTCGCCGCCCAGTCGCGCGACGAGCCGTTGCCGTATTCGGCGCCGGCGAACACCACCAGCGGCACCTGCTCGGCCTGGTACTTCATCGCGGCGTCGTAGATCGACATCTGCTCGCCGTCAGGCCAATGCTTTGTCAGGCCGCCTTCCGGAATATTTCCATCAGCGCCTTTGAGCATGAAGTTCTTGATGCGGATATTTGCGAAAGTGCCGCGCATCATGATCTCATGGTTGCCGCGCCGCGTGCCGTACTGGTTGAAGTCGGCCGGACGCACCTGATGCTCCGACAGATACTTTCCGGCCGGAGAGGTCAGCTTGATCGAACCGGCCGGCGAGATGTGGTCGGTGGTGATCTTGTCGCCGAACATCGCCAGAATCCGCGCATCGACCACGTCGACGATCGGTTCCGGTTCTTTCTTCATGCCTTCGAAGTAGGGCGGGTTCTGCACATAGGTCGAGCTCATGTTCCAGCGGTAGGTCTCGCTCTCGACCGTCTTGATCTTGCGCCAGTTGGTATCGCCCTTGAACACGTCGGCGTAGCGCTTCTTGAAGATCGTCGCGGTGACGAACTTCTTCATATAGGCGTTGATTTCCTTGGTGGTCGGCCAGATGTCCTTCAGGAACACCGGCTTGCCGTCCTTGCCTTCACCGATCGGCTCGACCGAAAGGTCCTTGGTCACGGTGCCGGCCAGCGCATAGGCGACGACCAGCGGCGGCGAGGCGAGATAATTCGCCTGCACATCCGGCGACACGCGGCCTTCGAAATTTCGGTTACCCGACAACACAGCGGCGGCGACGATGCCATTGTCGTTGATCGACTTCGAAATATCCTCCGGCAGCGGGCCGGAATTGCCGATGCAGGTGGTGCAGCCGAAGCCGACCAGGTTGAAGCCGACCTTGTCGAGATCGAGTTGCAGTCCGGAATTGGACAGATATTCCGCGACCACCTGGCTGCCCGGCGCCAGCGAGGTCTTGACCCATGGCTTGGCCTTCAGGCCCTTGGCGGCGGCGTTGCGCGCCAGCAGGCCCGCACCGATCAGCACGCTCGGATTTGACGTGTTGGTGCAGGAGGTGATCGCCGCGATCACGACGTCGCCATGGCCGAGGTCGAACTTGCGGCTCTCGACGGCGAAGCGATGCGAGGCATCCGCCGCCTTCTTGTATTCGGTGGTCATCGCTGCGGAGAAGCCCGAGGCGACCGCCGGAAGTGCGACGCGGCCTTCGGGGCGCTTCGGTCCGGCCATCGAGGGCACCACGTCGGCAAGATCGAGCGTCAGCGTTTCCGTGAACACGGGGTCGGCCGATTTGGCGGTGCGGAACAGGCCCTGCGCCTTGGCGTAGGCCGCGACCAGCTTGACCCGATCGGCCTTACGGCCAGAGGTTTTCAGATAATCGATGGTCGCGGCGTCGACCGGGAAGAAGCCGCAGGTCGCGCCATATTCCGGCGCCATGTTGCCGATCGTCGCCTTGTCCGCGACCGACAGATAATCAAGGCCGGGGCCGTAGAATTCAACGAACTTTCCGACCACGCCCTGCTTGCGCAGCATCTGCGTCACAGTCAGCACCAAATCGGTGGCGGTGACGCCTTCCTTCATCTGGCCCTTGAGCTTGAAGCCGATCACTTCGGGCAGCAGCATCGACTGCGGCTGGCCGAGCATCGCAGCTTCTGCCTCGATGCCGCCAACGCCCCAGCCCAGCACGGCAAGACCGTTGACCATCGTGGTGTGCGAATCGGTGCCGACCAGCGTGTCGGGATAGGCGACTTCGAACGTGCCGGTCTTCCTACCGACCGTCATCTTCTCTTTGCGGGTCCACACCGTCTGGGCGAGGTATTCGAGATTGACCTGGTGGCAGATGCCGGTGCCGGGCGGCACCACCGAGAAATTCGTGAACGCCTTCTGGCCCCACTTCAGGAACTCGTAGCGCTCCTGGTTCTGCTTGTATTCCTCGACCACGTTCTTGCCGAACGCCTTGTTGTCACCGAAGAAGTTGACGATCACGCTGTGGTCGATGACGAGGTCGACCGGCACCAGCGGATTGATCTTTGCGGCGTCGCCGCCGAGCGCCTGCATTGCGTTGCGCATCGCGGCGAGATCGACCACCGCCGGCACGCCGGTGAAATCCTGCATCAGCACGCGGGCGGGGCGAAACGAGATTTCATGCTCGAGCTTGCGGGTCTTCAGCCATTTCGACACCGCGATGATGTCGGCCTTCTTGACCGTGCGATCGTCTTCAAAACGCAGCAGGTTTTCCAGCAGCACCTTCATCGAATAGGGAAGCTTGGAAATTCCCTTCAGACCGTTCTTCTCGGCGGCGGGCAGGCTGTAATACACGTAGGTCTTGCCACCGACCTTGAGGGTCTTGCGGCATTTGAAGCTGTCGAGCGAGGTCATGTCAGGAAATCCCAATTCTCAGTTATACCCGGCAAGGGGTATTTAAACACCGTCAGCGCGGTCGGCTTACCGGCTTGCGGCCGCCGGTTGTGTGCTGCATCAAGTTCCGGGCTTATAGAATCTTTCTAGATGCGCCGCCACAACCACGATCGTGCTGCAGCATTGCGCGACCCAAAAATTCTGATGCGGTACCCCAAGGTTTTCTGAAGGGCCGTAACGAGGCAAGATGCGGCTCACAGGACGTCAGATCGATTGTGTGCGGGGCGGGCGCGCGGTGTTTTCCGGGCTCGATTTCGAGGCCGCTTCTAGCCAAGCCCTTGCCGTCATCGGCCCGAACGGCTCCGGCAAGACGTCGCTGCTGCGGCTGATCGCGGGCTTGCTGGTGCCGGCAGGCGGATCGGTCGCGCTGGAAGGCGGCGCGGACGAACTGACGCTGCCCGAACAGGCCCATTATCTCGGCCATCGCGACGCACTGAAACCCGCGCTCAGCGTGCTGGAGAACCTGTCGTTCTGGCGGGATTTTCTGGGCGGGGACGCCAGCGATCCCAACGAAAGCCTCGCCAAGGTGGGGCTCGCGCACGCGACGCATCTGCCGGCGGCGTATCTGTCGGCCGGCCAACGGCGCCGGTTGTCGATCGCCCGGCTGCTCGCGGTGCGGCGGCCGGTCTGGCTATTGGACGAGCCGACCTCGGCGCTCGACGCCGCCGGGCAGGATCTGTTCGCGGGCCTGATGCGCGATCACCTCGCGCGCGGCGGCATCATCGTCGCGGCCACCCATGCGCCGCTCGGGATCGAGGCGGACGAATTGCGGATGGGGGGCGGGAAGTGAATGCGCTGAGCTTCTCGCCTCTTGGTACAACTCTCTCCGTTCCCTCCCCCCTTGCGGGGTCCGAGGCGAGCGAAGCTCGCTCTCGAGGTCAGGGAGAGAGGTATCCCACGACGTGCTCTCTCCGTTCGACCTTCGACAATAGTCCCCCTCAGACACCATTTCCGGAGCTACCCCTCTCCCCCGCCCTCCCCCGCAAGGGGGGAGGGAGCGATTGGCGCTCGTTGCGGCATCGTCGCTCTACATCCGGCAAGATGCAGAGGGATTTCCAATGACCGCCCTTGCCGTGCTGATTCGACGGGATATCAGGATCGCGCTGCGCGTCGGCGGCGGCGCGCTGATCGGCGTGCTGTTCTTCCTCACCGTCACCGTGCTGATGCCGTTTGCGCTCGGGCCCGACCTGGCGCTGCTGACGCGACTCGGGCCCTCCATTCTCTGGCTCGGCGCGCTGCTGGCCAGCCTGCTCACGCTCGACCGCCTGTTCACATCAGACCACGAGGACGGCTCGCTCGATCTGATCGTGATGGGCCGGACACCGCTGGAACTGGCCTGCGCCGCCAAAGCGCTGGCGCACTGGCTCGCCGCCGGCCTGCCGCTGATCATCGCGACCCCCGTGCTTGGGCTGATGCTCAATCTCGACGCCACCGCGACCTCGGCCGTGGCACTGACGCTGCTGGTGGGAACGCCGGCGCTGACTTTCATCGGCATGATCGGCGCCGCGCTGGCGGTGACGCTGCATCGCGGCGGGTTGCTGCTCGCGGTTCTGGTGCTGCCGCTGTCGATCCCGGTGCTGATTTTTGGCGTAGCGGCGTCGCAGGCCGCGATATCGGGGCCGCTGCCGTTTGGAACACCGTTCTCGATCCTCTGCGCGATCTCGCTGGTCAGTTTCGTGATCGGACCGTTTGCCGCAGCCGCCAGCCTGCGGCACGGGCTGGACTAGATAATCTGATGCATGCCGATCAACACTTGATGGAACAGAACAAGCCGCATTGCCTGCCCCGCCGCCGACGATTATCAGGATGCCCATGACGTTGATCGACCTCGCCAACCCCACCAAATTCCTGTCGCTGACGGGGCGCATATTGCCGTGGCTGGCGGGCGCGACCGCGATCCTGCTGCTCATCGGCTTGTACCAGGCAGCAATGGCACCCGACGATTATCAGCAGGGCGCCACCGTCAAAATCATGTTCATCCACGTGCCCAACGCCTGGCTGTCGATGTTCGTGTGGGGCGTCATGAGCCTTGCGGCGCTGGGCACGCTGGTGTGGCGGCATCCGCTCGCCGACGTCGCTGCGAAAGCCGCCGCCCCGATCGGCGCCGCCTTCACATTTCTCGCGCTGGTCACGGGCTCGCTATGGGGCCGGCCGATGTGGGGCACCTATTGGCAATGGGATGCGCGGCTCACCTCGGTGCTGATCCTGTTCCTGATGTATCTCGGCCTGATCGCGCTGTGGCGCGCGGTGGACGATCCCTCGCGCGCGGCGCGGGCGGCGGCGATCCTCACACTGGTCGGCGCGCTCAATTTGCCGATCATCAAATTCTCGGTCGACTGGTGGAACACGCTGCATCAGCCGGCCTCGGTGCTTCGCATGGGAGGCTCCACGCTCGACCGCGCCTTCCTGATTCCGTTGCTGGTGATGGCGGTTGGATTTTCGCTGCTGTTCGTCACGCTGCATCTGGCGGCGATGCGCAACGAGATCCTGCGCCGCCGCGTGCGCAGCTTGCAGATCATGCAAGCCAGCCAACAGGCCGCGTGATGGCGCTCGGTCCCTATGCCTCCTTCATCGTGACGTCCTATGCGCTGGTCGCCGCGGTGGTCGCGATCCTGATTGCCTGGATCGCCATCGATTTTCGCCGCCAGAAGGCGCGCCTGCGCGAGCTCGAGGCCAGCGGCATCACCAGGCGCTCCGGCCGCAGTGCGGCGGATATCAGATGAGCGGGCCGGCGGCATCTGACGCACCGCGGCAAAGCCGGCGCTGGCTGGTGACGCTGCCGCTGATCGGCTTCATGGCGGTCGCCGGGCTGTTCCTGCTGCGGCTGCACGGCGGCGATCCTTCGAAAATTCCATCCGCTTTGATCGGCCGCCCGGCGCCGCAGACCGCGCTGCCGGCGCTGGCAGGCCTGGTCGACAACGGCATCGCCGTTCCCGGGCTCGACCCGGCGGCCTTCAAGGGCAAGGTCAGCGTCGTCAACGTCTGGGCGTCCTGGTGCGTACCATGCCATGACGAGATGCCGCTGCTCACCGCTCTGGCCAAGGACAAGCGGCTGCAGATCGTCGGCATCAACTACAAGGATTCGCCCGACAACGCCCGCCGCTTCCTCGGCCGCTACGGCAACCCGTTCAGCATGGTCGGCGCCGACAGCAATGGCCGCGGCTCGATCGAATGGGGCGTCTATGGCGTGCCTGAAACCTTCGTGGTCGGCCGCGAAGGCACCATCGTCTACAAACTGGTCGGGCCGATCACGCCAGCCAATGTCGATACCGTGCTGAAGGCCGAGATCGAGAAGGCGTTGCGAGCGGGGAGTTAGCTCCGGCCGTCATTCCGGGGCGCGCCTTGGCGCGAGCCCGGAATCCATTTGTCGACGCGACTTGCGATCTGATGGATTCCGGGCTCTCGCTTCGCTCGCCCTCAGATGCGCAATTGCGCATCGGGAAATGACAAGGGATAAATAATTTCCAGCTTTTATCTGCCGTTCATTTGCCGGCCATGGCGCCGCCACGAATTCGAAGCTAGCTTGATGGCGTTACTTAAACCGTCCTTGGAGGGACACTTCTATGCGTCATTTCACGCTCGCTTCTCTTCTCGCAACTGCGCTCACGGTTGGCCTGATGACGGCAACCCCGTCGATGGCCCAGACCGCGCAGCCCGCGACCAAATCCGACAGCAAGATGGCTCCCGCGCCGAAGGCCCAGGAGTCGAAGATGGCGCCGGCCCCGAAGGCCGAACTGCTCGACATCAATTCGGCGACCGTCGACCAGCTCGAAGCGCTGCCGGGGATCGGCAAGGCCTATTCCGCCAAGATCGTCGCCGGCCGTCCCTACAAGGGCAAGGACGATCTGGTGCACAAGAACATCGTCCCGCAGGCGACCTACGACAAGATCAAGGACCAGGTGATCGCCAAGCAGAAGAGCTGATTGTTATCGTGCCCCGGACGCAGCGCAGCGCTCTTGCGGTGCGCTGCAGAGCCGGGGCCCACTCTAACGGATAGATCGGCTCAAACGGATAGATGGGTCCCGGCTCTGCGGTGCATCGTAAAGAACGCTGCACCGCGTCCAGGACACTAACTCTCACCCCTTCCTCACATCTCCCGCGTCCGCTTCGCTGGCTTCCAGCGAGGCCGGCTCCAGATGGTAGCGCTTGGTCAGCGGCATCTGGGCGATCGCAAAGATCATCGTCAGCGGAATCACGCCGAACACCTTGAAGCCGACCCAGAAGTCGGTCGACTGGGTGCGCCAGATGAATTCGTTCAGAAGCGCCATTGCGAAAAAGAACAGCGTCCAGCGCATGGTGAGGATGCGCCAGCCCTGCGGCGTCAGATTGAACACCTGATCGAACATGACGGCGATGAAGGAACGGCCGAACAGAAGGCCACCGCCGAGGATCGCGGCGAACAGGCCGTAGATGATGGTCGGCTTCATCTTGATGAAGGTCTCATCATGCAGCACCAGGGTCAGCGTGCCGAACACGATGACGATTACGGCGGTGACGATCGCCATCATGGGCACATGCCTGGTCACCACATAGGACGCGATCATCGCGGCGATGATCGCCACCATGAAGGCGCCGGTGGCGACGAACAGGCCGAACTTGGCGTTGGCGGCAAAAAACACGAGCAGCGGACCGAGTTCGGTCGCAAGCTTGAACAGCGGATGCGGCTGGGTCTTGTCCATCTTAGCTTTCGATTCCTGCAATCGCGTTCGCAAAATCCCGCGCGGTAAACGGCGCCAGATCGTCGACGCCTTCGCCGACACCGATGAAGTGCACCGGCAGTTTGAATTTCTCCGACAGCGCCACCAGGATGCCGCCCCGCGCGGTGCCGTCGAGCTTGGTCATCACAAGGCCGGTGACCCCTGCGGTACGATGAAAAGCCTCGACCTGCGACAGCGCATTTTGTCCCACCGTGGCGTCGAGCACCAGCAGCACCGCATGCGGGGCCGAGGCATCGACCTTCTTGATGACGCGGACGACTTTTTCGAGCTCCTTCATCAGCTCGGCCTTGTTCTGCAATCGCCCGGCAGTATCGACCAGCAGCACGTCGACGTTCTGTTCTTTCGCTGCGGTCAGCGCATTGAAGGCGAGGCCCGCTGAATCAGACCCCTGCGCGCCCGCGATCACAGGCGATTTGGTCCGCTCGCCCCAGACCTTCAATTGCTCGATCGCGGCGGCGCGGAACGTGTCGCCGGCCGCCAGCATCATCTTGCGGCCCTCGGCGCTCAGTTTCGCCGCCAGCTTGCCGATGGTGGTGGTCTTGCCGGAACCGTTGACGCCAACCACGAGAATGACGAACGGTTTTTGAGCGGCGTCGATCACCAGCGGCTTGGCCACCGGCGCCAGCACCTTCTCGACCTCGGTCGCGACCACCGCCTTGACCTCATCCGCCGAGATCGCCTTGTCGTAGCGGCCGGCGCCGACGGCGTCCGCGATCCGCACCGCGACCTCGGTGCCGAGATCGGCGCGCAGCAGCACATCCTCGATATCATCGAGCATGGCGCGGTCGAGCTTGCGTTTGATGACGAGGTCGGCAACGGCTGACCCGATCGAACTCGAGGTTCGCTTCAGGCCGCTCGAAAGCCGCCGCCACCAGCTCAGTTTTGGAGTTCCAGGAGTGGTATCGCTCATGTCGGACGTGTGTTAGCGGTTTCGCGCCATGAACGAAAGCCACAACCAATCCATTGATATTGGCGGGGCATCCCCTGAGGTCCCCGACCTGACCGCGGAAGAAATCCAGGCTCGCGTGCTCCACCGCGACGGGCTGATGCTGGTCATCGACAAGCCCTGCGGCCTGCCGGTGCATCGCGGCCCCAAGGGCGGCGCCAACCTGGAAACCTCGTTCGACGGGTTGCGATTCGGCCTGCCGCGGCCGCCGGTTCTCGCGCACCGCCTCGACAAGGATACCTCCGGCTGTCTCGTGCTGGGACGCCATCGCAAGGCCACGGCCTCGCTCGGGCTGCTGTTCAAGCACGGCAAGATCGGAAAGACCTACTGGGCCGTCGTGGAAGGCGGACCTGCCGAAGATGAAGGCACCATCGACATGGCGCTCGGCCGGCTCAACGTCGAGCGTGGCTGGTGGCAGAAGCCGGATCCGGACGGTCAAAAAGCCGTCACAAACTGGAAGGTGCGCGGCCGCGGCAATGGCCTCGCCTGGTTAGAGCTGGAACCGGTCACCGGCCGCACCCATCAATTGCGCGTGCACACATCGGCCACGGGCTGGCCGATCGTCGGCGACAACATCTACGGCAACGGCCCCCGCTTCGGCGAGCCGCGCCTGCATCTGCATTCCCGCGAGATCGTGATTCCGATTTCAAGGAACAAGGAACCGGTTCGCGTGGTGGCGCCGGCGCCGGAGCATATGCGCGAGCGACTCAGGGCGTGTGGGTGGAACGGGGAGTAGCGGCCAAGGTCCAGCGCTTGAGTTCAACAACCGGCACGAACTCGACCAGCGTCGCCGCCTTGAACACGCCCGCAAGCGGACGCCAATCCGATTGAAGTAGACCTTTCGCCCGCTCCAATCCTGCATCCGTCATGCCCGTCGCCAGGGTACAATGAGGTGTCCAGCGCCCCGTTTGATAATGTGGCCTGCAGGTTTCGCCGAGGGCACCAATGATCGTCGCATGTAAGCGCATCAGGTCAAGCGAAGAAGCCAAGGCCGCGTAACAAACGCCGCTGCCGGCACCAAATGTCGAGAAATCAGTCAAGGTGACGGTGATCTGGTCGGCATTGCCGAAGATCCGATCAAGCGAAGCGACCGCCGCCTCTACCACCAGATCGTCATAAACGGCCAATGTCACATGCGGCGCGAACCTGAGATCAGGCATCGAACTTGATACGCCCGCATTTGCAAGCCGCGCCCAGCGCCCCGAAATAGCGTCCGCCATTTCAGAATTGAAATGCAGGCTCACAGCAAAAGCCATGTTTGCCTAGCGTCCCGTCATCCGAGCACCATCATGTCCTATCATCGTCAGCGCTCGCACCGCGCCCGGCATTTCACCATTGATGGCAACGGGCAGGAAATGCTCCGTCCGCCCCTGCCTGCCGCTCTCGATCAGCACCTGTCGCGTCGCGCCGATCTCCGACGCCAGCCTCTTTCGCAACGCCGCCTCACCCGTCGCGCGCAAGCGCTTCGCCCGTTCCTTGATCGCCTCGCCCGCGACCTGCGGCATCCGCGAAGCCGGCGTGCCCGGGCGTTTTGAGTAAGGAAACACGTGCAGGAAGGTGAGACCGCATTCCTCGACCAGATCCTGCGAACGCGCGAACATCTCTTCCGTCTCGGTCGGAAAGCCCGTGATGATATCGGCGCCGAGCGCGATGTCCGGCCGCAGCCGCCGCACCTGCGCGCAGAATTCGATGGCATCGCTGCGTGAATGCCGTCGCTTCATCCGCTTCAGAATCAGATCGTCGCCGGACTGCAGCGACAGATGCAGATGCGGCATCAGGCGCTCATCATCCGCAATGACGCCGAGCAGATCGCGATCAGCTTCGATCGAGTCGATCGATGAAATCCGCAAACGCTTCAGTTCCGGCACATGCCGCAAAATCTGCTTTGTCAGTTGGCCGAGTTTTGGCGTGCCCGGCAAATCGGCGCCGTAGCTGGTGAGATCGACGCCGGTCAGCACGATCTCGGCATGACCGCGTTCGACCAGCGCGCGGACCTGCTCGACAACAGCTCCCATCGGCACCGAGCGCGAATTGCCGCGGCCGTAGGGAATGATGCAGAAGGTGCAGCGGTGGTCGCAGCCGTTCTGCACCTGCACGAACACCCGCGGCAGGCCGCTCTGAAAACCTTCCAGCAAATGCGGAGCCATCTCGGTGACCGCCATGATGTCGGCGACCGCGATCTTCTCGCTGGCCTCGACGCCAAATCCGGTATCGAACGCGGCACGCGCGCTGCGCCAGGCCTCGCTCCGCATCTTCTCGTCATTGCCGACGACGCGATCGACTTCAATCATGCCGGCAAACATTTCAGGCTGGGTCTGCGCCGCGCAGCCGGTGACGACGATGCGCGCATTGGGCCGCTCGCGCTTCAGCCGCCGGATCGATTGCCGCGCTTGCGCGACTGCCTCGTTGGTGACGGCGCAGCTGTTGATGACCACGGTATCGGAAAGGCCGGCATTCTCGGCCTCGTGCCGGATCACTTCGGATTCAAAGGCGTTGAGGCGGCAGCCAAACGTAAGGACGTCGACGCTCATGCGACGCTGGCGAACAGCGCCGGATCGAAGCGGCCTTCATATTCGAAATCGGCCGTGCCGGTCATCAGCACATGATCGTCGCGCTCACGCCATTCGATCGAGAGCTTGCCGCCCGGCAGCGTCATTTCAACGACACGATTGGTGCGCTTCAGCCGCGCCGCGGCGACCGCGGTGGCGCAGGCGGCCGAGCCGCAGGCCCGGGTCAGCCCGGCGCCGCGTTCCCAGGTGCGCATCGTGATGTGATCGCGATCGACGATATGGGCGAGCGTGATGTTGGCGCGATCGGGGAAAATGGGGTGATTTTCCAACAGCGGCCCGAAGCGCTCGAGGTCGTAGGCGTTGATGTCATCCACCCAGAAGATCGCGTGCGGATTGCCCATGCTGACGACCGACGGCGAATGCAGGATCGGCGCGTCGATCGGCCCGACCTGCAGTTCAATGTAACGCGTGTCGCGAAACTCTTCGGCGAGCGGAATTTCCTGCCAGCCGAATTTTGGCGCGCCCATGTCGACCGTGTAGAGATCGGGCTGCGGCCCCTGCCAGCAATTCAGCAGGCCCGAGCGGGTCTCGAAGGTCACGGCCGTCTGGCCGGTCTTCTCGAACAGCCGCCGCACCACGCAGCGCATGCCGTTGCCGCAGGCGCCGGCCTCCGAGCCGTCATTGTTGTAGATGCGGATGAAGGCCTCGGTACCCTCCAGCCGCGGCGGCTGCAATACCATCAACTGGTCATAGGGCACGCCGGCGGGCGAGGCGACGGCGCGCGCCTCCTCCGCCGTCACCTTGGCCGGCTTGTCGCGCAGATCGACCACGACGATTTCGTTGCCGATACCGTTCATCTTGGCGAATGCCTGATTGGCCAGCGCGCTCATGGAATTTCCCAATTTCTGCCTGCTTATATGGCGAATGGTGGCCGATTGCCTAGTGCGCAGGGGCGCATGACGCATCTGTCATGGGACGAAGGCGAAGCTTGCGTGTTAGGGATGGCGGCGTCTTTGCGGGCGTGACGGGACATACCGCGACCGCTTGGGGATGGATGGAGAATGCCTAAAATGAACCGTATCAGCCCTTTCCGCTCGGCCATGGCCGCGCTGGTCGCGACGCTGGCAATCGCGTGGGGCGGCGCCGCGCTGGCGCAATCGCCGGCGCCTGCCGCCTCTCCGTCCGCCAGCCCTTCCGCGGCACCGGTGCCCGCCGCTTCGGCTTCCCCTGCTCCGGCGGAAGCGCCCGCGGCATCCGCGCCCCCGGCACCGGCAACCTCCCCGGCGCCGGTGGCAAGCCCGTCGGTTGCCCCTTCGCCGCCACCCGCGGCCGCCCAGACGCCGGCCACGCCCCCCGCCGCGACCGTTCAGACCGCTGACCCCTTCGGCGAGCAATTCACGCTGGAGCCCAAAAAGGTGGTGGTCATGAAGGGCACCGCCAATTGGGACTCGGCGTTCGACACGCTGATCGATTCATTCAAGGCGCTGACCGCGCTGCTCGACAAGCAGGGCATCAAGGCCGCGGGCAATGCGATGATCGTCTACACCTCGACCGACGACAGCGGCTTTACGTTCCTGGCCGAAATTCCAGTCGACCAGGAGCCGAAGAACCTGACCAAGGACATGAGCATCGGCAAATCGCCCGAGGGCAAAGCCCTGAAGTTTGTCCATCGCGGCTCCTACGACAACATGGACAACACCTATGAGGCGATCACCAATCACCTCGACGACAAGAAACTTGAAGCAAAAGACACCTTCGTCGAGGAATACATCACCGATCCCTTGAAGACCGCGGAGGACAAGCTGGTGATCAACGTCTATGTGCCGCTGAAGTGAAAGACATGAAACAGGTACTCGCTCTCGCCGCCGCCGGTGTCGCGCTGCTGGCCACGCCCGCGCTGGCGCAGACGGTGCCGCCGCCCGCCATCTCCGTGACCGGCGAAGCCAATGTCTCGGTGCCGCCGGATCAGGCGCGGATCGATGGTGGCGTGACTACCGAAGCAAAGACCGCGCGCGAGGCGTCGGAGGCGAACAACGCGGCGATGGGCAAGGTGCTGCTGGCGCTGAAAGGCGCCGGGATCGAGGAGACGGATTACCAGACCTCGCGGCTGTCGCTGCAGCCGCAATATCCGCCCAACCCGAACCGGACTGGACCTGCGGTGATTTCCGGCTATCGCGCCAGCAACCGCGTTACCATCAAGCTGCGCGACGTCACCAAGGTCGCCAGCATCATCGACGTATTGGTCGGCGCCGGCGCCAACGAAGTCGGCGGCATCAATTTCGTGGTTACGCAGGCTTCAAAACTGCTCGACGAAGCGCGCGAGCAGGCAATCGCCGACGCGCGGCGCAAAGCGCAAATCTACGCCAAGGCTGCCGGCGTAACGCTCGGCGAACCGATCAGCATCTCCGAGGAGGGCGCGCCCAGCCCGATGTTCCGCAGCAAAGTCGCCGGCGGCATGGCTGCATCCGCGCCGGTGGCGCCAGGCGAAGAGACGCTATCGGTTTCGGTGAGCGTGTCCTGGGCGATCAAGCCGAAGGAATAACTGATCGTCGTCCCGGCCTTGAGCCGGGACCCATAACCACAGGGCTCTGTGGTTAGGGCAAGCTGGAGCTCCTGCCTTTTTCAATACTCAGGTCGGTGGTTATGGGTCCCGGCTCAGCGCTCGCTACGCTTGCTTGGCCGGGACGACGAGATAATTAGCGCGGCGACTAAACCTCGAATACCTGCCCGGGTTTCAGCGCCGCAAACCGCTCGCGCGGAATTTTCGCTTCATCCAGCGCTTCGCCGAGTGCGACGACAGGCGCGTCGATCGCCTCGTCGGTGAGCTGGAACGTGCCGTGATGATGCGCCAGTGCCGTTTGCGCCCCGCAATCCGCCAGCGCCTTCACAGCGTCCGACGGGTTCATGTGCTGGTCGCGCATGAACCAGCGCGGCTCATAGGCGCCGATGGGCAGGATCGCCAGCCGCAGCGGGCCATGAGCTTCGGCAACCCGGCGAAAATGCTTGCCGTCGCCGTAGCCGGAATCGCAGACGATGTAGAGTTTGCCGGCGGGCGTCTCCAGCACGAAGCTCGCCCACAGCGCCTTGTTGCGGTCGAACAGCCCGCGCGCCGACCAATGCCGCGTCGGCACCAGCGTCACGGCGATGCCGTTGCCGAGTTCGATGCGATCCTTCCAGTCGAACGCTTCCACTTTGATCGCTTCATCCGCGTCGCGCATGGTGACGTCATTGCCGAGCGGTGTGATCACGCGCGGCGAAAACGTTTTCGCGAGCCTCGACAGCGTCGCCAGATCGAGATGGTCGTAATGGCCGTGCGACACCAGCACGACATCGATCTTGGGCAATGCGTCGAAGGCGATGCCGGGATCGTTGTGCCGCTTCGGCCCGGCCCAGGAAAACGGCGAGGCCCGCATCGACCACACCGGATCAATGAGGATGTTGAGGCCGCCGGTCTGGATCAGCCAGCTCGCGTGGCCCACGAACGACAGCCGCACCTTGTTGCCGTCAACGCGCGGCGGCGGTGTATCCGCATGCGCACTCGGCACCCAATCCGGCCAGCTCGCGCGCTGCCGGCCGCCGCCGAACTGCCAGCGCAGCACCTCGGCCAATGATTTCGGCGGCGAGCCATCCGGATCGAAGAAGGTCAGGCCGTCGAAATGATCGGAAGCAGGGCCGTCATAGGTTTTCATGCGGGACATCCAGACAGACGATGCGCCGGTGGCCAGGCCGAGACCGGCAAGCACTGCAAAGACACGACGGCGGGTGATGGGCACGGGGATCACAAACAGCGAGAGAGAACGAAGGCACGGGCGTTATATGGCGTGCGCCGGCGAAGTTGGAACCTGCGGCGGCGTTTTCCGCCAATCCAAATTATTTGTACCGTCGCAAGGCTACCCTTGAGATTAAAGGCTAATGTTTCCAATACCTTAGTAAAATTTATCGGGTCACGAAATCCAGATTTCCTTGACTTTCTCCCTTCACGGGCGTTTAACCCCCGCACTTCTCGGAAAGACGTTCTTTTCGACCCGCCGCCCGGCCCTTGAGACCGGAGGCCAACGCCCGACAGCGCGATGCGCCCTCGGGCGTAATCGTGTTTGGAAATTCGTCCTGAGGCAGGACAGAGGATAACGGCATTGTTCGACAATCTGTCGGAAAAGCTTGGTGGGATACTCGATCGGCTGACGGGGCGCGGTGCGCTGTCCGAAAAGGACGTCGATGCCGCGATGCGCGAGGTGCGCCGCGCGCTGCTCGAGGCCGACGTCTCGCTCGACGTCGTCAGAAGCTTCATCGACCGCGTCCGCGAGCAGGCGATCGGCGCCACCGTCGTCAAGTCGGTCACACCCGGCCAGATGGTAGTCAAGATCGTCCATGACGAACTGGTCGCCACGCTCGGGGCTGACGGCCAGACCATCGATCTCAATGCGGTGCCGCCGGTCGCGATCATGATGGTCGGTCTGCAGGGCTCCGGCAAAACCACGACCACCGCAAAACTCGCCCGCCGCATGACCCAGCGCGACAAGCGCAAGGTGCTGATGGCCTCGCTCGACATCTATCGCCCCGCGGCGATGGAGCAGCTCGCCGTGCTCGGGCGCGATCTCGATATTCCGACGCTGCCGATCGTGGCCGGCCAGAAGCCGGCGCAAATTGCAAAACGCGCGCTGGAAGCCGCCAAGCTCGGCGGCTACGACGTCGTGCTGCTCGACACCGCCGGCCGCACCACGCTCGACGAAGAGATGATGTCGGAAGCGGCGGAGATCAAAACCGTCGCCAGCCCGCATGAAGTGCTGCTGGTCGCGGATTCCCTCACCGGCCAGGACGCGGTCAATCTTGCGCGCTCGTTCGACCAGCGCGTTGGCCTGACCGGCATCGTGCTGACGAGGGTTGATGGCGATGGCCGCGGCGGCGCCGCGCTGTCGATGCGCGCGGTCACGGGAAAGCCGATCAAGCTGATCGGCACCGGTGAAAAAACCGACGCGCTGGAAGATTTCCATCCCAGCCGTATCGCCGGCCGCATCCTCGGCATGGGCGACGTGGTGTCGCTGGTCGAAAAGGCGGCGGCGAATATCGACGCTGAAAAGGCGGCGCGTGTCGCGGAAAAGATGCGCAAGGGTCAGTTCGACCTGGCCGACATGCGCGAGCAATTGCTGCAGATGGCGAATATGGGCGGCATCAGCGGGCTGATGGGCATGATGCCCGGCATCGCCAAGATGAAGAACCAGATCGCCAACGCCGGGATCGACGACAAGATCATCAAGCGTCAGGTCGCGGTGATCGATTCGATGACGCGGCAAGAGCGCAAGAGCCCCGACCTCCTGAAAGCCAGCCGCAAGAAGCGCATCGCGGCCGGCGCCGGCGTCAAGGTCGAGGAAGTCAACAAGCTCCTGAAGATGCACCGGAACATGGCCGACATGATGAAGGCGATGGGTTCAGGCAAGCGCGGCCCGATGGCCGGCATCGCGCAGGCGATGGGATTTGGCGGCGGCGGCATGCCGTCGGCCGAACAGATGAAGGCGCTGGCGGAGAAAATGCCTGGTGGCGCTGGCCCCGGCGGTATGCCCGCGCTGCCGAAGGATATTCCGGTGGGCTTGCGTCAGGGCCTGCCGAATTTGCCGGGGCTTACGGGCCTCAGCGGCAAGCCGACGCTGCCGGGCCTCGGCGGCTTCCCCGGCAAGAAGAAATAATCGCGATCAATTCACTCTCATCACATCAAACCAAACTTACGGAGAATACAATGTCAGTCGTTATCCGCCTCGCTCGCGCAGGCACCAAGAAGCGCCCGGTCTATCACGTCGTCGTCGCCGACTCGCGCTTTCCCCGCGACGGCCGCTTCATCGAGCGTCTCGGCCATTTCAATCCGCTGCTGCCGAAGGACAACGAAGCCCGCCTCAAGCTCGACATGGACAAGGTCAAGTCCTGGCTCGCCAAGGGCGCGCAGCCTTCCGACCGCGTCACCCGCTTCCTCGATGCCGCCGGTGTCGTGAAGCGTGCCGCGCGCAACAACCCGGAAAAGGCCGTGCCGCGCAAGGAGCGCAAGGCCAACGCCGAAGCCGCCGCGAAGGCGTAAGCGTTAGCGGCGCGGGGCGGTGGCAACACCGATTTGTGTCGCCCGGATCGGCGCCGCGCATGGCGTGCGCGGCGCGGTGAAACTGTGGACGTTTACCGAAGACCCGTTGGCCGTGAGGGATTACGGCCCGCTGACGACCAAGGACGGCGCGCGCCAGTTCGAGCTGACGCATGCCCGCGAGGCGAAAGATCATCTGGTCGCCACGTTCAAAGGCGTCGCCACCCGCGAGGACGCCGAACGCCTCAACGGCATCGAGCTATATATCGCGCGCGACAAGCTGCCTGAGACCGACGACGACGAATATTACCATGCCGATCTGATCGGGCTGGCCGCGGTGAATGCCGCGAACGAACCGCTCGGCCGCGTCACCGCGATCCATAATTTCGGCGCCGGCGACATCATCGAGATTGCACCACCGCAGGGCCCGACGATGCTGCTGCCGTTCACCAATGCCGTGGTGCCGACGGTCGACCTTGCGGGTGGCCGCGTCGTGATAGAACTGCCCAAGGAAATTGAAGGCGACGACGTTCCGACGCTTACGTGATGGGTTTTGAATGACCTGTTCTGAAAGTCCCTGGCGCGCCACCATCCTCACGCTATTCCCGGACATGTTTCCGGGCCCGCTCGGCGTCAGTCTGGCGGGCAAGGCGCTGGCTTCCGGGCTGTGGGCGCTGGAAGCCCGCGACATCAGGGCATCGGCCACCGACCGCCACCGCAGCGTTGACGACACGCCCGCCGGCGGCGGGCCCGGCATGGTGCTGCGCGCCGACGTGCTGGCAGCGGCGATCGACGCCGCCAATACCGGCCAGTCCGGTCCAAACGATCGACCAAGGCTCCTGATGAGCCCGCGGGGTCGGCCATTGACCCAGTCACGGGTCGCCGAGCTTGCGGCGGGTCCCGGGCCGCTGATCGTCTGCGGCCGGTTCGAGGGCATCGACGAGCGGGTCATTGCGGCCCGAGGCCTCGAGGAGGTCTCGATCGGCGATTACGTGCTGTCCGGCGGTGAAGTCGCCGCCATGGTGCTGGTCGACGCCTGTGTCCGGCTCCTGCCGGGGGTGATGGGAAAACAGGCCTCGGGGACCGAAGAGAGTTTTTCCGAGGGACTACTGGAATACCCTCAATATACCCGCCCGCAGGAGTTCGAGGGCCGGACCATCCCGGAAATCCTCGTTTCAGGCGACCATGCCAAGGTCGCCGCCTGGCGTCAGGCCGAGGCTGAAGCCCTGACCAGGGCGCGGCGGCCGGATTTGTGGGCGATTAAGGCGCGCCAAAAACGCCCAAAAAGCACGACAGACGGGTGACAAGCGCGCTTTGATGCCTTATACGGGCGCCAAATCCGCAGCATACAGCAGGATAGATGGACGTTCGCGCAGCCCGCGCTGGACTGGCTGGGCGCGCCGCCGATGGAGATTTCAATGAACATCATTCAACAGCTCGAAAAAGAGCAATTCGACAAATTGGCCGCGACCAAGACCATCCCCGAGTTCGGACCCGGCGACACCGTGATCGTCAACGTCAAGGTGGTCGAAGGCGAGCGCACCCGCGTGCAGGCCTATGAAGGCGTTTGCATCGGCCGTTCCGGCGGCGGGCTCAATGAGAGCTTCACCGTTCGCAAGATTTCCTACGGCGAAGGCGTGGAACGCGTCTTCCCCGTGATGTCGCCGATGATCGACTCGATCAAGGTGGTGCGCCGCGGCAAGGTGCGTCGCGCCAAGCTGTATTACCTGCGCCAATTGCGCGGCAAGTCGGCCCGCATCGTCGAGAAGACCGAGCGCGCGACCGCCGTCGGCGAGTAATTCGTCTCCTGCAGGGGGATGTGACCAAAAGCGCGGGGTTTTGCCCCGCGCTTTTTTGTTGGGTCATGCATATTTAGGTAATGGCACCCGGCTAATCGATTGATTGTCGCGGGCGCGGCCCCTGTGTTAGAAATTTAAAATGGTTCCAGATCAGACCAGCTTTGCAGGCCAGCGCGTCGATCCCTTCGTGATCGACGACCGCTCACGCCTGCCCGGCCGCTTCTTCGGACGCTTTGCGACCTCGGCGACGTCTGAGCTTAGCTGCGGCCTTTGATGCCGCGCTGACTGTCCGTTGCTTGCGCTGATAACCGCGCTGACCGCTCACACAGAATCATTTTGGAGCTTACGCTCATGTCAAAACCCACCACGCTGTACGACAAGATCTGGAACGACCATCTGGTGCACGAAGCCGATGACGGCACCTGCCTGCTCTATATCGACCGCCATCTGGTGCACGAGGTGACTTCGCCGCAGGCGTTCGAAGGCCTGCGCATGACCGGCCGCAAGGTTCGCGCGCCGGAGAAGACGCTGGCCGTGGTCGACCACAACATCCCGACCACCGATCGCTCGAAGCCGAATCCCGATCCTGAAAGCATCGAGCAGATGCGGGTGATGGCCGATAACGCCAAGGAATTCGGCATCACGTATTTCAACGAATTCGACAAGCGCCAGGGCATCGTGCACGTGATCGGCCCCGAGCAGGGCTTTACGCTGCCCGGCACCACCATCGTCTGCGGTGACAGCCACACCTCCACCCATGGCGCGTTCGGTGCGCTGGCGCACGGCATCGGCACCTCCGAAGTCGAGCATGTTCTGGCAACCCAGACGCTGATCCAGAAAAAAGCAAAAAACATGCGCGCGGTGGTCGACGGCAAATTGCCCGACGGCGTCACCGGCAAGGACATCATCCTGGCCATCATCGGCGAGATCGGCACCGCCGGCGGCACCGGCTACGTGCTGGAATATGCCGGCGATGCAATCCGCGCGCTGACGATGGAAGGCCGCATGACGGTCTGCAACATGTCGATCGAAGGCGGCGCCCGCGCCGGCCTGATCGCGCCGGATGAAAAGGCGTTCGAATTCCTCAAGGGCCGTCCGATGTCGCCGAAGGGCGAGGCGTGGGACGCCGCGATGCGTTACTGGGAAACCCTGCGCTCGGACGACGGCGCGCATTTCGACCACGAGATCCGGCTGGATGCGGCCAAATTGCCGCCGATCGTGACCTGGGGCACCTCGCCTGAGGACGTGGTGTCGATCACGGGCATGGTGCCGGACCCCGACCAGATCGCCGATGAAGCCAAGCGGCTCTCAAAGCATCGCGCGTTGAAATACATGGGCCTGACCGCGGGAACCAAGATCACCGACATCAAGCTCGACCGCGTGTTCATCGGCTCCTGCACCAACGGCCGCATCGAGGATTTGCGCGCGGCGGCGAAGGTCGCCGAAGGCAAGACCGTCAACGGTCACGTCAGCGCGATGATCGTGCCGGGCTCGGGCATCGTAAAGGAGCAGGCGGAAGCCGAAGGCCTCGACAAGATCTTCATCAAGGCCGGCTTCGAATGGCGCGAGCCGGGCTGTTCGATGTGTCTCGCCATGAACCCCGACAAGCTGTCGCCGGAAGAGCGCTGCGCCTCGACCTCGAACCGCAATTTCGAGGGCCGGCAGGGCTTCAAGGGCCGCACGCATCTGGTGTCGCCGGCCATGGCGGCCGCGGCGGCGATCGCCGGGCATTTTGTCGATATCAGGGACTGGCGGTAACGCTGGTTGCCTCAACATCGAGGCGTTCCGGCAACGCCTCGTTAAGGCGCAGGGCTCAGACTGGTTCCTCAGCGGGAATGAACTCATCGCGAGGAGCCTGACGTGGCCGATAAACCAGAATATGTCGATATGATCAGCGAGGCGACGCGCCAGAGCCGGCGCAACGTCTCGCGTATCGTCGATCTCGTTCCCGCCACGCCAAAGGATACAAGGCGCCTCAGTAACTGGCCACCCGAGCATTGGCGGGAATGGCGGCTGGAAGCGCTAACGCCATGGAAGATCAAGCCCTGGAAGGGCAAGGACTGGGACTGAGCCCGTCGCGCTCATCACCGCATGCAAAAAACAGGCGCCCCAGCGGGCGCCTGTTTTGTTTCAGCTTAGATTTGCCAGCATTGGTAATGTTGAACTCGCTCGCGAGAAGGATTGGACATGACCGTCTATGTGATCGTGCAATTGAAGATGACCGACCGCGCCGCCTATGACCGCTATCAGGCGCGCTTCTTCGACGTGTTCAAAAAATTCCAGGGCCGGCTGTTGTCGGCGGATGAAGGGCCGGCCGTGCTGGAGGGCGTGTGGGATCGCGACAAGCTGGTGCTGATGTCGTTTCCCGACCAGGCCGCGTTCCGGGCCTTTGCAGACTCGCCGGAGTATCTGGAAATATCCAGGGACCGCAAAGCCGGTGCGGACGGCATCGTCTTGCTGGCCAAGGGTTTGGGGTAGGGCTGGGTCGCCGGGTTTTGCCAGGACCGCGTTCAAGGAGCCCGTTACTGACAGCGTCAACACTTTGCTAAGGGCCGGCTGGTAAACTCCTCCTTAACCAATCAGAAAATCGATAGCTGCCTTTAGGATCCCCTCGTGTTGAGGGCTTGATCCGACGCGGCGCCGTGTCACGAGCGGTCCCCGGGGCCGCCGCAACGGTTCGGCAGCGCAAATTTTCCTCAAGCGAGACTCGAGAAAATGATCGCCAGATTTCAGAACCTGCCCATTATTGCCAAGATCGCGGTGCCTGCCGCGATCGTCGCCCTTGTGGCAGTCGGGATCGTCGTCCAGGCCTCGATAGCGCTGAGCAACCTGTCCGCGACGGCGGCGAGCCTGGTCGACGGCAACGCGATGCGGGTGCAATACAGCCTGCAGGCCGAAAGCCATTTCAACAGCGCCGCGGTGAGCGAGAAGAACGTCATCCTCTCCGGCACCGACGCCAAGGCGATCAGCCAGAACGTCGAGTCCTATGGCAAGGCCACCGATGCCACGCTGGCAGCAATCGATCGTCTGGCGACCGTCACCACTGCTCCCGAGCAGCGCCAACTGATCGACACAATGCGAACCGCGGTCAAGGACCGCCGGGTCGCCAGCGCCAAGGTGTTCGAACTGGCGGCCGCGGGCAAGATGGAAGAAGCCTTCGCCTATTCGCGCAATGTTGCGGCCAAGCATCGCCAGACCGCGATCGCAGCAGTGGGGCAACTCATCACCATCAATACGGACGCCATGCGCGCCGCGCGCGACGCGAGCGTCGCCAGCGCCGATTACACCCGTCTCTTGCTGGTGGTCGGGGCGATTGTCGGCCTGCTGCTGGCCTTTGCCATCCTCGGCTGGATCGCGTTCGGCCAGATCGCCCAACCATTGCGGCGCATGACGCTTGAAATGACCAAGCTTGCCGGGGGCGATCTCGATATTTCGATCGTCGGTGCCGGCCGCACCGACGAGGTTGGCGGTCTCGCCAAGTCGCTCACCGTCTTCAAGGAAAATGCGATGACGGCGCGACGCCTCGAAGCCGAACAGCGCGAGGAGCAGGTCCGCAAGGAAGCCCGTCAGCGCGCCATCGAAGGTTACATCGCGACCTTCGACGTCCAGATCTCGGAAGCCCTGCAAACGCTGACCGCGGCGTCGGCCGAGATGCACGCCACCGCCGGCAGCATGACGGCAACGGCGGAGGAAACCAGCCGGCAGGCCACCGCCGTCGCCAACGCCTCCGACGTCGCCTCCGCGAACGTGCAGACGGTTGCCGTGGCGACCGAGGAACTGCATGCCTCGATCAGCGAAATCTCGCGCCAGGTGGCGCAGGCGTCCCAGACCGCCAACCTTGCTGTCGCCGAGACCGACCGCACCAACAAGACCGTCGAGGGCCTGGCCGAAGCGGCACAGAAGATCGGCGAAGTCATTTCGCTGATCCAGAACATCGCGTCGCAGACCAACCTGCTGGCGCTCAACGCCACGATCGAAGCGGCGCGCGCTGGCGAGTCCGGCAAGGGCTTTGCCGTCGTCGCCACCGAGGTGAAGGCGCTTGCCACCCAGACCGCCAAGGCGACGGAGGATATTTCAGCCCAGATCGCCGCGATCCAGCAGGAGACCGGCAACGCCGTGACGGCCATCAAGGCGATCGGGACGACGATCGCCCAGATGAACGAAATCGCCACGGCGATCGCCGCCGCGGTCGAGCAGCAGAGCGCTGCGACCCGCGACATCGCGCAGAACATCCAGGAAGTTTCGAAGGGGACGACCGAGGTATCTTCGAACGTCGGCAGCGTCAATGACGCCGCCAACGAGACCGGCGCCGCGGCGTCGGAAGTGCTGACGGCGGCCGACGACCTCAGCCATCAGTCGGAGAAGCTGCGCGCCGACGTCAACACGTTCCTCGATCTCATTCGCGCCGCCTGATCCGCTTCTCGCTCCGCGAAAACGGGATCAACGCCATCGCGCTCGTCTCCTGAGCGCGATGGCCGCGCCCGTTACCAATACGGCCCGAACCCGAAGCCGAATGTGAACGGCGCCGGTGCGTAATAGGGATATGGCCGGTAGTAAGAGGGCCGCGCGTAATAGCGGGGTCCGTAATACGGGCGATAGTATGAGCGGTAATACGGTCGATAATAGCCGTAACCATAGTGGCGCCGGTAATAGCGCTGCGCGCTGAAGTCGGTCGCACCTGACGTGCCGGCGGTTTGTTGCTTCATTTGCGGCGATGCCGCGGCGGCCGAATTGACCGCCGCCGGGCCGGCAAACACCAGAGCGCCAGCGACAGCAGCTGCTCCGATCAACATCTTCATGACGATCTACCTCCTCTGATTCAGGATCATCAAATAACAGGCAGCAATGGCGCCCGTTTCATGGCAGTAAACTTGAAGTGAAAACAGACCCGCGATGAACGGACCTGCTCACTTCAAATCCGCAAACTCGCGATCACCAGCGGCGATAATGGTGATGATGGTGATGCCGACGATGGTGATGATGACGGTGCCAGCGATGATGGTGGTGACGATGCCAGCGATGATGGCGATGTCGCCATCCCGCCTCCGTCGTCTCGGGCTTGACCTCCTCCTGGACGGCGGCGCCAGCACCGGGGTTGCTCAGCGACAACGCGTTAGCGCGCTCAGTCGGAGCGGCTATAACGAGCATGACGCCAAAGGCGGCAAGCCCCAGAACTTTCATCACCTGCATATGTAGTCTCCTTGGTCCTCGGAATGTCACGTTCGTGGCGAGCGGTGCTCGACAAGCAGCGGCTACGCCGCGACGCAGTTCACAGCTTGAAGCTGAGGACGTGAATGCGAACTGAATGACTGCGCCGCGAAGATGAACAAGGAGCGTGTACATCGGTTCCGATTGATTTCAGCGGCGCGTCAAGCCGGCGCAGACTGCCGTTGCATCGCTGCGGACACTCCGCACTCATGAGCCCGTCATGATTTCAAACATGAACGCTTCGAGGTCGCGCGTGGCGACGGCCATTCTCGTTCATGGCCCGCCGGCGCAGAGATATTTGGAACGCTGATCGATTTGGACGCTAGCGCGCCGGCGCTAACCGGGTCGCCAGTAGCAGTTCATGCGCGGCGTGATGACGGTACCGCTCGGCCGGTATTCCTGCACATAGGTCGCGGTGCAACTGCGCACCGCATTCGGCCCCGGATTGTAACGCGGATAGACATCGGGTTCCCACGGGTCCTGCCGGTAGATCGGCACGCGGCGGAGCGGCCGCCGGCGTTGTGCGGACGCATCGGTGGCGGCCGGCTTCGGCGCCTGCGCGGTGCGCACCCCCGACGGTGCCGTCTGAGCCTGTGCGCCGCCACCCGGCAACAAGAATCCGGTCAAAATCGCCGCTACCGCCGCCGTCGCAATCCGCTTCATTCCGCCCACCCAAAGCCTGTTATCGGGCCGTACGGTCTCCGATTGCCGCGCCAAGGTCAACCTTGCGATGATATTCAAGATCAGTAGGCGCGCAAAATGAGTAGGCGCGCTGGAGCAACACGCGCTAAACAGGTGCGATGTGGAAGGAAGCAAAAGCACCGTCGCTCGCCGAAATGGAAGCCATGGCGCATGAGGTTTTCGAGCGCCTGCCAAAGGGCTTTCGAACCCTGTGCGAGGGCGTCATCATCCGCGTCGACGATTTCCCGACCGACGAGATCCTCGACGAGATGCAGGCGCAAAGCGAGTTCGACCTGCTCGGCCTGTTCCAGGGCGTCGGCCTGCCGCAGCAAAGCAATAACGACGTCGCCCGCCTGCCCAACATGATCTGGCTCTACCGGCGACCGATCCTGGACTATTGGGCGGAGCATGAGGAAACGCTGGGCCACATCGTCCGCCACGTCCTGATCCACGAAATCGGCCACCATTTCGGCCTGTCGGACGCCGATATGGAGGCGATTGAGGCCCAGGAAACTTAAGGAGGAGCCTAGGAGCGGGGTAGGATTGCGCAAATTGGCCTTTTGCCGGGGGCGATTTCGCGATAAATCAGCGTCCCTATCCCTCATTCAGCCGGGAAGTACGTTCGATGGACAAGTTCACCACACTGGAAGGCGTCGCCGCGCCCCTGAAGATCATCAATGTCGACACCGACATGATCATTCCGAAGCAGTATCTGAAGACCATCAAGCGTACCGGCCTTGGCAAGGGCCTGTTCTCCGAACAGCGCTACAAGGATGACGGCAGCGAGAATCCGGATTTCATCCTCAACAAGCCGGCCTACCGCAATTCCAAGGTGCTGGTCGCCGGTGACAATTTCGGCTGCGGCTCGAGCCGCGAGCACGCGCCGTGGGCACTGCTGGATTTCGGCATCCGCTGCGTGATCTCGACCTCGTTCGGCGACATCTTCTACAACAACTGCTTCAAGAACGGCATTCTGCCGATCCGCGTCACCCAGGACGACCTCGACAAATTGTTCGACGACGCCGAGCGCGGCGCCAACGCGACGCTGACCATCGATCTCGCGGCCCAGGAAATCCGCGGCCCCGACGGCGGCACCGTGAAGTTCGAGATCGACCCGTTCCGCAAGCATTGCCTGCTCAACGGTCTGGACGACATTGGCCTGACGATGGAGAAAAAGACTTCCATCGACAGCTACGAGGCCAAGGCCAAAAAAGAGCGCGCCTGGGCCTGATCGCGGGTCGCGGCCTCGCTCGACAATAGTGAGGCGACGCCGATGCGGCCTGACGTCGTCACCTTCTGGCATGGCCCGCTCGATGCGCTCCGGCTGACCTGCCTGCGATCGCAGGTCGCGGCGGGCCACAAGGTCACCGTCTACAGTTTCGAGCCGCTTGCCGACCTGCCTGACGGCGTCGGCAACGCCGAGGCCGAAGCGATCCTGCCGCATTCCTTTTCCGAGCGGCTTCGCTCGCCGCAGCCGGACGGCAGCTGGCGCGATTGGACCATTCTGCAATTCAGCGATTTCTTCCGCATGCGGCTGATGGCGGAGAAGGCCGGCCTGTGGCTCGACGCGGATGTCCTGCTGCTGAAGCCGGTCGAGATCGATCCTGCAAAGCCCTATTTCGCCTGGGAGCGGCCGCGCCAACTCGGCAATTCGGTTTTGTATCTGCCCCCTAGCGATCCGATCGTGACGGCGTTCGAAAATCTGATGAAGCAGGACGAGCTGACGCCGGACTGGCTGGCGCTGCGCCATCGCCTGACCTTCAAGCTGCGGCAACTGCGCGGCGGATCGAACCGCCTCTCGGATATTCGCGTCGCAATCTTCGGTCCGGCCGCGCTCACCGCACTCGCGCGCCGGTCGAACGAATTGCAGCACGCGCTGCCGAAGCAATCGTTTTATGCGGTGCATGCGGAACCGAAATTGTTTTTCGAGCCGTCAGATTATTCGGCGCTGCTCGCCGATCCCGCGATTATCGGGCTGCACATCTCGCCGAAGGGCCGCGGCGGGCAGAGGCCTGTGCCTGGCAGCCTCTACGCCTGGGCGACGGAGAAGTTTGGTAAATAAACCGGCACGCCGCATCTTCTTCCTTCTCCCCTTGTGGGAGAAGGTGGCGCGCGAAGCGCGCCGGATGAGGGGTCCCTATCCTCAGATTCAAATCTTACCGTGAGGAGAGAACCCCTCATCCGGCGCTTCGCGCCACCTTCTCCCACAAGGGGAGAAGGGAAGAGACCGCCGCTCTCAACTAGTCTTAATGCCCCATCGCGGAGATCGCGTCCGCAATGGCGATGGTGCGCTTGGCCATGTCGGCGTGCAGCCGTTCCACCATGCGGCCGTCGAGCTGGATGGCGCCGCGGGAAGCGTTTTCGGGCTGCTGGAACGCCGCGATGATCTTGCGGGCTTCCGCGACTTCCTCCGCCGGCGGCGTGAAGATCGCGTTGCAGGCCTCGATATGGCTCGGATGGATCAGCGTCTTGCCGTCAAACCCGAGATCGCGCCCCTGCGCGCATTCAACCGCAAAGCCGTCGACGTTGCTGATATCGCTGTACGGCCCGTCGAGGATTTCGAGGCCATGCGCACGTGCCGCCAGGATGCAGTGGATGATCATCGGGATCATCGCGGCGCGGCCCGGCTGCATCCGGATGCGCGTCTCCCGCGAAATGTCGTTCGGCCCGAACACGAAGCCCGCAAGGCGCGTTTCCGAATCCTTCGACGCCGCGGCGAGCTTGTCCGCATCCAATACCGCGCGCGAAGTCTCGATCATCGCCCAGACCCGGATCGAGGTATCCGCGTTGATGTCGCTGAGGCGATTGGCGATGGCGCCGAGATCGGCGACGCTGGAAACCTTGGGAACCAGGATGCCGTCGGGCCGCGCCTTGCCGGCCATCGTGACGTCGTCGATCCACCACGGCGTCTCCAGGCTGTTGACCCGGATCAGCACCTCGCGCTTGCCGAACCCGCCGGCCGCGATCGCCTTGGCGATCTGGTCACGGGCCAGCGCCTTGGCGTCCGGCGCCACCGAATCCTCAAGGTCGAGGATGATACCGTCGGCGGCAAGGTTGCGCGCCTTTTCCAGCGCCCGCGCGTTCGATCCGGGCATGAACAACAGGCTGCGGCGCGGACGGATCATGGGCTGGTTTCCTGAGGTGTTATTGAACCCCACGCGATATCATTTCAAACGGCCGCCCGAAAGCCTTGTTCCTGTCATCGGTCTATGGTTAGGCAAGGGCCATGACCGCATTTCCGCAACATCTGCTCGACGGCTACCGGACCTTCACCTCGCAGCGACTGCCTACGGAACAGTCACGCTACCGGGAACTGTCCGAACGCGGCCAGTCACCCGCTGTCATGGTGATCGGCTGCTGCGATTCCCGCGTCTCCCCGGAGGTCATTTTCGACGCCGGCCCGGGTGAACTGTTCGTGGTCCGCAACGTCGCCAATCTGGTACCGGTCTATCAGCCTGACGGCGGCGCCCACGGCGTATCCGCGGCGCTCGAATATGCGGTTAACGTGCTCCGCATCAAGCATATCGTGGTGCTCGGCCACGCCCAGTGCGGTGGCATCAAGGCCTTCATCGATAAGATCGATCCGTTGTCGCCGGGCGATTTCATCGGGCGCTGGATGGCGATGTTCATCAAGCCGGGCGAAGTCGTCGAACAGCGCGAGCGCGAAACGATGCAGGATTTCACCGTCCGGATCGAGAAAGCCGCGATCTTCCGCTCGCTGGAAAACCTGCTGACGTTTCCGTTCGTGCGCGCGCGCGTCGAGCGCGGCGAAATGGAACTGCACGGCGCCTATTTCGGCGTCGCCGAAGGCTCGCTGTTCGTGCTCGACCAGACCGCGAAGGAATTCCGCGGTGTTAGTGAGATGGTGGGCGAGTAGCGAATGGCGAGTAGCGAATAAGGGAAATTTCCATTCGCTATTCGCTACTCACTATTCGCCGGCAGCTACGCCGCTTTCTTCTTCGCGGTGATCAGCTTGCGGTTGATCAGGCATTCGGCGATCTGCACCGCGTTCAGCGCCGCACCCTTGCGCAGATTGTCAGAGACGCACCACAGCGACAGGCCGTTCTCGATCGTCGCGTCCTCGCGGATGCGGCTGATATAGGTGGCGTCCTCGCCTGCCGCCTCATACGGCGTGACGTAGCCGCCGGGCTCCTGCTTGTCGATCACGAGGCAACCCGGCGCGTTGCGCAGGATGTTGCGGGCTTCATCGGCGGTGATCGGATTCTCGAATTCGATATTGACGGCTTCCGAATGGCCGACGAAGACAGGCACGCGCACGCAAGTCGCGGTCAGCCTGATTTTGGGATCAAGAATCTTCTTGGTCTCCATCATCATCTTCCACTCTTCCTTGGTGTAGCCGTCCTCCATGAACACGTCGATCTCGGGGATGACGTTGAAGGCGATACGCTTGGGGAATTTCTTGTTGATCAGTTCGCTGTTGGTGTAGACGGCCTTGGTCTGCGAAAACAGCTCATCCATCGCATCCTTGCCGGCGCCCGACACCGACTGATAGGTCGCGACCACGACGCGCTTGATGGTGGCCTTGTCGTGCAGCGGCTTCAGCGCCACCACGAGCTGGGCGGTCGAGCAGTTCGGATTGGCGATGATGTTCTTCTTGGTGAAGCCGGTCACGGCGTCGGCGTTCACTTCGGGCACGATCAGGGGCACGTCCGGGTCCATCCGCCATGCCGACGAATTGTCGATCACCACGGCGCCGGCGGCGCCGATCTTCGGCGACCATTCCTTCGACACCGCGCCGCCTGCCGACATCAGGCAGATGTCGATATCTGAGAAATCGTAGT
This sequence comes from Bradyrhizobium sp. AUGA SZCCT0158, assembly GCF_018130065.1. Lineage (GTDB taxonomy): Bacteria > Pseudomonadota > Alphaproteobacteria > Rhizobiales > Xanthobacteraceae > Bradyrhizobium. The sequence continues at coordinate 265,639 of NZ_JAFCME010000005.1, read as the reverse complement.
GCTCAAGGGCTTTGCACTTCAGGGTGCGGTCGCCATACGAAACTTCCACGCCAACGCTGCGCCGTGACGCCAGCGCCACCACCTCGTCCGCGGGGAATTTGCGCTCGTCGAGAATGTTGAGCATTTCCCGCCCGACATTGCCGGTCGCTCCGACCAGCGCGACTTTGTAACCCATCGTTCACTCTCCGACGAAAAATGGCGTCCCCCCCCCCCCCCGCCCGCGGCGGAAAGGGAGAAGGCAGCGCTTCTATGCGAGAAACACCCTCAAGACAACGTTTGCAAGGAGGTTTGACAGTAGCGTTTGGGCGTTTGATGCAGTCCTTTTCGGCCGAACCGGCCAGGTCCCATTGCAAGTCCCATTATACGACGAGAATCCATCCGGCGCTGACCAGCTTTGCGGACAAGGTCTGCGGTACGCTGGCACGGCTGGTTGCGTATGTAGTGACCCTGGCCCTGCTCGCCATGGGCGGCATGGCGCTGTGGGAACAATTGCCCGATCTCGCAGCGATGGACCCCTCGTCGAGGGACGCCTCATTGAACGACGCCTCATTGAGGGGTGCCTGGAGCCTGCTCGACCGCTCGTCGCGCGCTTTTGCCGTCAGCCAGTTTGATCCGCATGACAAAACAGAGGCTTATGAGATTTTCCGGCACCCCAAGGGCGGCCGCCGGGACTTCCGGTGGCGCGGCGCCGACAGAAGGCCGGTCGCCGAACTCGAGATCTATCGCCCGGGCGGCGAACTCGGCCATGCCGGCCTGTCGGCGAATTGGCTGACGGCGGAGACAACCCGCAATTGCGCGGCGCCTTCTAATTGCCACGGCTTGCCAAGATACTGGTTTTCATGAAACTTTTTCGCCAGTGCCGGCATTATATGGTCCGGTGTGGCCCAATTGACCTAGTGACGACCACCCCGCGACAGCTACAATGAAGACCAACCCGATTTGGCGATCCGCCGGTTTCCGAAGGGCCGGCAATGACGAGGATGCGATGACCCCTAAATTCCCTGCTGCGAGCAAGCTCGTGGTGTTGCTTGCGGCAGCCGCCCTCGTTGCGGTCGGCGTGACGGAAGCCAGCGCCCAGTCCAACCAGCGCTACGACAAGGATGGCCGCCCGTACTACGGACGCAGCGGCCCCAACCGGGTCTATCAGCAAGGGCCGAATACCCGCGTTTACGTCACGACGCGCTCCTGGCTCGACGCCGGCACCGAAGTCTTGCCGGGTGACCGCAAATTCCAGGATTATGCGTTTCCGCCGGATCTCGGCTACCCGTCATTCGGGCGCGAGAATCTCAATCGCCCGATCGACCGTCAGCCGCTCAGCCCGCCCTCGGACCTCGGCGGCTATCCGCAGCGCTTCCCGCTGTATTGAGCCTATTGAACTAAACCAACTGGTGTCGTCCCGGGCTTGACCCGGGACCCATACGCCGCGGCCCGTCGATCTACTAAAGGTGCTCGACGACTTTCTTCGCCATCATAACCGACGGTGGTTATGGGTCCCGGCTCAAGGCCGGGACGACGGAGTGGAGAGTTTCTTCGCTTACGCGTGCAGCTTCTGCAATTCCTTCAAAATCGCATCGCCCATCTGCGTGGTGCTGGCCGCCGTGGTGCCCTCGGACTTGATATCCGCGGTACGCAGGCCGCTGGCGAGCACGGCGGCGATCGCCGCGTCGACCTTGTCGGCGAGCGCGCCCATGTCGAACGAATAGCGCAGCGCCATGCCGAACGAGGAAATCATCGCGATCGGATTGGCGAGGCCTTTTCCGGCAATATCGGGCGCCGAGCCGTGCACCGGCTCGAACAGCGAGCGGCGCTTCCTGGTCTTGGCGTCGATCTCGCCGAGCGAGGCCGAGGGCAGCATGCCGAGCGATCCCGTTAGCATCGCCGCGATATCGGACAGCATGTCGCCGAACAGATTGTCGGTCACGATGACGTCGAACGCCTTCGGCGCCTTGACGAGGTTCATGCCGCCGGAATCGGCGAGCTGATGCTCCAGCGTCACGTCCTTGTATTCGCGGGCGTGCACCTGCGTCACCACCTCGTTCCAGAGCACGCCTGACTTCATGACGTTGCGCTTTTCCATCGAGGTCAGCTTGTTGCGGCGTTTCCGCGCGAGATCGAAGGCGACCCGGGCGATGCGCTCGATCTCGTAGGTGTCATAGACCTGGGTGTCGACGGCACGCTTCTGGCCGTTGCCGAGATCGGTGATGGTCTTCGGCTCGCCGAAATAGACGCCGCCGGTCAGTTCGCGCACGATCATGATGTCGAGGCCTTCGACGATCTCGCGCTTCAGGCTGGAGGCCTCCGCCAGCGCCGGATAGCACACCGCCGGGCGCAGATTGGCGAACAGGCCGAGGTCCTTGCGCAGCCGGAGCAGGCCGGCTTCGGGCCGCACGTCATAGGGCACGGCGTCCCATTTCGGGCCGCCGACCGCGCCGAAAATCACGGCATCGGCCGCCGTGGCCAGCGCCATGGTCGCATCCGTAATGCTCTGCTTGCTGGCGTCATAGGCGGAACCGCCGACCAGCCCCTGCTCGGTCTCGAAACGGGCAATGCCTTGCGCGTTGAGCCAGTCGATCAGGCGTTGCACCTCGCCCATCACTTCGGGGCCGATGCCGTCGCCGGGGAGAAGCAGCAGTTTATGGGTCGCCATGATCAGTTACCTCGGAGCTTGTTTGGTTGTCATTGCCGGGCTTGACCCGGCAATCCAGCTTCTTGAAGACGATGGATGCCCGGGTCGAGCCCGGGCATGACAGCGGAGGATTCCGCGGGAGTGCTAAAACGCCCCGAGCGGATTGGCAAGGCGGCTTGGACAGGCCACAAAGGCTGACAAGCCCGCCCCAAGACGGACATCACGCCCTCATGACCGCAGCCATCCTGTTTGCCTTTGCCTCGGCCGGCTTCCTGGGCGCGGGCGTCGTGACGGCGCAATTCGGGCTGCGAACAGTCGAACCGCTGTCGGGAGCGGCGATCAGCGTCCCCTCGTTCACGCTGTTGTTCCTTCTGGTCTCGCCCCTGCTGCTGGCCGGCGAGCCCGTGGTCTGGCGGGCCCTGCCGATCTTCGCCGCGATCGGGCTGGTATTTCCGGCGATGCTGACCCTGCTGACCTTTGCCTCCAACAGCGCGCTGGGGCCGGTCGTCACCTCGACGCTCGGCAATCTGGCGCCGCTGTTCGCGGTCGCGCTCGCCGTCGTTCTCCTGCATGAGCCGCTCCACTTGCTGCAATTCGCCGGCCTCGTCATTGCGGTCGCCGGCGCGGTGATCATCACCGTCACCCGGCCGCGCGACCTCGTCAGCGACTGGCGAAGCTGGGCATTGCTATTACCGCTCGCCAGCGCGTTGCTGCGCGGCGTGGTGCCGCCAATCGTCAAGCTTGGGCTCGAAATCTGGCCGAGCCCGCTCTGGGCCTGCCTGATCGGCTATGTCGTATCGTCCTTTGTGGTGCTGACCGTGCAGCGCGTCCGCAAGGGGAGCTTCGTCGTGGCAGCGCCATGGCCGGGCCGGTTCTGGTTCGCCATCACCGGCATCTGCAACGGCCTCAGCCTGCTGTCGCTATTCGCCGCCCTGCGCAACGGCCCGATCACGCTGGTCGCGCCTGTCGCCGCGATCTATCCGCTCGTCACGTTGCTGCTCAGCGCCATGGTGCTGCACCATGTACGGATCACACCCCGCATCGTCGCCGGCGCGGTGCTGACGGTGGCCGGCGTGGCGCTGGTGCTGATCGGCTGATGTTGCGCAAACGGCACGACACCATTGCTTCCCGCGCGGCTGTGCAAGCCGGCAGCCGCCTGTCACAATCGCTGTCTTGCCGGAGTATCCTGTGAAGGCCGCCGTCCAACCACCGTCCACCACGCATCCCGCGTGGCTGATCCTCGTTCTGTCGCTGGCGCCGACGATCGGTCTTGGAATCGGCCGCTTCGCCTATGCGCTGGTGCTGCCGGACATGCGCGACGCGCTGGGCTGGTCCTATTCCGCGGCCGGCTTCATGAACACGATCAACGCCGTCGGCTATCTCGCGGGCGCGCTGCTCGCCTCGCGCATGATCCGGCGGTTTGGGCTGACGCGAACGGTGCGCTGGGGAACGCTGGCCGCCGTCATCTCGCTGGCGCTCTGCGCCGTCTCCGGCAATTTTTTCGTGCTGAGCTTTGCCCGGCTGCTGGCGGGCATCGGAGCCGCGGGCGGATTCGTCGGCGGCGCGGCGCTGGCCGCCACGATCGCGCAGACGCGCCCCGATCGCGCCAATTTCCTGCTCAGCCTGTTTTACGCCGGGCCCGGGCTCGGCATCCTCGCATCGGGGCTGATCGCGCCGTTCGTGCTGCAGGGTTTCGGACCGGGATCGTGGTGGATCGTCTGGTGGGCGATGACACTGCTCTCTGTCGCGTTGATCGCGCCGCTGCTGCTGGCGCCGCTGGGCGGTGGCGTTGATATCGACAGCGCGGCACCGGCCAGATTCTCGGTCGGACCGGTGCTGGCCTATATCATCGGCTACTTCCTGTTCGGGGCCGGCTACATCGCCTACATGACCTTCATGATCGCCTATGTCCGCGATGGCGGCGGCGGCGCGGCGGCGCAGAGCCTGTTCTGGAGCCTGATCGGGATCAGCGCGTTCGCAACGCCCTGGGTGTGGCGGCGGGTGCTGGCGATGGACCGCGGCGGCCTCACCACCGCGATCATTCTGGGCGTCAACGCGATCGGCGCGGCGCTGCCGATCTTCGGGCACTCGCCGCTGTTGCTGGCGATCTCGGCGCTGGTGTTCGGTGTCGCGTTCTTCGCGGTGGTGGGATCGACCACCGCCTTCGTGCGCTTCAACTATCCGCCGTCCGCCTGGCCGATGGGGATCGCGGCGATGACCATTTCGTTCGGCATCGGCCAGACGCTGGGGCCGATCGTGGTCGGCGCGATCACCGACGCGGTGGGCAGTCTTTCGTTTGCGCTCAACGTTTCCGCGGCGATGCTGGCAACGGGGGCGGTGCTGTGCGCATTTCAGAGGAAGTTGGCGAAATAGCGAATAGCGAGTGGCGAATGGTAAGTGGTCAGCGCGAATACTTTCCCTATTCGCCATTCGCTACCCCCATTCGCCCCCTTCAACTCCCGCTGAACGAATTGTATCCCTGGTCTTCCCAGAAGCCGCCCTTGTAGTCGTTGGTGACTTCCATCGAGAGCACATATTTCGGATTCTTGAAGCCGAGCTTTGTGGGCACGCGGATCTTCATCGGGAAACCATAGGCACGCGGCAGGATCTCGTCGCCGAATTTGAACGTCATCTGGGTCTGCGCGTGCAGCGCGCTGCGCATGTCGAGCGGCGAATTGTAGCCGTCCTTGTCGGCGCACTGGAACCAGACATATTTGGCGCGCGTGTCGGCGCCGACGATTTGCAGGAAATCACGCAGCGGCGTGCCGCTCCAGCTGCCGATCGCGCTCCAGCCCTCGACGCAGATGTGGCGCGTGACCTGCTTGACCTGCGGCAGCTTGTAGAGCTCCTCCAGCGTCCACGACTTCTTGTTCTCGACGAGACCGCGCACCTCGAGCTTCCAGTCCTTGGCCTCGATCTCGGGGGCCTCGTCAAGGCTGTAATAGGCGTTGAACGGGAACGGCTTGGTGATCGCGCTTTCCGGGAAGGTCGGCGCCATCGCATCCGGATTGAACATCCAGGCCTGCACGCCGTCATTGAATTTCGAAACCTGCTTCAGCATTTCCTCGGCCGAAAACTGGTCCGTCACGTCGCAGCCGGTGAGCAGCGTCAACGCGCCGAGGCTGGCGCCGCCGGAGATGAAGCGCCGGCGCGTCAGGTCCGGCATCGTCTTGACGGCGTCCCGGAGCAGCAGCGTCTTGTCGACGCCGGGGATCAGAAGGTTACGCAAGCGGCCCATAATATCCTCCTAGTATGCTCAGCGGCCGATAATCATCGCGCGAAGACTCTTCGGCACCAGCAGTGCAAGCACGACGTGAACCACCATGAAGGCGACGATCGCGGCCATGCAGAAGAAGTGGACGTAACGGGCGGCCTCATAGCCGCCGAACATGGCCGTCAGATATTGCAGCTGCACCGGCTTCCAGATCGCCAGCCCCGACAGCACGATCAGGATGCCAACCACGATGATGCCGGCATAGAGCAGCTTCTGGACGTAATTGTATTTGGTCAGATCCTCGTGCGACAGCTTGCCGGTCAGTGCCGCCTTGGTATCGGCAAGCACGCCCTCCGGCGTGATCGGCAGCAGCTTCTTGCGGAAGCGGCCGGTGGCGAGCCCCAAAGCGAGGTAGATCAGGCCGTTGACCATCAACAGCCACATCGCGGCAAAGTGCCAGAGCAACGCGCCGCCGAGCCAACCGCCCAGCGTGATGCTGTCCGAAAAGGTGAAGTCGAACAGCGGAGAGGCGTTGTAGATCTTCCATCCCGACATGATCATCAGGACCATCGCAAAGGCGTTGGTCCAGTGCAGGGCCCGCACCCAGGCCGGCTGAATGACCTTGGCCTTGGTGGCTGCCTTGGGCGTCGCTTTAGCGCTGGCTTGGTCGCTGGCGGTGATGCTCGACATGGCCTGTTCCGTCGTTGCGATGGGTTACCGGTTTATACGCCGGGAACCGGGTTTTCGTTACTGCCCAGATGCTATCAGATCGATGCAGGGGGCGTATCGAGGTCACAAAAAAGCGAGCCGGGTCGCCCCGGCTCGCCCATCCACGCATCCCGCTGGGACTAATCAGGCGTGCGCGGAGGTCACGAAGCCGGCATCAGCACGGTATCGATCACATGGATCACGCCGTTGGACTGGTTGACGTTCGAGATCGTGACCATCGAGGTTCCGCCCTTGGCGTCGACGATCCAGACCTTGCTGCCGTCAAGCTTCACCGTCAGCTGTTCGCCTTCGGCGGTCTTGAGCTTCATGCCGTCCTTGAGGTCGGCTGCGGCGAGCTTGCCGGGCACGACATGGTAGGTCAGGATCTTGGTCAGGGTCGCCTTGTTCTCAGGCTTCACCAGCGTGTCGACGGTGCCGGCCGGCAGCTTGCCGAAGGCGGCGTTGGTCGGTGCGAACACCGTGAACGGGCCCTTGCCTTCCAGCGTGGCAACCAGGCCGGCGGCCTTCACGGCGGCGACCAGCGTGGTGTGGTCCTTGGAGTTGACGGCGTTCTGGACGATGTTCTTCGAGGGGAACATCGCGGCGCCGCCGACCATCACGGTCTTTTCTTCCGCGCTTGCCGGCGCTGACACGGTGGCGGTGAGCGCGAGCACGCTGAAGGCGGCGGCGGTCAGATAAGCGATTCGGTTCGACATGGATCTTCTCCCGATGATTGAGGTCTCCGGCGGGGGCCGCCGGTGCTGAGAACAACGACGCTGGTCGGTTGACCGTTTTCGTCGTCGTTGGCCGAGCTACGGGAGGTTTTTCCGGCAGTTTCGGCGGATAATTTATCGTGATGGCTGAAACTTTCGGGAGGGCTGTCCGTGGGGGTATTCTCATGAAGCCGTCATTGCGAGCGCAGCGAATATCCCGCCTTGCCACTCCACACACAACTGTCGTCACCCGCGAAGGCGGGTGATCCAGTACGCCGCGGCTTCTCGATTCAATCATTGGCGTCTCTGGAATACTGGGTCGCCCGGTCAAGCCGGGCGATGACACTGAATATGCGGCCGCGATCTCGCGACGCATTGCACCCGAGGTTTTCAATTTCGTTCCGCCCTCTAAGAATCCAGAGGGCGCAGGGAATGCCGGATGCGCGCTGCACCCGCGGTCTCGTGTGCGATTGTGCTAAAGAAGCTGCACACGAGCATACAGGGCAGCGGAGAACATCCGACATTCCCTGCGCAATGGCTTTACGGCTTATGACGCGCTCTCCCCGGTGAGACGGCCTCTATTGCCACCGTCGCCCCTCGGAAGCGTTGGCTCCCGAAAGACTTGACGCCGTTACGGGCGCCAGGACCACACGCTTTCGCCGTACGCATCAGCCGCGACCGTCCATCGCAACATCAGCGTCCACCGCGACCCGCCCCTCGTTGTGACGATGGCCAACGCCCTCTGAGTGGGACGGGATGACGATAGCTGCGCACTGATTTGGGTCGGATGGCAACAAGAATAATTTTGATTTGCAGAAATTTAGGACTTGACATGATTTCTGTAAACCCGAACTGATTTGCCCAACGGGCTACTATGTCGCACCCAGCCGTTATTGCGAGCGCAGCAAAGCAATCCACGACGCCGCGTTACGAGAGATGGATTGCTTCGCTTCGCTCGCAATGACGATCCCGCGCGGTGAAGGATGGGTGGGCCACCGCGCCGTACAGATGCCGCCACCTAGACAAAATCTTCCAGCACCTCCTCCACCGGCCTACCCGCCAGATCGGATCGGGCCAAGCGCACCGTGATTCCGACTTTGCTGAGCGTATGCGGGATCGGAGGACTGAACTTGGCGACGCCAACGGTGATGGTGTCGATCAGGGCGAAGCGCCGCAGCAGGCCGATCGCAACGGCTTCCCCGAGCGCTTCCAGCGTTTGGTATTTCGTCGCGCCGGCAAGACTCACGGCGGCGTCCACCACAGCGTCGTAGCGGATCGAGGCATCCAGCCTGTCGTCCCGGTGCGTCGGCGCCGCCTTCAGCGTCGCGTCGATGTCGAAGGTGAATTTCTGGCCGAGGCGGCGCTCTTCCTCGAACAGGCCGTGGTATCCGAAAGTCTGCAATCCTGATATCTGGATGGCCGTCAACATTGGGCCGCTCCTTCATCTGAAGGTGGATCGGATTTTTTCCGATTGCCCAGGCGCGCGGCTGAATACCTCGCGCTTCCCGATGGTGCCCCATCTGCGATCGCCAGTCGCGCGAGAGTTGTGAGTATACGGGCGCAACGGTCGGGGCTCAAGTGTAAGCCGAAAACTTGTAGGGTGGGCAAAGGCGCGTTTGCGCCGTGCCCACCACAGTTTGGCGTCATAAAAAGATGGTGGCACGCTGCGCTCTGCCCACCCTACCAAGAACTAATCATTGCTCGCCGGCGTCTGGATGAAGCCGCGATTATGTGTCGGGCTGATCAGGATCTCGTTGACGCAGACGCGCGGCGGCAGGCTGGCGACGAACGCGATGGTGCGGCCGCAATCCTCGGGCTGCAGCATCTTCGCCAGCTCGGTTTCGTTCGGCGGCACCGGGCGCGATTTCAGGATCGGGGTTGCGACCTCGCCGGGCGACAGACAGCAGGCGCGCAGGCCGTTGACGCATTCGTCCATGTTGAAGGAATGGGTCAGCGCCAGCACCGCATGCTTGGTGGTGGTGTAGGCCGGGCCCGTCATCTTCGAGACATGACGACCGGCCCAGGACGCGACGTTGATGATGCAGCCATCCTGCTGCTTGCGCATCGCCGGCAGCACGGCGTGCATGCAGAACATGACGCCGTTGAGGTTGATATTGACGACCTTGTCCCAGCCCTCCGGTTCCACATCCGCCCAGCTCCGCTTCGGTACGTTGACGCCGGCACTGTTAACCAGGAGGTCGATCCGGCCGTGCTTGGCGAGGATCTGGTCGGCGACCTTGTTGACGTCGGCCCTGTTGCTGACATCGAGCGCGATCGCCTCGGCCTCGCCGCCCTTTTTGGTGATGTTGGCCACGACCCGGTCCAGCTCGGCCTGGCGGCGTCCCGAAACCACGACGGTCCAGCCGTCCGCCGCGAGATGCTCCGCGCCGGATTCACCGATTCCCGTGCCACCGCCCGTCACCCAGGCCACGCGTTTCCCATTATTTGACATGCAAACTGTCTCCGTTGCTTTGTGAGGGGCGTTTTTGCTAATCCAGCCGGCGAAAACTCCGGCCATTGCCCCTCAGGGAATGTTGCATGAACACCACCGCCAGCGCCAACCTGTTTTCCCGCCTGTTCGACAAGCTCGACGATCCCGCCCGGCTCGCGATCGAGATGTTCGACGGCACGCGCATCAGCTATGCCGATCTGATCGCCCGCGCCGGCCAGATGGCGAATGTGCTGGTCGCGAGGGGCGTCAAGCCGGGCGACCGCGTGGCGGCGCAGACCGAAAAATCCGTGCCGGCGCTGGTGCTCTATCTCGCCACGGTACGATCAGGCGCGGTGTATCTGCCGCTCAACACCGCCTATACGCTGAACGAGCTGGAATATTTCATCACCGACGCGGAGCCGTCGCTGGTGGTGTGCGACCCCTCCAAGGCTGAGGGCATCGGCGTGATCGCGGCCAAGGTCAACGCCAGGGTCGAAACGCTCGATGCCAACGGCAAGGGAACGCTGACGGACGCCGCCGCCAGGGCGGACGCTTCGTTCGCAACCGTCGCCCGCGCCAGCGACGACCTCGCCGCGATCCTCTACACGTCGGGCACCACGGGGCGTTCCAAGGGCGCGATGCTGACGCACGACAATCTCGCCTCGAACTCGCTCTCGCTGGTCGATTATTGGCGCTTCACCAGGGACGATGTGCTGATCCACGCGCTGCCGATCTATCACACCCACGGCCTGTTCGTGGCCAGCAACGTCACGCTGTTCGCGCGCGCTTCGATGATCTTCCTGCCGAAGCTCGATCCCGAACTGATCATCAAGCTGATGGCGCGCTCGACCGTGCTGATGGGAGTGCCGACCTTCTACACGCGGCTGCTGCAGAGCCCGGCGCTGACCAAAGACTCCACTAGGCACATGCGGCTGTTCATTTCGGGCTCCGCGCCGCTGCTCGCCGACACCCACCGCGAATGGTCGGCTCGAACAGGTTTTGCCATCCTCGAGCGCTACGGCATGACCGAAACCAACATGAACACCTCCAACCCCTATGACGGCGACCGCGTGCCCGGCGCCGTCGGCCTTCCCTTGCCCGGCGTCTCGGTGCGCGTCACCGACCCCGAGACCGCCAAGGAACTGGCGCGCGACACTATTGGGATGATCGAGGTCAAGGGCCCGAACGTGTTCAAGGGCTACTGGCGGATGCCGGAGAAGACAAAGGCCGAGTTCCGCGACGACGGCTTCTTCATCACCGGCGATCTCGGCAAGATCGACGACAAGGGCTATGTGCACATTCTCGGCCGCGGCAAGGATCTGGTGATCTCCGGCGGCTTCAACGTCTACCCGAAGGAAATCGAGAGTGAGATCGACGCCATGCCGGGCGTGATCGAATCCGCCGTGATCGGCGTGCCGCATGCGGACTTCGGCGAAGGCGTCACCGCGGTCGTGGTCTGCAACAAGGGCGCCGACATCAGCGAAGCCTCGGTGCTGCAAGCGCTCGACGGGCGTCTTGCAAAATTCAAGATGCCGAAGCGCGTCTTTGTCGTCGACGAACTGCCGCGCAACGCGATGGGCAAGGTGCAGAAGAATATACTGCGGGATACTTACGCAAAGATTTACGCAAAATAGTAGCCGTCGCCTGTCCGGGTGAGGCGGCGCCTGCGCCTATGAAATTCTGGGCTCCATGCACAGCAAGCTGGAAGCCCCGCTCGTCAAGGCGTTCAGGGAAGTCGCCTTGAACCGCTGAGGGCGCGCGAACGCGCGCCGATGTCGATGATGTTTCCTACAGCAGGCTTATCACAAACCGGCTGCCGACAATGAAGAGATAACAGCCGAACGCGATCTCCAGGTTGCGCTTTGACATCGCATGCGCCGCGCGCACGCCGAGCGGCGCGGTGAGAAGACTGGTCGGCATCACAAGCAGGGCGCCGATCAGCGAGACGAAGCCGATCGCGAACGGCAGCTGCAGCGCGGTGACGTCCGGGTAGCGTGCCGCCGCGGGCCAGCCGGCATAGATGTAGCCGAGCGCGCCGGGGATCGAGATCAGCACCGCCAGCGCCGAGGAGGTCGCGACCGCCTGATGAATGGGACGGCCATAGAACGTCATCAGAAGATTGGCGAACAGGCCGCCGCCGACCCCCATCAGGGTCGACAGCAGACCGATGAAGAAACCATAGAGCCGCATCAGCGGGCCCTTGGGGATGTCGTCGCCGAATTTCCAGTTGTCGCGCGCCAGCAGCAGCCGCGCGGCGGCCGACCATGCCACGCCGACGAAGACGATCTTGAACAGCCGCTCGGGCGCGTAACGCGCGGTGATGCTGCCGGCGATGACGCCGATGATGATCGGCAGCCACCACAGTTTGAGCACGCCCAGATCAACCGCGCCGCGGGCGTGATGGGCGCGAAACGAACGGATCGAGGTCGGAATGATGATGGCAAGCGAGGTGCCGATGCAGAGCGGCATCCGCACATCCAGCGGCACGCCCGCGAGCCGGAAACACTCATAGAACACCGGCACCAGGATCGCGCCGCCGCCGATCCCGAAGATGCCGGCGAAAAACCCCGACACCGCGCCGACCGCAACCAGCATCAGCGCCAGTTCGACAAGCTCGACGAGATTAAGTCCGGCCATCACAATCCCGCCTGCACGTTGAGGAACACCGCAGCGTTACCCGACGAATCGGGGCGCGACCATCGCCGCGCTGGCGGCAGCTCTTGCGATCAAATGCAGGGCTTGAAATGCAGCGTCGGGACCGGGACGCGCGGCCAGGGCGTGCGCTGGATTCGCATATCCGGTCGGCTCTGCGGGAATAGCCTGAACGCGCTCGGGAACGGCCGCGAAGGGACGCCGTCCGCGCCACGACCTCGGGCCGCCGGTCACGCCACCGCCGACCCCTTTATACGCGCTGGCGGCGACAGCTCACCACAACAAACGAACGATGATTCGTTCTTTCTGTGAGCGATCGCAGGCGTGGTATACCAAGCCGCTGATCGCCCTCGTTTCATCCTTGATCTAGTAATGAACGACCGTTCGATTTCGTGGCATTTGATCGTTGCGCTCGCTGGTTCGACTACGTAAATAGAATTGCTTTAACGCGATCCCCGATGGGCCGCACCACGTCCCGCCAACTTCAAAGCCGCCGATGACCGCCAGGATCGAACGACCGCTTTCTCCCCATCTGCAGACCTACCGCTGGACGCTGACGATGGCGCTGTCCATCGTCCACCGCGCCACCGGCGTGGCGCTGTATTTTGGAACCCTGCTGCTGGCCTGGTGGCTGATCGCCGCCGCTTCGGGCCCCGGCGCCTACGCCAATGTGCAGGCTTTTACCGGCAGCTTCATCGGCAAGCTGATCGTGTTCGGTTACACTTGGGCGCTGATGCATCATTTGCTGTCCGGGCTCCGGCACCTGGTCTGGGACCTCGGCTACGGCTTCAAGGCCAATGAGCGCGAGGCCCTGACCTGGGGCGCGCTGATCGGCGGCATTTCGCTGACCATCCTGGTCTGGATCATCGCCTACATGACCATCGGAGGCGGACGATGAACGCGCCCAAATCGCCTTCCATGCGCACGCCGCTCGCGCGCGTCCGCGCCCTCGGCTCCTCGCATTCCGGCACTTCCGATTTCTGGCGTCAGCGCCTCACTGCGGTGGCGATGACGCTGCTGATCGTCCCTGTCATCGTGGTGGTCTTGATGCTGCTCGGCAGCAACCAGGCGGGTGCCAAGCAAATCTTCAGCTCGGTGCCCATCGCGATCATCATGCTGCTCTTCATCCTCGCCAGTGCCTGGCACATGAAGATCGGCATGCAGGTCGTGATCGAAGACTATGTGCACAATGAGAAGATCAAGCTCGCCAGCGTGATGGCCAATAATTTCTTCTGTATCGCGGTGGCGCTCGCCTCGATTTACGCGATCCTCAAAATGTCATCGGGAGTTTAGCCCATGGCCTCTGAAGGTAACGGCAAGGCCACCAACGGCAGTGGTCCTGCGACCAACGGAAAAGCCTATCCGATCGAAGACCACACCTATGATGTGGTGGTGGTCGGCGCCGGCGGCGCCGGCTTGCGCGCCGTGGTCGGCTGCTCCGAGGCGGGCCTGCGCACCGCCTGCATCACAAAAGTATTCCCGACCCGCTCGCACACGGTCGCCGCGCAGGGCGGCATTTCGGCGGCGCTCGGCAACATGCACAAGGACGATTGGCGCTGGCACATGTACGACACCGTCAAGGGGTCGGACTGGCTCGGCGACCAGGACGCCATCGAATACATGGTGCGCAACGCGCCCGAGGCGGTCTACGAGCTCGAACATTGGGGCGTGCCGTTCTCGCGCACCGAAGACGGCAAGATCTACCAGCGCCCGTTCGGCGGCATGACGATGGATTTCGGCAAGGGCCAGGCCCAGCGTACCTGCGCCGCCGCCGACCGCACCGGTCACGCCATGCTGCACACGATGTACGGCCAGGCGCTGCGCCACGCCGCCGAATTCTACATCGAGTTCTTCGCCATCGACCTCATCATGGACGACCAGGGCGTCTGCCGCGGCGTGATCGCGCTCAAGCTCGACGACGGCACGCTGCATCGGTTCCGCGCCCAGACCACGATCCTCGCCACTGGCGGCTACGGCCGCGCCTACGCCTCCTGCACCTCGGCGCATACCTGTACCGGTGACGGCGGCGCGATGGCGCTGCGCGCCGGCCTGCCGCTGCAGGACATGGAGTTCATCCAGTTCCATCCGACCGGCATCTATGGTTCGGGCTGCCTCGTTACCGAAGGTGCGCGCGGCGAAGGCGGCTATCTCGTCAATTCCGAGGGCGAGCGCTTCATGGAGCGCTATGCTCCATCAGCCAAGGACCTCGCCTCGCGCGACGTGGTCTCGCGCGCGATGACCATCGAAATGCGCGAAGGCCGCGGCGTCGGCAAGAAAAAGGACCACATCTATCTGCACCTCGATCATCTCGATCCCAAGGTGCTGCAGGAAAGACTGCCGGGCATCTCCGAATCGGCGAAGATCTTCGCCAATGTCGACGTCACCCGCGAGCCGATCCCGATCACGCCGACCGTGCACTACAATATGGGCGGCATCCCCACCAATTATCACGGCGAAGTGCTGACCAAGCGGGACGGCGACGACAACGCCACCGTGCCCGGCCTGATGGCGCTCGGTGAAGCCGCCTGCGTCTCCGTGCACGGCGCCAACCGGCTCGGCTCCAACTCGCTGATCGACCTCGTCGTGTTCGGCCGCTCCGCGGCGCTGCGTTGCGCCGAGAAACTGACCGCGAACGGCAAGCAGCCGGAGCTGCCGGCGGACTCCGCCGAACTGGCGCTCGGCCGGCTCGATCATTATCGCTACGCCTCCGGCGGCACGCCGACCGCAAAACTGCGCGACAGCATGCAGCATGTGATGCAGAGCAATTGCGCCGTGTTCCGGACCGGCGAAGTCCTGAGCGAAGGCCAGAACCTGATCCACAAGGTGCATGGCGGCATCGGCGACGTCGCGACCACGGACCGCTCGCTGGTCTGGAACTCCGACCTGGTCGAAACCCTCGAATTCGACAATCTGATCGTGCAGGCGGTGGTGACGATGGACTCGGCGGCCAACCGCACCGAGAGCCGCGGCGCCCACGCCCGCGAGGATTTCGCCGAACGCGACGACAAGAACTGGATGAAGCACACGCTGGCGTGGATCGACGGGCGTGGCAAGACCACGATCGACTACCGCCCGGTGCACGACTACACGATGACCAACGACGTGCAGTACATCCCGCCGAAGGCGCGGGTGTATTGATCAGAACAAAAGCAGCCGTCATTCCGGGATGGTCCGAAGGACCAGACCTGGAATCTCGAGATTCCGGGTTCGATGCTGACGCATCGCCCCGGAATGACGAAAGGTTAGAGGAATGGTTGAATTCGCGCTTCCGAAGAACTCCAAGATCACCGGCGGCAAGACCTGGCCGAAGCCGGCGGGCGCGACCGAGACGCGCGAGTTTCGGGTGTATCGCTGGAATCCTGACGACGGCAAGAATCCGAGCGTCGACACCTATCATATCGACACCAGCGAATGCGGTCCGATGGTGCTCGACGGCCTGATCTGGATCAAGAACCACATCGATCCGACGCTGACCTTCCGCCGCTCCTGCCGCGAAGGCGTCTGCGGTTCCTGCGCCATGAACATCGACGGCCAGAACACGCTGGCCTGCACCAAGTCGATGCACGACGTCAAAGACGGCGCGGTCAAGGTCAACCCGCTGCCGCACCAGCCTGTCGTCAAGGACCTGGTGCCTGACCTGACCAATTTCTATGCGCAATATGCCTCGATCGAGCCGTGGCTGAAGACCACCACGCCGACGCCGCAGAAGGAATGGAAGCAGAGCCACGAGGACCGCGAAAAGCTCGACGGCCTCTACGAATGCATCCTGTGCGCCTGCTGCTCGACCTCGTGCCCGAGCTACTGGTGGAACAGCGACCGCTTCCTGGGCCCCGCCGCGCTGCTGCAGGCGACGCGCTGGGTTACCGATTCCCGCGATGAAGCCACCGGCGAGCGGCTCGACAATCTCGAAGACCCGTTCCGGCTCTACCGCTGCCACACCATCATGAACTGCGCCAAGGCCTGCCCGAAGGGTCTCAACCCGTCGGAAGCCATCGCCGAGCTCAAGCTGAAGCTGGTCGAGCGGCAAATTTAGCTAATTTGTACCGAGTATCCCGGTAAACGGCCGGGTCGGCACCGGGCAAAGTTTCAGCTTCTGCGCCGCTTTGTTCCGTTACAGGTTTGACGTAAGATTCGCTCCGGAGCAGGAGCGCCCGTGCAGACCGCACAACGCAATTCGCTGAGATTGCTGCAATGGATGATGGCGGCCTCGCTGGCCCTCCCGCTGGCGCTGTTCATCTTTGCATCCGCGATTTCCTGGATCTCGATCAACGAGACGGCCGACCGGGAAATCGAACGCTCGCTCGATGTCGTGCACGAGCACGCGCTGAAAGTGTTCGAGACCATCGACCGCAGCATCTCTGAAATCGCCGAGGTGATCCGCGGCATTCCGGACGCCGGCATTACTTCCCGCGAGGAAGCGCTGCATCAGCGGCTGAAGCAGCTTGTCGGGTCGCTGCCGCAGGTGAAATCGACCTGGATCTTCGACGCCAGGGGCCGCGCGCTCGTCAACAGCCTCGTGATGCCCCCGCCCGAGATCGACTTCTCGGACCGGGATTATTTCAACGCGCATGTCGCCGGCGACATCGGAACCTATATTGGCGAGGCGCTGACGCCGCGGCCGCCCTATCAGGGCGCGCCGTTTTTCGGCTTCAGCCGGCGGCGGCAAACCGAGGACGGCAGCTTTGCCGGTGTGATCCAGGCGTCGGTACTGCCGGAATATTTCGAGAAATTCTACGCCCGGATCGGCCGTGAGCCCGGCAGCTTCTTTGCGCTTGCCCTGAGCAACGGCGCGGTGCTGGCGCGCTTTCCGACCGTCGATCAGGAAGCGCGGCTCGACCTCTCAGGACCGGTCGGACAGCAGATCGCGGCGAACCCCAAGGCCGGCCTCATCACCGTGACGTCGCCGACCGACGGCATCGAGCGCCGCCTCGGCTACCAGCGGCTCGCCGAATATCCGATCTATATCAGCGCCGGCCTTGAGACGTCGGCAATCCGGGCGCGCTGGTTCTCCACCATCAGCCAGCACCTCATCTTCGGCGCGCCGGCCACCGCCCTGTTGTTTTTCCTGCTCGCTTTCGCCCTGCGTCGAACGCGGCATCTTTATGCCGAGGCTGCCAAGCGGCAGGAGGCCGAGGAAGCG
Source organism: Bradyrhizobium sp. AUGA SZCCT0158 (assembly GCF_018130065.1). GTDB lineage: Bacteria > Pseudomonadota > Alphaproteobacteria > Rhizobiales > Xanthobacteraceae > Bradyrhizobium. The sequence goes on along the minus strand of NZ_JAFCME010000005.1, from coordinate 248,155 downwards.
CTGAAGCATGGCCAGCGGCTCGAGGCGCTGGGGCAACTCACCGGCGGCGTCGCGCATGACTTCAACAATCTGCTCACCGTGATCCGCGCCTCCGTCGATCTGTTGCGGCGGCCGGACCTGCCGGAGCCACGCCGGCTGCGCTACATCGACGCGATCTCGGACACGGTCACGCGCGCGGCACGACTGACGACCCAGCTTCTGGCGTTCGCGCGCCGTCAGACACTCAAACCGGAACTGTTCGACGTCGGCCAGAACGTTCAGATGCTGAGCGAGATGATCAAGACGCTGATCGGATCGCGGGTCGAGATCGAGATCCATGGGCCGGCCGAACCGTGCGTCGTCAATGCCGATGCCGGGCAGTTCGAAACCGCGATGATCAACATGGCGGTCAACGCCCGCGACGCCATGGACGGCCGCGGCAGGCTGACCATCACGGTGCACACGGCAACTGAATTGCCCAGCGCCGCCATAGGTTCGCCAAATCCCCGCAAGCAGGATTCCATCGGTCAGAACCGCGCCGACCAAAAACCCACCGGCTATGTCGCCGTCTCCGTCGAGGATACCGGTGTCGGCATTCCCCAGGAGCAGTACGGTCGCATCTTCGAACCGTTCTTCACGACCAAGGAGGTCGGCCAGGGCACCGGGCTCGGCCTGTCCCAGGTGTTCGGTTTTGCCAGACAATCCGGCGGCGAAGTAGTGGTGGCCAGCGAAGTGGGAAAGGGCAGCATTTTCACGCTGTACCTGCCGCGCGCCACCGGTGACGGCAAGCCGCAGCAGATGACAGTGGAAGATGCTCCGCCGCTCGACGGCAGGGGTATGTCGGTGCTCGTGGTCGAAGACAATATCGAGGTCGGGAAATTCGCCACCGACGCGCTGGCCGAACTCGGCTACGGCACAACCCTGGTCGACAACGCCACGCACGCGCTGGAAGAACTGGCTACTGGCGCCGACCGCTACGACGTGGTGTTCACCGACGTCGTGATGCCGGGCATGACCGGCATCGAGCTGGCGCAGGAAATTCGCCGTTACCATGCCGATCTGCCGGTCGTGCTGACCAGCGGCTACAGCCACGGCCTGTCCGAAAGCGGCAGCGACGGTCTGGAGCTGCTGCAAAAGCCCTACTCGATCGAGCAGCTTTCGCGCGTGCTGCACGCGGTCGCCCGCTGGCGCATGATGAAACGCGCCACCACGACGCGGGCGTCCTGAGATTCAGCACGTCAGCGGTATCATTCGCACCTCGTCATGGCCGGGCATAGCCGTCTGAAGGAGGCGTCGCTCGCGCTCGCCCATGACGTGGGGAAGCACCGTCAGGGAACCTTCTGATTTTCTTCGCGTTACCGGGCCATGGCCAAGACTGATAGTAAGTCCGATGCGAAGCCCGCCGTAAAGTCCGAGCCTTCCTCGAAGAAATCCGATTCCTCGAAGAAATCCGCTGCCGCGAAACAAGCCGCTGCCGAAGAGTCAGCGGCCGAAAAGGCCGAAATTATCGATGTCGTCGCCGAGGACGGCGATCGCGTCGACCCGCCGCCGCCGGAGGTGGTCGAGCCCGACCCGGAATTGTCGCCTGAGGAGGCCGAGCAGGCGCGTAAAGATTATCTGCTGACGCGCTTCTGGATCAGCGCGCGCGGCTATTGGGGCAAAAGCGGCGACCGGCTGGCGTGGTTTTTTTCGATCGGGCTCTTGATCCTGATCGTCGTCAATGTCGGATTTCAATACGGCATCAATGTCTGGAACCGGGCGATCTTCGACGCCATCGAGAAGCGCGAATCCGCCACCGTCTTCTATCTCTCCGCGGTGTTCTTCCCGCTTGCGATCGGCAGCGTGCTGCTCGGCGTCGCGCAGGTGTTCGCGCGGATGGGTATCCAGCGGCGCTGGCGGGGTTGGCTGACCAGCTCTGTCATGACGCGCTGGCTGACCAGCGGCCGCTATTACCAGCTCAACCTCGTCGGCGGCGACCACAAGAATCCGGAACACCGCATCGCCGAGGATCTTCGGATCTCGACCGACTCGCCGGTGGATTTCGTCGCCGGCGTCACCTCGGCGTTTTTATCCGCCGCGACCTTCATCGTGGTGCTCTGGACCATCGGCGGCGCGCTGACGGTGACGCTCGGTGGATCAACGGTGACGATACCCGGCTTTCTCGTCATTGCCGCGGTGGTCTACGCCGCGATCGCCTCCGGCTCGATCATGGCCATCGGCCGCCGCTTCGTGCAGGTGTCCGAAGACAAGAACCAGGCCGAGGCCGAATTCCGCTACACGCTGACCCGGGTGCGCGAGAACGGCGAGAGCATCGCGCTGCTCGGCGGCGAGGAGGAAGAACGCGACGGTCTCGACAAGAACTTCTCCAACGTGCTGCGGCAATGGTCGCAGCTCGCCCGCCAGCACATGCGCACTACCCTGGTGTCGCAGGGGTCGGGACTGATTGCGCCCGTGGTGCCGCTGTTGCTGTGCGCGCCGAAATACCTCGACGGCAGCATGACGCTCGGACAGGTGATGCAGGCGGCCTCCGCCTTCACCATCGTGCAGACCGCGTTCGGCTGGCTGGTCGACAATTATCCGCGCCTTGCCGACTGGAACGCCTGCGCGCGCCGGATCGCCTCGCTGATGATGTCGCTCGACGGGCTGGAGCGGGCCGAACGCGGCGACGGATTCGGCCGCATCAAGCGCGGCGAGACCGAGGGCGAGGCCATGCTCAGCCTCAACGATTTCTCGGTGACGTTAGACGACGGCACCGCTGTTGTCGGCGAGACCGAAGTCGTGATCGAGCCCGGCGAGCGCCTGCTGGTGGCCGGCGAATCCGGCACCGGCAAGAGCACGCTGGTACGCGCGATTGCAGGCCTGTGGCCATGGGGCGGCGGCAGCGTCAACTTCCATCCCGACCGCCGGCTCTTCATGCTGCCGCAGAGGCCGTACATTCCCACCGGCACGCTGCGCCGCGCGATCGCCTATCCCGGCGCCGCCGAGGACTGGAGATCCGAACAGTTCTGCGAAGCCCTGCACAAGGTCGGCCTCGACCATCTCAAGGAGAAGATCGAGGAAGAGGCGCCGTGGGACCAGACATTGTCGGGCGGTGAAAAGCAGCGGCTGGCGTTCGCGCGGCTGTTGCTGCACAACCCCGACATCGTGGTGCTGGACGAGGCGACCTCGGCGCTGGACGAAAAGAGCCAGGACAAGATGATGGAGATCGTCATCAAGGAGCTGCCGAAAGCAACCATCGTCAGCGTCGCCCATCGCGCCGAGCTGGAAGCATTTCATAGCCGCAAGATCGTGCTGGAGCGGCGCAAGGGCGGCGCCAAGCTCGTCAGCGACGTCGACCTGATCCCGCGCAAGGGCAAACGCCGCCTGCTCGGCCGCTTCCTGCGCCAACGCAAGCCGCCGAAAAAGGCGGCGTGATATTTCTTCCCTTCTCCCCTTGTGGGAGAAGGTGGCGCGTAGCGCCGGATGAGGGGTCTCTATCCTCACATCGAAATCTTACCGTGAGGAGAGAACCCCTCACCCGTCTTCGCTGCGCGAAGCCACCCTCTCCCACAAGGGGAGAGGGGAAGAGAAGCGTCGTTGGCCTTGCCAGCAAAACCGGCTATGCATGCGCCGCTTTCCACCGAGGATATCCGTTTGAAGCCCGACAACGACCCCACGCCCGCGCCGTTCGGCGCGTTCGCACCGAATGCTGCGCAGGCCGCGATCATTGCGCTGGCGCACCGCTCGCGGCTGAAGCGCGGCGCGTTCCGGCCGATGCTGTCGCGGCTGGTCAATCTTTTTCGCGCGGGGCCGGTGGACGTGCGCTATCAGGGCGCATCGTTTCGTTTCTATCACCAGGCCAGCGCGACCGAGCGCGGCGCGCTGTTCAATCCGGACTACAACATCGAGGAGCTGGATTTCTTGCGCGCGCATACGCCTGTTGGCGGCGTGTTCGTCGATGTCGGCGCCAATGTCGGCACCTATGCGCTTGCGCTGGCGCGCCATGTCGGCGCCAGCGGCAAGGTGGTCGCAATCGAGCCGCATCCGGTCACGCATGCAAGGCTCGCCTTCAACAACGCCGCCTCGGGCTTTACCCAAACCAGACTGGTCGCCGCCGCCGCCGGTCCCGCCGATGGCGAACTGATGATCGAGACCGATGGCGACAATCTCGGCGCCAGCCATATCGTGTCGGGGCAGGCCTCAGCCAAGGCGATCAAGGTGCCGTCGCTGCGGCTGCAACGCATCCTCGACGAAGCCGGCGTCTCGCATGCCGATGCGCTGAAGATCGACGTTGAAGGCTTTGAAGACCGCGTATTGACCGGCTTCTTCAGGGACGCGCCGCAATCGCTATGGCCGCGCGCGGTGGTGATCGAACATTTGTCATCGAATGAATGGCAGAATGACTGTATCGCCGACATGCGCGCGCGAGGCTATGCCGAAACCGGCAAGACCCGCAGCAATACGCTGCTGGTGCGCGGCTGAACCGACCATCTTCTAACCAAGGGAGAGTTCGATGATCGACCATATCGGTTTTCCGGTTTCGGATTATGAGCGCGCCAAGGCGTTCTATGTGAAGGCGCTGGCGCCGCTCGACTATGTGCTGGTCATGGAAGTGACGCAGGAGCAGACCGGCCATGATCCCGCCGCCGGCTTCGGCGCTGGCGGCAAGCCGGATTTCTGGATCGGCGGCGAAGGCGGCTTGAACAAGCCGCTGCATGTCGCGATCCTCGCCAAGGACCGCGCCACCGTCGATGCCTTCTACAACGCCGCGTTGGCTGCCGGCGGGCGCGACAATGGCCCGCCCGGAATTCGTGCGCATTATCATCCGAACTATTACGGCGCCTTCGTGCTCGACCCCGACGGCCACAACATCGAGGCGGTCTGCCACACGGCGGGTGACTGACGCACCGGGGTGACTGACGCACCGGGATGATCGGTTCCGTCAGGCTCGCTTCGGGAACCTCACGGCGTCCGTTCCGTTATCGAGGATGCCGATAGAACCTCCCGAAATCCCGCCGCCTACGCCGGGAAAACCAACCGAGCCACCGCGCGAAGATCCTCCGGGCAATCCCCGTCCGGAGGTGCCGCCACCGATGCGCGAGCCCGGCGCGCCGCCGCCGCCGCAGGAGTTGCCGGGCAAGACGCCGGATGAACTGCCTGTGCGCGGGCCGAACGGGCCCTCGACGCCCAATCCGGCCACAGATCGGCCACAGGGAGGAATTTGACTTTGATCTGAAAGCGCCGCCTGAATACGCAATGAACAATTGCGCATGCAACCCGTTGCGCCCTCGAAATAAAAGGCATTCGCGCTTTCCAGCCCGCCACAATCCGGCCTAACGATTAGCCGTTGATCGACCCGCCAAACGATTCCTCTGCTGCCAGAACCTTTCCAGGGACCAAGAACATCATGACAAACCTTCGCATCGTGCTGCTTGCCACGACCGCTCTGACGGTGACGCAGATCGCGACATCCGCGTCGCATGCGCAAAATGCGCCGCTGGTCGTCGCACAGGCCAGGGAAGAACTCGGTCCCGACGGAAAGCCCAAGGCGCCGCCAAAGGCCGCGCCGCCGCCAGCCGCGAAGCCACCGACTCCGCCCGCGCCGCCACCAGCTGCGGCTCCGCCTCCGCGCCCGGCACCGCCGCCGGCTCCCCCGCCTGCTGCGGCGCCTCCGCCGCGTCCCGCACCGCCGCCGGCACCACCCGCTGCCGCGCCGCCGCCGCGGCCGACACCTCCTCCCGCGCCGCCCCCGGCGGCTGCGCCGAAGCCACCGGCACCGCCCGCCGCTGCACCGCCTCCGCGCCCAACGCCGCCGCCGGCTGCAGCTCCACCCGCGCGTCCGACACCAACGCCGCCGCCGGCTGCGGCTCCGCCCGCGCGTCCGACGCCAACGCCGCCGCCTGCTGCAGCTCCGCCCGCGCGTACGCCGCCTCCGCCGGCAGCAACCCCTACGCCTGCGCCGACCGCATCGCCGCCCGCTGCGGGCAGCACAACGACGACACCCGGCGCACGCCCGGGCGCGGGCGCGCCGCCGGCTGACACCAAGCGTGTGCCGGGAGCGCCGGCCGCAGCCCCTACGCCAGCGCCAACCGCTACACCATCGCCAACCGCGCCTCCGGCCGCGGGAGCGCCTTCGACACCTCCTGCCGGCGCAGCACCGACAGCGCCCTCGCGTCCTGGCGCAACAACGCCGCCCGCCGCGGGTGGCGCGACGACGACACCTCCGGGCGGTCAGCCGCCACGCCCCGGTCAGCCACCCGGCGCACCGCCGGCTGCCGGAACGACACCGCCTGCTGGCGCACCGCCGGCCGCCGGAACGGCGCCGCCTGCGGGTGCACCTCCATCATCAGCCGGAGCGCCAGCGGCTGGCGCGCCCACGCCTCCGCCGCCCGGCCAGCAGGGACGCCCGGCCGTTCCGCCCGCGCCTCCCGCCGGCGCTCCGGCCCCAAGTACCGTCCCTGGATCGGCAGCCGCAACAGCACCGCCCGGCAGATCACAAAATGCTCCGCCGACGGTTGCACCGGCCTTCCGGGCCGCACCCACGGTCACAACGCAACTGCCGCCACCGCCACCGCCGCGGCGGGAAAACATGACGCCGCTCGCCATCGGCGCGGGCGTTGTGGCAGGCGCCGTGGTCGGCGCGACCATCGCCGACTACCGCAACCAGCGGCGAGAAACCATCGAAGGCGGCCGCACCATCTACACCGAGCCGGACCGGATCATCATCCGCGACCCGAGCGGCCAGCAATACGTCCGCGGCAACGATCTCTATCGCTTCCGTTATGGTGCCCGTGACATCCAGACCGAGACCGTCGGCGGCGAAACCCGCACCGTCGTGATCCGGCCGGACGGCAGCCGGATCATCACCGTGGTCGGCAGTGACGGACGGCTGCTGCGCCGCATCCGCCGCGACGAACGGGGCCGCGAGATCATCATCATCGACAACAGCTACCGCGATCCGCGCGCGGTCGGTGGCTTCTATGTCGACCTGCCGCCGCCAGTGGTCAGCATGCCCTACGACCGCTACATCGTCAGCGCGGACGAAGCGACCCCGGAAGTGATCTATGACACGATGGTGGCGCCGCCGGTGCAACGGATCGACCGGCGCTACTCGCTCGACGAAATCCGCTACAGCCCCAATGTCCGGATGCAGATGCCGAGCATTGACGTCAATACCATCAACTTCGCCACCGGTTCGTGGGAAATCCCGCCGGACCAGACGGCGAAGCTGCAGGCGATCGCCGACGGCCTCAACCGGGCGATCCAGGCCAACCCGCGCGAGGTGTTCCTGATCGAAGGGCACACCGACAGGGTGGGCTCCGACGTCGACAATCTCTCGCTGTCGGACCGCCGCGCAGAATCCGCCGCAACGCTGCTGACGCAGCAGTTCGGCGTGCCCGCGGAGAACCTGACCTCGCAGGGTTACGGCGAGCAGTATCCGAAGGAGCAGACGGACGGACCGAGCGAGATCAACCGGCGCGTCACGGTCCGCCGCATCACCCCGCTGCTCAATGGCGGTCAGGCGGCGCTGCCGCCGCCCCCGCCCGGCACCGCGCCGCCGCGCCGCTGAGATCGGTCAGCACCATATGAAAGGCCGGGAGCAATCCCGGCCATTTTTTTGTGTCAGGCGCTGAGCGCCCGCGGCGGCAGACAGGCGTCACAGATCGCCGCCACGTGACGGTGGTCGGTGCCGCAACAGCCGCCCAGAATGCGCATCGCCGGAAATGAGCGCCTGAGATTCGAATAGCGCCGGCCGAGATCCTGCGGATCGCCTGCATCGAGCGTTGCAGACTCATCCAGCTCAGTATGGCTCTTGGCCGATGCATTGGCTCTGACGCCATGGATACGCTTGACCCAGGCCTCGTCGGCCTTCAGCGCATGTTCGAAATGCGTCGGATGCGCGCAATTGACCAGGAAGTATTCGACCGAATCTTGGGTCGCGCGATCCACCGCCTCGATCGCTTCGCGCAACGTCTCCCCGTTGACCAGACGGCCGTCGGTTTCCACCGTGAACGAGATCACCGCCGGAATCTGCTGCGCCCTGGCCGCACGCGCGATGCCGATCGCTTCATTGATGGTGTTGAGCGTATAGGCCGTCACCATGTCGGCGCCGCCTTCGACGAAGGCGGCGATCTGTGCGCCATGATAGGCCTCGGCTTCGGCCGCATCCATGTGGCCGGCCTTGTACCCGTCGCCGCGCGGGCCGATGGCGCCGCTGACGACGCAGGGCGTCATCGGCTTTTCCCATTCGGTGCGCAGCTCCTCGAGCAACCCGATCCCGCGAATGTTGATCGCCTGGAGTGCCGCGGCATCGTACCCGAGCTTGGCGCCCCAATCGGGGTTGGCCCGCCATGTCGGGCTGTCCAGCACAAAGCCAACGCCATGATCGCGCGCGACCGCCATATAGGCCTGGTAGTATCGCTTCAGCGTGCCGCGGCCTTCCGCGCTGTCGAGCAGCACGAAGGCGGCGAAGTGGGGCAGATCAATCCCTTCATGGAAGATCAGCGTCGTTTCCATGCCGCCATCGGTGAGGAAAATGCCGCCGCGGCGTTGCGGCAGATCGGTTCGATATTTTGTCATTGCAATATCTCCAATCGGCAAAAAGGCGCTGTTGATAGGTCTGGCGCGGCGCGCCCTGGTCTGGCGGAACTGGTGCCGCATAGTGTCGCGGTTTCCTAGGCGGCTCGTGGTGCGGCTGAATGTCGGGCTGTAAAATGCTAGGAAATCAGACGGTTGCGCGGCGCGCGCAAAATCGCGGCGCCGGCACGCGGAGTCAAAACCGTACCGCAAGTACAGTTTCTGGAGACACGCGATGGGAAAAGGCGAAGCGACGCGCGAGCGAATTCTCGAGATCGCGGAAGCGGCCGTGCTCGCGAAGGGATTTGGCGCCACCTCGATCGACGAAGTGATCGCGGAGGCCGGCCTCACCAAGAGCGGTTTCTTTTATCACTTCAAGGACAAAAATGCGCTCGCGCGCGAAATGCTGCGCCGCTACGTCAAGACCAACGACCAGCTGTTCGACGACATCTTCGCGCGCGGCCGGCAGCTCTCGGACGATCCGCTGCAGGCGTTCCTGATCTCGCTGAAGCTGCTCGCCGAAGTGATGGCCGATCTGCCGAACGGGCATCCCGGCTGCCTGATAGCCAGCGTCTGCTATCAGGAGCGGCTGTTCGACCGCGAGGTGCGCGAGCTCACCGCACAGTCGGTGCGCGACTGGAACGCGCGCTTCCGCCACATCCTCGACGGCATCGCCGCCGTCCATCCACCGCGGGAGCCGATCGATCTCGACGATCTCGCCGACATGATGTCCTGCATTGTCGATGGTGCGATCATCATGTCGAAAACGCTGAACGATCCGAGCCGGCTGGAACGGCAGATCCTGATCTTTCGAAGCTGCGTGAAGCTGATTTTCTCAGCTCCATCGCTGTCCTGACGCGCGCTCCGATTATCAGATTCTATTTCGCTGCGGCGAGCCCCAGCGCGTCGACCATCACTCGGAAGACTTCCGTATTGTCCATCGAACCCTTGACCCGTTCGCTGCCGGGCCCGGTCGCGGTCAGGATGACGTCTTCGCCGGAATGCACGCTGGCGTTCATCATCGCCGGCAGATTGCCGGGCCGCAGCACGGCGCCGGGAACGCCCTTGTACTTTTCGTTGGCCTTGAAGGTTCCGTCATCGTCTCCCTTCATGGTCGGGTCGTTAGGGCCGTCGAGTTTGGGGCGGAAGGTCTCGTAATGGTCGGGCAGGCTGGCCGAGAAGATGGCAAGCCGCCGGCTGACGTCGACGCGCGACGGATAGCCGTCGGCATCGGGCGCCGGGTAATTCGGGAAGCCGGCCTTGTCGTAGACGCCGACGCGCTCGCGCATCGGCGCTTCCGACGTCGTGCTCATGTCGTGATTGATGGTGCCGACCAGTGCGTTGGGGTGGTTATGGTCCGGCGTCACCAGGATCAGGGTGTCGTCGCCGCGCTTGCTCGCCCAGTCGCGGGCGAGGCGCACCGCATTGTCGAGCATGATGGTGTCGTAGACGGCGCGGTCAAAGTCGAGGGCATGCGCGTATTTGTCGATCAATCCGGATTCCACCATCAGGAAGAAGCCGGCCTCGTTTTTCGACAGCACGTTCAGCGCGGCCTGGAGCTGCTCGGTCAGATCGGGCTGCTCGGGAAATTTCTTGACGCCGCCGCCCTTGAGGAATTTGCGATCCAGCGCCCCGTCCATATTTCCCGTGGCAAACAACCCGAGCAACTGGCGCGTCTCGGGTTTGGCCGCCAGCGCATTGAGTTCGCCCGCGGTCGTCGCCAGGGCATAGCCGCCCTCGCGGAACCGGGCGATATAATCGACCTCGTCCTTGCGTTTGGATCCGGCCGCAGACTTCGGCAGGAAGTTCGCGCTGCCGCCGCCCAGCAACACGTCGGGCCTTGCCGCGAAAAGCTGCTCGACAATCTCATCGTAGGCAGCCCGGCGGCGCGTATGCGCCACCATCGCCGCCGGCGTGGCGTCCTCGACTTCGGTGGTGGTCACGATACCGATGCTCATCTTGAGCCGGCGCCTGGCAAGGCTCGTGATGGTTTCGACCCTGGGATCGTCGAACGCGTCTCTGGTGCGGTCCGCATAGACGCCCATCGCGTTGACCGCGCTCTTGTGGCCGGTGGAATAGGCGCTGGCCGAGTTTGCCGAATCGGTGATGATCGAATCCGAGCCGGCGGTCGCCACCAGCGCCGTATGCGGCATGTCGTCCATCGCAAGCTTGCCGAGGCTCTTGCCCTCCGCAATGCCCTTGGACAGCAGCCGCGCCCCGACGCGATGGGCGGGCGACATCCCGTCGCCGATGAACAGGATCACGTTCTTCGCCTTGCGCGGCCCGGTGTCGTAGACCGTCCACGTCACCTTGCGGCTCTTCGTGCCGTCATTGACCTCGACGGCGAACGGCCCGGGTTTTGCCAGCTCGACATCGCGAAGCATCAGCGCGGATTGGTCCCTGCCGTCCTCACGCTCGATAAACGTTGCGGCCCGGCCGAACACGGCGGCATGGTCCTCGCCGTTGACCGTTACCTTCAGTTTCGCCTGATCGACCCGGTCAGGGAATTCGACCTTGAAGTCGAACCGCGCGCCGGAGAGAATTTCGGCGCGGTCGATCGGATAGACTGTTTGGGCGACAACCGGCGATGCCGAGAGCACGGCGGCGAGAGTGATGATGGTGACTGGCTTGATCAAAATCTCAGCTCCGCGCGTGCTTGCCTGCGGGACAGCGACAGCCATTGCTCAGCAAGAAGGAAGGTGACCCGTTCTATCCACCCCGGATGACATCTATGTAACGCATGTAACGGCGGCCCGCAGCGGCGCAGAGGTGCCAAATACAGCCCGGCCTGGGCGGATTCAGCTCTTGTCGTTCCCGAGCTTGAAGATCTCGGAACCGTCTCCACTCGAAAGCAGGCCGGTGTCGGAATAGAGCTTCAGCTTGGCGCGGGTATCCGTGATGTCGAGGTTGCGCATGGTCAGCTGGCCGATACGGTCGGCCGGCGTGAACGCGGCGTCTTCCACCTTCTCCATGCTCAGCCGCTCCGGCTGATAGGTCAGGTTCGGGCTTTCGGTGTTGAGCAGCGAGTAATCGTTGCCACGACGCAGCTCAAGCGTGACCTCGCCGGTAACGGCGCGGGCCACCCAGCGCTGGGCGGTTTCGCGCAGCATCAGGGCCTGGGAATCGAACCACCGCCCCTGATACAGCAACCGGCCGAGGCGCATGCCGCTGATCCGGTATTGCTCGATGGTGTCTTCGTTGTGGATGCCGGTGACCAGACGCTCATAGGCGATGTGCAGCAGCGCCATGCCGGGCGCCTCATAGATGCCGCGGCTCTTGGCCTCGATGATCCGGTTCTCGATCTGGTCGCTCATGCCAAGGCCGTGCCGGCCGCCGATGGCGTTGGCCTCAAGGAACAGCGCCAGCGGATCGGCGAAGGTCTGGCCGTTCAGCGCGACGGGCTGGCCCTCCGCAAAACGCACGACGACCTTTTCGGCCTTGACGGCACAGTCGTCGCGCCAGAACGGCACGCCCATGATCGGATTGACGATCTTGATGCCGGTGTCGAGGCTCTCGAGATCCTTGGCCTCGTGGGTGGCGCCCAAAATGTTGCTGTCGGTCGAGTAGGCCTTTTCGGCGCTCATCTTGTAGGCAAAGCCATTGGCGGTCATGAACGCGGACATTTCCGCGCGGCCGCCGAGTTCGTCGATGAACTGCTGGTCGAGCCAGGGCTTGTAAATCCGCAAGCTCGGATGGGTCAAAAGGCCGTAGCGATAGAACCGCTCGATATCATTGCCCTTATAAGTGGAGCCATCGCCCCAGATGTTGACGCCGTCCTCCTTCATGGCCGCAACCAGCATCGTGCCGGTTACCGCACGACCAAGCGGCGTAGTGTTGAAATAGGTGTTGCCGCCGGTCGAGACGTGGAAGGCGCCGGACTGGATCGCGGCGATGCCTTCGTGGACCAACTGCGTGCGGCAATCCACCAGGCGGGCCTTTTCGGCGCCGAATTCGAGCGCCTTGCGCGGAATTTCCTCGTAGTCGGCCTCGTCAGGCTGGGCGAGGTTGGCGGTATAGGCAAAGACGCGCGCGCCCTTTTGCTTCATCCACACCAGCGCCGCCGAGGTGTCGAGGCCGCCCGAAAAAGCGATGCCGACTTTTTCCCCTTTGGGCAGGCTCTTCAGGATCGTGCTCATCGTGCTTCCAATCGGTCGAAATGGCTGAGATCGTTTGCGGCTTCGGGTGCGCGAATATCAAACTTTGCGCTTGTCGGCACGTGTTTAATAGCACCCCAGACAGCAGCTGGCCGGGGCTGATCAGCCCGGCTGGCGCGAGCCCTTGGTCAGACGGTTCCAGGGCCGGGCCAGGCGAGCCAGCGCGGCCTCGACGGCCGCATCCGAGACCCGGGTCGATGGCCAGCGGTACAGCCAGCCATGGGCCAGCCAGATCACCAAAAAGCTCACCAGGCCGGCGGCCGCCACATCGGTGAAAAAATGCCCGCCAAACGCCATCCGCAGCACAGAGGTCGCGATCCCGAACAGGGTCGCCGCCACATAGGCCAACGGCCGCCACGCCGGCGGCGTCAGCGCCGCGGGCGCGTAAGCCCAGAACGCGGTGGCGCCCTCGCCGGAGAAGAACGAGCAGTTGCGTCCGCACGTGCCGCGCGGATCCCAATACGGCACGAACTCCTGCGGCCCATTGAACTGCGTCACCACCACCGGCCGCGGCCGGCCCCAATAGGTCTTGAAGGTGAGGTTGGTGAGAACGACCGCAGATAGCAAAATGGTGCTCAGCAGGAATACGGCGGTACGCGCGCGAATGAACATCGGCAGATCCGGCCGCACCATCTTCACCACGATGGCCGCGAGCGACGGCAATGCAAGCGCCCATGCGATCCACATCGCGGCGTCGCGGGCGAATGCGGCGAGCCAGCTCTGCTTCAACGGAAACGAATGGGTCGCGGGATCGTAGAACAACGCCGCCAGTTTGAGATCGAGTTCGGGAAAAATCCCGAACAGCAGTCCGATGACGAGCGCCAGCCCCAGCGCGATGAAAAGTCCGGTCCGGTTCATGGCGCGGTGTTTAGCCGAGGGGATGGGTCTTGAAAAGGCTCACGGACGCGGCCGCGAATGGGCCGGCAGGGGCGGTGGCGGACGCAAGGGTTTCGGCGGTTCGCGCCATGCACCCGCGGTCCGGCCCGCGATCATCCAGTAGACCAGGCCCGCGACGATGCCCGCCCCGGTCATGATTTCGAGATGGCGGCGGACGATGCCGTCAAAGCGCCTCGTCTCGGGATCGAACGGGACCAGACCGAGATAGCAGGCGCAGCCGACGAGCGCGCCGCCGATCGCATAGGTCAGCACGCCCCGGACATAAAACGCTTCCGTGATCAGAACCAGGATCAGCGCCGGCAACAGCGCAAAACCCGAGATGAAGATGAAGCCGAACCCGAGCACGACATTGATCGCGCCCTGATCGATCGGCCCTGCGCCGAGATCGCTGAATTCAGGATACAGCACCGCGCCGACCACGATCATCCCCGCCGCCAGGCAGGCGAACAGGAATCCGAACAGGATGACGAAGAAGCGGCCGATTAGCGCCATGCAGCTATTTCCATCACGCGTACGAGCACAATTCTTTCAACCGTCATGCCTCGTCGTGACCACGTAAAGACGTGGATGGCCGGGACAAGCCCGGCCATGACGAATTTGATATCGGTCAACTCAATCCGTCATCGCCATCGCGCGCAGCGCCTGACGCTCGCGCGCGGACAATTTTTCGGTTTCCGATTTCAACTGGCCGCAGGCGGCGAGGATGTCGCGGCCGCGCGGCGTGCGCACCGGCGAGGAATAGCCGGCGTTGAAAATATACTCGGAGAATTTTTCGATCTGGTCCCAGTCCGAGCACTCGTATTTGGTGCCCGGCCACGGGTTGAACGGAATGAGATTGATCTTGGCCGGAATGCCCTTGAGCATTTTCACCAGCAGCTTGGCGTCGTCCATGGAATCGTTGACGCCCTTGAGCATAACATATTCGAAGGTGATGCGGCGCGCGTTGGACGATCCCGGATAATCGCGGCAGGCCTGCAGCAATTCGGCGATCGGGTATTTGCGGTTGAGCGGCACCAGTTCGTTGCGCAATTCGTCGCGCACCGCATGCAGCGAGATCGCCAGCATGACACCCATTTCGTCGCCGGCGCGGACGATGTTCGGCACCACGCCCGAGGTCGACAGCGTGATGCGGCGGCGCGAGATGCCGATGCCTTCATTGTCTGACACGATCAGCAGCGCATCGCGCACCGCGTCGAAATTATACAAGGGCTCGCCCATCCCCATCATCACCACATTGGTGACGAGGCGGCTGCCGGTCGGGGTCTCGCGATCGGCCCAGTCGTTGAGTCGGTCGCGGGCCACCATGATCTGGCCGACGATTTCACCGGCGGTGAGATTGCGCACCAGCCGCTGCGTGCCGGTGTGGCAGAACGAACAGGTCAGGGTGCAGCCGACCTGCGAGGAAACGCACAGCGTGCCGCGATCGGTCTCGGGGATATAGACGCACTCGACTTCATGCGCCTTCTCGAGGGCATTGCCGCTCGGCAGCCGCAGCAGCCATTTGCGGGTGCCGTCGTTGGAGACCTGTTCGGCGACCACTTCGGGACGATCGACGGTAAAATGCTGCACCAGCTGGGCGCGCATTTCCTTGGAGATGCTGGTCATCGCATCGAAATCTTTGGCGCCGCGGACATACATCCAGTGCCAGAGCTGCTGGGTGCGCATCTTGCGCTGCGCGGGCAGAACACCGATCTCGCCGAGCCGGTCGGCGATTTCCGCGCGCGACAGCCCGATCAGCGATGGTTTGGCTGGCGGCACATAGGTTTCGAGCGGAATCTTTTCGAGGGGAGCCTGAGCCGAGGAACTGCTCTCGATTGAAGCGACGGTCATCGTGTTTCTGTTCTTGGGATACGTAGGGTGGGCAAAGCGTAGCGTGCCCACCGCAAGCGTTAATGGTGGGCACGGCGCGATGCGCCTTTGCCCACCCTACAGGTAGCACCTCAAATAGGCCTTCCGGGACGCACAAACAACGTCATTTTCGGCCTAAAATTGCTTAACGCCGGCAATCCTGCGCCAATTTGTCGAGCGCCTGCGACAGCCCCTTCAGTGAGAAGGTGTCGGTGGTCTCGGTGCCCTTGGCCGAGACGCCCTTGACGGTGACGTCGGCGGCCTTGCGCATGGCATCGACCATCCGCTCTTCCTCGGCGGCGTTCTTGATCCAGAGCCCGTCGCCCTGCGTGTACATCGCATACGACGCGCCGCCGACCTCGAGCGAGGATTCCGAGCCCGGCTTCAGCGCGTAGCCGATCATGACCGAGACTTCGTTGATGACTTTTTCCGCTGGGCGCGTCGAGACGAAGGCATAGGCCGGATCGCGCGGACGGTTGGGCGGATTGGTCTTCGACGAGGATGGCTTGGCCAGCGCAAAGCACACCTTCTTGCCGTTCGGCGCCGCCGTGTAGGCGCCCCAGGTTCCGAACTGGCCGATCAGGGTCGGCTCCGCGCCACCGGCCGCGGCGGCTGCCGCCGACTCAGGCTTGGCGGCAGACTTCGCAGCCGCCGCGGGCTTTTCCGTTGCCGCGGGCTTGGCCGCGTCCTTGGCGCCCTTCGGCGCAGCACTCTGCGCCTGCGCAAGGCTGGGAGCCCCGCACAGCAACGCACTCAAAACAAGGGATGTCAGTATCTGCCGCACGGACAACTGGTTCCCTCATCATTGTGACTGGAAGATGGCCCGGCGACGGGTCGGGCCGTCACCTATGGATAACCGGGAAATGCCTTTTTGGGAAGGCACTTACGAGCTATCCAGCCGCTGTATCCACGGCCATGTTGGCGGTATCTCGCGCCTCCTGCGGAGTTAGCCTTTGGTACGGCCTTCGCGTTGCTTCTGCCACTGCGCGTCGGTCCATTGCAGCAGGTCTTCGGCGCCGGAACTGCGCAAATGCGAGCCGCCATCCTGCACCACCATCTCGCCATTGATGTAGCCGGCCTGGTCGGAAATCAGGAAGCTCGCCAAATTGGCGAGTTCGCTGTGCTCGCCGGCGCGGCCGAGCGGATTGCGGTGCGCCCAGCTCTCGCCGCGGCCCTCGGGGCGGAGCTGGCCCGACGCACCCGGCGTCGGAAACGCACCGGGCGCAATCGCGACCGTGCGAACGCCCTTCGGCCCCCATTCCACCGCCAGACTCTTCGTCATCGCCAGGATAGCGGACTTCGCCATCGCCGACGGCACCGTGAAGGCGCGGCCGGTGATGGTCGAGGTCGAGAGGATGCTCAGCACCACGCCATTATGACGGCCCTCGATCCAGCGCTTGCCGGCCGCGAGCGTGCAATACATCGTGCCATGCAGCGTCGGCCCCAGGATCGCGTCCGCCGCGCGAAACGACAGATGTTCGGTCTGCGCGAGGAAAGTCGCGGCAGCGTTGTTGACCAGCACGTCGATCGGCGCCTCGCGCCAGATTTGATCCATCATCGCATCGACCGCGCCGCCGTCGCGGATATCACAGCGCGCCACGGAAACCTTGCCACTGAGCTCACTGCGCATCTGGGTTGCCGTGGCCTCCAGCAATTCGAGCCGGCGGCCACAGATGATGAGTTCCGCCCCGAGCTCGATAAAGCGCCGCCCCATTGCGGCGCCAAGCCCAGATCCGCCACCGGTGACCAGAATGCGCTTTCCCGCCAGCAGGTCTTTTTCAAACATTGTTTCACTCCCTGTTTTCCCCATCCTTGCCTGCGAACAAACGCTACGCGCTTGCGCAAGGGAGCGTAAGCGACGACTTGTCCGCCGTAGCTCCTGAGCGAAGGCGGAAGCAATCCATTCTTTCATTTTGCGGCGCGATGGATTGCTTCGCTTCGCTCGCAATGACGGGCGGATAGCTATGCGCGTCCTAAGCACCGAATCGGATTGTAGCCCGGCGTCAAATCCGGCAAGAAGCATTCAGCCTTTCCTTGTGCGTCCGAACATCAGGTGTGTCCATGAAAGCCATTCTCTGCTCGCAATATTGCCAGCCCGACGACCTCGTACTGGCCGATGTGCCCGATCCCGTCGCCGGACCGGGCGAGGCGGTGATCGCGATCAAAGCCGCGGCGCTGAATTTCTTCGACATCCTGATGATCCAGGGCAAGTACCAGATCAAGCCGCCGTTCCCGTTCTCGCCGGCCGCCGAAGTCGCGGGCGTGATCGAAAGCGTCGGCAGTGGCGTCACCGATCTGAAGGTCGGCGACCGCGTGGCGGCCTCCTGCGGCCATAATGGCGCGCGCGAAAAAATCGCGCTGCCGGCCAACTCGATCGTGAAGATTCCCGACAATCTGGACTTCGATCGCGCCGCCGGAATCTTCATCATCTACGGCACCGCGCTGCATGCGCTGGAAGATCGCGCCAGCCTCAAGCCCGGCGAAACCATGGCCGTGCTCGGCGCCGCCGGCGGCACCGGCCTCGCGGCCTGCGAGCTCGGCAAGCTGATGGGCCTGAAGGTGATTGCCTGCGCCTCGTCGGATGAAAAACTCGAATTTGCGAAAGCGCACGGCGCCGAGCTTGGCCTGAACTACAGGAAGGAAGATCTCAAGGAAGGCTTGCGGCGCCTTACCGGCGGCAAGGGCGTCGACATCATCTTCGATCCGGTCGGCGGCACCTATGCCGAGGCCTCGCTACGCTCGATCGCCTGGGAAGGCCGCTTCCTGGTGATCGGATTTGCCGCCGGCGACATTCCGAAAATGCCGCTCAATCTGGCGCTGCTCAAGGGCTGCGATATCCGCGGCGTGTTCTGGGGCGCCTGGGCCCGGCTCAACCCGGAGAAGAACCGCGCCAACCTGGAGAAGCTCGTGAAGTGGACCGCGGAAGGCAAGATCTCCTCGCATGTCGACCGCACCTTCCCGCTGGCGCAAACCGCCGAAGCACTGAAAGTGCTCGCCGGCCGCAAGGCGATGGGCAAGGTGATTCTGCATCCGTGATGCTGCGCGACAGCAGTCGCGCTTCATTCAACGTCTCTTCTGTTTTGAACGATCATCGTTCAGCAAAAAATCGAACGGGCCGCGCACAACGTGGCCCGTTTTGGCAATTGGCGCGCCTGCGCCTTGCCGAGCGGCGACGCTGAAAATGCCTTCATACAAGGCGATTGTGCGCTAACGATATACAATCTTAAATCTCTGAATCACGTCTATTCGCCGCAATCAAAACAAAATGTCTCCCGATTCGAGCGGTCCGGCGTCGTTTTTTCAACCCATTCGACATGCGAATTGCCCGCCCAGTAAACGGGTTCCCGGACACCGATAACAACAAGAAACAGATGCCGGCCTCCCGTCGTTGCGTTTTGGTAGCGGGGAAGCATCACCATGGTGGAGAGTACAAGGCACGTTCAATCTGGGGATCCGTTCGCAAGATTAGGCGAAGCGATCGGTGATTCCGGATTGTATGAGACACATCAATTTCTGCGGTCAGAAGCACGCAAGCCCGACCCGTTGGTCCAGAAAGATCACCTGGCAGACGACCCGGTGCCGCTTTTTCTCGCCGGCCAGCAGGATGCCCGCCACCGACAGGACGAGCGCTATCAGGACCTGCCCTTCTATCAAGAACCGCCCGAATACTCCTTCGCTGGCGGCAAGAAACGACGAGCGCGCGCATCGCGCATCGTGACCGGTGCGCTTGCGTTGTCCATCGTGGCCGCCGTTCTTGCGCTGCTTTCCTTCGATTCGACGCGCGCGGTCATCGTCAACGCCAAGGCTTCGTTGGCCAGCGCAGCGCCCGCCCCGTCAGGCACCGAACAACAGGACGCCGCGCCACCGGCACCGCGCGTCGCGGCCCAGCCTGCTAGTCCCGAAGCATCGCCGGCAACGCCGGAAGCGGCAACCGTACAGCGTGTCCAGCCCGTCGCGCTGGCGTCCGCTTCACCGTCACGCGACGAAATCACCGCGGCCTACCAGAGCGCCATCAAGACCCAGGTTGTGGCGATCGAGCCGACGGCCCCCGAACCTGCACCAGCGGCACGGCGCATCGATGCGGATGAACTGGCCGCGCTGTTGAAGCGGGCGAAGGGCCTGCTCGCGATCGGCGACATCACCTCCGCCCGGTTGCTGCTCGAGCGTGCGGCAGACGCGCAGGAGGCCGACGCCGCGCTGATGCTGGCGGGGACCTATGATCCGCAGGTGCTGGGCAAGCAGGACATGCGCAGCATCACGCCCGATCCGGCGATGGCGCGGCTTTGGTACCAGAAGGCCGCCCAGCTCGGCTCGGCCGACGCCAAGCGGCGTCTCAGCCAGGTCCAGAACTAGGCATCTTCAGAACCGGTCATCACCGGCACGCATCACTCACGACCGCGCATCACGCGACACGCATCACGCATCACGCGACACGCATCACGCATCACGCATCAGCGGGCATCACGCAGGGGACCAACAAATGCGACGACTGTTTGGAATGGCAGTATTTGCCATCATGATGGCTTGCGGCCTGACGGCCCAGGCCCAAGCCCAAACCCAGCAAACCGAATACGACCCGGCCAAGGTCAGCGAGAGCCTGAAGGCTATTTTCCAGTTCGGTTCTGTCGCCACCAAGCAGAGCCTCAACTCGAACACGGTGACGCTGATGTCGGGGACGATCGGCGGCACCTATGTGCAGTTCGGCGCCGACCTCGCTTCCGTGCTCGACGATGGCAACAAGTTGCGCGTACTGCCCATCGTCGGGCGCGGTTCCGTGCAGAGCGTGGCGGACATCCTGTTCCTGCAGGGTGTCGATCTCGGCATCGTCCGCTCCGACACGCTCGATTATCTCGAACGCAAGGGCTTTGCGAAGGATATCAAGAAGCAGTTCACCTACGTGACCAAGCTCTACAATGAAGAGATGCACGTGATCGCGTCGAAATCGGTCCGCAGCTTAAGGGACCTCGAAGGCAAGACCGTGAGCGTCGACCTTCCCAATGGCGGCACGTTCGTGACTGCGCTGACCGTGTTCGAACGGCTCGGGATGAAGCCAAAGGTGGTCTATGTCGAGCAACGCATCGCGCTGGAGAAATTGAAGGCCGGCGAAATCGACGCCGTGATCGTGTGCGGCGGCAAACCGTACAAATCCGTCAGCACGTTCAAGGACGACCGCTTCCATCTGGTGACGGTGAACTACGAGAAGCCGCTGCAGAAGGACTATCTGCCCGCCAGCCTGTCGTCGAAGGACTATCCCAACCTGATTTCGGGCGACGATCGCGTCGACACCATCGCGGTGCCGGCGGTGCTCGCGGCCTATAACTGGGCGCCGAACACCGAGCGCTATCGCAAGCTGTCGCAGTTCGTGGATGCGTTCTTCACAAAATTCCCGACGTTCCAGAACCCGCCCTTCCATCCGAAGTGGAGGGAAGTCTCGCTGTCGGCGCCACTGCCCGATTGGCAGCGGCTGCCGGCCGCCGAGCAATGGCTGAAATCCCACAACGTCGAAGCGGTCGCACGTACCCGGTTCGATGAATTCCTGAAGCAGAGCCCAACCACCGCGGCGAACATCAAGACCGATGCCGATCGCGAGACGCTGTTCAAGCAGTTCCAGGCCTGGGAAACCGAGCGGAACGCGCGCGCGCAAGTTCGCTCCGGATCGCAGAAGTAGGAAACCTCGGACGTCATCGGGATCGCCGCAAGATCCCGGTGGCGGACGTCGACGCGGGCCTATTGCGCCTCGTCGTCGTTCCCGACACCTCGCTTCAGCGCAGCGCGCGCGGCGTCGCGGTGCTCCGATGTGATATAGCTGGCAACCATGCGGATGGCGGTGGCCAGGACTGCGGCGTCGTCGGTGAAGCCGAGCACCGGCAGCACGTCGGAAACGAAATCGAACGGCAGAACAAAATAGGCGATGGCGCCGAGCAGCGCCGCCTGCACATGGCGCGGCGTCTGCTTGTCGAACGCGCAATAGTAAGCCGCGAGCAGGTCCTCGGCGAAGGGAAGCTTCGCCACCACCCGCTTCAGCTTGCTCCAGAAGCGCCGGCGCACGCTTTCGCGGTCCTGCGCCAGCCGGTCGGCCGGTTCAAAACCCACGCTGTGTTCGGACGTTGCCATGACGGCGCTCCCTCAAGACAGGCGCGGCGGATCGCCGCGGACGTCTGTCTAGGAATTGGGGATGTCCAGCCGCCGCCGCAAGATCACTGCTGGAAGATCACTTCAAGACCCGGCGCTCAGGAGACGCTGGCGCGCTCAGGAGACGCCAAGATGGCGCTCAGGAGAAGCCGAAGACGGCCTCAGGAGACGCCGAGCTGTTTGGCTATGGCGTTCATGGCGGCCGCAAGCTCGATGTCCAGCTTGGTGACGCCATTGGCGTCATGGGTGGCCAGCACCACCTCGACCGTCTTGTAGACGTTGCGCCATTCCGGGTGATGGTCGTTCTTTTCGGCCACCAAAGCCGCGCGGGACATGAACCCGAAGGCCTCGTTGAAATCCTTGAAGGTAAAGGTTCGCGCGATCGCCTCGCGGCCGGGCGCCTCCGACCAGCCGGAAAGTTCCGCCAGCGCCGATTTCCGCGCTTCTGCCGACAGCCGTTCCGCCATGCTCGCCTCCCGCGTTTGACACCAGCTTCACCCTAACACCGAAGGGCCCCCGCGGGATCCCCGCCCAAATTTAGACCGAAAGGCGCGTCCAATGGCCGCTCGGGTGCCGGTAACCATGACGGAGATGTAACCACGGTCCGGCGAGGAATTTGGTAGGATGCCCGGTGTAAGCACGTTGGCAACCGAAGATCGAACCTCAAACGATTGTTCAGGAATTGATGACCGACGGCTCTCATCCCGCCGAAGCAGCACTGCCTCCCCCCTCGCCCCGTTCGGCGCGCCGGCGGCTGGCATTCGTGATGCTGGCCGGCGTTCTGGCGATCCTCGGCGTGGCGGCGGCCGGCTATCACATTGCGACGCGGCCGGTGACGTTGCGGATCGCGGTCGGCCCGGCCAACAGCGACGACCTCAAGGTGGTTCAGGCACTGACGCAAGCCCTCAACAACCAGCCGCACGGTCAAATCCGGCTGCGTCCGGCACAGACCGACGGCGCCGTGGCGAGCGCCAAGCTGCTCGGCGACGGCAAGGCCGATCTCGCCATTATCCGGGGCGACCTCGACGTGCCCAAAAACGCGCAGGCTGTGGCGACGCTGCGCAAGAACGTCGTGGTCCTCTGGGTGCCACCCGCCAGTAAAGCCAGGGCCAAGGGCAAGAAGGCCGCGCCCGCGATCACGAAAATCACGCAGCTCGCCGGACATCGCGTCGGCGTCGTCGGCCGCACCGAGGCCAATGTCAATTTGCTCAAGGTGATCCTGCAGCAATACGGCGTCGATCCGGCGAAGGTCGACATCGTCCAGTTTCCGGTCACTGAGGCGGTCGACGCCATCCGGAACCAGAAGGCGGATATCTATCTCGCGGCGGGCCCGCTCAACAGCAAGATCACGTCCGATGCGATCGCAGCCTCGATGCGCGACGGCGGCACGCCGACCTTCCTCGCGATCGATTCGGCGGAAGCGATTGCGCAAAACCATCCGGCCTACGAGTCTTCCGAGATTCCCGCCGGTACCTTTGGCGGCGCGCCGGCCAAGCCGGAAGAGGAAGTCAAGACCATCAGCTTCTCGCATCACATCGTGGCGCGGAAGGGCGTATCCGACTCCACCATCGCGATCTTTACCCGGCAGCTGTTTGCGATCAGGCAAACGCTGAAGAACGAATTTCCGCTCGCCGCCAAGATCGAGACGCCGGACACCGACAAGGATGCCAATATCCCGGCGCATCCCGGCGCGGCCGCCTTTGTCGATGGCGAGGAAAAAACCTTCTTCGAGCGCTATAGCGATTTCATCTGGTGGGGCCTGATGGGGCTCTCGGCGATGGGCTCTGCCGGCGCCTGGTTCGCGGGCTACCTGAAGAAGGACGAGCGCATTGCCAGCAATTCGCAGCGCGACCGGTTGCTCGATTTGCTCACCGCGGCACGCAGCTGCGATTCAGGGGAAGAGCTTGACCAGATGCAGACGGAGGCCGACGGCATCCTGCGCCATATGCTGGAGTGTTTCGAACACGGCGCCGTCGAGGAGGGCGCGTTGACCACGTTCAACATCGCGCTCGAACAGTTCCACAACGCGGTCGCCGACCGCAAGGCGCTCCTGATGAGCATGCCGCAGAACCTGCAACGGGCCAGCGCGCAGTTCCGGGCCGCCGGCGCCTGAGCCGGGAGTCCTGTAATTCGGCCGTCCTGTAATTCGGCGGTCATGGAATTTTCCTAGGTCTGCCTGTGCTATCTCAGGGCGGACCGGGGACACCGACATGGCCACACGAATTTCTCGTCGAAAATTTCTCTCCTCCTCCGCCGCGACGGGATTTGGCGTCATCGCGATGCCCTATCTCAGCCGCGCCGGCGACCGGCCGGTCATCAGCCATGGCGTGCAATCCGGCGACGTCGGCGCCGATGGCGGCGTTATCTGGGCGCGCGCCGACCGTCCTTCGCAAATGATGGTCGAGGTCGCGACATCCGAGTCGTTTGCCAATGCGCGGGCGCTGCCGCCGATCGCAGCGCTGCCCGAAAGCGATTTCACCGCCAAGATGCTGCTGGAAAACCTGCCCGCGGGACAAGAGATCTTCTACCGCGTGCGGTTTCGCGATCTGTCGCATATCGACGTCGCGAGCGAGGCCGTTGTCGGCCGCTTCCGCACCGCGCCGGCCGATCGCCGCGATGTCAGCTTCGTCTGGGGCGGCGATGTCGCGGGACAGGGCTGGGGCATCAACCCCGACGACGGCGGCATGTTCACCTTCGCCACCATGCGCAAGCACCGCCCGGATTTCCTGCTGCATTCCGGCGACACCGTCTATGCCGACGGCCCGATCAGGTCCGAGGTGAAGCTTCCCGACGGCAGGGTGTGGAAGAACGTCACCATCGAAGCAAAAGCCAAGGTGGCCGAGACGCTCGACGAGTTTCGCGCGGCCCACAAATACAATTTCATGGACGAACATGTCCGCGCCTTCAACGCCGAGGTGCCGATCTTCGTGCAATGGGACGACCACGAGGTCACCAACAACTGGTCGCCGTCGAAGCAATTGCCGGCCTCCTACAAGGAGCGCGACATCAACCTGCTCGCCGCCCGCGCCGGCCGCGCGTTCCACGAAATGTATCCGATCCGGGAAAGCATTATGGAGCCGGGCCAGCTCTATCGCACGCTGCATTACGGCCCGCATCTCGACGTCTTCATGCTGGACGAGCGCAGCTATCGCGCCGGCAACGGGCCTAACCTGCAAACCAGCTACGGGCCCGAAAGCTATTTCCTCGGACCGGATCAACTCGCCTGGCTGAAGCGCGGACTGTTGAACTCGCGCGCGACCTGGAAGGTGATCGCCTCCGACATGCCGCTCAGCATCATCGTCTATGACGATGCGGCCAACAAAAAGGGCTCGGAAGCGTTCGCGCAAGGCGACGGCCCGCCGCGCGGCCGTGAACTCGAGATTGCCGATATCCTGCGCTTCATCAAGACATCAGGCGTCGTCAACACGGTGTGGCTGACGGCTGACGTGCACTACGCCGCGGCGCATTACTACAACCCGGACAAGGCGCAGTTCCAGGAGTTCGATCCGTTCTGGGAATTCGTCGCCGGCCCGCTGCATGCCGGCACGTTCGGGCCGAACGAACTCGACAACACGTTTGGGCCCGAGGTGAAGTTCATCAAGGCGCCGGGGCCGGACAAGCAGAACCTGCCGCCGTCGGCCGGCATGCAGTTCTTCGGCCACGTCAAGATCGATGGCGCGACCGGGCAGATGATCGTGACCTTGCGCGATCGCGCCGACGTCGCACTCTGGTCGACGACGCTCGATCCGCAGCGTACGTAGCGTTTTCGAGCGAAGCGGGAATCGGTTCGCATCGCAATCAAGCTTTGCGCGGATTGCGTAGACTTATCTGCGGTAGAAAACGCGTCAAAACAAAAAGCCGGGGCCGGTTCTGATCCAGTCAGAACCGGCTCCCGGGTGAACCATTCAGGCGGCCCGGAAGCGGACGCATCCACCGCCGATAAATCAGACGCGCTGGTTGGCGTCTCAGCGCCTGACGTTCAGCAACGCGAGCAACGCCTCGGTCGAATAAGGCTTCGCCAGCCGGGGCGTGTTTGCGAACGCCGCCGGGAGCCTGGCGTCGACGCCATAGCCGGTGACGAAGACATAAGGAATTTTCAGCGCGTCCAGCTGTTCGGCAACCGCAAAACTCTTTTCACGAATCAGGCTGACATCGAGCAGGGCAAAATCCGGCGGCCGTTCGGCGATCATGGCGAGGGCCCTGGCCACGGTTTGAGCCGTACGCACGGCCTTTACGCCAAAACCAAGAAGCGTGTCCTCGAAATCGAGTGCGATGATTGGGTCGTCCTCGACGATCAGGACGTCATTGGGCATGCCGTCGGCGACGGGTTGCATTGTACTCGTCTGTCCCAGGTTCACTATTTTTTGTCCGATTGCCGGGCCGAAGCCCCGGAAGGAGGTCCGACGACGCCTTGAAGCGCGGCCATCGGTTCCGGAACTGAAACCATCACACCGTCGTTATGCTGTCTGTTCACTAGTGCACATAAAAACGCACACAGCATCGTTATTGTGCGCTTGGGGAACAGAGGAACCTTGGATGCAGGCGCGACGCGAGGAGCCGGCCGGCGCACGGCCGTTCAACAATTTGCTGCGTCGTCTGAACGCGGCCGATTTCGCCCTGGTCGCGCCGAACCTTGCCGAGGTCGATGCCAGTGCCGGCGAAGTGCTCTACAGCCCCGGCGATGACGTCGAGATCGTGCACTTCCCCTGCGGTCCGAGCCTCGTCTCCTACCTGGTCCCCAATGAGGATGGCCGCGATGTCGAGACCATCCTGATCGGCCGCGAAGGCGCGGTCGGCGGCATCGTCAGCCAGGGTTATTTGCCGGCCTATACCCGCATCATGGTCAAGTTCGCCGGGCCGTTCGTGCGGCTGCCGGTCGGAAAGCTCGAGGCCGCCAAGAGGCAATCGGCGACGCTCAGCAACATCTTCGCCCGCTACGCCGACTGCATGCTGGCCCAGATCTTCCAGTCCACGGCCTGCAACGCGATCCACTCGATCGAGCAGCGCACGGCGAAATGGATCATTTCGGCGATGGAACGCACCGACGGCGACGAAGTGGTGCCGCTGACCCATGAGCAGTTGGCGACCCTGCTCGGCGTTGGCCGCAGCTACACCAGCCGGGTGATCCAGACCTTCAAGGCCGAGGGCATGCTGGAGACCCGTCGCGGTTCGATCCTGGTCCGCAACGCCGATGCGCTGCGAATCCGGTCCTGCCTCTGCAATGACGCGGTGAAGGACCATTTCGAGGAGGTTTTGCGGGGGGTCTATCCGGACCCCGAAAAGGGCAATTAGGCGGGCAATCGGGCGAAAATCGGCTAACCAAATGCCAAACAAATCATTGTTTTTTGGCGTTTTCTGACTATATTGCGCCGCAACGCGTAAGGTGTGCCCGGTCCTTTTGGCCGGGCTTCCTTTTTGGGGCCAAGGTCGAGGCCGTTGCCCCTTTCGCATTTCAGGTTTTGAGCACGATCCGGAAAAGTGGGTCCCGGTTTTCCGGCGAGATCGCGCTCCAGCCATTGCACGACCAGAAGAAGAGCCATGAACCTTCGTAACGTCGCCATCATCGCCCACGTCGACCACGGCAAAACCACGCTGGTCGACAAGCTGCTGCAGCAATCTGGTACCTACCGTGACAACCAGCGCGTGGTCGAACGCGCGATGGATTCCAACGACCTGGAGCGCGAGCGCGGCATCACCATTCTGGCCAAGGCCGCCTCGGTGCAGTGGAAAGACACCCGCATCAACATTGTCGACACTCCCGGCCACGCCGATTTCGGCGGCGAGGTCGAGCGCATCCTGAACATGGTGGACGGCGCGCTGGTGCTGGTCGACGCCGCGGAGGGCCCGCTGCCCCAGACCAAGTTCGTGGTCTCCAAGGCGCTGAAGGTCGGCCTGAAGCCGATCGTCGTCATCAACAAGGTCGACCGTCCCGACGCGCGCCCGACCGAAGTCATCAACGAAGTGTTCGACCTGTTCGCCGCGCTCGACGCCTCCGAAGAGCAGCTCGACTTCCCGATTCTTTATGGATCAGCCAAGCAGGGCTGGATGGGCGACAGCCCGGAAGCCTCGCACGAAGCCGGCATGCAGCCACTGTTCGACCTGATCCTGCGCCATGTCGCGCCGCCGACGGTCGAAGAAGGCCCGTTCCGGATGATCGGCACCATCCTCGAAGCCAATCCCTATCTCGGCCGCATCATCACCGGCCGCATCACCTCGGGTTCGATCAAGCCGAACCAGGCCGTTAAGGTGCTCGGTGCCGACGGCAAGCAGATCGAAAGCGGGCGTATCACGAAGATCCTCGCCTTCCGCGGCATCGAGCGGACGCCGCTCGAGGAAGCCGAAGCGGGCGACATCGTCGCCATCGCCGGCCTCACCAAGGGCACCGTCGCCGATACCTTCTGCGATCCGTCCGTTGAAACCCCGCTGGTGGCGCAGCCGATCGATCCGCCGACCGTGTCGATGTCGTTCATCGTCAACAACTCACCGCTTGCCGGCACCGAAGGCGACAAGGTGACCAGCCGCATGATCCGCGACCGCCTGCTGCGCGAAGCCGAAGGCAATGTCGCGCTGCGCGTGGTGGAAGCCACCGACAAGGATGCGATGGAAGTTTCCGGCCGCGGCGAATTGCAGCTCGCGATCCTGATCGAGACCATGCGTCGCGAAGGCTTTGAGCTTTCGGTGTCGCGCCCCCGCGTGGTGCTGAAGAAGGACGAAACCACCGGTGACTGGCAGGAGCCGATCGAGGAAGTCGTGATCGACGTCGACGAGGAGCATTCCGGCGTCGTCGTGCAGAAGATGAGCGAGCGCAAGTCCGAGATGATCGAGATGCGTCCCTCCGGCGGCAACCGCCTGCGGCTGGTGTTCTACGCGCCGACCCGCGGCCTGATCGGCTATCAGGGCGAACTGCTCACCGACACCCGCGGCACCGCGATCATGAACCGCCTGTTCCACGGCTATGCCAACTACAAGGGCGACATCCAGGGCCGTCGCAACGGCGTCTTGATCTCCAACGACCAGGGCGAAGCGGTGGCTTACGCGATGTTCAAGCTGGAAGACCGCGGCCCGATGATGATCGAGCCGGGCTGGAAGGTCTACAAGGGCATGATCGTCGGCGAGCACACCCGCGACAACGACCTCGAGATCAACGTGCTCAAGGGCAAGCAGCTCACCAACATCCGCACCACCTCAAAGGATGAAGCGGTGCGCCTGACCCCGCCGATCCGCATGACGCTTGAAAAGGCGCTGGCCTATATCGAGGACGACGAGCTGGTGGAAGTGACACCGAAGTCGATCCGCCTGCGCAAGAAGTTCCTCGACGCCAACGACCGCAAGCGCGCGGAAAAGGCCAAGGAGGCGGTGGCCTAAGCACCGCCCGCCTAAACGACTGCGTCAGATCCCGTCGTGCGCGGTGGGATCGTCGCCTTCGTCGACCAGGTCGATGGCGGCGCCGGTATCGGCCAGATCGATGGCCTTGCGCAGCGTGACGATATGCGGCGCCTGACAGGTGTCGGGCGCACGGCGCACGTCCCAATAGGCGGTGTGGGTGAAGAAGTCGTCACCCCCCGCGTTTTTGGTGGAGACCGCGAGATCGACGATGTGATAGCCGAAGATCGGCGATAGCGCGCCGCCGATGGCGTCTCCCCAGAACAGCTGACGCCGGGGAAAATAGATGTTGCTCCACCGGGTCAATCCGAACAACGCGCCGTTGTGAATTTGCTTCCTGTGCGTCTTCGGATTGGTGAAGGTCAGCAAGCCGTCGCGATCGAGCCGTTTCGGCGGGCAGGTCGGAAACTCTCTTTCCCCGACGCGCCGGGCGAAATCATCCTTCAGATCCTGCTCGGTATTCAGCCTTCCCTCGGCTTTCAGATCCGCCGCGGTCTTGCCCAGGCACATCAGGAAGTAGGCGTGGGTCAGCGCGCTTCCCAGGGTGACGAAGTCGGTCACCAGCCAGCTCTTGGGTTGCAAGGGATTGGGCTTTTGCTGCTGGGGCGTCGGCTTCGCCGCGGCAGCGGCGATGCTGGCGATCGTGGCGCGCGCCTTGATCCGCAACGCCTTCTTGTCCTCGATCGTTGCCTTGGCGTCTTCCGGCTGCCATTTGGCGCTATCGATGGCGTCAAAATCCGTGCCCAGCTCTTCGACAGGCGGCAACTCATTGCAGACCCGGCTGAAATAGGCGCGCTGCATGTCGTAGGCGACGACGGTACCAAGGCTGTGCGCGACGACGACGATGCGATCGTACTGGCCGGACGCGTGGAGGTTTGCGAGCCGATCCACGGCCTCTTTCCTGATCGCCCGGCGCACCGCCACATTGGCCGGTGAATTGCGGAAGTAGCGCGCGGCATCGCCGAGATACGGCTGCAGGAATGCGGCATTGATGATCAAATAGAGCCCGATCACGGCCGACGCCGCCGCGACGCTCCACGGCGAGTTCAGCGCCCACAACCATGCCTTGATCACGGTCAGGACAAATTCGCTTTCCGGATGCCAGTACCGATCGGCAACAATGAAAATGCCGAACAGGACCACGGAAATGAAGATGGCTCGCCAGAATGCCCGCAGTCCCTGTCGCCCCATGATCAGCAATGTCGCGATCAGCGCAATCAACGTGGGTAGCGCAATCTGCGTGAAGAGTTCGGCGCCATCGGGAATCCCGGGATTACCTGCACTCGCAGCAATGCCGGGAAATTTTCTCCCGATCCAGACATAGACCGCGATCAGAACGGCCCCGCCGGCCAACGCGATTGCGAGCAATCCGATGATCCGGACAGCCCCCCATTTCAAGGCGACGAGCAGGCCTAACAGCAGGCTTGCCACCAGCAGCAGGAACGGTGCGACCAGCATGATCTGCGCAACGTTTCGCGAAAACAGCAGAATCCCCTGCAACACCAGCACCGCGAAGGAGAGATTCATCAGGCACAGGAAAATAGCCGCTGCCCACCAAAGCTCGTTCATGCCGAGCTTCATGATCGGTCCCTTCCGGACCAGTTCGTACAGCCAGAGCAGCACTGCGACGGCCTTGGTCTCACTCATCAGGTGAGCCCAATATAATTCGTGGAAATCGACCAGGCGGCCATCCGGCGAATCCGGCACCGTGTTCGTCGTCATCACCGCGAGGTCGATGTCGGAGCCGTCCCTTTCCGGATGCGTCCAGATCCGCTTGCCTTTGTCGGCCGGGTTTTTCTCGTCCAGCCAGACGCCCCGTATGACGCCGCGCACCGTTTCCAGCGCGCGCTGACTGCCGATGCCGTGAACGACAAGGATCGCGGTTCTCTTCCGCGCGGTAGCGGGGTCGAATTCGGCCATGGCTGAAATCCGGATCTGAAATGACGTTAGGGAGAATGATCTATTCAATACAACTACAGGGAGAGAAACAAGCTGCTCTTTTTCGCAAAGATGTCGCACTGCCAGCCGGCAATGATCGAGTTCGGCCAATCGATGCGAAAACCGCATCCCTCCCCTGCCCGCCGTGACCGGGAGCCCTCTGCGGACCGGCTTCAGGCCCTCTGGCGAACGTGCTAGAGGCTCTGACATGACGACCCTCCCCTCCGAAGTCGATGTTGCCATCATCGGCGCCGGCGCTGCTGGCCTCGGCGCCGCGCATGCGCTGAAACAATCCGGTCTCTCCTGTGTCGTGCTGGAAGCGCGCGACCGCGTCGGCGGCCGTGCCCATACGATAGCGGCCTCGCCCGAGATCACCTTCGACCTCGGATGCGGCTGGTTGCATTCGGCGGATGAAAATTCATTCGTCCCGATCGCCGAGCAACTGAAGTTCGAAATCGACAGGAACCGCCCGCCCTGGCGCGAGCAGGCCCACAACAAGGCGTTTCCGGTTGAGCAGCGGACGGAATTCCTGAGGGCGCTCGATGCCTTCTATGACCGCGCCGAGGAAGCCGCAGAACTGGCCGGGCAGAGCGGCCGCGATGTCGCCGCGAGCCTCTATCTCGAGCCCGGCAATCGCTGGAACCCGATGATCGACGCGATCTCGACCTACGTCAACGGCTGCGAACTGGATCAGGTCTCGATCCTGGACATGGATGCCTATGAAGACACCGAGATCAACTGGCGCGTCCGTCGCGGCTATGGCGCCCTGGTCGCGGCCTACGGTGCCTCGATGCCGCTCGCGCTCAACTGCGCGGTGACGCTGATCGACCATTCGGGAAAGCGCATTCGCGTCGAGACGTCGCGGGGCACGCTGATCGCTGACAGGGTGATCATCACCGTCCCGACCAACCTGATTGCGGATGAAGCCATCCGCTTTCACCCGGCCCTGCCGGCAAAGCTCGACGCCGCACGCGGCCTGCCGCTTGGTCTCGCCGACAAGGTGATGCTGGCACTTAGCGATGGCGACGCGCTGCCGAAGGATGGCAGCCTGCGCGGCGCCACCATGCGCACCGCGATGGGCACCTATCATCTGCGCCCGTTCGGCCAGCCCTGCATCGAAGGCTTTTTCGGCGGCCGCTTTGCGCGATCGCTGGAAGATGCCGGCCCCGGCGCACTGGCCGCCGAAAGCATCAGCGAGATTGCAGGCTTCCTCGGCAACGACTTCCGCCGCAAGCTGAAGCCGCTCGCGGAATCGCGCTGGGCCCACGAGCCGTTCTCGCGCGGCTCGTATTCCCACGCTCTACCCGGCCACGCCGGCGACCGCGCGGTGCTGGCAGCGCCCGTGGATGGACGCTTGTTCTTTGCCGGAGAGGCGACCTCGCCGGGGTTTTTCTCGACCGCGCATGGGGCACGGGATTCGGGGGAGCGCGCGGCGGGGGAAGTGTTGGCTTTGCTGGCGAAGCAATAGCCCTCAATCCCGTCATTGCCTGCGACAAGCGCGAAGCGTTTGCGCAAGGGAGCGATAGCGACGACGCAATCGATTCCCCAAGCGGTGACATGGATTGCTTCGCTTCGCTCGCAATGACGGTTCGGCGTGAATCTACTCCATCACCCGCGCGCGCATATCGGCATCGGGCACAAAACACTGCTCATACTTGCCGAAAATCCGGTAGCGGTTGCGCGCGACAAGGCTGTAGACGCCGTCGCGCAGCGGCTTCGGCACCGCAAACAGCGCGCGCATCCAGCCCCAGCCCGGCAGCGCGCCGAGCACCGTCAGCGCCGCGTCGGACTTGAAATATGCGACGCCGCCGTGAACGACGGCGTTGGTATCGGGATCGTCGGGGTTGATGCCGAACGCCTGCGCCAGACGCGTGCCGTAGCCGGACTGGATCGGCGTGAAGCGAAAGCGACGCTCGACGTCTCGCGTGGCGACGAAGCGGACCCAGCGCGAGCAGAAGATGCAGACGCCGTCGTAGAGGATCACGTCATCGTCCGGCCATGCCGTCATCTGTTGTCCAAAGTGAGCAGCCCCACGAACATCAGCACGATCGCCGGCCCCGTCTTGACCAGCGCGCCGAGCGGCTCGATCCAGAGATCCGGCGTCAGGATCGCCGCGCCGACCATGTAGCCCAGCGCGACGACGATGCCGGCGACCAGTCCGACCGCGGCGGTGCGACGGAAGGCGATTAACACCCCGATGCTCATATCCATCAGGCTGGTGATAGCAGTCATCGGCGCGACCAGCCATGACGGAAAGCCGTGCGCCCGCAAAATATCGGCGGCGGCGGCAAACGAGATCACCAGCGAGATGAAGCCCGACACGATCCAGAACACCGCAAGGCTGGCGATCACGAGCGCCTTGACCAGGAACAGCCGCGCGAACCATTTGTCCTGGATGGTGGCGGCATGCCCGCCCACCGCCTGCGCCAGCGTCTTCGGCACGATGCCGGTCGCCGCCATCCAGCTTGCGGGATCGCCGGTGACGCCGCGGCGCAGTTCGGCGATCGCCGTGGAGCGCATCGGCGGCATCCAGCCAAGTTTATTGGCGAGATCGCCTGATTTGGCGCCGAGATTGAGCAGAAAACCGGGAAGCGTGATCCGCGGCATGCGGGAGGTGCCGAGCGACCAGCGGAATTGATCGATGACATTGCCAAGCGTGATCGGTTGCGGTTGCATCAGGTCCCAGGTCACGGCGTTTGCCGCGGGATCGCCGATGTCGCGGGCGGCGAGCCAGGCGATGGTCGCGGAAACATCCTCGACCGCCACCGGCTGGAACGGAGTCGCCGATTCATCGCCGGGCAATTGCAGCGGGAATGCCGCCAGCGCGCGCAACATCGCGCTGCCGCCATAGGCCGAAGGCGCCACGACAAAGCCCGGCCGCAGGATTGCGTAGGGAATACCGGAGGCCGCGATCAGCCGCTCTGCCTCGCGCTTGGTCGTGCTAAAGGCGGTGCGGTCGTCATCGGCGGTGCCGGGGATCGAGATGTGAACGAAGCGCACCGCGCGGCGGCTGTCGCGGATCGCCGCCAGCAGCCGTTCGACGAAATCGCGATGCACCGCGCGGGTGTCGCTGCCGGGGCCGTCCTGTAGCACGCCGAGGCAATTGACCACGACATCGATCTCGCGCTCGCGGATCAGCCGCGCCAGCGAGGCTGCGTCCATCGACATAATCGGAAGCTCAAGGTCGGAAGCGCCAGTCTTTTGTGACGGTTCGAAATGCCGCGCGACCCCGACCGCCCCAAAGCCCTGCAATCGCAGATCATCGGTGATGTACCTGCCGATCAGGCCGGAAGCGCCCAGGACGAGGATTTTGCGCAATGAATTTTCCGCGTGCATATACCCACCTAGACCGGCTTAGCGATCATCAGCCACAGGATCGCCATGACCGAACCAAAGCCTGGAATACCGAACAGAAACCAGCGCCGGAACAGCGCGAAATAGCGCGGCGGCAGCGCCGCATTCGCAGCCGCGGCGACGCGCGCCAGATCGCGCATCTCGATCTGCATGAAGATCACCGGCACCCAGAACAGCCCCGCCACCGCATACAGCCCGAGCGAGGCCCAAATCCAGAGTTCGCCAAATCCCGTCGATGACAGCATCATCAAGAGACCGCCGGTAACGGGCTGCAGCAGCACCGCCGTCAGCGTGAACAGCATGTCGGCAATCACCACCGTCGACCCGGTGCGGGCGATGAAGGAAGCATCACCGCTGCGATGCGCCATCAGCATGAAAAATGCGATGCCGCTGCCGGTGCCGAGAATGACGATGGCGCCAAGCATGTGCAGATATTTGATCGCGAAATACAGCGTCATCGTTGCGTCATCGTTTCTTGGCCGGGCTTTGCGCGCGCAGCTTCAAGGCGCGATCGAGTTCACTGGTAGCGCTTGTTACACCAGCTTCGGTTTCCGGCAGCCAGTGCCCTTCACTGCCATAGGCCCCGAGCACGCGGAAATCGACCTTGCCGCCGGCGTTGCGGAACGCGTCCGCCAGTTGCCGCGACAGAACAGGCGAGAAGTAGCTGTCATTGGCCGCCACCAGCCATGTGACGGGCACGCGCGCGGTCTTGCCGAATTCCCGTGCGGCGGCCATCAGGGTGTGCGGCGCGCAGACCTGACCCGGAAAATCATTGGCGCGGCCGCCGCGTCCGGGCGCAAAGGCGATGATCGCGGAGATGTCCTTCGGATCTTCACTGGCCAGCGCCAGCGCGCCCCAGCCGCCGGCCGAGTGCCCGATCACGATCATTCCGTTTGACCGGATGAAGGGTTGCTTGCGCACGAAGCCCATTGCCGCCGCGATGACATCAGCGGTGGCGCGGCCTGACCTGGCGTAATCAGCCTCGTCGCAGCCGCCCTGGTCTTCGAGATATTTGCCGCCCGTGGCGCCATGGCCCGGACGCTCCGGCACCAGCACGGCAAAGCCGCGCGCCACCAGCCAGGCCGCCAGCGCACGGTATTCCGGCTGCGGCATTTGCGCGCGACGCAATACGTTTTGGGTGGTGGCATGCGCAATCAGCGCGAGCGGAAACGGACCGACGCCCGGTGGACGAAACAACAGCGCATGCGACGGAGGGCCGAAGTCAGGGGACGGCACCAGCCATTGCTGCAGGCGGTTAGGTTCGCCTTCCGCGCCTTGCGCGCCGAGGTTTTGCTGAGCCGCACCGGGCTTCACACCGAGCGCAGCAAGCACAACCACTGCGATTAACACTTTAACCGGATGCATGAATTGGCCTGACGCAGCCGAAGGATGGGGAATCCGAATTCGACAACAGAATACCGGCGGCGAATCAAATCCAGCGCATTTTTCCGTGCCCGAATTCCTGGAGACGTTCCCGGATATCATTCTGGGCATGGTTAGCCCGGCCCTGGATCAGCGAAATGCCGATAATGTCAGCCTCTTGTCCTTTTTCGGTACAACCGGACCGGAAACTGATGCAGAAAATCCACAGGTTAACCGATAATTAACGATGGACCTTGAAGACAACGCGCCGACTTGCTTTGATTGGGTCCATGAGCACAACCCTGATCGAGGTTCGGCCGGCCAAAGCTGCGGATGCAGCCGCGGTGGCGTCCACCCATGACGAAGCCTGGCGCTCGGCCTATCAGGGCATCATTCCCGGCGCCGAACTTGAAAAGCTGATCAACCGCCGCGGCCCGCAATGGTGGGACAGTGCGATCCGCAAGGGCAGCCGCGTCAGCGTGCTGGTGTTCGGCGACAAGGTCGCGGGATATGCCAACTACGGCCGCAACCGCGCCCGCAGCCTGCATTTCGAAGGCGAAATCTACGAGCTCTATCTGCGTCCGGAATTCCAG
The DNA here is from genome assembly GCF_018130065.1 of Bradyrhizobium sp. AUGA SZCCT0158. GTDB lineage: Bacteria > Pseudomonadota > Alphaproteobacteria > Rhizobiales > Xanthobacteraceae > Bradyrhizobium. The sequence continues at coordinate 211,959 of NZ_JAFCME010000005.1, read as the reverse complement.
GGTCTCGGCTTCGGCCGCCGCCTCTTCACCTCCGCCCGCCGCGATCTCTTGCAGAGCGGCCTCAAGAGCATGGTGATCTGGGCGCTGTCCGACAACGATCCCGCGACGGAGTTCTATCGCGCGCTGGGCGGACGCATGGTCGCCCGCTCGTCAGAGAAGTTCGGGCCCAAATCGCTCGACAAGGTCGCCTTCGCCTGGACCAACTGAGCCAAGCCTGAAACGCCAATTTTTTGGGCTGATCGTCATATCAGACGAAAGCGCGACTCGCGCCTTCGGTATGGCTTGACCTAGCCTCCCATCATTTCTAATAGCCGCCTGCCTGCGATGGATACGCCGGGGATCCAGCGCGGAACACGCGCTTGGCGCATTTGCCAGGCATGACCATCCAGCCAGTCGAAGCACGACTGCGCCAAGCAACCACGGAGCCCTCCATGCGCATTGACGCCATTTCAACCGGTAAGAATCCGCCGCATGACGTCAACGTCATCATCGAAGTGCCGGTCGGAGGCGAGCCGATCAAATATGAAATGGACAAGGAGGCCGGCACGCTGGTCGTCGACCGCTTCCTCTATACGGCGATGCGCTATCCCGGCAATTACGGCTTCATCCCGCACACGCTGTCGGGCGACGGCGATCCCTGCGATGTGCTGGTCGCCAATACTCGCGCGATCGTGCCGGGCGCCGTCATGAGCGTGCGGCCGGTCGGCGTGCTCTTGATGGAAGACGAGGCCGGCGGCGACGAGAAGATCATCGCGGTGCCGACATCGAAACTGACGCAGCGCTATGACAAGGTGAAGAACTACAACGACCTTCCCGACATCACGCTGCAGCAGATCCAGCACTTCTTCGAGCACTACAAGGATCTCGAACCAGGCAAATGGGTCAAGGTGCTGCGCTGGGGCGATGCCAACGACGCCCAAAGGCTGATCATCGAAGGCATTGAACGGGCGCAGGGGAAGAAGTAGGCGGTTAGCGCCCCGGGACCAATTCTTTGTGATAGATCTCGTCATGCCCGGCCTTGTGCCGGGCATCCACGTCTTTGGTCACGCGCAGAAAGAAGGGCGTGGATGGCCGGGACATAGGCGAGCGGAAGCGACGCCGTCCTGCAGACGGCTATGGCGAGCGGAAGCGACGCCGTCCTTCAGAAGGCTATGCCCGGCCATGACGGAGAGACCCATGCGACGGCTGGTCAGAATTATCCGCAACCTCGCGCTGCTCCTGATCGCTGCTATCGTGATTCTCGCCGGCGTGCTGGCGTTCAACGTTATCACGCATAGTTCGCGGCAAATTCAGGTCGCGGCCATCCCGCGCGTTGCGGTTGACGCGCAAGCCGTTGCGGCGCGCCTCAGCGAGGCGATCCGCTTTCGCACCATTTCGAGCCACGAAAAGCCCGACCAGCACGCCGAGGCCTTGCGCGGCATGCAGGCGCATATCGAGAAGAGCTTTCCGGCGTTCCACGCCGTGGCGAAGCGCGAGATCGTCGGCCAGTACAGCTTGCTCTACACCTGGGAGGGCTCCGATCCAAAGCTGCCGCCGATCGCGCTGCTCGCGCATCAGGATGTGGTGCCGGTTGCGCCCGGCACCGAGAAGGACTGGCAGCAGCCGCCTTTCGATGGCGTCATTGCCGATGGTTTCATCTGGGGCCGCGGCTCCTGGGATGACAAGGGCAACCTCTATTCGATGCTGGAGGCCGCCGAGACGATGACCAAGGGCGGCTTCCGGCCGAAGCGAACGATCTACTTTGCCTTTGGCCACGACGAGGAAACTGCCGGCACCGCGGGCGCCAAGGCCATCGCGGCGCTATTGGCCTCACGCGGCGTCCGCCTCGATTTCGTCGTCGACGAGGGCCTCCTGATCACCGAAGGCATGATCAAGGGCCTCGACAAATCAGCGGCTCTGATCGGCGTTGCCGAAAAGGGCTACGCCTCGCTGGTCTTGAACGTGCAGGCAACGCCCGGCCATTCCTCGATGCCGCCGCGCGACACCGCGATCGGCATGCTGAGCGCGGCGCTGGCGCGGCTCGAAGACAACCGCCTGCCGATGCATATCCGCGGCACGGTCGCCGAAATGTTCGACACGCTGGCGCCGGAGATGAACGGCTTCAACCGCGTGGTGCTGTCGAACCTGTGGCTGTTCAAGCCGCTGTTGCTGCGCGAGTTCGAGAAGAACGGCCCGAGCGAGGCGACGATCCGCACCACCACGGCGCTGACGATTTTCAATGCCGGCGACAAGGACAACGTGCTGCCCGGCAACGCCGAGGCCGTCGTCAACTTCCGCATGATCCCGGGCGACACCCAAGCGAGCGTCACCGACCATGTGCGCAGCACGATCCGCAACGATCGCATTTCGATCAAACCGTTCCCCGGCAATACCGATCCGCCACCGGTGACGGGTACCGCGAGCCCGTCGTTCCAGATGCTCAACCGTACCATCCGCGAGGTTTTTCCTGATGTCATCGTGGCGCCCGGACTGATGGTGGGCGCGACCGATTCGCGCCACTTTGCCGGGATCACCGACAAGATTTTCCGCTTCTCGCCGGTGCGCGCCAATACCGACGATCTGAAGCGCTTCCACGGCACCAACGAACGCCTCAGCCTGGACGGCTATGCCGACATGATCCGGTTTTATCGGCGGCTGATCGAGAACGCGGCGGGATAGCCCAAGCTCTCACCTCCGTCATTGCGAGGAGCACTTGCGACGAAGCAATCCGACTATCCGTTTTGCCACGCTATGGATCGCTTCGCGGAGCCTGTCATCGGGCGCGCATTCGCGCGACCCGTTGGCTCGCAATGACGACGGAGAGATCTGCGCCTCGCCTCACACCGCCGGCTTCGGCAGCCCGTGTATCGCGCACGCCGCGCGCAGCGTGTTCACCAGCAGGCACGCCACCGTCATTTGCCCGACGCCGCCGGGCACCGGCGTGATCGCACCGGCGACGTTGAGCGCTTCGGCATAGGCGACGTCGCCGACCAGGCGCGTTTTGCCGTCGGCGGCCGGCAGGCGGTTGATGCCGACGTCGATCACGGTAGCGCCCGGCTTGATCCAGTCGCCGCGCACCATTTCCGGCTTGCCGACGGCCGCATAGACCAGATCGGCGCGGGCGCATAATTGCGCCAGATCGCGCGAGCGCGAATGCGCGATCGTCACCGTCGCGTTTTCATTGAGCAGCAATTGCACCAGGGGACGGCCGACCAGGTTGGAGCGGCCGATCACGATGGCGTTCATGCCCTCGAGCGAGGCATGCACGCTCTTGGTGAGAATAATGCAGCCGAGCGGCGTGCACGGCGACAGCGCGGCAAAGCCGCCGGCCAGGCGCCCGGCATTGTTCGGATGCAGCCCGTCGACATCCTTGGCGGGATCGATCGCATTGATGACGGTTTCGGTATGCAGCGATTTCGGCAGCGGCAGTTGCACGAGAATGCCATGCACTGCGGGATCGCGATTGAGTTGCGCGATCAACGCCAGCAAGTCCGCCTGCGCGACGTCTTCGGGCAGCACGTGCTCGAACGACGCCATGCCGGCTTCCTGGGTCTGCTTGTGCTTGCTGCGGACATAGACCTGGCTCGCCGGGTCGCTGCCGACCAACACCACCGCGAGCCCCGGAATTAACTGATGCGCGGCCTTGATCCGTGCGACCTCGCCGGCAACGCGGCCGCGGAGCTCTGCTGCAATGATCTTTCCATCGATGATGCGGGCGGTCATCTCAATCCTTCGTATCCGGTTTGGCTGCAGTCAGCCTGCGCAAGGTATCGCCGAGCGATTTGGGGTCGCCGCCAATGGCGACCTGCTTGAGGCGCGATGTCGTGCCGGACAGGATCTTGACCCTGGCCTTGGGCACGCCGAGCGCCTTTGCCATCAGTTCCATGACCGCGCGGTTGGCCTCGCCGCCCTCGGCGATGACGCGCACGCGAATCTTGACCACGGAACGCCCGTTGGCGAGCGTCTCAATCCCGTCGATGTCGTCGCGGCCGCCGCGCGGGGTGACCCGTAGCGCCACGCTGATGCCCTCGGTGGAGTAACGCCAAGGATCCATCGATCAGTGATGCCCTCGATCAGATGACGTTGGGATAGATGTAGTAGGCGATCACGCGCTGGATGAACATGATGATCAGGATCAGGATGATCGGCGAGATATCGAGGCCGCCCAGACTGGGCAGCATCCGGCGTATCGGCGCCAGCACCGGCTCGGTGATCCGGTACAGGAATTCGGCCACGGCCGCGACGAACTGGTTGCGCGTGTTCACGACATTGAAGGCGATCAGCCAGGACAGGATGGCGGAGGCGATCAAGAGCCAGATATAGAGGTCGAGGACGATGGAGATGATGTCGAGGACAGCGCGCATGATGGAGGGGGCTCGCAGGTGGGGTAACCTGCTAGATATCGGTTCATCCCCCCGCAAACAAGGGAAGTTCCCATCAAAAAGACCCCGGAATCGGCGCTTTAACCGTTCTTGACTTGACCTTGGGCCGGACTGTAAATGGCGCCGATTGTCGGTCGCCTGTTCTCAGTTTGGGCGGCCGCGACGGGGCCATAGCTCAGCTGGGAGAGCGCGTCGTTCGCAATGACGAGGTCGGCGGTTCGATCCCGCCTGGCTCCACCAGCCTTCGCTTGCTTCGCAAGCTACGGCTCGGCAAGCCACGCCGTGGCCTATCGTAGCGAAGCTAGCGAAGGCTGCCGCGCCATAGCCCGAAGGGCGACGGCGGGCTGGTTCCACAAGCACACAACCCCCTCACCTCCCCGTAAACCGCGGCGGACGCTTCTCCATGAAACTCGCCACGCCCTCTTTGAAATCGCTGCCCTTGAGCGCGATCTGCATTTCCCGGTTGGCGTCGATGGTGGCTTCCGCGAGCGTCTGGAACGGCACATCGTAGAGCTGGCGCTTGATCACCGAGATCGCGCTGGGCGAGACGAAATCGGCAAGGTCGCGGGCGTAGGCGTAGGTCTGCTCGCGCAGCTGATCCGGCGGATAGAGCCGGTTGACGAGGCCGATGCGCAGGGCTTCCTCGCTGGAGACGCGGCGCGAGGACATCAGCAGATCGAGCGCGTTGGCGTGGCCGACTATTCGCGGCAGCATCCAGCTGATGCCATGCTCGGCGATCAGCCCGCGGCGCGAGAATGCGGTCGTGAACACGGTGTTGTCGGCGGCAAAGCGCAGATCGCAATATAGCGCATGCACGAGGCCGATGCCCGCGGTGGCGCCGTTCAGCATACCGATCACGGGTTTTGGAATCGCCGGATAATAAGCGTAGCGCGTCTGCCAGTCGGCTCGCCGGTTCATGTCGAACGGCGTGTTCTCGCCGCGCCTGATCTCGTTGGGATCGATTCCCTTCAGCCCTTCCATATCGGCGCCGGCGCAGAACGCGCGCCCCGCGCCTGTCAGCACGATGACGCGCACATCGTCGTCGGCAGCGGCGGTTTCCATCGCATGGCGCACGTCGCGCTCCATGATCGCGGTCCAGGCGTTCATGCGGTCCGGCCGGTTGAGCGTGACGGTCGCGACCTTGTCGCTCACGTCGTACAGAATGTGTTGGTAGGTCACCGCGATCTCCCTGTTGTTTTCTGTTGTTGAATTTCGCGCGCGCCTTTTCGGCCGCGCCATGCGGACAGATTAGCACATCTGATGGTTTTGAAAGGCGCGTGGAGGCGCGGGGAAATTCCGCGTGGCGGCTATTCGGCGGCTTCCGACATGATCGACATCGGCATGCGCTTGAGCCAGCCGGAGATGAATTGCTGCAGCCACGCGCGCTCGGCGACGTCGTGCACCGCGCGATCGGCGAAGTGCGAATGCGGCGCCCGCGCACCCGGCAAATCCATTGTCTCGCAGCGCGTGGTCCAGCGATGCATCATCGCGTAGGTCACGTCGGGATGAAACTGGAAGCCGAAGGCATGGCCGGACTGGAATGCCTGCACCGGAAAGTCGTCGCCCTCCGCCAGCAATTCGGCGCCGGCCGGCAGCTCGAACCCCTCGCGGTGCCAGTGGTAAACCTGATCCGGCCAGTTCGGGCAGACCGCGTGGCCGGCTTGCGTCGGACGGATCGGGTAGTAGCCGATCTGGGTACGGCCCTGCGGATGGGGTGCTACCGGCGCGCCCAATTGTTTGGCGAGCATCTGGGCGCCGAGGCAGACGCCGAGGAACGGCCGCTGCTCGCGCAGGGCAATTTCGATCCAGTCGATCTCCCGGCGCACATATTCGTCGCCGTCGTTGGCGCTCATCGGGCCGCCGAAGATCACCGCACCGGCATGCAGATCCAGCGTTTCCGGTAGGGGGTCGCCGAACCTCGGGCGGCGAATGTCGAGGGTATGCCCCAGCGCACGCAGCGCGTTGCCGACCCGGCCCGGCGTCGAACTCTCCTGGTGCAGAACGATCAGGACCGGCAGCAGAGGCGGCAGCAGAGATTCGGGCGCGGCAGCCAGCGCCCTTCGCCCCGGAAAGGGCAGGACGTTTTCGCCATTTTTTCGCGACCGGTACGACATCGATGTGCTCAGGACCTCAAACCAAAACCATACCTAAGTGAGTCTTAATTTCAGGTGAGTTCATGCGGGGCCTGCAGATATTTGCAAATATCTGTAAGCAAATCGCGGGCCAGAGCGTCTGTGAGGCGCGTCACGCCGCCTTTTAGCGCTTGCGCAGCTGGAAACGGCAGACCGCCGCCAGGATGAAAGAGCGCGGAAAGAACCGCAGCAGGAACGGCACGATCTTGATACCAAAACCGGGCAACACCGCGCGCTTGTCGGCCATCAGGCCGTCGTAGGCCTGCCTGGCGACATCGGCGGGCAGGACGTTGAGGATGGCCGAATCAAATCCGGGCGCGAAGCCGGCGCGGGCCTGAAACTCCGACGGCACCGGGCCGGGACACACCACGGTCACGCGCACGCCGCGCGGCGCCAGTTCCGCCCGCATCGCTTCGGTGAACGACAAGACATAGGCCTTGGACGCGTAATAGACCGCCATGCCCGGGCCCGGCAGAAAACCCGCGATCGAGCCCAAATTGAGCAGGCCGCCGCGATGGCGGATCAGCTGATCGGCAAACCGCAGCGACAGATCGGTCAGCGCGCGGATGTTGACCGTTATCATGTCGAGCTGATCGGCGCGATCGCGCTGGATCGCCTTGCCGAACACACCGAAGCCCGCGTTGTTGACAACATATTCCACTTCGACGCCGGCCGCCGTCAGTGCGTCGGCAATCTGGTCGGTTGCCCCCGTTTGGGTGAGGTCGCAGGGAATCACGATCGGCGCCGCACCGCCTGCCGCGGTGATTTCAGCCGCCAATGCCGTCAACCGGTCCTCGCGCCGCGCCACCAGCGCCACGCGATGGCCCCTGGAAGCAAACACGCGCGCCAGTTCGGTGCCGATGCCCGCCGATGCACCGGTAATCAGCGCCACACGCTCAGTCACGATCGAGTGCTCTTAAAATGAATTACGGAAATGCCGCCCAACGGGAGAACGAGAGCATAGGCTTGTGGTGCGACGCAAGCCACCCCGCGAGCATATCGCCACGCAAAGGCACGCGCCTGCTGAATCGAAGTCCAGTATTTTCAGGGTCTATCGCGCGTCGGGATCGCGGGCCGCGCTCCACATTAAAGTTTCGTCATCTGCGGCTAGGCACAGCGCTTAAGTTGTCGCGTCGGCCGCCTTCGACGCGCCCGCGAGGGGCTTGCCTTGAGACTTGCCTTCGGAATTCCCTTGCCGCTCCGCGACACGGCGCTTGAGATCGATCCGGTCGCGCGACGAGACGCCCAGGAGATCTGCGGCGCGCCAGAGCACGTTATCCTCGAACTCGGTGACGTCACCGTCAGCATAGACCATTTCCCACATCATCTCGACGATGCGGAGCCTGCCCTCCTCATTCACGCTGCGCATGATGACGCTGGTGAAATGATAGAGATCGACCGCGTCGCCTTCGACCCGCGTCGCCGAGGCAATCAATCTGTCCGCGGTGCCGGGATCGAGCTCAAAGCGGCTTTCGATCAGGCTGTGCAATTTGCGCTTCTCCAGCGCCGTCGGTTCGCCGTCGAGCGAGATGACGTGAACCAGCAGCGCCGTCGCCGCCAGAAGATACCCGGTATCGTCGAACGCCCGATCCTGATTCGCATCGGGAGAGACAATGTCGGCGATGAATTGGCGAAGTCCGTCGAGCATCGGCACCTCTATGGAACGAAGATTGATAGCGGTTATATGGCGTGGAAAATCAGGCCGCGCAATGCGCGGGGGCTACCGGGGAAGCATTACGTTTAGGCAATCTGGATCACGTCGTCATTCCGGGGCGATGCAACGCATCGAATCCGGAATCTCTAGGTTCCGGGTCTGGTCCTTCGGACCATCCCGGAATGACGGACCCACCTCTACGGTATTTCGTACACCACGATCTTGTCGGCGATGCCGCGCAGCGCCGCCTGTTTCTGGATCGGCTTGATCGCTTCCCTCTCGAGGATGCCGGCAACCGCAGGCGACTCGATCACCGGACCGGTGATGTGCATCTCCTGCGAGGTCGACAGGCTCTGCACACGGGCGGCGATATTCACGGTCTGGCCGAAATAGTCCTGCCGCTCGTTGAGCATGACGGCAAGACACGGGCCCTCGTGAATGCCGATCTTGACGACGAGGTCCTCGGTGCCGCGCGCAGCATTGAGGGCGTCCATCGCGGAGCGCATGCGCAAGCCCGCAACGATAGCATGTTCGGGCTTGATGAACGTCGCCATCACGGCATCGCCAATCGTTTTGACGACGGCGCCCTTTTCCGACGAGATGATTTCCAGCAGCGCGTGGAAATGCGCGCGCACCAGATCGAACGCGGCGAGATCGCCGACCCGCTCGTACAGAGCGGTCGATCCTTTCAGATCGGTGAACAGGAAGGTCAGCGACGTGATCTTGAGGCGTTGATCGACGCTGAGATTGTCGGCCTTGAACACGTCGCGGAAGGTCTGGTTCGACAGCATCCGCTTGGCCGTGAGAAACGGCTTCCGCTTGCCGATCAGGTGATGCATCACATCACCCGCGATAAAGACCGTAGGCAACGTCCGCACATCGGCCTGATTGTCGAGCGACAATCGCAGCGGTCCCGGACGCATGGTCCTGGTTCCGCCCGTCGGCGTCGCGGTCTTGTTGTAGACCAGCGACAGCTGCTGGCGTTCCTTGGTCGGCTCGCCCTGAACGTCGATGAACTCCGCCGAATGCGTCACCGGTTCGAACACGATGATGAATTCTTTCGGCAATTGCAGCGACAGCACCGCCTTCTCGCCCGCCGGTAGTTCGAGCGTATCCAGTGTCACTTCGTCGGCCAGCGTCGCGATATCAGCCGCGTCGAAATCGATGCCCGAACTCCAGAACATCTGCTTGTAGTATTCCCAGACCGGCAGCGTATTGGGATCATGCGCGGCGATGCGCCTGACCCGGGGGCTGACGGTAAAGGCCACCTCGACCTGCTCGTCGACCGAGGCCTCGTAACCGCAGGCGCAAAGGCCGCAATGGTAGTCATGCGGAGACAGCGATTTCAGCGTACTGTGGGCGCCGAGCACACCGCCGCAACCGGGGCACAACACGTTCCAGGTCAGGTCGAACAATCCAAGCCGCGACGCGTGCAGAAAGCCCGAAATCACCCGCTCTTCGTCCAGCCCGCTCCGTTTCGCAAAATCCAGCACATTGATGCGGTTGAGCTCATGGTCCTGGCCGTTCTCGACCGCAAGCCGGATCGCATCGGCGACCGCGGGATCGGCGGTCTGATTGAGCATCGAAAATTGCGCTTTGACGTCACTCATGATCGCAGCCTAAAGCAGATTGGGCGGGCCACCAAGTCAGGCAATGCGCCATGCGCATCACCGCGGCACGATGGCAAACAGCGGTGAGCGGTCCGGCTGGGTCGTCACCACGCCGACCGGCATCACCGGCGCGTTGTCGACCATGCTGACACGGAACGCGCCGATCATCTTGGCCAGCGCCAGCACCGCCTCGACCAGCGCGAAATGCGCGCCGATGCAGACGCGCGCGCCGACACCGAACGGCAGATAAGCGAAGCGATCGGGCGGCGTCCCCGTCATGAAGCGCGAAGGCACGAACGCGTTCGGATCGCGCCACAGTTTTTCATGCCGGTGCAGCAGCCACGGCGCGATCAGCACGACGTCGTTTTTCTTCACCGGCATGCCGCCGATCGTATCCGGCCCGGCTGCCGCGCGAATGATCAGGAAAGCGGGCGGGTAAAGCCGCATGGTCTCGTCGACCACCGCGCGGGTGAATTTCAACCGCTCGATCTCGAGCTCGCCATTGACGCTCGCGCCCTGCACTTCGGACGCCAGTTTTTCCTGGGTCGCGGGATCGAGCGCGAGCAGATAGAGCGACCAGAACAGCGCGGTGGCCGTCGTCTCGTGGCCGGCGAGAATCATGGTCGCGACTTCATCGCCGAGCTGTTCGTCGGTGAAGGCCTCGCCGGTTTCGGGATCGCGCGCCGCGCCCATCAGGTCGAACAGATCGCGCGGCGGGGCGCCTTCGGTCTTGCCGGCGGCGCGGCGCTCGGCCATCAGCACACCGACAAAAGCCGTCCAGCGCTTGCGGAAGCGGGCGCGCGCGAAATCCTGCGGGCTTGGCCAGCGCGGCGGCAGCAGAATGTCGAGAAAATGCGGCGACGCCAGCCGCTCGCCATACTCCGTCACGAAATTGCGCAAGGCGGCGCCGTGGCGGTCCATCCCGAACGAAAACATCGTGCGTCCGGCAATCTCGAGCGTCATCCGCTGCATGACCTGGCGCAGATCCACCGGCGCATTGCTGGCGGCCCTGAGATTGGCGATGGTCTGGTCGGTTGCCGACAGCATGTGCGGAACCAGCGTCGTCACCGCGCGCGGCGTGAAGGCCGGCGACAGCGTTCGGCGCTGATGTTTCCAGGCGCGCCCCTCGGCGGTCAACAATCCGTCGCCGACCAGCGGCCGCAGCACCCGGAAGCTGGCCGGCGTGCGCGTATAATTCTCGTAATTGTCGACCAGGACATGCCGGATGGCGTCCGGCGTGTTGAGAATGAAAGTGCTGCGCCTGAAGAATCGGCCGCGGACGATGTCCTCTTCATAGGCCCGCTGGCCCCAGCTGCCGATCACGTTCTCGCGGATCGCCTTGATCCGCCGCAGCATCGTCATGTCGTCGGGCGCACGCGGCGGGCTCGGTGGCACCAGCGGCCGCACGAGCGGCATGTCGTAGGCTTCGGCAATGCTCATAGGCGCCACTTTCGTCGCCCGGATGAGCGAAGCGATATCCGGGATGGTGCCAAAGCCCCGCATATCGCTGCGCTCATGCGGGCCAAGATCTTATCCAAGATCCAATCTATGTCTCCGATCCCGGCATGACAAAGGCGCCGGCACCGGCAATAGTCGAGAAAACAGCTAATAAGTCAGCTCAGCTACCGCAATCCGGTTTTCCGCTGCCGGCCAGGCCCGCGCCACGATTCGCTCCTGGTTGAACAGCGCCACCACGGCGCGGCCAGCCTCCTCGGCCGGAAGCCGCAAGGTGGTGACCGAATCGGTCGGCACACCCGGTTTCACGTCCTTGGGCTCCTTGCCGTCGAACAGCACGACGTCGCGCGGCAGGCCGAAATAGCCCCGCGGCCGCGACATCAGCACGACGGCACCGGCGCCTGAATCGGCAGACCCGAGCGGCCGGGCGGCCCGCAAATGCAGGATGTCGGACGAGCGCGGGAATGGCGAACGGTAAAAATGCGTCGTGGTCGCGTGCGGCGAGGTCAGCACGATTTCGAGATACCAGCTGGGGTCGACCTGCGCCGGACCCCAGCGGCCATCGGCGCCGGTCTGCGAAGAATGAATCCGCCCGCCATTGCGTTCGCCGGTCTCTGCGGAGACGCGATAGACATCGACCGTTGCGCCGGATACCGGACGGTTGGTCTGAACGCCGGTCGGCGTGCCCGTCACCAGCCCGCTCAGCTTGACCTGCGCTTCCGGCACGATGTCGAGACGCGACGGTTCGCGGCCGGCGATGAACTTGTAAATCTCGCGGAACGCGCGCGGATGGTACGCGGTCTCGCGATGATCGATAGCCCCGAGCGCCAGATTGGTTGCACCCTTCAGCGCCGGACCTTCCGCGGTGATACCGGTCGGCGTCCCCGGCTTGCCGACGAAACGGCCGTCGGCTTGCGCGAATTTGTCGATGCCGTCGCTGCGCAGCGTCAGAAATGCCGTGCCATCAGTGACTTCTTTTTCGCCCTCGTTCAGGCCGCGCAGGAAAGGCCCGCGGCCGTTGAACTCGCCGCCGAGGCCGTCGTCCCAGTCATAGACGCCGTGGTTGGGAACGCCGCACAGCACGGCATGGCTGACATCGCCGCCGCCGCCGTTCTTGACATAATTGCGGATCGAATTGCCGCCGCGCGAATTGCCGACCAGCGCGACGCGCGGCGCACCGGTGCGCCGTTTCAGTTCCTTGATCGCCTCGCCAAGTTCGCGGCGCTGGTCTTCGGTCGACGAACGGTTCGGCTGCTCCACCTTGTCGTCGCTGCGCGCCAGGGGATCGGTGAAATTGATCGCGAACATCCGCTCGTGCGGCACGCCGTTCGATTCCATCCGCCACAGCGTGGTGATCCAGAGCGCGGCATGATCGCCATTGCCGTGCACGAACAGGATCGGCGGAATCTCGGCGGCGGCAGGCACAGCCGGCGCCGCCTGTGCCAACGCTTGAAATCCGAAGGGGCCGCCCAGCAAGGATAGCGCGCCGGCGCTTTTCAGGATCGATCGCCGCGATAGGCTCATTTTGTGACCTTCCGTTACTTTTCAGTACTTTAGCTGTGTCCTGGCACCACCGAGGGCGGCGTAACTACTGGACAGGGCAGGGTTTTCGCAGGCATCTCTTTAAATGCAAATGGAATCAAACCGGTGACAGAGGGACAGGCGGAACGGACCATGACCGACCAGCCGAAGCGCTCGCGTTTTGCCGCCGACAGCATCGCAGCGCCGCTGCGGCACGCGGTGTTCCGGCGGATCTGGCTGGCCAGCCTGGTGTCCAACCTCGGTCTGTTGATCCAGGGCGTCGGCGCGGCCTGGGCGATGACGCAGATGACGTCCTCGGCCGACAAGGTCGCCTTGGTACAAACCGCGCTGATGCTCCCCATCATGCTGATCTCGATGCCGGCTGGCGCCATCGCCGACATGCACGACCGGCGTATCGTGGCGCTGGTCTCGCTGTCGATCGCACTGGTCGGCGCCACCGCGCTGACCGTGCTGGCATGGTTCAACCTCGTCACCCCGAATGTGCTGCTGGCGCTGTGTTTTGTCGTCGGCTGCGGCATGGCGTTGTTCGGTCCGGCCTGGCAGGCCTCGGTCAGCGAGCAGGTGCCGGCGGAAACGCTGCCGCAGGCCGTCGCGCTCAACGGCATCAGCTATAACATCGCGCGAAGCTTTGGGCCGGCGGTCGGCGGCATCGTGGTCGCGACCGCGGGTGCGGTCGCAGCGTTCGCGGTCAACGCGGTGCTCTATCTGCCGCTGATGGTCGTGCTGTTTCTGTGGAACCGCACCCACGAGCCGTCGCGCCTGCCGCGCGAGCGTCTCAACCGCGCGATGGTCTCCGGCGTGCGCTATATCGCCAACTCGCCGTCGATCCGCATCGTGCTGATACGAACATTGGTCACCGGCCTGATCGGCGGTTCGGTCTCGGCGCTGATGCCGCTGGTGGCGCGCGATCTCTTACATGGCGGCGCGCAAACCTACGGCATCATGTTAGGCGCCTTCGGCATGGGCGCCGTTATCGGGGCGCTCAACATCACGGAAGCGCGCAAGCGGCTGAGCGGCGAAGCTGCGGTGCGCGCCTGCGCGATTTCGATGGCCGGCGCGATTGCCGCGGTGGCGTTCAGCACGAACGCGGCGCTGACGGCGGCGGCCCTCGTGCTCGCCGGCGGCGTGTGGATGCTGGCGGTCGCGCTGTTCAACATCGGCGTGCAGCTCTCGGCGCCGCGCTGGGTCGCGGGCCGCTCGCTGGCCGCCTTCCAGGCCGCGATCGCCGGCGGCATCGCGGTCGGAAGCTGGGGCTGGGGCCATCTTACGGACTACGCCGGCGTCGAGGCCGCGTTGCTGGTCTCCGCAGGCCTGATGCTGGTTTCGCCTGTTCTCGGCATCTGGCTGCGCATGCCACCGGTCGGCGCGCGCAACGAGGCTGCCACCGAAGTGCTGGCCGATCCCGAGGTGCGGCTGTCGCTGACCGGACGCAGCGGCCCGCTGGTGGTCGAGATCGAATATCGCGTGGCGCAGGACAACGCCCGGCTGTTCCACAATGTGATGCAGGAAGTGCAGCTGAGCCGGCAGCGCAACGGCGCCTATGGCTGGTCGATCGCGCGCGACATCGCCGATCCCGAATTGTGGACCGAACGCTATCACTGCCCGACCTGGCTGGATTATCTGCGCCAGCGCAACCGCGCGACGCAATCCGAACGCGCGCTGCACCAGCGCGCGATCGACTTCCACCTCGGACCCGAGCCGATCCGCGTGCGCCGCATGCTGGAGCGGCCGTTCGGATCGGTGCGCTGGAAGGAAGATACGCCCGACCGCGCCGCCAACGAGGTGTTGCCGGTCGCGACCGTGGCGGGGAGTAGTACGTAGCTATCTCACCATCGTCATTCCGGGATGCGCCCTTGGCGCAGGCCCGGAATACATACTCATTATCGTGGTTATGGATTCTCAGATGTGCAATTGCGCATCGGGGAATGACGGAGAGACTAACTACCGCCCGTGGGCCGCCAGCGTTTGCTGACAGCCCTTGCTGATACGGGCGCGGTTCTGCTGCAGGCACGCCAGCACGACCATGTCGCCGTCATTCATCTGGGCGCGGCAAAACCGCGAGACGTCGCGGGCGCAGGCGTCATGGCCCGGCTGCTGCTGCGCCGAAGCGGCTGACGCCATCAGAACAAAGGGAATAACAAAAAGAAATCTGGTCATCTTAGTCGCCTTCACACACAGCAATAAACGATCCCCGCCTTCTATCGCGTTTTCAGGCGAAAGCCAGCCCGGATCTGGTCCGGGGGGAAGCGGTTACATGCGGGAATTTGGCTGCCGGCAAACGCAAAAAACGCCTGCGTCGCATCGACGCAAGCGCTTTTCGAGAGAGCCGGGGACGACTGGGTTATTGCGCGGCGACCTTGCTGACGCGCTGCGCGGCGAAATCGCGGTCCATCACGGCGCGGCAACCGCTGGAGAGATTGGCGCGATTCTTGACCATGCAGGCGGTGATCTTCGGAATGTTCGGGATTTCAGAGCTGCAGAGGCGGAAGGCATCGCCCGTGCACTGCGAGCGGGCTTCTTCGCTGAAGGCATAGCCCGCGGTCGAGGTAACAGCGGAAAGCGAGGCGGCAACGGCCAGCACGACACTGACGTTGCGAACGGTGGTGAAGAAAGCGGTCATTTTCGGCTCCCATTGGCGCCGCGGATGCGGGGCCCGTTGTTGATGACCGACCGTGCACTCCGCCCACCATTCCCGCTGTGACGTTCATCACACAGAGATAAGCCCCTAATTTTCCTGAACTCCCGGCGCCGTGTTGGGGAGGCGTTAAGACCTTATTGGCATTAATGGCCCGTTGCGTTGTGTCCCTTGCGTTATGTGGAAAGTGTAACGATGCGTAATGCGTTAGGCCTGATGCTGGCCACTGTTGTTTCGGCGGCTGTGATCGCCGGTGTTTGGTTCTGGACCTCCTCGCCGCGTGCCGATGCGGCCCCTCAAACTGTCGCCGCCCGCAAGGCCGAGCCGTTGCCGGCCGCCACCAAGCCGAAGGATGACGTCGAGGTAACGGCGTCGCTCACGAAGCCGGCCCCGCCGCCGGCACCTGCTGCGCCGGTGGCCGCAAAACCGGTTTGCGCCAATCCCGACGCGCTCGGCGTCAGCCGCACCGTCATCATCGACACCACGGGCGGACCGGGTTTCGGCTTCCTGCAATACAAGCAGTTCGACTTCCTGACTGAGAAGGAGGTCGTGCTGACCTTCGACGACGGTCCGTGGCCGACCACACCTGCAGTGCTGAAGGCGCTGGCGGACGAATGCACCAAGGCGGTGTTCTTCCCGGTCGGCAAGCACACCACCTATCACCCCGAAATCCTCCGCCAGGTTTACGTAGCCGGCCACACCGTCGGCTCGCACACCTGGTCGCACGCGCATCTCGACAGCAAGAAGATGACGGAAGCGCAGGCCAAGGAAGAGATCGAGAAGGGCTTCAGCGCCGTGAAGATGGCGATCGGCGCTGCACCCGCGCCGTTCTTCCGCTTCCCCGGGCTCGGACACACCCAACCCACGCTGGCCTATCTCGGCACGCGAAACATCTCGATGTTCTCGGTCGACGTCGATTCCAACGACTTCAAATCCTCGGGTCCCGATCAGGTGATCCAGAACGTCATGACCAAGCTCGACAAGCAGGGCAAGGGCGTCATCCTGATGCACGACCTGCAGAAGCACACCGCGACGGCGTTGCCGACGCTGCTGCGCCGCCTCAAGGCCGGCGGCTACAAGGTCGTGCTGATGAAGGCCAAGGTGCAGCTCGAGACCCTGGCCGAGTATGACGCGATGCTGGTCAAGGACCTCAAGGTCCCGACCGTCGCCAGCCGCCCGATCGCCAGCGTGGTGCAGACGGCTCAGGAGTAGTCAAGCGCGCCGCCGCCGGCATCAGCCCACAACAAAAACGCGCCCCGGATCAATCCCGCGGGCGCGTTTTGCTTTCTGGAATTACCAGTAAATGCCGTGTCGATGCAGCGCGTTGATGATACGCCGTTCGGTCCAGTAGCGTGACCTCCGGGACTTATCGTATCGGGGACCATCATCATATCGAGGCGAGTCCGAATATCGCGGCTCATCCTTGTAGCGCGGTTCGTCGCGATATCGCGGCTCGTCCTTGTAACGCGGCTCGTGGCGATACCGGTCAGGCTTGGTTTCGACGATCGCCGGACGCTCGACATATTTCGGAGTTTCCGCCTTGGGCGCCTCGGCCGCGCGCGGGGCTTCGGCCTTCGGCGGTTCGGCAGCTTCGGCAATTTGCGGCGGCGCGTTGGTCCGGGCCGGTGCGGCGGTTGTTTGCGTATCGCTTCCGGCCAGCGAGAGGCTTCTGTTATCCCCGGCCTGCGCGCTGACAGACGCCAAAACGAACCCTGCGATCAGAATGATCTTGCGCATGATGTGTCTCCCGTTTTTGGTGGCGGGAAAACTAGGCGAGGACCGCGGATCGTTATGTGAGATAGGTCACATAGGGGGCAGCGGCCGTTTCTCTGAATAGGCGCGAGCTATCGGCGCCCCAGGGAGGCATCGGCCGACGCCGTTTCATTGATGAAAGGCACCGGCTTGACCTTGTCGCCTGGCGCAAGCTTTTGAAATCCATCCACCACCACCCGGTCGCCCTCACGCAGACCCTCGTTTACCAGCCACAGGCCACCCTGCGCCTCACCAAGACGGACCGGCTGCACCGCGACACGACCATCGTCCTTGACCACAAAGACCTCGCTGCCTCCCCCCGCGTTGCGTTGGACGGCCTGTTGCGGCACCGTGATGGCGTCGGCGTCGACCCCCTGCTCGATGAGAACCCGGACATACATGCCCGGCAGCAATTCTCGTCTCGGGTTTGGAAACTCGGCCCGCATTGTCACCTGCCCGGTATAGGCATCGACCTTGGATTCCGAGAACAGCAATTTGCCGTGCATCGGAAAAACGGTTCCGTCATCCAGCACGAGGCGAACCCGGGCTGTCGTGGGCGCGATCCGGTCCAGGTCGCCGTCGGCAAACGCGCGGCGAAGCCGGTTCATCTCGGTTACCGATTGGGTGAAGTCTGCGTAGGTCGGATCAAGCTGCCGAATCGTGGCGAGATTGGATTCGTTCTGGACGACAAAGGCGCCTTCACTGACAAGTGCAGCGCCAACCACGCCATCGATGGGAGCGCGGATGGTTGCGTAATTCAGCTTGAGCCGTGCGCGGGCAACGTCGGCCTTGCGGGCCGCGACGTCCGCTTCGGCCTGACGCAAGCCTCCGACCGCCTTCTCATGCTGGGCTTCGGAGACCACCTTTTGACTCGCGAGCAGCGTCGTTCGCTTCTCCTGATGCGAAGCCAGTTCGAGCGCGGCAATCGCCTTTGCCAGCGACGCTTCGCTTGCCCGCAGTTCGACTTCGAGCGGCCTTTGATCGATTCGATAAAGCGGATCGCCGGCCTTTACTTCGGAGCCCTGGTGGAACATCCGCTCAACCACGATGCCCGATATGCGGGACCGAACATCCGCAATGCGCGTGGGCGCGATACGGCCGGGCAGTTCGCGCACCAGGGCCCGCGGATGCGGTTTCACGGAAATAACGCCCACTTCGGATTCAACCTTGGTTGCGGCTTGCGCGGCCCTCGGCTCATCGCAACCAGCAAGAAACGGCGCAAGGCCAGCCAACAACAATGCTCCGCACGCCAGCCCCGAGTGATGCTTCATCTAATCCCCCAGTACTTCCAAGTCTTGACTTCCAAGTCTTGACTTCCAAGTCTTGGCTTCCAAGTCTTGGCTTCCAAGTCTTGCCAGGCAATCCGATCGGATTCAGCCGCTCTGAGCAGGGTTAGCGCCGTTGGACCCGATCAGATCCTGGAACCGTCCAGCGTCATTACCGCGAATTGCTTTAGGAATGACTAGTGCACTATCCCCCGGCAGACCTGACAGGATTTTCCTGACGTTCCGAAGATCATCGTCGTTCTATTATTCAGGGTGACGCCGAACCCGAGATAGCCGCGAGCCAACGATGAGAATCATAGATCTGGCTGTCGCACTCACGATCTACCTCGGAAGCGCATGCGTGGCCGCATTGTTGATGATGCTGCTGGTCTGGTACGGGCTGGGAGTTCCTCCGGCGGCATTGAGGATTAATGCGCTCATCTCGGCAGGCGCCCTTGGCTTCGTGGGCGTGGTGGCGATTGCGGGTGGGGCCAACGAAAGCGAAGAATAACGGGAGATTTACGCAAATTTTTTCAAGATCGGGGGTTTTGAAATGCTGGATGGCAAGACGATCAAGAGTCCACCTTTGGCTTACTGCGTTCCGTGCTTGGAAAGAACGCCACACCGTTACGAGCGGTTAGGCGTCGACGGACGGTTGACGTCCCGCGCTGTCTGCCTGATTTGCAACAATGATTCACGCAGCGGATCCGTTCCGCAAACCGCCGCGAGATCCTCTCCATCGCCATGAACATCTCGGGGCTCCCGCTTGCCTTTTGCAGCAGCCCTTTGGCAGCAGTCCCGTCCCGTTGATGAGACAACCGTTGACCCTGACAGGCTTTTCCTGACGCCCGTACGACTGGTTGGGCTCTAGAATGGCGCCGAGCGGCAGCATGTAAGAATGGGGAATGCGACGGTGGGTCGAGCCAACTGCGAATTGAACAAGCCATATGGAAGCAAGCACTTGCGTGCGCGGGCCATGTTTTTCAAGCAGCTGGCAGTCGGCGCCGCCGACCCGAAATTTGCAGCTAAACTTCAGGCACTGGTCGACGAGTATGAGGGCGAGGCGGCGCGAGCGGAGCGATCCTTGGGGACGCGAGCCACGCCGGCGGTTCAAAACTCACCGGCGGAATGATCCCTGAATTATCCTCTGGCGATCGCACCACGATCTGCCGCCAGGACACCCTCTCTCGTTCGCACGCACAAGCTCGGCCCAACTCATGGCAGCCCAATACGTCCCCGGCGAGGTTCGGGACTTCATCCTGAAGTACATCGCTTCGGTGGCACAAATCGAAGCGCTGCTGCTCATTTGGTCTAACCCTGGAGAACACTGGGAAGTGACTGATATCGCAGCCCGCATCTACGCCAGCGAGACGGAAACCGCGAAGGCGCTCGAACGGCTTTCCGTAGACGGGTTCGTGCTTTGCACGAATGGCGGCTTTCGCTTGAACGCGTCAGCAGAAAACATCGACATGATTCGAAGGCTTCAAGAGGTCTACGCCCGCCATCTCATACCGGTGACCGACATCATTCACAGCCTGTCGCGGAATGCGCCCTCGACGGCGGAGACATTTCAACGTCAAGAGGATCGATGAGATGCCCGTGAGCGCACGTAACGGGCACGTTGAGGACAGCGCATGCCTTGCGTTCCGGCGCGGCTCTCGTCGACTGGCATGGGGCGCGCTTCTGACGGCCTTGTTCGCGACGGCCTTGTTCGTTGCGCAACCGTCCTATGCCCAGAAGCTCTATTCCTACGAACCGCTGATGATGGATCCCTATACCACGATCTATGTCAACGACGGCTCGTGTTCGGCCGGCAAGGTCTTGAAGGTGCAGGGTGCGCCGCGGAATCAGCGGCGGAAGAAGAGCTGCGTGCCGATGAGTGATCTCAAGACCGCCCCGCGATGATGATTCGCGGCGCAGGCAGCGACGCCACGTGACATCACACCTGTTACAGGCGCTCAATTTGGAGTCGTAAGCCAGCCCTGCTTGATGCCATAGCGAACGATATCCGCGCGGCTATGCAGCCCCTTCTTTTCGGAGGCGCGCGCCTTGTAGGTCTCCACGCTCTTGACGCTGATTTCGAGTTGCCCGCCGATCTGCTTGTTGCTGAATCCCTGCGACACGAGTTTGAGGACGTCCTCTTCGCGAGGGCTGAGCTCACCGCCATCGTCCTCGCCCGCCGACGCGAGTTCGGGCACTTTCGCCGATGTCTTTTCGGCGATCGCAGGATCGAGGTAGAGCGATCCCTCGTTGACGGCCCGGATGGCGCGAAGCAATTCGTCTCCGGCCGATCGCTTCAACAGATATCCCCTCGCTCCGGCGTCCAGCACCGGGTGGACGTAGGCGCGATCCTCATGAACGGTCAGCGCGATGATCTTCACTGCCGGACACCGCTTGCTCAGACGACGCGCGAGTTCCATGCCGCTGAAATCCGGCAGGGACAGATCGATCACCGCGATATCCGGGGAGCATTCACAAATCGCCTTCAAGCCTGCCGCTCCCGTATTCGCCTCACCAACCAGTTCGACGTCGGGCACGTCCAGCAGCAGCGCGCGAATGCCCGCCAGCACGACAGGATGATCATCGACGAGGGCGATGCGAATGCGGGTCATCTGACGCTCACAAGCTCTTCCAGCGGAATCTGGACAAAGATCGTACTGCCTTTTCCTGGCGCGGATTCCAGGGCAATCTTGCCGCCGAGAAGCGCCACGCGTTCCTTCATGCCGGAAAGCCCCAATCCGGGCGCCCGGCCGTCCGACACATTGCGTTGCGAGGTTTCCGGATCGAAACCTATTCCGTCGTCCTCAAGAACCAACGCCAACCCTTCCGATTTTTTTTCGAGCACGAGACTGATCTTGCTGGCCTGGGCATGCTTCAGAACGTTGTTCAACCCTTCCTGAACCAACCTGTACAGCACCGCCGCCACATCGGCGGGAAGTTGATCGTCTCGCCCGAACGTCTGAACATCGACACGAACGCCATAACGCTCCTGCCACTCCGCAACGTAGGCCTCGATCGCTTTGAAAATTCCGAGGTCGTCGATCGCCGTCGGCCGCAGGTCCGAAGCCGTGCGATGAATATCGCGGCCTATCTGCGCCGCGAGCTGTTCCAGCCATCGTACCTGCTCGGTTGCCGCTGCTCCGTTGTTTCCTCTAGCGAGCCCCTGCTCGAGTGCCTTGAGGCCTAGCGACAACCCTGTCACCGTCTGGCCGATCTGATCGTGCAGTTCCCGCGATATCCGGCGCTGCTCCTCTTCCTGGGCGGAGGCAAGCCGTCGCAGCAGATGCGACCGCTCCGCCTCCGCGCGCTTGGACACGTCAATGTCGGCGAGCACACCGTGAATCACATGGCGATGATTGGGCCGCCCTTCAGCTCTCCCTGCCGCGCGCAACCAATACTCACCGCGGTCGTCGGACTGAATCTGAAATGCGACGCTGCTCGACTTGCCGCTCTCCAGGCATGCAGCGCCAAAGGCCGCCAGCGCCGGCCGATGCGATGGTTCGACTTTCGCGAAAATCCCGTCGGCAGGCCATTTTGTTTCGCCCGATCGGGCGGCCGGCAGACCCAGCAGTGCGCAAAAGCGGCTGCAGCCGCTGAACTCGTTTGTGTACAGATCCCAGCGCCAGGTGCCGAGCTCGGCGGCGTCGATCGCAAGCGCCCCTCGTTTTTCGCTGTCCAGCAAAGCCGCTGCCGATTCGAGCGCCTCCATGCGACGCCGGCGGGCAATTTCCCGGGCGATCACCAGACCAAGGGCAATGGCGAGCCCGACGCTTGCGGCGGTTCCGCCAAACAACAGTCGCAAGGAGCGAGACACCGGAGCGTTCAGTTCAGCGAGCGGAACGCCCACATGCACCGACCATCCTTCGGTGCCGGCCAGCACGCGATGGACGGTTTCGACATCCATGCCCTCACTGGTCTTGGTGTTGCGCGAATTCGCGCCGCCGCGAGCAATGGCTTCCTGCACTGCAGGCGTTTTCGCGTCTGCCTTGGCGGTGTTGGTGTCGGGCGTGCGCGCCACCATCCGCTCTTTGGCGTCGATCACGGTGCCGGCCCATCCGGCCGGCAGTCCGGCTTGACCGAGGATCGTGCCGATCTGGTCGGGCAACAACCCGATCGTCAGGATGTAGCGGAGTTCACCATCCCTGATGACCGGGACACGCAGGGACACCAGCTGTTTGCCGATCGCAGCCTGGTACGGACCAAGTCCGCCAAGGACCGGCTTTCGCGTGCGGACGGCGGCGTTGAAACTTTCACTGTCCATGACCGGTCCGAGCGGCGCACCGAGCGGGCGCAGCACGTTCAATACCTGCTCCTGATCCGGCTTCGTCAGCGCGGCCGTCTCCCAGAGCGGGCGGGCGGCCACGATCCGCGTTGCCTCCAGATAGAAGTCACCCAAATTCCCGTTGTCGAGTGCGGCCGAACTCGCGAGCGTTTCCGCGACCTGCATCTCACGCGAAATTTCGGCTTCGATCTGATGCGCGACCTGGGTCAGCGCTTCGGTGGCCGCTTTACGCGCGTAGCTGCGTTCCTGGTCAGCGGTGATGTAGGCGATCCATCCCCCGAGAAGCAGGACCGGGATGGCGGCGGTCAGAGCCAGCGCGGCGAACAGCCATATGCCCTCGTTCCTTCGTCCTGAACCGGAGGAAAGCCTGTCAGCCAACTCCGCGATTACAGCTGTGCGCATCTATCGTTCCGCCGGAGCAAATTGAACCCGGACCACCCTTACGGGATTTGGCGGATCGGACCAGCCTGACCTTGGTCTGCCAGGCATGGTGTTGGCCGCACGGACGTCAGGTAAATCCTGACGCTCGCAATCCATCGGGGTTCCAGATCCTTTGGTTCCGGCCCCGCCAAAGCTGGGCATGAACCTCAGGGACGGCAGCCGATCAAACCACTAGCGGGGTCGTGCTGCGTCGTCGGCCAGTTCCAGGGGATCTTGAGCGGCCTCAAAACGGGGGATGAGGTCGGCGGGAAGTGCAACCAGCTTTGCTGCACGGTTGGCGGACGATCCAAATACGGTGGCTGCCGCGATGTGCTTTGCCAGTTGCGTATAGTCGTTCCATACCAGATAGAACATCAGCGGTGGCTGCTCGCCATTATCAAGCAATCGGCTGGCGCGTTCGCCGGCTCCCTCGGTTAGCCACCATTGGTGCGCCAACGTGACTATCCTTCGAAAATTGCGAATCGTGCCGGACTGCTTGCCTGGTTCAACGCCAGACAATTGGGCGCAATGCGTCAACCAATTGAGGCCGGCCACAATAGCAATCGCAAAATCGGTCGTCGCAGTTCCGGTGAAATCGATCACGGTCTCGTCGTGAGGACGCTGAAACAAGTAAGCGTTCATCATCTCGATCTGGCGGTCCGAACCGGTCAGCAACTCGAATTGCGGGCTTGGCACCATCGTCACATATCGCATCGCTTCGAGTCGGGTGTGATCCCAAACCGAGCTGATATCGCCATCCAGATCCGAAAGCGCCCGCTTGCAGGCCGGATAGATCAGTTTGCCGTTATCGGCATCATCGAGGTACCGCGGAACGCGGCTGCGTAATTCCTCAAGGATGACGTGCGGTCCGCCGCCGCGTCCCCGGTCGGCGGACTTCGTCGAAGGCTTTTTCGATTTCCACCAGTCGAACACTGCCTTGCCCTCTGGCCAGGCGGAGAAATCAGGAGCAAAGCCAGATTATAGCGACCGCCATTGGCAAGCCCAAGACCAGGGCAACGGCAATTGTCGATGTGAATGCGGAAAGCAAATTTACCCCCAGTTGCACCTTGCCCGGTTCAGACATGGCTCTACTCCACGGTTCGGAAAGGCAAAAAGCCGTCACCGGGACAGCGGAGACGGCCTCTCGCCGCACACTCGTTTCCAGAAGGGACAGCGCAGGGTGCGCCGACATGGTTAATGGAGGGTTAACGGCGCAGCATAGGCAGGGAAAAATGCCGTAAATAGCTTCCGAGCACCGCGGAGATCGTATCCGGGAGAAAGATCACCGCCCGTACCACTGTTGCCGTGAGCACGGAATGCTGTTCAGGCGCGGGCGATCCATCGGCGCAACCATGCCCACGCACACCATGCAAAGAAGATCGCTCCCGGAGCCGTTACCGTGAATTGCACCCAGTTTCCGGATTTCCACGCGTTGATAGCAGCAAATATCGCCAGCGCGGCAAACGCGCACGAGACCAACGCGAATATCAGGAGTAGCGCACGCGGATAGATGTCGGACTCGTCCTTCATTTCGAGCGAGTTCGTCACGTTGCTTGGGAGGCACCTCGCTGAGTCGACGGTTGAGCAACGCCACAGGGGCGGCGCTCTTCACCTTCAGGTATATTTTCAGCATGCGGCGCCTCCATGTTCGGACAAGCATGGCAGCAGGTGCATGAGCGCTCTCTGCTTTGCCGACATAAACGCGATATGCGGGGCGCTCCGTGATGCCGGTCACGCATCGGCTGTTACCTGGGGAACAGCGCATCATTGCAAGACGGGGCATTTTTCCGAGATCGACGGAACGGGGCGAATGATCGCGCCGGTCGAGCTAAACGGAGGATGTGCCATGTCTACCGGGAATCAGAACGAACTTCGCGAAATCACCGAGAACGACCTCGCCGCTGTCACTGGAGGCGGATATATCCATCTGCATCCGACTGGCTTTGGCGCCAGGACCGACTTCATGATCGCCCAGAAGCAGCTCATGGAGAGCAACTATCGCGGCGCAATCGAAGCCCCGACAATTCGGCTGTAAGTGAAACGGTCACTTTGACCAAAAGTCGCCCCGGTCGGCGTGACCGACCTGGGGCGGATGTCGTGACCACGCTGCGCTACCGGGAGCTGGCCACAAATTTCCGCTGATCTACACCGATCAGTTGAGAATACGCGCGTAGAGCGGGAGAGAGGCTGGTGCCGCAAACAGGACTCGAACCTGTGACCCCGTTCGGTTAGCCGCCGAATGCCAACACCGTTTGCGCGGGTCTCCGACAGGCGGGCCGACGCAGTAGACAAGAATCGACGTGAAGCCAGCGGCCTTTGCCGTGGTCGGTGTCCCGCCTGACCAGTATCGCAATCGAGAATTTGGTTTTCGCCGCCATGGCATGACGCAATCAAAGCGCAGCCGCGTCGGACTCGCGAATCACACCCGCCCTTGCGCCCTGAAAAGCATCGGGGCGCGACCGGCGGCGGGTGTGGATAGATCAGCGGACGAATCGCTTGCGCGGATCACGTCCGCTTTAACGCTATCAGCGGACTTCGTTGGTCCTTCGCATTAGGTCCGTTAAGTGCCAATAGCCGACGGCGCAGCATTGACACTCGGCGATATCAGAATGCACCTTCGATGGCCTCGACAGCTTTCTTGGTTGCCCTCACTTGGATGCTCGGAGCTGCTTTATAATGAACGGCCTGTCAGAAGATGCACTGAATGAGAAATTGGCCGGCATACAGTTGGCATTGTTCGAATTGATTTGGCCCGCATTCACATGGATCAAAGGCATTTACGCTGCCGCCGACCCGCAGAAGTGTTTCATTCATATTCGAGCCGACGAACCGCCGTCACATGCTGAGTGGGACGACTGCGTTCGACTACTCAATGAAATATTTGCTTCGGCTGCAGGGAATTCAAAACTGTCGGTAGAAGCAGAGTGCAGTGGAACCCCGCCCCCTGCCACTGCTTTCAGGGAGATTATGTCGCAGGCAATCTTTGAATTGATTGCCACAGACGTCGCCCCTTGGCGATTGCATGCTGGTCGATAACGGCTGCATAGCCGCGAGTTCGGCTCTGGGTCATTCGCGTCGCTTCGGCATGATGCGTCGTAGGTCCGCTTTGCCTTCAGCATCGGACAAGGCATCGACGCCAAACAAGGTTGAGCGTGTCTATAGCGGCCGACCGAATCATTCCGCTAGGTCAGCACCACGGGCGGGACAGAGTAGGAGCGGCGTCCAAAGTTGCACGCATTAGCGCCTTCCGTTCCCGCCGGACAAGGGCAAGTGACTTGCTGGAAATCAGGACGACCGCCGCTGTTCGCGAAGCCGCCGCTGGGCTGCTTCGCCCTTTTGACGTTCTGTCTCGCATCGCGCGCGGCTGCCTGTTTCGGGCGCGTTTAAGCCTACCAAGCCAGAAAAATAGCGCGAACCGCGGCTTTGACTTGAAACCATCGATCATCTTAAACCGCTTCGGGTCTGCCCATTTGATTCTGCGAAATTTGTGGACGTTGTCAGGCATGGGCCCATCATCTTAGCGTTCACGCGTTGCGAGGCCACTGACCTTGACCGACGTTAGGACGGCGTTGACTACGTTCTTCAGTTGTCGGCCTTCATTTTAATCAAATCGGAACGAAGCGCTTTAGAGTGCCTTGACCCAGTGCCGCAGCGGTCGGGGGAATCGTACAATGAAAATCCTAGCAGCGTTGAGCCGGGTCGCCTCCCGGCCGGAAAGACCAACCCCGCGCGCCCGCCCGTTCGACGATGGCCTTGTCGAACTCGCCCGATTGATAGCGCGCGAAGTGCCTGCCGAGGACGCTGAAGCCTCGTCAACCGCCCCCAACGCCCACCCGCCGCAGAGCGAACGGCGATAGCGCTCAAGGGCCGAACAGGCAGATTGGCCGCGCGGGGCGCTACCTACCCCCGACCTACCCCGGCTGATTTTTGAAGGTGCCGAAAACCGGCTAAGTCATTGGTGCCGCAAACAGGACTCGAACCTGTGACCCCGTCATTACGAATGACGTGCTCTACCAACTGAGCTATTGCGGCGGACCAGACGCAGCGTTCGGCAAATGGGCCGAAAACGCGTGCCACCTGATATCGGGCAGCGCCCGCCTTGGCAAGAAAAACGCTGCCTCCCAACTCTACTCCCCGCCCCAGCGTGACAAAAATCCCCGCCAGCCGCCGGCCTGGGCCTTGGGCGGGCCGATTTGCTGGGCGAATTCGTCCGGAGGGCCGTCTTCGTCGATTCCCGGGTCGTCCGGCGCCCGGACAATGGGAATCACGGCCGGAATCGGTGCCGGAACCGCCTTCGGAATGTCCTGGCGGGCGCGAAACAGCGGCGCGGCAACGGCGGGCGCCGGTTGTTGGGCGGGCGGCGGCGTCGGTGCGGGGGACGGCTCAGGCTCCGCCGCAGGGGCGGGTTCCGGTTCGACGCTGGCGGCGGGCGGCGCGTTGTCCTGGGCGGCCGCAGCCGCGGGCGCGACAACAGGCTCCGGCGCGACGGGGGCCGCCGGTTCCGCCGGCCCGCTTTCGACCGGGGCCGGAGCCGGCGGCTCGAGCACGACCGCGCGGCGCGGCGTCGCCAGCATCGCCTCTTCGAACGGTGAGGATTCGATGGCGGGGCCCTTGTCGGACGGCAAGGCCGCGACCGGCGTCTGCCACTGAAAGGCGTCGAGGCGGCCGGTGACCGGCGAGACCGGCCGCCAGCGATCGCTGACATAGCCATCCGCGGTCCAGGCCGGATCGTGCAGCGCGCGCACCGCGCGCAAGGTCCACGCCCTCGCCCGGCCGCTGTCGCCATGTTCGGTGCGCTCGATCTCCGCCATCAGCAGCGCCACCCGCTGCGTCGGCGCGGTGATGAACGGCGCCAGCGCTTCGCGCGCTTTGGTAAATTCGGAGGCGTCGATCGCGGCGCGCGCGATCGCGAGCGCGCCCTCGATATGGCCGGGTGCTTTCGCCGCCAGCGTTTCGACGCGCACCAGCCGCTGGCGCGCGGAATCGCCGAGCTTCACATGGGCATAGGCATCGGCGAGATCAGGATGCGGCTGCGCCAGCCACGCGGTTTCGACCAAGCGCATCGAACGCCGCACCTGATGCGCCTCGCTTTCAAATTTGCTCGCGAGCACCGCGGCCGGCACCAGCGTCGGTGCCAGCTTGACCGCCTCCATCACGCTTTGGCGCGCGAGATCGCGATCGACCTTCTCCAGCTCAAGCGCGCGTGCGGTCAGCAGCACGCCGCGGTGACGGCGATAGGTCGTCTTGTCGATCAGCCCCGAGGATTGGTTGTTGTCGAGAATACGGAGCGCGCCGGTCCAGTCGCTCTTGGCGCAGCAGAAGCCGAGCACGGCATGCGACGCCCATGACGATGACGGCGACAGTTTCAGCGCTTCCTCGGCGACCATCACGGCGGCGACGGGATCATCCGCGCGCTGCGCCTCGATGAACAGGCCGCGCAGGCCCAATAGCCGCGTATCCTCACGCTCGGCCATGGCGTGGAAAGCGCGCTGCGCGCCTTCGCGATCGCCATCGAGCTGCGCCGATTGCGCTTCCAGCAGCAGCGCCAGCGGATCCTCTGCCGCATGGCGGCGCGCGACTTCGGCATGCGTGCGGGCGGCGGTGGAATCGCCGTGACCGATCGCGAGCAATCCCTGCGTGATCGCGTGCCGGCCGCGGGCGTGACGCTTCTCGCGCCGATTGCGGCGCAGACGCGCCGGCGTGCGCCACAGGCCGCGCAGGATCGCCCACAGCATGACGGCCGCAACGATGACGATGCCAAGCCCCGCCAAGAACCTCGGCAGCGTGGTCGATATCTTCAGATTGCCCGACAACAGCACGACGTCGCCGGGCTGCTCGGCCACCCACGACGCGCCCGCTGCACCAAGCGCGATCAACAGCAGAAACAAAATGATCCGGACCATCGGATTCCTTATTGCGCCGGTTTGGCGAGCACGGCCATGGCGTCGGCCGCAAATTGACGGGAGGCGGCCAGCGCGGCATCGCGCGCATCGGCCTTGTCGAGCCAGGCTTGCGCCGGGGCGCGATCGGCCGGCGCCAGCGTTTTCAATTCGCGCCGTGCTTCATTGGCATCGTTGCGCAACGCCGCCGCGGTCGCCCGCGCCACCACCGCGCCGCGGTCATTGCCGGCGGTATCGGTGCGTTCGATGCGGACCAGCTTGGCGGCGCCGGCCTGCAACCGCTCGACGATGCCCGAACCAGTCGTGGCGGCGTCCTGCGGCACCGCCGGCGACAATTTCGGCACCAGCGTCAGCAATTCGCCCGAGAGCTTGCCGGCGTTCGGCACGCCCGTTGCCGCGAACGGCTCAAGCGGCTTCAGCGCGTCGGCGTTTGGCGCCAGCGCCTTCGCCGTATTCAGCGCCGCCGGATAGGGATCGCCGGTTCGCACGAGACCATCGAGCAAAGCCGCCGCCACCACCCGGCGCAGCGGCTGATCGTCGGCAGGTTTGGTCTCGACCGGCTTTAAGTCGGCGATCTTGCTGCCTTGCTGCGCGATCTCCGCGGCCTGCGCCCGTACGCTGCTTTCGATCTTCGCGATCTGCTCGTTGATCCCGGAAAGATCGGGCGCGGGTGCGGGAGTGCCGTCGGTACGCGGCGCCAATTTCACTTCGTTGACGGAGGACGCAAGTTTTTCGTTCTGCGTGCGCGCGGTTGCGAGTTCGCCGCGCAACGTGGCGAGCGATTTTTCCAGCGTATCAATCCGCGCCAGGGAAGCCGGATCGGCCACCGGCGCGGCGGGCTTGCTTGTTTTCGTCTCCAGGCCTGCGACACGCGTGGTGAGACCATCGATCGCGGCGTTGAGTTGCGGCGCAGGCGGCGCTGCCGCCGGCTGAACGGCGGGCCAGCCCAGCATCCAGCCGACGCCGATCACGAGCGCGGCCGCCACCGCGCCGGAGAGGGGCGCAACGATCCAGGGCGAGACCGGCGCCGGCGCAGGCACCGGTTGCGGCGCCGGTTCCGCCGCGGCCGCCGCGGTTGCAGTCTCGGTGTCGGCCGCCGCGGCCTCAGGCGCCGCGGTCTCGGGCGCGGCGGTATCCGCACTCGTTGTATCGCCTGCTTTCGCAGGTTCGCTGGTCACTTCGGTCGCCTCGAGATCGATCGTCGGCGGCTCGCGCTTGGGCCGCTCCGATTCGGGCGGTGATCCCTGATTTTCGGGCCTGTCGTCGACCATCGCAGCGGTTCCCTTAGCGTGAGTTGCCCTGAACCTATCAGAATCGGGCGGGGTTAGGCCAATCGGGTCCGCAAAGCACGGCTCAAAGCCTCGAACAAGGCATTTTCGTCGGCCTGGGCGGCCGCCGTGACCTGCGTCGCGCCGGCATCGCGCAAGACGGCGGCAACGGCAGCGGAAATGCAGCATTGTGGCAACGCCAGCGCCGATATTTCGACGCCGCCCGACCGCGCCGCGTTCAGAAAGGCGCGCGCGCTGCGGCGTGAATAATGCAGCACCGCATCGATCTGGTTCGCCACGAAAGCGTCACATATTTCCTGCGGCAGGCTGGACGCCGGAATCATCCGGTAGGTCGTGTGCGTCACGACGGTGAACCCCTTCTCGCCCAATTCGCCCGCGAGATCGCGCGCGAGATCGGCGCCGGCCAGATAGAGCAGCGTGCTGGCTTTCTTGAGTTGCTTCGATTTCACAGCTCCCAGCACCAGATCGCGCAACGCACCGGCATCGCCCCTGGCCGCCATCACCTCGCTGAAACCGGCGTCGCGGGCAGCCGAGGCGGTGTGTTCGCCGACCGCGAACAGCGGCAATTTCAGCAGCCGGCTATCGGCCAGATGCGGCGCGATGGCGCGCAGCGCGTTGGCTGACGTGACGATGATGGCGCCGTAACGGGCATCGGCATCGTCATGGAACGGCACCGCCTCAAATCGCAGCATCGGCGCCCGAAGCACTTCAAAACCCCTGGCGCGAAGGGCTGCGGCGGTGGCCTCATCGTCCGGATGCGGGCGCGTGACGAGAACGGCCATGCCTCAGATCTCCAAAAATACCTTGGCGCAAAATGTTTCGGCTTTAACCGGCGATTGCACCCAGAGACCTCGTAATGCTACCGGGTTACGGAAGCGTTGTTTTGACCTGATGCGCAAGGGATCAAATTGGATAACGACACGCCGATGCTGGTGCTGGGTATCGAGACCACCTGCGACGAGACCGCGGCGGCGGTGATCGAGCGGGCGAGTGACGGCAGCGGCCGCATCCTGTCCAATATCGTGCGCTCGCAGACCGACGAGCACGCCCGCTTCGGCGGCGTGGTGCCGGAGATCGCAGCGCGCGCCCATGTCGATCTGCTCGACGGCATTGTCGATAGCGCGATGAAAGAGGCCGGGATCGGCTATGCGCAATTGTCGGCGGTCGCCGCCGCCGCGGGTCCCGGCCTGATCGGCGGGGTGATCGTCGGCCTCACCACCGCAAAGGCGATCGCGATGGTGCACGACACGCCGCTGATCGCGGTCAACCATCTCGAGGCCCACGCGCTGACGCCGCGGCTGACTTGCGCGCTGGCGTTTCCCTATTGCCTGTTTCTTGCCTCGGGCGGTCACACCCAGATCGTCGCGGTGGTCGGCGTCGGCAAATATGTCCGGCTCGGCACCACCGTCGACGACGCCATGGGCGAAGCCTTCGACAAGGTCGCCAAGATGTTGTCGCTGCCCTATCCCGGCGGACCGGAGGTCGAGCGCGCGGCCGCCGGCGGCGATCCGAAGCGATTTGCGTTTCCGCGCCCGATGCTCGGACGGCCGGATGCGAATTTCTCGCTGTCGGGACTGAAGACCGCCGTGCGCAACGAGACCAGCCGGATGATGCCGTTGGAGCCGCAGGATGTCAGCGATCTCTGCGCCAGTTTCCAGGCCGCGGTGCTGGAATCCACCGCCGATCGATTGAGCGTCGGCCTGCGGCTGTTCCACGAGCAGTTCGGTCCGCCCCGCGCGCTGGTCGCGGCCGGCGGCGTCGCCGCCAACCACGCGATCCGCGACGCGCTGCAGGATGTAGCGGCGAAAGCGCAGACCACGCTGATCATTCCGCCGCCGGCGCTCTGCACCGATAACGGGGCGATGATCGCCTGGGCCGGCGCCGAGCGGATGGCGCTTGGACTGACCGATACGATGGATGCGCCGCCCCGCGCGCGCTGGCTGCTCGATGCCAATGCCGCAGCGCCGGCGGGCTACGCCAACACCAGGGCGGGATTCTAGCGATGCCGTTGGACAACACCGTCGCTGTGATCGGCGCGGGCGCCTGGGGCACGGCGCTTGCGGCCGTCGCGGCGCGCGCCGGCCGCGATGTCATCCTTTATGCACGCAACGCCGAAAACGCCGCGCAAATGAAGATGGCGCATGCCAATCCGCGGCTGCCGGGCATGCGCCTGGACCAGCGCATCGAAATCACCAACCGCATCGCGGCGGCGGCCGGCGCCCACATTATCCTGATCGCGACGCCCGCGCAGAATTTGCGTGAAGCGGCGCTGGCGCTGGCGCCGCATCTGAAGAAGGCGACGCCGGTTATCGCCACCGCCAAGGGCATCGAGCGCGGCACGCATAAATTCATGACCGAAGTGATCGCGGAAGCCGCCCCCGACGCGATACCTGCGATCCTGTCGGGACCGAGCTTCGCCGACGATGTGGCGCGCGGACTTCCGACCGCCGTGACGCTGGCGGCAAAGGACGAAGCACTGGCAAGCGCGCTGGTGCAGGCGCTCGGCTCATCCACCTTCCGGCCCTATCACACCACGGATATCCGCGGCGTCGAGATCGGCGGGGCGGCGAAGAACGTGCTGGCGATCGCGGCCGGCATCGTTGAAGGACGCAAGCTCGGCGCCTCGGCGCTGGCCGCCTTGACCACGCGCGGCTTCAGCGAGCTGGCACGGCTTGGCCGCGCCTGCGGAGCGCGCGCCGAAACGCTGGCGGGACTTTCCGGATTGGGCGATCTGATCCTGAGCTGCTCGAGCCTGCAATCGCGCAATTTCGCACTCGGCATCGCGCTCGGGCGCGGCGAGCAGCCGGCGCGCGACAAGCTTGCGGAGGGCGCCTTCACCGCGCCCGTGCTGATCGAGCTGGCGGCTTCGCAAAATGTCGACATGCCGGTATCAAATGCGGTGGCAGCGATTCTGGCCGGCAAGGTGACGATCGATGCCGCGATCGAAGGCCTGCTGACGCGGCCGTTCAAGGCGGAGGAATAAATGGCGTACTGGCTGGTGAAGTCCGAGCCCTCGGTGTGGTCGTGGGATATGCAGGTTGCGAAAGGCGCCAAGGGCGAAGCCTGGACCGGCGTGCGCAATTTCACCGCGCGGCAGAATCTCGTGGCCATGAAGAAAGGCGACCGCGCCTTCTTCTACCACTCCAACGAGGGCAAGGAGATCGTCGGCATCGCGGAGATCATCAAGGAGGCCTATCCCGATCCGACCGACAAGACCGGCAAGTTCGTCTGCGTCGACATCAAGGCCGACAAGCCGCTGAAGACCCCGGTGACGATGGCCGCAATCAAGGCCGACAAGAAGCTGGCCGCGATGGCGCTGGTGAAGTATTCGCGGCTGTCGGTCCAGCCGGTCACCGCGGACGAATGGAAGATGGTCTGCAAGATGGGCGGATTGTAACGCCTCGCGGAAGCAGCGCGCAGTGCCGACGCGCTTGGGTGGAACCTGGCGGGGGTCAGACACAAAATCGCGAAACAACTCGATGCAAAGTATCGGGGCTTCTTAATCAGGGTAATATAGCACCTTATCCTGGCACCTTAACCATCCCCTTATCCCGTAATACTCCCCGATCCCGTTGCAGGAGAAATTTAGCATTTCGGGCGCTAACTCCTGCCGCGTGCGGCAAGCACGCCAGCGGGAGAGATACGCCTTGAGATCGGGTTCCAGCAGCCTGAACGCGACGCCGCTCGACGATGCGGCGGACGTGCTCGTGACGCCGGCGCTCGAAGCCGAGACCGAGCGCCTGCTGTCCCAGCGCACGCGCGACATCCGGTTCTCTCCCGAGATGGTTCGCGCCTATCGCAGGAAGGACTGGCCGCAACGCAGCAAGATCGCGCGCGCGTGGATGGTCTGGGTCGGGCTGATCAGCGTCGCGTTCGTTCCGATCAGCTACCTGCTGGCGCCCGACTTCCTCATGCACACCACCATCATCAGCGGCCTGCTGGTTCCGGCGATGCACGGCTGTGCCTATCTGGTCTGGCGAAAACCGCGCAGCGCCGCGGTCGAAGGCCTGTCGCTGCTGCTGTTGATGACATCAGTCATGATTGCTTACGGCTTCCTCGCGGTCGCGGCCGGTGGCAACTACGAGCGCTTCCTCACCTGCATCATGTACGTCAACACGATCGCGATCGTGGTGTTCAGCGTCGACTATCTCTGGACGCTGTCTTTGATGATCTGCTCCATCGGGATCTTCTTCGGCTTTGAAATCTTCAATCCCGCGATCGAATCCAAGGAAGCGGTCGGAACGTCGATCTTCTATGCGATGGGCATGTATGCGGCGACGATCGCGCGGAAAACCCAGTCGCTCCTCGGTCAAAAAGCCTTCCTGCTGTCCTTGCGCAACCAGTATCGCAGCGACGCCCTGAGGCGCGCCAACCATCAACTGGAAATACTGGCGACGCGCGACCCGCTTACCGGGCTCGGCAATCGCCGTTCGGCGACCGATCTGATCGACCGGCTCTGGCGCGACCCGACGGTTCCGAAAGCCAGTATCGCGTTCATCATGGCCGATATCGACTTGTTCAAGCACCTGAACGATACCGCCGGCCACGCCGCCGGCGACGCCTGCATCAGGCGGGTAGCTGATACGATCGAGGACTCGGTCCGGCTCGGCCTGGATGCGGTGTTCCGCTATGGCGGCGAGGAATTCCTCGTCGTTCTCGCGCATGCCACGCCCGATCTGGCCTGGACGATCGCGCAACGCATCCGCAGCGCAGTGGAGGGGCTCGGCATCGTCAATCCCGGAATCCATCCCGCCAACGATTCGACCTGCGTGGTGACAATCAGCCTCGGCGTCGCCTTCGCGAACGAAGGTGCCGCACCGGAGATGGTAGCCAAATGGGCTGACGATGCCCTGTACGACGCCAAGCGCGGCGGCAGGAATGTTGTGTTCCTGTCGAATGCGCATGTTGCCGGCGAGGATGCGCGTGATGTGCAGCCGGTCGGCGTGGATGAACGGAAGATGTCCTCAAAGGTAGGCGGGCAGTAGCGCTCGCAATCTGTCATTGCCGGGCATAGCCGTCCGTAGGACGGCGTCGCTTCCGCTCGCCTATGACCCGGTAATCCATCAAACTTCGAAAAGCTCTTCTGAAGATGGATGCGCGGGTCAAGCCCGCGCATGACGGCGTTACCTACGCCGCCGCGGCAGCGGTCACCACTTGCGCCAGCAGCGCCTCGCGTTTCGACTGCGAACGGTAGCCCTTCATGGTCGCGGCGAAGCGCTCGAGGATGCCGTCCTCGAAGGCGGTGACGATGGTATCGTGGACGTAGCTCTTGCGGCAGATCGCCGGCGTATTCGACAGTTCATCGGCGGCAGCCCGAACCGCTTCCAGCACCTGCTTCTTGCGGCCGCGGGCGCTCGCCGCCGGCGAGATCCGCGACAATGACTCCAAAACCACGGCTGACGCCATCAGGGTGCGGAAATCCTTCAGCGAAATCTTGATGCCGGCGATCTCGCGCAGGAACCCGTTCACCGTCGTGGTCGAGACAGTACGCACGGTGCCGGAATTGTCGCGATACTGGAACATGCGCTTGCCCGGCACGCTGCGCAGGATGCCGATCGCGCGCACGAGCTTGGCCGCATCGCATTCCTTGCGCACGGCTTTGCCGCCCTTGGCCTTGAAGGTCAGGACGAAGCTGTCGTCTTCCAGCGTGACGTTGGACTTCAAAAGCGTGGTGGCGCCGCGGGTGCCGTTCAGGCGCGCGTAGGATTCGTTGCCGGGCCGGATCGCGGTGCGGGCGATCAGTTCGATCACGGCCGATAGCGCGAACTCGCGCGTCGGCTCGTCGCCGGACAGATGCATCGAGACGTTGCGGCGGATCTTCGGCAAGGCCGCAACCAGGCGCGCCAGGCGATGCGCCTTGCGGTGCTCGCGGACCTTTTCCCAATCGGCGTGGTAGCGGTATTGCAGCCGGCCGGCGGCATCGACGCCGACCGCCTGCAGATGCGAGGTCGGATCGGGCGAATAGCGCACCTGCTGATAGGCCGGCGGCACCGCCATCGAGTTCAGGCGCCGGATGGTGCCGGCGTGGCGGATCGCCGTGCCGTTGGCGCGAACAAATGAATAGGTCTTGCCACGCTTGATGCGGCGGATCGTCAGCTCGTTCTGGTCGCCGAGCTTGAGACCCAGTTCCTGCGCCAGCGACTCGACCGAAATCTTCGGCTCATGCTTGGCGAGCCTTTCTTTCGGAGAAGGGATTTTCGCGGGGGCCTTCAGCGGCGCTTTCGGCAATTGGCCAAGCGCTTCTGCCAGTGCGACGGCAGGATCAGCGGAATTGGGCCGCGTAGCCTCGAAATTCACCTGATCCATCATGACCGTCGTTGTCCTGCTCCGCTGTTCGTCCGGTAATGCCGCTTGCTACGGCTTGGTTCCGGCGGGGCCCTGCACCCCGGAAAGGCCATTTAGGGGGTAACGAACCCCTTTGCGAGTCCCGATTCCGCGATGAACGGTTATTAGATACCGGTCATGGGAGCCATTCGCGCGATAACGTTGATTTTGGGTCGCACCAAAACGCGAAAGTGATGGCCGGACCGGGCCGGCCGGGGCACTGCGGGAGCGCGGGAAACCGACCAAGGTCGCAGATGTTTCCGCCTTGTCCGGGCCCCCTGCGACGCCTAATCATCGTAATAATCAAGACGGCTTGCGACCGCTTACGGGTAGGGCTCGCAATCAGCGGAGGGGAAAATGTCCGAGAAGATTTACGACGTGTCGGCAGACTGGTCGAAGCGCGCTTTCATCGACGACGCCAAGTATCGCGAGATGTATGCGAATTCGGTCGCCGACCCCAACGCCTTCTGGGCCGAACAGGGTAAGCGGATCGGCTGGATCAAGCCGTTCCACAAGGTCGAGAACGCCTCCTTCGCCCCCGGCAATATTTCGATCAAATGGTTCGAGGACGGCGTCCTGAACGTCGCCTGGAACTGCATCGACCGCCACCTCGACAAGCGCGGCGACCAGACCGCGATCATCTGGGAGGGCGACGATCCCAACGAGTCCAAACATATCACCTACCGCCAGCTGCACGACGAAGTCTGCAAGATGGCCAACATCCTGCGCACCAGGAACGTCAAGAAGGGCGACCGCGTCACCATCTACCTGCCGATGATCCCGGAAGCGGCGTATGCGATGCTGGCCTGCGCGCGGATCGGCGCCATTCATTCGGTGGTGTTCGGCGGTTTCTCCCCCGACAGCCTCGCCCAGCGCATCACCGATTGCCAGTCCAAGATCGTCATCACCGCCGACGAAGGCCTGCGCGGCGGCAAGAAGGTGCCGCTGAAGGCCAATGTCGATGCCGCGATTGCCAAGAGCGGCGGCGTCGACTGGGTCGTCGTGGTCAAGCGCACCGGCGGCACTGTGGACATGAACCCGACCCGCGACTTCTGGTATCACGAAGCCGCCAAGATGGTGACGACGGAATGCCCGTGCGAGCCGATGCACGCGGAAGATCCGCTGTTCATCCTCTATACGTCCGGCTCCACCGGCCAGCCCAAGGGCGTGCTGCACACGTCAGGCGGCTATCTCGTCTTCGCGTCGATGACGCATCAATACGTGTTCGACTATCACGACGGCGACATCTACTGGTGCACCGCCGACGTCGGCTGGGTCACCGGCCACAGCTACATCCTCTATGGACCGCTGGCGAACGGCGCGACCACGCTGATGTTCGAAGGTGTGCCGAACTATCCGGATAATTCGCGGTTCTGGAACGTCATCGACAAGCACAAGGTCAACATCTTCTACACCGCCCCGACCGCGATCCGCGCGCTGATGCAGGGCGGCGACGAGCCGGTGACGAAGACCTCGCGCAAGAGCCTGCGGCTGCTCGGCTCCGTCGGCGAGCCCATCAATCCGGAAGCCTGGGAATGGTATCACCGCGTGGTCGGCGACGAGCGTTGCCCGATCGTCGATACCTGGTGGCAGACCGAGACCGGCGGCATTTTGATCACGCCGCTGCCGGGCGCGACAAAACTCAAGCCGGGTTCGGCGACGCGTCCGTTCTTCGGCGTGGTGCCCGAGATCGTCGATGCCGACGGCAAGGTGCTGGACGGCGAAACCTCGGGCAATCTCTGCCTCGCCAAATCCTGGCCGGGCCAGATGCGCACGGTCTATGGCGACCACGCGCGTTTCGAGCAGACTTATTTCTCGACCTACAAGAACAAGTACTTCACCGGCGACGGCTGCCGCCGTGACGCCGACGGCTATTACTGGATCACCGGCCGCGTCGACGACGTCATCAACGTATCCGGCCATCGCATGGGTACCGCCGAGGTCGAAAGCTCGCTGGTCGCGCATGAGGCGGTCTCGGAAGCCGCCGTGGTCGGCTATCCCCACGACATCAAGGGCCAGGGCATCTACGCCTACGTGACGCTGATGACCGGCAAGGAGCCGACCGAAGCGCTGCGCAAGGAATTGGTGGCGTGGGTGCGCAAGGACATCGGCCCGATCGCCTCGCCGGATTTGATCCAGTTCGCCCCCGGCTTGCCGAAGACCCGCTCCGGCAAGATCATGCGCCGCATCCTGCGCAAGATCGCCGAGGACGAACCGTCAAGCCTCGGCGATACCTCGACGCTGGCCGATCCCGCCGTGGTCGACGATCTCGTGCACAACCGGCAAAACAAGAAGGGCGCGGGGGCGTAGCGCGCAATAGGGTTGCCGTCATCCCCGGGATGAACGCAATTGCGTTCACCCGTAGGTGCGCGCTCTTGCGCGCCTCGAAGGATAGACGGCCCGTGGCCCATCCTTCGAGGCTCGCCTAAGAGGGCTCGCACCTCCAGCGACAACGGCAAGCCGTTGCGCGGGGATGACGTCTGTGAGGAGGCCATAGTACGGCAGTCAATGAAAGGGCTCCGGGATAACTGGAGCCCTTTTTTGTTTCATCCTCAACGCGTGAGAGTCTTCCTCTCCGGCGCGGTCACGGGCACCGGCCGGGGCGCGATCGGCGGCGCAGAGCCGACGGTCGTCTTGTTGAGGCCGCCGCTCGGTGCCACGACCACCGGACTGGGATTCGGCCGCATCGGCGCTGAAGTCGATGGCGGCAGGCGGTTCGGCAACTGCACCGGCTCCCTGATCCGCACATTGTCACCCGAGCCGTTGGGGCGAATCACGTTCGGAATCCGCACACCGGGCTTGCCTGTCCCGGAGGCGCCGCCAATCGGGTTGTGTCCGGTATGGCCGCCGTTTGACGACGGTGGATTGCCCACCGGCCGGCCGTCGCCGGTACCCGTAACCGGACCCGTCACCGGCGGTTTGCCGTCGCCGCCATGTGGCCGGTGCGCGTGGAGGCAGCGCCGCAGCGCGATGCCGCTGAGTCCGGCGCAGGGATTTTCGGTCACCGGCGGCTTCGGCAACGGATCGGGCCTCGTCGGGAATACGCACAGATGGCCCACCCGCACCATTCCCGGGCGGCAGAAATCCGGCAACCGGCATATGCCATGATCCAGAACCGTGCCGCGCGGGCACACCGGCGGGACCACGACGACGACCGGCGGGCCATTGCCGATCGGCTGATCAAGACGCGGCGGCAGCGGCGACACAGGATTGTGGACCGGCAACGGCTTGTAACCGCCGCCCTGCTTTGGGCTCACCGGCGGGCATTCCGGAGCCATCGCACTCATGACGGCGAGGTTGTTCCAGATGAAATTCCAGTCGATCAAATTCTGCGCCAGGAACCAGGCCGGCCACGGCGAGAAGAAGATGTCGATGTCGATCCACGGGCCGACCACATATCCCGGCAACACGATGACAGTGATTCCATACACGAGCTTGATGTCGGTCACGTAGGTCGTCTGCGTCAGCAGCACCGGGATCTGCTGCGGCGGTGCCGCGCCATTGCAGCCTTGCGCGAACTTCTGCGTCTCGACAAAGATCCAGTAGGCGGCACTGTTGAAGTCGGCGGTGGAAACCGTCTTTATGTCTTGATCGGGCAGCATCGGCGCCCAGCCGACCCATTCCGGCGACGTGCGCCAGACAACCCAACCCGGGCTGAACTCCGCACCCGGTGTCCATATCCATCCCATCTGCGCATCCGACACCCAACGTCCGTAGTGATGGACGATCGCGCCCCACGGCGTCTTGTCGTCGTAGTACCAGCCATATTTTGGGGTCTTGACCCAGCTGCAGGGCGGATAGGGACGCCATCCCTGCGGCGTCACCGTGGGAATCCACACCTCTCCATATTTGGCGTGCTGGACAAAGCGGCCGTATTGCGTGAGCACGCCGCGGAATTCGTCCCTTAGCTTCGCAACGCCTTGCTGTGGCGCGACGTTCGCGGAGTCTTGGGCAGATTCCTGCGCAGGCGCTTGCGCGAAAGCCGACGGCGTCGATGCGGAGAACACGAGGATGGCAAGCGCTGCGGCGAACATCGCCGTGAGCATCGTCCTGGTCTTGATCGAGATGTTCCGGGCAAGGGTCATGATGATTACTCCCTCACTTCGCGTTCGACGGCGTGCAGACATTCGCGACGTTGGCGTTCAACGTCTTCTGCCACACGAAATTGGAATTCATCATCATCTGCACCATGAACCACGCGGGCCACGGACCGAATCCGATCTGCACATTGACGAACGGCCCGATCAGGTAAGGCGGCAGCACGATGACGACGATGCCGTCGACATATTCAACGGCGGTGATCCATTTGGTCTGGCGCAGCAGCACCGGAATGCGCTCGACCGGCGCTGGCTGCGTCGCGTCGCAACCCGCGTTGAACTTCGCGGTCTCGACGAAAATCCACTGATTGCTGCTGTTGAACTGATCCGCAGACATGTTTTGGAAAGCCTGGTCCGGCGGCATCGGCGCCCAGCCCGTCCATTCGGGGCTGGACCGCCACACCACCCATCCGGGGCTGAACTGCGAACCGGGATCCCAGGCCCAGCCGATCTGCTGATCCCAGAACCAGCGGCCATAGTGGTGCACGATCTGGCCCCACGGCGTCTTGTCGTCGTAGTACCAGCCAAATTGTTTGGTCTTGACCCATTGGCACGGCATAGGGATGCCAGCCTTGCGGCGTGACCGTCGGCACCCACACCTCGCCGAAGCGGGCGTGCTGGACGAAACGCCCATACTGCAACAGCACCGCGCGGGCTTCGCCCTGCACCGGTTCGTCGCGAACCTCCTCCCTGACGTCGTAGGAGGGTTGCGCCACAGCGCCCGCCGAAAGCGCTGATAGCCCCAGCAGCATTGCGGCCAGCAGTGCTGTGAGGCGACCGCCGCCGGCGCGGACGCCCCGGCGCAGCAAAATTATCTCAACCAGTGCTCGCATGAGCCGAACTCCTGCGCCCCGGAAATGGGCCGCAGCCAGTAGCCGCATCGTCGCGACGCCGCGTTCGGGTTTGCCCGGCTTAATTTTTCGTCATGTTCGGGGGGCCGGTACCTGGCGACACCGGCGGCGGAGCGTTTGGGCAATTCGCGGTACCCCGCCCGGACCTGGCCGGCTCACGCAATCGTCAGGGCGGTGACCGCTGCCCGGGACGTTTCCGGACGAGTGTTGTTTTCAAGTCATTTACTTTAATTCGAACATTTCCTTTTGTTTCGCCATCGAAACGGGTCTCACCGCCGGCTTGGAAACCATCCGGTTAAGACACGCGGTTAAAAATGCGTGGGTGAGACGGCAAACCCCTATTTCTGATAGGTTTGCGTTGGCATTTGAGGACCCCCTGACGGGGCGAGTGGGCGGGAGAAATTGATGTCGATGAGGATTGCGGTGGCGCTGGCCGCCACCATCGGGATGGGCGTTTTGATGTCGTCGGCGGCACAAGCGCGGCCGGAGATCGTCGGTGTCCGCGGCGATTACACGCCGGGGACGATCGTCGTGAAGACCAGCGAGCGCCGCCTTTATCTCATTCTCGATCAGGGCCGCGCGGTGCGCTATCCGGTCGGCGTCGGCCGCGCCGGCAAGCAGTGGGAAGGCACCACCCGCATCGACGGCAAGTATCAGAACCCGGCCTGGTCGCCGCCCGCCGAAGTGAGGCGCGACAAGCCGAACATGCCCAACGTCATTCCCGGCGGCTCGCCGAGCAACCCGATGGGGGTCGCGGCAATGACGCTCGCCGGCGGCGAATACGCCATCCACGGCACCAACGCGCCGGGATCGGTCGGCGGCTTTGTCTCCTATGGCTGCATCCGCATGCTCAACGCCGATATTACCGATTTGTACCAGCGCGTTTCGGTTGGCACGCAGGTGACGGTGACGCGCTGATCGCGACCCTTGTCATTCCGGGGCACGCGTAGCGTGAACCCGGAATCTCGAGATTCTCAGATGCGCAATTGCGCATCATAGTTCGATACTGCGTATCGCCCCGGAATGACGAACTACAAAGAGCCGCGCAACAGCGCGGCTTTTTCTTTTACTTGTTCTCTTACTTGCCCGCGTTCGCGCACCAGCCGTTGCGATGACCGCCGCTGTACCTGCGCCCATGACCACCGGCCAGCAACGCAGCCGAGACGCTGGTGGTCTTCCTCGTCGCCACATCGGCCACCACCCGGCCGCCATACTTGTCCGGCCCGATATTTGAGATCGTGACCGCGCCTTCGCGGAGCAGGCCGCGTAGCGCGTCGCTCGCGGCTTCCGCCATCTGCAATTCCTGCGGACAGGCCGCCTTCAATTCCGGCGTGTCGATGCCGCGCAGGCGGACCCGTGTGTTCAGCGCAAGGCCGTCAGGCAAATGCACCCGCGCCTCGAACGTGTCGCCATCGACGGTGCGGATCACGTCGACGGCGTGACGCAGATCGGGACGGCCGGCGCTCTTCCAGATCGTTTCGGCATCGCGCGCCGCCTGGCTGTCGGCCGCAGGCGGAAACGGCCAATGCATCCAATGCCGCAGCGGCAGCATCGACGCCGCGGCGATGGCGAACACGAATACCCAGGGCAAAGCCGCCGAGAACCGGCGCCGCCAGCCACTTCGATACGGAGGCCGATAAGTACCTATTCTTTTGTTAGGGTACATATTCCTAGTTATCCGGTTGACACCACAACGGCAAAATCGATGCCCGACAGGGCGGCGATGCCGGAGACAGGACTCTCCGAAGCAGAGATGGAAGTCACGCCTCAGATGATTGAGGCGGGGCTTCATCACCTATTGAGGTTTCATCCCAATCGCTGTGACGATGAGGACACCGTTATTGCTCTGTGTCGGGCGATGGTGCTGGTTCGACACTCTCCGCCGTCTTCTCTGCTAGTCGATTAAAGCAGAGTTCCGCCATCTCGCCGAAAATGCTTGGGTACGTCGCCTTTCCTTTGAATTGAAATTTATTGATTAGGAGGCGTATTTCAGGGCTAAAGAACGTGCACTCTTTTGGCAAATGAGCAAATTTATCGCGAATTTCCTTGATGATTCGAAGCTTGCCATAAGTATCGTCGTCCATTTGGCCGAGTGCGTAGGCGACCTCTATCTTTGCGGCAAACTCGC
This sequence comes from Bradyrhizobium sp. AUGA SZCCT0158, assembly GCF_018130065.1. Lineage (GTDB taxonomy): Bacteria > Pseudomonadota > Alphaproteobacteria > Rhizobiales > Xanthobacteraceae > Bradyrhizobium. The sequence goes on along the minus strand of NZ_JAFCME010000005.1, from coordinate 168,262 downwards.
TTAGTGGCCCAAACCCATCGAAAAGGCGCTCTTGTTTTTTGTTCGCAAGCTTCGGCCTCATTTTCTTTAGAATAGCGGTTCGTAATTCTTGATCTAGAATAGCTGCGGACAAGAGCGCCTGACCTGCGTGCCCTTTGATAGAGAGTTTATGTAGGTGGACGAACGTCTCAAGCTGTTCTCTTGTAACTGCGCGAGGTTTTTCGGGCATGACAAAATCTCCTAATTGAGACTCAGGAAGAATACAGTCAGGAAGAAGCCAAGGAGCGGTTCGAGTCGGCCCTGCGCGGTGCCAGGATTGCTGGCCACAGGCCGCTGAAGGAAAAGCCGAAGAGGCGAGCAGCTATGAAAACGAAGAAGAAGCCCGGCAGGTGAGCCGGGCTTCAACCGTTCGTTAACTAGGGAAACCTAGCGTTCGTAGACCGGAGTTGACTGAGTCGAGCTCTTCACGAGACTGATGCCATGCTGAGCATCAGCCTTGTTCCAGTAGCTCTCTCCAGAGTCGGCGATTTTCTTGTTGTTCGCTGCGTACAGAGTCCATCGCCACTGGCTAGCAGTGTCTTTGTAAATAACGAAGTGCATTGGAAAGTCTCCTTATGACCGAAGTCACTTATGGGAAGTACTTGTTCGAGTATCGCTTCAAGGATGCGGAGTGGGGATTTGAGATTATCGCGACCAGCCCGCAAGAAGCCCGTGAGCGCCTAAGGGCGATCAGCTGGGCTCAATACAAAGGTGAGGTTTTCGCGAGGGTATCGGCAACAAGTGCGCCGATGCTCAAAATTGCAACCCGCATCCGTTCGATGCTTGGGTTATGAACTGTCAATCATGAGAGCCTCCACTTTGGATATTTCAAAGTGAGCCCTTGACCAGAACGACCCTTCGGGAGTCTATTTACCCCCTCAAAGCTTTGCACCGCCCTAACTCGCACCTGCCCACATGCAGTGCGGGACTGGATCGGAAAGGGGCCACCTTGGATGTCCGTCCTTGGTGGCCTTTCCTTTTCCAGCGTCGCGTAGAGTGTCTGACGACTCCGTTACGCCCGTCAAGGACTAGTACGAGTTCCTGAATCAAATACTAAATATGGGGAAATAGAGGGATAACAGGGGGTGATCCCGCACCTGTGATCGGTCCAAGTATCAGTGAGTCCTCACAGATTCGACAAGGAAAAAAATGTTGCGGGCCTGTGGAGCGAGGGCTTCTCCCGGCTGTTCACAGGACAAGTATTTATTCGCCTCTTCCGGGCCTTCCGGGATTGCGCTCTGGAGACTCACGTAAGGCTACGGAGAAATTCCGGGCCGGGCATGCCGGCGCACTATTTGGTCCGCCAGTATTTCACGAATCGAGGCTTGGGCTTTGGTTGCTTTGAGCGCCAGCGTAAGAACCGGCCGGCCGCTTTGCTGAAGTCAGGCTTAGTTAGGCAGCCGGTACGTCAAACGCTTACCGGCTGCATTGGTCACAGCAAGCGTCATCCGTTCCCCGCTATCAAATCCAAGGGCGGTACGGTGGTCGAACCTGAAATCGTATTCGGCAAGGTAGCGGTGCAAATGTTTCTCGCTGCAATGCTGGTAAATGCCCTTCATGCCGCGCTTGAATATTGAGAAATAGCCTTCGCTTGTGGTGTCAAACGGATAAGCGGGAGTCGGCTATTCCAGCAAAGACCGAATCGCCTCAAAAGTCCGAGGCGATGCCTTTGCGCTCCCAGTCGCCGTAACGGGTGGGTTCGGGCCCCTTCGGACCCTGCAATTCCTTTTGTGCCGGTTGAGCGGCGTTGGCCTCAGCGGCTTTCCGGCGCGCTTCGGCCTCGGCGAGCGCACGCTGGGCGGCCGGCGTCAGCAACTTGCCGGGAGCGGCGCCGGGAAGAACTGCAGACGGTGATCGGGGATCGTCGGTCATGGCAAAATTTCCGGCAAAACTTTCCTGCGGCCGATCTCGTAGCACAAGGACGAACGCATCGCCGGCATCACAATCATGAAATCGTCGGCGCGATTCTTACATTTGGCATATTCGCATGCCAAATGAGTTTTTCATTTCCAAGTTCTTCACTTCGATGGCATGCGCCGAAACCCTGTTCAGCACCTTCCGAGATATTCCTTCTTCATGCCCCCTTCAAGATTCGCAGTTCCTGCCGAAGTTCCCGGTCTCGCAGCGCGGCGCATCGCGGCCGACATTCTCGACGGCGTGCTGCACAAGCACCGCACCCTCGACGAGCAACTCGACGGCGCCGGCGCCCATCCCGGATTGAAATCGCTCGCCGATCGCGACCGCGCGCTGATGCGGCGGCTGGTCGCAACGATCCTGCGGCGGCTCGGCACGCTCGGTCATTTGTTGTCGCGCCTTCTCAATCGCGGCGTTCCGACCGACGCGCCGCGCGCGCAAAGCGCGCTGTTGATCGGTGCCGCGCAGATTCTCTGGATGGACGTGCCCGATCATGCCGCCGTCGACCTGTCGGTGCGGCTGGTGCAATCCGACCGACGCGCCGCGAAATATGCCGGGCTCGTCAATGCCGTGCTGCGGCGTTGTGCGCGCGAAGGCCAGCCGCTGATCGACGAGGTCAAGGCGCAGACGCTGGACATTCCGCCGTGGCTGCTGGCGCGCTGGATCGCGGCCTATGGCGAGACCACCGCGCGCGAGATGGCCATTGCGATCGGCCATGAACCTTCGCTCGACATCACCGTGAAGTCGGACGCGCCGCAATGGGCGACCCGCCTGCACGGCGAAACGCTGCCGACCGGAACGGTGCGCACCCTGTTGCAGGGTTCCGTGACGATGCTGCCCGGCTTCACCGAGGGGCAATGGTGGGTACAGGACGCCGCCGCCGCACTGCCGGCGCGGCTGTTCGGCGACATCAACGGCAAGAGCATCGTCGATCTCTGCGCCGCGCCCGGCGGCAAGACCGCCCAACTCGCGCAAGCCGGCGCACGCGTCACCGCGGTCGATCGTTCGGCGCCTCGGATGACACGGCTGCGCGACAATCTTTCGCGGCTGTCGCTGCAGGCCAATGACGTCGTTGCCGATGGCGCCGAATGGCCGGGCGGCGACGCCACGTTCGACGGCGTGCTGGTGGATGCGCCCTGCACCTCGACCGGCACCATCCGGCGCCATCCTGATGTGGCCTGGTTGCGGCAGGAAACCGACATCGCGGCGCTCAGCGCGCTGCAGCTCCGGCTGCTGAAAAAGGCGGTCGCGCTGCTCAAGCCGGGCGGCACGCTGGTCTATTGCACCTGTTCGCTGGAACCGGAGGAAGGCGAGCAGGCGGTGGCAGCGCTGCTCGCGACCGAATCAGGCGTGCGCCGGGCGCCGGTCGACGCCGGCGAGGTCGCAGGCCTTGCCGAGATCGTCACGGCCGATGGCGATTTGCGTACCCTGCCCTGCCATCTGCCTCACGACGACCCGCGGCTTGGCGGGCTGGATGGATTTTACGCCGCGCGGCTGGTTAAATCCTGATTTTGCACCTGTTTTTCGCGACCATCGGGTGATTCGCGCACTTTCAAGATGGTGTTTTGGGCGCGTTTCCGGATTACAAAGGATTCGCCACAAGATCTCCTCCCATCAAGGTCAGGCGTGTCGGTCGCTCAACGCAGACGCATTACGACGCTGGTCGCGAGCCGCTTTACGCGGGGCGTGATCGCGCGCGCCAGCGGCAGTACCGTCGGGCTGTCGCGGCTCTGGCCGGGCCGCGCCGACCGGCTGATCATCGCCCCGCATGATCTGCGCACCGCCGATGCCACCCGCGCCGCCGAAATCTACGCCGGCCGTTTCGTGTTCGCCGGCAAGATCGTGACCTGCCACGGCCGCTCGATCTTCGATCTCGAGCCGCCGTCGGAAGATTGGGAAGTGGCGCTGCTCGGCTTCGGCTGGCTGCGCCATCTGCGCGCGGCCGATACCGCGCTGACCCGCGCCAACGCCCGTTCGCTGGTCGACGACTGGATTTCGAATCCCGGACGCAAGCGGCCGCTCGAGCGCCGCGCCGATGTGCTGGCGCGCCGCGTCATCTCGCTGTTGTCGCAGGCCCCGCTGGTGCTCGGCGATACCGACGGCAAATTCTATCGCAAATATCTGCGCGGGCTGACCCGCGAGATCCGCTATCTGCGCTACACCATGCTCGACATCGCCGATGGCGTGCCGCGGGTCCAGGTGCTGATCGCGCTTTGCTACGCCTCGCTGTGCCTCGCCAACCAGGCCAAACATATCCGCTCGGCGTCACGGCGGCTGTCCGACGAATTGCAGCGGCAGATCCTGCCCGACGGCGGGCACATCTCGCGCAATCCCGGCGCGCTGGTTGAATTGCTCAGCGACATGCTGCCGCTGCGCCAGACTTTTGCTGCAAGGAATATCGCGCCGCCACCGGCGCTATTGAACGCGATCGACCGCATGATGCCGATGCTGCGCTTCTTCCGTCATGGCGACGGCGCCTTTGCGCTGTTCAACGGCATGAGCAACGCGCCGAACGATCTGGTGGCGACGCTGCTGGCCTATGACGACACCCACGGCGTGCCGATGGCGCACATGCCGCATACCGGCTTTCAGCGCCTCGACGCCGGCGCCACCACGGTCATCATGGACACCGGTCCGCCGCCGCCGCCGAATATCAGCCAGGACGCGCATGCCGGCTGCCTGGCGTTCGAATTGTCCTCCGGGCCGAGCCGGATCGTCGTCAATTGCGGAATGCCCTCGACCGGCCGCGACAATTGGCGCGCCTTTGCGCGCAGCACCGCGGCGCATTCGACCCTGACCTATCACGAGACGTCGTCCTGCCAGTTCGTCGAAATATCGGCGATGAAGCGGCTGTTGCAGGGCGCGCCGGTAACCAGCGGCCCGGCCAATGTGGAGAGCTATCGCGAGGCCGTGGAGAACGGCGATCTCTTGACCACATCGCATGACGGCTATCTGCCGCGATTCGGCGTCGTGCACCGCCGCGTGCTGATGATGGCGCCTGATGGCGCGCGGCTCGACGGCGAGGACACGCTGTCGCCGGCACCGGGCTCGCGCATCAAGGGCAACGGCAGCGATTTTGCGTTGCGGTTTCATCTGCACCCGTCCGTGAAGGCGAGCCGGCTTTCCGACGCCCGCGGCGTCATGCTGGTACTGCCCAACCGCGACGTCTGGACCTTCGAGGCGCTCGACGACAAGGTCGACCTCGAGGACAGCGTGTTCCTGGCCGGCAATGACGGCCCCCGCCGCACCGCCCAGATCGTGATCCGGCAGGATTCCCGGCAGGCAACCTCGATCCGCTGGAATTTTGTCCGTTCCTCGACCTCAGCCGCGGCGACCAACGCAAGGCGCAACGCCCGCCGCGAGCCGGAATTGCCGCTGTAGGGGATTCGCGAGCCGTCATTGCGAGCGCAGCGAAGCAATCCATAGCGCGGCATAACGGATAGATGGATTGCTTCGTCGCTTTGCTCCTCGCTATGTCGAAAACTGGCATGCCAATATCCCCGGTATTTTCCCGAATTCCGGCATCGGCCGCGGTTTCATGACCGGCAAAACCATGCTACCGGCTGGCGAACCTGCCAGGAAACCTGCCATGACTGACCATCCCCGCCGCGTCACCCGCGCTCTGTTGTCCGTGTCCGACAAAACGGGCCTGATCGAATTCGCCCGCGCGTTGGCCGGCCACGGCGTCGATCTCGTCTCTACCGGCGGCACCGCGAAGGCGATCGCGGCCGCGGGGCTGAAGGTCAGCGATGTGTCCGACCTCACCGGTTTCCCCGAAATGATGGACGGCCGGGTCAAGACGCTGCATCCGAAGGTGCATGGCGGCCTGCTCGCGATCCGCGACAACAAGGAACACACGGATGCGATGCAGGCGCACGGCATCGCGCCGATCGATCTGCTGGTGGTCAACCTCTATCCGTTCGAGGCGACCGTCGACAAAGGCGCCGCTTACGAGGACTGCATCGAGAACATCGACATCGGCGGCCCGGCGATGATCCGCGCCGCGGCGAAGAACCATGACGACGTCGCCGTCGTCGTCGAAGCCCGCGACTATCAATCCGTGCTCGACGAGCTCGCCGCCAACAACGGCGCGACCTCGCTGACACTGCGCCGCCGCCTCGCGGCAAAAGCCTACGCCCGCACCGCCGCCTATGACGCCGCGATCTCGAACTGGTTTGCGCTTCAATTGAAAGACGACGCGCCTGACTTCCGCGCCTTCGGCGGCAAACTGATCCAGTCCTTGCGCTACGGCGAGAACCCGCATCAGATCGCGGCGTTCTACGCCACGCCCGACAAGCGGCCAGGCGTTTCGACCTTGCGCCAGCTCCAGGGCAAGGAACTGTCGTACAACAACATCAACGACACCGATGCGGCCTATGAATGCGTCGCCGAGTTCGACCCGGCCCGCACCGCGGCCTGTGTCATCGTCAAGCACGCCAATCCCTGCGGCGTTGCCGAAGGCAGCGATCTGCTTGGCGCCTACAAGAAGGCGCTGGCCTGCGATTCGACGTCGGCGTTCGGCGGCATCGTCGCGGTCAACCGCACGCTCGACGCAGACGCCGCGCGCGCCATCACCGAAATCTTCACCGAGGTCATCATCGCACCCGATGCCACGGAAGAAGCCATCGCCGTCGTCGCCGCAAAGAAGAATCTGCGGCTGCTGCTGGTCGGCGGCCTGCCCGATCCGCGCAAGCCGGGCCTCACCGCTAAGACCGTGTCCGGCGGTCTGTTGGTTCAAAGCCGCGACAACGCCGTGATCGAAGACATGGCGCTGAAGGTCGCGACAAGGCGCGCACCCACGGACGCCGAACTGCGCGATCTCAAATTCGCCTTCCGTGTCGCCAAGCACGTCAAATCCAACACGATTATTTACGCCAGGGATCTTGCCACCGTCGGCATCGGCGCCGGCCAGATGAGCCGGGTCGATTCCGCCCGCATCGCCGCCCGCAAGGCGCTCGATGCCGCGGCTGAACTGAAGCTCGCCGAACCGCTGACCAAAGGCTCGGTGGTCGCGTCAGACGCGTTCTTCCCGTTTGCCGACGGCATGCTGGCCTGCATCGAAGCCGGCGCCACCGCTGTGATCCAGCCCGGCGGCTCGATGCGCGACGACGAGGTGATCAAGGCCGCCGACGACCACGGCATCGCCATGGTGTTCACCGGCGTGCGGCATTTCCGGCATTGATTACTGTCGCCCCGGCCTTGAGCTCAGATGCGCAATTGCGCATCTGAGCTCAAGGCCGGGACGACGTGTTGAGAGAGCGCGGCAACCTCACCTCTCCCTCACCCGCCACAACAGCGCCAGCCCAACAACAAAAAACACCACCAGCAGCGCCATCCCCGCTTTCTGACTCGCGGTCACCGCCGTGACGATCCCGATCAGCAGCGGTCCGACGAACGAGGTGACCTTTCCGGTCAACGCGAACAGCCCGAAACATTGCGCGATGCGATCTTGCGGCGCGAGGCGAATCAGCAGCGTGCGCGACGCCGCCTGCAGCGGACCGCCAGCACCGCCGATCAGACATCCGAGGATGAGATAGGCGCGCTCGGCAGCCCCGGCGAATAATGGTCCGCCGGGGACGGGCGGGTCCACCTTCACGAACAGAATCGAATCCTTGTCGACCAGCAGTATGGCGGCGAGCGCCAGCAGCAGCACCAGGAGGCTGATCGCGATGACGCGCTTCGGCCCCACGCGGTCGTCGAGCTTGCCGCCGAGCCAGGCCCCGAACACGCCCGCGATGGCAGCTACAATGCCGAAGGTGCCGATCTGGATCGTGTGCCAGCCGAACGTGCCGGCTGCATAAATGCCGCCGAAGGCAAACAGCGACACCAACCCGTCGGTATAGATCATGTTGGCAAGCAGGAAAGTCGCCAGCGACTTCTGCTTCGGCAGTTCGCGCAGCGTCTGCTTCAGCTCGCTCAAACCTTCGCGCAACGCCGCGCGCACCGGCAGCTTCGCCGGATAATCCGGCGTCAGCAAAAACATCGGCAGCGTGAACAGCATGAACCATAGCGCCGTCAACGGTCCGGTGATGCGGTCGCCCGCATGCGTCACCGGGTCGAGGCCGAACAGCGGCATGAAGCCGAACAGCGTGCGTCCGGTCTGCGGATTGGCGGCGAGAAAACCGAGCACCAGGATCAGGCTGAGGATGCCGCCGACATAGCCGGTGGCCCAGCCGGTGCCGGACAGCCGTCCGATCTTGTCCGGCGGCACCAGCGTGGGCATCATCGCGTTGTTGAACACGGTGGCGAATTCGACGCCGACACTTGCGATCGCATAACACAGCAGCAGTGTCGGGATAATGCTGGGATCGCCGGGCTTTCCGAACCACATCAGGCTCGATCCGATCACCAGCAGCAAGCCGAATCCCGCGATCCACGGCTTGCGGCGGCCGCTGGCATCGGCAATCGCGCCCAGGATCGGCGACATCAGCGCAATCAACAGCCCCGCGGCCGCGGTGGCAAACCCCCACAGCGCCTGCCCGGTCGCCGGATCCGGCGCGACGAAGCCCGCGAAATACGGCGCGAACACGAAGGTGGTGATCAGCGTGAAATAGGGCTGGGCTGCCCAATCGAAGAAGATCCAGCTGACGACGGCGGCGCGGGGCGGATATTTTCCTGGAATATCAGCGCCAGATGCCTGCGGAGAAATCACCGTCATGCCCAGGAATTTCCTTCATCGATCACGACAAGGCGTTTTGCCCGTGGAATTCGAACCCATATAGCATGCGATTATCATGCGTGTGCGATTGCCAGGCATTACACCGGCTCCAACTGCGGCGGATTTTGGATGATTTTCTGCACGAATAAGTGGCGTAGCGCGCTGGCGACCATCACGCTCGTTGTTGCATGCAGCACAGCGGCGTATGCGCAGGAGCAACGCCGCCTCTATACACCGCCGGACCTTGCCACGGTTCGCGCCGTATCCGCCCAGCAGGGCATGGTAGTGGCGCAGGAAAAACTCGCGGCCCGCATCGGCGCCGACATTTTGCGGCAGGGCGGCAATGCGGTCGACGCCGCGGTCGCGACCGGCTTTGCGCTGGCGGTGACCTACCCGCGCGCCGGCAATATCGGCGGCGGCGGCTTCATGGTGATTCATTCCGCCGAGCGCAACGAAGCCGTCGCGATCGATTATCGCGAGACCGCGCCAGCAGCCGCCACGCGCGACATGTATCTCGGCGCCGACGGCAAACCCGACACCGACAAATCGCGCAATTCGGCGCTCGGCATCGGCGTGCCCGGCACCGTGGCGGGCCTGGCGCTGGCGCTGGAAAAATACGGCTCCGGCAAATTCACCCTCGCACAGACCATCCAGCCATCGATCGAACTGGCCCGCGACGGTTTTATCGTCGCCGACGACATGGCCGATACCCTCTCCGACATGTATCGCCGGATGGCGCGCTGGCCGAATTCCGCAAAACCTTTCTCGCGTGCCGATGGTGAGCAGCTGCGCGACGGCGACCGGCTGATCCAGCCTGATCTGGCGGCCACGCTGACCGCGATCGCCGAACAGGGCCCGCGCGGCTTCTATGAAGGACCGGTTGCCGAAAAACTGGCGAAGGCGGTGAGCAGTGCCGGCGGCATCATGACGCCGGACGATCTGAGATCATATCAGGCGCTGCTCCGCGCGCCGGTGCGCGGCAATTACCGCGGCTACGACATCGTCTCGATGCCGCTGCCGTCGTCGGGCGGCACGGTGTTGCTGGAAACGCTGAACATCCTCGAAGGCTTTCCGATGTCCGACATGAAGCAGGGCTCGGCGCCCTCGCTGCATGTCATGATCGAGGCGATGAAGCGCGCCTATGCCGACCGCGCCCGCTATCTCGGCGATCCCGATTTCGTCAACGCACCGATGCAGGTCCTGCTTGCCAAGGATTATGCGGCGAGGCAACGCGCCAGCATCGATCCGGAACGCGCAACGCCGTCGGCCGATGTCTTGAAGATTACCCCGCAACGCGAGGGCAGCAACACCACGCATTATTCGGTTGTCGACTCCAGTGGCAACGCCGTCAGCAACACCTACACCCTGAACTTCCCCTATGGCGTCGGCCTGGTCGCCGACGGCACCGGCGTGCTGCTCAACAACGAACTCGACGATTTCACCGCCGCGCCCGGCGCCTCCAACGCCTTCGGGCTGGTGGGTTTTGAGGCCAATCTGCCCGGCCCCGGCAAGCGGCCGCTCTCGTCGATGTCGCCGACCATCGTGCTGAAGGACGGCAAGCCGGTGCTGGTGACGGGAACGCCCGGCGGCAGCCGGATCATTTCGGCGGTGCTGCAGGTCGTCGTGAACGCGCTGGACTACAAGATGGATGTTGCGGCTGCCGTCGCCGCGCCACGCGTGCATCATCAGTGGATGCCCGACGAAGTGCGCGCAGAACGCGGCTTTCCGCAGGAGACGCTCGATGCGCTGAAGGCCAAAGGGCATCAGGTGATCGTGCCGCTCGGCCAGACCTCGGCCAATTCGATCGCTGTTACGCCCACCGGCCTGCTCGGCGCTCCCGATCCGCGTACGCGTGGTGCAGAGGCGGCGGGGCAGTGACGTAAAGCCGCCGATTTGCCTGATCGCATCATCGGCGTAGGATTGTTTTTCTGAAGTGTCGCCGTGAACAAAGGTGTGTTCCCTCCCCCCTTGCGGGGGAGGGTTAGGGAGAGGGGTTCACACGAGCGGTCCCGATGACGCCACCCCTCTCCCCGACCCTCCCCCGCAAGGGGGGAGGGAGCATAGCCATTTGTGCGTCCCTAACCTGGAGTCCTCCCATGACATCCCTCAAAGGCAAGACGCTGTTCGTATCCGGTGGCAGCCGCGGCATTGGGCTGGCGATAGCGCTGCGCGCCGCGCGTGACGGCGCCAATGTCGCGATCGCGGCCAAGACCGCCGAGCCGCACCCAAAGCTCAAGGGCACCATCTACACCGCCGCCGACGAGGTGCGCGCCGCCGGCGGCAAGGCGCTGCCGGTGCTGTGCGACATCCGCGACGAGGCGCAGGTGATCGCGGCGATTGACAAGGCCGTGGCCGAGTTCGGCGGCATCGACATCTGCGTCAACAATGCCAGCGCCATCAGCCTGACCAATTCGCAGATGACCGACATGAAACGGTTCGACTTGATGATGGGCATCAATACGCGAGGCACCTTCCTGGTGTCGAAATATTGCATCCCGCATCTGAAGAAGGCCGAAAACCCGCACATCCTGATGCTGTCGCCGCCGCTCGACATGAAGACGAAATGGTTCGAGCATTCCACCGCCTATACGATGGCCAAGTTCGGCATGAGCATGTGCGTGCTCGGGCTGTCAGGTGAACTGAGATCGGCAGGCGTCGCCGTCAACGCGCTGTGGCCGCGCACCACGATCGCGACCGCCGCGGTCGGCAATCTCCTCGGCGGCGACGCCATGATGCGCGCCAGCCGCACGCCTGAAATCATGGGCGACGCTGCTTACGTCATCTTCACCAAGCCGTCCCGCGAATTCACCGGGCGGTTCTGCATCGACGACAAGGTGCTCTATGCCAGTGGCGTGCGCGATTTCGAACCTTACCGCGTCGACAAATCTGTAGCCCTGATGCCGGACTTCTTCGTCCCTGATGATGACGTCCCGCCGCCCGGCGTCACCGTGCAGGCGCTGCCCTCGGTCGCCGCCGCGAAGCCGTAGCGCTGGGAACGGACTGATAGCGGAGAGACGTGTGGGCTGGCGAAGTTGGACCGCTGTCGCGTTGCTGCTGACCGTGTCGGCGACGGCCTGCATCATCTACCGCCCCGATCGCACGATCCGCATCGCCACCGGCTTGGTCGCGCACAATGTCTGCGCCAAGACCTTCGTCTCCGGCCTCGATCCGCAAACCGTGTTTTCGGAAACCATCGAGCGTCCCGGACTGCGCCGCCTGCGCACGGCGCTGCGATTCCACGTTGATCACGCGGCGATGAGTGTCGATGCGTCGGCGGCATGGATGTTCGGCAGCCGCGCTATCTATCATGAAGGGCTCGGCTGCGTGCTGCGGCACGGAACGAAGGAGCCGTACATCCTCAGGAGCGACATCGACGCATTGAAGGTACCGAAATCCCCGCCGCTGCTGGGCGAGATTGCCGGCCCCGATGTCGTGGCGCCGTCCAATCCGGCATTGAAGGCCGCGCTCGATCACGCCTTCGAGGAGCCAGCCGAGCCGCCGTTCCGGCGCACCAAGGCTGTCGTCGTGGTGCATGACGGCAGGGTGATCGCCGAGCGCTACGCCAGCGGCATCGGCGTCAACACGCCGCTGCCCGGCTTTTCCATGACCAAGTCGGTGACCAATGCCTTGATCGGCGTGCTGACCCAGCAAGGCCTTGTCACGCCATCGATGCCCGCGCCGATACCGGAATGGCGCGGCGATCTCAGGCGCGAGATCGAGGTCGAGCAGTTGCTGCGCATGACCACCGGGCTGGCACTCGATGAGGCCAGCAGCTTCGGCCAGATGGTCTATCTGACCGACGACATGGCCGGCTTCGCAGTCAACGCTACGCTTGTCGCGCCGCCGGGCACGCGGTGGGCCTATTCCAGCCCGACCACGCAATTGTTGGCGCGGATCATTCGCGATGCCGTCGGCGGACCGGAGCAGAGCCTGGCGTTTGCGTGGCGCGAACTGTTCAATCCTCTCGGCATGCGCAACGTCACGCTCGAATTCGACGCGACGGGCACGCTGCAGGGATCGACCAACATGCTGGCGAGCGCGCGGGACTGGGCGCGGTTCGGACTGCTGTTTGTCAATGACGGCGTTGTCGGCGGCAAACGCCTGCTGCACGAGGACTGGGTGGATTTCTCCGCCGCCGCCACGCTCGACACCGACTATGGCGCCGGCTTTTTGACCAACCGCAGCGAGCATGAACGCGCCAAGGAGCGCGTGCGGCTCGGTATCCCCCGCGACGCGTTCTTTGCAGCCGGCGATCTCGGCCAGCGCATCGTGATCATGCCGTCACAGCGTCTCGTCGTCGTGCGTCTCGGCGACAGCGTCGATCCGGAAGGCGACATCAAAGGGCTCGCCAGGTTGGTGAAGGAAGTGATCGCGGCGGTAGGGCCGTGAGGCGTCATTGCGAGCGAAGCGAAGCAAGTGCGGCATAGCGGACCGATGGATTGCTTCGTCGCTTTGCTCCTCGCAATGACGGGGGAGCTACCTCCCCACCACATACGGCCCGCCCTTTTCCAGCGCGCGGGCATAGGCCGGACGGGCGTGGATGCGCTCGAGGAACGCCATTGCCTGCGGATGTCCCTGCTCCAGCCCGCCGCGCGCCGCGGCGGCTTCGAGCGGAAAGCTCATCTGGATATCGGCGCCGGAGAATTCGTTGCCGGCGAACCATTCGCTTTTCGCCAGTTCGCTCTCCCAGTAATCCATGTGCTGCTTGAGCTGCGGATTGACCAGTGTGGTCAGCGCCGTGTTGCAGACCTTGCGCACCAGCGGCCGCAGCAACGCCGGCGCACGCTTCGGCATCAGCGTGAACAACAGTTTGAGCAGCAGCGGCGACATCGCGGAGCCCTCCGCATAGTGCAGCCAATAGGTGTAGCGCAGCCGCTCCGGCGTATTCGTTGCGGGGATCAGCTTGCCGTTGCCATAGGTGCCTATGATGTACTCGGCGATCGCGCCTGACTCCGCGATGGTGTTACCGTTGTCGGTGATCACGGGCGACTTGCCGAGCGGGTGAATGGCGCGCAGCTCTTTCGGCGCGCGCATGTCGGCCTGGCGCTGATAACGCACGATCTCGTAGGGCACGGCGAGCTCTTCGAGCAGCCACAGCACGCGCTGCGAGCGGGAATTGTTGAGATGGTGCACCGTCAGCATGGCTGTCCCTCCGGGAATTGCGGATGTTCCCGTATCAGGCCTTGGCCGGTTTTGCGACTTGCCAGCCCTAGACAATAGGACGGCATATTATAGGGCTGAGGAACAAAATACCCGGGTAATATTGACAGACCAAATATACCCGGGTATATTTATCCCATGTGGCTGTTTCGGAAACGCAAAATGACCCAAAGCTTTACCGCCTTCGAAGGCGAACGGCGCTTCATTACCGGCTCCCTTGCCCAGGTGGCGCTCGCCATCAAGCGGGCCGGCCGGATGGCCGGCTCGGTCCACATCTTCAGCGACAGCAGCGGCCGACCGCTCGATCTGGACCTGCGCGGCAGCGAGGACGAAATCGTCGCGAGGCTTCCACGCACCGAGCCCGAGGCCGCTGCTCCCGAACTCGGGCCGGCGGAGCCGCGCGGCCGCGGCCGGCCCAAACTCGGCGTGGTGGCACGCGAGGTGACGCTGTTGCCACGGCACTGGGAATGGCTGAACACCCAGCCCGGCGGCGCGTCGGTGGCCTTGCGCAAGCTGGTGGATGAAGCCCGCCGCATCAACGGTGATCGCGACCGCCTGCGCGCGGCGCGCGATGCGGCCTACCACTTCATGTCTGCGATGGCCGGCAATCTCGCCAATTTCGAGGAAGCTTCGCGCGCTCTGTTCGCCGATGACCGGCGCCGCTTCGCCGGACTGATCGCGGATTGGCCGGTGGATGTGCGCGACCACATCGTCAAGCTGGCCTACAGCGACCAGGCCGCGCAGGGAACATGACTTCGCGAAAACGATGGAGCGGGCTGACGGCGTCAGCCCGCTCTATCTGTTGATCTCGCAGCATCGACCGGCTAGGCTCATTTGGATGATAGTAATCATATAAGAAACCGTCAGGAGGATGCCGTGAGCTCCAATCCGCAGTTCCTGTTCGATTTCGGCAGCCCCAACGCCTTCCTCAGCCACGAGGCGATCCCGGCGATCGAAAAGCGGACCGGCACGAAATTCGAGTATGTCCCGGTGCTGCTCGGCGGCATCTTCAAGGCCACCAACAACAAGTCGCCGGCCGAAACGCTCGCCGGCGTCAAGAACAAGCGCGAGTTCCACGCGATCGAGACCGAACGCTTCGTCAAGCGCTTTGGCGTCAAGCCCTACACCTGGAATCCATTTTTTCCCGTCAACACGCTGAACCTGATGCGAGCAGCGGTCGCGGCGCAAATGGAAGGTGTGTTCGAGAAATATGTCGAAGCTGCGTTTCATCACATGTGGGTCGAGCCGAAGAAAATGGACGACCCGGAAGTCGCCGCGAAGGCGCTGGCCTCCTCCGGCCTCGATGCAGGCAAGCTACTGGCCCGCTCACAGGACGCGGATGTAAAGGCAAAGCTGATCGAGAACACGCAAGCCGCGGTCGAGCGCGGCGCGTTCGGCTCGCCGACGTTCTTTGTCGGCAAGGAGATGTTCTTCGGCAAGGAACAGCTGCGCGAAGTCGAGGAGATGGTTGTGGGGAAATGACGCGTAGCGTCATCCCGGGGCGCGCAGCGAACCCGGGATCTCGAGATTCTCAGATGTGCAATTGCACATCGTAGTTCGATGCTGCGCATCGCCCCGGAATGACGGCGCCACAGAGGCAGATGTGGAGTTCACCAATGCAAAAACGAAACGCCACCGTCGCAGTGATCGGCGCCGGCGACTACATCGGCGGCGAGATCGCCAAGAAATTCGCCGCCGAAGGTTTCACCGTTTTCGCCGGCCGACGGGACGGCGCCAAGCTGGAGCCGCTGAAGAAAGAGATCGAATCGGCCGGCGGGTCGATCGTGGCGCGCTCGCTCGATGCGCGCAAGGAGGACGAGGTCGCCGCCTTCCTCAACGACGCCGACGCGCACGCGCCGCTGGAGGTCTGCATCTTCAATGTCGGCGCCAACGTCAATTTCCCGATCCTTGAGACCACCGACCGCGTGTTTCGAAAGGTCTGGGAGATGGCCTGCTGGGCCGGGTTCCTGGCGGGCCGGGAATCGGCGCGGCTGATGCTGCCGCGCGGCCAGGGCAACATCTTCTTCACGGGCGCGACCGCGAGCCTGCGCGGCGGCAGCGGTTTTGCCGCCTTTGCCAGCGCCAAATTCGGCCTGCGCGCGGTGGCGCAATCGATGGCGCGCGAGCTCGGGCCAAAGAACATCCATGTCGCGCATCTGATCATCGATTCCGGCGTCGACACTGCCTGGGTGCGCGAGCGCCGCGAGCAGCTCTGGGGCAAGGAAGCCCTCGATAATCCTGACTTGCTGATGCCGCCGGCCTCGGTCGCGGCGTCCTATTGGCAGCTCTACCAGCAGCCGCGCAGCGCCTGGACGTTCGAGTTGGAGATTCGTCCGTTCGGGGAGAAGTGGTAAGGTGGCGAATGGCGAGTGGTGAATAGCGAATGGGCCTTCCCCATTTCGCCATTCGCTACTCACTATTCGCCCTCCAAGAACAACAACAACAGGACTAAACCAATGCGCATTCTCGTGGTCGGCGCCGGCGCCATCGGCGGATATTTCGGCGGCAGGCTGCTTCAGGCCGGGCGCGACGTGACGTTTCTGGTGCGGCCCAAACGCGCCTCTGAACTCGCCTCCGCCGGCCTCGTCATCAAGAGCCCTGGCGGCGACGTCACGCTGAAAAATCCGCCGACGGTGCAGGCCGACAAGCTCTCGGAAAAATTCGACGTGGTGCTGCTGAGCTGCAAAGCGTTCGACCTCGATGACGCCATAAAATCCTTTGCGCCGGCGGTTGGCCCAAATACGGCGATCATCCCGCTGCTCAACGGCATGCTGCACTTGAACGTGCTCGACGAAAGATTTGGCGCGGAGTGCGTGCTGGGCGGCCTCTGCGCTATTGCCGCGACGCTCAATGAGGCGCGCGAGGTGGTGCAGCTGGCGCCGATGCAGTCGCTCAATTTCGGCGAACGCGACGGCACCATGTCGGACCGCGTCCGTGCGATCTCGGAAATCTTCACCAGCGGCAATATCGGCGCACTTGCCAGCGAGCACATCATGCAGGACATGTGGGAGAAGTGGGTATTCCTCGCCTCATTGGCGGCATCGACCTGCCTGATGCGCACTTCGGTGGGGAACATCCTGGCGGTGACGGGCGGCAGGGATTTCCTGCTCGGCATGCTCGATGAGACCAGCGCGATCGCAAAGGCCGCAGGTCACGAGCCGACAGGCCCGTTCTTCCAGCGCACGCGGGGCCTGTTGACCACCGAAGGTTCACCGATGACGGCGTCGATGTTCCGCGACATCAAGGGAGGCTTTCCGGTCGAAGCCGATCACGTCATCGGCGATCTCGTCGCCCGCGCCGACGCCGCGAAAATTCCGGTGCCGAAGCTGCGCATCGCCTACACCCATCTCAAGGCGTATGAAAAGCAGCGGGGGTAGCGACACGCCGCGGGATCTATTTTTTTGGCGTCGTCCCGGCCTTGAGCCGGGACGACAGCAATTACAAATGCGCCAGATAATGCGCCAGCGCCTCGATCTCTTCTTCGCTGAGGGAATAGGCGACACTCGCCATCGCCGCCATGCCGCCGCCGGACCGCACCCCTGATTTGTAGTCGTGCAGCGCCTTGACGAGATAATCCTGACGCTGCCCGGCGACGCGGGCGACCGCCTTGGTGCCGGCGTAGTCCGGCAGGTGGCAAGACGCGCAACGCCCGCCCACGGCCGCCTGCGCGCCCTTCTTCGACAGATCCGGCTTGTCGTCGGGCGGCGCCTTCGGCGGCGGGAGCTGCGCGAAATAGGCGCCGAGATTGCGGATGTCCTCGTTGTTGAGCTGATCGACGATCGGCTGCATCTGCTCGTTCTTGCGGGCACCGGCACGGTAGAACACCAACTGCCACTGGATGAACATGTCCGGCTGCGCCGCCAGCGAGGGAATGTTTTCCATCTGCGAAATGCCGTTCTCGCCGTGACAGCCGACACACAATTCGGCCTTCGCCTTGCCGGCGGCGATATCGGCGGCATGGGTGGGGCCGCAGATCATCGCTGCTGCTAGTAGGATCCCGGTAAACGCAAGTCGCATCATGGCTCTCCCGTCGTCATGGCCGGGCTTGACCCGGCCATCCATCTCTCTTCAACAAATTTTGCGTTGATGGATGCCCGGATCAAGTCCGGGCATGACGAGCATGTTCCATTCCAAAACGCGAAGCTGCGGCCACTCGTTCCCGAGCAACCGCAGCCCCTATTATCTCCGCCCTACTTCTTCGCGTAGCTGATGCGATAGATCGCACCGGCCCAGTCGTCGGACACCAGGATCGAGCCGTCCTTGTCGAGGACGATGTCGTTGGGACGGCCGAGATAGCCCTGGTCGCCTTCGAGCCAACCGGAAGCAAAGATTTCCTGCTTGGCGTTCTTGCCGTCGGGACCGACGATCACGCGCTTGATCCGGGCGCCCTGATACTTTTTCCGGTTCCAGGAGCCGTGTTCGGCGATCAGGATGTTGTTCTTGTACTCGGCGGGGAATTGGCTGCCGGTGTAGAACTTCATGCCGAGCGGCGCCACATGCGCGCCGAGATTGAGCACGGGCGGTGTGAACTCCGAGCACTTGTGACCCATCGCGAATTTCGGATCCGGCATATTGCCCTGGTGGCAATAGGGATAGCCGAAATGCTCGCCGATCTTCGAGATCATGTTGAGCTTGTCGCTCGGCAGGTCGTCACTGATCCAGTCACGGGCGTTTTCCGTGAACCAGAGCCGCCCGGTGCGCGGATCGACGTCGCCGCCGACGCTGTTGCGGACGCCGAGCGCCCAGATTTCCGCATTGCCGGTCTTGGGATCGACGCGACGGATCTGCGAGACGCTGGTCGGCGGAATGCCGATGTTGAAGGGAGGTCCGAACGGCAGATAGAACCAGCCCTCCTTGTCGACCGCGATGTATTTCCAGCCATGCGCGGCGTAGGACGGCATGTCGTCATACACCACCTTGCCGGCGCCGAGATTGTCGATATTGGCTTCGGCGTTGTCGTAGCGGATCAGCTTGTCGACCGCGATGACGTAGAGCGCGCCGTCGCGGAACGCGAGGCCGGTGGGCATGTTGAGGCCCTTGAGGATGGTCTTGACCTCCTTCTTGCCGCCATTGTCCTTGATCGCATAGACGTTGCCGAGGCCGAACGAGCCGACGAACAGCGTGCCCTTGTCGCCCCAGGCCATCTGCCGCGCCGCAAGCACGCCCGAGGCGTAGACCTCGATCTTGAAGCCCGCTGGCAATTTGATCTTCGGGATCAGCTTGGCGAGTTCGGCGTCCGTCGCGCCGGTCGGCGGGCCGGACGGCGGCGCCTGTCCCCTCTGCGCCTCGGTCTCGTCGCCGAGAAACCAGTCGGGCGGCGGGTTGGTCCAGAATTCCTTGGTGCCGGATTCGTATTTCTTGAGCGGCTTCTGTTGCGCGTTGGCCTGGCCGGCCCCCGCGACAACGAGGATCGCCGTGAGCGCAAGAACAGATCGATGGAAAGCCGATTTCATCGCGTCACTCCCTATGCAGCCTTGGAGGCTGCGCCTGTTATTATTTTGAACGTTCGAGGCGAACTTGGTCAGGTGAGGTGGAATAGACCCTAAAATGGTAGCACATCCATTGCAGGAGAGAAGCGTAGGCTGCGCTACCCTGTCAGACGAAATTAGATTGAGTGGAAATATTCTTCGTCCGGTTTTGTTTCGGGCTTTTTGCAAGGGACGCGCTGCACCGCAATATTCGTTTCGAGCCAGCGCCGCGGCCGGATCGAACGGTGGCCGGGCGTCGAAGCACCTTGATCCGGAAGGCGAGGATCGCCACGGGATGAGAGCGCTACCGCGTGCGCTTCACCGTCAGCACGGCGGTGCCGCGGTTGTTGCGGTAGAGCAAATCGTAAAGACCGGGGATGCCGATCACGGCGTCGTTGACGAAGACGAACAGTTCTTCCTTGCCGTTCGGCGCAATCGTCGGCGTGATGTTGAACTGGATAATGTCGTCGTAGGGATCTGGCTCGTAGGAGTCTTCTTCGCCGCCGACGTTACCAAAACGCAAAACGATGCGGAACCAGTCCTTGGATAATTCCCGCCGCATCGGCAGCAATAGCCAGAGATAGACGCGCTCGTACCATTGCGGCCGCTCTTTGCTGGAAAAGCCCCCGACCGGCGTGCCGATGCGGGCAAGGCCATTGAACCATTGCTTGTCTTGGCCGTTTTTGTCGCCGGCTTGAATAGTCACATAATAGCGGCCGCGATGCTGCAGCAGGATGCCGGTCGCCTTGCACAAATCCGACGTCTCGAATTCGACGCGCGCGGTCTGGTTGACGGCGAGCACCGCGGGTTTCGGATCGGAATCGCGATGCACGCAGGTATATCCGGCCATGTCCCAGCCGTCGTAAGCAAGGTGGCTGACAAGCGCAAATCCGAGATAGACGAACACAGCCGCGAAGAAGCCCGGAGCGATCCTTTGCTTCAAAGTGTCCTGGATGCGGATGTAAAGCGGGCTGCTGCGCAGATCATAGATCCAGTTGTCAGGGAGCGCTGACGGCGCTCCCGGCGACTTCCGCCAGATCGAGGCCATCAGGTTCGACGTGCGGCCTGCGATCTTCGAGGACAGGACCAGCAGGCCTGTGACCAGGACAGCGATGAAGGCGAACCAGCCCGGCGCGCGCGCGTAACCGTCGATCCAGGTCGTCGCAAAGTCCGGCAGGAATCCGCCGACAAAGCGTACGAGGTGGGACACCCAGCGGATCGGACTGGTATATTCATCGTAGCGTTGCGCGCTGCTGATGAGCGGAAAGACGAGCAGCCACAGCGTCGCGCCGACGGTAGCGAAATAGGTGATGCGGCGCAGCCAGACCCAGTTCCAGACATGCTCCTGCGCCAACGCGCGCTGCGCCGCGGCGGCGCTCGTCTCAAAGGGTTGCGTGGCGGGCGCGATGCTGAACTTGTCGGGCGCGACGATCTCGCCGTCCTCCTTGACGACGTCGTAATATGGCGGCAGGCCGACCGGCGCGTAGCCATGCGCGTTGTTCTCGATGCGCCGGAAGACGCTTTCGTGAATCTTGGCGCTGACGACGTCGACCTCGTCTTCTTCCAGCTTCTTCGTATAGAAGGCCGGCACCAGCTTGCGCGGCCCGTAGCGATAGTATCCGCCAAGGCCCTTGCGCGGATCGTACAGCCGTCCGTCCTTGTCGCGCTTCGAGATCGCGTTCTTGAATGTATCGGGATCGGCAATCATGTGGTCGGGGCTCGGCGGCTGGCCCGCATAATCCGACTTGAATCTGAGCCCGCAGCGCCTCGCCTCGGTGATCATCCAGACGAAGGGGATGTGGGCCAGCGCATCGTCGGGATAGCCGCCGCCGACATTGGTATGCACGCCGGCGAACCAGACCTGGCTGATACGTTCGTCCTTGATGAAGCGCTTTGCTGTGGGATCCACCGCCGCCGCGCCGCCATTGGTGCCGGCGGTCTCGTCCCAGAGCTGCGGGTGGAAGGTGGTGCGTTCCTCGTCGAGCGCCAGCGCCTGGCAAGCGCGCGCGACGCTCGCGGACAGATGCTTGCCCGGCAGCTCGAGCCGCCAGAGATATTTATGAATGCCGCGGGTCATTTCGTCGACCGGCATGCCGTAGGCGGCAACCGTG
Organism: Bradyrhizobium sp. AUGA SZCCT0158; assembly: GCF_018130065.1. Lineage (GTDB taxonomy): Bacteria > Pseudomonadota > Alphaproteobacteria > Rhizobiales > Xanthobacteraceae > Bradyrhizobium. The sequence goes on along the minus strand of NZ_JAFCME010000005.1, from coordinate 146,933 downwards.
TCCCAGACGCCGATGAACCTGACCTTGACGTTCCTGCGAACCTCCTTGGGCGGGTAGTGCGGACCGAACTTGTTGCGGAACCACTGGTAGGGTGCTTCCAGCCTCAGGTCATGATAGCGATCCCGGCGATAGGCGCGGTAGGCCGCACTCGCGAGACTATGCAGTTCGGCTTCGTTATCGGCTTTGACCAGCCCTTGGCTGTCGATCAACCCCATCACGATCCGGATCGTAAAGGCACCGCGGCTGAAGCCGAAGCCGAACAATTCGTCGTCCGTGTCGCGATAATTCCGGCAGGCAAACTTGTAGAGCGCGATGACGTTGCGGCGCAGGCCGAGACCGAATGCGCCGCCAAGGATCGCCATCGGCTTGAACGACGAGGTGCCGACGCCGTCGTCATAGAACGCGACCTGGTCGTTGCCGGAAAGATCCAGCGCCTCGAAGGTGCGCCAGACATTGGTGCGCCAGACTTTTGCGGCGGAGTTACCGGTGCCGTCGGACAGCAGAATGATTTTTCGGCTCATGGGACATGCCTCGCCCGCGGCATGAAATGAACATGCAACCTAGGGTAACTACAGGTTGACACGTTCTCTTCGAATAGAGAAGCGTTCCGCGGGCAGGGCGCCGCCTGTCAATACGGCGGCTCGTCATAGACGGGCTTGCCGTCGATCAGCAGGCGCTTGATCGCGGCCTGGCCGGAAGGCGTCACGGCCGCGACCACCTCCAGCCGTGCCTTTTCGGTCGTCTCGATTTTCTTGCCCTCGCCCTGCGGCACGAAATAGCTTTCGAGCCCGTATTTCACGAGGGCGGCACGGATTCCGGGTTTGCAAACTCTCAGCCCGCTCTCGTTGGGTGGGCAAACCGATCCCGCGTCCACCGTGCCCAGAATGACGATATCGGCGCCGGACACCGCCGGCCGCTCGGATGAGATCGCGACCGCCCTCGCCTTGCCGGTCTCGTCGGGCCGCAGGGTCACGAATACTTTTTGTCCCCGCTTGAACTCACTCGTTGAGTCCTTCGGCAAGTCAATTGACGAGATTCGATAATCGAGAATGACATAGTCGCCGCGAAACAGATCGCGCGGATCGACCGGCACGATCTCGAGCCGGACTTCCTGGCCGTTTCGCAATATTTCCGCGCGTTGATAGACCATCGCGAGGATCAGTCCGCAGAGCATCAGCGCGGCGAGGATGTAACGCGGGAGCAACGGCACGCGCCCGATCAGGCTGTCGACGGTACTCATCAGGCCGCACTCCCAGAGGATTGTTCATTGGCACGGCTTGACCAGGTTGCGAGTTTGCGCGCCCCCAAGGCGAGGCCCAGCAGCACGACACCGGCGGCAAGGAAGAACAGGGACTGGTCGAGCAATGTGCCGACCGTGCGCCAGAGCAGGATCAATATCGAAACGCCGAACACCGCGTAGCCGACCATGAAAAATGTCCGCAAGCCGACCAGCAGGCCGCCTGCGATCAAGGCCACCGCGCTGACGAGCACGGCGATGGGGATCAGCACGCGGCTCGGAATTGCGGGGCCGCCCGCCAGCATCAGCGGAATCGTCAAGCCAATGGCGCAGGCCGCGATGATCACAAGCCGCCCCTTGTCCCTGCCCCGCGCCAATCCCGCGAGGGCCGCGATCGCGAGCGCCGCGGCGACATAGGCAAGGCCGAGATGCGCATCGATGGCGTGCTCGAAGCGGACATATTTTTCCAGAACGAGTTCGATTTCAAAGCAGAGCAGCACGCCGAAGGCCCAGCCGCCCCACGGCAAGAGCGCCCGGAACTCGGCGGGCCAGTCGCGGTCCAGCGCCAGCAGCCCGATCGCCATATAGGCTACCGAGAACGCAATGCCGCCATGGATCAGCCGATCCGCCGGCGACCAGATCAGTGAGGCCAGCCAGACGCTCAGCGCCAGAACGGCCGCGTGCGCCACCAGGCGATTTTCGCGGCCCAGCGCCAATGCAAACGCCGGAACGAACAGCAAGAAGAACGGCCAATGAATTTCGCGCCATTGCGCGTCGTCGGACCGTCCGAGCGTCCAAGCCGCCATCGCCGCAAAGGCAATCACGAGCGGGCCGCTCTTGCCCGTCAGCGCCGCCGCGATGAGCGCGCCGATCGCCACCAGCATGGCGCCGGCCGGCCAGTCGCCGGGCAGATGATACATCTGGCCGACCAGCGCCACGCCTGCGCCAAAGCACAGCGTGGCGAACGTCACGGCGGCATCGGCGCCCCAGGGGATCGCGCGCCGGCCGAGTAGCAGGGCAACGGGAAAACAAGCCGCAATCAGCGTGAGAATGCCGACCAGCCTAACCAGGCGTGGAATCTCCTGCCAGTTCGCGGCAACAAAGGCGCTGACGCTGGCCGCCAGCATCAGGGCGCCGAGCATCGCGAAGATGGCGGGCAGGCGCGAGGTCGCCTCTTCGCCAAATCGCGCCTTGCGGATGGAATGGGCCGCGTCGCCCGAGATCACGCCCTCTGCGACCCATTTGACCAGGTCCGCCTCAAGGCGCTGCCGATATCCCCGTTCAAACAATTGCCAGCCTCGCGTGTGTCACGATCCTTGCGGCGCGGCACAAGACGACGCTGCAATCCTTGGTATCAGAAGATGGCATGCAGGTTCGGTGGAAGAAGCAGGCCGCGGCGGCAGGTCGCCCGCCGCCACAAACGACAAAGCCGCCTGACGGCGGCTTGTCATTCAATCATCGGTTTGGCATGCGAGAAATCTTGGAGCGGGCGAAGGGGCTCGAACCCTCGACCCCGACCTTGGCAAGGTCGTGCTCTACCACTGAGCTACACCCGCATCCGAGATGTCGGCGATCGCTCGCCGGCAACGGCAGAGCTATGCCAAATGCAGGCCGTGAATGCAACAGTGCGAACGCGGCCGAAACCACCGAGATAGCCCGATTTTCTTATTTTATTGGCGTGAATCCGTCCGAAACGGCGCCCAAACCGCGGTAATCGGTTCCCCTGTCTCCTCAGCGCGAATTCCTGGGTCAAATTGCCGGGAATCTCGCCGATTCGGACTTCCGCCCGGATGCCCCCGATCCGCCCTCCCGGTCAATTCGTCGCGCCGGCTGGACACGTGATGGGGAGGCCGCCCATCGTTCGGGGCAGCACGCTGCGGGCCGGGCCGATTGAATTTTGTGACCAAGCCGCCATCTAGCGGATGAGAACTTCGCGCCCTTCCGTGCTAGAAGGGCGCCAATCTCTGGGACAGCTTTCGAGACCAATTTTCAAGACATCAGGTGAGGATACATCGTGACGATAATTGAGCAGGGCGGCGGCCCCGCGCCGCAGGCCGTACCCGATCTGATCAAGGATACCACCACCCAGACCTTCGTGAAGGACGTCATCGAGGAATCGAAGCGCCAGCCGGTGCTGATCGACTTCTGGGCGGAGTGGTGCGGTCCGTGCCGTCAGTTGACGCCGATCATCGAGAAGGCCGTCCGCGCCGCCAAGGGCAAGGTCAAGCTGGTCAAGATGAACATCGACCAGCATCCGCAGATCCCCGGCCAGATGGGAATCCAGTCGATCCCGGCCGTGATCGCCTTCGTCAACGGCCAGCCCGCAGATGGCTTCATGGGCGCGGTGCCGGAGAGCCAGGTCACCGCCTTCATCGACAAGCTCACCAAGGGCATGGCCGCACCGGGCGAACCGAACATTGCCGAAATTCTCGCCGAGGCCGAAGCCGTGCTGGCGGAAGGCGATGCGGCTGCCGCGGCGCAGATCTATGCCGAGGTGCTGTCGATCGATTCCACCAATATCGCCGCGTTGGCGGGTCTTGCGAAATGCTACGTGACGACCGGTGCCATCGAGCAGGCCAAGCAGACCATCGCGATGGTCCCGGAATCCAAACGCAATGACGCCGCCGTCAAGGCCGTGCAGGTCTCGATCGATCTCGCCGAACAGGCGCAATCGGTCGGTCCGGTCACCGAGCTGGAACAGAAAGTCGCCGCAAACCCGCTCGATCATCAGGCCCGATTCGATCTGGCGACCGCGCTCAACGCCCAAGGCAACCGCGCCGAAGCGACCAACCAGCTGCTCGAAATCGTCAAGCGGGACCGCAAGTGGAACGAGGATGGCGCGCGCAAGCAGCTGGTGCAGTTCTTCGAAGCGTGGGGCGGGGCCGATGAATCGACCGTGGATGGACGCAGGCGGCTGTCGACGATCCTGTTCTCGTGAGTTGCGTATTCCGCAACCGTGGACGCCGGTTTTGGATTAAGAATACGCACAAGACATAGACATCTCATGCAGTAGAGCCGGGGCCGCAGATGCCGATCAATGCCGAATACCGCGGACCCGGCGAGCTTCCCGAAATCATTCCGGTGTTTCCGCTACCGGGTGCACTGCTGCTGCCGCGCGGCCAGATGCCGCTCAACATCTTCGAGCCGCGCTATCTGGCGATGGTCGACGACGCGCTGCGCGACGGTCACCGCCTGATCGGGATGATCCAGCCGGATATTTCCCACAGCAAGGACGAAGCGCGGCCGATGCTGTTCAAGGTCGGCTGCGTCGGCCGCATCACCCAGCTCGCCGAATCCGGCGACGGTCGCTACATCCTCGAACTCACCGGCATCTCGCGCTTTCGGGTGGTCGAAGAGCTGACGGTGCTGACCGCGTACCGGCAATGCAAGGTGGATTTCTTCCCCTTTGTTGACGACTTCACCGCGCGCAAGGGCGAAGAGGCAGTCGACCGCGAGGCGCTGCTCGAGGTGCTGACCGATTTTCTCAACGCCAACAATTTGAAAGTGGATTGGGAGGGCATCGAGAGCGCGCCCAACGAGGCGCTGGTCAATGCGCTGGCGATGATGTCGCCCTATGGCCCCGCCGAAAAGCAGGCGATGCTGGAAGCGCCCGATTTGAAGACGCGCGCGGAAATCCTGATCGCGGTGACCGAGATGGACCTCGCCAAGAAGCGCACCAGCGGCGGCGATACCGGACTGCAGTAGACCGCGCCGGCTACGCCGCGTTCGCGGCTGCCTTGGCCCGCGAGCGCACCATTTTCGCGACTTCGGCGCTCGTTACCGGCGGACTGAAATAATAGCCTTGCGATTCGAGGCAGGCCTCTCCGCTGAGGATGTCCCATTGTTCCTTGGTTTCCACGCCTTCTGCCGTCGTGGTCTTGCCGAGGCTTACGGCAAATCGAACCACTGCGCGCGCGATGACGCGGGATTCTTTCTTCGGACTCGTCAGCTCGCTGACGAAGCTGCGGTCGATCTTGATCTTGTCGAATGGAAACTTTTGCAGGAAGCTCAGGGATGAATAACCGGTGCCGAAATCATCCAGGGCAATTCGAACGCCCAGTTCGTGCAGCTGACCGAGCGCAGCAAACACGGCTTCGCTGTCGTGCATGATGGCCGTTTCGGTAACCTCGAGTTCGAGCCTTTGCGGCGCAATTCCCGAACCAGCCAGGGCGCTGATAATGACCCGAACCAGGTCCTTGCTTCTGAACTGAGCCGGAGACAGGTTTACCGCGATCTTGAGATGGGCAGGCCATTTTGCCGCCTCTGCGCACGCCGTCCGCAATACCCACTCTCCGATCGGCACGATCAAGCCGGTTTCTTCCGCGAGCGGGATAAAATCGCCCGGCATGACCCAACCGCGCTCGGGATGATGCCAACGCAGCAGCGCCTCAAAGCCGCTGATCTTGCCGTTCTTGAAGTTGACGATCGGCTGGTAGCGGAGTTCGAACTCATTATTGGAAATCGCACTCCGCATATCCCGTTCGAGGTTGCGGCGGGCATGCATGAGTTCGTCGAGTTCCGGCTCGAAGAAGCGGAAGGAACCACGCCCGCCATTCTTGGCGGAGTACAGAGCGAGGTCCGCTTTCTTGAGAATCTCATCGGAATCGGTTCCGTCGCGTGGCGCGACGGCAATGCCGATGCTGGTTCCGACGGTGACCCGGTGATCGCCAAGATCGAAAGGCTCGCAAAGCGCAGCCTTGATGCGTTCGGCGAGCGCCACGGCTTCCACCAGCGGATTTTCCACGCACTCAATGACGGCGAACTCGTCGCCGCCCAGCCGCGCGACCATCGCCGTTTCCCTGACGCACCCCAGCAGCCGCGCCGCAACGGCTTGCAACAGGGCGTCTCCCGTGGGGTGCCCCAGCGTGTCGTTGACCTCCTTGAAGCGGTCAAGATCAAGCATGAGCACCGCGAGATCGGCGCCTCCCCTGCGCGTGATGGAAAGGGCGAGCTCCAGGCGCTTCCTCAGCAGGACGCGGTTTGGCAGATCGGTCAGCGCGTCATGATGGGCCATATGCGTGATCTTGGCCTCGGACCTGCGCTGCTCGGTGACGTCCTGGTGCGTCGCCACCCAGCCGCCACCGGGCATCGGTTGCCTCGTAACGCAGATCAATCGACCATCGGCGAGCTCGTCGACTCGGCTTGCCGGGACGTTGCTTGGCAGCGCATTCAGGGCCGACATCACCTTTGCGGCGCCGTCATTGGTGCCGGTCTTGAGGATGCCGTTGCTGATGCGATGCTCGATGATTTCGCGGTGTGATGTTCCCGCCCGCAACAGTTCCGGCGGCAGCTGATACATCTTCGCGTATCGATCGTTGCAGACGACAAGCCGCTTCTCCGCATCGAACATGCAGAGACCCTCGCCCATGTTATTGATCGCCGAATCGAGCCTGAGCTTCTGCTCCTGCAATTCTCTTTGGGAGCCTTCGACCTGCTGTCGCGCGTGCGAGAGCTGATCGATGATTTCCTCGAATTTGCGCGTCCGGTTGGCGAGGCGGCGATCCGCCAGCACGCCGACCAGGCTCATCCCGAGCACCGACAGCGCCACGCCCGCAATCGCGACAGCGAGAAAGGCGGGAGAAAGTGACATCTCGTCAGGTGCCCGCGTCGGATCGGGGACAATTTCTACCGCGCCCATCGCCGTGAAATGATGCGAGACAATTGCGAGCGTCAGGAAAACCGCCGCGACAAATGTTCCCCACAAATCCTTGTAGCGGACCGCGAACGCGAGCGCCGCATAACCGAACGCCATGCCGATAAGGATGGAGGCGAACACGAGATCGAGCGACCAGGTGACCCGGCCCGGGACTTCGAGCGCCCACATGCCGAGATAGTGCATGCTGGCAATGCCCGCGCCGATGATTCCGCCGCCGATGGGCGCGCGCCACCGGCCGGGCGCATTCGCGGAGAAGCCGAACCCGCCGGACGTCAATATCATTGCCACGGCGAGCGACAGTGCCGTCAAGGCCACGCCGTATCCGGTCGTGACACCGGGTTCGTAAGCGAGCATCGCGATGAAGTGCGTCGCCCAGATCCCGTACCCGATCGCGGCGCCCGCAATTGCAATCCAGATCAGCCGCGTCCTGGATTGCGACGAGATCGCGCGATGAAAGATATGGATGGCGACGACGCTTGCGACAAAGCAAACGAGGCCGGCGAGGAGAACAAATCGCCAGTCGTGTTCGACCGTAAGGCAGCTAAGAACGCGGAACATGTCATTCGGCCATGGTTGTACCTCACCATGGTTACCCGCGCTGGCTATTCGACTCCTTAATTTTCTTGCAGGTTCCGAGGGCGTAGTTATCCGCACGTAAAGAGCGAATGTATAATGGTTGAATACATCAGGGATTCTACGGAAAACCTCGATCTATCTGCCCGTTAGTGTGCATTTGATTGATTGAATCGCTCGATCCGGAACCGCGTGCGGGGCTACTTTCGCGCTGAGCGAAAGCGGGACTGGCGAGGAAGCGCAGCCGTAGTAGTACGGAACTTTCCGTGGTGATACGGGGCTGCGGCAGCGTTGGCGTTAATGCGTTCGCTGCGATCATATCGGAGAGAAAAACGGTTCGTATTCACGGGGTGCTCCAACTCGGCATGCGATTCTCAATATTTGCCCGGTCCGCTTCCACTTGATTGGCGCTGCCGAGCAACGCCTTCTGCTCCGAAGTTTCAGCGGTGAGTGCCGCTTCGGCGTCGCGCGCGACGGCTTGATTGAGCAGCCGTTTGGCAGCGCGGACCGCGTGCGGACTGAGTGATGCGATCTCGCGCGCCGTGGCCAGGGCTGCAGTCCGGGGGTCCGCCTCCAGTCGCGTCGCAAACCCGTACGCGATGGCTTCTTCGGCGGAAAAAGTTCGCGCGGTGTAGGTCAGCTCACGCACCACGTCTTCGCGCGCCAGCTGACGCATAAGTTGGGTACCGGACATATCCGGCGCCAATCCCCACTTCGCCTCGATAATGCCGAGGCGCGTGCCCGGCGCGACGTATCGCATATCGGCACCAAGGGCGAGCTGGAAGCCACCGCCCAGCGCAATGCCGTGAACGGCGGCGATCACGGGGTCGGGTAGCTCGCGCCATAGCCAGACGATGTGCTGCACAAAATTGGCGACACCGTGCGTGCGCCGGTCGAGCCCGGCGAACGGCAGGAGAGCACCGCCGTTTGCCACCGCGGCAGTTCTTTCGACGTCGGGCGATGCCTAATATCCCGCGACCGCCAGTGCGACGACGGCGGTCAGCGCCTTCCATCCAAAACCGCGTCCGCGCGACCACCACGCATTCGCCGCGGCGGCAAAGGCGTAGATCGCGATCACGGTAATGACGATCCAGTGCCGCGCGCTCTCGGAGCCGAAGGAAGGCGCTGCAATCAGCAGCACGGCGCCGCCGATCCACGCCACGGTGCCGGCCTGCCACACCAGCCGGATCAGGGTCCGCAGGCTTTCGGGCTGGATGGTCGCTTTGGCGAACACCTTGGTTTCGCCGAGCACGCCGTGAATCAGGGACACCGCAATTCCGGCGACGCCGGCGCATTGCAGAATGATATCGCGCATCGGATGATGCCTCCATACAGTTGTGTATGGTTATGCGCCGGGGGCTTGGCGGCTGTCAATACAGTGGTGTATGGTGAGATGTCGCAGGGCGGGAACATGGGCGATCAACTCTCGGGGCAGGATTGGGTCGACCAGGGTCTGAAGACGCTGGCGAAAAGCGGCTTCACGGCGCTGAAGGCGGAACCGCTGGCCAAGGCGATGGGGGTGTCGCGCGGCAGTTTCTACTGGCATTTCGCGGATATTTCCGCGTTCCATGCCGCGATCCTCAAGCAATGGCGCGAAATCGCCGCCGAACAGATCATCGCCGGGGTCGAGGCCGCATCAAAGGAAGAGAATCCGCTCGAGGTGCTGCTGCGCCGGGTGTTCGGCGCAAGACTGGCGCTGGAAAACGCGGTCCGCACCTGGGCCAGCGTCGATCCCGCGGCGCGGGCGGCGGTGCAGGCGATCGACCGCCGCAGGCTCGGCTATGTCGAGAGCCTGTTGACGCAGTCCGGCCTATCCGCGGAGGTGGCCCGCGCCCGCGCGCAAATCCTCTATTGGGCGTTTCTCGGGTTTGCCCTGTCGGACCAGCCGCTGCCGAAAGCGCAGCAACAGGCCATGCTCGACGAAATGCTGCGGATAGCCACCTCGCGATGACAAGTTTGGTGTGCTAAGGGACCGGCCAAGCTGGAGATCACAAATGAATTCGACCGAACGCCTCGACAGCACCGTCGATCCGAAATTGCTGGAAATCCTGGTGTGCCCGATCACCAAGGGACCGCTGGAGTTCGACGCCTCCCGCCAGGAGCTGATCTCGCGCTCCGCCAAACTCGCCTACCCGATCCGCGACGGCATCCCGATCATGCTGCCGGAAGAGGCGAGGAAGATCGATTGAAGCGGGCGAATAGTGAGTGGCGAATGGCGAACAGGAAAACCATTCGCCATTCGCGTCCTTACAACGCCTCGCCCTTCAGCAGCCGCGGCACTTCGCCTGATAAGCCCGCGGCCTGGCGGATGAACAGGCTTTTCAGCGGCGGCGCGCGGTCGACCAGGCCCAATCCGATGTCGCGCACGGTGCGCAGCAGCGTCGATTCGTTCGAGAACAGCAAGTTCAGCGAGTTGGTCGCAACGCCCATTGCCATGGTGTCGAAGCGGCGCCAGCGCTGGTACCGTTCGAGCACGTCGGCCTGGCCGAGATCCATGCCGAGCCGCGCCGCATCGACCACGACTTCGGCCAAGGCAGCGACATCCTTCAGCCCCATATTGAGACCCTGACCTGCGATGGGGTGGATCACATGCGCGGCGTCGCCGATCAGCGCCAGACGTTCGGCGATGAAGGAGCGCGCGACGAAATAACCGAGCGGAAACGCGCGCGGCTTGTCGAGCGCCTTGACCTCGCCGAGATGCAGGCCGAAGCGCTGCTCGAGCTCGCCATGAAATTCGTCCTCGCCGAGCGCGGTGATGCGGGCGGCCTCGGTGCGGTTCTCGGTCCACACCAGCGACGAGCGCTTTCCGCTCAGGGGCAGGATCGCGAACGGGCCTGCCGGCAAAAAATGCTCTTCGGCGCGGCCGTGATGATCGCGCTCATGGCCGACGGTGACGACGATGCCGGATTGATCATAGTCCCAGCCATGGGTGGCGATCCCGGCGCGTTCGCGCAGCTTTGAGCGCGCGCCGTCGGCGGCGACCAAAAGGCTGGCTTCGATGATCGTGCCGTCCGCCAGCGTCACGTCGACGCCGTCGGTGCGTGAATCGAACGAGGCCACGGCGGTGGCACGCAGCTCGATGCCCTCGGCCTCGGTCCGCGCCACCAGCGCATCGATCAGATAGCGGTTCTCGACCATATGCGCGAACGGCTCGCCGGGCTCGACATTGCCGGCGAAGGTGAGGAACACCGGACGGGTGGCGTCTTCCAGCCTGGAATCGGTGACGACCATGTCTGTTATCGGCTGCGCGGTGGGCGCGATCTGGCCCCACACGCCGAGTGCCTCGAACAGCCGCCGGCAGGCGGCGACGATCGCGGTGGCGCGCGGATCGCGGCTCGGCTTTGAGGCCAGCGCCGGATCGGCCACGATGACAGGAATATCGCGGCCCAGGCCCTGACGCAGCGCCAGCGCCAGCGCCAGCCCCGCAAAGGCGCCGCCGCAGATGACAATACTTCGCTGTGCCGGCATGCAATCCTTACTCGCGGGTCATGGTCTGTACTTGCTACATGACTATAGCTGGGTGAAACAGAGGCCTGAAACAAGGCCAAACCGTCATTCCGGGGCACGCGCCTTCGCGTGAACCTCAGATGTGCTATCGCACATCGGGGAATCTCGAGATTCCGGGTTCGATACTGCGTATCGCCCCGGAATGACCCAAGCAACCGAAAGTGCCGCCATGTCCGCAAGCGTGACCGACCTGATTTCGATCCTCGACATCGAACCGATTGAGGTGAATTTGTTTCGCGGCAACAGCCCGAAAACCGCCTGGCAGCGGGTGTTCGGCGGCCAGGTGATCGGACAGGCGATGGTGGCGGCGTGCCGCACCGTCGAAGGCCGGCTGCCGCATTCGCTGCACTGCTATTTCATCCTGCCGGGCGACCCGCAGGTCCCGATCATCTACCAGGTCGAACGCTTGCGCGACGGCAAGAGCTATTCGACCCGCCGCGTCACGGCGATTCAACATGGCAACGCGATCTTCTCGATCATGGTCTCGTTCCATGCCGAGGAGGAAGGCGCCTTCAACCACCAGGACAAGATGCCGGACGTGCCGCCGCCGGAAAAGCTCTCCGCCGAGGAAGTGGCAAAACAGCCGGTGTTCAAGGAGATGCCGGAGTTCATCCAGCGCTATTACGAAATGGACCGGCCGATCGAGTTGCGACCGGTCGAACTCGGCCGCTATTTCGGCGAGACCATCGACGACGGCCGCATCAATGTCTGGATCCGCACCGCGGCAAAATTCCCGGACGATCCGGCGCTGCATATGTGCGCGCTGGCCTATGCGTCGGATTTCTCGCTGCTCGATGCCGTGATGGCGCGCTACGGCCGCACGCTGTTCGACAGCAACGTGATGCCGGCCAGCCTCGATCACGCGATGTGGTTTCACCGGCCGTTCCGCGCCGACGAATGGCTGCTTTATTCGCAGGATTCACCGAGCGCACAGGGCGGCCGCGGGTTGGCCCGCGGCCTGATCTTCAAGCCCGACGGCACGCTGGTGGCGTCGGTGGCCCAGGAAGGCTCGATCCGCCAGCGCCGGACATAGCGTTTTCGAGCGATCACGCCTTACCCGTTCGGCTGCGCGCCTCGCTCGGCCAACACCGTCTGCGACGCCAGCCACTGCCACATCCATCGATACACCCATGGAATCGGGATGATGAAGATCGACGCAATGGCCGCCACGATCGCACGCCACAGGAACTCCAGCCCGGTGCCGATGAACAGCACTTCGCGCTGCGTACCCTGAATGTTGCGGCAGAACCACCGCATCATCGCGGTATACACCCACGCCCAGCCGATGATCGTAAAGATCGCGAGCACCCCGAGGATCGAGTATCCCAGAAAGGCCAAGACCGAGCCGGTGAAGCTGAGCCCGAGCGGCTGTCCGTTGGACGCGAGGTTCGCGACGAACCATTTGGCGAACAGCCAGTAGAGCACGATCTGGAGAAGGTTTATCAGATTGCTGAGAATGTCGCTGCCGAGGAAGGCGACGGCAATAACGATCGCGATAAATCCGAAATACCAGGGAACGATGGTCATCGCATTGCCGGTGAAGCTGAGGTTCGGACGGCCCGGCACCTTTACGCACGGCACGATCCAGTTGAGATACCAGACCAGGACCCACGGCGCCGGAATCACCAGCACCATTCCGATAATCATCACGAGGCTGCGCCAGACAAACTCCAGGATGCCGAAATCGATCGACAGCGGGCCACCCCCGTAACCGCCTCCGCCCCCATAACCACCGCCTGCGGCACTGCTCATCGGCGGCGGGCCGCCCGGTTGGGTAACCGACGGCGGGGCACCACCCGCCGGCATCAGGCCGGGAATTTCGCCCGCGCGCTGCCAGCCGGACATTCCCTCGGACCAGACCAGCGTGTCGGCCCTGACTGTCCCCCTCGTGATGAGATCGCGCAGCTGGGCTTCAGGAAAGGGCCCCTGTTGCTGGCCATTCGCTGCATAAAACCACGATCGGTTCGACATTTTTAATCCCTTTGGTCGTGGAAACGGCGGAAGCCGGCGGGGCGGCTGGCGAAAAACCCATTCTGTCGGAGGATCATATTCCCTGTACAGTGACCGAGGTCACCGCTTGCAAATGTTTTCCCCTTAAACCTGCAAGTTTTTTGTGCCATTTGCATAGAAAGATGCCAGATTTGGATTTTGGCAGCGCGCCGCCGGGCGGCCTGCCTGCCGAACACGCCCGAAAGAACGTCAAAAAGACCGCCTGGAAAGACCGTCCAAAAGACCATCCGAGAACTTCCAAGAGAAACTTCCAAGAGAAACGTCCAAGAGTGCATCCCAAGAGACATGAAGGCCTGACCATGAAACTCGTCGTCGCGATCATCAAACCATTCAAACTTGACGAGGTGCGTCAGGCGCTGACGGCCATCGGCGTGCACGGCATGACCGTCACCGAGGTCAAGGGGTACGGCCGCCAGAAGGGCCACACCGAAATCTATCGCGGCGCCGAATATGTCGTGAACTTCCTGCCCAAGCTGCGCATCGAAATCGCGGTCGCCTCCGACGTCGCGGACAAGGCGGTCGAGGTCATCACCGCACATGCGCGCACCGGCCAGATCGGCGACGGCAAGATCTTCGTGACGCCGATCGATCACGCACTTCGCATTCGCACCGGGGAAACCGACAGCGACGCGCTCTAAAGTTTTCAGTTCAGTTCAACGCGCGCGGGCAACGACGCCTGACGCGCGAACAAAAAACGACAACAGAACGACAACAGGCCGGGGAAATTCCATGGGGGCACTCTCGATTCGTGCAGCGAAGATCGCTGCGCTCAGCATTCTTGCGATGAACGTCTGGCCGGCGACACCGGCCTTTGCGCAGACATCGACCATCAACGCGGCCGACACCGCGTGGATGATCGTCGCCACCGCCCTCGTCCTGATGATGACGATACCGGGCCTGGCGCTGTTCTATTCCGGCATGGTGCGCAAGAAGAACGTGCTGGCGACAATGGCGCAGAGTTTGGCTGCGGTCGCGATCATCTCGATTCTCTGGGTGTGTTTCGGCTATTCGCTGGCGTTCGTCGGCGAAGGTCCCTGGATCGGCACGCTCGACCGCTGGTTCCTCATCGGCGTCACCATGGACAGCGTCCACCCGGCGGCGAAGACGATTCCGGAAATACTGTTCGTGCTGTACCAGATGACGTTTGCGATCATCACGGTGGCGCTGGTGGCGGGCGCGGTGGCCGACCGGATGCGGTTCTCGGCCTATCTGCTGTTCTCGATCGGCTGGTTCATGTTCGTCTATGTGCCGCTGGCGCATTGGGTGTGGGGCGGCGGCTTCCTCGCCACCATGGGCGTGCTGGATTTTGCCGGCGGCCTCGTCGTGCATCTGTCCGCCGGCATCGGCGGTCTGGTTGCCGCCAAGGTGATGGGACAGCGTCACGGCTATGGCAGCGACAACCTTTCCCCGTTCGACCTGTCGCTCGCCGTCATCGGCACCGGATTGCTGTGGGTCGGCTGGTTCGGATTCAACGGCGGCTCGGCGCTGGCGGCGAATTCACGCGCCGTGATGGCGATCACCGCAACGCATCTGGCGGCCTGCGCCGGCGCGCTGACCTGGGGCGCGATCGAATGGGCGACGCGGCGCAAACCCTCCGTGCTCGGCATGATCTCCGGCGCGATCGCCGGCCTCGGCACGATCACGCCGGCCTCCGGTTACGTCGCACCGTGGCATGGAATCATCATCGGCATTGTGGCGGGTCTGGTTTGCTTCTGGGCCTGCACCTGGCTCAAGCACCGTTTCAAGTATGACGACTCGCTCGACGTGTTCGGCGTCCACGGCATTGGCGGCATGACCGGCACCCTGCTCGCCGGCGTGTTTGCAACGTCAGCCATCGGCGGCAGCGCCGGCCTGATCGAGAACAACCCGCAGCAGGTGCTGATCCAGCTCTACGGCATCGGCGTCACCTTGGTGTGGTCGGGCGGCGTCACCTATGTGCTGCTCAAACTGGTGAGCGCGTTCGTGCCGCTGCGGGTGTCACTGCAGCAGGAGCTGGAAGGCCTGGATATTTCGCAGCACGGCGAGGCGCTTCAGTAGAACTACCCATCTAGAATAGGGGCTTCCTGCCCTCGCACTGGGCAGGATTATGTCCGGAGTCTGGCGTGCCCGCGCCTTGACCAGCCATGCCTATTTTTTAATCGCGACGGAATAGCGCAGTTTGGTTCCCCTCCCCGAAAGGCCGAAAAGGCCCGGATTCGTAAACTGTTAGGGAAATCCGCCGTTCTGGCACGGCATTTGATTCTAAGGGTCCTGGCTGTGCCCGCGAAGTGAACTTCTCCGCGTGGTGAACCTCAGTCGAGAACGCCCGGTCCGTCTGTACCGGGCCAAGCGGGGATAGGACCCATGAAAATTGTTATGGCGATCATCAAGCCATTCAAACTCGAAGAAGTCCGGGACGCCCTGACCGCCATTGGCGTTCACGGTCTCACGGTGACGGAAGTCAAAGGCTATGGTCGGCAGAAAGGCCACACGGAAATCTATCGCGGCGCTGAATACGCGGTGAGCTTCCTGCCCAAGATCAAGATCGAGGTCGCTGTGGCCTCGGATCAGGTCGACAAGACCATCGACGCCATCACCTCGGCAGCAAAAACCGGACAAATCGGCGACGGCAAGATCTTCGTCATCAACCTCGACCATGCGGTTCGCATCCGCACCGGTGAGGCGGATGCCGCGGCACTCTGATCTCGCGCTCAACCCAGACACTCAGGAGTACAACAAATGACGTTCAAACGTCCCTATAGCGCGGGACTGACGGCCCTCGCCGTCGGCATGTTCGCCGCAACCTCCGCTTACGCGGAAGCCACAGTCAACAAGGGCGACAACGCCTGGATGCTCACGTCGACGGTGCTGGTGCTGTTGATGACGATCCCCGGCCTTGCGCTGTTCTATGGTGGTCTGGTCCGCTCCAAGAACATGCTCTCGGTCCTGATGCAGGTTTTCTACACCGTCTGCATCGTCACTCTGATCTGGGCGGTCTACGGCTACAGCCTCGCCTTCACCGGCGGATCGGACTTCATCGGCGGCTTCTCCAAGGCGTTCCTGAAGATCGCGCCGGAAGGCAAGACGATTCTCGACGCTCAGGCGGCGACCTTCTCCGCCGACGTCAACATCACCGAGCTGATCTATATCTGCTTCCAGATGACCTTCGCGTGCATCACCCCCGCACTCATCGTCGGCGCCTTCGCCGAACGCATGAAGTTCTCGGCTGTCGCGCTGTTCGTACCGCTCTGGGTAACCCTGATCTATCTGCCGATCGCGCACATGGTTTGGTACTGGGCTGGACCGGACGCGATTACTGCCGCGCTCAAGACCTTCGAAGCCGCGACGGACAAAGCGGCTGCGCAGGCCGCCTTCGATGCGGCGAAGACCGCCTTCGGGGATGACCAGGGCTGGATCTTCAAGAAGGGCGCGATCGACTTCGCGGGCGGCACCGTGGTGCACATCAACGCCGGCATCGCCGGTCTCGTCGGTGCGCTCCTGATCGGCAAGCGCGTCGGCTACGGCAAGGAGCTGATGGCTCCGCACTCGCTGACCATGACCATGATCGGCGCTTCGCTGCTCTGGGTCGGCTGGTTCGGCTTCAACGCCGGATCGAACCTCGAAGCCTCCGGCGGCGCCGCGCTCGCCATGACCAACTCCTTCGTTGCAACGGCAGCGGCGGCGATGGCCTGGATGTTCGCGGAATGGATCGTCAAGGGTCATCCTTCCGTGCTCGGCGCGTTGTCGGGTGCGGTGGCGGGCCTGGTGGCGGTTACGCCCGCGGCCGGTTACGCCGGTCCGATGGGCGCGATCGTGCTCGGTCTCGTGGTCGGAATCGTCTGCCTGTTCTTCTGCACCGTGGTGAAGAATGCGCTCGGCTATGACGACTCGCTCGACGTGTTCGGCGTCCACTGCGTCGGCGGCATCGTCGGCGCGCTCGGCACCGGCATCCTGGTGAACCCGGCGCTCGGCGGTACCGGTGTCATGGACTACACCATCGGCAAGATCGCGGAATACGACTTCGCAGCCCAGATGGTCTCGCAGCTCTGGGGCGTCTGCACCACGTTGGTGTGGTCGGGCATCGGTTCTGCCATCCTGTTCAAGGTCGTCGATGTCATCGTCGGCCTGCGCGTCAACGTCGAGACCGAGCGTGAAGGCCTCGATGTCACCGAGCACACCGAGCGCGCCTACAACATGTGAGTTCTCCCGGGGTGCGATCCCCAAGGGGTCGCACCCACAACTCCGGTCCGGGCACATACCCGGCAATGCCCTGACCGTTGAGGGGCTCCAGCGCAAGTTGGAGCCCCTTTCTTTTTTTGGAGTTTGGAAATTGAATCGAACTTGAGTGGACGCTTGAGTGGCAACATGGCATCGGAAGCCTTCACCGAGGACTGTCGATGACGCTCCCCCCGCTTCACGTCGTATTCACGCCCTCCGGCGCCGGCAGTCTGAGGCAAGCTCTTGCGAATGCCGGCCGCGACGATCAGGTCATTTCCTCTTTCGACCACCTTGGCTTCGGACCCATCAACCCTCCCGATCTGCCGCTCCGATCGAAATGGGTGGAGAACGAACTTGGCTGGACGGGATGGAATGACATCACTCCCGAAACAGAAGCGTTCTGGCGCGAGGCGCTTTCCCCTGGCCGTCGAAAGGTCGCGTGGACGTCGCGGCGATCGACCGTGGAGTATGCGGGCTTTCTCGAATGGCTGTGGCGAATGGAAGACGCGCCATGCGACGTGGTCGATCTGAGTGAGGTCAAGGTGTCTCGCAACTCCGGGCAAGACCCGACACCGCCGTCGACCTTGGCCATTAGTCTTGGCATTATTCCGACAGACATAATTGGCCAAGACAAGCTATGGAGCTTGGCCGAGCCGCTGCAGGCCGCCGCGCGGTTGCGATATCGCGATCTGTGGCAGCAGCTTCGTTCCGAGAACGCGCCGCTGCGCGTCATCGAAGGCACGGAACTCGTGTCGGCGCCCATTTCGTATTTCGATACGCGGTTGATGTCTTGCGCAACGAACGACTGGCAGAAGGTGGCAAGGATCGTCGGGGAGATTTTGGTTGCAGAAATGGATGATGAAGTCCTTCAGGTCGGCGATCTTGTGCTGGCGGCACGCATCGACGCCTTGGTCGAGAGCGGCTGTCTGGAAATTCAGGGCAAATCTGCGCTCGACATGCGCGACAGTCAGGTGAGGCTACCGGGGGCGAAATAGAACACCTTTTGCGGGATTGCGTGTCATCACCCAAATCTCGCACTGAGTTTCGGAAACAGGTCGTAAACCTTGTCCTCCTGCCACTCGGTTCCGGATGGCTGAGCTGGCGCACTCCGCGCCGGTAGGTTGCCGCCAACCGCTTCAACGCCATCGGTGACGGCGTATTGATAGCCTTCGTAGAACCAGTCCAATTCATCAAAGCCGTCGTCCGCCAGGGAGTCCGGATCCGACAGCGCGCGCTTGAACGCCTGGCGTCCCCGGGAAATCAACGCGGCGCGAAAATCGGAGAAGGTGTCGTCGCTGCAGCCGCCATTGATGACGTAAGCCGCGCCCCACAGCGGCCAGTCATAAGCCTGGTCCATCTTTTCATTGAACAACCGCGCAAACTCGAGCGCCTCGTCCTTCGGCAGCGCCGCGATTTGCTGGCGCAGCGCGTCGCATTTCTGATCCATATCGCCACCCGAACTATCGTGCGCGCGCTGCACGATTTTCCAGAATCCATCCTCGTCCATTACGTGCTCCTGCCAGCAAACTCGCCTTCGTCGTCCTGCACAAGCTAATCCGGGACTGGCTGAAATCACGATGGAACAGAAACCAGAGCTAAAAAAGCATTGCCAAATCCTGCTCACGGCGCAGAATTGACTGCAACGATAACCGGGAGGACGTCATGAAACTCGAAGGCGGATGCTATTGCGGCAAGGTGCGCTATCAGGCCGAGGGCGACCCGATGATGAAAGCGCAGTGCCATTGCCGCGAATGCCAGTATATCACTGGCGGCTCGACCAACATGTTCCTGGTGATGCCGATCGCCGGCTTCAAATACACCAAGGAGACTCCCAAGCAGTTCAAGCGCACCGACCTGGAACGCGCGGTGACGCGGGAGTTCTGCGCCGAATGCGGCACCCACGTCGTGACGCGGCCGCCGGGCTTGCCGGGCGTCGTGGTGAAAGTCGGCACGCTCGACGATCCCTCGCAGTTCGACGGCCCGCAGATCGCGATCTACACCGTCGACAAGCAGCCCTATCACCATGTGCCCGAGGGCATGCCGAGTTTCGAACGGCTGCCGCAAAGGTAGGCCTTCCAGCATCGTCATTGCGAGCGAAGCGAAGCAATCCATAGTGCGGCATAGCAATTGTGGATTGCTTCGTCGCTTCGTTCCCTTGCGCAAACGCTTTACGTTTGTCGCAGGCAATGACGCTTAGCTGTGACAAAAACAACACGACGGGCAAATCAGTTCTGATTTACGGAAGTTGTGTCAAGCCCCAAAATAAAAAATATTTCTGTTTACCAGAATGGCAAATCAGGTGCATACCTTTCGCCATCCCGCCCTGCTAAGAAGGGCGTCGGCCGTCGTCACGGACGTTGGGCGGGTTGCGGTGGACGCTGGTTTACGCCTCGACGACGGCGTGGATGAGCGTACGGCAAAACCGTGTGGTCCTGGCACCCGTTGCAGGTGTCAAGCTGTCGGGTAGGCGAGAGCCGAACGGCAGCGACGGAGTCAACCAAGAACTCGTCTCCGGGGAGAGCACGGCATAAGCCGTAAAGCCATTGCGCAGGGAAGGCCGGGTGTTCTCCGCTGCCCTGTATGCTCGTGTGCAGCTTTCTTTGCACTATTCGCACACGAGACCGCGGGTGCAGCGCGCACCCGGTCTTCCCTGCGCCCTCTCATGAGAGGGCAAGGAATTTCTGGCAAAGCTCGGGCGCAATGCGTCGCGAGAATGCGAACGCACACTCAGTGTCATCGCCCGGCTTGACCGGGCGACCCAGTATTCCAGAGGCGTCGATGATGGAACCGAGAAGCCGCGGCGTACTGGATCCCCGCATGCGCGGGGATGACAACCGAATGCGGCGCGGAGCTGCTGGTGCTGATCGCCCCAAAATCACTCAAAATCGACGCTGGCGCCGATGGTTAATCGCGTCTTAACCTCGCCGTATCTATGGTGGTTTGATCCGTTACCGGTCGCTCCACCCGCTATTGAAAGTGTTGGCGTTTCAGACATGGCAATGACCGCCTCTTCCGGCGTGGCGCAGGGCGCCGGCAGTATCCCGGCCGGTCAGGCCGAACGTTCGCCGTTTCTGCGGACGGCCGAGCTTCTGGCTCCCTATCAGCCCGGTAAGCCATTGATTGCATTGTCATTAGGCGAGCCGCAGCACCCGGTTCCGTCCTTTGTCGGACCGGTGCTGGCCCAGCATATCGCCGATTTCGGCCGCTACCCGATCGCCAAGGGCATCGAGCCATTCCGCCTAGCGGTCGCAAACTGGCTCTCGGCCCGGTTCCAGCTGCCCCGGGCAATGGATCCCGAGAGTGAAATTCTGGTGCTGAACGGCAGCCGCGAGGGGCTGTTCTTCGCCGCGATCACGGCCGCGCGCTATGTCGGCCCGCGCAAGGGCACGCCGGCGATCCTGATGCCAAACCCGTTCTATCCGGCCTATGGCGCCGGCGCGCGCGCCGCCAATTGCGAACCGATCTATCTGCCGACCACGCTCGCCAACGGCTTCCTGCCGGATCTCGACGCGCTCGATGAGGCGACGCTGGCGCGCACCGTTGCGATGTACATCGCCTCGCCCGCCAATCCGCAAGGGTCGGTCGCCTCGCGCGACTATTTTACCCGTCTGGTGCAACTCGCCGATCGCTACGGCTTCATGATCCTGAGCGACGAGTGCTATTCGGAAATCTACACCAAGCAGGCGCCGGGCAGCGTGCTCGAATGCGCAGGATCCGATTTCAGCAACGTCGTGGCGTTTCAATCGCTGTCGAAGCGCTCGAACCTGCCGGGCATGCGCGTCGGCTTTGCGGCCGGCGACAGGAAATTTCTCAGCGTCTTTCACGAACTGCGCAACGTCGCCGCCCCGCAGGTGCCGGTGCCGCTGCAGCAGGTCGCGGTCGCCGCCTATAGCGACGAGGCGCATGTCGAGGAAAACCGCCGACTCTATCGCATCAAGTTCGATCTCGCCGATCAGATCCTCGGCAATCGCTACGGCTATGCCAGGCCCGCCGGCGGCTTCTGCGTCTGGCTCGATGTATCGGAGCGCGGCGGCGACGAGGCTGCAACGGTGCAGCTCTATCGCGATGCCGGCGTGCGCGTGATCCCCGGAACCTATTTGTCGCGTCCGCAGAACGACGGCAGCAATCCCGGCGCCGGCTATATCCGCCTGGCGCTGGTATCGGACAGTGAATCAACGGCCGAGGCGTTGCACCGCCTGGTCGAAACTTTGGCTTAGTCGCAGGGCCCCATGAGCATGCCAGCGATCGAACGTGTCATTCCCCTGGTCGGCCATCTGCCGGCCTCGATCCGCGACGCGCTGGCGCGGCGCCTGCGGGAGGTTGCAGGCCTGTGCCTGATCGCGATCTCCGGCGTCGCCAGTGCCGCGCTGATGACGTGGTCGGTGCAGGATCCGAGTTTGAGCCACGCGACCTCGCGTGCGATCCGCAACGTCCTCGGTTATCCCGGCGCGATCGGCGCCGATCTCCTGATGCAGATTCTCGGCCTTGGCGCGATCATGCTGATCCTGCCCGTCGCGGTGTGGGGCTGGCGCATGCTGACCCATCGCACCTTCGACCGCGAAGCGTTGCGCCTGGCCTGCTGGATTCTCTGCACCATCATTGCGGCAGGCTTTGCCAGCTGCTGGCCGCATGGCGGCGCATGGCCGCTGCCGACCGGGCTTGGCGGCGTCGTCGGCGATGCCCTGGTGCGTGCGCCGGCCGTCATCTTCGGGCCCGCCGGTTTCATCTACCGCCTGGTGCTCGGCATCATCCTGTTCGCGGCGATGTGCGCCACCTTCCTGTTTGCGAGCGGCTGGGGTTCGCGTCCACGCGACGACGAAGAGCTGACACCGATCGAGGACGATGACGCGCCGTTCGAGGAAGAGCGCGATCGCAGCTCGGTCTCGCTCGGCTGGGTCTATCATGCCCTGATGAGCGCCAAGGCCCGGCTCGGCTGGCTGATGTCCACGGCCTACCGTTCGCTGGTCGCAAGCGCGCCGCAGCCCCGCACCGCCTCGTTCGAGCGACAGGAGCCCAGTCTCGGCGGCCGCCCGGCGCCATCGATTGCCCCGCAGGCCGAGGAAGATTACGGCCACGAGGAAGAGGAAGAAGACGAGGAAGAGGAAGCCCCCGTCGCCCGCGCCCCGCGCAAGAAGGCGGCAGCGCCAAAAGCATCGACACGCAAAGACAAGTTCGAACTGCCCGCGGTCTCGATGCTCACGGCACCAAAAGCATCCGATCGCCAGCCGCTCAGCAAGAGCGAATTGGAAGCCAATTCGCGCGCGCTGGAAGGCGTGCTCGGCGACTTCGGCGTCCGCGGCGAGATCGTCAAGGCCAATCCCGGCCCTGTCGTGACGCTGTACGAACTCGAACCGGCGCCCGGCATCAAATCCTCGCGCGTCATCGGCCTCGCCGACGACATCGCCCGCTCGATGAGCGCGCTGTCGGCACGCGTCGCCGTGGTGGCCGGCCGCAACGCCATCGGCATCGAATTGCCGAACGCGCACCGTGAGAAGGTCTATTTGCGCGAGCTGCTGTCGCTGAAGGACGAGTCGCACGCCAAGCTGCCGCTCTGCCTCGGCAAGAATATCGGCGGCGAATCCATCATCATCGACCTGGCGCGCACGCCGCATATGCTGATCGCCGGCACCACCGGCTCCGGCAAATCGGTCGCCATCAACACCATGATCCTGAGCCTAGTCTACCGGCTGCGGCCCGATCAGTGCCGGCTGATCATGGTCGATCCCAAAATGCTCGAACTCTCCGTCTATGACGGCATCCCGCATCTGCTGACGCCGGTCGTGACCGACCCGAAGAAGGCCGTGGTCGCGCTGAAATGGGCGGTGCGCGAGATGGAAGAGCGCTACAAGAAGATGTCCAAGCTCGGCGTCCGCAACATCGATGGCTACAACCAGCGTCTCGTCGAAGCCAAGGGCAAGGGCGAGGAGCTGACGCGCACGGTGCACACCGGCTTCGACAAGGAAACCGGCAAGGCGATCTACGAGGACGAAAAGCTCGACCTCGAACCGCTGCCCTACATCGTCATCATCGTCGACGAAATGGCCGACCTGATGATGGTGGCCGGCAAGGACATCGAAGGCGCGGTGCAGCGGCTGGCGCAGATGGCGCGCGCCGCGGGCCTGCACGTGATCCTCGCCACGCAGCGTCCGTCGGTCGACGTCATCACCGGAACCATCAAGGCGAACTTCCCGACCCGCATCGCGTTTCAGGTCACGTCGAAGATCGACAGCCGCACCATTCTCGGCGAAATGGGCGCCGAACAACTGCTCGGCCAGGGCGACATGCTCTATATGGCGGGTGGCGGCCGCATCAGCCGCGTGCACGGCCCGTTTGCCTCCGACGAGGAAGTCGAAAAGGTGGTGCGCCATCTCAAGACGCAGGGCCAACCTGAGTATCTCGAGGCCGTTACGGCGGAAGAACCTGCCGAGGGCGAGGACGGCGCGGTGTTCGATTCCACCGGCATGGGCGGCGATGGCGGCGGCGACCTGTTCCAGCAGGCCGTGGCCATCGTCAAGCGCGACCGCAAGGCCTCGACCTCCTACATTCAACGCCGGCTGCAAATAGGCTACAACCGCGCGGCGTCATTGATGGAGCGGATGGAACTCGAAGGCATCGTCGGCCAGGCCAACCACGCCGGCAAACGCGAAATTCTGGTCGAGGAAGAAGAGAGCGGTTTCTAGAGCGATTTCAAGCGATTGGGCGCACTGACGAACTGAATTTGGTGTAATAATTCTCACGGAAAAACGATATCTCCTTTGGTCGAAAGCGCGATAAAACCACCGGCAGTGGGACGATCCGTTGAATAGAGATTCGAAATATCTAATGACACACTACTTTACCCATCGCGGCGTCCGTTACGGACTGGCGCTTGTGATCGCCATGTCCGTTGCCGGCGCAGCGACATCAGGCTTTTCGCAGAACGTTCCGGTCCCAAAGCCCGCACCCAAGGCCCGCGACGGCGGCGTGCAGCTGAGCGCGCAGGATTCGCAAAAAGGTCCGGCGACGACGGGTGCGACCCAGGCGCCGCCGAAGGCGGGGGCGACGCAAGCGCCACCGAACCCTGTCATCCCCGATCCAAATCGCAATGTGCCCGCCAATATTTTCGCGACCTTCGATGCCAACCAGAAGGCGCAGGCCGCCAGGGTGAGTACGTATCTGTCGTCGCTGCAGACGCTGGTCGGAAATTTCGTCCAGGTCGGGCCGGACGGCAGCAAGACCAAGGGCGACTTCGTGATCCAGAAGCCGGGCAAGGTACGCTTCGAATATGATGCGCCGAGTCAGATCGCGATCGTTGCCGACGGATCCTCGCTCGCCGTGCGCGACAAGAAGCTCGCGACCCAGGACATCTATCCGTTGTCGCAAACGCCGCTCCGGTTCCTGCTGTCGGACCGTATCGATCTGTTGAAGGATACCAACGTCGTCAGCGTCACTGCCGATGACGTCTTCATCAGCGTCACCATCGAGGAGAAGCAGGCGCTGATCGGCACCAGCCGGTTGATGCTGATGGTCGGCACCAAGGACGGCCAGCTCAAGCAATGGACCGTGACCGACCCGCAGGGCTACGACACCACGGTCGCGGTCTATAATCTCGATACGTCGAAGAAGGTCGATCCCGGCCTGTTCAAGATCGATTTCACCAATTATTCGGTGCCGCCAGGCTGATGATTCTTGATTAGGGACGAAGGACGTGCGTCATCAAGCGCACGTCTTTTTCATTTCGGGCCCGCATGCGTTTTTCCCTGACCACGTGGAATATCAACTCGGTGCGCCTGCGCATCGACATCGTCGCCAAATTCCTCAAATCGGTACGGCCTGACGTCCTCTGCCTGCAGGAGACCAAATGCATCGACGATGCCTTCCCGCTGAAGCGCTTCAAGCGCCTCGGCTATGAGCATGTCGCACTGAACGGACAGAAGGGCTATCACGGCGTCGCCATCGTCTCGAAACTGCCGTTCGAGACCAAGGA
The DNA here is from genome assembly GCF_018130065.1 of Bradyrhizobium sp. AUGA SZCCT0158. Taxonomy (GTDB): domain Bacteria; phylum Pseudomonadota; class Alphaproteobacteria; order Rhizobiales; family Xanthobacteraceae; genus Bradyrhizobium. The sequence goes on along the minus strand of NZ_JAFCME010000005.1, from coordinate 121,787 downwards.
TATCCGCACCTTCTGCGACAACATCGATTCGCGGCACATCTCGGTGGCGTTCGGCGAAAAGGCCCAGCTCGCAAAGCCGCTGGTGCTGCATAATTTCTACGTCCCGGCCGGCGGCGACATCCCCGACCCCGCGCTCAATCCGAAGTTCGATCACAAGCTGAAATTTCTCGACGAGATGAAAGCCTGCGAACCGCTGCATCCGCGCGGCGACGACCGGCATATCCTGGTCGGCGACCTCAACGTGGCGCCGCACGAGAACGATGTGTGGTCGCACAAGCAGCTGTTGAAGGTGGTCTCGCACACCCCGATCGAATGCGAAAAGCTGCTGGCGGCACAGACCCATGGCGAATGGTTCGATGTCGCCCGGATGCGCATTCCACTGTCGGAGAAGGTCTATACGTGGTGGAGCTACCGCGCCGCCGACTGGACCGTCGGCGACCGCGGCCGCAGGCTCGATCACATCTGGGTCTCGCGCGCGCTGAAGGATGGCGTCAGCGATTTCCGCATCACCCGCGACGCGCGCAGCTGGGAGCGCCCGTCGGATCACGTGCCGGTTACGGTGACGCTGGAGGTGTGAGGTCAGAGCGTTTTCGAGCGAAGTGGATACCGGTTCGCGTGAAGAAAACGCGTCAAAACAAGAATTGCGATCAGGTAGAGAGCTTGGCGCCGGCCATCAATATATCGCTGGCAAGCTGGCTGGTGCGGGTGGCGAGTTCGTCGCGCAGCGCCCGCGCCGCGGCAGGATCGCTCTCGAGCACGCGCTGAAACAGGCTGCGCGACACCCGGATCACGGTGGAATTCTCGATCGCGATCGCGCTCGACGGCCGCTTCATCGCCACGATCAACGCCAGCTCACCGATCAGGGCACCGGGACCTGCGATGACTTCAGCGCCGCCGTCCTCGACCCGGAACGCACCGCGCTGCACGATATAGCCTGCGTCCGCCTCGTCGCCGGCGTTGAACAACTGGTCGCCGCGGCCGAATTCGCGTTGCTCCGAGCCGATCGCCAGCATGCGCAGCGCCGTCGTTCCCAACAAGCGCAGTGTCGGGACGCGCTCGAGCAGAGCTACATCATCTTCGATCGACATACGGAACCGGTGATGCCCAAAGAGGTACGATTCGTGGGCCGAATCGTATCACGGCACCAGCTTGTAGCCACCGGCTTCCGTCACCAGGATCTCGGGATTCGCGGCATCCTTTTCGATCTTCTGCCGCAGCCGGTAGATGTGGGTTTCCAGGGTGTGGGTGGTGACACCCGAATTATAGCCCCAGACTTCCTGCAGCAGCGTCTCGCGCGACACCGGCATCTGGCCGGCCCGGTACAGGAAGCGCAGGATCGCGGTTTCCTTCTCGGTCAGCCGCACCTTCCGGGCGTTGGCGCCGGTCAGCATCTTGGAGCCGGGGCGGAAGCTGTAGGGGCCGACGGAAAACACCGCGTCCTCGCTGGCCTCGTGCTGGCGCAGCTGCGCCCGGATCCGGGCCAGCAGCACGGCGAAGCGGAACGGTTTTGCCACGTAGTCATTGGCGCCGGATTCGAGGCCGAGAATGGTATCCGAATCGGTGTCGTGGCCGGTCAGCATGATGATCGGCGCCTTGAAGCCCCCCTTGCGCAGGGAGCGCACCACTTCGCGGCCGTCGGTATCGGGCAGGCCGACATCCATCAGCACCAGGTCGGGGGAATTGGCCTTGGCGGCGCTGGCGCCCTTGGCGCCGGTATCGACCGCGGAGGCTTCGAACTCCTCATGCAGTGATAATTGCTCAACCAGCGTGTCGCGCAGATCGGTATCGTCATCCACGATCAGGATCTTGCGGGCATTGGCCATAGGTACGATCCTCTAGAGGCAGGCGGCGGACACAAGTGGGAGCGTCTCAAGCCGGTCTTGGTCGGTTGGTCGATGACGAAACTGGCTCGCGGGCGAACCTCGGCCATCGGGTACGGAATCAGGTAGGAGATTGTTACAATTTCACAAGGCGAACCGCAGTGTATCCCAGATTCGAGGGGCTGTTGGATGAATGTCCTGTAATGCGCGTCAAATAGAGCAATTGCGGCCGGGGACGCAACCCCAGGATTTGGACCTTTGGCATGGGAAACACCAATTTTTCAATCACTTATGAGACAGAAGCGCGTGATCGGCCGCTCTCGGCGATCAGGGTTCATCGCGCCGCGGGCGATCCACGCCGGGGCTGGCTGACGGCCGACGGCTGGACCATCCCGGTGGCACTTGGTCGCGGCGGCATCCTCGCCAACAAGCGTGAAGGCGATGGCGGCACCCCGCGGGGCACCTACCGGCCGCTGCAATTATGGTGGCGCGCCGACCGCCACACCCGCCCCCCAACCTTTCTGCCGGTCCGGCCGATCCGGCCCGGGGACGGCTGGTGCGAAGACCCGAAGGACCGCCACTACAACCAGCCGATACGGCTCATGCGTGACCAAGCCGGCGACCGCCTCACACGCGACGATCACCTCTACGACTTCATCGTCGAGATCGATCACAACAGCGCGCCGCGTATTGCCGGCCGCGGCAGCGCGGTGTTCCTGCATCTGGCGCGCCCGAATTTTTCCGCCACGGCAGGCTGCGTTTCGATGACAAAGTCTGCGATGCTGCGGTTGCTGCGGCGGATGGGGCCGCAAACCAAAATTATTATTGGATGAACTTCATTTCAGGGTGCGGGGATTATGCAGGACAGACATCAGATTGCGTCGGCGTCGCAGACGTTGCACGACCATTGGCGCGCCGGCACCAAGCTTGACGCACTCGACGACTGGCTGCGTCCACAGGACCGCATCGAGGCATATGCGATCCAGGCCGCGATCGAAAGATTTTCGACGACCCATCTGTTCGGCTGGAAGATCGCGGCCACCAGCGAGGCCGGGCAGAAACACATCAATGTCGGCGGTCCAATGGCCGGACGCATTCTCGCCGAGACCGTGATCCCTGACGGCGGCACGGCGTCGATGGCCGGCAACGAAATGCGCGTTGCCGAGCCGGAATTCGCGTTTCGCATGCGCTACGATCTACCGTCGCGATCGACGCCCTACACGGTGGGCCAGGTGCTCGATGCCGTGGACACGCTGCATCCGGCGATCGAAATTCCGGATTCGCGCTTTTCGGATTTCGTCAGCGCCGGCGACGCCCAGATCATCGCCGACAACGCCTGTGCGCACCTGTTCGTGCTCGGCCCGGCCACGACAGCCGACTGGCGCGCGCGCGACCTGGTGGAGGAGCGGCCTGTCACCACGCTGCGCGGCCAGCAATTCGTCGGTCACGGCAAGAACGTGCTGGGCGATCCCCGGCTGGCGCTGACCTGGCTCGCCAACGAATTGCGCCAGCTCGGCGTGACACTGAAAGCGGGCCGCGTCGTCACCACAGGCACCTGCCATCCGCCGCTGCCGATCCAGGCGGGCGATTTCTGCGCGGTTGATTTCGGGGTGCTCGGGAAAGTGTCGGTGGGGTTCGAGTAGCCTTCGCCTCAAACTCAGTGTCGTCCCGGCCTTGAGCACAGATGCGCAATTGCGCATCGGGGGACCCATAGCCACCGCTATTCATTGCTCACGAAGAGTATCAACTCCGACTGTGCATAACCGAGGAGCCACGGCGTATGGGTCCCGGCTCAAGGCCGGGACGACAAGTCACCGATGCCCGAAAATCGCCGAGCCGACGCGGATATGCGTGGCGCCGAACTGGATCGCGATCGCAAAATCGGCGCTCATGCCCATCGACAGATTCTTCAAGCCGTTGCGCGCGGCGATCTTGGCGGTCAATGCGAAATGCGGTGCCGGCGCCTGGTCGACCGGTGGAATGCACATCAATCCGGAAATCAGCAGGCCATATTTCTCCCGGCAGCTCGCGATGAACGCATCGGCCTCGCCGGGCGCGACGCCGGCCTTCTGCGGCTCCTCGCCGGTGTTGAGCTGGACGAACAATTCCGGCTGCTTTTTTTGGGAATTGATTTCCTTGGCTAACGCTTCGCAAATGCTCGGGCGGTCGACAGAATGAATGGCGTCGAACAGCGCCACGGCCTCTTTCGCCTTGTTGGATTGCAGCGGGCCGATCAGATGCAGCGCCAGCCCCTGGTAAGCGGACATTAACCCAGGCCATTTCGCTTTGGCTTCCTGCACGCGATTCTCGCCGAATACGCGCTGTCCGGCGTCGATAATGGGCGAAATCGCCGACGCGTCGAACGTCTTGGACACCGCGATCAATTGTACCGTCGCCCGATCGCGGCGCGCTTCCTTGCAAGCACGCGCGATGTCCTGCTCCACCGAGGCAAGACCGCTAGGTAAAGGTTCAGTTAGCGAGGTGGTCGTCGGAGGCGTCATGTCGATTGCGGCTCGTACATTTACGGGATTTCCTTGGATTTTACCAAGTTCGGGAAGGGCTTTTTGAATCCTTCGCTTTACCCTGCCACGCGGGGTAGGGGCCAAAATGTCTAGCGTTATTTTCAACCGCAACAGAGTGAAACTCAAGAAGCTTCTGGGGATCCGGACGCGGCTGGTGCTGCTGGCGTTGATGCTGGTGGCGCCCTTGATGCTGGAACGCGTCCGTTCGCTCGAGCATGCCCGCTCCAAGCAAATCGCCCTTGCCACCGAAGAATTCCTCAACATCGCCCAGCACAGCGCCGATACCCAGCGCGAAGTGGTCTCCTCCGTCGAGACGATGCTGAAATCGGCGGCCTATATCCGCGCCTCCAGCGGCATCGGGCGCAGTTGCGAAATCCTGCGTGCCAGCCTGCCGAGCAACCTGCCCTGGATCCGCAGCATCATGATCGCGTCCAAGGACGGCCTCGTGCAGTGCTCGACCTTGAACATTCAGGTGGGATTGCAAATCGGCGACCGCGAATATTTCAAGAAGGCGCAGGCAAGCCGCGACTTCGTTTTCAGCGATTACCTGTTCGGCAAGACCAACGGCCGGCCGATGATGATGGCGGCCTATCCGGTGTCTGCCATCAATCCCGAGGAAGATGCCATCGTCGTTGCCGGCATCAATATCGACTGGCTGTCGAAGATCATGACCAATCTCGGCGGGCGGCCGGGAATTTCGTCGTTGCTGGTCGACAGCGCCGGCGTCGTCCTCGCCGCGCCTACCGATCAGACCAGCATGATCGGCCGGCCGCTCGATTCGGTGCCGCTGATGTCCGCCGTGGCGGAGAAGGCCTTGAGCTCCGACGCCCCGACCGGCTCGCTTTCGTTCACCGCGTCCGACGGCTCGAATCGCACCATCAGTTTCTCCCGGATTTCCGGAACACAGTCCCGCCTGATCGTCAGCATCGACGAAACCAGGGTGACGGCCGCGATCAATCGCGAGATCCGCACCGCCTATCTTCAATTGGGATTTGTCTGCCTGTTCGTGCTGCTGGGCGCGCTGATCGGCGCGGAAAAACTGATCATCAACCCGATCGAGGTGATGACCGGCATGGCCAGGCGGTTCGGCGAGGGCGACCGCACGGCGCGCGTCGCGCGCAGCAAACTGCCTTCGGAATTCATGCCGCTGGCGCGCGCCTTCAACGCGATGGCCGCCCAGCTCAGCCAGCGCGAGCGCGAGCTCCTTGCCAACAACGACCGCCTCACCGTAATCGCGTCGATCGACATGCTGTCGGGTCTCGCCAATCGCCGCGGCTTTCAGAGCCGTCTGGATTTCGAATGGATGAAGGCGCAGCAATACAACAGCGAATTGTCGCTGCTGATGATCGATGTCGATCACTTCAAGCTCTACAACGACACCTATGGCCACCCCGAGGGCGACGCCTGCCTGACCAGGCTCGGCGAAACGCTGGCCGGCATCGCCGCCGACACCATGGGCTTCGCCGGGCGCTATGGCGGCGAGGAATTCTGCCTGCTGCTGCCGAACACCGATTCGCTCAAGGCACTGGCGATCGGCGAGATGGTGCGCACCGCGGTGCTGGACCTGAAAATACCGCATCACACCAGCAGCCATCACACCGTCACCGTGAGCATCGGTGTGGCCGGCACGCTTCCGAACGACGCGCAGCGCCCGGGCGACCTGATCGAGGCGGCCGATGCCGCCCTCTACGCCGCCAAACACCGCGGCCGTAACACCGTGGTCGAACATGGCTTTGCGAAGATGGTCGATCAGGCCGGGATGGCGCTGGCGGGCTAGCCCGTCGCCCGCTGCTCAGGCACGAGTTCGGCCTCGGTGACGACCCGGTTGCGGCCGGTCTTCTTGGCCTGATAGAGCGCGCGGTCGCAGCGCTCGATCAGATCGGCCATCGATTCGCCGCCCTGGAACTGCGCCACTCCGATGGAGATGGTGATGCCAGGCAGTGCTTCTCCGGTCGAACGGCGGGAGATGTGGCATTCGGCAACCAGGCGCCGGATGCGTTCCGCAATCGTGGCAGCCGTCGTCAGGCCGGCGTTCGGCAGGATGACGATCAACTCCTCGCCGCCATATCGCGCCGGCAGATCGATGTCCCGCACGGCCTCGCGCAACACCTTCGCCATCAGGCGCAGCACCTGGTCGCCGACCCCGTGGCCGAACTCGTCGTTGAAGCGCTTGAAGTGATCGATATCGATCAGAAGCGCACTCACTGGATCGTCCTGCTCCATCGCCGCGAGCTGAGCCTTGCGGAAGAACTCCTCCAGCGCGCGGCGGTTCGGCAGGCCGGTCAGCGTGTCTGTCTTGGCCCGCTCCTCGGACTTGACCAGGGAATCGCGGATCGTCGCCAGTTCGCGTGATTTCTCGACAAAGCTGACTTCGAGCTTGGTGGCGCGCGTCGTCGCCTTGGCGAGTTCGCTCATCAGGCTCTCGATCAGCAGCTTGGGATCGACGCCGGCCCCGGTGCGCTCGGTGACATCGTTGATGGCGGCCATTTGCGAGCGGTTGTCGGCGATCGCCGTGGTCAGGAACTGCTTGGCCGACGCCATTACCGAATGCAGTTGCTGGGAGACTTCATAGGCCACCGCCTCGTCGGCGGCCTTCGATCCGATATAGCTCTCATAGATTTCACGATTGGTCTGGGCGTCGAATTTGCGCTTGTTGGAAATTGTTCGGCGTCGGCGGCACGCGATGCTCGGCCATTGAGCGCATGGCCGTTTCAGCGACCGACGTCGCGTATTCGAAATCGAGCTCGTCGAATCCCGCGGTCACGGCTTTGATGGCTTCCTACCGGTGAATTGGTGCTCTTTTCATAGGCAGGTTCCCATGAATTCGTTAAATGCCCCTCAACCGACCCGCCGGCATTCGGCTCAAGACACCCCAAGGGGGCCTGTCGATCTGCGCCAACCCGTTGACCCCGCAACCGCTTTTGTGGCCTAGTCCGCCGTCTTTTAGACGGCCCCGAATCCATAAAAGCCCAGCGATTCCATGACCTCCGAACGCTATAACGCCCGTGACTCCGAGCCGCGCTGGCAACGCCAGTGGGACCAGAAGGCGATCTTCGCCTCCAAAAACGACGATTCCCGGCCGAAATATTACGTCCTCGAGATGTTCCCCTACCCGTCCGGGCGCATCCATATCGGGCATGTCCGCAACTATACGCTCGGCGACGTGCTGGCGCGGTTCATGCGCGCCAAGGGGTTCAACGTGCTGCACCCGATGGGCTGGGACGCGTTCGGGCTGCCGGCCGAAAACGCCGCGATCGAGCGCAAGGTCGCGCCCAAGGCCTGGACCTACGACAACATCGCCGCGATGAAGAAGCAGCTGCAGTCGATCGGACTGTCGCTCGACTGGAGCCGGGAATTCGCGACCTGCGACCCCAGCTATTACAAGCATCAGCAGAAGATGTTTCTCGACATGCTGCGCGCCGGTCTCGCCGAGCGCGAGAAGCGCAAGCTGAACTGGGACCCGGTCGACATGACCGTGCTCGCCAACGAGCAGGTGATCGACGGCCGCGGCTGGCGTTCCGGCGCCGTGGTCGAACAGCGCGAGATGAGCCAGTGGGTCTTCAAGATCACGAAGTACTCGCAGGAACTGCTGGACGCCCTGGACGGGCTGGATCGCTGGCCCGACAAGGTGCGGCTGATGCAGCGCAACTGGATCGGCCGCTCCGAGGGCCTGCTGGTGCGCTTCGCGCTGGATGCGGCAACAACGCCGGCCGGCGAGAGCGAGCTGAAGATCTTCACGACGCGGCCCGACACGCTGTTCGGCGCGAAGTTCATGGCGATCGCGGCCGACCATCCGCTGGCGATCGCGGCGGCAGCGAAGAATCCCAAGCTCGCGGAGTTCATCGCCGAGGTCAAGCGCATCGGCACCGCCCAGGAAATCATCGACACCGCCGAGAAGCAGGGTTTCGACACCGGCATCCGCGCCGTGCATCCGTTCGACCCGAACTGGAAGCTGCCGGTTTATGTCGCCAACTTCGTGCTGATGGAATACGGCACCGGCGCGATCTTCGGCTGCCCCGGGCACGACCAGCGCGACCTCGATTTCGTCAATAAATATGCGCTCGGCGTCACGCCCGTCGTGTGTCCGGAAGGCCAGGATTCGAAGACGTTCGTGATCACGGACACCGCCTATGACGGTGACGGCCGCATGATCAATTCCCGCTTCCTCGACGGCATGACCATCGAGCAGGCCAAGGAAGAAGTCGCAAAGCGGCTGGAGCGTGAACTGCGCGGCAACATGCCGGTGGCTGAGCGGCAGGTGAACTTCCGCCTGCGCGACTGGGGCATTTCGCGCCAACGCTATTGGGGCTGCCCGATCCCGGTGATCCACTGCCCGAAATGCGATGTGGTGCCGGTGCCGGACAGCGACCTGCCGGTGGTGCTGCCGGAGGACGTGACCTTCGACAAGCCCGGCAACGCGCTCGACCATCATCCGACCTGGAAGCACGTCGCCTGCCCCAAATGCGGTGGCAAAGCCCAGCGCGAAACCGACACCATGGACACGTTTGTCGACTCGTCCTGGTATTTTGCGCGCTTCACCGATCCCTGGAACGAGAACGCGCCGACTACGCCTGACGTCGTCAACCGGATGTTGCCGATCGACCAGTATATCGGCGGTGTCGAGCACGCGATCCTGCATCTGCTGTACAGCCGCTTCTTCACCCGCGCGATGAAGGCGACCGGCCATATCGGCATGGACGAGCCGTTCGCCGGCATGTTCACGCAGGGCATGGTGGTGCACGAGACTTACCAGAAGGCCGACGGCTCTTACGTCACGCCCGCCGAGGTGAAGATCGAGACCGGCGGCAATGGCAAGCGCGCCCTGCTGCTGACCACGGGTGAAGAGGTCGCCATCGGCGCGATCGAGAAGATGTCGAAGTCGAAGAAGAACACTGTCGACCCCGACGACATCATCGCCACCTACGGCGCCGACGTCGCGCGCTGGTTCATGCTGTCGGACTCACCACCGGATCGCGACGTGATCTGGAGCGACGAGCGCGTGCAGGGCGCCTCGCGCTTCGTGCAGCGGCTGTGGCGGCTGGTCAACGAATCGGCCGAGATCGCCAAAGCAGCCCCGGCCGCCCGGCCGGCCTCGTTCGGCGATGATGCGCTGGGCTTGCGCAAGGCGGCCCATGGCGCGCTGGACAAGGTGTCGAACGGCATCGAGCGGCTGCATTTCAACGTCTGCCTCGCCCATATCCGCGAATTCACCAATGCGCTGGCCGAGGTGCTGGGGCGGGAGGGGCAGCCGACGCCTGACTTGGCCTGGTCGGTCCGGGAGGCCGCGGTCATCCTTGTTCAATTGTTCGCTCCCATGATGCCCCATCTGGCCGAGGAGTGCTGGACGGTATTGGGGCAATCCGGGCTGATTTCGGAAGCCAATTGGCCCCAAATCGAACGCGATTTGCTGGTTGAAGACACGGTGACGCTGGTGGTTCAGGTCAACGGCAAAAAACGGGGTGATGTAACCTTGCCACGGGGCGCCCAAAATCCGGAAATTGAGGCTGCCGTTCTGGCCCTTGATGCGGTAAAACTGGCCCTGGGCGGCAAGGCCGTCCGCAAGGTGATTGTTGTTCCCATGAGGATCGTGAATGTCGTTGGCTAGGACCCGGATCGCCGCTCGGCTGCTCGCCGTTGTCGCTCTGGCGGCGCTGACGGCCGGCTGTTTTCAGCCGATGTATGCCGAACGCGCCGACGGCTCGCCCGGCCTGCGCGAAAAGCTGATGGGCGTGGAAATCCCGCCCGTCGACAAGAACAACGCCTCCCGCGAGGCCCGCATTCAGGTCGAAATCCGCAACCAGCTGGCGTTCAAGCTTTATGGCAATGCGACCGGCATGCCGCCGACCCATCGGCTGGTGCTGCGGTTCTCCACCAGCCGCTCGTCGCTGATCCTCGATCCGACCACCGCGCTGCCGTCGAGCGAGAATTACGGCATCGACGCGCAGTACAATCTGATCGATCTGGCGACGAACAAATCTGTCATGACAGGCACGACCTTCTCCCGCGTGTCCTATGACATCCCGGGCCAGATGCAGCGTTTCGCCCGCGCCCGCGCCTTCCGCGACGCGGAGGATCGCTCAGCCAACGAGATCGCCGAGAACATCCAGACCCGGCTGGCGTCGTTCTTCGTCGCCGGCACCTGATCCCGCAATTGGTCGCGCTTCGCGGAAAAGAAATCGACGCTTTTCTCGCCCGGCCTGATTCCGGCCGTCCCATCATCCTGCTGTACGGCCCGGACGCCGGCCTGGTGCGTGAACGCGCCGACGCACTGCTGGCGTCCGCGGTCGACGATCCCAATGATCCGTTTTCAATGGTGCGGCTGGACGGTGACGAATTGTCGGCCGAGCCATCGCGGCTGGTCGATGAAGCGATGACGGTACCGCTGTTCGGCGGCCGCCGCGCCATCCGCGTGCGTGCAGGCTCGCGCAGTTTTGCTGGCGGTATCGACACGCTGGCAGAGATGTCGCTCAAGGATTGCCGCATCGTGATCGAGGCCGGCGAGCTCCGGCCGGAGTCGCCGCTGCGCAAGGCCTGCGAGCGCGCCAAGACCGCGGTCGCGATCGCTTGCTATCCCGACACCGAACGCGACCTTGCCAAGCTGATCGATGATGAATTGCGGCCCTCCAACCTGCGCATCGCGCCCGACGCCCGCGCCGTGCTGACCGCACTGCTCGGCGGCGACCGGCAGGCCTCGCGCAACGAACTTCGAAAACTCGCGCTCTATGCCCATGGCCAGGGCGAGGTGTCGATCGACGACGTGATGGCGGTAGTCGCTGACGCCTCCGAGCTGAAGCTCGATCCGATCGTCGACGGCGCGTTTGCTGGAAAGCCTGATCTGGTCGAAAGCGAATTCGCCAAAGCGATGATCGCCGGCACCTATCCCGGCGTGATCATTTCGGCAGCCCAACGCCAGGCCGCATGGCTGCACAAATCGGCGCTAGCGGTAGCCGAAGGCACGCCGGTCTCGAATTTGCTGGAGAGCGGGTATCCGCGGCTGCATTTTTCGCGCAAGGGCGCGGTTGAAGTCGCGCTACGGAATTTCAGCGCCGCGCGGCTGGTCGCGATCATCGACCAGCTCGCGACCGCCGCATTCGACATGCGCAAGCAGGCCACGCTGGCGGCTGCGATCGCGCAACGAACGCTGTTGTCGATCGCGGCGAATGCGAAGCGGCGGGGGTAGCATGTCCGGCGAGAAACAAGACGTCGTGACGCTTTGGCGGCCGGTTGGCCCACGCGAGCTGGAATTGATCCAGGAGAGCGGCATGCGCGCTTTTCCGCCGCGGCTTCCGGAACAGCCGATCTTCTATCCTGTGCTGTCGGAAGAGTACGCCGTGAAGATTGCCCGCGATTGGAATGTACCGGCCAGCGGCTCCGGCTATGTCACTCGGTTTGAGGTGCGGCGGAATTTCCTGGACAATTACCGGGTGCAAGCCGCCGGTGGCTCCGCACATCTGGAGTACTGGATTCCCGCAGAGGAAATGATTGCGTTCAACGAGGCCATCGTGGGCGAGATCGAGGTCATCGCTGAATTTCGTTGAGGTGCGTGCGGTGCTTCTCATTCCACCGTCATTGCGAGCGAAGCGAAGCAATCCATGCCTCAACTCGGGGATAGATGGATTGCTTCGTCGCTATCGCTCCTCGCAATGACGTGGAGAAGGCCTCAAATCCCCTTCGCCAGCCGCCGCATCACTTCATCCAGCTGCTCGAGGTTGCGGTAGCTGATCTGGACGCTGCCGCCGGGATCGCGGTGGTTGACGGTGACGGCCAGCCCAAGCGCGTCGCTGACGCGTTTCTCCAACGCGATCGTATCGGGGTCCTTGGTCTTGCCGCCGCTGCGGGCCTTCTGCGGCTTGCGTTCCGGCACGCCCTCTTCATGCGCCAGCGCTTCGGCCTGGCGGACGTTGAGGCCTTCGGCGACGATACGCTTTGCGGAGGCAAGCGGATCCGGTACGCTGATCAACGCGCGGGCGTGACCGGCCGATAGCTCGCCCGTGGAGATGAGGGCCTGCACCTCTGGCGGCAGTTTCGTCAGCCGCATCATGTTGGCGACATGGCTGCGGCTCTTGCCGACTTCCTTGGCGATCTCTTCCTGGCTGCGTTTGAATTCTTCCGCGAGCGCGTGATAGCCCTGCGCCTCTTCCATCGCATTGAGGTCTTCGCGCTGCACGTTTTCGATGATCATGATCTCGAGCGCGTCGCTGTCGCTGACCTCGATCGGCACGATCGGCACTTCATGCAGCCCGGCCAGCTGCGAGGCGCGCCAGCGGCGTTCGCCGGCGATGATCTCATAGCGATCGGTGGCGCCCTTGACCGGACGCACCACGATCGGCTGGATCACGCCATGCTGCTTGACGGAAGCAGCGAGCTCGCCGAGTTCGGCGTCGGCAAACGTCCGGCGCGGGTTGCGCGGATTTGCCTTTAGAAATTCGATCGGCACCTTGCGCTGATTGCGCGGACGTTCGACATGCGCGGCCTCGCCGCCGACATCGCCGATCAGACTTGCAAGACCGCGGCCCAGTCGCGAACGCGCTTCGTCGGCCATCGTCAGCTCCCTTGGATTCACGCAGCATACTCCGAAATTAGAAACTGTTTTTCTTGTAGGATGGGTAGAGCGTAGCGAACCCATCAAGCTCGTCGTGGTGCGATGGGTTTCGCTGCGCTCTACCCATCCTACGATTTCGCGCTAATGCGTTCGCAGCTCACGCTCACGCTGGATCACTTCCGTCGCAAGCTTGAGATACGCATCGCTGCCGACGCATTTGAGATCGTAAACCAGCACCGGCTTGCCATAGGACGGCGCCTCGGAGATGCGCACGTTGCGCGGGATCATGGTGTTGTAGACCTTGGCGCCCATGAACTGCCGCACGTCGGCGACGACCTGGTTGGACAAATTGTTGCGCGAGTCGAACATGGTCAGCACGATGCCGTGGATCGACAGATTCGGATTCAACGTCGAGCGCACCTGCTCCACGGTCTGCAGCAATTGCGACAGACCTTCGAGCGCGAAGAATTCGCATTGCAGCGGCACCAGGATCGCGTCGGATGCCGCCATCGCATTGACGGTGAGAAGGTTGAGCGACGGCGGGCAGTCGATCAGCACATAGGTGTAATCGGATCCGGGCGCTGCATCGTTGTTCAGCGCGGCGATGGCGTCGCGCAGGCGGAAGGCGCGGCCGGGCGTCGTTCCCAGCTCCAGTTCGAGACCCGACAGATCCATGGTGGAAGCGGCGATATGCAGACGCGGCACGGCGGTCACAACGACAGCTTCGCGCAGCGGGGCTTCGCCGATCAGCACATCGTAGGTTGAACAGTTGCGGTCGCGGCGATCGATGCCGAGGCCGGTGGAGGCGTTGCCCTGGGGATCAAGGTCGACGATCAACACGCGTTCGCCAATCGCAGCGAGTGCCGTGCCAAGATTGATCGCGGTGGTAGTCTTGCCGACGCCACCTTTCTGGTTGGCGAGCGACAATATGCGCGGATGGGCTGCCGGAGCAGGCGCTTTATCTTCTTGATATATTTGATCAATCTCGGTCATACCCGGTGCCCATCGCGGAAGTTTTGCGTCGCTCGATGCGGTCGAGTTCGACGATCCAGCCTTGTCCGCCCGTGCGGCTGGAATGAAGTTGCGGCTCAATATTCCAATATTTAGTGGCTTCGGTCAATTCAGCCTCTACATCTTGGCCCTTCAGAAATAACGCTTTTGCGCCCTTTCCTACCAGCGGTTCCGCGAAACCGATGAGCTGATGTAACGGAGCCAGCGCCCGCGCAGTGACGCAATCGACAGGCCCGGCGATTCTATCCACGATATCCCCGATGTCAGCGAGATGCACGGTCCCGGCCGCCGAGGTCACACGAATTGCTTCGCGCAGGAACGCGGCTTTCTTGGCGTTGCGTTCGACCAATTGAATATTGGCGCCCGGTGTTTCCGCCAAAGCGCAGGCCAGCACCACGCCGGGAAAGCCGCCGCCGCTGCCGAGATCGACCCACCTCGTTGCAGTGGGAGCCAAGCTCAGCAGCTGCAGCGAGTCGGCGATATGGCGGGTCCAGAGATGTGGAAGTGTCGACGGCGCCACCAGGTTTGTTTTGGCCTGCCATTCCCGGAGCAGATCGACATAGCGATCCAGCCGCGCCTCTGTTTCACGTGAAACAGGGGTGAGGGCGAGGGCGGCGGCTTTGTCGGAGGTCATTATCAATTTCGGCCGTTTGAGCTTTGGCGATTCGCCTGGGGCCCGTCCCACCCAAAACTGTCATTGCGAGCGAAGCGAAGCAATCCATCTGTCCGCGCAAAAGGAAGAATGGATTTCGTCGCAAGGGCTCCTCGCAACGACGATTGCAGCCGGCTTCGAGCGGACCTCCCCGTTTCACGTGAAACGTTTTAAGCCGTCGCCTTCGAGGTCTTCCGCCGGGCTTCACGCCGAAGATAAGCCGCCAGGATACCAAGCGCGGCCGGCGTCAAGCCATCCAGCCGCCCCGCCTGCCCCACGCTTCGCGGCCGCGCCGCCTCGAGCTTTGAGCGCGCTTCATTGGAGAGGCCGGGCACATCGGAATAACCGATGTCGGTCAGAACCAGGCCCTCATCGCGCCGGAAGGCGTCGACGTCAGCGGTCTGGCGCTTCAGATAGACGTCATATTTGGCATCGATCTCGAGGTGGACTGCGATCGATGGGTCAATGGCTGATAGCTCGGGCCAGATACCCTGCAGCGCGGACCATTCAATCTCCGGATAGGCAAGGAGCTCAAATGCCGAGCGGCGGTGACCGTCCCGGTTCAGCGCCAGGCCGTGCTTGCCGGCTTCAGTGGGAGTGATCGTCAAGGACTTCGCCAGCGACTTCGCGGCTTCGAGCGCCGCCATCTTGGCCCCGTGGCGCTGCGAACGCGCCTGCCCTACGCAACCCAGTGCGATCCCCTTGTCGGTCAGCCGCTGGTCGGCATTGTCGGCCCGCAGCGTCAGGCGATACTCCGCCCGCGAGGTGAACATACGATAGGGTTCTGATATCCCGCGGGTAACGAGATCATCGATCATCACGCCGACATAGCCGTCGGCGCGGTCGAAAACGATCGCCTCGCCGCCGCTGGCGGACAGTGCCGCATTCAGCCCCGCGACAATTCCCTGTGCGGCGGCCTCTTCATACCCGGTGGTGCCGTTGATCTGCCCGGCCAGAAACAGTCCCGGCAACCGCTTGGCCTGGAGTGTCGGCTCCAACTCCCGCGGGTCGACATGGTCGTATTCGATGGCATAGCCGGGCCGGACCATCTTGACCCGCTCGAGACCGGGAATGGTCGAAAGGATCGCGAGCTGCACCTCTTCCGGAAGCGAGGTCGAGATGCCGTTGGGATAGACGGTGGTGTCTTCCAGGCCTTCCGGCTCCAGGAAGATCTGATGGCCGTCGCGGTCGCCGAAGCGGACGATCTTGTCTTCGATCGAGGGGCAATAGCGCGGACCGCTGCTCTTGATCTGGCCGGAATACATCGGCGAGCGATGAACATTGGCCCGGATCACCTCATGGGTCGCCGGCGTGGTGCGGGTGATCCCGCATTCGATCTGTCGAGCCGTAATGCGGTCGGTCATGACCGAGAACGGCTCCGGCGGATCGTCGCCGGGCTGCATTTCGACGGCGGACCAGTCGATGGTCGTGCCATCCAGCCGCGGCGGCGTACCAGTCTTGAGACGGCCAAGCATAAAGCCGGCACGTTCGAACGAAGCGGAAAGCCTCATCGCCGGCGCCTCGCCGACCCGCCCGGCCGGCCAGTTCTTTTCGCCGAGATGGATCAGACCACGGAGGAAGGTCCCGGTGGTGATGACGACGGCACCACAGCTCAGTTCGCGGCCATCGCCCAGACGAATGCCGGTGACGCGACCGTTGGAAACGATCAGTTCGTCCGCCTCGCCTTCGATCACGCTCAAATTGGCGGTCTCGATGATCGCCGCCTGCATCGCGGCCGCATACAGTTCGCGGTCGGCCTGGGCCCGCGGTCCCCGAACAGCGGGACCTTTGCGACGGTTCAGCATCCGAAACTGGATGCCCCCGGCATCAGCGACCCGGCCCATCAGACCATCGAGGGCATCGACTTCACGAACCAGATGCCCCTTGCCCAGACCACCGATGGCGGGATTGCAGGACATCGCGCCGACGGTCGCAAAGCTGTGGGTCACCAACGCCGTCGTTGCACCCATCCGGGCGGCCGCGCTCGCGGCCTCGCAGCCGGCATGGCCGCCGCCGATGACGATGACGTCCAAGGAATCGGAGCGCGAAATCATGGCGGAGTTCTATCGCGGAGTCAGAAATCGCGGAAGCGGGAAGTTGCGGGAAACTGAAAGGAATGGATCTGTTTCACGTGAAACAGCGGGTTCCATTAGCGCCTTGGGTAAGCGTTTCACGTGAAACAGATTAGCCATGAAATGAATGAAATACTATAATAAAGAAACATTACTTTCCTACACAGAATTCCCGGAAGATCACGTCGAGTATGTCCTCGACATCGACGCGCCCCAGTAGCCGCCCAAGCGAATGCGCGGCGACGCGAAGCTCCTCGGCTGCCAGTTCCTCGCCCTCCCCGACCACATCAATGCTGCGCTGCAATGAAATCGCTGTCTGCTGCAGCAACTGCCGCTGCCGGGTCCGGCTGATCAACCCGCCCTCGCTGGCCCCAAAATAATCCTGCGCGAATTGGACCAGGGCCGCGATCAACTCGGGAAGCCCGTCCCCGCCCCTGGCCGAAATCGCAAATTCGCCCCGGTCCGGCACCTCGGCCAATGGCCGACCGGCCGGATCCAGGTCGATCTTGTTGCGCACGCGCCAGACCGGCGCGGTGCCTGCGTGATCAATTCTCGCGCCTACCCGGTCGGCAAGCCACAGCACAAGATCGGCTTCCGCGGCGCGAGCCCGCGCGCGACGCACACCCTCCTGCTCCACCGGATCGTCGGTCTCGCGAATGCCGGCAGTGTCGATGACGGTCACCGGATAACCGTCGAGATCGAGCTGCACTTCGATGACGTCACGCGTGGTGCCGGCGTGTGGCGATACGATCGCCACCTCGCGCCGCGCCAGCTGATTCATCAAGGTCGACTTGCCGACATTCGGGGGACCCGCGATCGCCACCACGAGACCATCGCGCAGGCGTTCACTTTGACCCTGTGCCGCAAGGACTTCTTCGATTTCAATTAAGAGCTTCTTGATCTTCACCAGCGCCGGCGCGATCAATTCCGCGGGCACATCGCCCTCATCCGAAAAATCGATTCCGGCTTCGATCAGCGCTGATGCCTCGATGATGCGCGCGCGCCAGTCGCGCGCTCTGTCGCCGAGCAGGCCCTTGAGCTGGCGCAGCGCCTGGCGCCGTTGCCGGTCGGTGTCGGCGTGAATGAGGTCGTCGAGGCCCTCGGCCTCGGTGAGATCGAGCTTGCCGTTCTCGAACGCGCGCCGCGTGAATTCACCGGGTTCGGCGGGGCGCATATTTTCCTGGGCAGCCAGCGCCGCAAAGATCGAGGCCAGCACTGCCCGCCCACCATGGACGTGAAACTCGGCGACGTCTTCGCCGGTGGCGCTGGCCGGCCCGGGGAACCAGAGTACGACCGCATCGTCCAATGGCAGACCGCCGGCGTCGCGGAGCAGCATGCGGGTCGCCGCCCGCGCCGGCGGGATTCTGCCACCCAGCGCGACCAGCGCCGGACCGGCTCCCGGTCCCGACACGCGCACAATCGCGATCGCGCTCGGCGCACGGCCCGACGACAGCGCAAAAATGGTCTGATCCCGCGGATGCATCGCCTATTTGTGCAGGAGTGCTTGAAAAGGCAACGCAATTTGAGCTGTGGGTCGGCCTCCCGATCAAAACGGGGAACACCCCGCCGAGAGCCAATTTGCTGCATCATTTGCGCAGCAATTTTTGCTGCAAAAATCGATGGCTTGGCCGGGTTTCGTAGCTCACCGCATCTAACCCGAGCAATATCAAATACTTAAGTGCAGTCCGGTTCCAAGAAGCTCACCGAACCATGTGCACCTTTGCTGCAGCAAATTGCTGCAGCAACGCAGGCAATGAAAAGGGCGCCCCTCGACACAAGGCGCCCTTCCCCAACCTCGCCTGATGGATCAGGTGTTCATCGAATCGAAGAATTCCGAGTTGTTCTTGGTGTTGCGGAGCTTGTCGAGCAGGAAGTCGATCGCATCCATGGTGCCCATCGGATTGAGGATTCGGCGCAGCACGTACATTTTCTTGAGCAGCTGCGGATCGGTGATGAGCTCCTCCTTGCGGGTGCCGGAGCGCGAGATGTCGATCGCCGGGAAGGTCCGCTTGTCCGAGACCTTGCGGTCCAGGATCAGTTCGGAGTTACCGGTGCCCTTGAACTCTTCGAAGATGACTTCGTCCATTCGGCTGCCGGTGTCGACCAGCGCGGTCGCGATGATGGTGAGCGAACCGCCCTCCTCGATGTTACGGGCAGCACCGAAGAAGCGCTTCGGCCGCTGCAACGCGTTGGCGTCGACACCGCCGGTCAGCACCTTGCCGGATGACGGCACCACGGTGTTGTAGGCGCGGCCCAGACGCGTGATCGAGTCGAGCAGGATCACGACGTCGCGGCCGTGTTCAACGAGGCGCTTGGCCTTCTCGATCACCATCTCGGCGACCTGAACGTGCCGCACCGCCGGCTCGTCGAAGGTCGATGAGACGACCTCGCCCTTCACCGAACGCTGCATGTCCGTGACTTCTTCCGGACGTTCGTCGATCAGCAGCACGATCAGATAGCATTCAGGATGATTGGCGGTGATCGAGTGCGCGATGTTCTGCATCAGCACCGTCTTGCCGGTGCGCGGCGGCGCCACGATCAGGGCGCGCTGGCCTTTGCCGATCGGGGCGACGATGTCGATAACCCTTGCAGAAAGGTCTTTTCGCGTCGGATCTTCGAGTTCGAGGCGGAAGCGCTGGTCTGGAAACAGCGGCGTCAGATTGTCGAAATTGACCTTGTGCTTGGACTTTTCCGGGTCTTCGAAATTGAGTGTGTTGACCTTGAGCAGCGCGAAATAGCGTTCGCCTTCTTTCGGGCTGCGGATATGGCCCTCGATGGTGTCGCCGGTGCGAAGCCCGAAGCGGCGGATCTGCGAGGGCGAGACGTAGATATCGTCCGGGCCGGGCAGATAGTTCGCATCTGGCGAACGCAGGAAGCCGAAGCCGTCGGAGAGAACCTCAACGACACCCTCGCCGATAATGTCGGTTTCCTGGATCGCGAGCTGCTTGAGGATGGCGAACATCAGCTCCTGCTTGCGCATGGTGCTGGCATTTTCGACCCCGTTCTCTTCCGCGAACGAGACGAGCTCGGCCGGCGTTTTTGCTTTGAGGTCTTGGAGTTTCATTTCCCGCATTGGGGTGGTCCTGTGGAGAATAACTGGAGGAGGGGTGCTAGGCTTATAGGAAAAGCGGACACGAAAAACGGAAGGTCCGCAGGTCTAAGCGAGGAAAGTGCCGGTGAGGCTTCAAACCTGATGCGGTGGCCGGCTCAACGAGGAGACCGGAACGCAACCACATCCGCCTGCGTGGGGTGGGATTTGGGTAATATAGAAAATCGCCCGGCGCTCCGCAAGCAGGCCTGAAGTGCTCCTCGCGCCAAAAACGCCGCCTAGAACGGCTTGACCACGACCAGAATAACGATCCCGACCATCAGAACAGTCGGTACCTCATTGATAATACGATAGAATCTCTGGCTTCGCGCATTCCTGTCGGCGGCGAAATCCTTCACCCAGCGCGAAAAAAAGCCGTGGACGCCCGACAGCACGATCACCAGCGCGAACTTGGCGTGAAACCAGCCGGACATGTACCAATGCCCGCTCCAGGCCAGATACAGCCCGGCCAGCCAGGTGATCATCATCGCCGGATTGATGATCGCCTTCAGCAGCCGGCGTTCCATCACCTTGAAAGTCTCGGATTGCTTCGATCCGACCTCGGCCTCGCAATGATAGACGAACAGCCGCGGCAGGTAGAGCATGCCGGCCATCCAGGAGATGACCGCAATCACATGCAGTGCCTTGATCCACGGGTAGGCCGGGATCGTGATCCATTCGTACATCGTGCGTCGCCTCGTCCTCATCGCCGCTTGGAACGTTCAGACGCTCTCAGCATTGCCTGAAAAGCTTCCGCCAGCGTGGGACGGAGACATATCCTCATGCACCGCTTCTCTAAACTAATATTTTTAGAATCTTAGGTTTGAGTCTAAGTAGCGGTGAATTGGACTCACAACAAACCGTCCCGTAGTTCTCCCGGCTTGTTCACATCCATCACCCTTTCCGCAAGAGAATTGGATCGTTCAAATAACGCCCCTTGCATCAAGCGCTTGCGCCAACTTATCGGCAGCTTATGCAGAGACAAATCCACATATTCTCACTATCGTTCGGATCAGGGATCTGACTTATCCTTTTGGGGGCCCTGTGTAGAAAAAGCCGGGTTATCCCCGAGAGGACGATCCAGGGCCAAATCTCTGGGATAAGGTCCACAGGGATTCACAGAATACACAGGGGTTTTGGTGCCCACGACCGGCAATTATTTTCACCTTCATCTGGTCTCCGATTCGACCGGCGAGACGCTGATCACCGTGGCGCGCGCGGTCGCCGCGCAGTACGCCAACGTCACCGCGGTCGAACATGTCTATCCCTTGGTGCGCAGCCAGAAGCAGCTCGACCGCGTGCTCGATGAGATCGAGGAGGCGCCGGGCATCGTGCTTTTCACGCTGCTGGAAAAGGATCTGGTTGGCCGGCTCGAGACCAAGTGCAAGGACATCAACATCCCGAGCCTGTCGATCATCGGCCCGGTGATGCAATTGTTCGAAGCCTATCTCGGTGCGGCCACCACGGGGCGCGTCGGCGCCCAGCACGTGCTCAATGCCGAATATTTCAAGCGGATCGACGCGCTGAACTACACGATGATCCATGACGACGGCCAGCATGTGGAAGGCCTCGAAGACGCCGACATCGTATTGGTCGGCGTATCCCGTACGTCAAAGACACCGACCTCGATCTATCTCGCCAACCGCGGCATCCGCACCGCGAATGTCCCGCTGGTGCCGGGCATTCCGGCGCCGCATCAGCTGGAAACGCTGAAGAAGCCGCTGGTGGTCAGCCTCCATGCAACGCCGGAGCGCCTGATTCAGGTTCGGCAAAACCGGCTCCTGAGCATGGGCGCGGATTCCGGCAACGACGATTATATCGATCGCCAATCCGTCACCGATGAAGTGGCGTACGCACGGCGGCTCAGTGCCAAGTTCGGCTGGGCGCAGCTCGATGTGACGCGGCGGTCAATCGAGGAAACCGCGGCCGCAATCTTGAAACTTTTCACCGACCGGCAGCGGCAACGGCTTCCGGAATGAAACCAGAGCGTGTTCCAGCGAAGTGGACCCCGGTTCGCGTCAAGAAAACGCGTCAAAACAACGATCAACGGCTATGAGCATCTGGCTTGGAAAAGACCCGCTAGTCCTGGCTTCGCAGAGCCGCGCGCGGCAGCTGCTGCTGGCCAACGCCGGCATCGCCCTTGAAGCTGTTCCGGCCGATATCGATGAGCGCGCCGTGCAGAAGGGCTCCGGGCTAACGGCGCCCGGTGAAATCGCAAAACTGCTGGCGCGGGAAAAGGCGCTGTGGGTCTCGCAGCAAAAACCCGACCGCTACGTCGTTGGCGCAGACCAAACGCTGGCGCTTGGGGACCGGTTGTTCAGCAAGCCCGCCGGGCGTGCCGCAGCTACGGAGCAACTGGGTTTGCTCGCAGGCAAGCGCCACGAATTGCATTCGGCATTTGCTGTTGCCCGTGACGGTAAGATATTGTCCGCACATGTTAGTGTTGCACACATGATCATGCGATCTCTCAGCAAGGGCGAGATCGAGGCCTATCTGGACCAGGCCGGACAAGCGGTGACGACCAGCGTCGGCGCCTATCAGCTGGAAGGGCTCGGGGTGCATTTGTTCGAGCGCATCGAAGGCGATCATTTTACCATCCTCGGCCTGCCGCTGCTGCCGCTGTTCGCATTTTTGCGCAGCGAGCGGTTGCTTGGCGTCTGAGTTTCAAACAATGGCGACCTGAATGCTGATCCTTGGACTGACCGGCTCGATTGGAATGGGAAAATCCACCACCGCAAAATTGTTCGCGGAGGCGGGGGTTCCCGTTTACGACGCCGATGCCGAGGTCCACAAAATCTATGAGGGTGAGGCTGCGCCCGCGATCGAAGCGGCGTTTGCCGGCACCACAGTCGACGGCAAGGTGGATCGGGCGCGGCTCTCCGCCCAGGTGGTGCACAATCCCGTCGCCATGAAGCAGCTCGAGCAGATCGTTCATCCGATGCTCGGCGCGTCGCGAAAAAAATTCTTTGAAGATGCGGAAGCGGCGGGCAAGCCGGTGGTGCTGTTGGATATCCCGCTGCTGTATGAGACTGGCGGCGAGAAGCGCGTCGATGCGGTCGTGGTGGTCACGACCACGCCCGAAATCCAGCGCCAGCGCGTGTTGGCGCGGGGCACGATGGACGAGGCGCGGTTCGACGCCATTCTGGCGCGGCAGCTACCGGACGCCGAAAAACGCAAGCGCGCCGATTTCGTGGTGGATACTTCGGATGGTCTCGACCCCGTACGCGCCCGGATCAAGGACATTCTGGCCGAGGTTGTTAAGATGCCGCAGCGGCGGACCTGATTCGCTGACTTTCCGGGCCCTGAAGTAAATCCATGCGTGAAATCGTTCTCGATACTGAAACCACCGGGCTTGATCCGCTGCGCGGCGACCGGCTGGTCGAGATCGGCTGCATCGAAATCTACAACCGCATGCCGACAGGGCAAACGTTTCACCGCTACATCAATCCCGAGCGCGACATGCCGGCCGAAGCGTTCGCCGTGCACGGCCTCTCCGCCGAGTTCCTGTCCAGCAAGCCGCTGTTCACGGAAGTGGTCGAGGAGTTCCTGGAATTCATCGCCGATGCGCCGCTGGTGATCCACAACGCGTCGTTCGACATCTCCTTCATCAATGCCGAACTCGACCGCATCAAGCGCCAGGTGATTTCGCGCGACCGGCTGGTCGATACGCTGCTGCTGGCGCGCCGCAAGCATCCGGGCGTCTCGAATCGGCTCGACGATCTCTGCTCGCGTTATTCGATCGACAATTCCCGCCGTACCAAGCACGGGGCTCTGCTAGACGCCGAGCTGCTGGCCGAGGTCTATATCGACCTGATCGGAGCACGGCAGTCGCAGCTGATCCTGGCCTCGGAGACCCGCGAGTCGCGGGCGGAGCGGACCGGCGATATGCCGCGCCGGCAGCGCGAGACGCCGCTCGCACCCCGAATCACCGATGCTGACCGCGAGGCGCACCGGGCCTTTGTCGCCACGCTGGGCGACAAGGCGATCTGGAACGAGTTTCTGGGAGCTGCTTGAAACGCTGCAGCGGCGTTTAGCCGCTGAGCGCCCCTGTTAGCTGGGCTTTGCGCCCGAGGCAGCCTGCTCTGCCGCCTGCCGCTCCATGTTCTGGCGATACAGGCCGACGAAATCGACGGGATCGAGCATCAGCGGGGGGAACCCGCCGTCCCGCACCGAGGTGGCAATGATTTCGCGCGCAAACGGGAACAACAGCCGCGGGCATTCGATCATGACCAGCGGGTGCAGGTTTTCCTTCGGCACATTGACGATGCGGAACACCCCCGCATAGGCGAGGTCGAACGAAAACATGAGCTTGCCGGCATTTTCCGCCTTGCCCTCGATCGAAAGCGTCACCTCGAACTCGCTCTCGGAGAGATTATTGGCGCCGACATTGATCTGGATATTGATGGCCGGCTGCTGCTGCTGAGGCGCCAGCGATCCTGGGGCGTTCGGATTCTCGAACGACAGGTCCTTGGTATACTGCGCCAATACGTTGAGCTGGGCAGGGGCCTGCTCTGCGGGCGCGCCGTTACCGTTGGTCATGAAACTCTCCTAAAAACGCTGGCGAGCGGAGCCCGGGTTTCTGTCTGAATTCGCTCGGCGGGCGGAAATGCCTTTGCCGGGCGAGTGGCTATCATAGCCCCGCCTTATTCCACAAGGACGACGGGCTGAAGGCGGGTCCGGCCAACCGCCATTTGTGACAGATATGGCTAATAGCGCGCGGCCGGCCTCCCAGCGAGCCCCTTTGGGGTCATCCTAAATAATTGAATATGCGTGATTTCCGGAAATGATCGGATTTCCCCTCGCGGCCAAAACGCGCTACAATTCACCCGCGCCAAAACGCGCCATTGGCCGGGCAAAGTTTCATGCCTACATGCTGCAGTCTCGATTGAAGATGTAATCTCTGCCGTTCCCGGGGTCATGAGGGAACCCTCGACCGCCGGACCCGTTGCCGGCGTTAGAACCAGAAAGCGAATACGACGTGGATATTTACACTATCATCTTCCTGGCGCTGGCCGTCTTCATCTTCCTGCGCCTGCGCAGCGTCCTCGGACAGCGCACCGGGAGCGAACGGCCGCCCTATGATCGCGCCGCGCCGAACGTGGTGCAGCGTACGCAGGACAACAACGTCGTGCCGATGCCCGGTGCCGTGATCGATCAGACGCCGTTGGCGCCGGCCGCGGACGTTGCGCCGGCGACCGACCGCTGGAAGGGCATCGCGGAAGCCGGCACGCCGCTGGCGCAAGGCCTCGACGCGCTTGTCGCGCAGGATTCCTCATTCGATCCCCGTCACTTCCTCTCCGGCGCCCGCAGCGCCTACGAGATGATCGTGCTGGCGTTTGCCAATGGCGACCGCCGCGCGCTCAAGGATCTGTTGTCGAGCGAGGTCTATGAGAGTTTCGACGCGGTGATCAAGGATCGCGAGAAGCACGAGCAGAAAACCGAAACGCGGTTTGTTTCGATCGACAAGGCCGAACTGGTGGGTGCGGAAGCACGCGACAAGGCGGCGCAGCTGACGGTGCGGTTCGTGTCGCAGATGATCTCGGTCACCCGCGACAAGACCGGTGCCATTGTCGATGGAACGCCGGATAAGGTCGCCGATATCACCGATGTCTGGACATTTGCCCGCGACACGAGTTCCCGCGATCCGAACTGGAAGTTGGTTGGCACCGGAAGCGCCAGCTAGCGAGCACAGCCTTGTAAGGTCTCTTGCAAGGTTGGCGCTGGCTGCGATCGCTATCGCGTTGCCACTGGCTCCCCTGGACGCATCTGCCGCGCGTCGGGCGCGGTCGCATTCACATCCGCCCCCGCATCCGATATCCGAGCGTCACCTTCCTTATCCGCAGCTGGATTTGCCGTTCCAGATCACCAACACCCAATATGCGCCGGTCGCCTGGTCCGACATCACCGGCTGGCGCGAAGACGATCATCTCGCCGCCTACAAGACCTTTCGCGACAGCTGCAAGCCGATAGCAGCGCAAACCAAACCACCATCCGAACCGAAAGCAATTGGTACCTCGCTGCGCGATCCCTGCCGCGTCGCCAGGGGCCTTGAGCTAACCGACGGCGCCAGGGCGAAAGCGTTCTTCGAGGAGCATTTTCTGCCCTTGCGGATATCGCGGCTCGGCGAGCCCGAGGGCTTTGTCACCGGCTATTACGAGCCCATCGTCGACGGCTCGCGGACGGAGAACGAGGTCTACAAAGTGCCGGTCTATCGCCGGCCGTCCAATCTGTTCGTTCGCGGCGTCACGCAGAGCTCGGTCGGTTTGCCCAACGGGGGCAAGGTGTTTCGCAAGATTGGCCGCCGCAAGCTGGTGCCCTATTACGATCGCGCCGAGATCGAGGACGGAGCGATCGAGGGCCGTGGCCTCGAAATCTGCTTTCTGAAGGACCAGACCGATCTGCTGTTCTCGCAGATCCAGGGATCGGCGCGGGTCAGCCTCGATGATGGCTCGACCGTTCGCATCAATTACGATGCGCATAATGGTTATCCCTATACCCCGGTCGGCCGCATCCTGATCGAACGCAACATCATCCCCAGGGATCAGATGTCGATGCAGAAGATCCGGGAGTGGATGACGGCAAACCCCGATGGCGCCAACGAATTGCGACGCCAGAACCGGTCCTACGTGTTTTTCCGCGAGGTAAACCTCTCCGACAAGGACGAAGCGGTCGGCGCCCAGGGTGTGCCGCTGACGCCCGGCCGCTCGATCGCGGTTGATAAGGCGCTGCATGTCTACGGCACGCCATTCTTCATCGAGGGCGAGTTGCCGATCGACACCGAAACGTCCAAGACGCCGTTTCGCCGGCTGATGATCGCGCAGGATACGGGCTCGGCGATCGTCGGACCCGCCCGTGCCGATCTCTATCTCGGCGCCGGGGCCGATGCCGGCAAGGTGGCAGGCCGCTTCCGCCATCCTATGCGTTTTGTCATGCTGTTGCCGAAGAGCCTCGATCCCTCCGCGCGGGGCCGCAAGCTGCCGGTGCCGGACGAACGGCCGTCGGAGAAAATCGCAAAGCTGTTTCCGCAGGTTGATCCAATGAAGGATCCCAAGAACGCTGCTCCCGCCACTCCCGCTGCAACGCCGCCCGCGACCGCACCCACATCCGCCGCGCAGGCCGCCGTGGTAAAACCGGTGCCGTTGCCGGCGGCCCGGCCCGATGTCAAACCGGTTTCCGAACCGCGGCACCGCCACATCCGCCGTTTCCGCCACCACCGTCAATGAAACGCCGGACGTCGAGCTCGATCCCCGAAATACCAATGCCGCCGCGGCGCAAGCGCAGCCTCAGCGAAGAGGAGCGTGCGCTGTGGGAAAGCGTGGCCAAGCAGGTCAAGCCGCTGCGCAAGCGGCACCGCACCGTGAAGCCGCCGGCCGCATCGCCGGAGGCGGAAGCCAGTACCGCTGCCAAGCCTGTTGCGTCACCAAAGGCGACGCCTTCGCCACGAATCATTCCTCCGTCCCGGCCGGAGCCGCCACCGCTGGCGCCGATCGGGCGCCGTGAACGCTCACAGCTTTCGCGTGGCCGGAAAGAGATTGACGCCCGGCTCGATTTGCACGGCATGACGCAGATCCGCGCGCACCGCGTGCTGCTTACCTTCCTGCAGCGCGCACACAGCGATGGCCTCACCTTCGTGCTCATCATCACCGGCAAGGGCAAAGTGGGCGGCTCAGAGGCCGAGCGCGGCGTGTTGCGCCGTCAGGTGCCGCAATGGTTGGGTTTGCCGGAATTCCGCTCGCTGGTGGTCGGCTTCGAGGAGGCCCATATCGGCCACGGCGGCGAGGGCGCGCTGTATGTGCGGGTACGAAGGGTTCGCTAGAACGGCCGTACGATCCCGACGCGCGGGATCAGCGTGACGATCCAGCCGAAGACCATGGTCTTCCGATCATCGGTCGATATCGGCGTCACCTCGCGCGAGGCGGGCAGGGCCTTTACCGCGTGCAGGAGCAGGAACAGGCACACCGCCCAGTTCGAAATCCAGCGCGAATAATCGAACACCATCGCAAACATCACGAGATAGAAGAGGCTGATGACGGCGATCACCGCCTTGACGATGTGGCGATGGCGTTCGACGGATAGCGCAGCGATCAGTTCTGCAAAATATCGCCATAGCGGCGTGTGCAGCCAGATCAGCAGCGCGAAGATCGGAAAGCCGAGCAGATTATGCGGCAGGCGTTGCCAGGTGTCGGCAACTTCCGTCGACAACGGCTGATACCAGATATAGGCAAAACTCAGCAGGTTACTGCGGCTGGGATCGGCCATCCGGCCCTTTAGATAAGCGACGA
Organism: Bradyrhizobium sp. AUGA SZCCT0158; assembly: GCF_018130065.1. Classification (GTDB taxonomy): domain Bacteria; phylum Pseudomonadota; class Alphaproteobacteria; order Rhizobiales; family Xanthobacteraceae; genus Bradyrhizobium. Next base: position 93,798 of record NZ_JAFCME010000005.1, on the reverse strand, counting down.
AATCTGCTTCGGACACCGCCATCGTCCCGTAGAATTGCGCGACGAAGAAAAGGATGCCGGTGGCGGCAAGCGCGGCGAAGCCCGCGATCACGCCGGTGCGGCTCAGCGGTTGCACCAGATAATAACGCAGCACCACGATGGCCGCGATGGTCGGCACATACATCAGGAGATGAATATGGTGAATCAGCACGAGGATCATCGAGAACAGCGTGGCGAGCAGCACATAGAACAGCGAGCGCGCCGGAATCAGTAAGAGGCAGATCGCAAACAGGCATCCGTAGATGTCGAAATGCCCGAGCGTGTGCATGAAATTCTTCAGGAAGAACGGTGAGCCTACCATGAACACGAACAACGGCAGATGCGCGTCGTCGAAACCGAACGTCCGCCTGAACAGTCGCACGAACAGGCCCGCCGTGATGAGCCAGACCGCGCCACTGATCGCGAACACCAGCCACACCGGGATCTTCGAAGTGAACAGCGCCACGATCGCGCCGATCAGCGCGCGCTTGGTGAAGCCGAAATGATAGTCGACCAGCAGATGAATGTAGGGGACGAAGGGCGGCAGCGCGATCTTGTGCAGGAATACCCCGACAAACACGGCGACATTGACGGCAAGCATCAAGCGCCAGGGGGTTTGCCAGACCCGCAAATTTATCGTCATCGTCGTCCCGGCCTTGAGCTCAGATGCGCAGTGTGCATCGGGGGGACCCATACGCCGCGGCCGTCGTTGCCTAGCACAAGGGTTGATGGCTTCGTTCAACAATAGACGACCGGGGTTATGGGTCCCGGCTCAAGGCCGGGACGACAATCTTTGATACTACAAAATAAACCGGCTCAAATCCGCGTTCTTGGCGAGATCGCCGACATGCTTCTGCACGTAGTCGGCATCGACCTTGATGGTCTCGCCGTGGCGGTCCGGGGCGGCAAAGGAAATCTCGTCGAGCACGCGCTCCATCACCGTCTGCAGGCGCCGCGCGCCGATATTCTCCACGGTGGAGTTGACGGCGACCGCGACATCCGCCAGCGCGTCGATCGCTCCGTCGGTGATGTCGAGCGTGACGCCTTCGGTCTGCATCAGCGCGATATATTGCTTGATCAGCGATGCCTCCGGCTCGGTCAGGATGCGGCGCATGTCGTCGCGCGTCAGCGCTTCCAGCTCGACACGGATCGGCAACCGGCCCTGCAACTCGGGCAACAGGTCTGACGGTTTTGCGATATGGAACGCGCCGGACGCGATGAACAGGATATGGTCGGTTTTGACCGCGCCGTGCTTGGTCGAGACGGTGGTGCCTTCGATCAGCGGCAGCAGGTCGCGCTGCACGCCTTCGCGCGAGACATCGCCGCCGGTGCGGCCGTCGCGCACGCAGATCTTGTCGATCTCGTCGAGGAACACGATGCCATTGTTCTCGACCGCGTTGATCGCTTCCAGCACCAGCTGGTCGCTGTCGAGCAGTTTGTCGGATTCTTCGTTCACGAGCGTCTCGTGCGAGTTTTCGACCGTCAGGCGGCGGGTCTTGGTCCGTCCGCCCATCTTGCCGAAGATATCGCCGATCGAAATCGCACCCAGCTGGGCGCCGGGCATGCCCGGAATTTCGAACATCGGCATGCCGCCGGATGACGACGTCTCGATCTCGATTTCCTTGTCGTTGAGTTCGCCGGCGCGCAGCTTCTTGCGGAAGGAATCGCGGGTGGCGGGACTGGAAGCCGGCCCGACCAGTGCGTCGAGCACGCGCTCCTCGGCCGCGAGTTGGGCGCGGGCCTGCACGTCTTTGCGTTTGCGCTCGCGGGTCTGGGAGATCGCGACCTCGACGAGATCACGGATGATCTGCTCGACGTCGCGGCCGACATAACCGACCTCGGTAAACTTCGTGGCTTCGACCTTGATGAAGGGGGCGCCGGCCAATTTCGCCAGCCGTCGCGCGATCTCGGTCTTGCCGACGCCGGTTGGCCCGATCATCAAGATGTTTTTCGGCAGCACCTCCTCGCGCAGATTGCTGGTGAGCTGCAGCCGCCGCCAGCGGTTGCGCAGCGCAATCGAGACGGCGCGCTTGGCGTCGGCCTGGCCGACGATGAAGCGGTCGAGTTCGGAGACGATTTCACGGGGGGAAAAGTCGGTCATTGGCTTTAGCTAGGGTGAAATTTCGTTCGCGGCAAGGCGGCCTAGATAATCGGCGGGCCGGCCTGCCACTGCTTTATCGCTTCAAGGGGGTAGAGCAGCATGATGATGTTCAGCGCCAGATTGTCCCGAATGTGCAGCGCCAACACGATTTCGAACACCAGGGCCAGCGCCACGGTGGCCGCGACCGGGAGTTTTTTCGCCAGCAGGAAGCCGCCGATCATGGCGAAACTGTCGGAGATCGAATTGACGATGGTGTCGCCGTAATAATCCAGCGAGATGGTGGCGGCACGATAGCGGTCGATGATCAAATTTGAATTCTCGACCAGTTCCCAGGCGCCCTCGACCAGCATCGCGAGGATCAGCCGGCCGGGCCAGGCCAGCCGCGGAAACACGAGATGGGCCGCGCCATAAAACAGGAAGCCGTGCAGGATATGCGACAGCGTGTACCAGTCGGCGATGTGCTGCGAATTTTCCGAGCTCTGCACCACGCCGTGCCAGAGTTTGACGTAGCCGCAGGCGCAGATCGGCAGGCGGCCCATCGCATAGAGGATCAAGGCTTGCAGCACCAGGATGACGGCGGCCATCAACAGCCAGCGCCCGGCCGTAACACTGTTGGCGAAGGGAGGCCGTGCGGCGGCGCTGTCTGTAGTCATAGGTTGCGGACCATCAGCAGAGCCTCGCCGTCGGGGGTATCGACCAAGCGATCTCTAACGAATCCCGCCTTCTCATAGGCCCGTATGGCGCGACCATTCGTTGGCTTGGGATCGAGCACGACGCGAGGCGTGTCATTCCTCAGCAGCCCTTCAATGAAGGCGCTGATGAATGCAGACCCGTGGCCCCGCCCCATCATATCGGCTTCGCCGATAAACTGGTCGATCCCCCGTGTGCCGAACGGCTGCTGACCAAAGCCGCTATCCCAGTCGCTCATTCGATAGCATTGCAGATAGCCGAACGGCTGGCCATCCAGCGTCACGATGAATTGCGCCACATCAGGATGATCCAGGTCGCCACTGACGAACTCGAAGGTCTCGGGATCATGCCACCATTCGGCGACATGGGGTTCCAGAAGCCAACGCTGAATCAGCGGCAGATCGGCCGTGGTCATCGGGCGGAAGACATAAGGCGGAGCCATGACCGGCCACTCTCCCTAAAGGGTCTCGATCGTCACGTTGCGGTTGGTGTAGACGCAGATATCGGCGGCAATATCCAGCCCGCGGCGAACGATGGCCTCGGCATCCTTGTCGGTATCAATCAGCGCACGGGCGGCGGCCAGCGCATAATTGCCGCCTGAGCCGATCGCCATCACGCCGGCCTCCGGCTCCAGCACGTCGCCAGTGCCGGTCAGCACTAGCGAGACGTCCTTGTCGGCGACGATCATCATCGCTTCCAGGCGGCGCAGATAGCGGTCGGTGCGCCAGTCCTTGGCGAGTTCGACCGCGGCGCGGGTCAATTGACCCGGATACTGCTCCAGCTTGCTCTCCAGCCGCTCGAACAGGGTGAAAGCATCAGCGGTGGCGCCGGCAAAGCCGCCGATAACGTCGCCCTTGCCGAGTTTGCGGACCTTCTTGGCGTTGGATTTGATCACGGTCTGGCCGATCGAGACCTGGCCGTCGCCGCCGATCACCACCTTGCCGCCCTTGCGGACCGTTAAAATGGTGGTGCCGTGCCAGACCGACGGCTCGTTTGGGGATGCTTGCATGAAATACCTCGTGTCCGACCAGATTTAGGGGTTCGAGCGCACCGTTACAATCGGCCGGATTTGGTCACTATAGGGGGAAGTTGAGCCTTTTAAGCACGATCCCGCAGTGGCGAAGGCGACTTCGGCCTGTTAAAAGGGCCGCGTTTTCGGCCGGGAAGAGGCAAAGGAAAGCACATTTCATGCGCACAGCGACCATCAAGCGCAAGACCAAGGAGACCGACATCGAGGTGGCGGTAAACCTCGATGGCACGGGCGTGTCCAAGGTTTCGACCGGTATCGGCTTCTTCGACCATATGCTCGACCTCCTGGCCCGGCATTCGCGCATCGACATCACAGTCAAGGCGGATGGCGATCTCCATGTCGACCATCACCACACCACCGAGGACGTCGGCATCGCGCTGGGTCAGGCCGTCAAGCAGGCGCTCGGCACCATGGCCGGGATCACCCGCTATGCCTCGATCCACATGCCGATGGATGAGACGCTGACGCGCGTCGTGATCGACATTTCGGGCCGGCCGGTGCTGGTGTTCAAGGCCGATTTTCCGCGCGACAAGATCGGCGAATTCGACACCGAGCTGGTTCGCGAATGGTTCAACGCGTTCACGACCAACGCCGGCGTGACTTTGCACGTCGAAACCATATATGGCGAGAACAGCCATCATATCGCCGAATCCTGCTTCAAGGGTTTGGCCCGGGCGCTTCGGACGGCGGTTGCCATCGACCCAAAAACCGCAGGCGAAGTGCCATCCACCAAGGGTCAGCTCGGCGGCTGATTTTGGACCATGATCTGGACCCGGGGCCCCGCTGGCGAAAGTGGGCACCGGTTTCCCCGAAACGGTCCATGCTTGAACTAAAAGGCTGATCGGACTGACCAATCAGCTCGATCTGGTTCGCGGCGGAGAGTGACGATGCCGGTCTATACAGTGCATGCCCCGGTCAATGGCGGCGCCGATCTGGCGTCGACCGACAGGTTTATTTTCGTCCGCGACGGCTTCCATTTCTGGGCCGCGGTGGCGAGCCTGCCGTGGCTTGTCTGGCATCGTCTGTGGCTGGCGCTGATCGGCTGGATCGCGCTGACAGTTGCGATTGCATTCGGCCTGAGGGCGCTTGGCGCCGGCGGTGGTACCATCCTGTTCGCCAATTTCCTGGTTGCGGTTCTGATGGGCTTTGAAGCGGCCAGCCTGCGGCGCTGGACGTTCTCGCGGCGCAAATGGCGGCAGCTCGATATCGTGGTGGCCGATGACGAGGAAGCCGCCGAGCAGCGCTTCTTCGATCGCTGGACCGCAAGGCAGCGCGGTCTCACCAACGACCAATGGGCGGTTGAGCGCGGCGGACCGCCGCCGACCCGCAACATTCCGGGCCAGCCATTTTCAAAACCGCCGCCGATGCCGCAAGGCGGCATCATCGGCCTGTTTCCCGAGCCGGGAGGATTGCGATGAGCGTTGCGATCATCGATTACGGCTCGGGCAATCTGCACTCGGCGGCTAAGGCGTTCGAGCGCGCCGCGCGCAGCATGGAAAGTTCGCCGAAGATCATGGTGACGCGCGATCCCGAAGCGGTATTCCGCGCCGATCGCATCGTGTTGCCCGGCGTCGGTGCCTTCGCCGATTGCCGCAGGGGCCTCGATGCCGTCGACGGCATGCTCGAGGCAATGACGGAAGCCGTGCGTTCCAAGGCGCGGCCGTTCTTCGGCATCTGCGTCGGCATGCAGCTGATGGCGACGCGCGGCAAGGAGCATGTCACCACCGACGGCTTCAACTGGATCGCGGGCGACGTCGAAAAAATTACGCCGCGCGAGGAGAACTTGAAGATTCCCCACATGGGCTGGAACACACTCGACATGGTGCGCGAGCACCCGGTGCTGGAGCGCCTGCCGCTCGGGCCGAAGGGCCGCCACGCCTATTTCGTGCACTCCTATCACCTCAACGCCTCGCATGAAGCGGATGTGCTGCTGCGCGCCGAATATGGCGGGCCGGTAACGGCGATGGTCGGCAAGGACACCGCGATCGGTACGCAATTCCACCCGGAAAAGAGCCAGCGTTTCGGGCTGGGTCTGATCTCGAACTTTTTGAAATGGAAGCCGTGATCCTTTTTCCCGCTGTCGATTTGAAAAACGGCCAGTGCGTGCGCCTCGAACAGGGCGACATGGCGCGGGCGACCGTGTTCAACCTCGATCCCGCGGCGCAGGCGCGCGCCTTTGCCGATCAGGGCTTTGAATATCTGCATGTCGTCGATCTCGACGGCGCCTTTGCCGGCAAGCCGATGAATGCGCTCGCCGTCGAAGGCATGCTCAAGGCGGTTACGATGCCGGTGCAGCTCGGCGGCGGCATTCGCGACCTCAAGACCATCGAGGCCTGGCTCGACAAGGGCATTGCGCGGGTGATCATCGGCACCGCGGCGGTGCGCGATCCGGAACTGGTGAAGAGCGCCGCGAAGAAATTCCCCGGCCGGGTTGCGGTCGGTCTCGACGCCCGCGACGGCAAGGTCGCGGTCGAAGGCTGGGCCGAGACCTCGCAGGTGACCGTGCTCGAAATCGCGCAACGGTTCGAGGACGCCGGCGTCGCCGCGATCATCTTTACGGACATCGCGCGCGACGGCCTGCTCAAGGGCCTTAACCTCGACGCGACGATTGCGCTGGCCGAGAGCATCTCGATTCCCGTCATCGCCTCCGGCGGCTTTGCTTCCATCGAGGACGTCAAGGCGCTGCTGGAGCCGCGCGCCAAAAAGCTGGCGGGCGCGATTGCCGGCCGTGCGCTCTATGACGGCCGGCTCGATCCCGCAGCCGCATTGGCGCTGATCCGCAACGCGCGCAGCGCGGCGTAGGGAGACTACAATGTTCAAGGTCCGCGTGATCCCCTGCCTCGACGTCAAGGACGGCCGCGTGGTCAAGGGCGTCAACTTCGTCGATCTGCGCGACGCCGGCGATCCCGTGGAAGCGGCGATTGCGTATGACGCCGCCGGCGCCGACGAGCTCTGCTTCCTCGACATCACCGCCACCCACGAGAACCGCGGCACCATGCTCGACGTTGTCAGGCGGACGGCGGAGGCCTGCTTCATGCCGCTGACGGTCGGCGGCGGGGTGCGGACGATTGACGACATCAAGACGCTGCTGCGATCCGGCGCCGACAAGGTCTCGATCAACAGCGCCGCAGTTAGCAACCGCGAATTCGTCAAGCAGGGCGCCGAGAAGTTCGGCGAACAGTGCATCGTGGTCGCGATCGACGCCAAGCGGGTCAAACGCGCCGGCGGCTCGGACCGCTGGGAGATTTTCACCCATGGCGGGCGCAATTCGACCGGGATCGACGCCATCGAATATGCCCAGGAAGTGGTCTCGCTCGGCGCCGGCGAAATCCTGCTGACCTCGATGGACCGGGACGGCACAAGGCAGGGCTTCGACCTGCCGCTGACACAGGCCATCGCCGACAGTGTTCCCGTACCGGTAATTGCGTCCGGCGGCGTCGGCAATCTCGACCACCTCGTGGACGGCATCCGCCAGGGCCACGCCACCGCGGTGCTGGCGGCCTCGATATTCCACTTCGGCGAATTTACCATTCGCCAAGCCAAGGAGCACATGGTGCGCGCCGGGCTGCCGATGCGGCTCGATCCCTGACGACTCCCCGTCACAAAAGTGCTAAGTCCGTGATCGGGATGGCGCGGGCCTTCAGCCGGCGCACGTGTTGAGTTCAGTCGATGCCACGTTTCACCATTCATGATCTGGCCGCCACCATCGATGCCCGGGCCGCATCGGGGGGAGAGGCGTCCTACACCCGCAAGTTGCTCGACAAGGGCGCGGAGCACTGCGCCAAGAAGCTGGGCGAGGAAGCGGTCGAGACCGTGATCGCCGCGGTCGAGAACGATCGCGACCACCTGATCGCCGAAAGCGCCGATTTGCTGTTTCATCTGCTGGTGCTGCTCAAAGCGCGCGGCGTGACGCTGGAAGAAGTCGAGACCGCACTCGGGCAACGTACCAACCAGTCCGGGCTGGAAGAAAAAGCCGCGCGCAAGCGCGATTGAGCAAGAGGCGACGCCATGGATATTCGGGCGACGGACCAGCAATACAACCCCTACCGGATCTTCACCCGCGAGCAGTGGGCGCGATTGCGCGACGACACGCCGATGACGCTGGAGCCGGGCGAGTTCGAACGGCTGCGTTCGCTGCACGACCGCCTCGATTTGCAGGAGGTCGAGGACATCTTCCTGCCGCTGTCGCGGCTGCTGTCGATCTATGTCGATGCGACCTTGCGGCTCTACCAGGCGCAGCGTCAGTTCCTCGGCATCCGCGACCGCAAGGTGCCCTATATCATCGGCGTTGCCGGCTCGGTGGCGGTCGGCAAATCCACCACCGCGCGCGTGCTGCAGGCGCTCTTGGCGCGCTGGTCGCCGCGGCCCAAGGTCGAAATGGTGACGACCGACGGCTTTCTGTTTCCGAACGCCGTGCTCGAGCGGCAGGGCCTGATGCAGAAGAAGGGCTTTCCCGAGAGCTACGACCTGCCGATGCTGCTGTCGTTCCTGAGCGACATCAAGGCCGGCCGGCGGCCGGTGCGCGCGCCGGTCTATTCGCATTTGACCTACGACATCGTTCCCAACCAGTGGATCGAGGTCGACCGCCCCGACATCCTGATCGTCGAGGGCGTCAACGTGTTGCAGACCGGCCGCCTGCCGCGTGACGGCAAGGCGGTTCCTGTGGTCTCCGACTTTTTCGACTTCTCGGTTTATATCGACGCCGACGAAGCGGTGCTGCGCCAATGGTATGTGCGGCGCTTCCTCGCGCTGCGCGACACGGCGTTTACCGATCCGCGGTCTTACTTCCATCGTTACGCGCCGCTCTCCGACGAGGAGGCGACGGCAACGGCGCTGGCGATCTGGGAACGTACCAACCTTGCCAATCTCGAAGACAACATCTTGCCGACCCGGCCGCGCGCGACGCTGATTCTCAAGAAGGGCGCCGATCACGTCGTCGAGACGGTGGCGCTGCGGCGGCTGTAGCTAGCTTCGTAGGATGGGTTGAGCCCTTGCGAAACCCATCAGCGTCGTCGCCAGTCATTGATGGGTTTCGCGAAGAGCTCAACCCATCCTACGATTGATATCACGCCGCGATGTGCCGCGACGCTGCCAGCCCTGCGATCGCCTCCGCCAGTTTCTCGCGGTCGAGCGGCTTGATCAGGAAACCATCCATTCCGGCTTCGAAACAGGCGTAACGATCTTCCACCAGCGTGTTGGCGGTCAGCGCCAGGATCGGCGTCCGGCGGCCGGGCAGGCCGGATTCCAGCGTGCGCATCCGCTTGGTGGTTTCGATGCCGTTGAGCTGCGGCATCTGGATGTCCATCAGCACCAGATCATAGCCCGCGCCGGCTGACTTGGCCGACAGCCAGGATTCCAGCGCCTCTTCGCCATTGGTGGTGATGACGGCCTGGTGCCCCAGCCGGCTCAGCAAGGAGCGCATCAACAGCGCGTTGATCTCATTGTCTTCCGCGACCAGGATCGAAAGCCCCTTGCTCGCCGGCGCCGGCGTCGGGGCAGGCTCGTCGAGGCCGGTCATGGCATCGCTGACGACGCTGGGCGCCGAGATCTCCGGCGTCGCCGTCAGGCGCGCCGCGAGCGAGGCGGCGCGGAGCGGCTTGACCAGATAGCCGGTGAAGGGGGATGCCGCTGATGGTTGCAGCTCCTGCCGCGTGGCCGGCGTGAACATCACGATGCGCTGGGTGGCGTGCAGCCGTGCGGCCTCGCCGAACGCTTCGATGGCTTTGGTGCCGAGCGCGTGATCGATCAGGATGGCGTGCCAGAGCCGCTCCGGCAACAGCGCCTGGGCGACGTCGGCGTCGGAAACCATGCAGGTCTGGCCGCGCCAGCGCTGCAGCCGCCGCGCGGTCAACGAGGCCTCGATGCTTTGCGGCGACACCAGCATGATCGACTGGCCGGTCAGGTCGGGTGCGGCAAACGTCTTGGGCGTGCCGGAATCGGAGGCCGGCAGCGGGATCGTCACCTCGAACGTCGAACCTGACCCGGGCTTGCTCTCCAGCGTGATGCGACCGCCCATCCGCTTGACGATGCGGTCGCTGATGCTGAGGCCCAATCCGGTGCCGCCATAGCTGCGCGCGATGCGGTCGTCGGCCTGCTCGAATTCGCGGAAGATGCGGTCCTGCGCCTCGGGAGCGATGCCGATGCCGGTGTCGCGCAACACAAAACTGATTTCACCCGGACGGATGCCGGGCTCGACAATCAACGCGACGCCGCCGGTCGCGGTGAACTTGATGGCGTTGCCGGCGAGATTGAGCAGCACCTGGCGCAGCCGCGCCGCGTCGCCAACCACTTCCATCGGCAGGCGCTCGTCGATATAGGCGGCGATCTCGAGCTTGCGGGCCTGCGCGCGCGGCGCCAGCAATTCGGTAATGCCCTCGATCAGCTCCGGCAGCGCGAAGGCGCGATGTTCGAGGTCGATCTTGCCGGCCTCGATCTTGGAATAGTCCAGCAGCTCCTCGATCAGCGACAGCAGCGCGTCGCCGGAGGTCTTCACCGCCTTGACGTAGGTGGTCTGTTCCGGCGTCAGCGGCGTATCCAGCAGCAGCCCGCTCATGCCGATGATGCCGTTCAGCGGCGTGCGGATCTCGTGGCTCGCCATGGCGAGGAAGCGCGACTTGGTGCGGCTGGCGGCATCGGCCTGATCGCGGGCCTCGGCCAGCGCGCGCTCGCTCTCGGTGCGGTTGGTGACGTCGCGGCCGACGCTCTGCATTTCGGAAGGCCCGCCGGCATCGTTGCGCACCAGCGCTTCACGCCAGGCGATCCATCGTGGCCCCTCGGGACCGGCGATCTTCTGGTCATGGATACGCGTCCCGTTCCACTCCAGCACGCTGTCGCCCTGTTCCAGAATTTCGAGCGTGGCGGTGCTGCCGATCAGGGCCTCGCGCGGCGCTTGCGCCAGTTCGCAATAGGCATCGTTGACGAAGGTGATGCGGCCGTCGGTGTCGCGCAGGATGATCAAATCGCCCTGCGATTCGAACAGGCGGCGGGTGCGCTGCTCGGCCTCCTGCAGTTCCCAGTTGCGGTCCGCCATCGCTTCATTGTGCAGGGCGACCTTGTGCATCTTCTTGCGCAGGAAGCGAAACCGGGCGCTCTGGGCGGCCAGGGCGACGCAGGCGATCGCGAACAGGAAACTGATGCCGATCGCAAAGGTGTGCGGATTGTAGCCGGATATTTCCGAGCGGCTTGCGGTAATGAAGCCGTAGGCGCCGCCAAAGGTGGCGGAAAAGACGATGAACGAGCGGAGGGTGAAGCTGACCCAGGGATACCGGCGGCCAAAGCGGCGGAAGTATAGTTTGATCCGGTAAGTCCGCCCCATCGTCAGTTACCCTGAGATTGTTTGCTCGAATTGAGGCGGCTCGATTCGCCCGGTGCGTCCCGAGAGACGATGCGTCGCCGATCTTGAAAAGTGCTTGAGGCTGGCTGCCTTTCGCGGGTGCGATAAGAACAGGGTTGATGAAGTGTTAACTCACAGCGAGGCGGCCACGACGCGAGGCTGTGCGCCGCGGGCGCTGACGATGAGAGCGGCGGCATCGCGCACCGAAAAGCTCTTCGAGCGCACGAAGATGCGGTAATCGGCGGGTCCCTCCGTCGAGAGATAGATGACGGGTTCGGACGGCGACGGCGAACTGGAAATCGCGACCAGCTGCGGCGGCGAATGGCTTTCGCAGGCCCCACGCTCGGTGCTGTCGACGTCGTCAATGACGGTAAAGTCCGCCGCTTCCGCGCTGTCGGAGATCTGGACGCGGACGGTGGCGCGGCCGGGATCATGAGTGAAACTGACGTGACGTTCGGCCTGCCAGGACAGCGCCGCGATCTGGACCGAAGCGCCCGCAACCTCGATGCAGGGGCGCGGACCGGTCGAAAACTCGCCGCGGGCGAACAGGGCGACGACGGCCAGCGGAACCACCGAGGCCAGAACCTTGAAACGCAACATGACACTACCCACTCAGCACAAACCCGCGACAGGGAGCTTATGGTTGGCAGAGGGTAAAGAAAACTCGTTACTACGGGGTTTATGAGGCGCGGTGTCGTCCTCCGCGAAAGCCCAGTACGCCGCGGCTTATCGGTTCAATCATCGTCGTCTCTGGGATACTGGATCACCCGCATGCGCGGGTGATGACAACTGAATATGTGTTCGCGATCTCGCGACGCATTGCGCCCGAGCTTTGTAAATTCGTTCCGCCCCCAGAATTAAGAGGGCGCAGGGAATGCCGGATGCGCGCTGCACCCGCGGTCCCGTGTGCAATTTGCACAGAAAAATGCGCACACGAGCATACAGGGCAGCGGAGAACATCCGACATTCCCTGCGCAGTGGCTTTACGGCTTATGCCGTGCTCTCCCCGGAGACGAGTTCTTGATTGACTCCGTCACTGCCGTTTCCGCTTGCGCTTCTCCGACAGCTTGACACCAGCAACGGGTGCCAGGACCACACGGTTTTGCCGTACGCTCGATCCACGCCATCGTCAGACGTGAGCCCAGCGTCCACCGCAACCCGCCCAACGTCCGTGACGACGGCCGACGCCCTTCTGACCAGGGCGGGATGGCGATAGATGCGCACTGATTTGGGCCGGCCGACAACAGAAATATTTTTGATTTACAGAAATTTTCTACTTGACATGATTTCTGAAACTCAGAACTGATTTGCCCGTCGGGTCAATTTGTCGCGACAAGATTAGAAAGCGGCCCGCCGGGACGGCTTGCGTGGTGCCAGAGTGACGACTTGGCGACTGCGGGTCCGGCACAGTCCTAAGGCAACAACCGCAGTTGAATTGTTTCGGCTTTCTGACTCCCGAGTGCAAGAGGTGATCGTTCGATCTTGTAGGATGGGTGGAGCCAACGGGTCGCGCCAATGCGCGCCCGATGACAGGCTCCGCAATACCCATCAATGGCTGGCGACGAAGCTGGTGGGTATCGCTGCGCTCCACCCACCCTACGACTCACGCCGCGCGCCGCGCATCGTCGGCCAAGGCGCGATACGACAACGCTTCCGCCAGATGCAGCCGGCCGATCTTTTCCGCGCCGTCGAGATCGGCCAGCGTGCGGGCGACGCGCAGCACGCGATGATAGCCGCGCGCGGTCAGCTTCATGGTCTCGGCGGCGTCGCGCAGCAGCTTTTGTCCCTGCGCATCCGGCTGCGCTATGGTTTCCAGGAGCGACGCCGGCGCTTCGGCATTGGTGCGGACATGCGGCATGCCGGCGGCGGCGTAACGCGCGAGCTGAACGTCGCGCGCGGCGGCGACACGGGCGGCGACTTCGGCGGAGCCTTCGCTCGGCGGCGGCAGGATCAGGTCGGCCGCGGTCACCGCCGGCACTTCGATGCGCAGGTCGATGCGGTCCATCATCGGCCCCGAAATACGCACCTGATAATCCGACGTGCAGCGGTCGATCCGGCCGCGCTTGCAGGAATAACCGGGCTCATAGGCATGGCCGCAGCGGCACGGGTTCATCGCTGCGACCAGCATGAAGCGCGCCGGATAGGTGACGCGGTGATTGGCCCTGGACACCGCGACCTCGCCGTTTTCCAGCGGTTGGCGCAGCGAATCCAGAACGCGCGGATCGAACTCCGGCAATTCGTCGAGGAACAGCACGCCCTGATGCGCCAGCGAGATCTCGCCGGGTTTGGCGCGCATGCCGCCGCCGGTCAGCGCGGCCATGCTGGCGGAATGATGTGGCGCCCGGAACGGCCGCCGCGCCGTCAATGCGCCGTCGCGGATTTCGCCGGCGACCGAGGCGATCATCGAGACTTCCAAAAGTTCGGACGGCGACAGCGGCGGCAGGATCGAGGGCAGCCGCGCCGCCAGCATCGACTTGCCGGCGCCTGGCGAGCCGATCATCAGGAGATGATGTCCGCCGGCCGCCGCGATCTCCAGCGCGCGTTTTGCGCTTTCCTGGCCCTTGATGTCGCGCAAGTCGAGCAGCGTTTCCTCGCGCTCGTGGACTTTCGGCTGCGGCCGCGACAGCAACTGCGAGCCCTTAAAATGGTTGGCGATCTGGATCAGCGATTTCGCCGCGATGATCTGGATGTCCGTACTCGCCCAGGCGGCTTCCGTTCCGCACGCTGCGGGGCAGATCAGGCCTTCATCGCGCGAATTGGCGCCGATCGCCGCCGGCAGCACGCCCGCGACCGGCGCGATTGATCCGTCGAGCCCGAGTTCGCCGAGCACGGTAAAACCTGAGAGCGCGTCCGGCGGAATCGCTCCGATGGCAGCCATCAGGCCGAGCGCGATCGGGAGGTCGTAATGGCTGCCTTCCTTGGGCACGTCGGCGGGGGCGAGGTTGACGGTGATCCGCCGCGCCGGCAGCGCCAGCCCCGAGGCGATCAGCGCCGAACGTACCCGCTCGCGCGCCTCGGAAACCGCCTTGTCGGGCAGGCCGACGATCGCAAACGCCGGCAGCCCGGGCGCGACCTGCACCTGCACGTCGACCGCGCGGGCCTCGATCCCCTCAAAAGCGACGGTAGAAACGCGTTGGACCATGCTGACCCCATGCTTCTACCGAGGGTAGCGGAACCAGGTGAGATGTGCAAGAACATTGCGGGAACAACAGGGATCGTGGAGCTCGCCGTTTTGCGGCAAACTCTCGTTTTGGTGATGTGTATTTATATGCATTCTTTGCTGGATTCTTTGACGTTCGGGTGTGTATAAATACACCATGAAGTCGCAAGACATCATAAAAGCCCTGATGTCGGATGGTTGGACGCAGGTCGCCAAGAAGGGCAGCCACGCCCAGTTCAAGCATCCGACAAAGCCGGCCGCGTGACAGTCCCGCACCCAAAGAAAGACATCCCTATTGGGACACTAGGAGCATCGGGAAGCAGGCCAACCTAAAGCTTACTTGAATACCTGAGTTCGAATGTGACTAGAGCCGAGCGGCTCTACCTTGAGAGCCAGTGCTCACCCTGCAGGAGCAGATCAATGCGGCAGTTCATTGCCCTCATCCATAAGGATGCTGATAGCGATTACGGCGTATCGTTCCCCGACCTTCCAGGCGTCATCAGCGCTGGGAGCACGCTAGACGAAGCGCGAACTATGGCGGCTGAAGCGCTCGCCTTTCATCTTGAGGGCCTGGCAGAGGATGGCGAAGCTGTACCTGAGCCCTCTTCGCTGGAAGAGATAATGGCCAACCGGGAAAATAAGGACGGCGTAGCTGTTCTAATCCAAGCGCCAGCCGCGAACGTGAAAAGCGTGCGCATCAACATTACACTGCCAGCGGACGTGCTTGAGCAAATTGACCAGTACGCGGAACGAGAAGGATTCACACGGTCGGGATTTCTAGCCCAGGCCGCAAAGAAAGTGATGGCTGCATAATTGCCAGGGAGGCGGCACACGTGACAGGCCCCCGTGGCTCTGAAGGAAAGCCGCCCCTCAATTCAGCTTACTCGCCGCAACCACGGCCACATTCGCCGCCGGCTGCTCCAGCATCTTCAGCGCGGCATCGAGGCCGTTGCGCAAATTGACGGCGGCGTTCTGGCTGCAGCGCAGGCGGCCCGAGGAGATGAATTTTACCTCGGTCGAACCATCAGTCTTGGGAATGAGAATTCGGGTGGCGAGTTCGATCTCGACCGAGCCGTTCATGGTGCCGTAGGCGCCGACGATGTCGAAATAAACCAGCGGGGCGGCGGCGCCGCTGTCCTCATAGATTAGGTCGCCCGGTTTGGGGTTCGGTTGGTCGGTCAATGGGCTCTCCTAGATAGCGTCAGGGTCAGGATTCACTGAACCTTGCTTACGCCAGTCTGGGGTCGATCCCTAGTGCCGGGTTCAGCCCGGCGGTATTCGGGGCCAGCACGGCCGGCCCCGAATAATTGCAGCTTAAAGATTCATCACCATCGCCGACGGATAGTAATGGAAGCCTTCGGTGGTCTTGCCGATGTGGCCAAAGCCGGGCCAGGCGAAGTGATAGGACATGACCGGGGTCTTGTTGGCCGCGATCATGTCGAGCAGTTTCACGCGCGTGTCCGCCGCCTGCTTCGGATCCGAGTCGTAGGAGAACTGCATCCGCGGCTTCTCCAGCAGCAGTATCGGGTGGTGGGTGAGGTCGCCGAGGAAGGCAAAGGATTTGCCTTTCGACGTCACCATGAAGATGGTGTGGCCGACGGTGTGGCCGGGCGCCGCGATCGCGGTCACGCCGGGCAGGAATTCCTGGTTGTCCTTGATGAAGACGATGCGGTCGCGCACCGGCATCAGATTTTTGCGGGCGTGAATCACGAAATCCTTCAGCGGACTGCCGAGCTTGCCTTCATCGGTCCAGAAATCGAAATCGCTCTGGGTGATGTAGACCTGCGCGTTGGGGAACAGCGGCTTGTCGTCGGCGCCGACCAGGCCGCCGATGTGGTCGATATGAGCGTGCGAGCACACCACGGCGTCGATATCGCCGGGCTTGATGCCGGCTTCCGCCATGCTCTTCTGCTGGCGGCCCGTGGTCGGCCCGAACGCTTTCGAAGTGCCCATGCCGGTGTCGAACAGGATCAGCTTGTCGCCGGTGTTCACGATTGGCGAGTTCTGCTCGAGCACGACATTTTCGGGATCGAGGAAGTTGTCGGTCAGCATCTTCTTCACCTCTTCGTCGGAGACGCCGACGAAGGTGCCCTTTGGCGGGCCGAGCGGCAGCGGGCCGTCGGAGACCACGGTTACCTCGGCGTCACCGAGAACGAAGCGATGCCAGTAGGGCGTCTGCGTGCCGAGCTTCGGCGCTTTCGCCAGCGCGCTGCCGCCGAGCATGGTTGAGGCACCAAGCCCTGCGCCGAGGGCAAGCAGGGACCGTCGCGATACGTCCATCGTCATGGGTCTTCCTCCATTGTTTTTATAGAATTTGGATTTGTCGCCCGGACAGATTCATCCGCGGCGACAGGCTGCTCCCGCGCCTCGAAATTGGCAAGTAGGATTAGACGCCTGCCAGGCGTGCAGGCGAAGCGTGCCGGCGCACAACCGCGCGAAGAAAATTATTTCTTGGCTCGCTTCGCCTCAATGGTGTCCCAAACCATTGCTGCGACATCCGGGCCGTCGAGCCGGGCGATGGCGCGGATGCCGGTGGGCGAGGTGACGTTGATCTCGGTGAGGTTGCCGTCGATCACGTCGATGCCGACCAGCAGCAGGCCGCGTTCGCGGAGATGCGGGCCTAGCGTGTCGCAGATCTCGCGCTCGCGCGGCGAGAGGTCGGTGGCCTGGGCGGCGCCGCCGCGCACCATGTTGGAGCGCAGATCGTCGGCGGCCGGCACGCGGTTGACGGCGCCGGCGAATTCGCCGTCGACCAGGATGATGCGCTTGTCGCCGTGTTTGACCTCGGGGAGAAAACGCTGGATCACCCAGGGCTCCCGGAAGGTGACCGAGAACATGTCGAACAGCGAACCGAAATTCATGTCCTGCGGCATCACGCGAAACACCGCGGCGCCGCCATGGCCGTGCAACGGTTTCATGACGACGGCGCCGTGCTCGTCGCGGAACGAATTGATCTCATTGATGTCGCGCGAGATCAGCGTCGGCGGCATCAGCTGCGGAAAGTTCAGCACGAACAGTTTTTCCGGCGCGTTGCGCACGCTGGCAGGATCGTTGACGACCAGCGTCTTGGGATGGATGCGCTCCAGCAGATGCGTCGAGGTGATGTAGGCGAGGTCGAACGGCGGATCCTGCCGGAGAAGTATGACGTCGAAAGCGTTGAGCGCCGTGCGGTGGGGTTCGCCGAGGGTAAAGTGATTGCCGGGCTCGTCGCGCACGGTCAGCACCTGCACCGGCGCCACCAGTTCCTCGCCGCGCAGCGAGAGCTGGTCCGGCGTGTAATAGGAAATCGCGTGGCCGCGCTTCTGCGCTTCCAGCAATAGAGCAAAGGTCGAATCGCCGCGGATGTTGATACGCGCGATGGGGTCCATCTGGACGGCGACATTCAATTTCATGGGGCAGGTCCGGGTCTCTGGAGGGGTCTATTTACACGCTGGCGTCGAATGCCGCTAACAGATGGCGTGGCAAGCGCCGCGGCGCAATCAGGATGGCGTCGAATCGCAGCTCGAATTCGGCATGTTCGGGATGCGCCATCAGCCAGGCCTGCGCGGCATCGATGATGCGGGCCTGTTGGCGCGGCGTCACCGCATAGGCGGCGTCATCGAGCCGGGCTCGGGCCTTGACCTCGATGAAGGCGATCAGATTGCGCTTTTTGGCGACGAGATCGATCTCGCCATAGGGGGTTTTGAAGCGCTTGGCGAGAATGCGGTAGCCCTTGGCCATCAGGAACGCGGCGGCGCGGGTCTCGGCCGAAAGCCCGGTCTGGAACGCGGCGACCCGCTCGGGCGCTGCGAGTTTTGTGGACGGGTCGGGCGGCGTGGCGCCGTCAGTCTTCGCCATCGCCGTCTCCATCTCGAATTTCTTTGGCAAGCTCGAGCGCGCGGGCATAGACCTCGCGGCGCGGGTGGCCGGACAGCTCAACGGCATGCGCGACCGCATCCTTGACGCTGCCCTGGGCAAGCGACGACCGCAGAAGGTCGTCGAGGTCGGACTCGGTCATGACAAGCGCATCCGCCCGGGGTGGGCCGACCACCAATACGAATTCGCCCCGCGTCTCCAGCGTGTCGGCGGCCTCTGCCAACTTCCCGATGGGGGCGCGCGAAATCTCTTCATGCAGTTTTGTCAGTTCGCGGCAGATCGCGGCGTCGCGCTCGGCCATGATCCCGGCGAGATCGCCCAGCGTATCGGCGATGCGGTTGCCGGATTCGAACATCACCAGCGTGGCGTCGATCCGGGCAAGTTCTGACAAGCGCGTGCGGCGCGCCTGCTGCTTGGCGGGCAAAAATCCCTCGAAGAAAAACCGGTCGGTGGGCAATGCTGCGACCGATAGTGCCGTCAGCACCGAGGAGGCGCCCGGTACCGCGATCACGGCATGGCCGGCGGCGCAGACCTCGCGCACCAGCTTGAAGCCGGGATCGGAGATCAGGGGTGTGCCGGCGTCCGAGACCAGCGCGATCGAGGCGCCCTGCGCCAGCTTTTCCAGGATTTTTGGGCGCGCCAGCGCGGCATTGTGCTCGTGATACTGCTTGAGCAAGCCTGAGATCGCGTAGCGCTCGGTCAGGCGGCGGGTGATGCGGGTGTCCTCGCAGGCGATGATGTCGACGCCGGCCAGGGTTTCAAGTGCACGCAACGTGATGTCGCCGAGGTGGCCGATCGGGGTGGCCACCAGATAGAGCCCGGGAACCGGCTTTGGGGCGGTCAGGACATGGCCGCCGATCGAAAAAGTGCGGTCCCTAGAACCTGGTTCGGCTTCAGGCCCGTAGTTGGAGCTGGTTTTTGCGCGCATAATGCCAAT
The DNA here is from genome assembly GCF_018130065.1 of Bradyrhizobium sp. AUGA SZCCT0158. Taxonomy (GTDB): domain Bacteria; phylum Pseudomonadota; class Alphaproteobacteria; order Rhizobiales; family Xanthobacteraceae; genus Bradyrhizobium. Next base: position 74,674 of record NZ_JAFCME010000005.1, on the reverse strand, counting down.
CTAGAGCGTTTTCAAGCGAAGTGGATACCGGTTCGCGTCAAGAAAACGCGTCGATACAAAGACCGGGTGTTCCGGTTCTGATAAGATCAGAACCGGAACACAGTGGGAGTAGCGCCAGCGCCACAGCGCGGTGGCAAGGTTGGTGCTACGCATCACGGGAGGGGGCAGGTATCCGCAACCGGCGGCGGGGCCGCGGGATCATAATCCTTTTGTTTTGGTTAACTAATCGCCGACAATATGCCTGAATCCGCCCGCCTTTATTCCGGAGGTTGGAGCCTTAGGGTTCAGGTCCTTTGAGGTTCAAGTCCTTGCGGTTCAAGTCCTGGCCGATCAAGGTCGGTCAAGAGAAGAGATAAGATGGTGGGCCCGCTCAATCGCAAACCTCAATCGTCGGGCGCAACCCGGCGGACGGCGGTCGGCCTTATTCTCGGCGCGCCGCTGCTGGGCGCCTGCTCCAGCGTGCAGCAGAGTTTTGGCCAGTTTTCCAACCCGTTCTCCTCGCCGCAACCCGAGGCCGGGCCCGCCGGCCCGCAGCAGCAGCCGCTCGCGGTCGGCACCGGGCAGGTCAAGGTCGGCGTGATCCTGCCGCTCTCGGCCGCCGGCAATGCCGGCGTCGCCGCGCAGTCGATGAAGAATGCCGCCGAGATGGCGCTGGCCGAGTTCCAGAATCCCAACATCCAGCTTCTGATCAAGGACGACGGCGGCAGCCCGCAAGGCGCCAGCCAGGCAACCCAGCAGGCGCTCGGTGAAGGCGCGGAGATCATCCTCGGCCCGCTGTTTGCGCAGTCGGTTCCCGCGGTCGCGCAGCAGACGCGCGCGAAGGGCGTGTCCGTGATTGCGTTCTCGACCGATTCGAGCGTGGCCGGACGCGGCGTCTATCTGCTCAGCTTCCTGCCGGAGTCCGACGTCAACCGCATCGTCGATTACTCGGCCGGCATCGGCAAGAAATCCTTTGCGGCGCTGTTGCCTGACAACGCCTATGGCAATGTGGTGGAGGCCGCCTTCAAGCAGGCGGCGGCGCGCAAGGGCCGCATCGTCGCATTCGAAAAATATGGCGCGGACCGCTCGGCCGCCGTGCGCACCGTCTCGCAGTCGCTCGGCCAGGCCGACGCGCTGTTCATGGCCGATGACGGCGATTCGGTGGTGGCGACGGCCGACGCGCTCACCGCGGCAGGCGTGAATTTGCGCAACATCCAGTTGCTCGGCACCGGCCTGTGGGACAATCCGCGGGTGTTCGGTAGCCCGGCGCTGCAGGGCGGTCTCTACGCGGCGCCGGATCCGTCGGGTTTTCGAAGTTTCGCCGGCCGCTACCGCACCAAATATGGCGGCGAGCCGGTGCGCACCGCGACGCTGGCCTATGACGCGGTCGCGCTGGTCGCCGCATTGTCGCGTACGCAGGGCGCGCAGCGCTTTGCCGCGGAAACGCTCACCAACCCGTCGGGCTTTGCCGGCATCGACGGGCTGTTCCGCTTCCGCTCCGACGGCACCAACGAGCGCGGGCTTGCGGTCATGAAGGTGGGCCAGGGCGGCAGCACGCCGGTTGCGGGCTCGCCGAAGAGTTTTGGCGCGTAATTACTAGCTCGGTTTCGCGTTCGCGAATTCCGCCTCGTAACGGCGGCGGTTGCTCCAATAGATATTGGCGAACAGCGCGGCTTCCTGGCGGTAGGGGATGTGATCTTCGGCGTCCTGACCGGCCTGCGCCTCGATCCAGGCCGCGTGCTCCGCGATCGCGCCCGCCCGATCGCCGCGCAACGCCCTGATCTGGAAATCGAACATGCGGCTTTCGATCTCCAGATAGCGATCGTACCAGCAGGTTGACCATTGGCGGTTCTGCAGCGCGAAGCGGCGGATCCAGCGCTCCGTCAAATCCATCTCATGTTCGGGTTTTGAAAACATCACGTCGCGCCGCGCTTCCTGCAGCGTTTCGATCGCAACGGGCTTGTTCCTGGCCCACAGCGTCTGCATCGCGGGATCGGACAAATAGCGGTCGGCATAGATCGGATGCGCAAAGGCCTGTTCGCGCAGATGCGGCAGTTCGAAATAGATCCGGATCTCCGAACAGACGCTGGCTTTTAGTTCATTGTCTTCCATCTTGCGGTGGAAGGCGTCGAAACCGATGCCGGGAAAGTAGGGCATGAACGCCGCGTGGAACATCTCGTGCAGGCGGTAGAGGTCCTCGATCGCGGGATTGCCGTAAGCGCGGTTCATGGTGACGCCCCACCAGGAGCAGAAATGCGCGCGCTCCAATCGGTCGTCGGTGGAGTCGCAGAACAGTCGCGGCAGGCTGGCGAACTGCTCGACGATGTCGTGAATGAATCCGCCTTCGGCGTGCGAGGCTCGGATCGGCGCGCTGCGCCACAGACCGTGCACGTGGCGGTGAATCTCCTTTGCATGCGTCAGGGCGACCAGGTTTTTCACGGTGCGCCTCCAGGAGCGGCGATCGGCCCGGCGGTTCCGATCATCTCGGCCATCGTTGGCGTCAGACACAGCCGCAAACGTGCATTGGGATCGCCGGCCGGGCGGCGCAGGAAATCCGCCAGCGCAGGATCGGTGGCATTTGCTTCTGCTTGGGCCAGCACGCTGACGTCGCAGGGGGTCAGCGTCAGCCCGAGACGTCGGCCGATCTGAATTGCCGCCTCCCGCTGAACGTTTCTGTAGCGGCGCGGCAGCTCGAACACGTCGTGACGCTCGAGCAGCGCCATGCCGAGCTGCAGCGAGGTGAGATTCTTGAACCATTGATTGCCGAACAGGCTCGGCATCGCGTTCCGGCACAGCATGCCGCCGATGCGGTCGTAATAGACTCCGAACGGTTTTGACAGGCTGAAGGCCAGCGCCTGCACCGCCGGACTGTCGGCGGCAATTTTTGCGGCAGGCGCTTCGGCGATCGAGCCGACATAGGTGACGTCGAGCAGCACGCGGGGCTTTTCGGCGGCGGCGAGCAGCGCCAGAAAATCATTGGCGTGCGGCCAGACATTGCCGTCGATCGCCGATGGCTGGCTCAGGCAGAACAGTGCGTCTGTGGGCAGCGTGCGCGCGACGGCCTGCCAATGGCTGCGCGGATGTTCGATCACGGCAATGCCGCAGGCTTCGGCATAGGCCTTGTAGCCTTCATACTCGCCGGCGAAGACATGCACTTCCGGATTGAATTTTTCGACGCGGGCGCGGTTGCCGTAGGCGGTGATGACGTGAAACAGCGCTTCACTGCCGCCGGCGGTCGGATAACGCCAGGGAAACCCGGCCGCATCGATCGCGACCACGGGGGTCGCCCACGCCATCCAGCGCTTGATGAAGGCTTCATGCGAGGCGAACTGCTTGCCGGTCCAGGCGTCGCGGAATTGTTCGAGATGATGGCGCCGCGCAGCGTCGGGGCCGGCGACGGCATTGCCGAGAATGAAATTTTTCGCGGCTTCGGTCTCTGATGTGACCAGCGCATAAACCGTCTTGCTCGCGCCGGCGCTTTTGACGCGGCGGTCGAGTTCAGGATCATGGATCGGCGGGGTGATGGTCCGGTCGTTCACGATCGTCATGCAAATGGCGGTTGGGGATAATCTCTCGGTGCAATCTATCACAGCCCGGCGAGCGGCGTCCAAAACCCTGGCTTATCAAACGTTTACTCGGCGAGATTGGTGACGACGTCCCGGCTCTCTCCACACGTCGTCCCGGCTCAAGGCCGGGACGACAGAAAGAAAAATTACGCCGCCAGATCGGCGACAACCGCATCGAGCACCGGGAAACCTGCCTGCGTCACCCGCAGCCTTCCATCGGCGTCGACGGTGATCGCGCCTTCTTCGCGCAGCACGGCGATCCGGCCGGGATCGAGGGTGCGGCCCGACAGCGCGGCGTAGCGCTTGGGATCGATGCCTTCCGCAAGCCGCAACCCCATCAGCAAAAATTCGTCGGCGCGTTCTTCCGAGTTGAGGACGTCGTCGGTGATGAAGCCATGGCCGTTGGTCTCGACCCGCATCAGCCAGGCTTCGGGACGTTTCTCGGTCGCGATCGCGTGCCTTTCGCCGTCGATGTCGAGGCGGCCATGGGCGCCCGGACCGATGCCGGCGTATTCCTCGCCGCGCCAATAGACGAGATTATGTTTGCACTCCGCGCCCGGCCGCGCGTGGTTGGAAATCTCATAGGAAGGAAGACCCTGCGCGGCGCAAACATCCTGCGTCACGTCATACAGCGCGCGGGCGACGGCCTCATCCGGCGTCTTCAATTTGCCTGCGGCATGCAGTCCGAAAAACGGCGTGCCCTCCTCGATGGTGAGCTGGTAGAGCGACAGATGTTCGGCGGCTTCCGAAATCGCCAGCTTCAGTTCATCGGCCCACATCTGCGGCGTCTGGTCGGGGCGGGCGTAGATCAGGTCGAACGAGTAACGGTCGAAGGATTGCCGCGCGATCGCCACCGCATCCAGCGCCTCGCGCGCGCTGTGCAGGCGGCCCAATGCCTTCAATGATACGTCATCCAGCGCCTGCACGCCGAGCGACACGCGGTTGACGCCGGCTGTGCGATAGCCGCGAAACCGCGTCGCCTCGACGCTGGTCGGGTTGGCTTCCAGCGTCACTTCGACGTCACCAGCGACGCGCCAATGTTTGCCGATCGCATCCAGGATCGCGCCCACGGTCTGCGGTTGCATCAGCGACGGCGTGCCGCCACCGAGGAAGATCGAGGTGACCTCGCGGCCCGGCGCGCGCTCGGCGGACGTTTCGATCTCGCGCGCAAAGGCGCTGACGAACCGCGCCTCGTCGATCGGGGCGTGCCGGACATGGCTGTTGAAATCGCAATACGGGCATTTCGACAGGCAGAATGGCCAGTGCACATAAACGCCGAAAGCCGCTTTGCCGGTCTTGAGGATCTCGGGGCGCTCGAAGCTAGCCAAGGCAGATCTCCGCCAGTTTGACGAAGGCGCGGGCGCGGTGCGACAGGCCGAGCCCCAGCGGCGGCAGGCCGTGCTTCTCGATGCTGGCCATCTCGCCGAAGGTGCGGCCGTGCCCATCGGGCAGGAACGACGGATCGTAACCGAAACCCTCGGTGCCGCGCGGCGGCCACACCAAGGTTCCATCGATCCGCGCCTCGACCTCTTCGAGGTGGCCGTCAGGCCAGGCGACGCACAGCGCGGACACGAAATGCGCCTTGCGTTTGTCTGGCGTTTTGGCGCCGCGCTCCTGCAACAGGCGTTCGACCCGCGTCATCGCCGCCAGAAAATCCGCAGGTTTGCCGGCCCAGCGTGCCGAATAGATTCCGGGTGCGCCGTCCAGCGCATCGACCACGAGGCCGGAATCGTCGGCGAAGGCCGGAAGCTGCGCGGCTTTCGCGGCCGCGATCGCCTTGATCGCCGCATTCGCCCGAAACGTCTCGCCGGTTTCCTCGGGCTCATCGAGGCCGAGCTCGCCGGCCGAGATCGCCTCGACGCCATGCGGCGCCAGCAATTCGCGCATCTCGGCAAGCTTGCCAAGATTGTGGGTCGCGATCACCAGGCGGCCTGTGATTCGACGGTGCATGATCAATCAGACTACGCGACGGCCATCTTTTGCAAGTCCACCAGACGCGCGACGCCCTTGCGCGCCAGCGCCATCAGCGCCAGGAACTCGTCCTGCGAGAACGGCGTCTTTTCGGCGGTGCCCTGCACCTCGATGATGCGGCCGTCGCCCGTCATGACGAAATTGGCGTCGGTATCGGCCTCGGAATCCTCGGCATAATCGAGGTCGAGCACCGGCGTACCCTGATAGATGCCGCAGGAGATCGCCGCGACATTGTCGCGGAGCACATTGGCTTTCAACATGTTGCGGCTCTTCATCCAGGAGATGCAGTCGGCCAGCGCCACCCATGCGCCCGTTATCGAGGCGGTGCGGGTGCCGCCATCGGCCTGGATCACGTCGCAATCGACCGTGATCTGACGCTCGCCGAGCGCTTCGAGGTCGACAGCCGCGCGCAAGGAGCGCCCGATCAGGCGCTGGATTTCGACGGTGCGGCCGCCCTGTTTGCCGGCCGCGGCCTCGCGGCGGGTGCGTTCCAGCGTGGCGCGGGGCAGCATGCCGTATTCGGCGGTGACCCAGCCGCGGCCCTGACCCTTGAGCCAGGGCGGCAGGCGTTCTTCCAGCGTAGCCGTGACCAGCACATGGGTATCGCCGAATTTCACCATGCAGGAACCTTCGGCGTATTTGACGACGCCGCGTTCCAGCGACACGGGACGCAGCTCATCGGGCGCACGGCGGCTTGGCCGCATGGGGAATCCTCCGGAAAATCAAGTAAAAGCGGTTCGCGGTGCTTGTAGGAGGGGGAGCGGGCAGCGGCAAGGCCTTTGCCACGCCAAAACCGTCTGAATACTCGATCGGCTTCGCCCATCTGTGCGCTCAGAGACTTTCCCGTGGTCGGAATCCCCGCCCGCAGGAGCTGCTCACGAGATGGCATCATGGGAACTTGCCGGGTCCGTTCGCGTTTGCGTGTGAGGCTGACCAAAATGTCTAATGCGTCTACAGCCCCGGCCCTTCCACCACCCGGCAAGGCCCGGGGGGATTCCGTTACGTCTCGCGAACTGAATATTGTGAAAGTTGCCGCCGCCCTGGTGTCGGCCGCAGTCCTGCTTGCCGGCCTGTATTACGGCCGCGAAATCCTCATACCGCTCGCGATCGCCTTCCTGATCACGTTCGCACTGAATCCGCCGGTCACCTGGTTTGTCCGACTAGGCTTGCCGAGACTGCTCGCGACGAGTCTGGTCATGGTGACCGTCGTGTGCGCTTTGGTAGGACTGGGCGTCGTTCTCGGCGCCCAGGTCCGTTCGATCGCGGTCGAATTGCCGGCCTATCAATCGACGATACTGACGAAGCTGTCGGATCTGCGCCAGAATCTCAAAGCACCGGGAATGTTCGACGGTGTGCTGACAACCGTCGAACGCTTGCAGAAGGAGGTGCAGTCAAAGGACGATAAACCCGCGGACGGGCCCGTCCCGCAGCGCGTCGAAATCGTCCCCACGCCGCAAACGCCGTTCGAGCAGGCATTTGCCTGGCTTGTGCGGTCAGCGGAGCCTCTGGCCACCGCCGGCATCATCCTGATCTTCGTCTTTCTGGCGCTGCTTGATATTGGCGACCTTCGCGACCGGTTTCTGCGCCTGTTGGGTGGGAACTTTCATCGTTCGACCGATGCGATTCAGGAGGCTGGCGCGCGTATCAGCAGATATCTCCTGATGCAGTTACTCGTAAATATCAGCTACGGCGTGCCGCTAGCGGCCGGCCTCTGGTTCATCGGTGTACCAGGCGCCCTGCTGTGGGGCGCCGTGGGCGCGGTCATGCGCTTCGTCCCCTATCTCGGCCCGCTGATTGCTGCGATCTTTCCGATCGCGCTCGCCTTTGCCGTCGACAGCGGCTGGAGCATGCTACTCTGGACCGTTGCGCTGATCGTCATCCTCGAGTTGATCAGCAACAACATCGTCGAGCCGCTGCTATATGGATCCAGCACCGGCTTGTCGGCGATATCGCTCATCGCCTCGGCGATATTGTGGACAGCGCTTTGGGGGCCCGTGGGGCTGATCCTCTCTACCCCTCTCACGGTTTGTCTGCTGGTCCTCGGGCGCAATCTGCCGCAGTTCCGCTTCCTCAACACCATGCTCGGCTCGGCGCCTGCACTGGATGTTCCGGCCCGCATCTATCAGCGGCTGATTGCAAATGATGCCGACGAAGCTGTCGAGATCGCAAGCGCCGAGATCGAAAAATCTTCGGTCATATCATTCTACGACGCAATCGGCATTGAGGTCCTTCGTCTGGCAAGCGAGGAGTATCTCCAGAACGCAAGCGCCGAGCACCGCCTGCGCCTGGCAAGCGGAATGGACACGCTGCTCGACGATCTGAGAGACGAATACCCCTCCTCCCTGAGTCCGGAGGCAAAGCCCAGGGTCCTGTGCATCGGAGGGAAATGGGAAATCGATGCCCTCGGCGGCGAGATGCTGGCCCATGCGCTCGCTTTCGAAGGGATCGCCGCAGCTTCCCAACCCGCTGCAAGCGTCAATGCCGACTATCTGGCCAAGCTCGATCTGAAGGGCGCGGACATTGTATGCCTCAGTTATTTTGCGCCGGATCCAGCGATCCCCGCTCGCCACGCCTGCCGGCGGCTGCGAAGACGATGGCCGGATGTGCGCATCGTTCTAGCGCTATGGAACGCGCCGCCGGAACTGTTGACCGACGAATCTCTTGAAACGCTCAAAGCCGATGCCGCCGTGACTTCGGTTGAGGAGGCGGTTCGCCGTATTCACCGCATCGTCGATCCTGAAGAGGCCAAGGCAGCCCAACAGGCCGCCGTGCCTGACAATGACGCAGAGCGTGTCGACGCGCTGAAAGCGACCGGGGTGTTGGAAGGGGACAAGCGCGAAGCCCTGGATGCACTCGCCAAGCGAGCGGCCGACGTGTTCAACACCAGCGTTGCCGTGATCACCACCATCGACAAGGAGCGCGAATACTTCGTCGGACAAAGTGGAAAATTGCCAGCTGCGATCACCGACGATGCAGGAACGCTGCTGCCGATGGACCGCGAACACGCGATCTGCAACTACGTTGTAGCCAACGACGGGACGTTGGTGATTTCGGATATCGAGCGCGATCCGCGCTTTGCCGATAACGAGACGATCAAGCAATGGGACATGCGCTTCTACGCCGGGGCGCCGCTACGCGCAGCGGACGGTCTGGTAATCGGAGCGCTATGCATTCTCGACTCCGAACCCCGCACCCTGGAAGAAAACGAGGTCGCATTGCTTGAAACGATGGCCGGCGATGTCGTAGCCACCATTACAACGAGTGACGCCGACGAGGAAGCGTCGGTGAAACCGGCACCCGCTGCCTCATCGGCGACGGTCGGGCAGGAGGTGCCCCAGTAGCCTGAGCAGCGCCAATCGAGCGGAACACGCTGTTCCAATCCCCAAAAGCCTCCAGAACCAAACGGTCCATAACACCCAAGACCGCCTCCCAAATGCGTGCTTGTCACCGGGCCTCCGGATAGACAGATTAGAGGCTTAGCGAGGGAGTAACTGGTGGCCCACCACGATCCGATTGGCCTGATTGCGCCGAATGCCGGGCTGGCCCAGCTCAATGAGCGTTCGCGCGACATTTTTCGTCAAATCGTCGAGAGTTACCTCGCCACCGGCGAGCCGGTCGGCTCGCGCAACATCTCGCGCCTGATCGCGATGCCGCTGTCGCCGGCCTCGGTGCGCAACGTGATGTCGGACCTCGAACAGCTCGGCCTGATCTACGCGCCGCATACCTCCGCCGGGCGGCTGCCCACGGAACTCGGCCTGCGCTTCTTTGTCGACGCCTTGATGCAGGTCGGCGACCTCACCGAAGACGAGCGGCAGTCGATCCAGACCCAGCTTGCCTCCGTCGGCCGCGCGCAGTCGGTCGAGGCGGCGCTCGGCGAAGCCCTGACGCGGCTGTCGGGCCTGACCCGCGCCGCCGCGGTGGTGCTGACAGCGAAATCCAATTCGCGGCTGAAGCACATCGAATTCGTGCGGCTGGAGCCGGAACGCGCGCTGGTGGTGCTGGTCAGCGAAGACGGCCAGGTCGAAAACCGCGTGCTGACCCTGCCGCCCGGCGTTCCCTCGTCGGCGCTGACGGAAGCCAGCAATTTCCTCAATTCCCGCATTCGCGGCCGCACCCTTGCCGAATCGCGCCTCGAACTCGAAACCGCGCTGACGCAAAGCCGCGCCGAACTCGATCAGCTGACGCAGAAGATCATCGCGGCCGGCATCGCGAGCTGGTCCGGCGGCGAAAGCGAGGACCGCCAATTGATCGTGCGCGGCCACGCCAATCTGCTCGAGGATCTGCATGCGCTGGAGGATCTCGAGCGCGTGAAATCGCTGTTCGACGATCTCGAGACCAAGCGCGGCGTCATCGATCTGCTCGGTCGCGCCGAACGCGCCGAGGGCGTGCGGATCTTCATCGGGTCGGAGAACAAGCTGTTCTCACTGTCCGGTTCCTCCACCATCATCGCGCCCTATAGCGACGCCGCGGGCCGCATCGTCGGGGTGCTCGGCGTGATCGGTCCGACGCGGCTCAACTATGCAAGGGTGATTCCGACGGTGGACTATGCCGCGCGCATCGTCAGCCGGATGCTGGGTGGTTGATCCGGCCCGAAAAAAGCTCCGCTTTGTTGTTTTGACGCCTTTCCTGGCGCGAACCGGGGCCCGCCCCGGATCAGGTCCGGTGCAGGTATCGCTCGAAAACGCCATGGAACGCTTGATTTTCGCCCGCTAAAGCACGATATCCCGGGCAGCAAATCCCCATTTACCCGAACGGTTCTTTTGAGAAGGCAGACTTATGACCGATCCCAACCGGCCGAATGATGACGCGGCGGCGCCGAGCGAGCCCGTGGTCTCAAAGCCCTACATCATGCCCGACGATCCCGAAGAAGGATCGGTCGAGGCGTTGACGAAGGAAGCGGCTGAAGCGCGCGACAAGATGCTGCGCACGCTGGCGGAGATGGAAAATCTGCGCAAACGCACCGCCAAGGAAGTTGCCGATGCGCGGGCTTACGGAATCACCGGCTTCGCGCGCGACATTCTCGACATCGCCGACAATCTGCAACGTGCGCTGGATGCGGTTCCCGCTGAAATGAAGGAATCGGCCGACCCGGCGCTGAAGGCGTTCATCGAAGGCGTCGAGCTGACCGAACGGTCGCTGCTCAACACGCTGGAGAAAAACGGCGTCAAGAAATTCGATCCGTCCGGCGAGAAGTTCAATCCGAACTTCCAGCAGGCGATGTACGAAGTCCCTGACACGTCGGTGCCGGCGGGCACCGTGGTGCAGGTGGTGCAGGCCGGCTTCATGATCGGCGAGCGCGTGCTGCGCCCGGCGCTGGTCGGCGTGTCCAAGGGCGGCGCCAAGGCGGCGCCCGCCGCCGACATCACGACCTGAGGCGAAAGAGTCGATCCGACTTACGCATCCATCGGCTTCTCGTGCGCCTTCGGCCAGTAGGTGCCAAAGCTCCAGAGATTGCCTTCCGGATCCCGGCAGGCGAAATCGCGGCTGCCGTAGTCGGTGTTGTGCAGTTCCATTTCGATCTTGGCGCCTGATGCCTTGACCTTTGCGCACAACGCGTCGGGGTCCTCGACGGCGACATAAAGCGCGTCGGTGCGCCGGCCAGAGATGTCGCCGACCAACTTGCCGTACTCATCGTCGCGGGCCTGACCGAGCATCAGCAGCGAAGCGCCGCAGGCAAGTTGCGCGTGCTGCACCACGCCGTCGCTGCGGTAGACGACATGCTCGGTGAAACCCAGCACATCCTTGAGCCAGCGGATCATCGCATCGGCATCCCTGCAGCGCATCGTCGGATAGATGCGCTGCGCGTCGTTGGCATTGGTCATGGACAAACTCCGTACCTTTTGGCTTCACCGTGTCAGTATGCTGATACGGCGTGGCGTAGGCTTGAAGATTTGTTACCAGTCCGAAAACGCTTCGTTCGGGCGCGTCAGCCGGCTGTCGATCAGCGCCAGCCGCTTCGCCCAGGCCGTCGGCGTCTCGCCCGCCAGTTCGCCGAATTCGCGGACCAGATGGGCCTGGTCGGCAAAGCCGCTCTCGGCGGCAATCCCGGCCCAGCCCGGAGCCGTCCCGCTGCGCGCCAGCCGGCAGGCCCGGTGAAAGCGCATCATGCGCGCGATTGATTTGGGCGCGAGGCCAAGCTCGGATCGAAAACGCTCGACCAGATGTTTGCGGCTCCAGCCGATTTCACCGGCCAGCGCCGCAATCCGCGCGCCGCCCGCGGTCAGCGCCAGCCGACGCCAGGCGAACGCGATCTCTGGCGACGGCAGATGATTGGCGCGGCCGGCGATGAAGTCTTCGAGCAGGTCGAAGCGGTGCTGCCAGCACGCCGTCGCGCCCAGCCGCTCGCGCAATTGCCGGCCCTCGCGGCCGAGCACGTCCGACATATCGACCATTCGCGCGACGAGGTCGACCACGCCCCCGCCGAAGAAGCGATAGGCGCCGAGCGGGGTAAAATCCACCTGCACGCATTCGGCGCCGCCATCGGACTCGATATGAACAGGCCCGGCATAGAGGCCCGCGGCGAAGCTCGGCTGGCGGTCGGCCGCATCGGGCTTTCGGCCGAGCGCGATCAGGAACGGGCTGCCGAGGCTGATGATCAGCGGCACGATCAGGTGCGCGGCTTCACGCTGCGAAAATCGGCCAAGCGCGGTCTCGCGGTAGCCCGTCATTCCCGTGATCAGGCCGGCCGTGCGCTGTGAGGGTGCACGGCGGATCATTTCGAACGCGAGCGGTGCGCCTAAATCCGACATTGTGCTCTCTCGCGAGAGAACGCTCTACTTTAAGCGGCGATATCGCTGGACTGGATGCGCTTGACGCCGGCTGCGCTCATATCGGCCCAGGCTTTCGCGAGCGAGCCCTGGGTGTCGATGCCGCGGCAAGCGTCTTCGACGACATAAGTCTCAAAGTCGGCCTTGCGGGCGTCGAGCGCGCTCCATGCCACGCAGAAGTCAGTGGCGAGACCAGCGAGAAACACGCGTTCCACCTTGCGGGCCTTCAAATAGGCGGCAAGCCCCGTCGTGGTCTTGCCGTCGGCTTCGGTGAAGGCCGAATAGCTGTCGACGTCCTTGTTGGAGCCCTTGCGGATGACGAGGCCGGCATGGGGGATCGAGAGATCCTTTGACAGCGCGGCGCCCTCGGTGCCCTGCACGCAGTGATCGGGCCACAGCACCTGCTTGCCGTAGGGCAGGTCGATCGTCTCGAACGGCTTCTTGCCGGAATGCGTGGTGGCAAACGAGACGTGGCCTGATGTGTGCCAGTCCTGCGTCAGCACGACGTTGGCAAAGCTCTTGGCGATGCGGTTGATGACGGGAACGACCTGGTCGCCATCTTTCACCGCAAGGCTGCCGCCCGGCAGGAAGCAGTTCTGAACGTCGATCACCAGCAACGCCGACGCATTGTCGGGCTTGATCGACGCGGCCAAAGAGGTACTTGGTCCAAGGGCCACAATTGTCGTAGCGCCGAGACTCGTCATAAGCAGCCTGCGATTCAGCATGTGCGCCTCCCACGTAGCGAACCCGACGGCGAGAAGCTTAGTTCTATCCGTATACGAACGTAAGCCCGAAATTTAGGGCTTGCTAGCGCAAATTGGTTGCTTGCGAGCTGTTATCCAAGAGTGTCTCACTTGGCGCTCGCGCTATGAAGGAAAGCAGCCCATTCCTCTCGCGCCGTGATGCGGAGGATTCCGGGACGAAGAGCCCCGGCCGGCAGTTTCAGTTTCTGACTTGCCGACGTAGCGGGCTCGTTCAACCTGATTGATCCGAAGAGGTCATTAAGCGTGGGTGTGCATCGCTCGCGAAAAATCTCTTCCGCATCGTTTGTTGCCCTGATGCCGAGGGCATAGACTTCGGCGGCATTTGACCGGACGCAGGCCCGAAAATCCGACAAGTACTGCTGCAATGCTGCATCGTCATCGGCTTGCTGTCCGAATGATGGGCCGGCCGTGAGCGAAATTGCGACCGCAATCGCAATGATTGCTTTGTTCGTCATAGCCACTGGCCTCGATTTGCGAGCTATCGGGCATCATCAGCGCGGGCGAATTCCGTCACGCACGGCGCGGAAACGCGTGAACGCGGTGGTCCAACCCTCGCGCGGCGAACTGCCGATGATGCGCAGCGAATTCTGGCCGCCGAATCGCAACCATTGCACGATCGTCACCGGCGTATTGTCCTTGCCGCTGGTGGCTTCGATGCGGGTTTCGTATCCGGGCTGGCCGTCGATGCGGACCGCCTCCGACATCGTGATCCGCCCGTCGCGTACGCCGGGAATCGTCGTCGCCATTTGCTGGGCGAAACGTCCGCGGTCGTCGGGCTGCGCCGGCGCGGATCCGACCAGGCCGACGATCATGAAGGGCGCGGTTTCAAAACCGCTTTTTTCGTCGCCGTCGGCAATGATCAGGGCTGCGCCCGGCGCCAGCGTGCGGACCGTCTTGAAATTGCTGAGCTCGGCCATCCTGAACGGCATCAGGCCGAGCTGCTCATCGACCGGAACTTCGTTTCGGATCACGGCGGAAGCGAACATCTGGCGTATGGCGTCGTCGGTGTAGATCCGGGAGGCATTCTCCGGCACCTGCACGGCGACGTAGCCGGAGAAGGTCGGACCCGGCACGATCATCGAGTAGCGCCGGACATTGGTGGCGCCGTCCTTGGCGTTCTCAGCGGTGTAATAGGCGAGCCCCGCCGCCGTCTCGATGCTCTCCGGCTTGATGCCGCCGGTGCCGCCGGGGTTTGCCTTGAAAGCATTGGCGACCTCGCCATAGGCCTCGGCGGGCAGGTCCGCCACCAGCACCTTGACGCCCTGATCCTCGGTCTCGAAGCCGACGAATGATCTGGCTTTGGCCAGGCCGACCAGCGGCGTCATGCCGACCCGCGCACCCGGCGGAAAGACCGGGTCGGCGGCGAACGCAGCGCAGGTCGCGGCGATGGTAAGGGCAAACGCAGCGAGGTATCGAACAGGCTTCATGAAGGGTCTACCGGGTTTACTTTGAGGCGGCTCAATGGTCGGCCAGCGCAGCCCTCAAGGGTTCGAGGGCGTGGGTTCAGTCAGCCCGCTTTTAGCGGTTTTGATGTCCCTGCAACAGGGCAGGGCGGGCGTCCGTTCCCTCGTCACGTCCCGAAACACCGGAATTTTAGCGCGATATGGCAGCTAGCCAAACGTTTTCGGGCGGTTTCGGCGGCGTGCCGGACCGCCGGTCAGGTCCGCGCAGCGGCCAAATACCGCGCTGGCCGCGATCACGAACTGGGCTGATTTTCGGACGTGGTGATGAGTGCGCGCTCACCTCCTTGCCGATTTGTTAACACGGCTGGCGGCCTGAACCAGGACTGAACCTTGACCTGCCCTGAGCTGACACAATCTTTCAAACGTCAGCATTTTCAGGCCCTAAGGTTGCGTTCGGTCCTTGCGGGCAGGACCCCCCCTCCTATATGAGGCTCACCGTCGCAATATCGCGAGTAATTGATCGTTGGGGGTTCGGTTAGGTGCGCCGTCCAGGGCCCAGCCAACCTGCCGCAAAAAGAAGGATATGAGGACCATGGGAAAGGTCATTGGGATCGATCTCGGCACCACCAATTCGTGCGTCGCCGTAATGGATGGCAAGACAGCTAAAGTCATCGAGAACGCAGAGGGTATGCGCACGACGCCGTCGATCGTCGCTTTCAGCGATGATGGCGAGCGCCTCGTCGGCCAGCCTGCCAAGCGTCAGGCGGTGACCAATCCCGAGCGCACCTTCTTCGCGGTCAAGCGCCTCGTCGGCCGCCGCTATGACGACCCGATGGTCGAGAAGGACAAGAAGCTCGTCCCCTATAAAATCGTCAAGGCATCGAACGGCGACGCCTGGGTCGAAGCCGACAGCAAGACCTACTCACCCTCGCAGGTCTCCGCCTTCATCCTGCAGAAGATGAAAGAGACCGCGGAAGCCCATCTCGGCCAGAAGGTCGAGCAGGCCGTCATCACGGTTCCCGCCTATTTCAACGACGCGCAACGTCAGGCCACCAAGGACGCCGGCAAGATCGCCGGCCTTGAAGTGCTGCGCATCATCAACGAGCCGACCGCGGCCGCGCTCGCCTACGGCCTCGACAAGACCAAGGCCGGCACCATTGCGGTGTACGACCTCGGCGGCGGCACCTTCGACGTCTCGATTCTCGAGATCGGCGACGGCGTGTTCGAGGTGAAGTCCACCAACGGCGACACGTTCCTCGGCGGTGAAGACTTCGACATGCGGCTCGTCAGCTATCTGGCCGATGAGTTCCAGAAGGAGCAGGGCATCAACCTGCGCAACGACAAGCTTGCCTTGCAGCGCCTGAAAGAGGCCGCCGAAAAGGCCAAGATCGAATTGTCCTCGACCACGCAGACCGAAATCAACCTGCCGTTCATCACGGCCGATCAGACCGGTCCGAAGCATCTGACGATGAAGCTGACCCGCTCGAAGTTCGAGGCGCTGGTCGACGACCTCGTCCAGAAGACCATCGAGCCGTGCCGCAAGGCGCTGAAGGATGCGGGCCTCACCGCCGCCGAGATCGGCGAAGTGGTGCTGGTCGGCGGCATGACGCGCATGCCGAAGGTTCAGGAGGTGGTGAAGCAGCTGTTCGGCAAGGAGCCGCACAAGGGCGTCAACCCGGACGAAGTCGTCGCCATCGGCGCGGCGATCCAGGCCGGCGTGCTGCAGGGCGACGTCAAGGACGTGCTGCTGCTCGACGTGACCCCGCTGTCGCTGGGCATCGAGACGCTGGGCGGCGTGTTCACCCGCATCATCGATCGCAACACCACGATCCCGACCAAGAAGAGCCAAGTGTTCTCGACCGCCGAGGACAACCAGAGCGCTGTCACCATCCGCGTCTTCCAGGGCGAGCGTGAAATGGCGGCCGACAACAAGGTGCTCGGCCAGTTCGACCTGATGGGCATTCCGCCGTCGCCGCGCGGCATGCCGCAGATCGAGGTGACGTTCGACATCGACGCCAACGGCATCGTCAACGTTTCGGCCAAGGACAAGGCCACCGGCAAGGAACAGCAGATCCGGATTCAGGCCTCCGGCGGCCTGTCGGACGCCGACATCCAGAAGATGGTCAAGGACGCCGAGGCCAATGCGGCCGAGGACAAGAAGCGCCGCGAGGCGGTCGACGCCAAGAACCATGCCGACAGCCTGGTGCATTCCACCGAGAAGGCGCTGGCCGAACACGGTTCGAAGGTCGAGGAGAGCGAGCGCCGTTCCATCGAGGACGCCGTCAGCGACCTCAAGGAAGCGCTGAAGGGCGACGACGCCGAGGCGATCAAGGCCAAGACCAACACGCTGGCGCAGGCTTCGATGAAGCTCGGCGAGGCCATGTACAAGCAGCAGGCCGAAGCCGACGCCAAGAAGGATGCGGCCAAGGATGACGTCGTCGACGCGGAGTTCACCGAGGTCGACGACGACAAGAACAACAAGAAGTCGGCATAAGCGGGCTTTCGATCATGACCCTCACACCAAAGAGCGCCGGCTGCGTCTCGATGGGTGAGGGTCATTTTTCGTTAAGCGCAAGGCGGCATCCTCAAAAATGCACCCTTGCGGCATGAAGACGAAATTCGGACGGATCTGACGGATGTCCACCAAGCGCTGCTATTATGAAACCCTTGAAGTCGAACGGAGCGCGGACGATTCCAAGCTCAAGGCCGCCTTCCGCAAGCTCGCGATGAAATGGCATCCGGACAAGAATCCGGGCGATGCTTCCAGCGAAGTGAAGTTCAAGGAAATCAACGAAGCCTATGAGGTCCTGAAAGACGGCGACAAACGCGCCGCCTATGACCGCTACGGCCACGCGGCGTTCGAGCAGGGCATGGGTGGCGGCGGGCCCGGATTCGGCGCCGGCTTCGCCTCTTCATTCTCGGATATTTTCGAGGATCTGTTCGGCATGGCCGGACAACGCGGGCGCGGTGGCGGCGGCCGCGAGCGCGGCGCCGACCTGCGCTACAATATGGAAATCACGCTGGAGGAAGCCTTCCTCGGCAAGACCGCCCAAATCGAGATTCCGGTTTCGGTCACTTGCGAGTCCTGCTCCGGCACCGGCGCCAAGGCCGGCACCAAGCCGAAGACCTGTTCGCTATGCGGCGGGCAGGGAAGGGTGCGGCAAGCCCAGGGCTTCTTCACGCTGGAACGAACCTGTCCGGGCTGTCAGGGCCGCGGCCAGATGATTGAAGACCCCTGTCCCTCCTGCGCGGGCTCGGGCCGGGTGACGCGCGACCGGACCCTGTCGGTCAACATTCCGCAAGGCGTCGAAGACGGCACCCGCATTCGCCTCGCCGGCGAGGGCGAGGCCGGCGTCCGCGGCGGACCGCCCGGCGATCTCTATATTTTCCTGTCGCTGGCAACCCACGAATTCTTCCAGCGCGACGGCGCCGACCTGCATTGCCGGGTCCCGATCTCGATGGTGGCGGCCGCCCTTGGCGGCGAATTCGAGGTGCCGACCATCGACAAGGGCAAGACCAAGGTGAAGGTGCCGTCGGGAACACAGTCCGGCCGGCGATTCCGCATCGCATCAAAAGGCATGCCGGTGCTCCGTTCGCGCCAGACCGGCGACATGTATGTCCAGGTGATGGTCGAAACGCCGCAGAATCTGACCAAGAAGCAGCAGGAATTGCTGGCCGAGTTCGAAAAGCTGTCGTCGGGTGCGACCCAGCCGGAAGCGGCGGGTTTCTTCACTAAGGTCAAGGACTTCTTCGGTAGCCGCGCTGCCCCGCAGTAAGCCTTTTGCTTGACCATAAGAGCTGCGACCTATACCTCTTTATGACCGTTTTCTGACATAACCGCCCGTTCGCGGTCCCCGCCTGGTAGCGACATGCCTCTGCAATCGTCCGTGCGTGCGTTGAAGAAGCCTCTCCGTCTTGACGACGAGGTGCGCTTTCTCCGTTCATGGATCGAAAAGCCGCTGCACATGGGCGCGGTGATGCCGTCCAGCAAGCTGCTCGCACGCACCATGGCGCAATATGTCGACGTCGATTCGAAAGGACCGGTCGTCGAACTTGGCCCCGGCACCGGCGCGATCACCAACGCGCTGATCGAACATGGCGTCGATCAGAAGCGTCTCGTGCTGGTTGAATACAATCCGGGCTTCTGCGCGCTGCTGCGCGACCGTTACCCGCACGCGAAGGTGGTGCAGGGCGACGCCTACAAACTTCGCGACTCGCTGTTGAAGGTTCTCGACGTGCCGGCCTCGGCCGTGGTCTCCGGCCTGCCGCTGGTCACAAAGCCGATGCTGACGCGCCTCAAACTGATCCGCGACGCCTTTACGGCGCTCGCACCCGGGGCGCCCTTCGTGCAGTTCACCTATTCGGTTGCGCCGCCGATCCCGAAATCGCTGCCTGGTGTGTCCACAGAAGCTTCCGAGCGGATCTGGATGAACCTTCCGCCCGCCCGGGTCTGGGTGTATCGCAAGGGCTGATACCGCGCGTATTCCGCAAAAGCGGAAGCCGGTTTTGCGCATAGAATACGCGCCAAATATTAGTTAAGAGCATTTTCGACGAAAATGCTCGCCCGCGTCTGCGCGGCGGGTTTGGCCCGAACCGCGATTTATAAAATATGTCCGCGCTGAAAATCCTCGTGATCCCGGGATCGCTTCGCACAGGCTCGCACAATGCGAGGCTGGCGGCCGCGGCCAGCCGTGAGCTGGCGCTATCCGGCGCCGAAGTGACGCGTATTTCGCTGTCGGATTTTCCGTTGCCGATCTATGACGGCGACCTGCAGGCGAAGTCCGGCGTGCCGAAGCACGCGGTCAATCTGAAGCGCATGATATCAGCCCATCATGGCGTCCTGATCGTGACGCCGGAATATAATTCGTCGGTGCCCGCGCTGGTGAAAAACACCATCGACTGGATCAGCCGGGTGCAGGACCCGCACGAAACCCGCGGCCAGGTGTTTCGCGGCGCCGTGTTTGCGATCGCATCGGCCTCGGGCGGGCGGCTCGGCGGCACGCGCGCGCTGGCGGCGCTGCGCCTCATTCTGTCGGCCTGCCACGCCAGCGTGGTTCCGAACCAGCTCGCATTGTCGTTCGCGGAGCAGGCCTATGACGAGATGGACCGTCTGAAACATCCTGCCGATTTCGAGGCGCTGCAAGCGCTGGTGCGGCAGCTGATCGACCATTCCCAACGCATGATGTGAGGTGACATGCAGCCTGCCAGTATCGCTCCGAAAGACCGGTTGATTGTGGCGCTCGATCTGCCCGGCGTCGCCGAGGCCGAAGCGATGGTGGCGCGGCTCGGCGACAGCGTGACATTCTACAAGATCGGCTATCAGCTGGCCTATGCCGGCGGCTTGCCGCTGGTCCGTCAATTATCCGGTGCGGGCAAGAAAGTGTTCGTCGATCTCAAGCTGCACGATATCGGCAACACCGTTGCACGCGGTGTCGAGAGCGTCGCCAAACTCGGCGCGACATTTCTCACCGTGCACGCCTATCCGCAGACCATGAAGGCGGCGGTCGAAGCGCGCGAGGGCTCGAGCCTGAAAATCCTCGCCGTCACGGTGCTGACCTCCTATGACGACGGCGATCTGCATGCCGCCGGCTATCGCCTCAACGTCTCCGATCTGGTCGAGGCGCGGGCCCAGCAGGCGCAGGTGCTTGGCGTCGACGGGCTGGTGAGTTCGCCGGAAGAGGCGGCTTCCTTGCGCAAGATCGTCGGCCACCAGATGAACCTGGTAACGCCGGGCATCCGGCCCGCGGGCTCTGCGACCGGCGACCAGAAACGCATCATGACACCGGCGCGCGCCATTGCTGCCGGCGCGGATTATCTGGTGGTGGGACGGCCGGTCACCGAGGCGGCCGACCCCAAAGCCGCCGCGGATGCCATTCAAGAAGAAATCGCGCAGGCGCTGGCGTAATCAATCAGCGAGACTAAGAAACGGGAGAACAAGATGGCCAAGGGATACTGGATCGGTCGCGTCGACGTTCACGATGACGAGGGCTACAAGCCCTATGCGGCCGCCAATCTCGCGATCTTCAAGAAGTTCGGCGGGCGCTACGTCGTCCGCGGCGGCACGTTCACCGGCGTCGAGGGCCAAAGCCGCTCGCGCAACGTGGTGATCGAGTTCGACAGCTATGAGGCGGCGATGGCCTGCTATAACTCGCCGGAATACCAGGCCAACATCAAGGTTCGACAACCGCACTCGATTGCCGAGCTGATCGTGATCGAAGGCTATGACGGCCCGCAGCCCTAGCGTCTCGTTTTCTCGTCATGGCCGGGCTTGTCACGGCCATCCACGTCTCTGTTGCGCGCCCAAAGCTAAGAGGTGGATGCCAGGGCCAAGCCCGGCCATGACGACGGACTTGGGCCTGATCGGTTGCCGGAATGTCCCCATCCCGCTATAGGGCTTGAAGAGGTGAAGCCATGGCCGACATGCGTTTGATCGTAGCTGGAGCCGGCGGCCGGATGGGCCGGGCGCTGGTGCGCGTCATTTCGGAGACGTCAGGTGCGGTGCTTGCCGGCGCGCTGGAGGCGCCGGGTTCGGAACTGCTGGGCAAGGATTCCGGCATCCTCGCCGGCCTGCCCGAAAACGGCGTCAAACTCTCTGCCGATCTCTGGGCGCTCACGGCGAACGCCGACGGCATTCTCGATTTCACGGTTCCCGCCGCCACCATCGCCAATGTGGCGATCGCCGCCGAACGGAAGCTGGTGCACGTGGTCGGAACCACGGGGTTGTCGAGCTCCGACATGGCCGTGATCAAGAGCGTGACGTCCCGTGCCATCGTCGTGCAATCAGGCAATATGAGCCTCGGCGTCAATCTGCTGGCGGCCCTCGTGAAGCGCGTCGCGCAATCGCTGGATACCGATTTCGACATCGAGATCCTCGAGATGCATCACAAGGCCAAGGTCGATGCGCCGTCGGGCACCGCGCTCATGCTGGGTGAGGCCGCCGCCGCGGGCCGCGGCATCGACCTGCATCTGCATTCGGCGCGCGGACGCGACGGCATTACCGGCGCGCGCAAGGCCGGCGATATCGGTTTTGCGGCGCTGCGCGGCGGCACCGTCACCGGCGAACACAGCGTAATCTTCGCCGGCGCGATGGAACGCATCGAGCTGACCCACCGCGCCGAGGACCGCACCATGTTTGCGCAAGGCGCGGTCAAGGCGGCGTTGTGGGCGCAGGGCAAGACGCCCGGCCTGTATTCGATGGCCGATGTGCTGGGCCTCGGCGACTTCTGAAGTTCGACGACGCGCCGAATGCGAAGCCCACAGACGTCATCCTGAGGCGCGAGCCTTGCGGTGCACTTGCACCGCTGGGTGAGCCTCGAAGGATGGCCGCAGTCGCTTCCATCCTTCGAGGGCGCGCAAGCCAGCGGCGCAATTGCGCCGCCGAGCGCACCTACGGGTGAACGCAATTGCGTTCATCCCGGGGATGACGCGATAGGAAGCGAGTGGTCCGCGCAACCTAAATCACGCTTTACCCTTGCTTGTTCGGGCGCAGCAACGAGATGCCGGTCATGTCAGCCGGTTTCGGCAATTGCATCAGGTCGAGCAGTGTCGGCGCAATATCCGCCAGCCGGCCTTCCGCTAACGTCACGTCGCCGCCGCCCTGCAGCAGCAGGGGCACCGGGTTCGTCGTGTGCGCCGTATGCGGACCGCCAGTTGCGGGGTCGCGCATCATTTCGCAGTTGCCGTGATCGGCCGTGACCAGCAGCGCGCCGCCGGATCGCTCGATCGCCTCCGAGATTTTCCCGAGCGCGGTATCGACGGTCTCCACCGCCTTGATCGCAGCCGCCAGGTTTCCCGAGTGGCCGACCATGTCCGGATTGGCGTAGTTCAGGACGATCAGGTCATACTTGCCCGAGTCGATTGCCTCCACGGCCTTCACCGTCAGCTCGACAGCCGACATCTCCGGTTGCAGGTCATAGGTCGCGACCTTGGGCGATGGCACCATGATGCGGTCTTCGCCGGGAAAAGGTTCTTCCCGTCCACCGTTGAGAAAATAGGTGACGTGCGGATATTTCTCCGTTTCGGCCATCCGCACTTGCGTCCGGTTTGCCGCTGCGGTGACTTCGCCCAGGATGTTTGGAAACGCCTGCGGCGGAAATATCGTCTGCATCAGCCTGTCCAGATCAGCGCTGTACTGCGTCATTCCAACGGCGGCGGCGTATCGGACGCTGCGTCCGCGTTTGAAGCCGTCGAATGACGGATCGAGCATCGCACCAAGAATCTCGCGGACGCGATCAGCGCGAAAGTTGAAGCTCAGCACGCCGTCGCCATCTTTGATGCCGGCGTAATTGCCGATCACCGACGGCACGACGAACTCGTCGGTGACATCATGCGCATAGGCATCTGATATGGCCGATTGCGCGTCGGCAAAATGCGGGCCTTCGGCCTCGACGATGGCGTCATAGGCTTTGCCAACGCGTTCCCAGCGCTTGTCGCGGTCCATCGCATAATATCGCCCGACAACGGTTGCGATCGGAACCTGTGGCGGCAGCGCAGCGCTTAGCCGCTTCAAATCATCGGCCCCCGATCTCGGCGGCGTATCGCGTCCGTCCGTGAGCGCGTGTACGACCGCCGGCACGCCATGCTCGGCGAGGATCCTGGCCAGTGCCGCGACGTGGTCCTGATGCGAATGGACACCGCCCGGCGACACCAGCCCGATCAAGTGACAGGTGCCGCCGCTCTGCTTCAGCGTCTGCACCAGGGAGGTGAGCGCCGTCGCGGATTTGATTTCGCCTGTTACAATGGCGTCGTTGATCCGCGGCAGGTCCTGCATCACGACGCGGCCCGCGCCGATGTTCAGGTGTCCCACTTCGGAATTGCCCATCTGACCATCGGGCAGCCCGACATCCCGTCCTGACGTCCTCAGGAAGGCGCGCGGACCCGCGTTCCACAGGCGGTCGAAATTCGGTGTTTTGGCCTGACGCACAGCATTGTCGGCCGGATCCTCTCGCCAGCCCCAACCATCCAATATCGCTAGCATTACGGGACGACGTTCCTGCATCGACGGGCCTTTCGCTGTTTACCCCAGCGTGGTTGTGAGCGATCGATATGCGATCGTCAATCGAGGCGCGCCGTCAGTGTTCCGGCCGGGTGCTCTGCTTGGTCGACATATCAGCCATGGGAAATCGGAGGCCCGGCGCGCGAGCAATCAACATGACGAGGCTTGCCGTGAATGCCGCCAGCGCCAGCACGGACATCACCATGCGCAGCGCATTCCAGAACATCCAGGGCTCGAGATAGGCCCGCCAGATGGCGGCAGCGTTGTCCGCCGTCGGTACGACCGTTGCGAGACCTTCGTTCAACGGAACGCTGAAACGCAGCGTCACGAAGAATGCGCCGAGGTCATAAATGGCCGTGCCGAGAACGGCCAGCGCCAGCGGCCATCCGCCCGCTCCGATCAAGAGGACGGCAGCGAGCCCTCCAAACGCCAACGTGCCGAAAAAGCTGAACGCGAAAACGGCGTTACGAACGACCGCGTTGATGCCCTGCATCGCCTTGATCGCCGATACGGCATCGGTCGTCGCCAGACCCGGCATGACAGAGCAATGATAGGCGTAGAAGAATCCGGCGACCAATGCAGCCGCCAGAACAGAAAGTGCAAGACAGGAGAGCCGCACGAATTGCATTATTTGAGCCTATGAATCCGTAGGATGGGTAGAGCGCAGCGAAACCCATCAGCTTCGTCACAAGCTCTTGATGGGTATCGCGGAGCCTGTCATCGGGCGCGCATTCGCGCGACCCGTTGGCTCCACCCATCCTACGAATCGACGGATCTAATGCAATCCGACCTGGCCGGCTTCCCAGCCCAACATCGCCTGCTTGCGGGTGATGCCCCAGTGATAGCCGGTGAGCGCGCCGCCCTTGCCGAGTGCGCGATGGCAGGGCACCACGAACGAGACCGGGTTGCGGCCGACCGCAGCACCAACGGCGCGAGAGGCTTTTGGATTCTTGATCTTGTTGGCGATGTCGGAATAGCAGACCGCGCGGCCCATCGGGATCTTCAGCAAGGTTTCCCAGACGCGGACCTCGAAGTCGGTACCGATCAGGACCACGCGCAGCGGCTGGTCCGGCCGCCACAATTTGGTGTCGAAGATGCGCTGCGCGAGACCGGCCGTGCCGTCGCGATCCTCGACATAGGTCGCGTTCGGCCAGCGCCGCTTCATGTCGGCGAAAGATGCCGGCTCCTCGCCGGGATCGGCGAAGGCGAGCCCGGCAAGGCCGCGGCCGCTGGCGATCACGATGGCAGTGCCGAACGGCGAGGGATGGAAACCGTAGCGCAGCGTCATGCCGGCGCCGCCGTTCTTCCATTCGCCCGGCGACATCGCTTCATGCGTCACGAACAGATCGTGCAACCGGCCCGGACCCGACAGCCCCGAGTCGAGCGCGGCGTCGAGGACGCTCGCCGAGTCGCGCAACAATCCCTTGGCGTGATCGAGCGTCAGCGCCTGCATGAAGTCCTTGGGCGTCAGCCCGGCCCAGCGGCGGAACAGCAGGTGCAATTCATCAGGGGTCACCGAGGCGGCGTCCGCCATCGCTTCGATGGTCGGCTGCGCGCGCCAGTGTTCCGAGATGAAGGCGATCGCACGGCGCACGGAATCATAGTCGCGCAGCGCGGCGTTCTGGGGGCCCGGCTTGGCCAGGCGCTGGTCATGTATGGCGAGTGTCATCATGGGATCAGATTTAGGGCTCATCTGACGTTCCAACCACCCGATTTCCGATACGGATTCACGTTATGGGATTGTAGGTAATACCGCGTTTGGCGGACTGCAGCGCAGCCAGTAAAGCCTTGGCAAAGCTTGCTTTTTCGTCCGGCCCCAAAAAATGCCCGACCGAGACGCGGCGGCCGCGCGAGACCAGATAAAGCCGCTCGATGCCGAATTCGGGATCGCCTGTCTGGTCCAGCCGTACCCAGAGCGGATTGAGCACCCATTCCACCACATGGCCGCGATGGCTGACGCGGCGCACCCGCAGCTCCGACGGCGTCACCGTGATTTCCTCCGACGCGTTGGCGCTGCGGAAATTGACCCGGAACGCCCAGTAGATCACGAGCACATCGAGCCCGAAGAATCCGAACACCGGCCAGGCGCCCATCAACAGAAACGCGACGCCCGCGACAAAGCTCACCGCACATAGGAACGCCATCAGCACCAGGAAGCCGGTGCGGTTGAGCGAGCGATGCGGCGTCAGCCGCGCCGAAAACAGCTTCGGCTGGTCAACATCCCGATCAAAGTCGTTGCTTGCGGTCATCGCTGGTCAGTATACCCGGATCATGGCCAAAATCATCCGCGCTAAAGCTGCCAAAAAATCAAGCGTTCCGTCCGTGCCAAATAAAACTG
Source organism: Bradyrhizobium sp. AUGA SZCCT0158 (assembly GCF_018130065.1). Classification (GTDB taxonomy): domain Bacteria; phylum Pseudomonadota; class Alphaproteobacteria; order Rhizobiales; family Xanthobacteraceae; genus Bradyrhizobium. The sequence goes on along the minus strand of NZ_JAFCME010000005.1, from coordinate 48,891 downwards.
CAAGTAAGACCGCAAGGAAAACAGCCAAAAAGGCCACGGCCAGGAAGCCGGCCAAAGCGTCCGCCAAGCCCGTGGCGAAGCGATCGCCAAAGCCAAAACCCTGGACCTCAGCCGAGGTCCACGAGGTCTTCAGCCGCTTTCGCAAGGCCAATCCGGAGCCGAAGGGCGAGCTCGAACATCTCAACCCGTACACGCTGCTGGTCGCCGTGGTGCTGTCGGCGCAGGCCACCGACGCCGGCGTCAACCGCGCGACGCGCGCGTTGTTCGCGGTGGCGGATACGCCCGAGAAGATGCTTGATCTCGGCGAGGACACCGTGCGCGACTACATCAAGACCATCGGGCTTTATCGCAACAAGGCGAAGAACGTCATCGCGCTCTCGCAGAAGCTGATTGCGGAATTCGGCGGCGAGGTGCCGCGCACCCGCGCCGAGATCGAATCGCTGCCCGGCGCCGGCCGCAAGACCGCCAATGTCGTGCTCAACATGGCCTTCGGTGAGCACACCATGGCGGTCGATACCCACGTGTTCCGCGTCGGCAACCGCACCGGATTGGCGCCCGGCAATAACGTGCTCGAGGTCGAGCTCGGACTGGAAAAGATAATCCCGTCCGAATTCATGCTGCACGCCCACCACTGGCTGATCCTGCACGGCCGCTACACATGCCTCGCGCGCAAGCCGCGCTGCGAGGTGTGTTTGATCAACGATCTCTGTAGGTGGCCGGAGAAGACGGTGTGAGGGCCGTCTGTCATTCCGGGGCGATGCGAAGCATCGAACCCGGAATCTCGAGATTCCGGGTCTGGCCCTTCGGACCATCCCGGAATGACAGACTACTAATCACACCACCGGCATCCCCGTGCGCCGCGACGGCTCGATCAGCTCGGGCCGCGGGCCGCTCAGTCGCTTGTGCATATGGACCATGAAGGCCATGCCGAACAGCGGCGTCGCGAGATTGACGATCGGGATCGACACGAAGGCGGCGATGATCAGCCCCGCTGTGAACACGGTCGACGCATTGTCCTTGCGCATCGCCTTGGCTTCCGCGGGCGAGCGGAAACGCATCGCCGCGAGCTCGAAATATTCCCGGCCGAGCAGCCAGGCGGTGGCAAAGAAGAAAATCAGGAAGCCGGCGCCGGCGAACAGCACGAAGGGCAGCGCGATCAGATAGACCAGGATGGTCAGCAGCGCCGTCTTGATGCCCTCGGGGATCGCCACGCCAAGCGGCAGCGCGGAGCCGGGCTTTTCTGCCGGATAATGCTCGCGCTCGACATGGTCGGCGACGTCGTCGACGAACACGCTGGCGACCAGCGAGGTGATCGCCGGCATCAGGAAGATACCGCCGAGCACGACGCCGAGCCCGGCCGCGATCGAGACGATCCAGGCCAAAATGTTCAGCGGCGTGTGAAAGCCAGGTCCCAGCAGCCCTTCCGCCCAGACCTCGCCATATTCGGCGAACCAGCTGAGCAGCCGCTGCAGGCCGAGCGCCAGCACCGTGATCAGCACCAGCGCCAGCCCGATCGAGCGCCACAGAATGGTGCGCATCGGCGGTGACAGGATTTGGGAAAGCGCCTTGACGGCGGCGTCCAGCATGATGGCCTCTGTTTCTCGGTAAAAAACCCTCGCGAGAGGTAGAGATGCAATCGGGCTTCGGCAAGACCTGCGCAGAAGACCTGGGCTGACCCGGGTTAGGAACGCCGGCAGCGATCCCGCCCGTGCATTTGCGTTATGCAGCCGTGACGGCACGGTTCGGCAGATTATGTTTTCCCGGCAAGTCCTGAAGGCTTAGTCTGATCCCCAAGCTACGGCGCAAGGGAGAAGCCATGACCGGGACGGAACTGCCGCTCGAGGGCGTGAGGGTCGTCGAGATGACCCATATGGTGATGGGCCCGACCTGCGGCATGATCCTGGCGCAACTCGGCGCCGAGGTGATCAAGGTCGAACCACCCGTCGGCGACAAGACCCGCAGCTTAGGGGGCATGGGGGTCTCGTTCTTCCCGCTGTTCAACCGCGGCAAGCGCAGCGTCGTACTCGATCTCTCCAAGGCGGAGGATCGCGAGACCATGGACCGGCTGCTTGCCAGCGCCGACGTGTTCCTGGAAAATTTTCGTGACGGTGCGCTCGAAAAGCAGGGCCTTGGTACCGAGGAGTTGCGCCGCAAGCATCCGCATCTGATCGTGGCCGGCCACAAGGGATTTCTGTCCGGACCCTACGAGCATCGTCCAGCGCTCGACGAGGTCGTGCAGATGATGTCGGGCCTCGCCGCGATGACCGGCACGCGCGACAAGCCGCAGCGCGTTGGTTCTTCCGCCAACGACATCATGGGCGGCATGTTCGGTGTGATCGCGATCCTGGCCGCGCTCTACCAGAAGCGCGGCGGCAACAAGGATGGCGCCGATATCAGGATCGGGCTGTTCGAGAACTGCCTGTTTCTCGTCGCACAGCACATGGTCGAATATGAAATGACAGGCTGCAAGCCGCGCTCGATGCCGGAGCGCGAACATGCCTGGCCGATCTACGATATTTTCGACACCGCCGGCGGTAACCGCATCTTCATCGGCGTCGTTACCGAGGGCCATTGGCAGAGTTTCTGCCGCGAGTTTGGGCTGCAGGAATTTTTGGACGATCCGACCTTGACCAACACCACCGAACGGATCATGGCGCGGGACCGGATTATTCCGCGCGTCGCGGAGGTGGTCAAAGGGTGGAACGTCACCGAGCTTTCGGCCAGGCTCGACGCGCTGAACATCTGCTTCTCGCCGATCAACCGGCCTGAGGATTTGCTGCACGACCCGCACGTGCTGCGCCCCGGCGGGCTCGTCAACAATTTCAACGCCGATGGCGCGCCGTTCCGCGTTCCCGCATTGCCGGTGGAATGGAACGGCGGCAATATCGGCGAAGGCCTCAAGGTGCCGGTTCTCGGCGCCGATACCGAGGCAGTCAGAGCCGAACTGAACAAACAAACGTCAACCGACAACGCTGCGTGAGGCTGCCATGACCCGTCTTCAGGATGTCTATCCCGACAACAAGATCATTCTGCGCGAAGTGGGTCTGCGCGACGGGCTGCAGCTGGTGAAGAAGTTTCCCTCGACGGCGGCCAAGCAGCGCTGGATCCGCGATGAATATGCCGCCGGCGTGCGGCATTTCGAGGTCGGCTCGTTCCTGCCGGCCAAAACCTTCCCGCAATTCACCGACGTGCGCGAGGTCATCGCCACCATCGCGTCACTGCCGGGCGCCTATGGCATCGCGCTGACGCTGAACGAGCGCGGCGTCAACGAGGCGTTGGCATCAGGCGTGGCTGAAGTGGCCACCGTGGTCTCGGCGACCGAAGAGCACAGCCAGGCCAACGCCAACCGCAGCCGCGAATCCGCGATCGCCAACGTCAAGCGGCTCTGCGAATTGCGCGACGCCACTGTGCACAAACCTGTCGTGAACGCTGCGATCTCGATGGCGCTGGGCTGTTCGATCGTCGGTGCCGTCGATCCGAACGAAGTGATCAGGATTGCAGAAAAGCTGTTCGAGGCCGGCGTCGACATGGTCGCGGTCGCCGATACCGTCGGCTATGCCGGACCGAAGCAGGTCGGGGAATTGACGGCGGCCGTGGTGAAGATCGCGGGACCAAAGCCGGTCTGCATTCATCTGCACGACACCCGCGGCATGGGTATCGCCAACGCCTCGGCGGCGCTCGATGCCGGCGCACGCGTGCTGGACGGATCGCTGGGCGGCCTCGGCGGCTGTCCGTTCGCGCCGGGCGCGACCGGCAACGTCGTGTTCGAGGACCTCGTGTTCCTGTGCGAGAGCAAGGGTTTTGCGACCGGCATCGATATCAACAAACTGGTCGCGGTGCGATCAATCCTGAAATCGGAAATGCCGGACGAGCAACTCTATGGCGGGATGGCACGCGCCGGATTGCCGTGCGGGACGGCGGCCAGGGTGGCGTGATTTCGTAGGGTGGGCAAAGACGCGCTTGCGTCGTGCCCACCATCTAGTGCCGTGCTCTGAATGGTGGGCACGCTTCGCTTTGCCCACCCTACGGTTCTGCTCAATCGTGCTTATGCGCGTGCTTGCGCGCCCGCGGCTTCTTATCTGCTGCCGTCGGGATCATCACCACGCGGCCGTAGCGCACGCCGCGCTCGGCGATGATGTGGTCGGCGAAATGCCGGACCTCGCCGGAGGCGCCCTTCAGCGCCGTCACTTCCATGCAGCTGTCGTCGTCGAGATGGACGTGCAGCGTCGCCAGCGACAGATCGTGATGGCCGTGGAAATTCTGCACCAGCCGTTTTGAGAGGTCGCGCGCGGCGTGATCGTAGACATAGACCAGCGCGGCGACGCATTGCCCTGACGGTGCGGCGTCCTCGGCGCTTTGCTGCAGGCCTGATCGGGCGAGGTCGCGGATGATCTCGGAGCGATTCTGGTAGCCGCGCGTTTGCGCTGCGGCATCGATCTCGGCGAGCAAATCGTCTTCGATCGTGATGGTGATCCGTTGCATCTGGGATTCCGTGCTTTTCGGCAGTATGATATTTTTATTGTATCATCATACCGGGCTTGGTAGCGTGAGGGGCCGGGTTAGGTGTAGCGCAGCCGCTCTCGGACTGTAGCAGTTATCATGCGGGGGCAGGGCGGTGCGTACAGTCTTGTTGCGGATATTCTCCGCTACGGCTTCTTCTGCCGTCCTGATGCTCCCCGCCGAGGCGCAAGAGCGGGCGTCTCAGCCTGGCCAGCTTCCGCCGGTCACCATCACCGCTTCCGACCCAACGCCCAAGCGGGCCGCCCGGTCAAGTCAGTCGCAAAATCGTGGCGCGCGGAATAGAACGGCGATCAACTCGAACCAGCCGGTAACCGCGGGCGCCAGCGGCGTGGCGCCTGGTACATCATCCGACGGCGCGGCTGCCCTGCAGCCCACCGCCGCCAGCGCCGTGCGGATCAGCGGCGCGGAAGTGAATGCCGTTCCGTTTCTGCGGCCCGGTGAGGCGCTGGAGGTCGTTCCCGGGCTGATTGTCACCCAGCATTCCGGCGAGGGCAAAGCCAACCAGTATTTTTTGCGCGGCTTCAACCTTGATCACGGGACTGATCTTTCCATCAAGGTAGACGGCATGCCCGTCAACATGCCGACGCATGGCCACGGGCAGGGCTATTCCGATATCAACTTTCTGATCCCTGAGCTGATCCAGTCGCTGAATGTCCGCAAGGGTCCGTATTTTGCCGATGTGGGCGACTTCAGCTCCGCGGGCTCGGTCGAAATCGACTACCTGACGAAACTGCCGAAAAACCTGGCTGAGCTCACGGTTGGCAGTTTCGGGTATCGGCGCGGGGTGGCCGCCGGTTCAGTTGCGGTCGGTGCGGGTACGCTGCTCTCCGCCATCGAAGGCGTGAAGTACAACGGTCCATGGGACGTGCCGGACGATGTGCGCAAGATCAACGGCGTCATGCGCTACAGCCAGGGTACTGCGACCGACGGAATGACGCTGACCGCCATGGCCTATTCCAACGCCTGGAACTCGACCGACCAGGTGGCGCAGCGCGCGGTCGACCAGGGCGTGATCGGCCGCTTCGGTACGCTCGATCCGACCGACGGCGGCGTCGCCAGCCGCTTCAGCCTGTCCGGCAATTTCGCGCATTCGAGCGAATACGGGCAGAGCAAGATCAACGCCTATGTCGTCCGATCCAACTTGCAGCTCTACAACAATTTCACCTATTTCCTCGACGATCCCGTCAATGGCGACCAGTTCAACCAGCGCGACAGCCGTACCCTCGGCGGCTTCGATGCTCGGCACGCCTTCGATTGGCGCCTCGACGGACTTGAGACGCAAACACGAATCGGCCTGCAAAGCCGTTATGACGATATCCATGTCGGCCTGTTCAAGACCCAGCAGCGCGGCTGGCTTTCGACCGTGCGTGAGGACCGCGTCAGGGAAGGCAATGTCGGCGTCTGGATGGATAGCACGACACGCTGGACGGACTGGCTGCGTACCACTGTCGGCATTCGCGAGGACGTCTTTGCCGGAAGCGTGCTGAGCGACACGCCGGAAAACTCCGGCAATGCGCAGGCGTCGATGGCGAGCCCGAAGGCCGGCATCGTGCTTGGACCCTGGTACAAGACGGAGTTTTTCGGAAATGCCGGCTATGGCCTGCACTCCAACGACATCCGCGGCGCGACGATCACGGTCGATCCGATCGACAAGGTAACGCCGCAGAATCGGGTGCCGCTGCTGGTGCGCTCGAAGGGCGCCGAACTCGGCGTCCGCACCAGGGCAATCGATGGCCTAACAAGTTCGGTCGCGGTCTTCATGCTCGACTTCGATTCCGAATTGCTGTTCGTCGGCGACGCCGGCACCACCGAGGCCAGCCGGCCGAGCCGCCGCGTCGGTGTGGAATGGACCAACAAGTACAAGCCGGTGCCGTGGCTGACGTTCGATCTGGATGTTGCTTATACCCGCGCCCGCTTCACCGATTTCGACGCCGCGGGCGATCGCATCCCCGGTGCGCCGGCCTGGATTGCGAGTGGTGCCATCACCTTCGGCCATGAGACAGGTTGGTTCGGCGCGCTGAAGGGACGCTATTTCGGTCCGCGTCCGCTGATCGAGGACGACAGCGTGCGTTCCCTGTCATCGCTGATCTTCAATGCGCGGGCCGGCTACAGATTCGACAGCGGCATACGCCTGCAGCTCGACGTGCTTAATCTCTTCAACGCGAAGACCAATCAGATTGAATATTATTATCTGTCGCGATTGCCCGGTGAGCCGGTTGACGGTGTTGCGGATCGCCACGTGCATCCGGCAGAGCCGCTCGCGGTGCGAGTAACGCTGGCGGGAAGGTTTTAGCGCTTACGCCGCCTCAATAACCTTGTTGCGCCGACGGGCGCGGCGTTGCGGCGGGCGGACCGGGACATATTCGACGGCGAGAAAATGCTCCGATACGGTCACGCGTTCGACCAGGGTCGTTTGCACGGCGACCTCGGTCGCTACCGCGACCTCGGTCACTTCTTCAGCCGAAACCGGAACCGGCGCCTCTTCGTTAGCCTCCTCAGGAACAAGCGACGGCGACTCGACTTCTGGAAACACACGGAATTCGCCCGCTACCTCCTGGAGCGGCTTCTGCTTGTCGGCCCAATGCAAGGCCAGATAGTCGAAGCCGTGCACGATGGTGGGTTTGACGACTTCGAAATAGGGCGAGATATCGAAATCGCGCGGCATGTAGAGCGACGAATCGCGAATGTGGAGAATCTCGCGGCGGGCCTTTCGCGAGGCGGCGCGCGTGATCTTGGGCAGGATCGGATAACGCACGGCGTCGAACGCCTGCGCGATCAGCGCCGAGCAGATGATCTTGGTGGGATCGCCGGAACCGAACGCGATCATGCGCCGCCGCCAGCGCTGCGGCACCGGCATCGGGAACAGGTATCGCGCCAGGTCGACGATGTTCTTGGTGTCGTAGCCGAAGCCGATCCGGTTGATGGCGTAGCGGCACACCGTGATGCGGTCCTCATAGGACAGTCCGACCGGACGGCAGAGGCGGGTGTGATAGGGAAAATATTTCGACAGCGGCGCCGACGTCACGCCTTCGCCGATGTTGGCTTCGATCAGGACATGCGGTTCGCCGTCCGGTTCCGTCGCGCCGTCGATCGGGCCGACATAGAGCGCGGCATGCGACCAGGTGGATTGCGTGAGGTATTTGATGATGCCGGAAATCCGGTTGTTGCCCTCGACCAGCAGCACATCGCCGGGCTCGATGACGCCGCGCAGATGCTCGGGATCGCTGGGCGTGAACGGTTCATAGCCCGGGACTTCCTTCTGCAGGTAGCCCGCAATCAACTGGCCGATCGTATCGAGCATTACGCCCATGAAATCCCCCCGCGGTTCTTTGACCGCTTTTATTCTCCATTAGCATGGTCGTAAGCCGTTTCAATTTAGTTCATGCGTGAGGCGGGTCAATCAGGATTGATTTACCATGAGTGTTGCTGCGCACGGTGAGATGCGGCAGAGTTCGCTAGCTGTTCTCTTTGTTTCAAGGCCCCGGAAACCATGACATGACAATGACCCGCCGCGATTTCCTCTCGGCGTCCGCAGGCCTGGCGGTGATGCCGGTTTTCGGCGGGCGGGCGGGGGCCGCGCCATTGCCGCGTGAGGCTGACATTGTCGTGATCGGCGCCGGCGCCGCCGGCATTGCTGCGGCGCGGCGGGTCATGGCGGCGAACCGCAAGGTGATCGTAGTGGAAGCGGCAAGCCAGATCGGCGGCCGCTGCCAGACCGATACCACCACCTTCGAAGTGCCGTTCGATCGCGGCGCGCGCTGGATGCACAATCCCGAAACCAACCCGATGATCAAGCTTGCGCGATCGGCCGGGCTCGAGATTATCACCGCGCCGTCAGGCCAGAAAATCCGCATCGGCCGCCGCAACGCCCGCGCCGGCGAGACCGAGGAGTTTCTTGCAGCTTTGGTGCGCGCCAACCGCGCCATCGACGAGGCTTCGCGCCGGTTCGACGTCTCCTGCGCCTCGGCGCTGCCCAAAGACCTCGGCGACTGGGCGGGCACCGCCGAATTCGTGCTCGGCGCCAATTTCGCCGGCAAGGATCTCAAGGATCTCTCTGTCGTCGACAAGATCCGCGCGCAGGATCGCAACACCGCGATCACCTGCCGTCAGGGGCTGGGGACGCTGATCACGAAACTCGGCGAGCAGGTGCCGTTGGCGCTGTCGACGCCTGCGAACCGGATTTCCTGGGGCAGCCGCGACGTTGCGGTGGAAACGCCGTCCGGCAAGATTGTCGCGCGCGCCGCCGTCGTGACGGTTTCGAGCAACGTGTTGGCGGCGGGCAACATCAAATTCACGCCCGACATTCCCAAACGCACGCTGGATGCCGCCGCCAAACTGAGCCTCGGCAGCTTTGACCGCATCGCGCTGCAAATGCCGGGTAATCCGCTGGGATTAGCCCGCGACGACATCATCATCGAGCAGAGCAACTCGACGCGCACCGCCTTGCTGTACGCCAATATGGGGTCGTCATCGCTATGTTCGATCGACGTCGCCGGCTCGTTCGGCCGCGATCTCTCCGCGCAGGGCGAAAAAGCCATGATCGCATTTGCGGTGGAGTGGTTGACCAAGCTGTACGGCAGCGAGGTCGCGGCGGCGGTGAAGAAATCGAGTGCGACGCGCTGGAACGCCGCGCCGTTCGCGCTCGGCGCGATGTCCGCGGCCGGGCCGGGTGCGCAGGCCTCGCGAAAGGTTCTGACCGAGCCGTTCGGCTGCATGTATCTCGCCGGCGAAGCCACGCACGAAACCTTGTGGGGCACGATCGACGGTGCCTGGGAAAGCGGCGAGCGCGCCGCCGAAGCGGCGTTGCGCAGGATCGGCGCGTTGAGAGATCCTGAACCGGCGGCGCCACCACCGAAGCAGCGCCGGCGGGCACCGCAGCCGAAGGCGGCAATGCCATCGTCGCAGTTCAACTGATGGTGCGACCGAAGGCGCTGATCTCGTGGTCGAGCGGCAAGGACAGCGCCTTTGCGCTGCACGAAGTGCGGCGCGCGGGTGAATTCGATGTGGTGGGCGCGCTGACCACCGTGACGGAGACGTTCGGCCGCGTTTCGATCCACGGCGTGCGGCAGGAGATCCTGCAGGCGCAATGCGAAGCCGCGGGCCTGCCGCAACGGATCGTGCCGATCCCCTATCCCTGTCCGAACGAGATCTATGAAGCCCGCATGGGTGAGGCGGTCGCGCAAGCAGTCGCTGACGGCATCACGCACATGATCTTCGGCGATTTGTATTTGCGCGACATCCGCGCCTATCGCGAACAGAAACTCGCGGGCAGTGGCATCACGCCAGTCTTTCCGCTCTGGGATCGTCCAACGCCCGGACTGGCGCGGACGATGATGGAGTGTGGCCTGGAAGCCTATCTTGCGACCGTCGACATGAAGAAGCTTTCGGCTGAGTTCGCAGGCCGGAAGTTCGATGCGCAGCTCTTGGCTGACCTGCCTGACAGCGTCGATCCCTGCGGCGAGAACGGCGAGTTTCACACCTGCGTGGTGGCGGGGCCGATGTTTTCGCATCGGCTTTCCGTTAGGACGGGCGAACGCGTCGAGCGCGACGGCTACGCCTATTGCGATCTGGTGCTAGAATAGATGTCGTCGTCCCGGCGAAGGCCGGGACCCATACCGCGTGATCTCACGATAAAGCAAAGGCAGCAGATACCTTCTCTAAAAATGACGGCCGCGGCGTATGGGTCCGGCCTTCGCCGGGACGACGATGCATTTGGAATCGCGTTGGCATTAGCGAAGGATGCCATCCAGCGCGGGCAGGCCGACGATCACGGCCATCGCGATCAGCGCGTAGCAGATCGCGCGGAACAATGTCTCGCTGGCGCGGCCGAACAAGGAGGCGCCGAACCAGACGCCGATGGCGTAGACGGGTCCGACCACCAGCGAAAATTTTACCGCGTCCATCGTGATCAGCCCGGTCAGGCTGTAGCTGACCATCGAGAAGAAATCCGAGGCGCCGAAGAACAGCACGATGTTAGCGCGTGCGACGCTGGAGGCGATTGGGCGGCCTAGCCAGTAGCCGACGATCGGCGGCCCGCCGGTCTGGGCCAGCCCGCTGCAAAAGCCGGACACGCCGCCGATGCCGACGGAAATCGTGGCGTGGTCCTTGCCCCGGTAGCGCCAGCCGGAGAGCAGCAACAGCAGAAGCGCAAACACGAAGGCGGAAATGATCCAGCGCGTGGTGACCGGCTCGAGCCGGCTCAGGAAATAGGTTCCGATCGGAACACCGATCAGGGCGCCGAACACCATGACGGCGGTCGCCCTGCGGTCGGCCTGTTTCCACGCGTTCGGGACCAGCGGCGCGGCCGCGATGAAATCGATGATCAGCAGCAGCGCCGCCACCAGCTGCGGCGCCGCCATGCTGCTGGCCAGCGGCATGAAGATCAGCGCGGAACCGAAGCCGGAAAAGCCGCGCGCCGTTCCCGATACGAACGCAATCGCGCATACGGCGATTGCGGCGTAGAGGCTGATGCTGGCGGGGATCAGGCCTTCGAGGCTCATGTTCTGTTTCTAGAACGTCTGCTCGGACGTCTTCTTGGGCGCGATGTCCGAACCGCTCGCGCCGTTCGGCATTATCCGCGCAGCGTGCCGCCGGTCTTCTTGGTCACCTCGGCCACGATCTTCGTCGCCACCGCATCGATCTCCTGATCGGTGAGCGTCTTCTCGCGCGGCTGGATGGTCACGGCGATCGCGACCGACTTCTTGGCTTCGTCGATGCCCTTGCCTTCGTAGACGTCGAAGACAGTCACGCCCGTGATCAGCTTCTTGTCGACACCCTGTGCGGCGCGCACAAGATCGCCCGCCTTGACGGCGCGATCGACGATGAAGGCAAAATCGCGCGACACCGGCTGGAACGCGGAAAGCTCAAGCACCGGCTTGGCGCGCGTCGGCTTCTGCTTGGCGTCGGGAATGCGATCCAGGATCACCTCGAACGCGATCAGCGGGCCGTCGGCGCCGAGCGCCTCCAGTGTCCGCGGATGCAACTCGCCGAAATAACCGAGTACATTTTGCGGGCCGATCTGGATGGTGCCGGAACGTCCCGGATGCAGCCAGCTCGCACCACCAGGCACGATCTGCAGCGCCTGCATCGGTGCACCGGCGGCGGCGAGCACAGCGAACGCATCGGCCTTGGCGTCGAGCGCGTCGGCCTCCGCCGAGCCCGACCAGTGCCGTCCCATGCCCTTCGCCGACGCAAAACCGTGACGCACGCCCGAGGCCGCGACCAGCTGGTCTTCCGGCTTGTCGCCCTTGAACACCTGGCCGACCTCGAACAGCGCGACATCGGACGAGCCGCGATTGGCATTGGCCTGCGCGGCGGCGATCAGGCCGGGCAGCAGGCTCGGCCGCATGTCGGAGAGATCCGATGCGATCGGATTGGCGAGCGCGAGCTCGGCCTGTCCGCCGCCGAACAATTCCGCCGCGGGCTTTGCAATGAACGACCACGTCACCGCCTCGACCATGCCGCGGGCGGCCAGCGCGCGCTTGGCGCGGCGGGTGCGCAGCTGGATCGTGGTGAGCACCGGCTTGCGCGGCGCGTCACCGCGCTCGAACGGCGTCATCGGCACCTTGTCGACGCCGACGATGCGCACGATCTCCTCGACGATATCGGCCTTGCCTCCGATATCCGTACGCCAGGAGGGCACCGCGATCTTCACGACCGGACCGCTGCCGGCCACCATGAAGCCGAGATGGCTGAGGATGCGCTTCATCTCGACCAGCGGCACTTCGATGGCGGCGAGGCGCTTGACCTCATGAAGCGGGAAATCGATCACGCGGTCTTCGCCGAAGGGATTGCCGACGACGACATTCTCCGACGGCGTGCCGCCGCACAGCTCCATCACCATTTTGGTCGCGAGCTCAAGTCCGGGCACCATGAACGCTGGATCGACGCCGCGTTCGAAGCGATAGCGCGCATCCGAATTGACGCCGAGCTTGCGGCCGGTCTGCGCGATGTTGATATCGTTCCACAGCGCCGATTCGATCAGCACGTCGGTGGTGTTCTCGTCGCAGCCGGAGGCTTCGCCGCCCATGATGCCGGCGAGCGACTCCACGCCATGCTCGTCCGCGATCACGCAGATGGCGGGATCGAGCGTGTAGGTGCGGCCGTCGAGCGCCAGCAGGCTCTCGCCGTCGCGCGCGCGGCGCACGGTGAGATTGCCCCTCACTTTCTTGGCGTCGAACACATGCAGCGGCCGGGCGCGGTCGTAGGTCATGAAGTTGGTGATATCGACCAGCGCGTTGATCGGACGCAGTCCGATCGAGGTCAGGCGCTTCTGCAACCATTCCGGCGACGGGCCGTTCTTGACGCCGCGCACCAGCCGCAGCGCAAAGCCTGGGCACAGCGTGGAGTCTTCCACCGTCAGCTGCACCGGGCAGGGGAACTCGCCTTTGATCGGCTTGATGCCGGGATCTTTGAACTTGCCCATGTCGGCGGCGGAAAGATCGCGGGCGATGCCGTGCACGCCGGTGCAATCCTGCCGGTTCGGCGTCAGGTTGATCTCGATCATGGGATCGCCGAGCCCGGCCCATTGCGCGTAGGGCGCACCGACGGGCGCATCGGCCGGCAGCTCCATGATGCCGTCATGGTCTTCGGAAATCTGCAGTTCGGCCGCCGAGCACAGCATGCCGCGGCTCTCGACGCCTCTGATGGTGCCTACGCCGAGCGTGATGTTCTTGCCGGGAATGAACGTGCCGGGCGGCGAGAACACGCTGATCAGGCCGGCGCGCGCGTTCGGCGCGCCGCAAACCACCTGCACCGGTGCGCCACCGTCGCCGGTATCGACCATGCAGACGCGCAAACGATCGGCATTCGGATGCTGTTCGGCCGAAATCACCCGCGCAATCGAGAACGGCGCCAGCGCTTTGGCCTTGTCGTCGATCTGCTCGACCTCAAGCCCGATCATGGTGAGCTTGTCGGCGAGCTTTTCCAGCGGCTCGTCGGTGTCGAGATGTTCCTTCAGCCAGGAGAGCGTGAACTTCATGATGGTTGCTTCTCTTGTCCCCTCTCCCGCTTGCGGGGAAGGGTCAGGGTGGGGGCTCGCGCCACAACGGTAGTGGCAATCGTTTCGAGTACTCCGGCGCGATTTGTCATCACGTCGAGATTGCTGAAGCGGAGCACCTGGAAGCCTCTGGCCTCAATCACCGACGATCGAACGGCGTCAGCCTGCTCGGCTTGATCCGAAAAAAGTTGTCCGCCGTCGAGCTCGACCACCAGCTTTGCTGCATGGCAGGCGAAGTCGGCGATGTAGTTCTTGATCGGCACCTGGCGCCGGAAGCCGATGCCGTTCAGCTTGTGATCGCGGAGTTCGGACCAGAGGATACGTTCAGCATCGGTGGAATTCTTTCGGAGTTCGCGCGCGCTCACGTGCTCAATCCCCCCGCCAGCGTCGGGATGTCGAGGGGCTTGAAGCCGTAATGGTTGAGCCAGCGGACGTCGCTGTCGAACAGCTGACGGAGATCGGACATGCCGTACTTCAGCATCGCGATGCGATCGATGCCCATGCCCCAGGCAAAGCCCTGATAGACGTCCGGATCGATGCCGCAGGCGCGGAGCACGTTCGGATGCACCATGCCGCAGCCGAGAATCTCCAGCCAGTCCTCGCCTTCGCCGAACCGGATTTCACCCTTGTCGCGCCGGCACTGGATGTCGACCTCGAGCGAGGGCTCCGTGAACGGGAAGAACGACGGGCGGAACCGCATGTTGATGTGGTCGACCTCGAAGAACGCCTTGCAGAACTCGTGCAGGATCCATTTGAGGTGGCCGAGATGCGAGCCCTTGTCGATGACGAGGCCCTCGACCTGGTGGAACTGCGGCGTATGCGTCGCGTCGGAATCGATGCGATAGGTACGGCCCGGGCAGACCACGCGGATCGGCGGCTGCTGGTTCAGCATGGTGCGCACCTGCACCGGCGAGGTGTGCGTGCGGAGCAGCATGCGCGAATTGTCCTGCTTCGGGTTGAAGAAGAACGTGTCGTGCATCTCCCGCGCCGGATGGCCTTCGGGGAAATTCAGTTTTGTAAAATTGTAGTCGTCGGTCTCGATATCGGGACCTTCGGCGATCGCAAATCCCATGTCGGCGAAGATCGATGTCAGCTCATCCATCACCTGGCTCAGCGGATGGATGCGGCCCTGTTCGGCCACCGGATCGCGCAGCGGCAGCGTGACGTCGATGGTCTCGGAAGCAAGGCGGGCGTCGAGTGCGGCCGATTTCAGGATATCGCGGCGCGCGGTCAGCGCCTGCGTGACCTTGTCCTTGGCGACGTTGATCGCGGCGCCCTGGGTCTTGCGTTCGTCCGGCGACATTTTGCCGAGCGTTGCCAGCAGCGCCGAGATCGATCCCTTCTTGCCGAGCGCGGCAACGCGCACCGCTTCGAGCGCGGCTTCGTCGGCGGCGGTAGCGATATCGGTGAGGATGGTCTGTTCGAGTGTGGTGAGGTCGGACACGGTCAAATCTCTTTCGCAAAAGGCCGCCGGTTGTCGCCGCTCCCGGGCTGAAACGTCAAGCAAAAAGCCCGTAACCGGAGCAGGCGGCGCTTGAACCCTTGATCCCGCACGCTCTACTCACGGTGAGTTCGAGAAGGGAGCAAGTGATGCGTTTTGGACCTGGGATGGCCGTTCTGGCCCTCGTTCTGTCGTTTGCCGCACCTGCCGCCGCCGAAGATTGTCCGGCGAAGTCGAGGGACGACGTCTTGGCTGCGATGAAGGCGGCGAGCTGCAACCGTGCCATGCAAATCGCCTCGGCCTGCTCAGGCGGGGCCACCGGCGACGTTGGGCTCACCGACGCCGTTGAAACGAAATGCGAGGGCGACTTCCTCGCCCGCCTCAAGGCGCAGCAGAAAAAGGCCTATCAGCGCGAAAAGGATGCCTGCGACCGCAAGTTCAGCCACGAAGAAGGAACGATGTATATTTCGTTCGCGGCATTCTGCCGGGCGAAGGTCGCCCAGCGCTATTCGCAGCGAGCGCTGAAAGCCGCGGGCCCTGCACGGGCTCGCTGACGCCTCAAGTCGGGTGCCTTTTCAGGTACCTTGGAACCTCAGGCTGCGAGCGCAGCCTTGGCCTTTTCAGCGATCGCCTGGAACGCCGCCGGCTCGGTGATGGCGAGATCCGACAGCACCTTGCGGTCCACCGTGATGCCTGACTTCGAGAGGCCGTTGATAAAGACGCTGTAGGTCATGCCGAACGGACGAACCGCGGCATTGATGCGCTGGATCCAGAGTGCGCGGAACGTGCGCTTCTTACGCTTGCGGTCACGGAAGGCATATTGCCCGGCCTTTTCGACCGCGGCCTTGGCGGCGCGGATGGTGTTCTTACGGCGGCCGGAAAAGCCCTTGGCGGCCTTGTAGACTTTCTTGTGCTTGGCGTGAGAGGTCACACCGCGTTTGACGCGAGACATGACTGCTATCCTTAAAATCTGAAATCAGGTGACGGATTGCCGCGCGCACGCGGCCGGCTAAATCGGAAATGCGAGCGCGATCAGGCGTTCGGCAAGAAGTACTTCTTGACGTTGTCGCCGTCGGTCTTGAACAGCACGCGCGTGCCGCGGAGCTGACGAATCTGCTTCTTCGTCCGCTTGATCATGCCGTGGCGCTTGCCGCGTTGGGCGTGCATCACTTTGCCGGTGGCAGTCACCTTGAAGCGCTTTTTAGCGCCTGACTTGGTCTTCAGCTTGGGCATTTGGCTCTCCTATGGCCACAAGAAAACGCGCCCCGAGGGGCGCTTTTGCGGCTTAAAATGCTCGTTAGAGCGTTGAAAGTGCTCAGGTTTTTTCGAAAACGAAACCACCCGCACGGGGTCATCGACACGGCAGCCCTTAATCAGCCGGGCGATGAAGGCTGGGCTTATGGCAGACCAGACGCATGTTTGCAACGTTGAACCGGTAAACCCTGTGCTGTGACGTAGTCGTTGATGTGATCCCCGTCTCAGCCCTGGCAGGACCAAAATGACTAGATTTCATCGTTCCATTTCCCGCCTCCCCACCTTTTCCCACTTTTCGACCCTGCGCTGGCTCCCCGTGTTCGCCGCGCTTGCCGTGACCGCGGTGCCCTCCTCCGCCGACGCGGCCAGAGCCTCAGGCGCCTACAACGGCACCTGGAACGTGGTGTTTGCTACCACCCGGGGCAATTGCAGTTCCGGCTACAGCGTCCCGTTCCAGGTGATGGGAACCCGGGTGTCATCGGCAGGCGGGGGCAGGGTCTCAGGCTCGGTCAGCCGTGGCGGCGCGGTTGCCGTCAACGTGTCGGTTGGCGCGTCCAAGGCCAGCGGCGGCGGCCGGCTCGCCGGCACCAGCGGCGCCGGCTCCTGGAGCGGCATCATCACCGGCGATCGCTGCAGCGGCACCTGGCAGGCCACACGCAGCTGACTTTGCCGTATCCGCCGCATTGGCTGTAACTTGATGGCACGCGCGCAAGACGCGGCTCGATCAAGGGACGTCTGATGCTGGGAGTAGGTATTCTGGGCGCCGGATTTTTCGGCGCCTTTCACGCGCGCGCGATTGCGGCCGTTCCGGATGTCAGCGTCGTCGCAGTGTGTGCGGAAGAACTGGCGCTCGCCGAAGGTTTCGCCGCCGAACATGGCGGCAAGCCATATGGCGATTGGCGCGCGATGCTGGGTGACAAGTCGGTCGACGCCGTCGCGATCACGGCGCCGCATCACCTGCATTGCGAGTTGGCGGTGGCCGCGCTGCAGGCCGGCAAGCACGTATTGCTGGAAAAGCCGATGGCGTTGTCGGTCGCCGAATGCAGCCGCATCATTGCGGCCGCCGAAACCGGCCGTCGCAAATTGATGGTCGGGCAGATCATGCATTTCGTCTGGCCCTGCCTCGTGGCGCGCGAGATCCTCGATCGCGGTGAACTCGGCAGGCCCGTGACGGGGTCGAGCTCGCTGCAGAAGATCTGGATGGAGCCGAACCGACGTGGCTGGCACCTCGATCCCGTAACCGGCGGCGGCATGCTGATGACCGCCGGGATCCACGCGCTGGATCAGCTGGTCTGGCTGATGAACGGCCGGGTCGCATCGGTTTCGGCCGCGGTCAGCACGTCGTTTCACGATCAAAAAGCCGATGACAGCGCCATGATGCTGCTGCGCTTTACCGACGGCCGGTTCGCCCAGGTGGCCAGCATCGGCTTCCGCGACGGCGCTGGAACCTTCGACATAGACCTCGTCTGCGAGCGCGGCACGCTCCGGATCGACTTCGATCGCGGGGTTGCAATCGGACGAAACGGAACGTGGACGGACGTTCCGAACTCCCATGATCCTGTGTGGATGCAGAACGCCGTCGTCAGGGAATGGCAGGCGATGGCGGCGGCGATCCTTCATGGCACGGATGTGCCGGTTACCGGCGACTACGGACGGCACATCATTGCGTGCATCGATGCCGCCATGATTTCGGGCCGCGAGCGCAGGGATGTGGAAGTCGAGGCCTGACGCCCAATTGAAAACGCCCCCGGATCAATTCCGAGGGCGTGTTTCGCTATCGATTGAGCGCGTATTGACGCTCAGCGCGGCGCCAGTACCATCACGACCTGGCGGCCTTCGAATCGCGCGTCCTGCTCGACCTTGGCGAACTCGGCGACGTCGGCCTTGACCTTGTCCAAGAGCTTGGTGCCGATCTCCTGATGGGCCATTTCGCGGCCGCGGTAGCGCAAGGTGATCTTGACCTTGTCGCCTTCCTCGAAGAACCGCTGCATCGCGCGCATCTTCACGTCGTAATCGTGATCGTCGATCATCGGCCGCAGCTTGATCTCCTTGATCTCGACGACCTTCTGCTTCTTGCGGGCTTCAGCGGCTTTTTTCTGCGCGGAATATTTGAACTTCCCGTAGTCCATGATTTTGCAAACGGGAGGATTATTGTTCGGCGAAATCTCGACAAGATCCATGCCCGCTTCAAGGGCCATCTTGACGGCTACCACGGTCTCGACCGTTCCGTGGTTGGTGCCGTTCTGATCGATCAGCTGGATCTGCGCGTTGCGGATTTCATCATTGGTGCGCGGCCCGTCTTTGGCTGCAGCGGGCGGGGCTCTGTTGGGACGGCGAATGGGTAATTCTCCAATGCTGTGAAGGAAGGCTATATTTTGAAGCAATACGCGGCGCTGAGCAAGCGAACTCGCTGTCTGCGCTCGAAAACCGTCAAATGCGAGGCATTTTGGTCACGCCCGGCAAATATAGCGCAACGGCACGTTCTGCAAGGACAGCCCCGAGATTGCCTGTGCGCTTGCCAGCGTTGACCGGTGGTTGACCCAGGAGGTGGGCTCGCCGACAAAGCAGCGGGCAAGAGTAGCGAATCCATGACCAATTCAGCGGTAAACGATCAGGAACCGGCCTTCATCGAGGTGGGTAGCGGCGAGGACAAGCGCAAAATCGCGGTGCGGGCCCGCGCCGGAGGTACTCCCGGCCTGATCTGGCTGGGTGGTTTCAACTCCGACATGAAGGGCACCAAGGCGCTGGCGCTGGATGCCTGGGCCGCCGAACGGGGCCGCGCCTGTGTCCGGTTCGACTATTCCGGCCATGGCGAGTCCGGCGGCGCCTTCATCGACGGCACCATCGGGCGCTGGCTCGAGGAGAGCGTTGCCGTGTTCGCGCGGTTTTGTCGCGGCCCCCAGGTCGTGATCGGCTCGTCGATGGGGGGTTGGATGGCGCTGCTGCTGGCGCGCGAGATCGCAAAGCGGGAAGCGAGCCAGGCGGCATCGCAAGCGAGCCAGCCGAGCTTGGCGGGACTGGTGCTGATCGCACCGGCGCCCGACTTCACCGAGCAATTGATGTGGAACCAGTTTACGCCCGAAATTCAGGAGGCGATCCAGACCAAGGGTGTCTGGATGCGGCCGTCGCAATACGGCGCGCCCTATCCGATCACGCGCGCGCTGATCGAGGACGGCCGCAATCACCTTCTGCTCGGCAGCGCCATCGAGGTCGGCTGCCCCGTGCGCATCCTGCAAGGCGCGCAGGACCCTGACGTGCCCTGGCAGCATGCGTTCGCGCTGGCGCACCGGCTGCCGAGCGAGGATGTGGTGCTGACCATGATCCAGGACGGCGATCACCGCCTGTCGCGGCCGCAGGATATTGCAAGGATCATCGCCGCCGTGGCGGAGATCGGGTAAGTTTCTTCTTCCCTTCTCCCCTTGTGGGAGAAGGTGGCGCGAAGCGCCGGATGAGGGGTCTCTATCCGCGGGCACTGCGTTTGCGGAGACAACCCCTCACCCGTCTCGAATGAGCTAATGCCCATTCGATCCACCCTCTCCCACAAGGGGAGAGGGGAAGAAAAACGTAAGGGAGAGAAACGCCATGAACACATCCGAGCTGCTGCGCGCGTTCTGCGACAACGTCGAACAGCACAACGGCAAGGCGTTCGCCGAATTGTTCACCGAAGACGGCGTCTATCACGACGTGTTCTACGGCGCCTTCGCCGGCCGCGCGAAGATCGCCGAGTTGATCGACGACTGGTTCTATCGCACGGCCACCGACTTTCGCTGGGACATGCACAGTCCCGTCAGCGACGGCCAGACGCTCTATGCGCGCTATACGTTCAGCTACCGCTCGACGCTGCCGGAGGCCAAGGGCGCGCGGGCGATGTTCGAGGGCGTTTCGATCATGCGGCTGCGCGACGGCAAGATTCTCGAATATCACGAGGTCGCCAACACCGCGCCGGCTTTCGTCCAGTTGAATTTTGCGCCCGAGCGGATCGCCAAGATCGTCGCCAAGCAGGGCGCCGCGCTGAAGGCGCGGCCCGAGATGGCGCGGCATTTGGTGGAGTAAATTCACTCACCGTCATTGCGAGCAAAGCGAAGCAATCCATAGCGCGGCATAGCGGATAGATGGATTGCTTCGTCGCTACGCTCCTCGCAATGACGGAGAAACAGCCTTACGGCGGCGGCACGTTCGTCATCGGCTTCTTCTGCGCCAATGCTGCCACCGTCGACGTGCCGATCGGGCCCTTCTCGTCATAGAGCCAGCACTCGCCGATGGCGACGCCGTCGCTGGCGTGATGGTTGACCACGTCGAAGCCGATCCATCGCGTCACCGGCAGGCGGTGCAGATAGAGCGTGACGTCGCTGTTGATATAGCCGAGGCCTTTATCGCCCGCATTGGCAAACGGGCTGGCGAAATCCGCGCCGGTGGCGACATGGACGAAGGGCGACATCGGCACGCCGTCGACCAGCTCACGGACCTCGCTCATCCACAAACGCCGCGGGCCGAGCGAGCCCATGTGGCCTGTGATCGGCCTGGTCGTCCATTTGCCGTTCATGCCGAGCCTGGGGTCGGTCGGCGCCGGGATCGTTTCCGGCAGCGGCGCGTCCCAGTTCGACGGCGACCAGACATTGCCCGGCGCATTTTCCGTCCGGCGCAACAACTGGCAGGAGGCCCGCGCCATGCGGGTGGTGCCGGAGAAAAACTCGGCTTCCACCACCTTGATCCGCAGGCCCTCGCGGATCAGCCGCGTGGTGACCTCCACCGGCGTGTGGATGTCCGGCAGCCGGAACATGTCGACCGTCAGCCGTGCCGGCACGAATTCGTCGGAGCCGTGGCGCTCCTCGATCACGTGGGCCAGAAGACCGACCACGACACGACCATGCATCGAGGTCGGATTCCACGGACCGTTCGAAACCGGATTGGGGATGAAGGCGTCGCCGTTTTTGGCGAAGAAGGGCTGATTTGTCATGACCGGCGAACATGACGGAAACCGCGGGGCAAAATCAAGCGGGCAGGGCGCAATCCATCCATTCCGCGCGAACGGTCGCGTCGGTCTCGCCGGCTGCGGCTCGGCTCGCCAGTTCGGCAAAGGCTTCCGGTGGCATCAGCTGCGACAGTGCCCAGGCCGCCGCGCCCCGCACCAGCGCGCTTTCGTCGTCAAGCAATCGTTCCGCCTCATGTGCCAGTGACGCATCGTCGGAGTTGCCGACTGCAATCAGCACATTGCGAATGAAGCGGTCGCGCCCGATGCGCTTGACCGGCGATTTCGCAAACAGCGCGCGAAACGCGCCGTCTTCGAGCCGGGCCAATTCCGAAAGTGACGGTGCGCGCAATTCCGTGCGGGCGGCCAGTCTTGTTTCGCGCCCTTGTTGCGCGAACTTGTTCCACGGGCATATGGCGAGGCAATCGTCGCAGCCATAGATGCGGTTGCCGATCGCCTTGCGGAATTCGCGCGGGATCGGGCCCTTGTTTTCGATCGTGAGATAGGAAATGCAGCGGCGCGCATCGAGCTTGTAGGGCGCCGGGAATGCCGCGGTCGGGCAGATGTCCTGGCACGCGCGGCAGGAACCGCAACGATCGGCGTCCGCCTCGTCGCGCGGCAGGTCGGTGGCGGTGTAGATCGCGCCGAGAAACAGCCATGACCCAAACTCGCGCGACACCAGATTGGTGTGCTTGCCCTGCCAGCCCAATCCAGCCGCCTGCGCCAGCGGTTTTTCCATCACGGCCGCGGTATCGACGAACACCTTGACTTCGTCGCCCGACATCGCGACCAGCCATCGCGCCAGCGCCTTGAGGCGCTTCTTGATCAAATCGTGATAGTCGTCACCTTGCGCATAGACCGAGATCGCACCGCGCGTGCGCTTTTCGAGAATGTGCAGCGGATTTTCATCCGGCCCGTAATTGACGCCGAGCATGATTACCGAGCGCACGCCGGGCCACAGCACGCGCGGATCGGTGCGGCGCTCGGGGCTGGCGGCGAGCCAGTCCATGTCGCCATGGGCGCCGGTCTGAAGGAACTCATGAAAATGTTTCCCGGCCTGAACGATCGCTTCAGGACCGGTGACGCCGATGCCATCGAAGCCGAGCGCGCGCGCTTCATGCGCCAGCGCGGCCTTGAGATCTTCGTCGGAGAGTCTGGCCTTGTTCAGAAGTCGAGGTCCACGTAGCTCTGCGACGCCGGCACGCCGGCCAGCCATTCGCTCAGCAACGGACGGAACGACGGGCGGGATTTCACCCGCGCGTACCACGCCTTTGCCGCGTCGTCCTCGCTCCATGGCACATCGCCCAGATAATCGATCGCCGAAAGGTGCGCCGCGGCGGCGAGGTCCGCGTAGGTCAGCCGGTCGCCGGCAAGGAAGTTCCGCGTCTGCGCCAGCCAGCCGATATAGGCCAGATGATAGCGCACATTGACCTTGGCCGCGCGGATCACGTCGGCCGCCGGGGCGCCGCCGCCATTCTCCTCGCTCATGAAGCGCTTGTAGATGCGCTCGGTCACCAGCGGATTGGAGGCCTCCTCGAAAAATTTTTCGTTGAACCACGCCATCAGCCGGCGCACCTCGATGCGCTCGCCCATCGAGACCGGCAGCATGCGCCGCTCGTCGGCACTGGGGCCATGCACCTCATCGAGATATTCGGCGATGATGCCGACGCCGGGTATCGCGGGATAACCTTCGGCAATCAGGACCGGCGTGGTGCCCGCGGGGTTGAGCGCGAGAAACGCCTCGCGACGTTCCCAGACCCGTTCTTCCACCAGGCGCAGATCGAGGCCGTGTTCGCCGAGGATCAGGCGAATGAAACGCGAATGCGGGCAGAACGGATGATGGTGCAGCGTGTACATGAAGTCCTTGAATCGGAAGCCCTTGGAGTTGGAAGTCCTTGGAATTGGAAGTCCTTGGATCAGGAATCCTCGGGGTTAGTTCGCGGCGCTTAAAAAACCCTCAATCTCTTCAAGGCCGCGTCAGTCGAACGGAGCCACTAGACCCTATTCGGGTCCCGATTGAAATCAGAAGGGAGGCCGCAATCACTTGTTTCGGCGCGTTTTCCTCACGCAGATTGCTACGCGATCCGGTGTCGGTTCGCTCGAAACGCTATAGCCGAGCCTGCATACGAGGCAACCGGTGTTTGCTGTTTTTTTGCGATTGCGAGATGGGTTTGAATAGGCGAGAAGGGCCCGGCTTTTTCGGCTGATTTCGATCGGAAACGGACCCAATCATGATGTCAGATGCAGTGCGGGCGGTGATTCTCGGCATCGTCGAGGGTGTGACGGAATTCATACCGGTTTCCTCGACCGGCCATCTGCTGCTGGCGCAACGCTTCTTTGGCCTCGGTGAGGGCAATTTCTGGCAGAGTTTTGTCGTGCTGATTCAGCTCGGCGCGATTCTCGCGATCGTGGTGCTCTATTTCACCAAATTGTGGCGGGTCGCACTCGGGATGTTCTCCAACCCCGACGACCGGCGCTTCGTCATCGGCGTGCTGGTGGCGTTCCTGCCGGCTGTCATCGTCGGCCTGGTTGCCGGCAAATACATCAAGGAACTGCTGTTCAATCCGTGGGTGGTTTGTTTCTCGCTGATCGTGGGTGGCGCAATCCTGATCTGGGTCGATCAGCTCGAGCTCAAACCGCGCGAGTTCGACGCCACGCGGTTCCCGCTGATGATGTATCTGTGGATCGGCATCGCGCAGTGCGTGGCGATGATTCCCGGCGTGTCGCGCTCCGGCGCCAGCATTGTGGCTTCGATGCTGCTCGGCTCGGACAAGCGGTCGGCCGCGGAATTCTCATTCTTCCTGGCGATCCCGACCATGATCGGCGCGTTCGCGTATGACTTCTACAAGAACCGCGGCGAGATGACGACCGATCACATCGGCGTCGTCGCCATCGGCTTCGTGGTTTCCTTCATCACCGCGATGATCGTGGTGAAGACGTTTTTGACCTACGTCACGCGCCACGGCTTTACGTTTTTCGCGTGGTGGCGCGTGATCGCCGGCACGGTCGGCCTGATCGCGCTGGCGCTGGGACGGTAGGTCCTGCAGAATCGTAGGATGGGGTGAGCTCTTGCGAAACCCATCACCTTTGCCGACCAATTGATGGGTTTCGCGTAGAGCTCAACCCATCCTACGAATCGAGGCGGTTGCTTACACGGCCTTCCGCTGGAACTGGCCTGCGGCGCGGAAGCGCCAGAGATATTGCGGGGCGATCGCTTCCATCGAATCGGGTGCGATGCCGAGTCCTTCCAGCGTCAGCCCTGCGGCCTTCGCCGCATCCGACACCACATTGTCCGAGCGCAGCATGGCGACCTGATCCGGCGTCAGTTTCAGCGCGCCCGGTGCGAATTGCAGGAACAGTGCGTTCAGCTTCGCCAGGCCGAACGGCAGCGAAACCAGCGCGCGGTTACGTTCGGTGATGATAAGAATGATTTCCATGATCTCGCGCATGGTTAGCACTTCCGGCCCGCCGAGCTCATAGGTCGCGCCTGGCTTTGCCTTGCCATCGACGGCCTCCGCGACCGCGGTCGCGACGTCGCCGACATAGGCCGGCTGCATCCTCGTCTCGCCACCGCCGATCAGCGGCAGCGCCGGCGACATCCGCGCGAGCGCGGCAAAACGGTTGGTAAATTGATCCTCCGGGCCGAACATCAGCGACGGCCGCAGGATGGTGGCGGAAGGCACGGCTGCCAGCACGGCCTGTTCGCCGGCGGCCTTGGAGCGGCCATAGCCCGACGGCGAGTTTTCGTCGGCGCCGATCGCGGAGACATGCACCATCCGCCCGCCGGCGGCGGCGACGGCCTTGGCGATCGTTGCCGGGCCCTTGGCCTGCACGGCGTCAAAGGACTGCGCGCCGCCCTCGGCCAGGATGCCGACCAGGTTGATCGCGATCTGGGAATCCCGCATGGCAGCCTCGACCGAGGCCGGATAGCGCAAATTGGCCTGCACGGCGTGGATCTGGCCGACCCTGCCAAGCGGCTGCAGATGCCCGGCCAGCTCCGGCCGCCGCACCGCCACCCGGATGCGATAATCGCGCTTGGCCAGCGCCCGGACCACGTTTCGCCCCAGAAAGCCCGATCCGCCGAAGATCGTGACGAGCGTTTCCTGGTTCGATGCCATCGGGTCCATTGCCGGGTCCATTCCTGCGGTCAAATTCGAGAGCTAATGGGGATATTTAGCGGATTCGCGATACGCCAACCCGCCGCCGCTGTACAGCATATTTGCACACCGCCCGGAAAAGTGGGCTCCGGTTTTCCGGAAGGGCGATGGGCCAAAAATTTATTGCCCAGCCCGCAATTCATCAATTTGACAAGCTCGCGACTGATCCTTACTAACCCGCCCGGGCCCAGGTGGTGGAATTGGTAGACGCGCTGGCTTCAGGTGCCAGTGGCTTAACGGCCGTGAAGGTTCGAGTCCTTTCCTGGGCACCATTTGCCCATGCCCATGATGACGCTGAAAGGCGGGCTGACCGGCCTGCAGACCGGTCCCAAAACCGCATGCCCGTTGCCGCGGCTGGCGGAACGCTCAAACCTCAGACCATGTGCTTGGCGGCCTGACCCGCGACCGACTTCTGCACGAAATACATCATGATCAGCGACAGGATCGAGGTTGCGACCACGACGTAGCCCAGCCAGTCGAAATGCCGGAGCGTGCCGTCCGGGTTTTGCGCGATGATCGCGGCGGCGAACACCGATCCGAGCCCGCCGGAGAGTTGTTGCAGCGAAGCGCTGACCGCGCTGAACGAACCGCGCTGGCTGGCGTCGGGTATCGCTGAAATCAGCGCCTGCGACGGGATCATGCGCGAAAAGATGCCGACGAACATCAGGACGTTGACGATGATGGCGGTCGTCAGACTGACGTGGCCGAGATGCGTGTAGATCAGCACCATGACCACCGAAACGGCGCTGCCGAACATAAAGGTCGGGAATTTTCCGAAAGTATCGCTCGCCCGTCCGACCAGCGGCCCGATGAAAATGCTGAAAACGCCGGAAACGAGATAGATGGTCGGAAGATGCAGGATGTCGATGCCGAGATTGTGCACGGTGAAGGCGCTGCCGAACGGCATCAGCATGAAGCCGCCGGTCGACAGCAGCGTCGTCACCGCAAAGGCCAGCGTATAGCGCGGCTGCCCGATGGTCGCGATCAGGTGCCGGAACGCGTTCCTGTCCTGCTTTAGTCGCAGATGCGCGTTCACGGGCTGCATCACGAGCAGGATCGCAGCTATCGCGACGATCGACAGGCCGACGATCGCACCGAAAGAGACGTGCCAGCTCCAGTGGTTGGCGAGAAAAAGTCCGGCCGGAATGCCGAGCACCTGGCTGGCGGCGAAGGCCGTTTGCACGAAACCCATCACACGGCCGCGCTGGTGCAGCGGAAACAGATCGGTGATGATGGCGAGCACCACCGAGCCGATCACGCCGGCGAACAGTCCGGTCACGATCCGGCCGAGCAGAAGCAAATGATAGTTCGGCGCCAGCGCGCACAGCAGCGTTCCCAACGTAAAGCCAAGGTAGAAAACAGCAGCAGGCGCTTGCGATCGAACCGATCGGCAAAGCCGGCGGCAAGGATGCCTGAAATGCCGGCGCTGAATGCGTAGGCCGAAACCGCCACGCCGAATTGCCCGGCGGTAATATCGAGCGCGGGCATCAGGATGGCGCCAAGCGGCGACATGATGATGAAGTCGAGAATGATCGTGAATTGCGCGAACGCCAGCAGCGCAATGAGGAACGACTGGTAGCGCGAAAAGCCGCGCTCCTGCTCCGGTTGTTGCTCGGTTGGCGCTGCCGCGATCGGTTCGGTCATGACATTCTCTCGTCGGGAGCGATGCCGTGCGGCGCGCCGCACGGACGCCGCATGGCCGGAAAACATATGAGCTGGGACAGATCGATTCACACGGACGGCGCGGGCCGAGGCGGGCGGCGATGATCAAGCGCCGAAATCGGGCGAGAGGTTGTCGAAGGCGATGCAACGTATCGAAAGATGGCTACGAAAGTAAAAAATCGCGTCGGCTCTCGCGAGGATGTGATGAGAGACTCCAGCGCGGCGCGGGTGTATGGCTGCGTTCAGCGCGGCCAGCTCTCGTGCCGAATAGCGGCAGGAAAAACCTACTTCGCCTTGCCCTTCGGATTCTTGGCTGTTTCCTTGGCCCTGATCCGCACATGCCCGCTATCGATCCTTTCAACGTCGAAGGCATCCGTCTTGCGGACCAGATCGATGAGTTTGCTATGACCGTATGAGCGCTGGTCGAAATCAGAGAATAGGTTTGAAAGTTGCGTGCCCACCTGCCCCAGCGAAACCCATCCGTCCTCGCCCTCGATCTGCGAAATGGCCTTTTTCAGTATTGGAATCGCGGCACTCCGAGGCTGGAGGGAAACCGGCTTGGACGGCGTCTCCGCGTTGGAGGCCGCCTGCGCCGCCGGCAAAAGATTCTCGGTGTAAATAAACCTGCGGCACGCCTGCCTGAAACTCTCCGGCGTCTTCTGGGCGCCAAATCCGTAGACGTCGGCGCCTTGCTCGCGCATGCGGGAGGCAAGGCGCGTAAAATCGCTGTCTGATGACACCAGGCAAAAGCCGTCGAACCGTCCGCTGTGCAAGAGGTCCATGGCGTCGATGACCAGCGCGATGTCAGATGCGTTCTTGCCCTTGGTGTAGGCAAATTGCTGGTAGGGATCGATGGCGTGCTTTTGCAGGATCTCGGACCATGACTTGAGGTGCGGCCCGGAAAAATCACCATAGATGCGGCGGACGCTGGCCTCGCCGAATTTGGCGACTTCCTCGAACAAGCCGCCGGCAATCAGCGGCGAGGTGTTGTCGGCATCGATCAGCACGGCAAAACGAGGCAAGCGCTGCTGTTCGGCTTTCATTGGTGCACCCCCTTTGTGGTCGCCGCCATATTGACGCAACTCCGCCGATTCTGGAAAAGGCCCCCCCTAAAGTAGCGTGATTTGGGCCCGCCGGACCCTCGTTTGGCGGCGATTTCGACGTTACCTTAGGACTTTAGGTTCTGCCGATTCGAAGAGGTTCCCAACACCATGACCATCCGCCTGCATCGCGGCGATCTGCCGGATCTTTCCCGCTACACGGATTCGGTTGCGATCGACACCGAGACCATGGGGCTCAATCCGCACCGCGACCGGCTTTGCGTGGTGCAGATGTCGAATGGCGACGGCACCGCCGACGTGATCCAGATCCCGAAGGACCACAGCGACGCGCCGAACCTGAAGGCGCTGCTCGCCAATCCCAAGGTCATCAAGATCTTCCACTTCGCCCGCTTCGATCTGGCCGCCCTCTACAATGCCTTCGGCGTGATGCCGCAGCCGGTCTACTGCACCAAGATCGCCTCGCGGCTGAGCCGCACCTATACCGACCGGCATGGCCTGAAGGATCTGGTGCGCGAGGTGCTCAATATCGACCTGTCGAAGCAGCAGCAGTCGAGCGACTGGGGCTCGGCCAGCCTCAGCGAGGCGCAGCTCGCCTATGCGGCCTCCGACGTGCTGCATCTGCATGGCCTGCGTGAACGGCTCAACGCCATGCTGGCGCGCGAGGGGCGCACCGAACTGGCGCAGGCCTGTTTCGATTTCCTGCCGACCCGGGCCAGGCTCGACCTTGGCGGCTGGGAGGCCGAGGATATTTTCGCCCATTCCTGAACCGGGGCGATTTGAAGCAGCCCCAGGGGGCATTCAGGGCCGCCTGGGGGGTGTTTACGCCCCGTTTCGGTCACACTGGTAAAGCGAGGTCCGGGCTGCATCCTAAGGCAATCCCGGCTACAATGGCGGGCTAACCTCGCTCTGGAGCAGCGGTGAACTCGTCACAGAACCCAGCCTACGTCGCCGGAATGGAGGCGCGCTTTGCCAGCGCGGCGCGCCACAGCCGGATGGTACGGATGCTGCGGATCGCGGTGCCGTCGGCGGTGGTGCTGGCGATGGCGAGCATCGTTGCCGTGTCGATCTTCAATCCGTTCCGGATGCTGTTGCCGAAGCTCCCGGTCGACATCGGTAATCTGGTTGTTTCCGGCACCAAGATTACGATGGAGTCGCCGCATCTCGCCGGCTTTTCGACCGACCAGCGGCCGTACGAAGTCTGGGCCAAGGCCGCGATCCAGGATCTGACCGATCCCGACCACATGGAACTCAGGGCGCCGCGCGCCAAGGTGATGCTGGAAGACAAGAGCACGGTGACGATGGACGCCCGCACCGGCTATTACGACAGCAAGCAGCAATTGCTCGATCTGCGTAAGGATATCTTCCTGCAATCCTCCACCGGCTATGAAGCCCGCCTGTCGCAGGCCTATATCGACATCAACAAGGGCACGGTAACCTCGGATGAACACGTCGATGTCAAGCTGCTGAACGGAACGCTCGTCGCCGACAGGCTCAAAATCCTCAACAGCGGCGAGGTGGTGCGGTTCGAAGGCAATGTCGTGATGAATCTGGACAAACTGGGTGACGACGTTGCGCCCGCACAGCCTGCGCCGGCGCCCGAACCCGTTGCTCCCGCGCCGAAGACGCGATCCGTCTCCGGCAAATCTTCCAACGCGAAATGATTTTCATGAAGCTGTTTTTCCCGCGCAGTCTGGCCACGGCGGCGTTCGCGCTCGCGCTGATCGGCCCTGGCGCGGCTTTGGCGCAAGGCGCTGTGTCGGGCGTGCCCAACGCGATGCAGGGCTTTTCGCAGAACCGCGATCAGCCGATTCAAATCGAGGCCGCATCGCTGGAGATGCGCGACAAGCAAAAGGAAGCGACCTTCGCGGGCAATGTGAAGGTCGTGCAGGGCGACACCACCATGACCTCGAAGACACTGGTGGTGTTTTACGATTCGGGTCCGGCCGCGCCGGCGCCTGCTGCCGCCAAGGGATCGAAATCCGCCCCGATGCAGGCGGCAAGCCCGGGGCCCGGCGGCAGCTCCTCGATCCGCCGGCTGGAAGCCAAGGGCAAAGTCGTCGTCACGCAGAAAGACCAGGTGGTGACCGGCGAGACCGCTATCTTCGACACCAGGGCTAACCTCATCACCATGACGGGCGGCGTGGTGCTCACCCAGTGCAAAAACGTGCTCCAGGGCGACCGCCTGAAGGTGGACATGACCACCGGCGTGTCGCGGGTCGAATCCGACAGCGGCCAGGTGCGGGGCCTGTTCGACCAGGGGTCCCAGGGCTGCGGATCGGCGCCGGCGCCGGCACCGGGCGGCGCGAAGCCGGGCCCGCCCATGCTGCTTCCTGGGAAAAAATAAGACAAATCAAAGTCTTAACTATTATTTTGGGCGCTCGTGGTTGAAGCCGGGGTTCCGAGGCTGTATCTACTGGGCGGGCGCGGCAAGGTGTTCCACTGGGCAGGGAACATCCATTCATTCATGCTTTGCAGGCGGATCGATTCGCCGGCGGGTGTCGCGGGATCACCGTGAAAGGCTAAGCGAAGCGGGATGGTGGATTTACTCGGCATGTTCCGTCGACGCCCCGCAAAACGCGGGCCGGCAGGATTTGCGCGTTCGCGCGAGGACATCACTGCGCTCGGCGATTCCTTTGGCGACATGCTGACGAACCCGGTGCGCGATGCGCCGCCGATGGCACGTGCCGTCCCGCTGACCGGACTGGAATTGCCCCAGACGCCGGAGCATGCGGTGGAGCCGCCATACGAGGAACCGCGCCCGCGCGCGCAGGCCCCCAGAACCCAGGCCCCCAAGGACCAATCCAGGACCAATGGCGCGGCTGCGCCCCGTCTGATCCAGCGGCCGGGCTACCTGGCCGTGCATAGCGTGGAAAAAAGCTTTGGCACCCGCAAGGTCGTGCGCGGCGTCAGCATCTATGTTCGCCGCGGTGAGGCGGTGGGTTTGCTCGGGCCGAACGGCGCCGGCAAGACCACGGTGTTCTACATGATCACCGGGCTGATCAAGGCCGACCGCGGCACCATCGAACTCGACGGCCATGACGTGACCAAGCTGCCGATGTATCAGCGCGCGCGGCTCGGCATCGGCTATCTGCCGCAGGAAGCGTCGATCTTCCGCGGCCTCACGGTGGAACAGAATATTCGCGCGGTGCTCGAGGTGGTCGAACCTTCGCGGAAAAAGCGCGAGGCCGAGCTCGATGCGCTGCTCGATGAATTCAACATCGCGCGCCTGCGCAAATCGCCGTCGATCGCGCTGTCCGGCGGCGAGCGTCGCCGCGTCGAGATCGCGCGCGCGCTGGCAACGCGTCCGAACTACATGCTGCTCGACGAGCCGTTCGCCGGCATCGATCCGATCGCCGTCGGCGACATTCAGGATCTGGTGCGCCACCTCACCAATCGCGGCATCGGCGTCTTGATCACCGACCACAACGTGCGTGAAACGCTCGGCCTGACCGACCGCGCCTACATCGTCTATGCCGGGGAAATCTTGACGGAGGGCAGTCCGGACGACATCGTCAACGATCCGGATGTACGCCGTCTTTACCTTGGCGAGGAATTCCGCCTCTAGCCCATTTTTAGCAGACGTCAAGCCGTGTACATCAGCTTTGGACTAGGATAAGCAAGAATCGGACCAACTTTCAGTGGATCGGTTCTCGCCTCCATGGCCCTGACGCAGAGACTAGAATTCCGCCAGTCGCAGTCGCTGGTGATGACGCCGCAGCTGATGCAGGCGATCAAGCTGCTGCAACTGTCGAATCTCGACCTCTCGGCCTTCGTCGAGGAGGAGCTGGAGCGTAATCCGCTGCTGGAGCGGGCCAGCGACGGTCCTGAAGCGCCGGTCAGGGGCGAGCCGGTCCCGGAACAGGCTGAATTCTCCAATTCCGGTGATTCCCAGAGCTATGGCGAGGGCGGCGCCGAGCCGGGCGAGATGGCCGGCTCTACCGGCGACAATTTTGAGCCCGGCCAGTTCGAAGCCGGCCAGGAAGACTGGCTGAACCGCGACCTCGGCAGCCGCACAGAAATTGAGCAGACACTGGATACCCCGCTCGACAACGTCTTTACCGAAGAGCCGGCGGAAGCCGCGGCCCGTGCGGCGCAGGACGCCGCGCCCACCGCCTATACCGAATGGGGCGGCGGTGCGTCGAACGACGACGACTACAATCTGGAAGCCTTTGTCGCCGCCGAAATCACCCTCGGCAGCCATCTTGCCGAACAACTGGCGGTGGCTTTCCCCGGTCCGGTGCAGCGCATGATCGGACAATATCTGATCGATCTGGTCGACGATGCCGGTTACCTGCCGCAGGACCTCGGGCAGGCCGCCGAACGGCTCGGCGCCGCGCAAGCCGATGTCGATGCGGTTCTTGCGGTGCTGCAGAAGTTCGATCCGCCCGGCGTTTGCGCGCGCAATTTGAGCGAATGCCTCGCGATCCAGCTCCGCGAACTCGACCGCTACGACCCCGCGATGCAGGCGCTGGTCGAACACCTGGATTTGCTGGCCAAGCGCGACATCGCGTCTTTGCGAAAATTGTGCGGTGTCGACGACGAGGACATCACCGACATGATCGGCGAGATCCGCCGGCTCGATCCCAAGCCCGGCCTGAAGTTCGGCTCCGCGCGCACCCAGACCATGGTGCCGGATGTCTATGTGCGACCGGGCCCGGACGGCGGCTGGCATGTCGAACTCAACAGCGACACGTTGCCGCGTGTGCTGGTCAATCAGGTCTATTACACCGAGCTGTCGAAGACGATCCGCAAGGACGGCGACAAATCCTACTTCACCGACTGCTTGCAGAACGCGACGTGGCTGGTCCGCGCGCTCGATCAGCGCGCCCGCACCATCCTGAAGGTCGCGACCGAAATCGTGCGCCAGCAGGACGGCTTCTTCACCCATGGCGTGGCGCATCTTCGGCCGCTGAACCTCAAGGCGGTGGCGGACGCGATCCAGATGCATGAATCGACGGTGTCACGGGTTACCGCCAACAAATACATGGCGACCAATCGCGGCAGCTTTGAACTAAAGTATTTCTTCACCGCCTCGATCGCTTCGGCCGACGGCGGCGAGGCCCATTCGGCCGAAGCGGTCCGCCACCACATCAAGCAATTGATCGACGCGGAAGCCCCGGCCGCGATCCTCTCCGACGATACGATCGTGGAACGATTGCGCGAGTCGGGCATTGATATTGCCCGCCGCACCGTCGCGAAGTACCGCGAAGCGATGCGAATCCCTTCCTCGGTGCAGCGCCGCCGTGACAAACAAAGCATGCTCGGTAACGCACTTTCAGCCCCGGCCACTTCCTCCGACCGGTCCCGTGATACGGCGCCGGCCTGATTGCGTTCGCGTCAAATCGCGATAGTGTCGGTTTCCCGACAGAGTGAACGAGGCATCAAGCGAGGCATCAAATGACCCTTCGAATCTCCGGGAAAAGCATCAGCGTCGGCGAAGCGCTTCGTTCGCGCGTCAGCGAGCGCACCGATGAGGTCCTGCGAAAATATTTCGACGGCAATTATTCCGGCCACATCACGCTGAGCAAGGATGGCTTCGGCTTCCGTACCGATTGTTCGCTGCACCTCGATTCCGGCATTACGCTGGAAGCCGATTCGAACGCCACCGACGCCTATGCCAGCGCCGACCAGGCGCTGGTGATGATCGAGAAGCGCCTGCGTCGCTACAAGAGCCGGCTGAAGGACCGTTCGGCCCGCAAGACCTATGCGGCTTCAGCGGCGCTCGCGGAGTTGAACGGCGGGGGTCTCGACGCGCCGAGCTACATCATCGAGGCCCCGGAGGGCGACGACGAGGTCTCTGAATACAGTCCCGTGATCATCGCGGAGGCGACCAAGTCGCTGAAGCGGCTGTCCGTCAGCGAAGCTGTCATGGAGCTCGATCTGACCGGGGCGGCCTGCATCGTGTTTCAGCACGGCTCGAGCGGCCGGGTGAACATCATTTACCGGCGCACGGACGGCAATGTCGGGTGGGTCGATCCCCCGGCGGTTACCCCCTGACAACTATGGCTGACAGCATTGACGCCCAAAGCGCCCCTCCCTATGGTCCGCCGCCCTTTAAGGATAGCGCGCGGGAACTCGCCCGTGGGAGTTGGCACCGGTCATGCGTTGGAGTAGAAGCCGACCAATCGGGACCCGGGCCTAAGCCCGCCTCCCACCTCATCTTCTCGACGCCCAATTCTTGAAGCTGAAGTTCTCGAACCTATTTCGCACCCTGACGGCTTAATTCACCTCGGAACGCCCCATGACGATTACCGATCTGGTCGCACCCGAGGCGATACTCCCCGCGTTGAAAGTCATCAGCAAGAAGCAGGCGCTGCAGGAACTTGCGGCGCGGGCGGCGACTCTGACCGGGCAGAACGAGCGCGCGGTCTTCGAAGTGCTGCTGCAGCGCGAAAAGCTGGGGACCACCGCCGTCGGCTATGGCGTTGCTATACCGCACGGCAAGTTGCCCAAGCTCGAAAAGCTGTTCGGATTTTTCGCCCGGCTTGAACGCCCGATCGATTTCGAAGCGATGGATGGCCAGCCGGTCGACCTGGTATTCCTGCTGCTGGCGCCGGAAGGGGCCGGCGCCGATCATTTGAAGGCGCTGGCGCGGATTGCCCGCCTGCTGCGCGATCAGGACGTCGCCAAGAAACTGCGCGCCTCGCGCGACGCCCAGGCGATCTACTCGGTGCTGGCGCTGCCGCCGGCGAGCGCGGCGTAACACACTCATTCCCGAACTGACGCTGGCGAATTGCGCCGGCCAAAAAAATACGCGGGCCGTTCCCCGATCCGAGGAACATGCCCGCGTATTGCGAACTCTCATCGCGGTCTACGCGACCGCTACCAAGCCTGCGTCAGCGACAGCAGCAACGCTGCGTCAGTTGATACCGACAAGCGTCGGATCAGCTGACGCCGGTCAGCCGGGGTCAGTGCACGCTGACGGCCTGCAATTCGTTGCTCCATGCATTGGCGACCGCGGCCTCGCGGCTGTCGGTCAGCATGATCGGGGTACCGTCGGCGGCATGCAGCGCGAACAGTTTCAGTCCTGGCGCGATCTTCGGCGCCTGCGGAAACAGCCCGGGCACGTCCTCGGAACGGACTTGCTTTACGTAGGCGATATGGCCCTCACCAAGATGGGCCAGCGCCTCAACGGAAACCTTTTCAGTTTCGAACGTCACACTCACATCACTCATGGTCTCGACTCCTCTATGAGACTAAGCGGTCGAGTCCGCTCCTCGTTCCATTATTCGTGCTCATTGATAGCAATTGTCTTAATGACCCTTTCAGGTTCCGGCCTGGCAAGGTCGATCGACAACAGCCCGTTTTTCAGATCCGCGCCCAGCACCTGCATCCCCTCCGCCAGCACGAAGGTGCGCTGGAAGTGGCGCGCGGCGATGCCGCGATGGATGTATTGCCGGGCCTTGTCGTCCTGCTGACGGCCCCGGATCACCAGCTGGTTTTCCTCAATGGTCACATCGAGTTGGTCACGGGTAAACCCGGCGACCGCCAGCGTGATGCGCAAGCGTTCGGGTTGCCCATTGCTGCGGTCGCAGCGCTCGATGTTGTAGGGAGGATAGCCGTCGGCGCCTTTGACGACGCGATCGAGCGCACGCTCAATTTCGTCGAACCCAAGCAGGAACGGACTGGATAACGATGGAACACGAGACATTACAAAGTCCTCTCGAAGCGACTTTGAGGGGCCCTTGCGGCACCCCATTCGACCGGCCGGCGGGTTTGCTGACCGGTCAAACAGCAATATGGGGGTGATTTGGGGAGGGTTCAAGCCGCTCCAGGCGCTGCGTAAATCGGCCGCGCCGCCCTGTTTTCACGTCATTCCGGGGCGGTCCAAAGGACCGAACCCGGAATCTCGAGATTCCGGGTCTGTGCTAGCGCACCATCCCGGAATGACGGGATCAATCACCCACGCGCTTGCGGCCATCGGCGGTAAACAGATGCAGTTTGTCTGGTGGCGCCACCGCCCTGATTCGCTCGCCGATGGCGGGGCCGATGGCCCCGGGAATCCGAACGATCACCTCGCCGGGCGGCAGTTCGCCGGGGTTGGCAGCCACCGCCTGCGTCTCGTGTTGTCGGGCGCCGTAGATAAAGGTTTCCGCCCCCACGTGCTCGATCGCCTCGACGGTGAGGCCAAGTGCCACACCGCCGCCGACGGCCTCATTTGAGATGACGAAGTCTTCGGGACGGATTCCGAGGATGCTGGCCTCGTTGAGGCGGCTGTCGCCTGCCAGTTGCGATTTGAGTTCATCGGACCGCAGCGGCATCAGGTTCATCGGTGGCGCGCCGATGAAGGAGGCGACGAAGGTGGTCGCGGGCTTCTGATAGATGTCGAGCGGATTGCCGATCTGCTCGACCTCGCCGGCATTCATCACCACCAGGATGTCGGCCAGCGTCATCGCCTCGAGCTGGTCGTGGGTGACGTAAATCGCCGTCGTGGAGAGCCGGCGCTGCAGTTTGCGGATTTCGACGCGCATCGCGATGCGCAGCTTGGCGTCGAGGTTCGACAGCGGCTCGTCGAACAGAAACACTTTCGGTTGCCGCACGATCGCGCGCCCCATCGCCACACGCTGGCGCTGGCCGCCGGACAATTGCCGCGGCTTGCGGTCGAGCATGGCGCCGAGTTCGAGGATGCGCGCGGCTTCCTCGACGCGAGTCTTGATCTCGGGCTCGGGCATGCCGCGGTTGCGCAGGCCGTAGGCCATGTTGTTGTAGACGCTCATATGCGGGTAGAGCGCGTAGTTCTGGAACACCATCGCGATGTCGCGGTCGGCCGGCTCGATCTGGTTGACGATACGGCCGCCGATATCGATCTCGCCGCCGGTTATCGTCTCGAGCCCCGCGACCATCCGCAGCAGCGTGGACTTGCCGCAGCCGGAAGGGCCGACCAGCACGCAGAACTGGCCGTCGCCGACGTCAAATTCGATGCCCTTGATGGCTTCAAAGCCACCGGCATAGGTCTTGCGGACGTTGCGGAGGGTGACGCCGGCCATTGAGTTACCTTTGTTGGGGGCGAGTGGCGAATGGCGAGTAGCGAATAGGGAAGCGCAAAGTTACGCGCTCATAGCCTGACGTTCCATTCGCCATTCGCCACGCGCGATTCGCCACCCGCCTCTTCACTTTTCTGTTTCCACCAGTCCGCGCACGAACAGGCGCTGCATGAACACGACCACCGCGACCGGCGGCAGCATCGCGAGGATGGCGGTCGCCATCGCAAGCTGCCATTCGGCCAGCTCGTCGGTCGTGTACAGCATCTTCTTGATGCCGGTGACGATGGTCTGCATCGAATCCTGCGTGGTGATCAGCAGCGGCCACAGATACTGGTTCCAGCCATAGATGAACTGGATCACGAACAGCGCCGCGATCGTCGTTACCGACAGCGGCAGCAGCGTATCCCAGAAGAAGCGGAACGGACCCGCACCGTCGATCCGCGATGCTTCCAGCAATTCCTCAGGAACCGTCATGAAGAACTGCCGGAACAGCAGCGTTCCGGTGGCAGAAGCGATCAGCGGCATGATCAGTCCCGCATAGGTGTCGAGCATCTTGAGATCGGCGACCACCTTGTAGGTCGGATAGATGCGCACCTCGACCGGCAGCATCAGCGTGACGAAGATGATCCAGAATGCGGTCTTGCGGAACGGGAAGCGGAAATACACCACGGCGTAGGCCGACAGGATCGAGATGAAGATCTTGCCGACGGCAATGCCAATCGCCGAGATGAAGGAGTTGATCAGCATGTGCGCGACCGGCTCGCGGCTGGTCCGCGATCCGCCGACGAATATCGCGCGGTAGTAGTTTTCCAGCGCCTGGCTGCCGGGCGTCAGCGGCATGCTGCCGCCGACCACGGTCGCGGCGTCGTGGGTGGATGCGATCAGCGCCAGATAGACTGGAAAGGCGACGATGAAGACGCCGAGCGTCAGGATCGCGTAGGCGATGATGTCGTTGAGCGGGCGGTGCTCGACCATCAGTACTGCACCTTGCGCTCGACATATTTGAACTGGACCGCGGTGAGCGCGATCACGATCACCATCAGCACCACCGACTGCGCGGCCGAGCCGCCGAGATCGCCGCCGAGCCGTCCGTCGGCATAGACCTTGTAGACCATCGTGGTGGTGGCGCCGGCCGGGCCGCCGCCGGTGACGGCATCGATGATGCCGAAGGTATCGAAGAAGACGTAGACGACGTTGACGACCAGAAGGAAGAACGTGGTCGGCGACAGCAGCGGGAAGACGATGGTCCAGAACCGCCGCATCGGACCCGCGCCATCGATCGCGCCGGCTTCCAGCACGCTCTTGGGGATCGATTGCAGACCGGCCAGGAAGAACAGGAAATTATAGGAGATCTGCTTCCACACCGCGGCCATCACCACCAGGGTCATGGCGTGGTTGCCGTTGAGCAGCGGATTCCAGTCGAAATTCATCCAGCGCAGCGGCCGCGCCAGCGTGCCGAGCGAGGGATGGAACATGAAAATCCACAGCACGCCGGCGACCGCGGGGGCCACCGCATAGGGCCAGATCATCAGCGTCTTGTAGGTGCCCGCGGCTTTCAGGTTCTTGTCGGCCTGGGTTGCGAACAACAGCGCAATGGAAAGCGACAACGCCGCGACCAGCGACGAGAAGATCAGCGTCGTCAGCATCGACTTGTAATATTCAGGCTGGGCGAACAGCGACTGGTAATTTTCCAGTCCGACGAATTCGGACGTCAGACCAAACGCGTCCTCGCGCTTGAAGGATTGCAAGACCGCCTGGCTCGCCGGCCAGTAGAAGAATACGACTGTAATGATGAGCTGCGGCACCAACAGCAGATACGGCAACAGCTTGTTGTTGAAGACGACGGACTTTTCCATTCAGGACGCTGTGATGCCAGAGGTGCTCCCTCTCCGGATAGCGGAGAGGGAGTCTTCGTCGATACCATTTACACGTTATTTGGCCGTCTTTTCAAACGTCCGCAACATCGCGTTGCCGCGCGCCACGGCCGCGTCGAGTGCTTCCTGCGCGGTCTTCTTGCCCGCGAGGGCTGCCTCGATCTCCTCGGACCAAAGTTCGCGCATCTGCACCATGTTGCCGAAGCGCAGGCCGCGCGAGTTCTCGGTCGGCTCTTTGTTGGTGAGTTCTTTCAGCGGCGTCTGCAGAACGGGGTTTTTTTCGTAGAAGCCATCCGCCTTGGTTTTTTCGTAGGCGGCCTTGGTGATCGGCAGGTAGCCGGACTTCTGATGCAGGTCGGCCTGACGGTTGGTGTCGGACAGGAACGTGAAGAACTTGGCGACCCCCTTGTATTCTTCAGGCTTCTTGCCGCCCATCACCCACAGCGAAGCGCCGCCGATGATCGAGTTCTGCGGAGCGCCCGCGGCGTCGGGATAATAGGGCATCGGCGCCGAGGTGAAGTCGAATTTGGCGGTGCTTTTCGCGGTCCCGTAATAGCCCGAAGACGTCAGGAAAATCGCGCACTCGCCCGAAGCGAACCGGGCTTCGCCGCCGTTGGCACGGCCGGCATAATCGTAGGTTTTGTCTTTCTGCAGGTCGATCAGGTTCTGCAGGTGCTTGACGTGCAGCGGCGAGTTGAACTTCAGCTCGGTGTCGAAACCGTCGAGCCCGTTTGCCTTGGTGCCGATCGGCACGTTATGCCAGGCGGAAAATTGCTCGATATGGACCCATGACGCCCAGGCATTGGAAAAGCCGCAGGTCTCATGACCGGCCGCCTTCAGTTTCTTGGCGGCGGCGAACACTTCCGGCCAGGTTTTCGGGATCTCGGCGATGCCGGCCTTCTTCAGCTCATCATTGTTGATCCACATCACCGTCGATGACGAGTTGAAGGGAAACGACAGCATGTCTCCCTTGGAGGTCGAGTAGTAGCCCGTGATGGTTGGCAGGTAGGCCTTGGGATCGAACGGTTCTCCCGCGTCCTTCATCAGCTGATAGACCGGCTTGATGGCGCCGGTGGCGCTCATCATGGTCGCGGTGCCGACCTCGAACACCTGCATGATATGCGGTGCGGTGCCGGCGCGGAACGCGGCAATGCCGGCGTTCATGGTGTCGGCATAGCTGCCCTTGAAGGACGGCGTCACCTTATAGTCCGATTGGCTGGCGTTGAAGTCCGCGGCGAGCTTGTTGACGACGTCGTTGTTGGCGCCGGTCATGGCGTGCCACCACTGCAGCTCGGTCACGGCGTGGGCAGGCGAGGCGAGCGCAAGCGCGACGGTCACTGTCGCAGCCGCGCCGAATTGTCTAAAAGCCATGTAATTCCTCCAGGTTGGGTCGTCATCTTCGTTTCGCGCGATAGCAGCGCCGGATGACGTACAAATGACCGTATAAGCGAAAGCAGCGTATGGGGGAAGCGGGCGCCAAGGGAAGCCGGAAAATAGGCGGAGGCGGCTTGTTAGTTATCTCGTCGTCCCGGACAAGTGAGCGCAGCGAACGCGATCCGGGACCCATACGCCGCGGCGCGGATTTGACGGGCAGTATCAGCCGCCTTTGTTCACCGATGGGACAACGCGGTATGGGTCCCGGCCTTCGCCGGGACGACAATAGGGTTGTTACCGCTTCCGCTCCGACCCGCACACCACGCCCTTGGCGACCATCGCCTCGACCTCGCTTTTGGAGTAGCCGAACTCGCCCAGCACCTCGGCGGAGTGCTGGCTGAATTTCGGTGGTGTCCGGCGCAGGCTCGGTTTGGTTCGCTCCAGGCGGATCGGCGAGGCGACGCCCTTGTACCAGTCCTTCTCGATGACATCGCCGCGGTGAAGCGTGTGGGCGGCGGTCAGCGCCTGGTCGATCGACTGGACCGGGCCGGCCGGCAGGCCAGCCGCGAGCAGGCGGTCGCACAGCGGCGCGGCATCGTGCTGGCTGAACACCGCGGCGAGTTCGGCGCGCAGCGCATCGCGGTTGGCGATGCGGTCCTTGTTGCGGGCAAAGCGCGGATCGGTGCCGAGTTCGGGCTTGCCGATTTCCTTGGCGAGCTTGCGGAAGGTGCCGTCATTGCCGACGCCGATGAAGATGTTGTCGGTGCGGGTCGGAAAGATTGCGTAAGGCACGAGGTTGGGATGCTCGTTGCCGGTGAGACTCGGCGGCTTGCCATGCATGAAGTAGTTCGCGGTGTGCGGATGCATGATCGCAAGGCCGGTTTCATACAGCGTGGTCTCGAGGAACTGGCCGAGGCCCGAGCGCTGCCGCTCCGACAGCGCCATCAGGATGCCGATCGCGGCATAAAGCCCGGTGGTGATGTCGACGAGCGGAACGCCGATCCGCATCGGGCCGCTTTGCGGCGAACCGGTTGCGGCGATCATGCCGGTCATGGCCTGGATGATCGCGTCATAGCCCGGATTGCCGCCGCGCGGGCCGTCGCCGCCAAAGCCGGAAATGCGGCAATGCACGAGCTTTGGGAATTTCGCGCGCAGCACGTCGTTGCCGATGCCCCATTTGTCGAGCGTGCCCGGCTTGAAATTCTCGATCAGGACGTCGGCGGTCTCCAGCATCTTCAACAACACGGCGCGGCCGCCCTCGGAGGCGAGGTCGAGGCCGATCGAACGCTTGTTGCGGTTGATGCCGACAAAATAGGCCGCGTCCTCCTCATGGAACGGAGGACCCCAGTCGCGCACCTCGTCACCGGCGGGCGGCTCGACCTTGATCACGTCGGCGCCGTGGTCGGCGAGGATCTGCGTGCAATAGGGGCCGCCGAGCACGCGCGTGAGATCGATCACGCGCAGGCCGGTCATCGCGCCGGGAGCCGGAGAACTCATGGAAAGAACCTTCGCTCATGTAATGGAATTCCTGAGCTAGCGGTCTTCGGGCGCGGCGGCAATGCCCGCGCGCGCACAGGCGCATGCGGAGACAGAAGGCGCGCGAAAACGGCCCGCGGCTTGTTGCAGCGGGCCGTTCGACGCGGTCGTTACACCACGGTCAGACGCACATCCACATTGCCGCGGGTGGCGTTGGAATACGGGCAAACCTGGTGGGCCTTCTGGACCAGTGCTTCGGCGTCGGCGCGGGCAAGGCCGGGCAGGGAAACGGCGAGGTCGATATCAAGGCCGAAGCCGCCTTCCGAGCGCGGGCCGATGCCGACGGTGGAGGTCACGGAGGCGTCCGCGGGCACCTTCACGCCGCCGCCCTGAGCCGCAACCGCCTTCATCGCGCCGATGAAACAGGCGGCATAGCCGGCCGCAAACAGCTGTTCGGGATTGTTGCCGGCGCCACCGCCGCCGCCGAGCTCCTTCGGGGTCGCAAGCTTGACGCTGAAGGCGCCGTCAGCTGTCGAGGCGGTACCGTCGCGCCCGCCGGTGGCCGTTGCGGTGGTCTTGTAGAGGACTTTCACGGACATGTTGGTCTCCCTTGGGTTTAGTTTTCGATGGTTGTCGTATTGCACACAATTAGATTGTGCACAATAGAAAAAATGAAGGGGTCCGCAATTTAATTGTATGCAATTGATTAGGCTCGTCCGCGGCCCTAAATGATCACGGGCGTCCCCACTTGGCGAGGTGCAAATGGCTAGGAAACCGGCGGTCGACCCGCTGCTGCTCGGCAATCAGATCTGTTTTGCGGTGTATTCCACGGCGCACGCGTTCAATCGCGTCTACAAGCCCCTGCTCGAAAAACTGGGGCTGACCTATCCGCAATATCTCGTGATGATGGTGCTGTGGGAACGTGACGGCGTGCCCGTCAAGGACATCGGCGAGAAGCTGTTCCTCGATTCCGGCACGCTGACCCCGCTCCTGAAGCGGATGGAGGCTGCCGAATTGATCCGGCGCACGCGCAGCACCGAGGACGAGCGCCAGGTCCTGATCGCACTGACGCCGAAAGGCCAGGCGCTGCGGGAAAAAGCCAGGGCGGTACCGCAGGGTATTCTGGCGAGCTCGGCGTGCTCGGTGGGGGAACTGGTGGCGATGAAGAACGAATTGCTCGCGCTGCGCGACAAGCTGAACGCGGCGTTGGGGGAGTAGGGGGCGGGCGGTTAGAGCCGCTTCTTGGCGAAGGCCCGGCCGGAAGGAGACTTCAAATACTTTTCGAATGCGATGGCCTGCGCTTCGTTGCTGAACGCCACGTAAGTCTTGATTCGCCAAGGTCCGTATTTTGAAGTGTGTGGGACCCGCCAGCGTTGTGCTTTGCCAATCGGGCCCGCAGGTCGTCGGTAATGCCGACGTAGAAGTGCTCGGAATCAAGGCTTTCCAGGATGTAGACGTACTTCATGGGGGACCCTCGGCATGTCGCGGAAAGCACGTTGCGCCATTTGGCCTGCCTTAGCCCGCCTTCGCCCTGCGGGCTACGGCGCGGCAGCCTTCGCTAGCTTCGCTACGATAGGCCACGGGGTGGCTTGCCCAGCCGAAGCTCGCGAAGCGAGCGAAGGCTGGTGGAGCCAGGCGGGATCGAACCGCCGACCTCTTGCATGCCATGCAAGCGCTCTCCCAGCTGAGCTATGGCCCCTTAACCGATCCGCGCGCCTTGGGCGACGTGCGAGCATGACCCTGAACCACAGTTCAGGGCCGATCTCAAGTCTCTTCGTCGCCGCCGACGTCACCAATGATGTCGGTGACGTCCTCATCGCCTTCTTCCTCGTCGGGAATGAAGGTCGAATCGTCGTCTTCGTCGCCCTCGATGGTCTCGTCGATTTCGATGTCGTCTTCCGATTCGGGAACGACGGCCTTGACCTTGCCGGTGTTCTCCTCGGCATCGGCCTCTTCGAGCGAGACCAATTCCTCGGCCTCGGCCGGTTCCGGCGCATCGGCAGCGGCGCTCGCTGCGGCGGCAGCGCGTGCGGCATCACCGCGGGCGGCCCGGGGCGGCGCAATCGGCGCAATCGGCACGACCTCACCGGTATAGGGTGAGATCACCGGCGACTTGTTCAGGTCATAGAACTTCTTACCCGTCGTCGGGCAAATGCGTTTGGTTCCGAGATCGGATTTGGCCACGTGTGGAGTCCTGGGAATTTCTGAAAAACGGTGCTTCACTTGGCTAGTTGCTAGGCCGCTGTCAATAGCGGTTTGCGCGCATGAGACGGCCGCGTGACGCTGGCTTGCCTATGTGATACCTGCCGCCCTGCGCGAGAGGACACAATCTTGACCCATTCAGACCGGCTTGCAGCCCACCCGACCCCGCTGGAATCCCGCTCCAGCGGTTCCCTGACCGGTAAAGTACGGGTTCCCGGCGACAAGTCGATATCGCACCGGGCCCTGATTCTGGGGGCGCTTTCGGTCGGCCAGACCACGATTTCCGGCCTGCTTGAGGGCGAG
Source organism: Bradyrhizobium sp. AUGA SZCCT0158 (assembly GCF_018130065.1). Classification (GTDB taxonomy): domain Bacteria; phylum Pseudomonadota; class Alphaproteobacteria; order Rhizobiales; family Xanthobacteraceae; genus Bradyrhizobium. The sequence goes on along the minus strand of NZ_JAFCME010000005.1, from coordinate 4,615 downwards.
GACGTGCTCAATACGGCGAAATCGATGCAGGCGCTGGGCGCCAAGGTCGAACGAACCGGGCCGTTCGCCTGGCAGGTGAGGGGCGTCGGGGTGGCAGGATTCGCCCAACCCGCAAGCCCGCTCGATTTCGGCAATTCCGGCACCGGTTGCCGGCTGGTGATGGGGGCGGTGGCCGGCTGCCCGATTTCGGCGGTTTTCGACGGCGATGCCTCGTTGCGTTCGCGGCCGATGCGGCGGATCCTCGATCCCCTGGAATTGATGGGCGCCAGGACCGGCGAGGCCAAGGAAGGCGGTCGCCTGCCGCTGACGCTGTATGGCGCCCGCGATCCCGTGCCGATCCTGTACCGGACGCCGGTAGCCTCCGCCCAGATCAAATCGGCGGTACTGCTGGCGGGCCTCGCTGCGCCGGGTGTCACGACCGTGATCGAGCAGGAGGCGAGTCGCGACCATACCGAACTGATGCTGAAGCATTTTGGCGCGCAGATCGTCTCGACCAACGAAGGCAGCCATGGCCGCAAGATCGCGCTCACCGGCCAGCCCGAACTGCACGGCGCCGATGTCGTGGTGCCCGCCGATCCTTCGTCCGCAGCGTTCCCGATCGTCGCGGCGCTGATCGTCGAGGGCTCCGACATCGTCTTCTCCGACGTCATGACCAATCCGCTGCGCACCGGCCTGTTCACGACCTTGCGCGAGATGGGCGCCTCGATCGAGGAGAGCGACGTGCGCGGCGACGCCGGCGAGCCGATGGCCACCTTGCGCGTGCGGGCCTCAAAACTACGCGGTGTCGAAGTGCCGCCGGAGCGCGCGCCCTCGATGATCGACGAATATCTGGTGCTCGCGGTGGCGGCCGCGTTTGCCGAAGGCACCACCATCATGCGCGGCCTGCAGGAGCTGCGCGTCAAGGAATCCGATCGTCTGGAGGCGACCGCCGAGATGCTGCGCGTCAATGGCGTCAAGGTCGAGGTCGCCGGCGACGATCTGATCGTCGAAGGCCGGGGGCACGTGCCCGGCGGCGGCCTCGTCGCCACCCACATGGATCATCGCATCGCGATGTCGGCGCTGGTGATGGGGCTTGCCGCCGACAAGCCGGTCAAGATCGACGACACCAGCTTCATTGCCACCAGCTTTCCGGATTTCATTCCAATGATGCGCGGGCTCGGGGCGGAGTTTTCCAGTTGAACGCGATTGAGTGGAGGGACGTGGTGCGCCCAAACACGCTAGCCGAGGCCATCGAAAGAATTAGAATGGGGGCTTCGCGAGACGCAGCGTTAGCTGAATTCGCGTCCCGCAACATTTTTACCGAGGAACGGCCTCTGCGACGGGCGCGCGGTCTCCAATCACCTTAGACACAGGCTCTCATGATCATCGCCATCGACGGACCCGCCGCCTCGGGCAAGGGCACGCTGGGCAAGCGGCTCGCGCAGCACTACGGCTATCGCCACCTCGACACCGGCGTGATCTATCGCGCCGTGGCCAAAATGCTGCTGGACCAGGGCTTTGATCTCACCGATGAAGCCCGCGCCGTCGCCGCCGCGATGGCGCTCGATCCGGAAAAATTCGGCCATCCCGAACTGAAGTCGCAGCGGATCGGCGATGCCGCTTCGGTGGTGTCAGCCATTGCCACGGTGCGTGAAGCGTTGGTCAGCTTTCAGCGCCAGTTCGCGGCCGATCCGCCTGGCGCGGTGCTCGACGGGCGCGACATCGGCACCGTGATCTGCCCGCATGCGGACGTGAAAATTTTCGTCGTCGCCGACCCGAAGGTGCGGGCGCACCGCCGCACGCTGGAAGCGCTCGCGCGGGGTGAAGCGGCGGATGAAGCGCTGGTGCTGGCCGATATTCTCAAGCGTGACGAGCGGGACCGCAATCGCGCCGCAGCCCCGCTGAAGGCGGCCGCCGACGCCCATATCCTGGACAATTCCAATCTCGATATCGAAGGCGGCGTTCGCGCCGCGATCGCGATCGTCGAGGCGGTCCGCGCCAGGCGGTGAAGTCTTCGGTTCAGTTCTTCGAGCGGTCGCGGTCGAACGGCAATCGCTGTTCGGCCATCAGGACGGGCTTTGATTTGGCCGCGGCAACCGCCGTGTTGGTCGCAAAATAGGCCGGCTTGCCGGCAACGGCCGTAGCGACGGTAAAGACGGCGATGGCGGTCATCGCGATCAGGCTCTTCATGGTGGCACTCCCCCTGTTTTGAATCGTGCCATCGTTGGGGGCGGCGCTTAAGGCCGGGTTCCATTGCGCCGGACACCGCGGGCCTTTTGCGTCATGCGGTGAACAAGGCGTTGAAAACATGGGCCCATGGCGAGCCTCCGCCAGCCTTAAAGCCCCGCAAATCGGGCATTTCCGCTTGCCGAAAAGACCCCTTGGGGCTATATCACCGGCCATCCGGGCCGCCATCGATAAGATCAGGGCTGTCCGAGCGGGCCGGCAGGCGGTTTGAGCCCCTGCCGTCATTGGAGGAAAGCCCGCTCCAGGTTCTTGAAGTCGATACGCTTCGAGGCTCCGGATAAATCAACGTACCGAACGTGCAGGCATGCTGCCGGCCCGCTATTTGCGATTTCCCGCAAACGGCGGTCGTTAGGGTTTGCGGACCCCTGACACTTCACGCGCGATACGCCCCTTAACCCGAATGGCCGGCGATACCCGCATCTGGAGAACAAATGGCTTCGACTGCTGCTTCTTATAATCCTACCCGCGACGATTTCGCTGCGATGCTGGACGAGTCCTTCGCCGGCGGCAATTTGCAGGAAAGCTCCGTCATCAAGGGCAAGGTAGTTGCAATTGAAAAGGACATGGCCGTCATCGACGTCGGCCTGAAGACCGAAGGCCGCGTGGCGCTGCGTGAGTTCGCAGGACCCGGCCGCGACAGCGAACTCAAGGTTGGCGACGAAGTCGAGGTGTTCCTCGACCGGATCGAGAATGCGCTCGGCGAAGCCGTGCTGTCGCGCGACAAGGCGCGCCGCGAGGAGAGCTGGGGCAAGCTCGAGAAGGCCTTCAACAACAACGAGAAGGTTCACGGCGTCATCTTCAACCAGGTCAAGGGCGGCTTCACCGTCGATCTCGACGGCGCGGTGGCCTTCCTGCCGCGTTCGCAGGTCGACATCCGCCCGATCCGCGACGTCGCGCCGCTGATGAACAATTCGCAGCCGTTCCAGATCCTCAAGATGGATCGCCGCCGCGGCAACATCGTGGTGTCGCGCCGCACGGTTCTCGAAGAGACCCGCGCCGAGCAGCGCCAGGAGCTGGTGCAGAACCTCGAAGAGGGCCAGGTGATCGACGGCGTGGTCAAGAACATAACCGATTACGGTGCGTTCGTTGATCTCGGCGGCATCGACGGCCTCTTGCACGTCACCGATATCGCCTGGCGCCGGGTCAATCACCCGACCGAGGTGCTCACCATCGGCCAGACCGTCAAGGTCAAGATCATCAAGATCAACCACGAGACCCACCGTATCTCGCTCGGCATGAAGCAGCTGCTGGACGATCCGTGGCAGGGCATCGAGGCGAAGTACCCGCTGAACGCGCGCTTCACCGGCCGTGTCACCAACATCACCGACTACGGCGCGTTCGTCGAACTGGAGCCGGGCATCGAAGGCCTGATCCACGTTTCGGAAATGTCGTGGACCAAGAAGAACATGCACCCCGGCAAGATCGTTTCGACCTCGCAGGAAGTCGAAGTGCAGGTTCTCGAGGTGGATTCGGTCAAGCGCCGCATCTCGCTCGGCCTCAAGCAGACCATGCGCAACCCCTGGGAGGTCTTCGTCGAGAAGTTCCCGGTCGGTGCGACCGTCGAAGGCGAGGTCAAGAACAAGACCGAGTTCGGTCTGTTCCTCGGTCTCGACGGCGACGTCGATGGCATGGTCCATCTCTCCGACCTCGACTGGAAGCTTCCGGGCGAGCAGGTGATCGACAACTTCAAGAAGGGCGACATGGTCAAGGCCGTGGTGCTCGACGTCGATGTCGAAAAGGAGCGCATCTCGCTCGGCGTCAAGCAGCTCGAAGGCGACCCCTTCGCAGAGCCTGGCGACGTCAAGAAGGGCGCGGTCGTGACCTGCGAAGTGCTCGAAGTGAAGGAAGCCGGCATCGAGGTGAAGATCTCGGGGACCGATTTCTCCACCTTCATCAAGCGATCGGAACTCGCCCGCGACCGCAACGATCAGCGCGCCGAGCGTTTCGCCGTCGGCGAGAAGGTCGATGCCCGCGTGATCCAGTTCGACAAGAAGGCCCGCAAGGTGCAGGTCTCGATCAAGGCGCTGGAAGTTGCCGAAGAGAAGGAAGCCATCGCGCAGTACGGTTCCTCCGATTCGGGAGCGACGCTGGGCGACATTCTCGGCACCGCGCTCAAGAACCGCGACAAGTAAGCACAGCTTCCCTGTTCGCAAAGACCAAGGCCCCGGTTTCGACCGGGGCCTTTTTTGTCTCACCGCTGTCGTCCCGGCCTTGAGCCGGGACCCATAGCCAAAGGATGGTGTGGTACGAAAGTTGGAGCTCCAGCCAGGTGCGACAATCGAGATCGGTGGTTATGGGTCCCGGCCTTCGCCCTAGGGCATGCACACATGTCTGAGGCTCCATCCTGCGGCGGCGGCGTGGAAGTATTCGAGGCCGTGCTTCATGGTGA
>NZ_JAFCME010000049.1 GCF_018130065.1 Bradyrhizobium sp. AUGA SZCCT0158 | reverse complement strand
CCCGCCCAACGTCCGTGACGACGGCCGACGCCCTTCTGACCAGGACGGGATGGCGATAGATGCGCACTGATTTGGGTGGGCCGGCAACAGAAATATTTTTGATTTACAGAAACTTTCTACTTGACACGATTTCTGAAAACCGGAACTGATTTGCCCGTCGGGCAACACAGAGGTATCCCTAGACACGGCGTCCGCGCGACGATGTCGGCTTTCGGACCCGGAGCAGACATTGAATTTCGCAGCGATCGTCGTAAATTTCGTCCGGATTGCAACGCCTTGAAAACCTGGAGGTAGATGCAATGACCCTCGACCAGTACGTGCGCGACCTGCGGGAGATTACTGCTCAGCGTTCTGATCCGGTCGAAATCACGGACCTGGTCGTACCGCTCGCCAGGAAATTTGCAAAATCGCCGGAACTGCGCCGCCCCGAATATCGTGAATGCGATGCCGAGCAAGGCTTCGGCGTTCACATGCTCCATGAAGAGCCCAATCACGATCTGGCCGTTTTCCTGGTATCGTGGCTGCCGAACCGAGGCACCAACCCGCACAACCACAAAACCTGGGCCGTGGTGGTCGGCATCGAAGGCCAGGAACAAGAGATCAACTATGACCGGCGCGATGACGGTGGTAAGCCCGGCTATGCCGACCTGAAACGCAGCGGTGAACACGGGTGACCGCTGGTGACACGGCCCGCTGTTATCCAGAACACATACATAGCGTCCGGAACGTTGGAAAAGACATTTCGATGTCGCTGCACACTTACGGCCGGCACATCAACTACACTGGACGCTCCGAGTTTGATGTAGAGCGCAAACTTGAGAAGCCCTACGTGGTCAGGGTCGCCGACGACGCGCACGTGCGGGCGCAGATCCTGACCAAACGAAGAATAAGTTAGCGTTCCGCGTCTGGCACTTTCGGACCTGGATTGCCGAGCCATATCCGAGCGGCAATCGGACCTGAAGCGTCGGCGTTACCGATGCGGGCCAGGATGATCTGACCAACATGGTTGCAGCGGCGAGCCAAGCATCACGAGCGTGGTGTTGTGATCAGCAGCCAACAGCCGCGAAGAGCCTATTTGCCATCGTTCCAGATATCGGTCGCCATCTTCCAGTCATTTCCGACCTTTTCCCAAACCACAACATATTTTCCGCTCAGTTCCTGCGGCGTCGGGCCCTTGGTCTTCAGGCTGAAATTCCCGATCTCGCGCGCCGCAGAGGGGCCGAGCGGCTTGACGTCCAGGACGGTGAGTTTCGGATCGCCAACTTTTTCGGCCATGCTTTTCCACATTGCCTCGATCGCGGCTCGGCCCTGGACCATCGCAGAACCAGGCGGAAGTGCGATGGCATCAGCGGTGTAGAATGACGCGATCGCGGCGAAATCGGCCTTGTTGAAGAATTCAATCCATTTAGCGTTTGCCGCCTCGATCTCCGCCTTCTGTGCCGACGCTGGTCCAATCAACGCCAGCACGAATGCAATCACCAGTGCCATCCTGCTCATGATCAGCTCCATTTTTTGAATGCGATTGCTCGGTCGGTTCGCGCATCTCGGTCTCCGCGCCGATACTGCGTGCATGCCGATCGGCAGCAATTTTACCGCCCGGGGCATGTCCCTGAGACTCGCCCTATTGGGTTACCCCTGGTCAGCGCGGCCGCCCAAGGCAGCGTCGGAAACGAACGAAAGCCCGCGCCTGGCAATGTCCAGTTATTCACAACGTCTTCCCCGTTAACCATAGCTATATACGATGGTGTGAATTGACATCGTCGAAAAAATTTTAACCGAGAGTCGCAAATCGAACCGACCGCCCCGTTTTCGCAGGGCACAGTGGGTGCGGGGCTGGATCAAAGCTCATCAAAAAACAGATCGAACACGGAGCGTGAGCTCTCGTGACGCAAGCGAGCGTCTCGGGAAATGGCTTTCGCTTGAGAAAGGTGATGCCGCAGTGAGTGAAAGCGAAACGAAAGTTGCACCGAACGGAACCAATGTATTCGGGATGCCACTGTTGGAACTCCCGAAGATCGCGTTGCCGGGCGTGAGCTTCGAGCTGGCCGAGCAGGGTTTTGCCCGCGCGCGGGAAGGTTGCGAGAAGATGAAGGTCGCGTCAGAGGCGATGACGGAAGCGCTGCGCGAGAGCTATTCGAGCAATGCCAGAAGCACGACAGACTACGGCCTCAAGGTGCTCGAAATCTCAAACGCCAATGCTGCCTCCGCGATCGATTTCTTCGTCAATCTGCTGGGCAGCAAGTCAGTTTCGGAAGTCTTTACCTTGTCCGCGTCGCAGGCGCGCAAGACCTTCGACGCCGCATCCGGCCAGAACAAGGAATTACTGGCCCTTGCCCAGAAGCTTGCGACGGAAACGGGTGAGCCGATCAGGGATCACTTCGCCAAGATTCTGCACAAAGCCAGCTAAAAAAGCGGCGCCCAATTTACACAGAGGATTCGTTCAGGAGGGATCCGGCCGGTTGGAGTAAGCCCCGCAACGAGTATGCCCACCCCATGCTCGATCAGACAAATGCACAGGTGCGCTATGCCCCCCAAGTCACCGCACCGACAAGAGGCGCAAATCCAACCGGCCGGTACTTTGCTGCAAAGACAGCAAGTACCATTTCAAGGGAGGGACACATGGGTATGGTTATGGTGAAATGTCCGCAAAGCGGACGCGCGATCCCCACCGGCATCAAGATCGATCGCGAGAGCTTTGGACGCAGCGCGGTGTTCTTCTCGCGCACTCATTGCCCGATCTGCCGCACCTATCACGACTGGTTCGCGCGGGAAGCCTGGGTTCACGAGCCGAGCATCCGGACGCGGCGTCTCGGCGCGGGCTCCAGCGCCTGACCGTCGCTGCGCAATGGGGGACACCATGGCGCGCATGGAAATCTCAACTGAAACGTCGACCTGGCTGCTGCAGGCCAAGGATTTTCTTGAAGAAGCACGACGGCTGAAGCCGGGCCCCGCACGCAACGAGCTGCGCCAGACGGCGAAGGTGCTGCGCGAGCTCGCCAAGCTCGAGGCGAAGAAACGACACAACGGGAAGAAACGACACAACGGCCAGTCGCAGCGCGGATAGGTCGGCGGTCGCGCTCACACGACATCGCCCGATTCAATTTCCGGGATGCGCACAGCAGCGGAAGGAACCGCCGCGCGTGATCGGGCCGTGTTCGACGAAAAGATTTCTTCGACTTCGACACGCATGGTGTCGTGGCATTCGCACGATGCGGCCGCGAGCCGCGATCGGTCGATCTCGATCCGGCCTCGTTGATCGGACCTGATCGCTCCGGAAGCGCGCAGTTTACCCACCAGGAGCGTCACCGTCGTTCGTCGCACACCAAGGATTTGCGACAACGCCTGTTGGGTGAGCGGGAGCACGTCGTGGTCGATGCGGTCGCGAAATTGCAGCAGCCAGCGGGCCATGCGGGCTTCGACCGGGTGCAGCGCATTGCAGGCCGAGCCGAGTTGGAACTGTACCAGCATCGCCCTGGCGTGATTCTGGACCAGGTGCCGGATCGCCGGACTCCGGTTGAAAGCGGCGTGAAAGCGCGATGCGGGAATCCGCGAGGCGATGCCCGCCGCACGAACGACCGCGGTAACGGCCGAAGGCGACGGCCCGAGCACTGAAAGAATGCCTATTGCCCCCTCGCGCCCGACCGCGGCGGTGGCGACCGTCTGCCCGTCCGCCATGTCGATCATCAGCGAGATGGCGCCGCTATGAGGGAAAAGCACATGCTCGATCGGGTCACCCGCTCGCGAAATGACCGCGTCCGGATCGAGCGCGACCGTCTCCAGCACAGGCCCCAGCAGATCGAGGTCCGACGGCGGCAGCGCTGCAAGAAGGTGGTTACCAGTTCCGCCCAGAGGCTTCACTGAAGGGAGCCCGCGATCAGACATTCGCGGCCTTCTTCATTTGGAGTGTCTTCATTTGGAGTGTCGCGAAACGGCGATCTTGCTCCGAGATCAAACTCACCCTGGTACGCCTTTACGCTCGACAACAAATTTGCTCCCAACAACAAAACTTCTAACCATCGGCCGCGATATGGATTTCTGCTCGCCGCATCGCAAAGAGTTAGATGCAAATGCGACGGACGCAACAACAAAATGCGCATGCGTACCACCGTAGTAATGCGGAACGGGTGGTTCCAATTCCGGCGCACGGCACACGCCTTCCGGTACGCGGCACATGACGGAAACTTATCGGTGCCCGAGCCCATTGCGATATCGGCAGGTAGCACTTTTGAGACATGACGGTGGACCCCGACAATGTCCGGGAACGGAAGTCGTCGGCGGTCAGGCGCCCGAGCCGCGCAATGAGGTGAACGCTCGCGATCGGGGTTGGCAATATGGACGCCGCGCCCGTCTTGAGTGACAATGTCTCCTGTTGGCGAAGTGCCAGCGGTGGCCGTATGCCGCCTGATACGAAACACAAGAGCGGCATCAAGACGCCCCGCCATGGAAACGCCCAATGCTGATCCCCCTTGCCGACGTGCCGCGCTGGTATGCCGAGCGCAAACCTAAAGACACGATCGCGATCAGCCATGGCGCCGAGACACTGAGCTGGGAGCAGCTGGAGCGCAATGCCAACGCCCGTGCCCGCGCCTTTGCGGCCAAGGGCGTCAAGCCGGGCGATTTCGTCGCCATCGGCCTGCCCAACAGCAACGCATTTTTCGAGACCACGTTTGCGGTGTGGAAATGCGGCGCGACGCCGACCTCGCTGACCTGGCGGTTGCCGCGCGGCGAGGCGGCTGCGGTGCTGGACATTCTCAAGCCTTCGCTTGTCGTCGGCGGTCAGCCGGACTGGAATGCGCCCAACGCGCTACCGATTGATTTCATGCCGGACGGCTTTTCCGGAGATCCGATCGACAACCCGGTGGCGCGCTACTGGAAGGCGATGACCTCTGGCGGCTCGACCGGCCGGCCGAAGGTGATCCTCGACCACCGGCCCGCCGTGATCGATACCGCAGGCCCCGCCGCGCTCGGCATGCCGATCGGCGCTTCCCTGCTCAACCCCGGGCCGCTCTACCACAACGCGCCCTTCATTGTTTCGCACACCGCGCTGTTCCATGGCGGGCGCGTCACCGGCCTCGTCAAGTTCGACGCCGAGGAATGCCTGCGCCTGATCGAAGCGAGCCGGGTGCAGTGGGTCAATTTCGTGCCGACCATGATGCACCGGATCTGGGCGCTGCCCGATGAGGTGCGGAGCCGCTACGATCTGTCGAGCCTGCAAATCGTGTTTCACATGGCGGCGCCGATGCCGCCATGGCTGAAGGAAAAATGGATCGAATGGCTCGGGCCCGAGCGCATCTATGAGCTCTATGGCGGCACCGAAGCACAGGGCGCATGTATCATTTCGGGCGTCGAATGGCTCGAACACAGGGGATCGGTCGGCAAGATCGCCGAGACTTCCCGCCTGCGCATCATCGGCGAGGACGGCAACGAGGTCCCGACCGGCGAGACCGGTGAAATCTATTTCCTGCCCAATGACGGCGCCGGCAGCAGCTATCATTATCTCGGCGCCGAACCAAAACGCCGCGCCGACGGCTGGGAATCGCTCGGCGACATCGGAAGACTGGACGCCGACGGCTATCTCTATCTCGGCGACCGGCTCGCCGACATGATCCTGCGCGGCGGCGCCAACATCTACCCGGCCGAAATCGAGGCTGCGGTATCAGCCCATCCGTTAGTTCGCTCCTGTGTCGCGGTCGGCCTGCCCGATCCGGAATTCGGCCAGCGCGTGCACGCAATCCTGGAACTTGGGCCCGACACCGACGCGCAATCGGTCGCCGACGGCATGGGCGATTTCCTCTCCGACCTGCTCAGCCGCTACAAGCACCCGGAAAGTTTTGAAGTGGTCGATGTCGGCCTGCGCGATGATTCCGGCAAGGTCCGCCGCACCCTGCTGCGCGACGAGCGCGCCGCCTGGCTGAAGGAGAATCGCGCGTTCCGGATATTGCCCGCGCGGGCGCGGGCCAGGGCGGAGTGAGGAAAGGGCCGGGATAAACTACATTCTTGGCCTCGACAGCGCGTCCTTGCTTACAAACAGGAGGCGCCGCCGAAAGGCTGTCGGACTTTCGGCAAGCAGCACCCCCTTGAGAGATTGCAAACCACCAGCGAAGAATGGTTCACGAAGCCCGTTACCATGGGTCTCGCTCCACTCTGGTATCGGCAGCCCGTAAACGCGTGCAAGATGCTCGGCGACTGCAGCCACGTAGGCGTCGTGCACGGCGTCAATGGAAGCCGGCCGCTCTTCGATCGCTCGCTGGCGCGACTCAGTGTTCGTATAAAACGAATCGAGAAACTCGCGAAGCGACGGGTCAAACTTCTGTTCGCCGGCTTTCACCCGACGGACCACCTCGCCCAACGATCCTGGTTTTTTGCGGAACAGATTCATGGCAGGCGCGACGAATCAGTGGTCTGACCATTGCCGTGGTCAATGTCCAGGTTTGAAAAAATCTCCTCGAGTCCCAACCGCGTTTTGGGTTGAAGCATGTTCTGCGGGTAAAATTTTTCGACCAACGTCAGGGCATCCTGGCTGCTTTTGATACCTATTGCGCGAGCGAGAAGCTTGATGTCGTCGATGTCCGAGTTCGTCTCGACACCCCCGACGCGCATCGCTCGGCACTTCATGGCAAATTCCGGTTTCGCCGGGTATACGCGTAGACTTGGCTGATCCTCCGCTGGATAGGTCTTGAACAAGGCCTTGACATCAGGGTCGGCGTCTCTGCTGCTGAGCCATCCCTTCACACCGTCGTTCAACCAGTTTTCATCCCACCCAAATTCCTCGGCAATCTCCGCCGCGAGCTTTTTGATGAAGTCTTTGTTTCCCTCGAATACCGCATCGACGTCGCCGGTGTTGATCTGTCTGTTCAAGGTGAGCAGGAGGGCGGATCCGCCATATATCGCGATCTCGACGGTGCGACCGGCCGCAAATGCTCTCGGCCAAGTTCGGCAAGGGCATGCTCCAGAGTTGACCGATCGAAATTCTTATCGCCGCTCATGATTCGTTCTTCCGCAACCAGTAAACGATACGCTTTTAGCACGAAAGCTGCCAGCAAACCGGTTCGTAGTTACGATCCGGGAGGACTCCCGGGCCGGCTCAGGGACGTCCGTTTGTTCCGGATCTATCATGCCGTCCCGCGCGCGGTCCAAAACGGATTGGAGACAACCGGCCGAAGCTCCTAAAAAGCCAACTCTCGCTTTCAGCGACATTTCAACCGACACATCCTGAGGTAAGATATTCCGGCTGACGTGACGGCTTTCGATCGGCCGCACCGCATGGGAATATGACATGTCTTTCCGCACGGATAACAAGGCCTACGAGACCTGGCTCGCCACGCAGTGCGACGTCGTCAAAAAGGATATCGCCTACAAGCACAAGCGGATGAAGAAGAACCCCTTCATCTTTCTGCGGGCGACCTATTTCCGCTGGGCCAGAAAAATCGGCGACTGGTGTCCGGAACTGATGGATGCGCCGCAATTGCTTTCGGTCGGCGATCTGCATCTGGAGAATTTCGGGACCTGGCGCGATGCGGACGGCCGTCTGGTCTGGGGCGTCAACGATTTCGACGAAGCCGCCGTCATGCCCTACGTGCTCGATCTGGTCCGGCTTGCGGCCAGCATCCAGCTTGCGCCGAATCCGGCGGTCGACCCCAAGCACGCCGCTAGCGCCGTGCTCCAGGGCTATCGCGACGGCCTCGAGAACCCGCGGCCGGCGCTGCTGTTCGAAGGACAAAGCTGGTTGCGGCCCTATGCCGAGCCTGAGGAAGACAGACTGAAGGAGTTTTGGAAGGAAGTTGCCGACTACCCGGATTACAAGCCGCCGCCCGCAATCGCCAAAGCGCTGATCGAAAGCCTGCCTGACGGCGTGGACAGGAAGAGCATCCGATTGTGCCGCCTGCTCCGCAAGGGTGGCGGCAGCCTGGGGCGGCCGCGTTACGTCGCGGTCGGCGACTGGCGCGGCGGGCAGGTATTGCGCGAGGCCAAGGCGCTGGTGCCCTCGGCGTGGACATATGCCAACGGCCAAACATCCGGCAAGAAATCCGGCAAGAAACCCAGCAAGTCGAATTTCCTGGCGCTGGCCAACAGCCGCTATCGCGCGCCGGATCCGTTTCTCGACGTGCGCCATCAATTCATCTTTCGGCGCATCGCCGCCGATTCCCGCAAGATCGAGTTGGGTGACGCCGTGGGGAAGAAATTGCACCTCAAGTTGCTGGAGGCCATGGGGCTGGAAGTGGCGTCGGTCCACGCAGCAGGTGCGGTGCCGGTCAAGGCGCTGCAGGCCGACCTTGCGAAACGCCCGCACGGCTGGCTGAACGCCGCCGCAGCGGTTGCGGCCGACAAAGTCAAGCGCGATTATCGGGAATGGCGCAGCTGACGCGCGTTCCATCGATGCACGGATCGCAAACCGCGTTCGATCCGCGATCTCGATCCGCGGCCGTTTCGCTGATATAATCCGGCAAAGGCTGCCGCTGACAGGACCATGATCTATTCGGGTTGCGCGGCGTTGGTTAGCTGCGCGCAACCGTATGGGAGACCCTTCATGCCCTCTTTGACCGAATGGAAAGTGCCGCCGGCCAACCAGCCGCGCCCGGGCGATTACAGTTTTGATCTCGACCGCGCACTGGCCTCGGTGGTCGGGCTGCATTCGATTATCCCCGCCGACGCCTTCAGCGCGGAGACGCTCGGCACCGAGCGCGCCGGCAATGGCGTGCTGATCGACGACGGCCTGGTGCTGACCATCGGCTATCTCATCACCGAGGCCGAGACCGTGTGGCTGCATCTGGGCGACGGCCGCGTGATGCAGGGCCATCCGCTCGGCTTCGACTTCGAATCCGGCTTCGGCCTGGTGCAGGCGCTCGGGCGTCTCGACATCGAGCCGCTGCCGCTCGGCTCTTCCGCCATTACAAGGGTCGGCGACCGCGTCGTGCTCGGCGGCGCCGGCGGCCGCACGCGATCGGTCGCGAGCCAGATCGCGGCCAAGCAGGAATTCGCCGGCTATTGGGAATATCTCTTGGATGAAGCGATCTTCACCCACCCCGCGCATCCGAACTGGGGCGGCACCGGGCTGATCTCCGGCCGGGGCGAGCTGATCGGCATCGGCTCGCTGCAGCTCGAACGCGAGCGCGAGGGCAAGGCCGAACACGTCAACATGATCGTGCCGATCGACCTGTTGAAGCCGGTGCTCGACGACTTACGCAAGTTCGGCCGCGTCAACAAGCCGGCGCGGCCATGGCTCGGGATGTTTTCGACCGAGATCGACAACCGCATCGTGGTGGTCGGCGTCGCCGGCAAGGGTCCCGCGGCGCGCGCCGAAATCAAGACCGGCGATGTCATCCTCGCGATCAATGGCGACAAGATCACCAGCCAGACCGGCTTCTACCGAAAACTCTGGTCGCTGGGGCCTGCCGGCGTCGACGTGCCGCTCACGGTCTATCATGAGGGCGTCACTTTCGACGTGGTGCTGACCTCGGTCGAACGCGCCAAGCTGCTGAAGGCGCCGAGACTGCACTGAGCAAGACTTCACTGAGAAGGCTTCACTAAGAAGACTGCACTGAGAACGCTGCGCTAACAAAAGCTCCAATATGCAGGGAATGCGCGATGAGCGAGGCCGTGGTGGACGACATCGTGGCCGTGCTGCCGCCGCTCTTGCAATCGCTCGAAGCGCTCGGCTTTGTCGCGCGCCATCTGAACCCGCCGGATTTCGGTCGCGTGATGGAAGCTGCCGGCACGCCGGACGAGGCGCTGCGCGCGGTGCGCCCGCGGCTTTCGCAGTGGCCCGCGGAATTCGGCGATATCAAGACCGCGCTCGAGGCCGCCAGCGACGCGGCGCTCGCCGCCTTCGACGGCCTGCGCGAGGTGCAGAACGGCAATGGCGATCTGGTCAGCGTGTTTCGCTCGCTGCGCCATTCGCCGCGCGCGCAGGAGGCGCTCTATGCGCTGGTCGCGAAATTGCCGCCGGTCAGCGAGTTCTTTGTCGAACCTTCGTTGCGCGAGGATGCCGATCTCGCCGCACGGCTGGCGCAACCCGCCAATGAAAACACCGGCATCTTCCACGACCATAACGAACCCGGCAGCCGCGGTGGCTTCTCGCTCTATGTGCCGGAATATTATACGCCTGATCGTGCCTGGCCGCTGGTGATGGCGCTGCATGGCGGCAGCGGCAATGGCCGCGGTTTTCTGTGGAGCTGGCTGCGCGACGCGCGCAGCCACGGCGCCATCCTGATCGCGCCGACGGCGACAGGAAATGCTTCAGATAGCAAAACCACCTGGGCGCTGATGGGCGAAGACACCGACACGCCGAACCTGATGCGCATTCTCGAACAGGTGCGTTCGCGCTGGAATATCGACGCGACAAAAATGCTGCTGACCGGCATGAGCGACGGCGGCACCTTCTGCTATGTCAGCGGGCTCGAAAGCGCCTCGCCGTTCACGCATCTCGCGCCGGTCTCGGCGACGTTCCATCCGCTGATGGCTGAAATGGCGGATGCGGAGAGACTGCGTGGCCTGCCGATCCACCTCGTGCATGGCAAGCTCGACTGGATGTTTCCGGTGCAGGTGGCGCGGCACACCCGGCAATTGCTGTCGGCGGCAGGCGCCAACGTGACCTACCGCGAGATCGACGATCTCAGCCACACCTATCCGCGCGAGATCAACGCGCCAATGCTGGCGTGGCTGCGCGGGAGTTGACCGCACGGGCCGGGCCGGTTCCCGTGACAAAGAGACATAATCTCGTCTGAATTTATCGTCAAAAGTGAAGGACTTAGCCAACGAGGGGGGCCTCGTCAGCGCGGTATTGGAACCGCGACAGGATCTTCATGCCCTCCACGATTTCCCCCGCATCAATCTCGCGTTCACCCCTCTCTACATCCGTCGTGCTCTCCAAGGGGGTCAGCCGCCTTGAGGCAACGCTGAAGTTGACGACCGCGATCCTCGCGCTCGCGGCCGGCGTCTACACCTATCTCGGCGTTCGCGAACTGCTCAACGGCAGTCCGACGACCGTGTTCTTCGCGGCGGTCATTTATTCCGTCGCGGTGTCGGTCGGCATCTACGCCTTCTGGATTTTCCTGATGCAGTTCATGCCGCATGTCACCGGCCGCGGCGGCCGCGGGCTGATGTTCGGCTGCATGCTGCTGGGATCCTTGATGATCGTGGCGATGTCGTCCTGGCTGAATGCGTCGGCACTCGCCGGCGCCGCCGCGGTCCAGCAGCACCTCGCCATTACCGTGCAGAACTACACCCGCGATCTCGATACCGCCAACACCAACGCGATCGCGGCGCAGGGGCTTTTGCCCGATATCCAGCTCGCCTCTTCCCGCTTCGCCAAACTGGCCGATGCCGAGCGCGCCGGCTCGCTGACCGGCACCGCAGGTTCAGGCACCGTGGTGCAGCTGCTGACCCAGATGTCGGGGCAGCTCGACGGTCTGGGGCAGGAAGTTCAGGCTTCCGGCAAGCGTGTCTCGGCGCTGTACGAGCAAGGCGGCAAGAATCTCGCCAAAATGCGCGAGCTGATTTCCGACCGCGGTCCGATCTCGGCACGCAGCGACGCCTTTGCATCGGAATCGCTCGCCCTGATGGGCGTGATCGCCAACCTGCAGCAAACGTCGGTGGCGCCGGCGGTGAAACGGGCCGCGACGTCGCTGTCGTCAGGGTTCATTGCACCGGCAGCCGGTGGCCGCAGCGGCGATCTCGCGGAACGGCAAACCGCCGTTGTCGGAAAGGTGGAAAGTTCGATCGCGGCACAAGCCACCTCGCTCTCCGACGCCGCCGACAAGATTTTGGCGATGCCGCGGGTCGAGCCGGCCCGCTTTCAGTCGCTCACCCCGGCGGAAGCCGTGCTGCGCTATGCCAGCGATTTCATCCCGAGCTGGGCCGGAGCGATCTCGATTGACCTGATGCCGGCGGTGCTGGTGCTGATCCTCTGCGTGGTTCATGCCGCGATCCGGCGTGAAGGCCTGCCGGCGATGAGTGGGTCCGACATGACCGCGGGCGAACTGGTCGCGGCCCTGCAAATGGCGCGGGAGGTCGAAGAGGCCCGCCGAACCGTGCCGAACGAAACAAAGGACATCCCTGAGCCGCCATCGGAGCCTGCGCCGGCAGAAGAGAACGTGACGTCGCTGTCGTCGGCGCGGCATCCCAAGTAGCGCTGTCATGTCGACCATTTCGGAACGCTTTCACCATTGGCTCTCGGACCGCGCGGACGAGACCATGCTGCGCTGGATTTTTCGCGGCCTGGTTACGGTCATCGTGGCTGCGCTCGCTGCCGATCTCGCCGGTGCCAATGGCTGGATCGCTCCGCCCGATCCCGCGGCATTGCCGGCCGAGATCAAGCGGGACGCTCCCACGCTGGATCTTCCCAGCGTCCTCCCGTCCATCCTGGCTCCGCTTTTGCCCGGCGGCGACAATCGCCTGACGCCGTTGCCACAGCCGGAAGGCGCGCTGGCAAAGCCGATGACTTTTGAGCTGGTCGGCGGCGGCAGGTTGATCGCAAACGGCACGATCACGCCTGGAATTTCACAAGCTTTTGCCGCCGAAATCGGCAAGCGCGGCGACTATATCAAGACTGTGGTCCTGAATTCACCGGGAGGTTCGGTCGTCGATGCACTGGCGATGGGACGCCTGATCCGCGAAAAGAACCTGGCAACCGAAATCGAGGCCGGGAAATACTGCGCCTCGTCGTGCCCGCTGATGTTCGCCGGCGGCGCCGAGCGGCGCGCCGGCGACAAGGCCGTGATCGGCGTGCATCAGGTGGCGGCGATCGCGGCCGCGGCCAATAGCCCGCCACGCGACGAGATGAGCATGGCACAGAAAATCTCGGCGCTCTGCCAGCGCTATCTCGCCGAGATGGGCATCAACCTGCAGGCCTGGGTCCATGCGATGGAAACGCCGCACGACAAGCTGTTCGTGTTCAAGCCGGATGAGTTGAAGTCCCTTAATCTCGTGACGACAGCACCGGCTGCAGCACCAGCGCCGTCCGTCCCTGCGAAGGTGAGATCGTAGCATCAGCTCAGGGTTTCGCCGCATCGCGTGACGCGGCGAAACCCCGCGCGTCGCGGCTTAGCGCCAGCCGCCGGACGCCGAGATGCGCTCACCTGTCAGCCACGCCGAATCATCCGACGCGAGGAACACTGCAACCTTCGCGATGTCTTCGGGCTGGCCGAAGCGGCCGAGCGGCGTCATGCCGATGACCTGCTTTTCCACCTCGCCTCCGAGCAGTCCGGCGCTTTCGAGCCCTTCGGATGCCGTGGCTCCCGGCGCGATGGCATTAACGCGAATTTGTCGCGCGCCGAACTCTTTCGCCAGGCTGCGCGTGATCGAATCGACCGCGCTCTTGGTGGCGGAATAGACCACCGAATCCGGCGTCGGATTGAGGCTCGCGATCGACGAGATGTTGATGATGCTGCCGCCCTGCGGGCCGAAATATTTCAGCGCATGCTGGATGGTCAGCAGCGTTCCCAGCACGTTGGTGTCGAACTCGCGGTGAAACTCCTTCTCGGTCACGTTCTCGAGCGGCTCGAACTGGTAGACGCCGGCGTTGTTCACCAACACATCAAGCCTGCCGAACGAAGCCTTGGACTGTTCGAACAAACGCTTCACGTCGGCGGCATCAGCGACGTCGCCCTGCACCGCAATCGCCTTGCCTCCCTTGGCCGTGATGCTTGCTACGACGCGATCGGCGCCTTCGCGGCTCGACGCGTAGTTCACCACGACGGCGGCGCCCGCCGCGGCCAAACCCTTGGCGATGCCGGCACCGATGCCTTTCGAAGCTCCCGTGACGATTGCCACTTTGCCCTTGAGGTCACTCATTTGAATTCTCCTGATGGGCCGGCCCAGTTGCCGGCGTCTTGTGACCGGCTATCTACTTCGGACTGAACGGCTTATTAGGATGGCATCATTCCTAGGATTTGTGCCTGGAGTTCGGAAATGACGACAATTCTGGAGAAAACCGCCGGTCTGGTCGCGTTCGTGCGAACCGTGGATTCCGGCTCCTTCTCGAACGCCAGCCGCGCGATCGGCTCCAGCGCATCGGCCGTTTCGAAGAGCGTGGCGCGGCTGGAACGCCGGCTCGGCGTCCGGCTGCTGCAGCGATCGACGCGGACGCTGAGCCTCACCACCGAGGGCGCGGCCTATTACGAACGCGTCGCGCCGCTGCTCCGCGCGATCGAGGACGCCGAGGATGTCGTGCAGATGGCCGACAGCGCGCGCGGCCTGTTGCGCGTGACCGCGCCGGTGTTTGTCGGGCGAACGCTGGTCGGTGAATGGTCGCAAGCCTTCCTGGCGCGGCATCCCAACGTCAAACTCGAACTCAGCGTCAGCGATCGCCACGCCGATCTGATCCGGGAAGGTTTTGATGTCGCGTTGCGCGTCGGCGATCTCGCCGATGCCGATTTGACGGCGCGCAAGCTGGCCGATCTTGCCTTGGTGATGATCGCCTCGCCCGGTTACGTGGCCGCGCGCGGCGTGCCCCGCAGCGTCGCAGATCTGCGCCAGCATGCTTGTCTGCGCTATCTGCTCGCCGGAAAGCCCTATCCGTTTGCTTTCGCCGATGGCACCACCATCACGCCGGAAGGCGCGCTTGATTCAGACGACGGCATTACGCTGTATCACGCAGCCCTTCACGGCGCCGGCATCGCGCAGGTGCTCCGCTTCGCCGTCGAGGACGATTTTGCTGTCGGTCGGTTGATCGAAATACTGCCAGACGTCGCGATGCCGTCGGTTCCGATGCACGTTGTGCACGCCTTTGGCCGGCAATTGCCGGTCCGGGCGCGACTATTCGTCGATTTCCTTGTGGAACGCGTGAGCCGGATCGGCAAATAAGTTCGCTACGGAACTTTCCGCCACACGCAGCGTTGTTTGCGCATCACCGGAGGATGTCATGCGAACGTTTCTTGGAATGATCCTGGGCGCGCTGCTGCTGGTTTGCGGCGTCTACGTCTATGATTCGATGAACACATCGAGTGTGGCGAACGGTCAGGTCGCACAGAACAACCGCACCATCGTCAACTGGGACGTGGCCGCGACCGACTGGAAGGCGCTGAAGACGCGCGCCCACGAGGAGTGGACCAGGATCGCGTCGAAGTAATCACGCGAGCTTATTCGAACGAAATTGGGCGTCCTCGTCACCGACGAGGGCGCCCTTTCCTTTGACGCGATTAGTTGGCGCCTTTGGCTTTCCGCGCATCCTTGATGACCATTTCGAACTCCGCCATGGTCAGGATGCCGGGCACGCGGAACTTGCCGACGATAAAGGACGGCGTGCCACGGAAGCCGAAGGCTTCCGCCTGGGCGTGGTTGCGCGCGAGGATGGCGTCGATCGCCTTGGCGTTGGTGGTGAGGTCGCGGTTGAGGCGATCCATGTCGATGCCCTTTTCGGCGACCAGCTCGCGGGCGCGCGCCTCGGTCAACCGCGAACTGACGCCGATCATCGCCTCGTGCGCCTGCATGAACTTGTCCTGATATTTGGCCGCCAGCGCCATCCGCGCGGTGATCTTGGAAACTTCGCCGAGGATCGGCCAGTCCTTCAGCACCAGGCGGACCTTGCCGTCGTCCTGCACCACCTGCGCGATCTCCGGCGCGATCTTGCGGCAATAGGGACAATTATAGTCGAACCATTCGACGATGCTGATGTCGCCATCGGGGTTGCCGGCCGCGGGAATATCCGGATCGCGCAGCACCAGCGCTTCGGTCAGCACCGCGTCGTCATCATGCGCCAACGCCGTGCGCGGCATCGTCGCGGTGCCGAGCAGGGTTGCGCCGGCGCCCATCAGGCCGATCGCTTCGCGCCGGCTGGGTCCCGGATTGGTTGCGGCTGGTTTGTTGTGCTGGTTCATTGCTGCTCTCGCGACGGCCTCACCCCTGTCTACGCCCAGGATGAGGATATGTTACGCGCCAGCATATAGAGCGCCACCGCAATAATGACCACGGCGAACACAATGTTGAGGGCGCCGCGTCGCTCGGCGAGGTGACGGGCGGAGCGGGTGCCGGCCAAGCCGCCGGTAATACCGCCTGCGACGAACAACCCCGCCAGCGCCCAGGAGATGAAGCCGGACCAGGCATAGCTCGCAGCGGTGGTCAAGCCGAACGCGGTGACGGCGACCAGGGAGGAACTGACCGCGTTCATGATCGGCATCCCCGTCGCCAGCATCAACGCCGGCACGATCAGGAATCCGCCGCCAATGCCGAAGAAACCCGATAGCGTCCCGGTCGCGAGGCCAAGGCCGACAATAGCCGGCATGTTGGACATCGACATCTTGACATCCGGCAACCCGATCCGCGACCGCGTCTTCAGCATCAGCAGCGCGATCACGATCATGACCAGCGCGAACAGCGCCAGCAGTTTCTGGCCATCGACCATCTTGCCGAGGATCGAGCCGCCGAAGGCGCCGGCCATGCCCGCGACAGCAAATGTCAGCGCGCAGGACCACACCACCGTGCCGCCGCGCGCATGGTTGGACAGATTGACCGCGGCGTTGGCGGCGACCGCGATGGCGCTGGTGCCGATCGCGACATGCGGTTCGGGCACGCCGACCACATAGACCATCAGCGGCACCGCCAGGATCGAACCGCCGCCGCCGACCAGGCCGAGCGAAAACCCGACCAGCATCCCCGACGCCAGTCCCAACACGCTTTGCGCCGTGGAGATGATCAAGATGGAAGACTCATGTGCACGGTCGGACCATAGAAGGAATTTCTATGATCCGCCATGGCTGCAGCACAAATCTGCCCTGCAACAGGCGTTCAGCGTACGCACCATGCTCCGAGCAATGTCCGACGTCAGGCGGGCGCGAGCGCCTTGTCCTACAATGGTGCGCTGGCGCGGCGCGGCAGCGCCATCAGCGTACCCGTCATGGTTGCGATCAGAGTCTCGATGCCGTCGTGCTCCGCATAGGCACGCCCCTCGCATACTGTGAGCGTACGGCCCGGCTTGACGACCGTGGCGCGGAACGCAAAGCGCTGGCCGCGCGCCGGCGCCAGCAGGTTGGTCTTGAATTCCACGGTGAGGATGTCGGAGCCAATGGGCATCAGCGTGAAGGCGGCGATGCCGCAGGCACTGTCGAGCCCGGCCGTGATGATACCCGCATGCACGAAACCGTTCTGCTGGGTGAAGTCGCTCGAATAGGCCATCGCGAGTTCGACGTCGCCCGGCTCCAGCCGCGCGATCGAGATGCCCAGCGTACGCATTGCGTGCTGGCGCTCGAACGTATCGGTTGCGATCTCGCGATAATCCGGATTCGTCGGCTCGAAACGCGCCATGCCGCTCATGCCGGTACCGCCTCGGTCGGGTCGAGATGCTTCAGCGCGGTATTGCGGATCTCAGGCGCGAACGGCATCGATTTGTGGGCCTGCCGGTCGAGGTGCACGGCGGTGATTTCACAGGTCGCTGATATCTCACCGGTTTCGGCGTTGCGCATCTCGTGCAGGAAGCGGATCGACTTGTCGCGGATTTCCAAGAGCCGGCTTTTGACTTCGACGATGTCGCCGGCGAATAGTTCGCGCTTGTAGCTGATGTTCTGCTGCACGCCGGCCATGCCGCGGCCGGATTCGCGCAAATAGGACGGCGTCAGCCCGAGCCTTGCGAACATATTCCAGTTCGCCTCGTCGAACTTGCCGACATACCACATGATGTTCATGTGCCCGACATGATCGCATTGCCACGGATAGACCGTGCCGCGATAGGTCGCGTCCGTCTCCATCGTCTCGCTCCCGCTCATCGTTTCTGGCCGGTTGTCGATTTTGATACGGTAGCGTATCAGGGCGTGAACAGGTTAGCAATACGGTACCGTATCAAGAATCGGTGAGGCTGGAATCAATGACCGACGGCAAGAACGAGAACCGCAAGGACGCGACCTGTAAGGACAGGACCTGGATCGAGGCCGGCATGGCGGAAATCGCGCGCACCGGCGTCGAGGGCGTGCGGGTCGAGGTGCTGGCGAAGAATCTTGGCGTCACCAAGGGCGGTTTCTATCGCCGCTTCAAGGATCGCGCGGCGCTGCTGGACGGCATGCTGCAGAACTGGAGCACCGGGCGCATCGCCGCGATCGAAAGGCAGACCAGCCTCGATGGCGCCACCGCGCGCGAACGCTTGCGGGCGCTGGTTGCGCTTTACTCAGAACGGATGAACACCGAGGGCATGGCGGTGGAGCTTGCGATCCGGCAATGGGCGCGATCCGATGAGGCCGCGGCCGCAGCAGTCGCCAGCGTCGATGCCGCGCGGCTGCAAAATGTCGGGCAGCTCTATCGCGCGGCGGGGCTGGCGGCGGAGGAAGCCGAAGCGCAGGCATTCCTGTTCTATTGCTTCATCTTCGGCCAGAGCTTGCTGTTCCTCGAACGCGGCCCGCGCAAGCGCGCGCAGCTGATCGCAAAGTCAGCCGAGAAGTTGCTCGAGGATGAAGGTTAGGCGCGGCCGAGGACCGGCCGCGCCTTAAAACGCTCAGCCTTTTCTCAGGCCGTGGGTTTCAGCTTTTTGCTGCATTCGCTGTAATAGCCGCCGCCCTTCTGGATCCACTTCAGGCCACCATTGCCGTTGGTGGTCTTGTTGGCGTTGTACTGATCAAGGCAGGTGTGCATGCGCTGCTTGCCGGCGGTTTCCTTGGCGTATTTCGGATCGACAGCGTTCGGATACACCGCAGGTCCCGATGGCACCGCCGGCGCCGCGGCTTCCTTGGCGGGCGCGGCTTCCTTCTTGGCCTTGGCTTCCTTGGGCGCGGCAGCGGGTGCTGCGGCCGGCGCGGCCGCTGGCGCCGCAGCGGTGGCATCGGCACCGCATTGCGCCTTGCGGAAGTCATTCCATTTCTGGCCGCCGAGCGTGCCGGCGGTCTTGGCGGCCTGGTATTTCGCGCTGCATTCCTGCGCGGTGAGGGCCTGGGCCGGCGACGTCACCATGAACGCCGCAAAACCCGACACCGCCATTGCGCAGAGTATTTTTGCTTGATTGGTCATCCTAAGGCTCCCTTGGGGCAGTTTAACTAGGGCAATTTAGCTTGGGCCATCCAACTTGGGCAGGTCGTCCTTGTGCAGTTATCGTGCAATCATTCAGGGGTTTTGACCTGCACCGCCATCCTAACGCAACCAAAGCTTGCGGCAACGAAAGCCGCGATTTTCCGTTCAAAATAATGTGGCTGTCAAAGACGCGGATTGTCCGGTCCATTCACTTGGCGTTCAGCATCACGGCGCGACGGTCGCGCCCTTGTTTCCAATCCGAGGTGCCCCATGAAGATCTCTTCCCTTGTCACCGCGACCGCGATTGCTTCGCTCCTGCTGATGGGCGCGGCATCGGCGCAAACCGCCGCGCCGACTGCAAAGACCGAGGCGCCGAAGACCGAGACCAAGGCACCGGCCGAAAAGAAGACTGCCGCGAAGCCGCGTACCCCAGGCTCCCTCGAATGCTCCAAGCAGGCCGACGAGAAGGGGCTCAAGGGCAAGGAACGCAAGAAATTCCGTTCCGCTTGCAAGAAGGAATTCGCCGACAAGAAGAAGGCGGCGGGAGCGAAGTGATCACCTGCCCCTGCCGCTTCAAGGCAAGGACTACTTCGCATCTGCATGTTTGATGGTGTTGCTGGGCGCCCGCGGACCCGCGCGGGCGCCCGTTGCTTGCCCGCGCATGGACCGCCCGCACCAGGGCCGAAGATGGCTGACGCACGCATTGCAGCAATCGCGTGGCGCATTTGTCCCCCAATGCGGGATTTGCCATAAGGCGGCGTGAGCCTGATCCCCGCATCGATGACGTCTGCGATTCCTGACCGCGCCAGGATTCTCTCCACGATCGAGACAATCGTCCTCGGCGCCGCTGGCGGCTTGCTGTTTCTTTGGGCAAACCTGCCCGGTGGACTGATCTCCGGCGCGATGTTCGCGGTCGGCATCGCCGCGATCTGCGGACGGCCGCTCGCGATGCCGCCGATCCTGACGCAAAGCGTGCTGCTGCTGCTCGGGATCACGCTTGGCTCGCTGGTGTCGCGGCAGCTGATCCAGCACATGAGCTCCTATCCGCTGACCATCGGCCTGCTCGCGCTCGCCACCTTCTGCTCGACCTTCGGCAGCAGCTTCTATCTGCAGCGCTTCCACGGCTGGGACCAGACCTCGGCCTTGCTGGCCGGAAGCCCCGGCGCGCTATCGCAAATCACCATCCTCGCCGCCGAGAAGGGCGCCGACGTCGCTGGCATCGCCGTGGTTCAGACCATGCGCGTGATCATCCTCACCGCCGCCCTGCCGCTGCTGCTGGCATTGACCGGGATCGCGCCATCGGCGCCGCCGAACATCGCCGCCATCATCGCCTCGCCGTTCGAACTGGCCGTATTGATCGCGGCTGCGGTCGCGGTCGCGCTGCTGTTGCTGCTGATGAAATTTCCGGCGAGCTGGATGTTCGGCGCGATGATCGCCTCGAGCGTGCTGCACGGCACCGACATGATCGAGGGCGGGCTGCCGCCCTGGATGCGCGGCGTGGCGCTGGTCGGCATCGGAGCGGTGATCGGCACGCGCTTTGCGCGGGTGAAACGGTCGACGCTGCTCAGCCATGTCAATGCGGGGCTGGGTTCGTTTGCGGTCGCGATCGTGATCTCGGCGATCTTCGTCGCCATCATCGCGCTGACCACCCATGTGCGGCTGGCCGACGTGCTGGTGGCCTTTGCGCCGGGCGCGATGGACGCCATGCTGGCGCTGGCCCTGACGCTGCACATCGACCCGATTTTCGTCGGTGCGCATCATCTGTCGCGCTTCGTGTTCGTCTCCATCACGACGCCGGGCATCGTCCATCTGTTCGGACGGCCGCAGGATGATGTGGACGATTAGGCTCGCTTGACGGACTTCAGGCCCCACGCCGCGATCGCGGCCATCGCCAGCGAGATCAGCACATTGTAGCCGGCGAGCGAGAGGCCGAGGAAGCGCCACTGCACCTCGTCGCAACGGATCACCTTCACGGTGTCGAGGCGCTCGAGCAGCGTGCCGGCGCTGCCGAGATCGACGAGCGGGCCCGAGCAATCGGTCGGGCCCTGCCAGAACTTCCATTCGACGCCGGCGTGGTAGCCGCCGAACCAGGCGTTCGCCAGCGCCGCCAGCGCCAGCAGCGCGAGGCCGGCCAGCAGCACCGGCCGCGGCGCGTCCCGCGAGGCCACGAAAGCGACCAGAAGGGCGAGCGGGACCGCCAGATAATAGGCATAGCGCTGTTCGAGGCAGAGCGGACAGGGGCGGATATCGAGCACCAGTTCGAAGAACCAGGCGCCCGCCAAGGTCGCCGCTGCGATGGCCGCGATCGCCAGCGCGGCTATCGTAGCCGTATTGGCGCCAAGCCCGGCATGTGACGGATTTGCGGTGGCATGAAGCGTCACGGGCGTTCTCCAACGATAACAACGTCCTATCCCTCTGAAGTGGCGCTGTCGAGGCGCGGGACAATCACATCCGCGCGGGTTGACCCGCCGAAACCGCCCGCTATATTCCGCCGGCTTCGCGGCACCGGCCTTCTGGCCGACGCCCGAGGGCCCCTGTGGCGGAACTGGTAGACGCGCTCGACTCAAAATCGAGTTCCGCAAGGAGTGCTGGTTCGATTCCGGCCAGGGGCACCAGTCTTCGCCGCTACGCGGCTTCGCCTGGCGCGGCCAGACGCAAATCCATCCTGCGCAGCGGCGAAGACTGCCCAGCGTAGCCTCTTGCGCAGCGAAGCGAACGCCTCGTACCGTCTGTCAGGACTGCCACCTCGGTCAGGAATCACCCAGGGCCACCCGATGGACATGCTCGTCAAGCTCTATGCGCTGCCGGATTCCCGGCCTGCGTATGATCGATTGCGCAACGCCGGAATCGTCATGCGCCGTGCGTTGGCCCCCGAAAAGCACAAGGTCACAGGCTGGGTGCGGCAGAATTTCAGCGAGGCATGGGCCAGCGAAACCGATGTCGCGTTCGGCCGCCAGCCGGTCTCCTGCTTCATCGCGGTCCGGGACAAAAACATCATCGGCTTCGCCTGCCATGATGCGACCTGTCCCAATTTTTTCGGTCCGACCGGCGTCGATCCGAAGGCCCGGCAGGGCGGGGTCGGGAAAGCCCTGCTGTTCGCCTGCCTCGAGGACATGCGGCAACAAGGCTTTGGCTACGCCATCATCGGCGGCGTCGGGCCGGCGGAGTTTTACTCGAAGGCGGTCGGCGCGGTGGCCATCGAAGGTTCGGAGCCGGGGATTTACCGCGGGCTGCTGTAGGATCGTTCGATCCGGGCGACGGCGGAAGATCGCTCTCGACCCGACCCGCTCGCTTCATTCAAATGTGCGCCGGCATCGGGCGCAATCGAGCCCGCGTCGGTTTCCGCCAGTTCGGTGCGATTGCGGCCGAGCCGTTTGGCCTCATAGAGCGCCTTGTCCGCGGCGGCGATGAGATCGCGATGCCTGGTTTCCGCGCTGGGCACCAGGGATGCGACACCGATGCTCAATTTCGCATGGCCGCGCTGAATCTCGTCCGCGCCGCAGCGGACGATCAGATCCTCGCGAATCCGCGCCGCCAGCGCCGCCGCATCGCCGAGCGACGTGTCCGGCAGCAGAACGGCGAATTCGTCGCCGCCATAGCGCGCGCCCATATCCGAAGGGCGCTTCACATTCGCCGCGATCGACGCGGCAATGTCCTGCAGCAATCTGTCGCCGGCCTGATGGCCATGCGCGTCGTTGTAGACCTTGAAATGGTCGGCATCGATCATCAAGAGCGCGACCGGCGCGCTGCCGCGCATCGCGCGGCGCCATTCATAGGCCAGCGCGCGGTTGAAATGGCGGCGGTTGGCAAGACCGGTGAGCCCGTCGATCGTGGCCAGGATAGTGAGCTTCTTTTCCGCGGCGCTGCGGCGCGCGAATTCGCGATGCAGGAAGGCGGCCAGCATCACTGTCACGGCGCACAGCACGGCCATCAGGACGCCGATCGCGATCGCCTGCCGCCACCACGCCGCAAGAACATCGTCGAGCGATTGGCCGACCACGACGATCAGCGGCAGATTGCCGACCTGGGTATAGACGAACAGCCGTTTGATCCCGTCCGATACCGCCCGCGATTCGTAGTGGCCGCTGGGAGCCTTCGGGAAGTGGTTGAACAGTTCGGCGCGCTTGATGCTGCTGCCGATGAAATCCTGGCGGAACGGCCAGCGCATCAGCACGATGCCGTCGGTGCGCGCCAATGTCACCGTGCCGTTGGGGCCGAGCGAAGCATCCTTGAACATCGCCTGGAAATGGTCCTGCAGCATGGCTGTGAGCACGACGCCGGCAAAGGAGCCGTCCGGACGCGACAGCCGCCGGCTGAACGCCACCAGCGAGAGGCCGGTGACACGGGACGCGATCGGACGGCTGACGTACAGGCCGGGAAAATCATTGTCTCTGTGAAACTGGAAATAATCCCGGTCGGACATGTTGTGTCCCGGCGGGATCAGATTCTTGGAATCGTGGGTGATCCGTCCGGTGTCATCGACGACGAACATCGATGTGGGATGACGCGCGGTGGCGGAATAATCGAACAGCACCAGCTGGCGCATTTCCGGACTGAGACGATCGAGACCGGGCAACTTCAAATTGCTCATCAGCCCCTCGAGCGAGAGATTGAGCAGATCCACATTGC
This sequence comes from Bradyrhizobium sp. AUGA SZCCT0158, assembly GCF_018130065.1. Classification (GTDB taxonomy): domain Bacteria; phylum Pseudomonadota; class Alphaproteobacteria; order Rhizobiales; family Xanthobacteraceae; genus Bradyrhizobium. The sequence goes on along the minus strand of NZ_JAFCME010000049.1, from coordinate 2,664 downwards.
GGGCGATATCGGCCTTGAGCGAATTGGCGAGGCTGGTGGCGACCTCGGTGGCACGCACCTCGGTCGCCCGCCGCGCCTCCAGCAGCACCCAGCCGCAGACCGCGGAGAAGCTCAGCGCCAGCAGAATGACCGAAATCGTCATCCGGTGATGCGACTGTGTCCATGCCCAGCCGGAAGCGTCACCTGCTTCGTCGGGTTCGCGCGACCAGAGCGACTTCCACACCGGTTTGCCCGCTTCCGCTATTGCCACGGAATTCACCTTGCAAGACGTTGCCTTCGCCTTTTGTGCGCCGATGGAACGAGTTAGGCGTTAAAGGCCAAGTGAATTCGCCCCAAGTGGTTCACAAATTATTCGCGGAACAGGTTGAAATGGCCTGATCGGGCGATTTTTCCGTGGAAGTACGGGCACTTCGCGCCGCACACATGCAATGATGATCGAATCCACATGGCATGCACGATCAGTCGATCTGACTCGGCCCTGCGGTCCCGACCTCGGCCTTGCCCTGTACCAGCGTCACCGTAATCGCGCGTGGCCGGGTCAGCACTTCCGGCTGCAGAATCTGGTCGAGTTGCTCCGGCGTGAGCAGTTTCCTGGCCAGCACCAGATCGTAGACGCTTTCGCCCGTGACCAGCGCCTGCTGCGCGATCTCGGTGGCGTTGGCGTAGCCGATATAGGGATTGAGCGCGGTGACGATGCCGATCGAGTTTTCGACGCCGCGGCGCAGGTGCTCACGGTTGGCGGTGATGCCGTTGACGCATTTCTCGGCCAGCGTCAGGCAGCCGGTGCGCAGATGATTGACGCTCTTGAACAGACTGTGCGCGATGATCGGCTCGAACGCATTGAGCTGCAACTGGCCGCCCTCGGCCGCAAAACTCACCGTAATGTCGTTCCCGATCACCTCGAAGGCGATCTGGTTGACGACCTCGGGAATCACAGGATTGACCTTGCCCGGCATGATGCTCGAGCCCGCCTGCATCGGCGGCAGGTTGATCTCGTTCAACCCGACACGCGGTCCTGACGACAACAGCCGCAGATCGTTGCAGGTCTTCGACAGCTTGACGGCGACGCGCTTGAGCACGCCGGAGAGTTGAACGAAGCTGCCGCAATCCTGCGTCGCCTCGACCAGGTTCGACGCGGTCACCACCGGAATGCCGGTGATCGACCGCAGCTGTCGGCACACCAGGCCGGCATAGTCCGGGTGCGAGTTGATGCCGGTGCCGATCGCGGTCGCGCCCATGTTGATTTCACACACCAGCAGCACGGCTTCCCTGAGCCGCTGCTCGTCTTCCCCCAGCATGACGGCATAGGTGGAAAATTCCTGCCCCAGCGTCATCGGCACGGCGTCCTGCAACTGGGTGCGACCCATCTTGATGATGTCCCTGAACTCGTCGGACTTGCGCTCGAACGCCCCGCGCAGCACCGCCATCGCTTCGACCAGCCGCATGATGCCGCCGTAAGCCGCGAGCTTGAGCGCCGTCGGATAGACGTCGTTGGTGCTCTGGCTCATGTTGACGTGCTCGTTGGGGTGCAGGAATTTGTAATCGCCCTTTTGTCGGCCGAGCAGCTCCAAAGCGCGGTTCGCGATCACCTCGTTGGCGTTCATGTTGGTGGACGTGCCGGCGCCGCCCTGAATGACGTCGACCACGAACTGGTCGTGCAATTCACCCGATCGCACCTCCTCCGCGGCGGCGACGATGGCGTCGGCGAGTTTGGCATCGAGCAACCCGAGTTCGCGGTTGCTCTTCGCTGCAGCGATCTTGATCGATGCCAAGGCCGCGATGAGATCCGGATAGATCGAGATCGGGGTGCCGCTGATCGGGAAGTTCTCCACCGCCCGCAAGGTGTGGACGCCGTAATAGGCCTCCGCCGGAACATCTCGGTCGCCCAGGAGATCGTGTTCGCGTCGCGTCGTCATCGGGGGGACCTTTTCGCCGGAGTGTCTGGGATACTGATAAGAGCAGGAGATGGGGGTGTTTCCTAGTGTCGGGCTTCCACACACGGCCGTCATACCCCGCGCGTGCGGGGTATCCAGTACCCCGTGGCCTACCTCGTCATTGCGAGCGAAGCGAAGCAATCCACGTCGCGGCATAACGGATGCATGGATTGCTTCGCTGCGCTCGCAATGACGGGAACAGTGCGGCCCCCAACAACGCTGTCATCCCCGCGCAGGCGGGGATCCAGTACGCCGCGGCTTCTCGGTTCAATCATTGCGGTCTCTGGAATACTGGGTCCCCGCCTTCGCGGGGACGACAATTGTGGGTGTGACACACACTTCGCGTTCTCGCGACGCATTGCGCCCGAGTTATGCTGGAAACTTCCCGCCCTCTCATAGTGAGGGCGCAGGGAAGACCGGGTGCGCGCTGCACCCGCGGTCACGTGTGCGGTTTGCACTAAGTAGGCTGCACACGAGCATACAGGGCAGCGGAGAACACCCGGCCTTCCCTGCGCAATGGCTTTACGGCTTATGCCGTGCTCTCCCCGGAGACGAGTTCTTGGTTGACTCCGTCGCTGCCGTTCAGCTCTCGCCTACCCGACAGCTTGACACCTGCAACGGGTGCCAGGACCACACGGTTTTGCCGTACGCTTATCCACGCCGTCGTCGAGGCGTAAACCAGCGTCCACCGCAACCCGTCCAACGTCCGTGACGACGGCCGACGCCCTTC
>NZ_JAFCME010000048.1 GCF_018130065.1 Bradyrhizobium sp. AUGA SZCCT0158 | reverse complement strand
CCTCGTCGGGCAAATCAACGGTTTGAATTGTCGCGTCCCGCCCGACAAGAGGGGCGTGCGCACGTCACGAACGCGCGGCGGGATGCGGTGGACGCTTGTTCACGTCTGACGACGGCGTGGATTAAGCGTACGGCAAAACCGTGTGGTCCTGGCGCCCGTTGCAGGCGTCAAGCTGTCGGAGAAGCGCAAGCGGAAACGGCGGCGACGGAGTCAACCAGAACTCGTCTCCGGGGAGAGCGCGGCATAAGCCGTAAAGCCATTGCGCAGGGAAGGCCGGGTGTTCTCCGCTGCCCTGTATGCTCGTGTGCAGCCTACTTAGTGCAAACCGCACACGAGACCGCGGGTGCAGCGCGCACCCGGTCTTCCCTGCGCCCTCTCATGAGAGGGCGGCAAGTTTCCAGCAAAGCTCGGGCACACTGTGTCGCGAGATCGCAAAAGTGCGTTTGGCTGACGGTGCATCAAACAAACACCGCCGTCGTCCCGGGCTTGACCCGGGACCCATAACCACAGGGAGAAGTTTTGCGAAAGGTCTTCGCTACTGAGTCTCTATCGAAAGATCACGCGGTATGGGTCCCGGCTCAAGGCCGGGACGACGACTCCATACGTTCAGTTGCGCCCTACTGCAGGACCATCAACGTGAACGGATGGACGTACGCCTGCAATGTCACCAGTCCGCCGACCAGACAGGCCAGCACGATCGAATGCAGGAATACATAACGAAGGATCGAGCCTTCGTGGCCGTACCAGTTGGTCGCCGTCGAGGCGACAACGATCGATTGCGCGTCGATCATCTTGCCCATGACGCCGCCGGAGGAATTGGCGGCGGCCATCAGGATCGGCGACAGGCCGAGCTGCTCGGACGTAATCCTTTGCAGATTGCCGAACAGCACGTTGGAGGCGGTGTCCGATCCCGTCAGCGCCACGCCAAGCCAGCCGAGCAAGGTGCCGAAGAAGGGATAGAGCACGCCGGTTGCGGCGAAGGCCAGGCCGAGCGTGGCGTCGACGCCCGACAGCCGCGTCAGCGTGCCGATCGCCAGCATCGCCGAGATCGTGATCAGCGAAATCGCGCACAATTTGATGGTGCGGCCGTATTCCGCAATCATCTTCGCCGGCGAGAAGCTCATCAGGAATCCGGAAATGATCGCGGCGATCAGCATGCCGGTGCCGGTGAACGACAGATAGGTGAAGTCGAACAGCGCGGCTTCCGGTGTCGGCCTGGCGGCGACCGGGGGCACCTTGTTGATCAAATTGTGCAGTTCGGGGACCTGATATTTCCAGACGAAGCTGGCGTTCGCCCAAGCCTTGAACCCGCCATTGCCCCAGATCAGCATCACCACGCAGACGATGATCCACGGCAGCAATGCGCTCCACAATTCGCCTTGCGTGAGCGGCGTCCTGTCCATCGGCTTCGGCGTCGTCATGGTCGCGGCCGATTCATCCTTGCCGCGCAAGGCGGGCGACAACCAGAGCTCCCTGGGCTGCCACACTTTCAGGAACAGGATCAGGCATCCCATCGAAATCAGCGAAGCGCCGATGTCGACGATCCAGGGGTTGATGTAGTTCGAGATTACGAATTGCGGGATCGCGAACGAGACGCCGGTGACCAGGATAGCCGGCCACACTTCCTTCATGCCCTTCCAGCCGGCAAAGGCCCATACCACCCAGAACGGCACGATCAGCGAGAACAGCGGCAATTGCCGGCCGACCATCGCGCCGAGGACATAGGGATCGAGGCCGGTGACCTGGGCAAGGCCCTGGATCGGCGTGCCCAGCGCGCCATAGGCAACCGGAGCGGTGTTCGCGATCAGCGACAGGCCGGAGGCCGCCAGCGGCGAGAAGCCGAGCCCGATCAGAACCGCGCCTGTGATCGCAACCGGCGTGCCGAAACCGGATGCGCCCTCGAAAAATGCGCCGAAGGCGAACGCGATCAGGAGCAGTTGCAGGCAACGGTCGTTGGTGACCCCGCCGATGGCGCGCTTCAACAATTCGAAGCGACCGGTCTCGACCGTAATGCGGTAGAGGAAAATGACATTGAGGACGATCCACCCGATCGGGAAGAAGCCGACCACCACGCCGAGCAGCGATGCCCGGACCGACATGCCCGCGGGCATGTGGTAGATGGCAATGGTGACGATGTTGGCGACGATCAACGCAATGATGGCCGCGATGTGCGCCTTGACCTTGCCGCTGGCGATCAGCACCAGGAGCGTGACCACCGGCACGGCGGCGGCGAGCGTCGACAAGGTCGCGTTGCCGAGCGGATTGTAGACTTGATCCCACATGTTCGGATTCTCCCCGGATTATTATTGGGCACCCGGCCGTGTGGACGGTCTGGTGTGCCTGGCGCCTGCGGAAACGTTGCTCTCATCCGCAAGATCGACTGCTGGTTCGGCAGTTCGCCGAAACCCGCTCACAACCTCGCGAAGTCCAGAGGTCCCCTGCCCCTCGCCGTGACAGCCATGCTAGGGTCTGACCAGCTGCCGCGACAAGTCGCCGCAGGCTGGGAAATCTACGACTTTAGTCCAACGTCAAATTCTTCCATTCTTTCAGGCCTTTAAGGCCCGCTCCCCGGAGACCATCGTGAAGAATATCCGCTCGACGCTCGCGACCGTATGGCGGATCGCCGCTCCCTATTTCCGTTCCGAGGACAAATGGGCCGGCCGCGCGCTGCTCGCTGCCGTGATCACGATCCAACTGGCGCTGGTCGCGATCGACGTTCTGGTGAACCAGTGGCAGAATCGCTTCTTCAACGCGCTGCAGGAATACAATTGGGACGTCTTCGTCAGGGAGATCGGCGTCTTTTGCGTGCTGGCGAGTTGCGCCGTCGTGCTTGCCGTCTACCAGCTCTACCTCAATCAATGGCTGCAGATTCGCTGGCGGCGCTGGCTGACCCGGCACTATCTCGGCGAATGGATGCACGGCGCCAATCACTACCGCATGCAATTGCAGGGTGACGCCGCCGACAATCCGGACCAGCGCATTGCCGACGACGTCAGGCTGTTCGTCGAGCGGACGCTGGATATCGGGCTGAGCCTTTTGAATTCGGTGGTGACGCTGCTTTCCTTCGTCGTCATCCTGTGGGGGCTGTCGGCAGCCGCCCCCTTGCACCTGTTCGGCAAGGAGTACGCCATCCCGGGCTACCTGGTCTGGGGCGCGCTGATCTACGCCGTCCTCGGCACGGCGCTGACGCAATGGATCGGCTCGCCTTTGGTGCGGCTTGATTTCAAGCAGCAGCAATTCGAGGCCGATTTCCGCTTCAACCTGGTTCGGGCACGGGAGAACTCCGAGCAGATCGCGCTGTTGCAGGGCGAGCGCGCGGAGCGCCTCGGGCTTTGGGCGCGCTTCCACCATGTGATCGAAAACTGGTACGGCATCATGAGCCGGACCAAGCGGCTGACCACGTTCACCGCGAGCTATTCGCAGGCCGCGGTGATCTTTCCCTATATCCTGGTGGCACCGGCCTTCTTCGAAAAGAAGGTCCAGCTTGGCGGTTTGACCCAGACCGCGTCCGCGTTCGGCAGCGTGCAGTCGGCGCTGTCGATCTTTGTCACGATCTACCGCACGCTGGCCGACTGGCGCGCCATCATGGCACGCCTCGACGGGTTTGAAGCGGCCATCGCGAGCGCCACGGCGCTGGAGAAATCGAGCGAATCGATCGACGTCGTCGCATCTCAGGGCGGCACGGCGATCGACCTGCGCGAGCTCACGCTGCGCCTACCCAATGGCACGCCGCTGGTCTCGGCCGATGCTTTAAGCCTTCGCGGCGGCGAACGTACGCTGCTCACCGGCCCGTCGGGCTCCGGCAAGTCGACCCTGTTCCGGGCCATCGCCGGCATCTGGCCGTTCGGCAGCGGCTCGATCGCCATCCCCGCCAGCGCGTCCGTCATGATGCTGCCGCAGCGGCCCTACTTTCCGATCGGATCGCTGCATGGGGCCATCGCCTATCCCGGCGCAACCGAAACCTTCAGCGCCGATCGGGTCAGGGAAGCGCTCACCCAGGTCGGCCTGCCCAAGCTTGCCGGGCGGCTGGGGGAGCAATCGCACTGGAACCGGATGCTCTCGCTTGGCGAGCAGCAGCGCCTCGCCCTGGCGCGCGCGCTGTTGCACGCGCCGCAGTATCTGTTCCTCGACGAGGCGACCGCCTCGCTCGACGAACCCTCGGAAGCCGCGCTCTACAATTTGCTTGGCTCGAAACTGCCGCAAACCACCATCGTCTCGATCGGCCACCGTTCGACGCTCGAGGCCTTCCACCAGCGCCACGTCGCCATGGTCCGCGACGGCGACCAGTTCACGCTGCGGGAAGCGGTCAGCGCCCAGCCGGCGTAAGCCTGAGAGAAGCTGTTGCAGCCCCTACAACCAGCGCGGTCAGGTCAGCCGAGAGCTTGACGATGCCGGCTGCGCCGCACCAGTTCGAACCCACGCCGGACGGATTGATCGCAGTGACGTTGGTTCCGGTAAAGGCATTGATTTCGCCGCGAGCGGTGAAGTCGCTGGTGAAAGCGTTGCAATCGCCCTTCGACAGGTTGGTGTCGGAGTAACGGAAGTCCAGCGTGAACACCTTGTAGGTGAAGCCGACGCCGATATTCCAGGTGTTGTAGTCGGCGTAGTTGATGCCGTTCGGGAATACCGCGGTCCCGTAGAACGAGTCCGAGGTGCCCAGCCACTGGCGGCCGAACTCACCCGACACGTACATGCCAAGGCCGCTGGCGCCGAACCAGGCGCTCGGCGCGATCGCCTTGCCGACGATCGAAGCATAGGTGCCTTCGGCGCCGCTGTTGAGGAAGCTCGGCGTATAATAGGCGGTGCCGCCCAGCGAGAAGTTGTCGTTGAAGGTGTAGTTCACCTTGCCGTAGATCTCGAAGAAGCTGACGTCCTTCTTGAGCACGTTGAGATTGAGCAGGGTGTTCGCCTGGCATTCGGCGCTGAGCGGAACGCCGGCGAAATCGGTGACAGCGCCGCCGCCGTATTGGCAGGTTCCACCCGGATAGAGGTAGCCCCAGGCGCCGACATCGAAGGCAAATGCGCCAACCGTCAGGCGGGCACCGCCGTAGGCGTCGACTTCAGCGGCTGCACGGTTGGGGAACGAGATGCTCGCAGCGGCCAGGCCGACGTACAGCTGGAAGTCCTTGGTGACGTTGTAGCGCGGCTCGAAATAGGCGTTGACCGACGGCTTGTGGTTGGACTGGGTGATACCGCGGAAGATGTAATCGTTGGTGATGCCGGCGCCGAAGGCGATATCCCAGGGATCGAACGCGACAGGCGGCGGGGCCTTCACCGCCTTGACACGCAAGTCCGCCGCGAGGGCCGAACCCGATACCATTGCCAGCGCCGTTGCTAACAAAGCCAGTTTCTTCATGACGATCCCCATCACCTTCTAGAACAGTCCCGTTCCGGTGGCCCCCCAGGGCAAGCGATAACCGACTGCAACCAAACTCAACGGCAATCTGGGACGTGCTGTCATGGGCGTGAAGCAAAAAAGACAATCATCTGCCGCCTTTTTAGGCGTTCTGCCTGTTTCGGAAAATGTTGTCTGCGGGTGTTGCATTCCCACAACAAGTTTGGCGGCCTTCGTGCCGGTCAGACGACATCTGGAACCGGCAAAACAGGGGGATCAGCTCCCGCTTGCCTGAACAGCGGCCGAATCAATAGCCTCCGTAGAAATCCGTGGTGAAATCGATCCGCCGGCCGGCCTCAAGAAAAAAGCCGCAGCGGTGGACGCTGCGGCTTTCCGATTAATCGACCTTGACGGGCCGCGGACGACCTAGTGCTGATCGCCGCCATTGGACGAGCCGGAGCCCCATGACGGGGTCGATGCCTCCGAACTCGGTGTTGCCCAGCTCGGAGCGGGCGCAGCTTCGGGCTCTGGCGCCGGAGCCGCCACCGGGGCTGCCGCCTTCGGCGCGGCAGGCTTGGCGGCGGCTTTCTTTTTCTTCGCCGGGCTCTTCGCCACAGCTTTCTTGGCGGATTTCTTGGCGGCCTTCTTCGGCGCTGCCTTCTTGGCGGATTTCTTTGCGCTCTTCTTCGAAGCCTTCTTGGCCGATTTCTTTGCCGACTTCTTGGCGGCCTTCTTCGACGACTTCTTCGCAGATTTCTTCTTCGCCGCTACCGCCTTCTTGGCCTTTTTAGCCTTCTTGCTTTTCTTGCTCTTCTTCGCTTTAGCCATCGTGGTCCTCCTGTTGCCGCTGGTCGTGTCAGTCGAGCGCTCGAATAGTCGGCCGATCGATTAGTTCAATGCTGGCCTTGTCAGTCCAGACCCCTTCAATTCGGGTTTTCGACCTCCTGTCGCCCAATCGAGAAGCTCAATCGTGTGCACCACAGGAACTGACGTACCGCCGGCAATCTGCACCATGCACCCAATATTGCCCGCAGCGATCATGTCCGGTTTGACTGTCGCAATATTGGCGATCTTGCGATCGCGCAATCTGCTCGCAATGTCAGGCTGGAGAATGTTGTAGGTCCCCGCCGAACCGCAACACAAATGGCTCTCGGGTACATCTTTCACCACGAATCCATTCTTGGAAAGCAATTCTTTCGGCGCGTGCGTGATTTTCTGTCCGTGCTGCAGCGAACAAGCCGAGTGATAGGCGATGGTGACGTCGCCTTGCTGGCTCGATGGATGCAGATCGACGCCGACGAGATACTCGGTGATATCCTTTGTCAGCGCGGATATTCGTGCAGCGGGGCCGGCGAATTCGCGGTCCTCGCGCAGCATGAAACCATAGTCCTTGATGACCGTGCCGCAGCCCGACGCCGTCACCAGGATGGCGTCGAGGCCACCTTGTTCCGCTTCGCGCTGCCAGACCGTGATGTTGGCACGGGCGCGCGCCAGTGCGTCGCCGTCCTGCCCGAGGTGATGGGTGAGCGCGCCGCAGCATTGTTCGTCCCTGACCAGCACCACCTCGATGCCGTGGCGCGTCAGGAGATTGATGGCGGCCTGGTTGATGCGCGGCGCCAGCACCTGCTGGGCGCAGCCCTGCAGCAGCGCCACCCGCCCCCGCCTGTCGCCAACGGCCGGGAAGACACTGCCGGCGGCAGGCCCCGGCGCCGGCAGGCTGCCGGGCGCGAGCGCCAGCATCGCCTTGATCCGCCGCAGCAGGGTGGGCGTCGCCGGTGCGGTTTTCGGTGTCGGCAACAGGCCAGCGAACGGCCGGCCCAGCCGCGCCATGATCATGCTGGCGCGGAACAGACCCGGCCGCGGCAGCACAAAGGCCAGCACCGCGCGCAAGACCCGCTCGCCCAGCGGTCTGGAATAATCCCGCTCGATCCTGACCCGCGCCTGATCGACCAGGTGCATGTAGTTCACGCCCGATGGGCAGGTCGTCATGCAGGCGAGGCAGGACAGGCAGCGGTCGATATGCTTGACCACCTCCTTGGTCGGCGGGCGGTCCTTCTCCAGCATCTCCTTGATGAGATAGATCCGGCCACGCGGGCTATCGAGTTCGTCGCCGAGCAGCACGTAAGTCGGACAAGTCGCCGTGCAGAACCCGCAATGCACGCAGGCGCGCAGGATCTTGTCGGCTTCAGCGATGTCAGGATCGGCCAGTTGGGCGAGAGAGAATTCGGTTTTCATGTCGCGACCGCCCGCAGCAAGCGGCCCCGGTTGAGGATGTTCTTGGGATCGAAGCTCGCCCGGACGCGCTCGCTCAAGGCGGCCACGCCGCCGGATTGCGGATGGAACACGTCGACATTGCGCCGCACCAGTTCGGACGCCCGGACCAGCATCGCATGACCGCCGGCGGCATCGACGCGCGCCCGCAGCAGCGCCGCGTGCGCGTCCGGCCTGGGCGGCAACGCCGCCCAGATCAGCCCGCCGCCCCAATCGTAGATCACGTCGCCGCCGGTGTCGCGCGAAAGCTGCTGCCCGAGCGCGCCGCCGGACGCCGGCGGACACACGATCCGCCACACCGGCCACGCCCCCAGCGCGCCTTGGGCGGCAAACGGCAGGACATCGCGGATCGAACTCCAGATCGCGGCCGAAACAGCGTCTTGCAGGACCTCCACGGTGCCGAACGGCGCCAGCGTCTTGCCGAGCGAGCCGGCGCGGTCGGCGGCGGAAGCCGCGATGCCTTCGAGCCGCAGCAGCGTCGTCGCCTGCCCCGGCGCTCCGAGCCCGGCCAAGCCGCCGGCCGCGGACCGGAACGCCTGATGCGGCAGATGCGCCGCACCCGACACGTCGTAGGGCGAGCCTAGCGCCGCTGTCATCGCCCGGTTGGCGGTGACATCGTCGAGCCCGCGCAGCACCAGCGTGCGTTCGCTTTCGGGTTTCGGCATCACCTTCAACGTCACTTCCGTCATGACCGCCAGCGTCCCCCACGACCCCGCCAGCAATTTGCAGAGATCGTAACCGGTGACGTTCTTCACCACCTTACCCCCGGTTTTGAAACTGTCGCCGAAGCCGGACACCGCATGCGCCCCCAACAGATGATCGCGGGCGCCGCCGGCCCTGATGCGGCGCGGGCCGGCAAGGCCTGCGCCGATCATGCCGCCGATGGTGCCGGCGCCGGAGACGCCGAGCAGCGCCGAGGTGTCCATCGGCTCGAACGCGAATTGCTGGTCCTTAGAGTCGATCAGCGACAGCACATCGGCAAGCGGCGCGCCCGCCTGCACCGTGATGATCAGCTCGTTCGGCTCATACGCCGTGACTGCGTTCAGCGCCGACAGTTCGAGCACGGCGTTGGTCGCCATCGGCTGGCCGACCAGGCGTCGGGAGCCATGGCCGATGATCTCCAGCGGCTGCTCGCTGGCGATCGCCGCCCGCACCACCTGCTCGACGTCCTTGGCGTCTCGTACTCTTGGGGTGTCCACGTGCGCCTGCTTCAAAATCGGGGAAGTTCGGGGAATGCCAGCCGGCCGCCGTGCACGTGTACGCGGCCGAGTTCGGCGCAGCGGTGCAGGGTCGGAAACACCTTGCCGGGATTGAGCAGGCCCTGGGCATCGAACGCGCATTTCAGCCGCTGCTGCTGGTTGAGGTCGATCTCGCTGAACATTTCCGGCATCAGGTCGCGTTTCTCGATGCCGACGCCGTGCTCGCCGGTGAGCACGCCGCCGAGTTCGACACAGCAGCGCAGGATGTCGGCGCCGAACGCCTCGGCCCGCTCCATCTCGCCGGGCTGGTTGGCATCATAGAGGATCAAGGGATGCAGATTGCCGTCGCCGGCATGAAACACGTTGGCGACGCGCAGATCGTATTTGGCCGAGAGGTCGCGGATGCGGGCCAGGGCCTTCGGCAGCGCGCCGCGTGGAATGGTACCGTCCATGCAGAGGTAATCAGGGGAAATCCGGCCCACCGCCGGAAACGCCGCCTTGCGGCCGGCCCAGAACAGGTTGCGCTCGGCTTCCGACGTGGAAATCTGCAGCGTGGTGGAGCCGCAGCCTTTGGCGATGGTCTCGACGCGGCCGATCAGTTCATCGACTTCGACGCCGGGACCATCGAGTTCGATGATCAGGAGCGCTTCGACATCGAGCGGGTAGCCGGCATGGACGAAGGCTTCGGCGGCGTGGATCGCCGGTTTATCCATCATCTCCATGCCGCCCGGGATGATGCCGGCACCGATGATGCGGGCCACGCATTCACCGGCGGCCTCGACCTCGGCGAAGCCGACCATCAGCGCGCGGGCGGTTTCCGGCTTCTGCAGGATCCGCACCGTGATCTCGGTGATGACGCCAAGCAGGCCCTCGGAGCCGGTGATGATGCCCATCAGGTCATAGCCTGCGTTCTCGGCCGACTTGCCGCCGATGCGCAGGATTTCCCCTGACATCAGCACGATTTCGCAGCCCAGCACGTTGTTGGTGGTCATGCCGTATTTCAGGCAGTGCACGCCGCCGGAATTTTCCGCGACATTGCCGCCGATCGAGCAGGCAATCTGCGACGAGGGATCGGGCGCATAATAGAAGCCGGCATGCGCCACCGCCTGGCTGATGGCCAGATTGGTCACGCCGGGTTCGGTCACCACCACACGGTTGTCGAAATCGATCTCGCGGATCCGCTTGAATTTGCCAAGACCGAGCAGCACGCCATCGGCCAGCGGCAGCGCGCCGCCGGACAGCGAGGTGCCCGAGCCGCGCGGCACCACCTTGATGCCCTGCTCGCAGCAATATTTCAGGACCTTGGAGACCTGCTCTGTCGTGTCGGGCAACACCACGACCATCGGCGGCTGCCGATAGGCCATCAGGCCGTCGGACTCGTAAGGCAGCATCTCGGCTGCGCTGTCGATCACGCCCTCACCCGGCACGATCCCCCGCAAGGCGGCCACAATGGCGTCGCGGCGATCCAGAACGGCCTGATCGGAAGCCGGCATCATAATGGCCATGCGTTTCCTCCAGGGCCTAGCGCGTTATCGATTTGTCGCGGTAAATCAAGCACGTCTGGGCGCATTTGGGTAGGCCACCACACCAATGTCGGATTGCCTTCCCCCCAAATCGTGAGTTCGCTCTCGGGCAAGCCTGCGAGGCCGGAACCTGTCAAAGTTTCGTGGCTTGTCCAATCGGAACGAGCCTGCCAAAAGCAATCGACCCCTAGGGAAAGAGACGAAGAGCACCACATGAAAACACCGATCTTGGGTACGCTGGTTGTTGTCACCTCATTGATGGCCGTGTCGGGCGCGCTGGCGCAGGACGTCACTGCCGGCAAATCCTCGTTCAACAAATGCATGGCCTGCCATGCGATCGGCGAAGGCGCCAAGAACAAGGTCGGGCCGGAGCTGAACGGGCTCGAAGGCCGCAAGTCCGGCACCACGGCAGGCTACTCCTATTCGGAGGCCAACAAGAATTCGGGCATCACCTGGAGCAAGGATGTGTTCCTCGAATACATCAAGGAGCCGAAGGCGAAGATTCCCGGCACCAAGATGGTGTTCGCCGGCATCAAGAACGAGAAAGAGGCGGGCGACCTCTGGGCGTTCCTTGCGCAATACGACAAGGACGGCAAGACCAAGTAGCGGCTGTCGAATATCGCGATTCCGGAGCTTCGGTTCTGACTAAAGCAGAGCCGAAGCGCCGGCTTCTGGTTTGACGCGTTCTTGACGCAACCGCTATCCCCCCGGATCAGCTCCCAGGGGCATGCTCGCTCACAAACGCTTTAATTCGCTGCGGCCGCGGTGTTCTGGGCCATTTTGCCTATCATGGCTTCGATCTCGGAGATCACGAGGTCAGGCACCGCGTTCTGCACCATGTGACCGAGGCCGGGCAGCACGATCAATTTGACGTTGGGTGCGGTCGCCGCCAGCGGCCGCGAATGGATGTCGGTCGACACCGTCTTGTCGATATCGCCGGTGACGATCGTGATCGGCGCCTTGATACTGGCATAGCGCGGCGCCTGCTCGGCAACGGCCGCCTTCAGCGTCACCAGATCGCGCGCATTGGCGAGAAACTCGCGCGGGCGCAGCAGCAGCGAGCTTGCGGTGTTTTCGACATATCCATCCGGGACCGCTTGCGGCAGAAACACGCCGCGGACGCCGGAACTGATGAGGAGTTTGCCCAGCGGCAGCGTAATCGTATAGGCCAGCAACGGGCCGATCACCGGCGTCGCGACGATCTTGTTGTAGCGTCCGACGCCGCCCGGCCACGGATAGGCCACCGGCGCCAGCATCACCATGCCGGCGACGCGCCCCGGATAATCCAGCGCCATGCGCGCGCCGAGCGCGCCCGCCCAGGAATGCACCACCAAGATCGCACGCCCGACGCCGAGCTTGGCCAGCGCCTCGTCAATCATCCGTCCCTGAATTTCGGGCGTTGAATCCTCAAGATTGGCGCGCGTGCTCCAGCCGTGGCCTGGACGATCGATCAGGATGACGCGATGGCTCTTCGCAAGCCGCTCACCCACCGGCTGGCGCATCACCTCGAGGTTCGAACTGGCGCCATGCAGCATCACGATCGGAAGGCTGGCCGAATCGCGCGGGCCGATATCGACAATGTGAAGAGTCGCGCCGGCAACCTCGACCATCCTGCCCTGGGCGGGATAGGCCCGCTGCGTCAGCCACACCCCGCCCTGCGTGACCAACGCCAGGATCACCAGCGCCGCCACGACGATCGCTATCACCATTGAAAATGTCCGAATGATCTTTGGCACCAACGAGATACGACCGGAATGGGTGCTGGTTTCGGGAGTTCTCCACAGTCCGCCCAACCCTGTGGATAGCGGGGTCATACTGCCGTCACTGGGCTTTTTATACAGTCACGCTAACACTTTCGCCATGTGTCGACGTGTTTGATCGAGGTGTGGCCGAAACCTGAAACTTGTACCCAAAATTCACAGGAACGCAGGCGAAGACCACACATTGTTCCACGGTACAATCGGAGGACCACCCATGATTTCCGACGCAAGCGAAGCGGCCATCGACCAGATCGTAGCGACCTGCAACGGCGACATGCGCGGCGCGCTGAAGGCGCTTCTGCTGGTCAATGAACAGCTGGAAGCGGAGCTGGCTCAGTTCTACGCGGCGGCAGGCCTCGACGGCATGGCGCGCGGCAGCAATGTGCTGCACTAGGACGTTACGCGAACCGGTATTGCCCCCCCGGATCAAGTCCGAGGGCCTGCTTGGCTTGAAAACGCCTCAGCCTGATCTGGTCCGACTTGTTTAGTCCGACTTGTCCTCATCCCCCGCTTCGGAGGAAGGCTGTTCTACCTTCGGGCAAGCGCTGAGGGTGGTGCGTGCGAGTTTGGCATCGTCGAGCGATCGATAGGGCCCGCTGCCGAACCAGATATTTCCGCCGACCTGCGCGTTGATCACGGGATTGCTGGTGACGATCTCGCATTTGTTGGCCGCGCGGTCGCCGACCACCCAATAGTCTGCGCCGAAAGCGCTCGTGCCGGCAGTGACAATCACCGCGCCGGCCAGCAGCAATGATTTCATGGCTTCGCTCCTGACAAGCTGACGGTCGATAATAATGCGTTGGCGGGAAACGTTCCGGCCTGTCCGGAAACAGGGTTAACCGCGACGGAGCACAGCGCTTCTGATTGAATCAGATATCGCGGCCCTCGACCTTTTCGGTCAGCGTCTTGACCAGTTCCGGCACCTTTTCGAGGTACGGGTTGACCGCGAGGGCCTTGCGGAACGCTTCCAGCGCGCGCTTTTCCTCGCCGATGTCCTGCATGATCATGCCGAGGCCGGCCAGCGCCCCGAAGTGGCGCGGTTCGCGGACCAGCACCTGCCTTATGTCCTCGAGCGAATGGGCGTAATCGTTCTTCAGGTAATACAGCGTCGCGCGCCGATTCCAGGCTTCGACATAATCGGGTCGCAGCTTGACCACGGCATCCAGCAGCTTGAGCGCGACATCGGCCTTCTGCGCGTCCATGGCCGCCTTGGCGCGCACCATCAACAGCGCCGCGGTATCGCTCGGGGTCTGCATCCACAGCGCCCAGATCCGCGCCTCGACATGCTTGGCGCTGGCCTCATCGGGCGCAGCCTTCAGCGCGCCGAACAGGAAATCCAGACCGCGCGTCCGATCGGCGCCGACCTTCGGCAGTTTGCTCGGCGCTTCCGGCAGCTTCTTTTGCTGCTTGGGCGGCGGGATGATTCGGGGATCGTTCTGGGCAAACGCCATCACCGGCACGGCTGTCATGACAGCGGCGACAACGATCGCGATCCGGCAGTTAGGAGCTTGCAGGAATCTCAAAGCCATGGGGCAAGTCTAGACGCACAAAAACGAGCTGCAAAGCAGCACGTCGTCAAAGACCTGTGAAGCGGGACGGAATCTAAGGGCGAAAAGCCGACCTCAGCCCTGACGGGCCTTGAAGCGGCGCTGCACCTTGTTGATCACGTAGACCCGGCCCTTGCGGCGGACCAGACGGTTGTTGCGATGGCGACCGCGCAACGATTTCAGCGAGTTACGGACCTTCATGGGACAATCCTGATGCGTTGAAAGGCCGTGATGGAGGCCGAACCTGCGCTACCCGAAAGTGGCAAAATGAGATTTTTCCCGCCAGCGGCCATACCGCCCGGGACGGGGCGGTTTCTAAGCCATCGCGGGGGAGAATGTCAATCAACCCTGCGAAATCCCGCCCACCTGCCTCGGGGGGCCGCTAGCCAGCTGATTCTCCAGTGATTTTTCTCGAGAATCCAGCGTCAATTAGCCCCAGAATTTGGACCCCGGCGCCAGCGCGAACCGTATAAGAGGAATCGCTCCCTTGCGTCGCCGACGACGCCTCCCCCCGCAGAATGGAACCGACCTCCTAATGACGACCCCTCCCCGGCCGACCGTCAAGACTGCGGTACTGCCCCCTGACGCCGCGATTAACCTGCCCCCAAGCGCCAGGCTGCTGCTGCCTGCCGGCGTGCTGCCGTATCAGCTCAACTGGCCCTACATTCTGGGGATCGGCGCCTACCACGCCCTGGCACTGCTGGCCTTGCTGCCAGGCTATTTCAGCTGGAGCGGCCTGATCGTCGCGATCGTGGGCACGCATCTGTGCGGGCTGTTCGGCATCAACCTTTGTTACCACCGGCTGCTCACCCATCGCGGCCTGAAATGCCCGAAATGGCTGGAGCACAGCATGGTGGTGATCGCGATGTCCTGCCTGCAGGAAACGCCGGCGCGCTGGGTCGCGATCCACCGCCGCCACCATCAATTCGCCGACCAGCAGCCGGACCCGCACAGCCCGCTGGCAAGTTTCTTCTGGGCCCATATCGGCTGGATCCTGGTGCATCAGCCGGAGCTGTCGCGGCTCGGGATCTATGAGCGCTACGCCAAGGACATCTTACGCGATCGCTTCTATGTCGCGCTGGAACGCCATAACTGGCTGATCTGGATCAATCTCATTCAGATGCCGCTGTTCTTCGCCGCCGGATTCGCCGTGGCCTGGCTGTTTGGCGCAACGCCGGCCGAAGCAACGCAGACCGGCCTCAGCATTCTCCTGTTCGGCGTCTTCGTCCGCACCGTGCTGGTCTGGCACATCACCTGGGCAGTCAATTCGGTAACGCATGTCTGGGGCTACCGGAACTATGAGACCGACGAGGACAGCCGCAACAACCTCGTCGTCGGCCTGATCTCCAACGGAGAAGGCTGGCACAACAACCATCACGCCGATCCTCGCTCGGCGCGCCATGGTCATCGCTGGTGGGAGATGGACAACACCTGGCTGACCATTCGCTTTCTGGCGTGGCTCGGATTGGCGACCGACGTGGTGCCGCCGAGCAAGCATCTCGCAAGGCAGCCGGCTGGAAGCAGACTGACGACGCGCGGCTCGACGGGCGTTCCCGAATAGGAGCCCGGACTCAAAATCGAAAACAACCCCATGCAAAGAAAGGAACCCCTTGAAAAGAAAGGGCCTCCAGCATGGATACTTTGCCCGCGAAAACATTTGACGCGACGGGCAAATCACCGGCAGGACGATATCACTGCGCAACTTTTTGAGCCATTCGGCGCGTGCTGGCCAAAAATTCCGACAATTGGATTAGGCGGTAATGTCGAGATTGTCGCCGACGCCGGGGCCAGGATCGGCGGGCGAGGCCTGCTCGGCCGCACGCGTCTCGGCCGCGATTTTCTCCGCATCTGCTTTGGCGCTGGATCTCAGGACAGTGGTCGCGATTTGCAGCTGCTTACTCTCGTCCTGAGTGGCGAGAATGCCGCTGACCATGGTCGTGATATCCATACGCGACGCTCCAACGCGGGCAGACTACCGGGCGGACGTTGCAGCCTACCGGGCGGAGGTTAATGTCTCGTGTCCTCATCGTCGCCGACGACAAACGCGCGCCCGCCAGCGCGTGGTGAAACAGAGAACCCGGTCATGTCCGCTCATCGCGCGCCTAGCGGACCTCGCAGAGTGAACCGAAGGCTAAACTGATCATTGTCCAAAAGGCTTACTACCAGCTGCTGCTAACTCGAAATGGGTAGTTTCCTCAACGAAACCGAATTGCGATTATGCAGGACAATTGCGGTGGCCGCCAAGGACGGAGCAATCGCAAATGACTATTCAATTCTGTCAATGTCCTCAGTTGCTATCGTTCTCATGGCTGGCAATGTCCAGGCCAAGAGCATTCCTGCGGAAGGCCCCGTCTCCGCTACATTCACCGCCACGCATTCCAGCCCGTGAGCCGATGTCGATCGGCATCGGCAGAGAGTGAACCAAGTACGCGCTATCTCTTCGTCCGTCAGCGGACTGCGGTGATCAATCGATCCGAGCGCATCTTGCCGAGTCTTGCGTTGTCGCACCGCTCGGACCCAGGGGTGTCTATCAACCGCTCGGTAAACGAGAAACAGCGATCTTTGATCCTTGATCAAAAGGTCATGGTGGACGATCCAACTGCCTAGTCCAGGCGCCGACGATGTCCGATCCACGATCACCAACGCCGGAGACACATTTCCGCCGAGGCATCAGGTATGCCGGCGGTCTGGTTGCAATTGGAGGGATCTATTTCGCGCTGGCAAAAGGCGGCCTCGCTCTCGCCTCCATTCATCCCAGTGCCACGCCAATTTGGCCACCAACGGGTTTCGCGCTGGCGGCGGTGCTGTTGTGGGGATATCGAGCCTGGCCCGCAATTTTTGCGGCTGCGGTGATCGCCAATGCGACGACCGCCGGCTCGGTTGCCACCGCAATTGCGATTGCGACCGGTAACTCTCTTGAAGCGGTCGTTGGCGCTTACCTGATCAATCGATGGTCAAGCGGATGTGATACGTTTTCGAGGCCAGATTCTATCGCGAAGTTTGCTCTGATTTGCTTCGTGATCGCGACACCGATCAGCGCGAGCATTGGACTGACCAGCCTGGCAACCGCCGGGTACATCGAACGAGCGAATTTCGCGAACGCCTGGGTCACATGGTGGCTGGGAGATGTGACCGGCGCGCTGGTCATTGCGCCCGTTATCGTGCTTTGGGCGTCAAGCCACTCCCATGCCTTCAACCGCAATGAATTTCTGGAGACGGCCGGCGTCCTCGTAACAGCGGCGGCTGTTGGACTCATTGCTTTCAGCCCCCTGATCGAGCAAACGCCGAGCCGGGATCCGCTGGGTTTTCTGGCGATCCTGCCAATGTTGTGGGCGGCGCTGCGCCGCGGTCCACGTGACACCGCAACGGTTGCGCTGGTGCTTGCGGGCATCACGATTTGGGGGACGTTCACGGGCGGCGGCCCCTTCACGACCGCGGATCTCAACGTTTCATTCCTGCTGGTGTTGATGTTCTTGATCAGTATTACCGTTCCAAGCTTGTTATTGAGCGCCGACGTCGAGGTGCGCAAGAAAGCCGAGGAACGTCTGCGCCGCGCGCAGATCAATCTCGAACAGAAGGTTGCAGAGCGCACGCAACAGCTGGAGCTCGCCAATGCAGCACAATCGCGCTTTTTTGCAATGGCAAGCCATGATTTGCGGCAACCGCTCCATGCGCTGGGGCTGTTCGTTGCGCAGTTGCGCATGCCGCTCAAATCGGGAGAAAGGACAAGGACGATCGAGCAGATCGATGCAACGCGAAAAGAAATGGATGAAATGTTCAATTCGCTGCTGGATATTTCCAGGCTCGATGCCGGGATCCTTACATCCAAAATAACCGAATTCCCGATCGGGCGCCTGTTGCAAAAAATCGAGATGGCGTTTGATCAGGCAACGCGAGAAAAAGGCTTGCGTCTACGCGTCAGGCGAAATGACGCCTGGGTGCGGAGCGACGCCATGCTGCTCGAACGCATACTGCTCAATCTGGCATCCAATGCTGTGCGATATACATTGCGGGGCGGGATCATCGTCGGATGCCGTCGGCGCGGTGCAATGTTGCGTATTGAGGTATGGGATACCGGCCCCGGCATTCCTGAGGATCAGAAGCAGAATATATTCGGCGAGTTTGTTCAACTTCCCGCCCCAGAACGAAACCGGTATGGCGGCCTGGGACTCGGCTTGGCTATTGTCGACAGGCTTTGCATACTTCTCAACCATCAAATCGACTTGGCTTCGACTGTGGGCCGAGGTTCGCGATTCGCAATCCTGGTTCCGATGGCCGAGGAATGCGTCACGTCCGACGAGCCAGTCGAACAACCTCATCCTGCGGCCTTTGCGGTCGAAGGAAAGGTAATTCTTGTTATCGCCGATGCTCCAGTTGTGCTGGAGGTAACGGGCGGATTGCTTGGCAATTGGGGATACTCCGTCCTTACCGCCGGATCGGACGAGGCTGCACTTACCCGACTTGCAGAGCGCCAACAACGCCCCGATCTTATCGTCTCGGATTACCACCTTGCGAGCGGAAAGACGGGGATCCAAGTTATTGAACAAATCAATGCGGCGTTTGGCTCATCGATTCCAGCCATCCTCGTCAGCGGCGATACGGCACCTGAACCGTTACGTGACGCCAAGGATCGAGGATACATTTTGCTGCACAAGCCTGTCGACCCAATGCAGCTCCGCGCTGTCATGCACGAGTTTTTCAGGGATCATGACGACAGGAGAGACACCGGGACGGCGTCATGACTGGGATTTCGGCGACAATTCCCAGCCCATTTTTCCTACCTTTATTACTGCCTCGGTGCGGCTCGTTACGCTGAGCGCCTTGAGAACGACAGTGATGTGGTTCTTCACTGTCGGCACTGCCATATTGAGGGTCCTGGCAATGGTCTTGTTGCTTTTTCCCTTCATCAGGAGCGCAAGCACTTCAATCTGCCGATCGGTCAAACCCAGACCCTTAGGAGAGTCGCGCGTCGCTGGCTTGCTTGTAGGCCGCGGAGACGTTGTTCCCTCAAGAATCTCCGAGGGAATGTAAATACCGCCGGAGAACACTAACTCGATAGCGTTGAGCATGACCTCACGTTCGGTAGTTTTCGTGATGAAACCCAGAGCGCCAAGTTTGAAAGCGCGCTTGACTGTATCTTGATCATCCGAGGACGAGAGCATGATGATAGCAATGGTCGCATAGCGGTCACGGAGTTCGCGGAGGACAGAGAATCCATCTCGATCAGGTAAATTGATATCAAGCAAAATGAGGTTGATGTCGGGATTTTCCTCGACGATGTGCATTGCCTGATCGCCGTTCGAAGCTTCAAATATGGCGGCTTCTCGCTTCAGTTGCTTCAGGACAGCGTGCAACGCGTCGCGAATTAATGCATGATCGTCGACAATAAGAACTTTCATGAAAAGCTCTCCGTTTCCCATTGCACGGAGATCCATTGAAAAAATCATACACCCGCCTTCGGGTCTCTGGCGAGGAAGAAGACTGGCTCCGAAACCGTCCTCCGTCCCAGGCCGTTAGGCACTCAAGGTAGAAGCCGAATGCCGCTGTGTGCTGAAATAGAAAGCACCGGTAGGCGCACGGTACTTTGATACTAGGACCTAGGAAGCTCTCTGTGTGGGCCTCTGGCTGATTGACGCGCCATGCCGGTGAATGATGATCGTCAAAGACGGCGCCAGGAGGCTCTACCAAGCGCCGCCATATGATCGTTATCGCGATAGCTTTCGTCGCTAGGTTCAGCGTCGTTACGATCCGGCCGTGCGGCGGCGTTTGTTGTCAGATCGGATCCTCTTGAAGCGTGCTCGCATGCAGGACGGGCAATCAGATGCATGATCGAACTGCCACCCTGAAGCCATTGGCAGGCGCGCTGCCGGAGCTGGAAGACTACGGCCGCGATCTGCGCATTGATGCCTGCCGCGGCATCGCGCTCTGGTGGATCTTTCTAGACCATGTCCCCAACAACATCGGGAGCTGGGTGACGTTGCGCAACTACGGCTTCAGCGATGCCGCGGAAGTGTTCATGTTCATATCGGGTCTGACCTGCGCACTGGCCTACGGCAAGGCCCGGTCGAGCGGGGGCTGGACCGGCTTGATCGGCCGGACGCTGTGGCGAAGCTGGGATATCTATGTCGCATTTCTGCTGCTCACGCTCGCCTGCGCCATCATGGTTCACCTCGCAGGCAGTGGCCGTCTTGCCGACGAGAGCAATACGCGCATTCTGTTGGAACAGCCCGGCGTGACGCTCGCACACGCGGCGATCCTGCAATACCGCCCCGTCAACACCGACGTCTTGCCACTCTTCGTGCTTTATCACCTGTTGTTCGCGCCACTGCTGTGGCTGCTGCTGCGGGCGCCGAACGCAACGCTCGGCACGTCGCTGTTGCTTTACGCACTGGTGCACGTCTTCGGCTGGTCCATTCCGGCATGGCCGAGCAGCCACTGGTACTTCAATCCGCTGGCCTGGCAGCTGCCTTTTGTGCTTGGCGCGTGGTGGATCATCGAGGGCAAGAGATTCCGGCCGTGGGTGACCTCACGCGCCGCGCTTGTGGCTGCCGTTCTCTATCTGGTGTTCAGCCTCATCATCGCATTGAGCTGGAGCATCAAACCGCTGGAAGCGCTGATCCCGCAGGCGCTGGTAGCGCTGCTCTACCCGATGGACAAGTCGAATCTCGATCCATTGCGACTGCTGCATTTTTTTGCCCTTGCGGTTCTGGTGGTATGGTTCGTGCCTCGCAATTGGCGAGGGCTGACGACGGCGGTGATGCGCGGCGCCACACGCTGTGGCCAGAATTCGCTGCCAATCTACTGCCTCGGCGTTCTGCTGACGCTCGCCAGCCACCTGGCGCTGCTTCACATCTCGGAGGGGTTGCCGATGCAGATCGCGCTCAGTGTTGGTGGCGTCCTGGTGATGATCGTGGCCGCGACGCTGCTGAACTTGATCAAGATCAAACCGAGCCAGCAGCCGCACGCGAAGCCCGCCGACATGCCCGTCGAGCAGCCAGCCAAGTTTGAGCTGGTCATCAATCTCAAGACAGCCAAGGCGCTCGGCGTTGACATTCCGCCCACTGTTCGCCCGGGCCGACGGGGTGATCGAATAAAGATGCTGTTTGCTCCGGTGCGCGAGTCCGACTGCGGCGCTGATCCAGTGCCAGCAATCGCGCACGCTTTCGGATCACCAGCGAAAAATGTGGGTCAGGATGTGAATTAGAGCTGTGGAGCCTGCCCCTTATTCTTCCGGCCATCGTACAGGAGCCTAGGCCATGACTTCCCACCCAAGGACCCACAAGGGAGCGGTGCTGATCGCGGCGTACGTGATGTTTTTCTGCGTAGCAGCATTACTGTCGGTCAACCTGACATCACCCACCAGCGCCGCGCTCGGCGCTGACTGGCAGTGCAGCCGGTTTGCGCTCGTATTCACGACCTGCACCCCGGTGCGTGCACACGAGACCGTTTCCACTGACGTGCGCAAGCGGACCTAGTAGCGAGCGCTATAAACCTTCGTATTGTTCCGCGACACCTTGAGATACCCGACGTTTACCTACGTCCAATTGAGCCGCCGATCGCGATCAGTTAGCTAGGGGGTGCGGTAGCGCTCCTCGCGCTATCGCTGCCCTCCTTGGGCGTTTCCTCCCTAGACTCGGGCCGCTTGCGCCAACGCAGGCGGCCTTTCTTTTTGTGCATGCCGTTACATCCGCAACAATTCCCCGCCAGCACAGATTCCAATCCACAACCCGGCCGTGGTGCTACGAGCGTCCTGATTCAGGAGTGCACACCCTAATTCGGAAACTCGACCATCGCTTCCCCGGTCGCGACCTTCTCGCCCGTCTGGTTGCGCACCATGACGTCGATCAGCACCCAGCGCGAGTTCTTGGTCACCTGCTTCGACTTGATGATGCCGGTCGGCTGGATGGTGTCGCCGGGCTTCACCGGCTTGACCCATCTTGTTTCGAGGCGACGGTGGATGGCGCCGGCCGGATAGGCCCAGTCGGTCAGCATTCGCGAGATCACCCCGAAATTGTTCATGCCGTGCATGATGATGCCCCCGGGGCACGAGGACAAAATGGTCCGTCGTCACGGTCCAACATAGCGCCGTTAATGCTGTGACTTTACCTCCGCTTTCAGCGGCATAGCAGACATGGTCAGACCTGCCGCTGGTTCACCCCTGTAGCGAATGAACCAAGGCAGACATCGGCCTCCTCAATTTTCATCAGGGGATGAGTGCCAATTCTCACAGCTGCTGGCCGCAAAGTAGGTAGGCCTAACCTTGGTCTAGGCTGTTCTCCGGGGAGACGCGTGAGTTCATCACCGTTCTTGGACGCGGAGGGGGAGAGGGATTATAATCGAACCTTCCAACTGCGGCGCAACTTAGCCGAGCAAACCGCCTCTGGAAATGGCTCAGGCAAGATTGTTCGACCTTTCGTCCCAAGACCTGAAGGTCACAACCAGTGAGAATGACGCCATCGCTGTGCCAGCATCACAAGAGTCGAAGGGGTCGATCAAAACCTATACGTGGCGTAAAGGTAGGTGAAGTCTACATCTCGGCCCCCCGCCATTTGCAGGACCCTGGCGGGATCGAAGTGGACGTAGCCGAGACCGGTCTCGACATGACGATCCACCTGCCAGGCGAGATCGATAGAAAATTGACTGCCGGTGAATCTGCCGGGTTGGCCTGCCGTTCCGGCCACGGGGACGCCGGCCCCGGTATAAATCGCGTCGGCGGTGGTGGCGCGCCACAGAAAGCCATAGCCCAGCGTCAGCTGGAGCTTCTCCATCGGAGTGAAAGACAAGCTCGGCTGCAGGTTCATGACATTCGAGGGCCCAAGGATTGCAGCTTGGTTGAAATATGCCAGCTTTGGGAAGAGTGCGTTCAAGGTCCCCAGCGTGGCGTCGTGCAAATTCTGGTCTCCGCTCCCGATATCGGCTTTCAACCCAAGCCGGACTTTCCAGCCTGCAGGGTCAAACGTGTACCCCGTGTCGGTCGAGACACCCCAAGCTCGGATATTTTGATCCGCGAAAGTCCCGAACTGGCCAAGTACCTCCCAATCCCAGTCCCACCCCCCAGCCGAGCCGAAGAAGCGTGAGCCGATGGTTTGTCGTCGTTCCTCCCCCCGCCCCGCTGCGAAGAGCGCCTGTTTATTTTCGAACCCCAGATAGTAGAGGTCGTGCTTCCCACCAGAAACGAAGCTCGCCGGTGTCGTGGCGTAGACGCCCCAGAAAGCCTGCCTCTGATCCGAGGGATCGTCGAAGATGCCGGCCTGATGCTGAACGGGGCGCGTGACGAAGGCGTCGACGCTGACGCCCTCAATGGCGCCACTCAGACGCGCTCCATCAAAGCTGCGGCGTACGTTCGGGGCATCCCGGATCGCAACCAGGCGCTGTGAGCCGTACGCCATCTCCTGGCGCCCTAGACGGAGAATCGGGTCCCGGTCGGCACTGAACGGCAGTCGAAAATCGACAAACGCCTGCTGAAAATCGAGCCGGTCGAGATAAGGAGGCGCTGCGGCGTCCTTCCAGGGGGCAAGATGATTGCCGACCTGAACGAACGCGCGAAAGTAGTCGCTCGCGTGCAAGTCGGCGTGCAAGAGAAGTCGGTGTAAGAGATAGCTGTTCGGCCCTTGACCCTGTAACCCAAGATTCGGGTGCGAGTAGAATTCGAAGCGCTCGCGGAGTTCGCCGCCGAGGCTGAGATACCAAGCAGGATCCGAACCCATGGGGATATATTTGATCGGGTCCCAGATGTCCGTGCGCTTGGTCGGATCCTGGAGATATCTGTAATCTTCCTCGAAGCGGAAAAGCTTGTAGGGGGGTGGCATATCCTGTTTCGGCGGTTGCTGCGCATAAGCGATCGAGGCAGAGCCCAGAACGAGCAAGCAGCAGGGTAGTTGTAGTGCTTGACGACCGTCCATGTCAGTCTCCTTGGCACTCGATTTTCCCCGATCTGTCGTGCGCAGATCCTAACCACCGATGATCTCCAGCACAGCCTCAGCGCTAAAAACTTTCGCCTGCGTCTCGCTGAAGCCAGTCCGCAGGCTTGCGACCATCGGCCCTCCTAGTTCTATGCAAGGCGGGCCAGCATGTGGGCAAATTCGATCTGCTCCACATTCCTCGCGCCGTTCGCATTGAATTCCTGAATGTGAGCTCCCTCAGTGTGATGCTTGTGCTGAGCCTCGGGTGACGCCCAATGCTCTACGAACACGAAGCGGCGGGGATCGCTTTGGTCAACGAAGAGTTCGTAGCGGAGATTGCCCTCCTCACTCCGTGAAGGCTCGACGACGGCGATCAGATCACGCCGCAATTCATCTTCCTTTCCCGCTTTCGCGTGCAGCGCAACCACCATGAACAATTCGCTCATGTTTGAGGTCCCTCTTTCTGCTGGACAGCACATTGGCCGAAATGGCATCCCGGCTTTCACTGCCGGGATGCCATAACCGGTTTGTCATGCCGCACGGTCATACGAGAACTGGATGCCTGCGGTGCCCCCGGTTTCGATAAACAGGTTCATGAAGGCGGGGACCGTCTCCTTACGCGACCAGTCACGCTGCAACTCGCAGAAGAGTTGCGGTACGCTGATCATCTTGCCACCCGCCTGCTCGATCCGCCGCAGCGCCGCCTCGTGAGCCATGACGGATGTGCCCCCGACCGCGTCAGCGACGACATAGACCTCATAGTTTTCAGCCAGCGCGTCGATTGCGGGAAAAGTCAGGCAGGCTTCCGTCCAGAGAGCCGTCATGATCAGTTTTTTCCGTCCCGTTGCCTGCACCGCCTGACGAAATTCGACGTCTTCCCACGAGTTGATCGTGGTCCGGTCGATGGTCGGGATCCCCTTCAGCGCCTGTTGAACCTGCGAGATAGGCGGCTTGTTGAGCCCGGTCTTTACGTTCACCGTCGAATGAACGATCGGCAATTTGTAAGCGACGGCCGCCTTACACGCACCAACGACGTTATTGATGAGGAGCTGCCGGTCCATCGATGCAATCGAGTTCACCTGAACCGGCTGATAGTCGATGATGATGAAGGCAGAGTTCTGTGGCGTTAACAACCGATCCTTGGCGGGATCGCGAATGGTTTCACTGGTCATCTTGTCCTCCTTCAATGCTCGCGTCTACGGCCAGACGTCTGTCCGAATGTTGGGCGGTTGCGAGCCCAATCCGCCCGGTGAAAGTGCTCCAATCAACGCGCCCTGACGGCGGCTCGCCAGGGCGCCAGTTCATTTAGGCTGCGCGCTGCGAATCCAGCTGTTCGTGGTCCACGGCGACCTGTTGAGCCTTTGTGTAGCTTTCGATCAGCAGCTGATAGGGCGGGAAGATCTTCGTGTAGACCTCGGCCCATTCTTTGGCGTCGTCGCGGTGCCATGTCTTCTGCAACTCCGAAGCGACCGCAGCGGTGTCCATCGGCACGACACCGGCCTGGACAACACGCATCAGCGTGATCTCTTCCGCCATCTTCGAATAGGTCCCCGAGGCATCGACCACAGCGAACACTCTGTAGCCCTCGTGCACCGCGGCGATCGACGGGAACGCCATGCAAACACTGGTGATGGTGCCGGCGATGATCAGTGTCTTGCGGCCGGTGGCCTTGACCGCTGCGACGAAGTCCGGATTATCCCAGGCGTTGATTTCGCCTTTGCGCGCCACGTATTTGGCGTGCGGCGCATTCTCATGAATTTCAGGGATCAGCGGCCCATTCGGCCCCTGCGGCACCGAAGCCGTGGTGATCACCGGCATCTTGCACAATGTCGCCATTTTTGCGAGCGCCGCAGCACGCAAGCGCAATTCCGGAAACGGCATGTCGCCAACAGTTTGAAAGAGGCCACTCTGGTGGTCGATCAGCAACATAGCGGAATCATCCGGATCTATGACCGGTCGTTTGCCTTCGAAGTTGGCAGGACTTGCAATCGTGCTCATGACTTTCCTCCTTGGTTACAGGTCATTTTGCCCATGAGAGTCTCACGCTGCTGCGCGAGCCGAGCCGAAGGGCCGGCAGGCAGGGTCGGACTTCGGAATGGCTTAGACGTCGGCGCGGATCGCGCCAAACCTCCCGCTCTGAAAGTCGGCTATCGCACGCCTGATTTCGTCCTCGGTGTTCATGACGAAGGGGCCATACATGACGACCGGCTCGTCAATCGGCTCGCCGCTCAGGATCAAGACCGTCGCATCACTGGTGGCTTCCAGAGTCACATCGCCACCCCTTTGGTCAAGCAGCACGAACTGCGCCTCACTCGCGCTCTCGCTTCCATTGACGAGAACCGTGCCACGCAACACCGCCATGCCGACGGTGTGCCCCTCCGGCAAGGCAAGAGCTGTCCTGCCGCCCTGGCCCAGCCGCAAATCCTAGACGTTGATCGGCGTGAAAGTCCGCGCCGGTCCCCGGCTGCCCTGATACTCGCCTGCGATCACCCTAAGCCGACCCGCACTATTTGGCAAAGCCAAAGCAGGGATGTCTCGGTCGAAGAGCGTCTGGTAGCCCGGCTCAGCGTCTTTATCCTTGGCGGGCAGATTTACCCAGAGTTGGACCATCTCCAACGTCCCACCCTTGCGCGTAAACTCTTGCGAATGGAACTCCTCATGCAGGATGCCGGACGCCGCCGTCATCCACTGCACGTCACCCGGCCCGATCACGCCGCCTTTGCCCGTCGAATCGCGGTGCTCAACCTCGCCCTGATAGACGATGGTGACCGTCTCAAATCCGCGATGCGGGTGCTCCCCTACGCCGCGCGGCTTTTGCGCAGGCGAAAACTCCGCCGGGCCGGCATAGTCCAACAGAAGGAATGGGTTCACATGCTGGCCGTGGCTCGCGTTCGAGAACATCGATCGCACTGGAAAGCCGTCGCCCACCCAGTGCGGATTGGGACTTGCATAAACTCCGAGAATTTTTCGCATAGGAACCCTCCGTCCAAGGTTTCGAGCGCTCGTTTCCTTGCGATAGAGGATAGGAGCGCGACAAACCCTCGAATAGCCGGCATAATCGAGTCGCTATGTCCTATTGGGGGGACAATGGGCAACGATGCAGGACCTCAACGATCTCTATTTCTTCGCTCAGGTGGTTGAGCATAACGGCTTCGCAGCGGCGGCGCGGGCGCTCGGCATGCCGCGCTCAAGGCTCAGCCGGCGCATCGGCCTGCTCGAGGACCGTCTCGGCGTCCGTCTGCTCCAGCGATCGACGCGTCGTTTCACTGTCACGGAGATAGGCCTGGAATATTACCGCCATTGTGTCGCCATGCTGGTTGAAGCCGAGGCGGCGCAGGACGCGATCGAAAGAGCGCGCGCCGAGCCGAGGGGAATCGTTCGGTTAAGCTGTCCGTCATCGGTGCTTTATTTTCAGGTCGGTGACATGGTGGCGCGGTTTATGGCGTCGTGCCCGAACGTCGAAGTCCATCTTGAAGCCATCAATCGACCGGTCGATGTGATCCGCGAAGGATTCGACATCGCGATCCGGGTACGCTTCCCGCCACTGGAGGAAAGCGACCTTGTCATGAAGGTGCTTGCAGAGAGCACGCAACGCCTGCTGGCCAGCCCCGCGGTGATGAAGGACCTTTCCAGGCCGCTTGTGCCAGCCGATCTCAGCAAGCTTCCGACTCTTGCCTGGGGTCCGCCGCAACAACAAAAAGACTACGACTGGGTCCTGGATGGGCCGAACGGAGCCACGGCCCGGATTCCTCACCAACCTCGCTTGATAACGGAGGACATGGTTACCCTGCGCCTAGCGGCCCTGCACGGCGTGGGCGTGGTACAATTACCGACCATGATGGTGACAAAAGACCTTTCCGACGGAACATTGATCGACGTGTTGCCGGGATGGTCCCCTCAGGCGGGCATCATCCATGCCATCTTCCCGTCGCGCCGGGGTCTGCTTCCCTCAGTTCGTGCGCTCCTGGATTTTGTGGCAGCTGAATATGCGATCCTGAGCCGAGCGGAGAGACAGCAGCAGCAGCAATGGTGAGGATCTTCTCTACCGATTCGTCGCCACCGCCTCTCGTTGCTGAGATCGGCGACTGGAAGGCGCGTTGGGACGCGGCGTGGCTGCTTGGATT
The DNA here is from genome assembly GCF_018130065.1 of Bradyrhizobium sp. AUGA SZCCT0158. Taxonomy (GTDB): domain Bacteria; phylum Pseudomonadota; class Alphaproteobacteria; order Rhizobiales; family Xanthobacteraceae; genus Bradyrhizobium. The sequence goes on along the minus strand of NZ_JAFCME010000048.1, from coordinate 163 downwards.
GGGTTGGGGCCGAAGCAACACACCACCCGGCGGCAAGGACAACAGCACCACCAAGGGCGATCGATATTTGCGATGGCTGCTTGTCTCCGATTGTGTTGAAAAACTCGACTGTTGAAGCCGAAGGAGATCGCTGATTCATTTCCCCTTGGTGGGTGGAGACTTG
>NZ_JAFCME010000047.1 GCF_018130065.1 Bradyrhizobium sp. AUGA SZCCT0158 | reverse complement strand
GAGATCACGGCATAAGCCGTAAAGCCATTGCGCAGGGAAGGCCGGGTGTTCTCCGCTGCCCTGTATGCTCGTGTGCACTTTGTTTTGTGCATATCGCACACGAGACCGCGGGTGCAGCGCGCACCCGGTCTTCCCTGCGCCCTCTGTTTTCGAGGGTAAGGAAGTTTCTGGCAAAGCTCGGGCGCTATGCGTCGCGAGAATGCGAAGCCGCGTTTGGATTTGGACGATTGCGCAACAACAAACACAGCTGTCGTCCCGGCCTTGACCACAGATGCGCAATTGCGCATCTGAGCTCAAGGCCGGGACGACGATGAGGGAGCGAGGCGGATACTGGAAAACCGAGTCCGCACTTGCCGACGACACACACCCGATGTGACGCCACGCACAGTGCGGAACGACAGAAAACCTTACGTTTGCACTGTCTCCGATGGGGAGATTTCAACACGAAAGGTCTACAGCAATGTTCCGCTCAGCTCTCATCCTCACCGCCGCCGTTGCCGTCGCGCTCACCGCTTCCTCGGGCGCATACGCAAGGGGCAAGCACCGCATGGCGATCTACGATTCGAACGGCAAGAAACTGTTCGATGACGGCAAGCTCGACGGCAAGGGTTGCGTCGTCGGCAAGCAGGCCAAGTTCGATCCCAAGACCGGCGGCATCAAGGTCGTCAACGCGGCGAAGTGCAATTTTTGATCTTCGTCACGACGGGCCGACGACGACATGGCGCCTGATGGTTCCATGTCGTTCGTCGTCCTGAATCATTTAGTGGCAGGTGGTCGCCATCACGGGGTGGCCCGGATTGGTGGTCCGATCGACGTACTTGTGGCAATGCAGCTTGAGATTCGAATTGATCATCGGCCGCGTCGGCTGAACGCGGGGCGGCGTCGGCATCGGGCGGTTGATCACGGTTTTCGAGCCGGCGAAGTTGGAGTTGCCGATCATCCCGGCCTGCGCGACCGAGGCGGTGGCAAGGCTGGCTGCGGCGGCGGCAAGGGTGATGACGGATACATAGGCGGTGCGGGAAAGCATCGGGAAGCTCCTGGTGTTTGGGGACTGTCCAGGCCGCGACCTCGAATGCGAACTGACCGCCGTTTGTCGCATCCGGCGGGCAACGGGTTCTATACGATGCGGGTGAACGATGCTGTTTTTGGGTGCTGCGACGATTTGCCGGTTGGGCTGCGGCTGGCGTTCATCGTCCCGGCCTAGTGCGCGATTGCGCACGGGGGCCGGGACCCATACGCCGCGGCCCATCGGCAAGAACGCTGGCGTTAGATACCTTCCGCAAAGTGAGCATCACGCGGTATGGATCCCGGATCGCGCTTCGCTTGTCCGGGACGACGGCAACTACGACTTCTTCTGCCTTCGCGCCGCCGACGCCGCATCCACCACATTATCCACCTCTTCCCGCCAGCTCGTAATCTCGGCCGCCAGAATCGGATGGTTAAAACCCTTCAAATTGAGATCGTCGATCGGGTGGCCCTCGACCCATTGCTCGACCATGCCGTAGACGCGCCTGCTTACCACGATCTGGTTGGCCTTGGCCTCGTCGCACAGGCGCGAGGCGAGGTTGGTGACGCTGCCGATCGCGGCATATTCCAGCCGCTGCTCGAAGCCGATCTGGCCGAGCGTGGCGTAGCCGAGCGCAATGCCGATTCCGAAGCCGAGATTGTGGCCGCGGTTGCGCCACTTCTCGGTCAGCGCGCCCACCGTGTCGCGCATCTCCACGCTCATCTTCACCGCGCGCTTGACGTGGTCCTCGAACTGGATCGGCGCGTTGAACAGGATCATCACGCCGTCGCCGGCATAGCGGTCGAGCGTGCCTTCGTACTTGAAAATCAGCGCGCCGAGCGCGGCGTGATACTCGCGCAGCACGTTCATCGCCTCTTCCGGCTCGGTGGTCTCGGTGAACGAGGTAAAGCCGCGCATGTCGCAGAACACGACGGTGACTTCGCGGCGGTGGCTGTCGAGCAGGCCTTCATGTCCGTCGCCGGAGGCGATCAGCTGCGCCACCTGCGGCGCCAGGAAACGTTCGAGGCGGCGGATGCGTTCGATCTCGCCGAGCTGGGTCTCGACCCGCTCCTCCAGCGACCTGTTCCAGTCCTTGAGCTGGTCGGTCTGCTCCAGCAGCTTGTCGGCCTGCTCGCGCACCGTGGCGTTCGCCATCTCCAGCTCGCGGCTCTTGTGGTCGACTTCCGAGAACAGCCGCGCGTTGCGCATCGCGAGCACGCTCTGGTGCGCAAAGGTCTTCATCAGGCCGATGAGGTTGTCGGAAAATTCGCCGGCGTTCTGACGCAGCACCACCAGCGATCCCAAAATGCCCTGCTGGTCGACCAGCGGCACCACCAGCACCGAATGGAAGCCAGCCTCGACCACGACGTCGCGCAGCGGATGATCCGCCGTCGCGTCCAGATCAGGGATCGCGATCGGCTCGCCCCGCGCGGCGGCTTCGCCGAGCGGCGAGTTGTCGGCCTCGATCGCCAGGTGCTTGCCTTCGGCCGCCTTGTCGATGCCGATCGATTCGGTGAGGTTGAATTGGCGGTTCGTGACGTCATAGCCGTAGATCAGGACCGCGTCGGCATGGGTGATTTCGAGCGCGCGGGCGGCGACCGTCGGCAGCACGGCGTTGAGGTCGAGCGACGACGACACCGCGCGGCCGACCTCTTCGAGCACTTTCAGCTCGTTGATCGACTGCGCCAGATCCCGCGTCCGCTCCTTCACCTTGGCCTCGAGGCCGGAATAGGTTTCCGCCAGCTGGCTCGCCATGCCGTTGAACTGGTCGGCAAGCTCTTCCAGCTCGTCGGAGGTCTTCACCTCGATGCGGTGGCTGAAATCGCCGCCGCCGAGCCGATGCGCGCCGGCGCGCAGCGCGTTGATCGGCACCAGCATCCGCCGCGCCATCACGGTGCCGGCGATGATCGCGGTGACGAGGCCCATCGCGATCAGAAGCGCGATGCGCAACAGTTGCTCGCGGATCGGCGTCAGCGCCTGCGCCGTCGGCTGCTCGAAGAACACGAACCAGCCGATCCGCGGCACCGCGCTCACCGTCGTCAGCACGTCGTTGCCGGCAATGTCCGTGCCCTCCGACAGCAGCGAGCCCTTGATGGCGGCAACCTGCGGCAGGCTTGAGACGTCCTTGCCGATTTCGGGGCCCTTCGACGAACTCGCCAGCACCTGGCCCTTGCTGTCGACGATATAGGCAAAGCCTGTCCTGCCGACCTCGGTATCGCCGAAGAAATCCTGCAGGAAGCCAAGATTGATTTCCGCGACGGTGACCTGGGAATCCGAATGCGGCAGCGAGATCGACGTGAACGGCCGCCCGTCGCGGAAATAGGGCGTCGCAAAGCTGGTGCCGCGCGCGGCGGACTCGGTGAAGCGCAGGTCGCGGGAGAAATCGGCGTTGCTGCCGTAATGGACCGTCTGGCGCGTCAGGCGGAGCTGCTCGCGGCCCTGGGCTGAGAGCAGCGTCAGCTGGCTCACATAGGGCACCTGGGTGAGCAATTGCGCATAGTCGGCGCGGCGGTCCTCGATCTTGTAGGAAGAGGTCCGCGTCACCCAGTTGATCTGCCGTTCGAGGTCCGACATCGATTGCTGGATGCGCTTGGCGGTGGCTTCCGCCTTCTCCGACATGCCGTCGGTCAGCGAAGACTTGATGCCGCGATAGCTGATCCAGATTTCCATCGCGCCGTTGACGGCGAGCACGAACACGACAAGGCCGACCAGCGCGACGACGTATTTCGCGAACAGGCCCTCACGCAGGAACCAGACCCTATCCTTGGCGGCGTTCACATCCGTAACCCTCATGCGCGTCACGCGTGGTGTGCGCGCATCGGTGTGTCGGTGGCAGCAATCCCCAGCCGGGTGCCGCCGCGGCTGGACATATTTAGCACGATTTGGGGGCCGAGCAGGTGGCCTATCCCACACATGGTTAGCCGCGATTGTAGGCGGATAACCGGGATTCTCGTCATGGCCGGGCATAGCCGTCCTTCGGACGGCTATGCCCGGCCATGACGGACAACTCACCGATTAAACAGCTGCCGCAAAACGTCGTTCATCGGCTGGCTGTCCGTTTGCGGAGCGCCATCATTCTGCGCCGTCGGGGCGGCGGGCGCCGCCGGCTCGGCATCAGCGGGCTGTTGGCCCGGAATCGGAATGCTGCGCGGGCTGTTCGGCCGCGGCGCGGCTTGGCCGGCACTCCCTTGAGCGGGTCTGCCCTGACCGCCTTGACCGCTATTCAGACCTTGCTGCAGCAGATTGCCGATGGCCTCGCCCAGCTGGCCGCCGAGCGGATCGTTAGGCCTGCCGCTGCCCTGGCCACCCTGTCCCCCCGGCTGGCCGCCGCCGAGCAGTCCACCCAAAATCCCCTCAAGCCCGCTGCCTTGCTGGCCACCCGGTCCGCCCGGTTGTCCACCCGGGACACCCTGTTGTCCGCCGAGCAGGCCGCCGAGGGCGGAGCCGAGGCCGCCGCCATTGGGACCAAACAGGCCCTTGCCCATTTCCTTGAGCTTGGCATAGGCGGCGTCGGGATTATCCAGAATGCCCTGCATGTCCGGATAGATTTTCGGCGCGCCCCACGGCCCCTCGATCATGACGGGAATACCAAACCCGACCGGCTCATTGGTTCGGCCCTGGCCTTCGGTGGTCATCACGAGCTTTGGTTCGACGCGGAACCCGATCTGCTTGGTGTCGAGCGCAATGGTGCCGACGCCGGTCATCCGCACCAGCGGACCGATCAGATTGAGATCGGTGGTGACGGCCTGCCCCTTGTCGATCTTGAACGACGCCGAAAGCTGCGACAGATCCGTCGACTGCTCCTTGCCCTCCTGCCAGCCGGACAAGGTGCCCGAGGTGAGCGAGCGGATCATCTGGGCGACGTTGAGGCCCTTGATGGCACCGTCCTGGAACACGACGAAGGCGGTGCCTTGCAGGCCCGCCATGATCGCGCGCTGGCTGTTGCCGGTGGAGCGCACGCTGATCTTGGTTTGCATCTTGCCGTCGAGCTTGTCGAAATCGGCCAGACTCCTCAGCAGCGGCAGCGCGCGCACGCCGTTGAGATCGGCCCGCAGCGCAAACGAAGGATTGGAGGTCGAGGCATCGATAGTGAGATCGCCATTGGTGTTGCCGTCATAGGCGCCGAGATTGGAAACTTGCGTCTTCAGCACGCCGCTGTTGAGCGTGACGTCGATCGCCGCCGGCGCGAAACGCGCGTCGCCGACATTGAGCGCTGCCGCGGAGATCCGCGCCTGGGCGTCGACGTAATTGAGGCCATTGAGATTGATCGTCTCATTGCTCCAGGGCTGCGCCGCCGAACCGCTGTCACCACGACCCATCGCGACATCGAGCCGCTGGAAATCCAGATCGAGCTTCACCAGCGGCTTGCTTGCGGTATCGACCGAGGCCCAGCCATTGAACGCGCCGTCGCCGAGCGTGCCGGTCAGGCCGTTGATCATCACCACCGGGCCGTTGAGCCGGACTTCCGCCTTGCCCGACAGCTGCCCGTGCAGGAAGCCGGGCGCGTCGACCTTGAATTCGGTCGGGATGTTCTGCCGTTCGAGCGGCGGTGCCGGGGCCACCGCCTTGATGTCGAATTTCAACGCGTGCTCGCCGGCGCGCGCATTGCCGGTCGCCCGGATCTTGCGGCCGGCATCGATCGTCATGTCGGCGTTGATGGTCTCGATCTTGTTCTCGACGCGGTCGCGCAGATTGGAAAACACGATCGTGCCGCCGGTGACGCTGACATGCTCGATGGTAAAGGCTTCGCCCTTGATCGCGGCGGCCGGCTTCGACGGCGGATTGATATCCTTGATGCGTTCGCGCTGCAGCGGCAGGTTCAGCACCGGACGAACGATGACAAGTTCGGTGACTTGCGGTTTGCCGGACCACAGGCTCGCCAGTGTCACGTCGGCCTGGATGCTGGCTGCGGTGAGGCGGTGGTTGATGTCGCGATCTTTCGGATCCTGCAGCGCAACGTCGTTCACCGTGATGTTGAGCGACGGCCAGAGCCCGACCCTGGTTCCGCCGTTGATGGTGAGCTTGTAGCCGGTCTCGCGCTGGACCCGTTCCTGGATCTGCGACGTCATGAAGCCGGACGGGATGCCGATCACGAGCAGCAGCCCGATGATGACGATCACGGCGCCGATAGCGGCCCCGGCGAATTTCAATGCTCTCATTTCGACTTTCCAGGCCGGGCAAACGGCATCGGTTTCGGCCGCGCCCGATGGGGCACAGCCGGACAAGCGAGCTTATCCCGGAAGGGGACATCGCTCAAAGAAGCCAAAATTATTGCAAGGCTGCTGCAATGCTATGTGACTTATGACACACTTCGGTCGGGGTGAATCTTGCTAGGGCCTTTGGGGACGGTTTTGGATCGAACTGGAAGGCAAACCAATGAGCAAACAGGCCGAATTTGCGGTCATTTTGAAGATGAACCCGATGTTCGCGGACCTTGGCGCCGACGAGCTGCAGCGAATCTCCGGACTCTGCCACACCCAGCAACTGGGGCTCGGCGAGATGCTGTTCCAGAAGGGGGACCCCGGCGACGCCCTTTACGGGGTCCGCCGCGGCCAGATCCGGATCGAGACCGGCGCCTCCGACGGCAGCCGCCTGACCCTGAACTTCATGGGTTCGGGCGATCTCTTCGGCGAGGTCGCCGTCCTCGACGGCCAAAGCCGCACCGCGGACGCCACCGCCGGCGAGGCGACGGAACTGTTCGTGCTCCGGCGTGAGGATTTCCTCGCCTTCCTCGAACGTGAGCCGAAAGTCGCCATCAAGATCATCACGCTGCTGTGCCAGCGCATCCGCTGGCAGAGCGAGCGGATGGAAGAATCCATGCTGCAGCCGCTGCCGGTGCGGCTGGCGCGAAGGCTGGTGGCGCTGGCCGCCGATTTCGGATCGGAAGTGCATATTTCGCAGGAGCAGCTCGGCGTGTTCGTCGGCGCCGCGCGCGAAAGCGTCAACCGTCAACTCCAGGCCTGGCGCAAGGACGGCATTCTGGATCTGCAGCGCGGACGCATCCTGCTGCAGAACCTGAACAAGCTGACGACGGTGGCGCGCAACGAGTAGCGGCCTGGTCGTCAGATCTCGCCAGCCATGCTATAATCGGCAAATGAACAGAATACTCCAAGAAGTGATCGAGCACGCTGCGACTTGGCCTGAAGAGGACCAGAAGGAGCTTGCCGAATACGCCCGGGAGATCGAGGCGCGCCGTACGGGCATCTACACAATGTCAGACGACGAGCGCACGGCGGTCCGGAAAGGTTTGGCCGAAGCTGATCGTGGAGAATTCGTGTCGGATGAGCTCATTGCGCACGCCGACAAGCGCCACAAGGGACGAGGATACGCTACACGCCCGGTGCGTTCGCCGATCGAGAGCGAATACTTGAATATTTAAGAGAGCGATCTGCCGGCGGCGGCAGGAATGTGGCAACAAGCATTCGTGAGGCGGTGGCGCAGCTCAAAGACCACCCACACATCGGATATCAGACGGACAACCCCGATGTTCGGGTCATCTTTGTTGCTCGCTATCCCTACAAGATTTTCTATCGGGTGCGAGATGCTGTCGAGATTTTACATATTCGACACACTTCGCGAAAGGCATGGAAAGCCGACAAATAGTGGGGCGCATGGCGTGATTAGGCGTGCTCCCTCACTTCGCCGCGGGCGACATCACCGGCGGGACCGGCGGCGGTCCCTTGGCTGGAGGCGGTGCGGTGTGATGGCCGCCCGGCGGAACATCGTCGCTCTCGGCTTCCGAGGCCAGCAGTAGCTTGCCGTAGCGCCAGGCCAGCGCGCCGAGATCGTCCATCATCATGAACATCGCCGGCACGAACACCAACGACAGCAACGTCGAGAATATCAGGCCGCCGATCACGGCGAGCGCCATCGGCGAACGGAACTCGCCGCCGGCGCCGAATGCCAGCGCTGACGGCATCATGCCGGCCGCCATCGCGATGGTGGTCATGATGATGGGACGGGCGCGCTTGATGCCGGCGTCGATGATCGCAAAATCGCGCTTGTTGCCTTCGCGGATCGACTCGACCGCGAACTCCACCAGCATGATGGCGTTCTTGGTGACGATGCCCATCAGCATCAGGATGCCGATCCACACCGGTGTGGTCAGCTGCTTGCCGGTCAGCAGCAAGGCTGCGATCGCGCCGCCGATCGAAAGCGGCAGCGAGAACAGGATGGTGATCGGCTGCAGGAAGGTGCCGAACAACAGCACCAGCACGGCGTAGACCATCATCAGGCCGGCGGTGATGGCGGTGGCAAAGCCGTCCGACAATTCGGCCAGGCTTTCGGCGTCACCCGACGGGCTGACCTTGACGCCCTTCGGCAGGCTCTTCATCACGGGCAGGTCGTAGATCATCTTGGTAGCGTCGCCCAGCGCCGCGGTGCCGACGAGGTCGGCTGCGACGGTGGCCTGCCGTTCCCGGTCGTAACGGTTGATGCTGGTCGGGCCCTGGTCGAGCTGGATGTCGGCGACGACAGACAGCGGCACGCCGCCGCGCTCGCCGCGCTGGCCGAGCGGCACCCGCAATTGCTGCAGCATCTGGAGGTCGCCGCGCGCGCTGTCCTCGAGCTGGACGCGGATCGGCACCTGGCGGTCGCCGGCATCGAACTTGGCGAGCGCCGGACCGACGTCGCCGATGGTGGCGACACGGATGGTCTGCGACAGGCTTTCGGTGGAGACGCCAAGCCGTGCCGCCAGTTCGGCCCTTGGGCGAATCCGAAGCTCCGGCCGGTCGAGCGAGGTTTCCGAGATCACGTTGGCGATGATCGGAATCCGCTTCATTTGGGTCGCGAGTTCGTTGGCGACGTTGCCGACGATGTTGCTGTCGATGCCGGTCACGACGAGCGAAATGGCACGCAGGCCGTTTTCATCGAGGAACCAGAACCGGATGTCCGGGACGTTTTCCAGTTCCTTGCTGATATCGAGCTCGAGCAGGCGCTGGGTGTGCTTGCTGTCGCGGTCTTTCTTCGGCGTGTAGTTGATGATCAGCGCAGCGCGCCGCACTTCCTGCGTTCCCGGCGGCACCCGGCCGCCATCGACGAATATGCTCTTGATCTCGGGACGCTTGCGCAGGCGCTGGACGATTTCCTCCGTCACCTTCTCGGTGTAGGCGAGTTGCGAGCCTGGCGGCAGCTCCATCGCCAGCAGCGAGCGCGCGGTGTCCTGCGCCGGCAGGAAGCCCTGCGGCAGCAGCGTGATGCTCCAGATCGAGGCGGCGAATATCGCAAGTCCGGCCAGCACGGTGATGAAGTAGTGTTTCACCGACCATGTCACGAGCCTGGTGTAACCCTTCAGCAAGCGCCCGGGCGGCGGGTCCTCATGCGGGTGATCCTTGAGGAAGTAGGCCGCCAGCACCGGCGTGACGAAGCGCGCCGCCAGCAGCGAGAAGAACACCTGCACCGATACGGTGATGCCGAATTGCTTGAAGAACTGCCCGGCGATCCCGGACATGAAGCTCGCCGGCGCGAAGATCGCGATGATGGTCAGCGAGATCGCGATCACGGCGAGGCCGATTTCGTCGGCGGCTTCCAACGCCGCGCGATAGGGCGTCTTGCCCATGCGCATGTGGCGGACGATGTTTTCGATCTCGACGATGGCGTCGTCGACCAGAATACCCGTCGACAGCGTGATGGCGAGGAAGCTGACGAGGTTGAGCGAGAAGCCGAGCAGATCCATCACCCAGAACGCCGGGAAGATCGACAGCGGCAGCGAGATCGCGGCGATGATCGTGGCGCGGATGTCGCGCAGGAACAACAGCACGACGATGACGGCGAGAATGGCGCCCTCGAACAGGGTCGAGATCGCCGCCTCGTAATTGCCCTTGGTGAAATCGACCGATGTGTCGATCATCTTCAGGTCGACGTCGGGATAGGCCGCCTTCAGCGCATCGATGCGTTTTTGCACGGCGGCAGCGACCACCACGTCGCTGGCGCCCTTCGAACGCTTGATGCCGAGGGCGACCACCGGCTCGCCGTTGAAGCGGGCAAAGGTCCGGCGATCGGCGATGGTGTCGGTGACGGTGCCGAGATCGTCGAGCCGCACTTCGCCGCCGCCGAACAGCGGGATCATGGTGCCGGCGAGTTCGTTCAGCGTCTTGGCGCCGGCGAGCGTGCGGATCGCCTGGTCGTTGTTGCCGATACCGGCGCGGCCGCCGGCGAGGTCGACATTGGTGCCGCGCAGGATCTGGCTGACATTGACGGCGGTCAGTCCCGAGGCCTGCAACCGGTCGGGATCGAGCGAGACCAGAATCTCGCGCTCGACACCGCCGATGCGCTCGACCTGGGCGACGCCGCGGACACCCTGCAGCGCGCGTTTGACGACGTCGTCGACGAAATAGGAGAGCTGCTCCGGCGTCTTGCCCGGAGAGATCGCGGCATAGGTGACGATCGGCAGGCCGATCACGTCGACGCGCTGGATCAGCGGTTCGGTGACGTTTTGCGGCAGACTGGCGCGAACGCGGGTGACGGCGTCCTTGATGTCGTTCAGCGCACGGTCGGTGTTGGTTTCGAGCGCGAACTGGATCGTGGTCAGCGACAGCCCGTCGGTGATCGACGAGGAAATGTGCCGCACGCCCTCGACGCCGGATACGCCGTCCTCGATCGTCTTGGTGACCTGAGATTCAAGCTCCGAGGGCGCCGCGCCGAACTGCGAGACCGCCACCGAGATCACGGGGATGTCGGCGCTCGGCAGCCGCGTGACCGCGAGCTTGGTGAAGCTGACCCATCCCAACACCAGAAGAATGATTGAAAAGACGATGGACGGAAGCGGGTTCCGGATCGACCATGCCGAGATGTTCAAAGCCATTTATCGTGTCCGCGTGCGCTCGAGTTCGTCGGCAAACATGGTCTTGATCTGGTCGCCGTCATGCAGCGAGGTTCCAGCGTCGGCCACGACGGTTTCACCGACGGCGAGGCCTTCAAGAATTTCCGTAGAGGTGTCTGATGTCAGTCCGACCCGGACTTTTCGCGTCTCGATCCTGTTGTTTTCCTTGACCACCTGCAGGGTCAGGCGGTCGATGGCGGTACGCGGCACCGCGACGCCACAGCTGCGCTTGGCGTCGATATTGGCGCGGGCGAACATGCCGACCTTGAGCGAGGGATTGTTGTTCAGGGAAATCCTGACCTTGCCGAGCTGGGTGGCGCGGTCGATCTGCGGCGAGATTTGCCTGATCTTGCCGACCAGATCGGGCGCGTCGTCGCGGCTGATCCGCACCGTGGCGCCGGGATTGAGCTTGAGCAGATGGACGCTCGGCACTTCGGCCTCCAGCTCGATCTCGTTGTTGACGGAAATCCGGAACATCGGTCCGGCCTGCGGCGAGGCCGGCGCCCCGACGGCGGTCCTGACTTCGGTAACGAGGCCTGGGCCAGGCGTGCGCAGCGATACCGGTCCGCTCCTGCCGCCGCCCGGAGCTCCCGGCTGCTGCGGCGGTGCGGTCAGGCGTGCCAATTCCTGATTGTCCGTCACCATGTCGCCTTCGCGGACGAAGACATCGGTGACCCTGGAGCCTTCCTGATCGACGCCGACCTGCGCTTCGCGGCGCGGCACGATAAATCCGGTGACCCGCACCATGTCGGAGAAGCAGGCATTGGTGGATTTGGTCACGATCACCAGCGCCTGGCTGGGCGCCTCCTTGGGCTCGGGACGGGAGCGGTGCTCGAACCAGTAGTAGAAGCTACCTACAACGACAACGAACGCTACTCCGAGCGCAGGTTTGAGGTATTCGGAGAGTTTCATCGCCGGATCAGTCCAGACTGGAAGTCAAATGAAGCGGGGTGCATCCGGTTCACCGAAAATCACAATGAACCCAAAACAAAATGCGTCCCGCGAGGGTGCTGCGGGACGCATTGTAGCCGGAAAATCTAGGTCAACGCCACGGCCTACTTGAACAGGCTATTTGGACGCAGTGGCCTTGTTCTCCATGTTCACAACCTGCACGCGGCGATTGGCTTCGGCCATCGGCTGGTTCGGGTCCTTCAGCTTGCTCTTGCCGTAACCGACGGTCACCAGATCGGTGCCGTTGATGCCGTATTTGTCGACCAGATAGCGCTTGATCGCGTCGGCGCGCCGCTCGGAAAGGTCCTGGTTGTAGCCTTCGCCGCCGGCTGCGTCGGTATGACCGGCGACCACGAAGGTCGAGCCTTTCAGGTCGGAATTGGACAATGCGCGGCCGAGCGCCTGAACCGATGCCAGCGATCTGGGGCTGATATCGGCCGAGTTGTAGTCGAAGTTGATTTCCAGATCGATCTTGGGCTTGTCCTTGACGATCGCGGCGATCTCTTCACGCTCGGTGAACGTCAGCGACCGCGTCGAGCGGCCGCGGATCTTCTGGACGAACTGCCCTTCGGCGGCGACTGCGGCCTGATCAACCTGCTGCGGACCGACCGACAGGCCGCGGGTCAGCGGCTTTTTCTCCGGCGCCAGCGCGCGGAGGATCTGATCCTCGGTCACGTTCTTGGCCTTCTCCTCGGCAACCGCGCTGGCCATGCCAAAGCAGAGGGCGGCGCCGAGCGTCGCGATCGAAAGGATTCCGGTCAGGGTCTTTGTTCCAGAGCTCTGTGACATTACCAGTCCCTCCTGCGCGTGGTTCCAAAACGTGATTCAAATGAGCTGCCGGGACCAATCCGGTCGCGGCCTATTACGGTTAGTCTAGCCGCCCGCCTGCCGGTTCGAGGGGGCCGCCACTTAGCGTCAAATAATCGTCACTGTACCCCGTAATCGGCGAATTCCTTAACGATATTCGGATCCATCGCCTTGGCGTTGCTAATATCCAGATCGCCTTCCGGGATCGAGCCGTTGCGCTTCTTGGCAACGCCGCGTCCGTACAGAGACGAGGTCAATCTCGGGTTGATCTTCAGCGCGGCGTCGAAGTCGGCAATTGCATTCTTGGTCTGTCCGCTCTTGAGGTTGACCAGGCCGCGGCTGTCCAGCGCATCGACGAAATTCGGCCGCAGCCGCAGCGCCTCGTTGCAGTCCTTCAGCGCGGCCTGCAGGTCGCCGATGACCGTGCGGGCCCAACAGCGGTTGTTGTAGGCTTCCACATCCTTCGGGTTGAGCCGGAGCGAATTGTTGAAATCCTTGATCGCGAGTTCGTAAGCGCCCTTGCTGGCATAGACCTGGCCCCGCCGGTACAGCGCGGCCCCATCGTCGGGGTTGTCGTTGAGCCTGGCGGTGAGGCTCTTGATGGTCGGATCATCGGCGAGCGCCGCGATCGCCGTGTTACTCTCGGTCGGCTTGGCCGGCGGAGCCGGCGGCGGGATCGTGACTTCGACCTGTTTTGGCGGCTGCGGCGGAGCGGGGGGCTGCGGCGGTGCAGGCTGGGGCGGTGCGGGCGGCGCAACGGCCACCTGGGCCCCGGCGGGCGGCGGTGCCGGAGCAGGCGCCGGTGTCGGAGCGGGAGGAGGCGACGGAGCGGCGGCGACCGGCGGCGGGGATGGGGCGGCGGCAACCGGAGGCGGGGCCGGCGGGGGCGGACTCGAAGTCTTCGGCCCTGCGCCACCACCCGGGATGAAGGAGAAATCCTCGGCCAGCGACGACGAAATCCACGGCACCTGTTCCTGGCGCGAGGCGCGCGTGACGCCGACCCGGGTGCGATTCAAGGTTTCCTCGGCCATCAAATCGGGGGTGCGGATTTCCTTGAGCAGTTCCCGCACGAACAGGCTGCGATCGCTGCCATTATCCGAAATGACCGACGAAAGGGCCGCCGAATACATCACCAGAGAGCCGTTCGGCGCAATGACCGGCGCAAGTCCGGCGGAAAAACTGCGGAACCGGCGCTCGAAAGGATTGCGCCGGGAGGCGTCGACCAGGGCGATCTTGACGCCGGCGCCGCGGCTGTTGATCTCGCCCAGCACCATCTCGAGGCTGAAGCCGTCGCGGCGAACGTCGGCCTCGGCCCAGATCTGCGCGTCGACCGGGATCATGTAGCTCTGGCGGTTCGCCTGGATGCCGAAACCCGAGAAGAAGATCAGGGCGACCGAGCCGGGCTTGATCTTTCCATACAGGCGCTCGAAGGCCCGGCGCATGCCGTCGCCGGTGAGGTTTTCGCCGATATCGACGTTGAAGCCGTCGCGCTTGAGTTCTTCGGCGACATCGCGCGCGTCGTTGATCGGCTCTTTCAGCGGCGCTTCGGCGTCCGGATATTTCGAATTGCCGATCACCAGCGCAAAGCGCTCGCCGGCCCCGAACGACGGGGCGATCGACGCCACCGAAAAAATCACTGTAAGCAGCAATGCAAGGCGGATTTTCATTATCACCGCAGTCCAGCCAAAAAAGCGCCGATCCGAGCTTGCGCCGCGGCGACCATACTCCACGCAAACCGCATTATCAAACGAGCCCCGCAGGCCGTCAACCACTTGCGAAGGCAACGTTAATTGCGACAATTCACCGCGACGAACCCGCGACGAACCCCTGGGGATTCCTTGGGGATTGAAGCGGAATAAATCCCGTTCGTCGTGAAATTGCGGTGCGTGATCATCCGGTGGTTGCGTGAATCCTTCCCAGGTGCCAGCCGTGGCCCTGGTGCCCGGCTGGCCACCGGCGGTGTAACCGGGGCTCACATTGGGTGCGCCCGCCGCCGTCACGTGATGGTCATTCGCACTGCCGGTTTGACCTTTGCGGATGACGATGGCTTGTTGTGGACGTCGGCCAAAACTCAAACCTCAAGAAAAGTGACACCGATGGGAAATGCCTACGAAATCTACGCACTGCGCTATGCGACGATGTCGCCGCGCACCCCTCATCTGAATTTCCTGATACCGGATCCGCACGACACCACGGCGCAGGACCTCGATTACTTCGTCTGGCTGATCCGCGGCCACGGCCGCGAGATCCTGGTCGATACCGGTTTCAACGCCGAGGAAGCCAAGGCGCGGTCGCGCAAGCTCAATCTCAATCCGGTCGACGCGCTGGAAGCGTTTGGCGTCAAGGCCGACAGTATCAAGGACGTCGTCGTCACCCATCTGCATTACGATCACGCCGGCAATCTCGACCGCTTCCCCGGCGCCCGATTCCATCTGCAGGATCGCGAGATGAGCTACGCGACCGGGCGCTGCATGTGCAACGGCCTGATCAGGCATCCGTTCTCCGTCGAGCACGTCACGCTCATGGTGCGCCATGTCTATGGCGAGCGCGCCACGTTCCATAATGGTGATGGCGAGATCGCGCCCGGCGTCACCGTGCATCGCGTCGGCGGCCATTCCGATGGTTTACAGGTGGTGCGGGTCGAGACCGCGCGCGGGCCGGTGGTGCTGGCCTCGGATGCCGCGCATTACTACGCCAACCTGCAGAAGCGCAGCCCGTTTCCGATCGTCTACAATGTCGGCGACATGGTGCAAGGCTGGGAGATCGTTGAAAAGCTGGCCGGCCACCCCGACCGCTTCATTCCCGGCCATGATCCGATCGTGAGCGAAATATATCCGCGCGCCAGCGACAAGGTCGATGCGTTTGCCTTGCACCTGCCGCCGTCGCGTTCGTTCGTGAAGTAGGAGCACATGCGTAATGCAACGGAATCAGCCATGATCGAGCGCTTTCCCGGCCTCACGCCAACCCGCAGCCGCGCCGTCGTTCACGATGATCTGGTGCTCACTGTGGCGGTCGCGCCGGATCCTGTAACGCCCTCGATGTACGAGCAGAGCGTCAAGGCGCTCGCCCGCATCGACGAGAGTCTTGCTATGTGCGGCTCGGACAAGAGCAAGATCCTTTCGGCGATCGTCTTCATCGCCGACATGAAGCGCAAAAGCGAGATGAACCGCGCCTGGGACGAATGGGTCGACAAGGCGAACCCGCCGATGCGCGCCTGCCTCGGCGTCGAGCTCGAGCCGCCGCATATCGTGGAAATCGTGGTGACGGCGGTGAAGTAACCACATCCGTCATTCCCCGATGCGCAATTGCGCATCTGAGGGCGCGCGTAGCGCGAGCCCGGAAACCATCAAGCGGCATGTTACGTGGGTGAATGGATTCCGGGCTGCGCCAAGTGGCGCACCCCGGAATGACGCGCTTCAATACGCTTCCTTCGCATCCGCCTCGGCGCTGTCTTGCACAAGATCGAGGCTTGCCTCGATCTTGCCGAGCAGCGCGGCCAGCGCCTTTCGCTCCGGCGCGGAGAGGCACGACAATATCTCCTGCTCCCGGCGCAGCAGTCGCGGGATCAGCTCCTCGTACAGCGCCTTGCCTTTTCCGGTCATGCGCAGCCGGAATTCGCGGCGGTCTGCTTCGTTCTCGACGCGCTCGATCATTTGCCGTTTCATCAGCGTGGTGACCGCGCGGCTGATGGTCGATTTATGGGTGCGGGTGCAATGGGCGATGTATTGCGCGCTGCAGGGCTCAACGCGGAAACCCAGCGTCGCCAGCACGCGCCATTCCGGAATGTCGAGCCCATACCGCGCCTGATATTCGGCCGAGAGCGCCGAGGAGACTTCCGCCGCCAGCCGGTTCAGTCGGAAGGGTACGAATTTGAAGAGATCGAGACGGCCGCCGTTTTTTGCGGCTTTCGATGGCGTTCCATCCTTATCCCCGTCTTTGCGCGCGCCGCTGTCGGGCGCGGATCGGGATCGGGCGCTGTTCTCGCTGGACGACGCGTTGGCCAAAATCGCTCCAATTTGAGTTGACGCCGGGGGCGCCAGCGGGTTTAAGATAGTTGCAGATGCGACTAATTTAGCAAGTCCGCGCACCCTTGGCCAGAGTAAACCTTCCGATGGTCCAGACCAAAACCCAGTTCGGCTACCGCAGGCACCCCGACCAGGATCGGGCGGGCACTGATGTGGCCGAACATCCCGTCGTCGTGGTCGGCGCCGGGCCGGTCGGGCTGTCGCTGGCGATCGATCTGGCGCAGCGCGGCCAATCCGTGGTGCTGCTCGATGATGCCGACCGGATCGGCGAGGGCTCGCGCGCGATCTGCTTCTCCAAGCGTTCGCTGGAATTCTGGGACCGGCTCGGCGTCGGCCAGCGCATGGTCGACAAGGGCGTGGTCTGGAGCGTTGGCAAGATTTTTCACGGCGCCTCGCAGCTCTACCAGTTCAACCTGTTGCCGGAGGAGGGCCACAAGCGGCCGGCCTTTGTCAACCTGCAGCAGTTCTATGCCGAGGCCTATCTGGTCGATCGGGTCCAGGAGCTTTCCGGCATCGACCTGCGCTGGCGCAACAAGGTGATCGGCCTCGAACAGCGCAACGACCATGTGCTGCTGACGATCGAAACGCCTGACGGACCGTATCGGCTGCATGCCGGCTTCGTCGTCGCCTGCGACGGCGCCCGCTCGTCGTTGCGGCAGATGGTGGGTGCGGAATTTGCCGGGCAAGTGTTCGAGGACCAGTTCCTGATCGCCGACGTCAAGATGACGGCGGCGTTCCCGACCGAGCGCTGGTTCTGGTTCGATCCGCCGTTCCACGCCGGACGCTCCGCGCTGTTGCACAGGCAGCCGGACGACATCTGGCGCATCGACCTGCAGCTGCATCCGGATGCGGATCCTGTCGTCGAGAAGCGCCCGGAAAATGTACGGCCGCGGATCGCGCGCATGCTCGGCCATGACAAGTTCGATTTCGAATGGATCTCGCTGTACAAGTTCCAGTGCCGCCGGATGGACAAATTTCTCCATGGCCGCGTGATCTTTGCCGGCGATGCCGCGCACCAGGTCTCGCCGTTCGGCGCCCGCGGCGCCAACTCAGGCCTCGAAGACGCCGAGAACATCGCCTGGAAACTCGATCGCGTGTTGCGCGGCACGTCGCCGGAAGCGCTGCTGGAGAGTTACCACACCGAGCGCAGCGCGGCGGCGGACGAAAACATCCGCGAGTCCACGCGCTCGACCGATTTCATGGCGCCGGTGTCGCAGCAGGAGGCGCGGCTGCGCAAGGCGGTGCTGTCGCTGGCCAAGGAAACCGAATTCGGCAAGCGCATGGTCAATGGCGGACGGCTGTCGGTGCCTTCCACCTATGACACGCCGCTCTCGACCGCCGATCGCGATACGTGGCGCGGTGGCCCGCGGCCCGGCGCGTCGATGCCGGATGCGCCGATTGCGGCAGCGAGCGGCCAGCCGATGTTTCTGACCGAAGCCTTCGTTGGCAAGGGAGCGCAATTCACATTGCTGGAATTTGGCAACGGTGCCGCGATCGATGCGCCCGAAGGCGTCGAAACCATTCGCATCGGCGGCGACGACGGCCTTGCCGACACCAGGGGCCTTGCGGGTACGCGCTACGACGCCGAGGCCGGCACGGCCTATCTGCTGCGGCCCGACGGTTATGTCGCGGCGCGCTTCCGGCATCCGACCCGGCCGGCGCTCGATGCGGCGTTGGCGCGTGCGGCGGGTCTCAATCGAGGACTGTCATGACGCTGTCCACCAGTTCGAATTTCGCAAAGCCCGACGACGCCTTCCGCGCCATCGTCGAGGCGCATCGCGGGTTGAGCGAGGCGCAAAGCGCCGATCTCGACGCCGCGCTGGTTCTGGTGCTCGCCAACCATATCGGCGACATCGCGGTGCTGAACGAAGCCATCGCGCTCGCCAAGCGGCGGATGCTCGATGCCGGCCAGCAGCAACAGCAACAACAACAATAGCCGAACTAACGAACAAGACGTCGCAAAGGAATCGAGCTGATGGCCAAGGGTTTCGCGTCCACCACTGATATGGCGGAAAAGAAGATCACCTTCTCCGAGATCGGTACTGATCTCTATGCCTTCACCGCCGAAGGCGATCCGAACTCTGCTGTTATCGTCGGCGACGATGGCTGCCTGGTGTTCGACGCGCAGTCGACGCCGGCGATGGCGAACAAGGTAATCGAGCGGGTGCGCACCGTCACCGACAAGCCGATCAAATATGTCGTGCTGTCGCATTACCACGCAGTGCGCGTACTCGGCGCCTCCGCCTACAAGGCGCAGGGCATCGTCGCCTCGGCGGAAACCTATCGCCTGATCGAGGAGCGCGGTCAGCAGGACTGGGATTCCGAATATGGCCGCTTCCCGCGCCTGTTCCAGGATGCCCAGAGCATTCCCGGGCTGACCTGGCCGACGCTGACCTTCGAAGGCGAGATGTCGATCTATCTCGGCAAGCGCGAGGTGCGTCTGATGCAGCTCGGCGCGGGGCATACGTCCGGCGATATCGTGGCCTGGGTGCCGGATGCCGAAGTGATGTTCTCCGGCGACCTCATCGAATATCATTCGGCCTGTTATTGCGGCGATGCGCATTTGCGCGAATGGCCTGCGACGCTGAACGAAATCCGCGCCTTCAATCCCAAGGCGATCGCGCCCGGCCGCGGCGATGCGCTCAAGGGGCTTTCGACCGGACGCGATGCGATCGCGATGACGCGCGATTTCGTCACTTCGCTCTATGGCGCGGCCGAGACCTCGGTCGCCCGCGGCCGCAACCTCAAGGAATCGATGGCGGCGACGCGCGAGGTGATGGATCCGAAATTTTCCAGCTTTGCGATCTATGAACACTGCCTGCCGTTCAACGTCTCGCGCGCGTTCGACGAGGCCTCGGGAATCGACGATCCCGTGATCTGGACCGACAAGCGCGATCAGGAAATGTGGGCCGCCCTGCAAGGCGCATGATCCCGAAAAGTGGGTACCGGTTTTCGGACAAGATCATGCGCAAGATGAAGGAGGATGACCATGAATATCAACACCTCGCCTGATGCGATTTCCCGAGGCACCGTTGGTGTCACGCCGGGCTACATGTCCGGCTTCGGCAACAGCTTTGAGACCGAGGCGCTGCCCGGCGCGTTGCCGATTGGCCGCAACTCGCCGCAGCGCTGTGCCTATGGGCTCTACGCGGAGCAGCTTTCCGGCTCGCCCTTCACCGCGCCGCGCGGCGCCAACGAGCGGTCGTGGCTGTATCGCATTCGCCCCTCGGTGAAGCACTCGGGACGTTTTGAGAAGGCCGATGCCGGGTTGTGGCGCACCGCGCCATGCCACGAATACGAACTGCCGATCGCGCAATTGCGCTGGGATCCGGCGCCGATTCCGAAAGAAGACATGACGTTCCTGCAGGGCGTGCAGACCATGACGACGGCCGGGGACGCCAACACCCAGGCCGGAATGGCGGCGCACGTCTATCTCATCACCAAATCGATGGTCGATCAGCATTTCTACAATGCCGACGGCGAGATGATGTTCGTGCTGCAGCAGGGCAAGCTGCGCCTCGTCACCGAGTTCGGCCGCATCGACGCCGAGCCCGGCGAAATCGTCGTGATCCCGCGCGGCGTCAAATTCCGCGTCGAACTGACAAACGGCCCGGCGCGCGGCTATCTCTGCGAGAACTATGGCGGCGCCTTCACGCTGCCGGAACGCGGGCCGATCGGCGCCAATTGCCTGGCCAATTCGCGCGACTTCCTCACCCCCGTCGCGGCCTATGAGGACAAGGACACGCCGACCGAACTGTTCGTGAAATGGGGCGGCTCGCTGTTCAAGACGACCTTGCCGCATTCGCCGATCGACGTGGTGGCGTGGCACGGCAATTACGCGCCCTATAAATACGATCTGCGCACCTTCTCGCCGGTCGGCGCCATCGGCTTCGACCATCCGGATCCCTCGATCTTCACGGTGCTGACCTCGCCGTCGGAAACCGCAGGCACCGCCAACATCGACTTCGTCATCTTCCCGGAGCGCTGGGCGGTCGCGGAAAACACCTTCCGTCCGCCCTGGTATCACATGAACATCATGTCGGAGTTCATGGGGCTGATCTACGGCGTCTACGACGCCAAGCCGGAGGGCTTTGTCCCCGGCGGCATCAGCCTGCACAACATGATGCTGCCGCATGGCCCGGATCGCCAGGCTTTCGACCATGCCAGCAATGGCGAGCTGAAGCCCGTGAAGCTGACAGGCACCATGGCCTTCATGTTCGAAACCCGCTACCCGCAGCGCGTCACCGCGCACGCGGCGAAGTCGGCGACCTTGCAGGACGATTACGCGGATTGCTGGCAGGGACTGGAAAAGCGGTTCGATCCGAACAAGCCGTGACGGTTCTTCCCCTCTCCCCTTGTGGGAGAGGGTGGCTTCGCGAAGCGAAGACGGGTGAGGGGTTCTCTCCTCACGGTAAGATTTCGAGATGCGGATAGAGACCCCTCATCCGGCGCGCTTTGCGCGCCACCTAAGAGCGAGCTTCGCTCGTCTCGGCTCCCACAAGGGGAGAAGGAAGAAAGGACGCAGCACACCGTGCCCCATCCCAACGATCCCACCCTTCGCTCCTTCATCCCGGTCGATCCGACCTCGGATTTCCCGATCCAGAATCTCCCCTATGGCGTGTTCTCCGCCAAGGACGGGCTTGCCCCACGCGTCGGCGTCGCGATCGGCGACTATGTGCTTGATCTCTGGCAGCTCGCGCAGGATTGCCGGATCGACGTCGTCGAACCCGGCGTATTCGCCAGCGCATCGCTCAACGCGTTCATGGCGCTCGGGCCGGAGGTGTGGTCGCGGACGCGGGCGCGGATCAGCGAGCTGTTGCGCCACGATCATCCCGAACTGCGCGACAATGAAAAATTGCGCCAGCGCACGCTGGTGCCGATGGCGGATGTCACGCTGCATCTGCCGATCGCGGTGTCCGGCTACACCGATTTCTATTCCTCCAAGGAGCACGCCACCAATGTCGGCGTCATGTTCCGCGGCAAGGACAATGCGCTGCAGCCGAACTGGCTGCATATGCCGATCGGCTATAACGGCCGCGCATCCACCGTCGTCGTCAGCGGCGCCAAAGTGCGCCGGCCGCGCGGGCAATTGAAGCCGCCGACCGCCGACGTGCCGAGCTTCGGGCCCTGCAAGCGGCTCGATTTCGAACTGGAAATGGGCGTGGTGGTCGGACAGGCGTCGGCGATCGGCGAGATGCTGACGGAAAAGCAGGCCGAAGAGATGATCTTCGGGTTTGTGATCCTCAATGACTGGAGCGCGCGCGACATCCAGCAGTGGGAGTATGTGCCGCTCGGCCCGTTCCAGGCCAAGGCGTTTGCGACCTCGATCAGCCCGTGGGTCGTGACGCGCGAGGCGCTGGAGCCGTTCCGCGTCCAGGGGCCCACGCAGGACCCGCAGCCGCTGGAATATCTGCGCCAGGCGCAGCCGAACAATTACGACATGCAGCTCGACGTCGCCCTGCGCGCGGGGGCGATGAACGAGGCGACCGGCATCTGCCACACCAATTTCAAATACATGTACTGGTCGTCGGTGCAGCAATTGGTGCACCACGCCTCATCCGGCTGCGCCATGAATGTCGGCGATCTATTAGGCTCCGGCACCATCTCCGGCCCGGAAAAGGATCAGCGCGGCAGCCTGCTGGAGATCAGCTGGAACGGCACCGAGCCGGTTGAGTTGCCCGGCGGCGTCAAGCGTACGTTCCTGGAAGACGGCGATTCGCTGGTGATGCGCGGCTGGTGCCAGGGCGATGGCTATCGCGTCGGCTTTGGCGAGGTCGAGGGCACGATCACGCCGGCGGGGTGATGCTCTCTCCACGTCATTGCGAGCGGAGCGAAGCAATCCATAGCGCGGCATAACGGATGGGTGGATTGCTTCGCGGAGCCTGTCATCGGGCGCGCGTTGGCGCGACCCGGTGGCTCGCAATGACGATGTGGAGAGACTAGCGATCCTGCGGAGCAAT
Source organism: Bradyrhizobium sp. AUGA SZCCT0158 (assembly GCF_018130065.1). GTDB lineage: Bacteria > Pseudomonadota > Alphaproteobacteria > Rhizobiales > Xanthobacteraceae > Bradyrhizobium. The sequence continues at coordinate 10,205 of NZ_JAFCME010000047.1, read as the reverse complement.
ATCCCTAAGCCGCGCCGAATGCGCCGCGCAGTCCTCGACGCTGAACTTCAGATGCACGCGCTTGTCTGACGGCGCCTGCTTTACAACGCAGACGCCCGGCCGCCATTCCTGCGCGGGCCGGATCGGCCGCGGCACAAAGCCGCCGCCGCAGTTCGGGCACACATTGTGCAGCTTGTTGTCGGCGCAGTCCGCGCAGAACGTGCACTCATAGGAACAGATCCGCGCGTCCGTCGCGTTCGGCGGCAGATCCTTGTCGCAATATTCGCAGTTCGGCCGGAGTTGCAGGGCCATGGTGATCTCTTCGCATTGATCTTGGACCGCATCATCGCAAATTCGCCTTGGCAAGATAATGGCGAATTCCCCTCGATTTCGGCCATCTCCCTCGAATTCTACCGCGTCAATTCCTTTAGCGGCAGCTTGGCGCTTTCCTTCAGCCGGTCCAGCACGATCGACGAGCGCACATGCGCGACGCTCTGGTGCGGCATCAGCACGTTGTTGACGATGTCGGACAGGCTCTTGAGGTCGCGCAGCACGGCCTTGAGCAGGTAATCGGCATCACCGGTCAGCGAATAGGCCTCCTGGATCGCGTCGACGCGCCCCACCAGCGCGCGGAATTTCTTGGCGTTGTCGGGCGAATGCGTCGCCAGCGTGATGTGGATGAAGGCGATCAAATTGAAGCCGAGCGCCTCGCTGGCGAGATCGGCGTGGTAGCCCGCGATCACTTTTTCTTCCTCGAGCCGCATCCGCCGCCGCGAGCATTGCGATGCCGACAGGCCGACCAGATCGGCCAGTTGCTGGTTGGTCAGCCGGCCGTCGTCCTGCAGCGCGGCCAGCATTTTGAGGTCGAAAGCGTCTACCGGAATCATGCGTGAAATACCCATTTGATGCACGAACTGTGCGTAACTATAGCCAATCTCGCCGCGATTTGCATGCACATTGCGCCTGACCTGGCGGAAACTCCATGGATCAGATCAAGAAGGAGATTCCGCCATGGGTCCATTTCCGCACGACGCGCCGGCCGCTACCATCAGCGCCGACAACCCGATGGGCACCGACGGTTTCGAGTTCGTCGAATACGCCCATCCAAAACCGGAAGAACTGCACGCGCTGTTCAAGCTGATGGGCTATGTGCCGGTCGCCCGCCACAAGACAAAGAACATCACGGTCTATCGCCAGGGCGACATCAATTACCTCGTCAACGAGGAGCCCGGCACCCACGGTTTTGCCTTTGTGGCTGCCCACGGCCCCTGCGCGCCGTCGATGGCGTTCCGCGTGGTGGATGCGAAGCTGGCCTATGAACGCGCGATTTCGCTCGGTGCGGAGCCCGCGGATATCCCGTCCGCGCAGAAGACGCTCGACGTTCCCGCCATCAAGGGCATCGGCGGCAGCCTCTTGTATTTCGTCGACCGCTACGGCGCCAAGGGCTCGGCCTATGACAGCGAGTTCGAATGGCTCGGCGCCAAAGACCCGCGGCCCGCCGGCGCCGGTCTGTTCTACATCGATCACCTCACCCACAACGTCCATCGCGGCCGCATGGATGTCTGGACCGGCTTCTACGCAAAGCTGTTCAACTTCCGCCAGATCCGTTTCTTCGACATCGAGGGGCGCGCCTCCGGCCTGTTCTCGCGCGCGCTGACCAGCCCGGACGGCAAGATCCGGATTCCGATCAACGAGGACGCCGGCGATTCCGGCCAGATCGAGGAATATCTCAACACCTATCGCGGCGAGGGCATCCAGCACATCGCCTGCGGCGCGCGGGACATTTACGGCACGGTGGAGACGCTGCGCGCCGACGGCTTGCCGTTCATGCCGTCACCGCCGCTGACTTATTTCGAGAAGATCGACGCGCGGCTGCCCTGCCATGGCGAAGACGTCGCACGGCTGCAGCGCGACGGCATCCTGATCGACGGCGAGGGCGTCGTCGAAGGCGGCCATACCAAGGTGCTGTTGCAGATCTTCTCGGCCAACGCGATCGGGCCGATCTTCTTCGAGTTCATCCAGCGCAAGGGCGACGACGGTTTTGGCGAGGGCAATTTCAAGGCGCTGTTCGAATCGATCGAGGAAGATCAGATTCGCAGGGGCGTGCTGAAGGTGGATGCGGCGTAACGCACGCCGTCAAACTCAGTGTCGTCCCGGCCTTGAGCTCAGATGCGCAATTGCGCATCGGGGGACCCATACGCCGCGGCGCGTATGGGTGGAAAAGAAAGACAACGACCAGCGCGCCAAACAATTTCTGCCGCGGCGTATGGGTCCCGGCTCAAGGCCGGGACGACAGCGGGGGCTACCTCCCCGCTTTCCACTCTTTCGTCAGCTCCGCAATATCAGCCTTCTCCGCATCCCTGATCGCCGACGGCGTCCGCGAAAAACGCGGCGCCGGCGCGGGCTGGGTCACGCCGTGGCGTTCGACGAAGATCTTTCGCGCGGCGTTGTGCGGATGCTTCGGCGCTTCCGCCATGGTCAGGATCGGCGCGAAGCAGATGTCGGTGCCTTCCATGATCTTGCACCAGTCTTCGCGGCTCTTGCTCTTGAACACCTTTGTCAGCTTTTCCTTCAGCGCCGGCCAGGCGTTGCGGTCCATCTGGGCGTCGAAATCGGCGTCGGTCAGGCCCGCGTGTTCGCGGAGCAGGGCGTAAAATTGCGGCTCGATCGATCCGATCGAAATGAAATTGCCGCAGGAGCATTCGTAAACGCCGTAGAAATGCGCGCCGCCGTCGAGGAAATTCTGATCGCGGCCTTCGGTCCAGCGGCCGATCGCGGTCATGTCGAAGAACATCGACATCAGCGATGCCGCGCCGTCGCACATCGCGGCATCGACCACCTGGCCCTTGCCGGATTTCGACGCTTCCAGCAGCGCGGCGAGGACGCCGACCACGAGATAGAGCGCGCCGCCGCCGAAATCGCCGACCAGATTGAGCGGCGGCACCGGCTTCTCTTTGGTGCCGATCGCGGCGAGCGCGCCGGTGACCGAGATGTAATTGATGTCATGGCCGGCGGCCTGCGCCAGCGGGCCTTCCTGACCCCAGCCGGTCATGCGGCCGAACACCAGGCGCGGATTGCGCGCCATCACGACGTCAGGCCCGAGCCCCAGCCGCTCCATCACGCCGGGACGAAAGCCTTCGATCAGCGCGTCGGCATTGGCGAGCAGATCGAGCACGCTTGCGACTGACGCCTTGTCCTTCAAATCGAGTTCGACGACTTTGCGGCCACGTCCCGCCACCGATTTCAAATTCTTCCTGGCGCCGACGCGGTCGAGCGTCACGACCTCCGCGCCCATGTCGGCCAGCATCATGCAGGCGAACGGACCCGGGCCAATGCCCGCGAACTCGACGATGCGAAAACCGGCGAGCGGGCCGGAGGCGCGAACTGCGGATTGGGCGGCGGGTTTGTCGAGCACGTCTTGTTCTCCCAAAGAGGTATTTTTAATTAGCTGATTAGCTAAATTGTCTCGCCTCCGGCTGCGCGTGGCAAGCATTCTTTGTCGAGAATCCGACCAAATGCAGAGCGGCGCGCATCGCTGCGCGCCGCTTGCATGGGAACTTGTGTTTTGACGCTATTAGCCCGCCGCAGTCACCGCGCGTTGAGCCATTACCTTGACCAGGTTGGCGCGATAGGCGACGGAGCCGTGGATATCGGCGAGCATGCCGCTGTCGGAGACCTTGACGCTATCGAGCGCGCCCGCTGACCAGTTCGCCTTCAGCGCGGCCTCGATCGCCGGTACCCGCATGACGCCGTTTTGCGATGCACCTGTTGCCGCAACCCTGACGTCACCGGCCTTGGTCTTGGTCACGAACACGCCGGTCAGCGCGAAGCGTGAGGCGGGATGGCGCATCTTCTCGTAACCAGCCTTGGCCGGCACCGGGAACGACACCGCGGTAATGATCTCGCCGTCTTCCAGCGCCGTCGTGAACAGGCCCTTGAAGAAATCATCCGCCGCGATCGAGCGCTTGTTGGTTTTCACCGTGGCGCCGAGCGAGACCAATGCCGCGGGAAAATCCGCCGCCGGGTCGTTGTTGGCAATCGAGCCGCCGATCGTGCCGCGGTGTCGTACCGCGGGATCGCCGAGCACGGACGTGAGATAGGCGATCGCCGGGATCGACTTCTTCACATCGGCGCTTTGCATGATGTCGAAATAGGTCGTGGCCGCCTTGATAGTAAGCGTATCGCCTGACGCTTCAATCCCGATCAGCTCCTTGATCTTACCGAGATCGATCACGTCGGACGGCGCGGCCAGCCGCTGCTTCATCACGGGAATCAGCGTATGGCCGCCGGCGAGATATTTCGAATCCGAGCCTTTGCCGAAAAGCGCCACGGCTTCGTCGACCGAGGAGGGGCGATGATAAGTGGTCTCGTACATTGTTCTCTCCCTCTCAACCGTGAATGGCGTGCCAGACGCGATCGGGCGTCGCCGGCATTTCGAGTTTGTTGTTGCCGATCGCATCCGTGATCGCGTTGATCACCGCGGCCGATGCACCGATCGCGCCGGCTTCGCCGCAGCCCTTGACGCCGAGCGGGTTGCCCGGACACAGCGTCGTGGTGTGGTTCAGTTTGAACGACGGCAGATCGTCGGCGCGCGGCATGGCGTAATCCATGAACGACGCCGTCAGCAGCTGACCCGAACTGTCATACGCAGCGCCTTCCAGCAGTGCCTGGCCGATGCCCTGGGCGAGACCGCCATGGACCTGACCTTCGACGATCATCGGGTTGATCAGCCGGCCGAAATCGTCCGCCGCCACGAAGTTGACGAAGGAGGTCTTGCCGGTGGCGGCGTCGACCTCGAGTTCGCAGATATAGGCGCCGGCCGGGAAGGTGAAGTTGGTCGGGTCGTAGAACGCGCCCTCCTTCAGGCCCGGCTCCATGCCGTCGGGCAGATTGTGCGCCGTGTAGGCGGCGAGCGCGACCATCGGCAGCGCGATCGACTTGTCGGTGCCGGTGACTTTGAACTCGCCGTTTTCGATCACGATGTCGCTTTCGGAGGCTTCGAGCGCATGGGCTGCGATCTTCTTGGCCTTGGCCTCGACCTTCTCCATCGCTTTGAGGATCGCGGTCAGGCCGACGGCGGCCGAGCGCGAACCGTAGGTGCCCATGCCGAACTGCACCTTGTCGGTGTCGCCATGGACGATCTGCACCTGGCTGATGGGAACGCCGAGGCGTTCGGCCACCAGCTGGCAGAAGGTGGTTTCATGGCCCTGGCCGTGGCTGTGCGAGCCGGTGAGGATCTCGATGGTGCCGACCGGGTTGACGCGGACCTCAGCGGATTCCCACAGGCCGACGCCGGCCCCTAAGCTGCCGACCGCTTTCGACGGCGCGATGCCGCAGGCCTCGATGTAACAGGAGAGGCCGATGCCGCGCAGCTTGCCTTCGGACTTGGCTTTCGCCTTGCGCGCCGGGAAGCCGGCGTAGTCGATCGCCTTCATCGCCGAGTCGAGCGAGGCGCCGAAATCGCCGATATCGTAGGCCATGATGACAGGCGTCTGATGCGGAAATTGCGTGATGAAGTTCTTGCGGCGCAATTCCGCCGGATCGACCTTCAACTGCCGCGCCGCCGTCTCCAGCAGCCGTTCCACCACGAAACTCGCTTCGGGCCGGCCCGCGCCGCGATAGGCGTCGACCGGGGTGGTGTTGGTGTAGACGCTGATCACCTCGGCGAAGATGTTGGGTATGTTGTACTGGCCCGACAACAGCGTCGCGTAGAGATAGGTCGGCACCGACGACGAGAACAGCGACATGTAGGCGCCGAGATTGGCATAGGTCTTGACGCGCAAGCCGGTGATCTTGTTGTTGGCGTCGAGCGCAAGTTCGGCATTGGTCAGGTGATCGCGGCCATGGGCGTCGGTCAGGAAGGCCTCGGTGCGATCGCCGGTCCACTTCACCGGACGCCCCACCTTCTTGGAGGCCCACAGCGCCACCATCTCCTCCGGGTAGATGAAGATCTTGGAGCCGAAGCCGCCGCCGACGTCGGGCGCCACCACCCGCAATTTGTGCTCCGGGGCGATGTTATAGAACGCCGACAACACGAGACGGGCGACATGCGGATTTTGCGAGGTCGTATAGAGCGTGAAGTGCTCTTCCGCCTCATTATACTCGCCGATCGCCGCCCGCGGCTCCATCGCGTTCGGCACCAAGCGGTTGTTGGTGATGTCGAGCGAAACCACGTTGGCCGCCGCTTTGAACGCGGCTTCGGTCGCGGCCTCGTCGCCGATCGTCCAGTCGTAGATCACGTTGCCGGGCGCTTCCGGGTGAAGCTGCGGCGCGCCTTGCTTGATGGCCGCGCGAATATCTGATGCGGCCGGGAGTTCTTCGTAATTGACGACGACGGCTTCGGCGGCGTCCTTGGCCTGGTTCTTGGTCTCGGCGATCACGACCGCGACCGCCTGGCCGACGAAGCGCACGGTCTCCGGCGCCATCGCCGGCCATGCGCCCATCTTCATGCCGGTGCCATCCTTCGAGGTGATGGCCCAGCCGCAAATCAGATTGCCGACCTTGTCGTCGACGATCTGCTGGCCGGTCAGGACGCCGACCACGCCGGGCATGTCCTTTGCCGCTGACGTATCGATGCTCTTTACCTTGGCGTGGGCGTGCGGGCTGCGGATGAAGTGCGCGTGGGTCAGGCCCACAATCTTGATGTCGTCGACGTAACGGCCCTTGCCGGTAATGAAACGGCGGTCTTCCTTGCGCACAACGCTTGCGCCAATGCCTTCAACGCCCATGTCCTGTCCTCCCGACCGGAATTATTGTTCCCGCCATTTCCATCGAAACGCGGTCTTGGATTCAGTCTTGGTGGTCTGCGGCGGCTATTCAGCCGCCTGCGAGACCTTCATGCGTCCGGCCGCATCGAGCACCGCCTTGACGATGTTGTGGTAGCCGGTGCAGCGGCAGATGTTGCCTTCCAGCTCCTGCCGGACGGTTTCCTCGTCGAGCTTGCCACCATGACGGTGCACGATATCGATCGACGACATGATCATGCCCGGGGTGCAATAGCCGCATTGCAGGCCGTGATTGTCGCGGAACGCCGCCTGCATCGGGTGCAATTCGTCGCCCTTCGAGATGCCCTCGATGGTGGTGACGTTGGACCCGGCGGCCTGGCCCGCCAGCACGGTGCAGGATTTGACCGCCCGGCCGTCGATATGGACGACGCAGGCGCCGCACTGGCTGGTATCACAGCCGACATGGGTGCCGGTCAGGTTCAGGTTTTCGCGCAAGAGATGGACGAGGAGGGTCCGGTCCTCGACGTCGGCTGAGACAGCCTTGCCGTTCACCGTCAATTTGATGGTAGACACGCGTGATACCTCCCGATGTTTTATAATTATTCCAATTAGAAACACGGGCGAGGGAACTTGCAACTAGGATTTTGGTCGCCCCTGTCATTGTGATGACATCCTCGCGGCGACGCGGCGTCGGTCAGCCGATTCTTCGGCCGTCTCCAGCGGGCGAGTCGAGCTGTAGCCAAAGCGCTGCGCGTGGCGGAAGGTAGATTGACGGGATGAGGTCGCGTCCACCCCGCACCGCATCATACTTTCGGAGACCGTCCGGGCCCCAAAGGGGGACCGAGACAAAAAAAGCATGCTTCCAGCCCTGCAACCCAAGGGGAATGGGGCCGGAATTTACGCACCCTTATCCATTGTGCCTTAGTTTTGCGCACTGGATCGGGGGCAGGGCCTCCCGATCCGGGTTTTCAGAATGAAAACGGGGGGCTTGAGGTGGGATTTAAGAAACGTACGGGCTTGTTCTCGATCAAACTCCCAACCCTTCGATTCCGCGCCAAGATCATGCTCGGCTTTGCCGTGACGCTGGCCATCTCGGCGGTCAGCATGGGCATTGCCTTTATGGGATTTGAACACGTTTCCGCAGGCGTGGACGCCTACCGGCGCAGCGTGCAGGAAGCCGACCTGGCGCGCGACATCGACCGCGAGCTGATTTCCTATAGTTCGCTCGCCCGCTATTTCGTGGTCACGGCCAAGGAAGAGGATGGCAAAGCGGCGCTGACGGCCGAAGCCAGCCTGAAGGCAGCCATTATTGCCTCGATGAAGGGCACCACCGATCCGGGCCGGCTTGAACAGCTCGCCAAGCTGGAGCGGGAATTCCGCGCCTTTGCCAAGATCTTTGCCGACGTCGTCAAGGTCAAGGACGAAAGCGCGCGGATCACCCAGAACCAGCTCACGCGCAGCGGCATGTCGCTGCACTACAAGCTCGACGATCTCCCGAGCAACGCCGAGGAGTCCGAGCAGCAGGTCATCAGTCTTGGCGCGAAGAAGGTCTACGAGCAGTTTCAGGCCGTCACCGCACTGGTCAACACGTTCGTCATCAATGCCGACAAGGCGGTGGCCGCCAGCGCGTTGGCGCGTCTGAAATTCGTCGAGAACTCGCTCAAATCGATTTCCTCGAAGACTGACAAGGTCGTGGCTGACCTCAAGGAGTCCGCCGGGCTTCTGGAAGCCTACCGGGAGGCGCTGGCCAAGCTGATTCACAACGCTAAGGAAATCGACGATCTGACGCTCGACATGACGGATTCCGCCACTGCGATCAGCAAGGGCGCCGCCGTCATGAAGTCCAGCCTGCTGGCCGATCAGAAGCGGCTCGAGGCCGAGTCGAACGCGAGCATCGGCGAAACCGAACGGCTGATCCTGATCCTGGCGGCCGGCGGCTTCCTGCTCGGCTGTATCTGGGCGTTCTTGCTCGGCAAGGGCATTTCCAAGCCGATGATCGCAATGTGCAAGGCGATGCGCGAACTCGCAGCCGGCAATTTCGACGTCGTGCTGCCCGGCCTCGGGCGCAAGGACGAACTTGGCGAAATGGCCAGCGCAGTCGAGGAGTTCAAGGTCCAGGCGGTCGCCAAGGCCGAACGCGACGCCGCCACGCAAGAGGCGCAGAACAAGGCGAGCAGCGCCGCGCGCCGCGCCGAACTCATTCGCTTTGCCGACGAATTCGAGGCCGCGGTGGGCGCCATCGTCTCCAACGTTTCGGCCTCGGCCGTGCAGCTGGAAGCCTCCGCGGGAACGTTGACGCGAACCGCGGAAACCACCCAGAGCCTGTCGAGCCAGGTCGCCGGCGCTTCGGAACAGGCGTCCGGCAACATGCAATCGGTGGCATCCGCGACCGAGGAGCTGTCGGCCTCCGTCGACGAGATCGGCCGCCGCGTCAAGGAATCCAGCCAGATTGCGGAAGCCGCGGTGCGCCAGGCCGAACAGACCGATAACCGCATCGGAAAACTGTCGCGCGCAGCACAGGAGATCGGTGACGTGGTCAAGCTGATCACGGCGATTGCCGAGCAGACCAATTTGCTGGCGCTGAACGCGACCATCGAGGCGGCCCGCGCCGGTGATGCCGGCCGCGGCTTTGCCGTCGTTGCCTCCGAGGTCAAATCGCTCGCCAGCCAGACCGCGAAGGCGACCGACGAGATCTCCAATCACATCTCGGGCATGCAGGGCGCGACCCAGGAATCGGTCGCCGCGATCAAGGAAATCGGCGGCACCATCGGCAAGATCTCCGACATCGCCACGACGATTGCGGACGCGGTCGAGCAGCAGAGCTCGGCGACCCAGGAAATCGCACGCAGCGTCCAGAACGTCGCGCAAGGCACCGAGGAAGCCGCCGCCAGCATCATGCAGGTCAACCGCGGCGCGACCGAGACCGGTACGGCCTCGGAAGAGGTGCTGCATTCGGCACGCACGCTGTCGAGCGAAAGCACGCGGCTGCGCGAAGAGCTCGACCGCTTCATGGCGAACATCCGCGCGGCGTGAGACCATCGCCAAACACCGGCGTCGTCCCGGCCTTGAGCCGGGACCCATACGCCGCGGCTTCTCGGTGAGGCTGTCACGTTAGTTACTCTGCGCTACAATGGGCGCCGCGGCGTATGGGTCCCGGCCCCCCGTGCGCAATTGCGCACTAGGCCGGGACGACGATGGATGGGATCGCTTCCGCCCAGTCGCTGCCCTCACAATCGCAAATGTCGTCGTCGCCTGCGACAAAACAACCCGACGGGCAAATCAATTCCGTTTTACAGAAGTCGTGTCAAGTAGAAAAGTTCTGTAAATCAAAAATATTTCTGTTGTCGGTCAACCCAAATCAGTGCGCATCTATCGCCATCCCGTCCTACTCAGAAGGGCGTCGGCCGTCGTCACGGACGTTGGACGGGTTGCGGTGGACGCTGGTTTACGCCTCGACGACGGCGTGGATAAGCGTACGGCAAAACCGTGTGGTCCTGGCGC
>NZ_JAFCME010000046.1 GCF_018130065.1 Bradyrhizobium sp. AUGA SZCCT0158 | reverse complement strand
ACGTTGCCCGACACCAGGCTCACGCCGTCCTCGACCACCCCGGAAGGCCCGTCATTGGCCGCCAAGGGCACGTCGTCGACGATGTGGACCACCAGGTTGTCGCCCGCCGTCGTGCCGCCGATGCCGTGCACCGTCAGCGCCAAGCTGTCGTCGAAGCCGGTGCCGTTGACCGCGTCGTTCCCGGTCGCAATCACACTGTCGTTGTCGATCGTCGCCGACAGCGTGTAGCTGTAGTTCACCGTGCCGCCGAAGCTGGTGCCGGTATAGCCCGTCAGCGTCAGCACGCCCTGGCCGGTGTTCACCACGCCATTGGTCGTGCCGAACGCCTGGATCTCCGCCAGCGTGAACGTCACGCCGCCGATCACGATGTCCTGCACCCCGTCCGTTGCCGAGATCGTGAAGCTGCCGGTCGCCGTCTCGGTGCTCGCCCCCGCATTCGAGCCGTCCGGGTTCAGCCCGGCCTCCAGCACCGTTGCGTCCGCGCCGGTCGCCTCTGCCGTCACCACCGCGGCGCTGTCGTCCGCACCCTGGATCGTGATCGTCAGCGTCGCCGGCGACGTGTCGCCGTCCGCATCCTGCATCGTATAATGCAGCGTGTAGCTCAGGCTGCTCGACGACGTCAGCGCCTGCGTCGCCGCAAGGCTGTTGTTCAGCGTATAGCTCCAGGTGCCGTTGCCGTTCTGCACCAGCGTGCCGTAGCTGTTCAGCGCCGCAACCGACGCCGCGTCGGTGATCGCCGCCCACGCCACGAAGCTCTTCGGCGTATCCGCGCCCGAGGCGTCGTTGGTCAGGACGTTGCCCGACACCAGGCTCACGCCGTCCTCGACCACCCCGGAAGGCCCGTCATTGGCCGCCAAGGGAACGTCGTCCTGCACGGTGACGTTGACCGTCCCCGTCGTGATGTCGCCGTCAGTGTCGGTGGCAACTACGTCCACGCTGCCGATCGAACTGATCTGCGCGCCATTCGCCAGAATATGCTGCAGGTTGTCGCTCAGCGTCGCGGTCACCGTGACCGTGTTGCTTGCTCCCGCCGCAATCGAGGCCGGCGCACTTAGGTCCAGCGTCACCGCAAGCAGCGTGTGAGCCCCATCGAGATAGCCCTTGATCTGCGTTGCCGATGCCAGATCCCAGAAGATGTCCTGGCCGCCCGTCCCGTTCAGGTCCGTCACCAAACCGGAGGTGCTGATAAACGCAAACGAAGTCAGATTGTCCGAACCCGCCGTAAACGACAGCGATGGCGTGCTGTCCACTTCCGACGTCAGGCCCGGATTCGAGCCTGTCGCACCTGCCGTGAACAGCGCAGCCTCGTCGAGCTCCAGCGTCACCGCCACCGGCGTCGCCGCAACCGCCCCGTCGTTGATCGTGATAGCCTGCGTTGCCGTCGAGGTGTCGCCGTCACTGTCCGTGATCCGGTAGGTAAAGTCCGCGCTGATGCCGGACGCATTGTTCAGGTTCGCGTTCGGATCGAACGACCAAGTGCCGTCCGCCTGGAACGTGTAAGTGCCATTGGCGTTCGACAGCACCGTCGCTCCGATCGCCGCAATCGTCTGGAAGCCGCTGCCAATATTGACCGCAGTCACCGTCGCGCCGTCCGCTCCCTGGGTGTCGTTGGCCAGCAGATTGGTTCCGGAAGTGATGCCATCGGTCTCCACGACGGTCAGCCCAGGCCCCGCTGCCGCCGTCGGAACGTCGTCCACGATTGCGATATTGACCGACGACGTCGCAGTGTCGCCGTCGACGTCCGTCACAATCACGCTCAGGCTTTCGAGCAAGGTATTGTTACCTTGCACCAACGCATGCTGTTCGTTGTCAAGAAGGGTATAGCTGTAGCTTACCGTGGTGCCATCGAACCCGGTGACCGCGAACGTATTGCCGGTTGTCGTCAGGAAGGACGTGGCTGCAAAAAAGCCATTCGTGACGATGGCGTGACCATCGATCGTCAAATCGTCCAGCCCGTCCGGGGTCGAAACCGTAAACGTTCCCGTTTGTGTGAGATTGGGGGAACTCGGGCTCGAGCCGGCCGACTCGCCGACCGCCCGGCTTGCCGACAAATCGTCCTCCAGGACGGTGACATCGCCGCCCTGCGCACCGATGCCCGAGACCGTCACGCCACGATCGGAGATGCTGATGTTCAGCGTCGCGGTCGAGAAATCGCCATCGCCATCGGTCAGCGTGTATGTAAATACGTCGTTGGCGACGACCGGCGCACCGTTAAAGCGCGTGTAGGTGTAGTTGCCGTTCTCGTTAATGACGAGCGTGCCGTACTGGCCGGTGACCTGGAAGTTGAGCGAAGGGTCCGGAGTCGTGTCGGTGGTAACGCCGGCGATCTCCGTGATCTTCGCCCCATCGGTACCCTTGGTATCGGCATTGCCGTCGGTCGCGTTGACGTCGAAGCCGACTGCGATATCCACGCCGGTAATCACGTTGCCGGTAGCGGTCAGGGCCGCGCCATGGGCGGAATCGACGTCGTTGACCGCAAGCGGGCCATCGTCCTGAAACTGGACTTGCAGCGCCACGCCAGACACGACGCTCGTCGAGTCACCATCGAAATCCGTAAGCGTGGCCTTGATGTGAAGGGCGGCCGTAACCGACGCTATGTCGTCGTGGGTGGCCAGGCTCGATCCGTCGAGATTGTGGGCGATCGGCTGATACTGACCGATCCAGACGAAACCGTCGCTATCGACATAGACCTTGAATATTTCGGTCTGGCCGACGGAACCAACCACGGCGCCGTTTACGTCGGTGGACAGCATGATGTGGCTGCCGTCCAGTGTCGTCAGCCCAGAATCAACAGAAGTTATTGGATTACCAGCGCTATCGGTAATCGCGAACGAATAGGTGCCCTCCTCGTCGGCGCCGACGCTACCTGCGAACAACGAGCCAGTAGCAAGCACGCTGGTCGGCGATTTCGCGTAACCGATGGCATTCGCTTCAACGATCGCGCCAGGCGGAACATCAACCAATGGATTGACGTCATTGGCGGCGTTCGGATCGGCCGCGGTATTCACTCCGGGGCTCTCGTCTTCGCTGATCTTGAACGTTTCGGTGACCAGGGTTGTCGTCGTGATCGTCGATTCAATTCCGAAGACCTTGAACGAGCCACCGTCGGTGAACGTGACGGGGTTGCCGAGCAATGTCGTGTTGAACTGATAATCGTCGTAATTTCCGACGTTCAGCGTGTCGAAAACCGAGCCCCCTTGGCCGGCAGCGACAACCGTCGAAAGATCCGGCACGCCGTGCAGGACGTAACCCACCTGCACGCCGCCCTGAAACACGGCGGTCGCCGCGAACGGAGAGCCGTCCACTGTGAAGTTCAGCGCGACGAAATTATGGCTCACGCCGTCGGTCGCCGACACGAACACAACCGCGCTTTCGATGCCCTGGGCTTCCGCCACATCAATCTTGAAGCTGGCGGAGCCGACTTGGTAGGTATTGGTATTTGGAACACCGACAACAAAATTGCTGAGGAATTCCATTGTCAGGATCTCGGGGCCGGAATCCTGTCCCTGCGACTCGAACCCGTCAACGCTCTGAGCATCGCCAACACCGATCTTGATGCCGGTCGTGTTGACGCTGTCATCATTGTCGTTCAGATCGACGCCACTCAGCCTGATATCATGATTGTTCTGGCCATCCATGCCGCGGACATCGGCGTTACCGGCCTGCAGCGTGTAGCTAAACGTCTCAGTGGTAGTAACCGTCGTCTCGTTCGGCGCGCGCGCCGTGATGACCGGAATATCGTCGAGCACCGAAACGGTGAACGTACCAGCACCAAGAGAAACGCTGTCGCCGTCGCCGTCTGTCGCCACTACATAGGACGCCAGGTCAATTACCAGGGTATTTTCCGTGTTGTCGCCGACTTGCTCGTTATCCAGCTTCGGGTGATCGATCTGGTCCTTGAGCGTGAACGTGTAAGATCCGTCTGAACCGACCGTCAGCGTGAACACTTCACGATCGCCGACGTCAAAGCCCGGCGTAAGGTTATCGACATAGCCGTGCAAGCCGTTTGCGTCGGTTACGATGAGAATTGCCTTGCCGCCCGAAGTCAGCCCACTATCGACCGGTGCGGCGACGGGCTTGAGACCGAAACTGCCAAAACCATCGGTGCCGAAATTGATCAGCGTGCCGAGTGTTCCGAACACAGCAGAGGTCGCGACGGCGGATTCGTTGCCATCGACTTCGCCGTCGCGGGAATTATCGAGATTGGAATCCGACAGACCCGGCGCATGCAGGCCATCTTCGTCAACGTTCGCAACAATTGACCCGGACGCGACCATAGTCGGACCGTCATCATCGAACGCGATGAACGAATTCTCGTTGCCGATCAAATTGACCTGGACCGATGAACTGGCCTGATCGCCGTCACCATCGGTCGCCGTCGTGGTGAGCTGCAGGTTGAGCGTGCCCTCACCAACCAGATTCAGAAACGTTTGCTCGTCGAAGACTGATGGAATTTCCGAACCGCCATGGTCGATTGCCAGGAACTGGTCCACCGTGATCGTCGCCGTCGCCGGATCGGTCCCATTCAGCTTGATCGTGAACGCGACATACTCGTCGCCATCGGCCGCGGTGCCGGCAATCCGGCCCTCGATCGTGTTCGCGTCGACCTGGAACAGCGAGATCGCCCGCTCCCCGGCCGTCATGGTCTCCAGCGCCGTACCATCCAGCGCAGTTACCGTCAGGGTCGTGGCAATGCCATCGCTCGACAGCACCAGCGCCAGCTCCTTGCTGATGCCGCCATCGCCGCCCGGCCCATCGGTGCCAAAATCAACGCTCGCATTGGTGAACAGGCCGGCCAGCGCACCTGCCGCCGTCGACAGCTCGCCAATCGCCTGCGCCTGGGTCGGCGCCTCCGACACCGTAACCGTGGTCGCCTTGTCGTCGACCTCCCCGTTGTTGTCCTGCGGCACCTCGCCCGTGTTGTAGCGATCCGCGCCGATCGTCTCGTCCAGGTTGAGCAGGGCAAGCGTGGTGGTCTCGCCGCCCTCGCCCTTCGTCACCGTCGGACCGTCATCATCGAAAGCGATGAACGAGTTCTCGTTGCCGATCAGATTGACCTGGACAGATGAACTGGCCTGATCGCCGTCGCCATCGGTGACCGTGGTGGTGAGCTGCAGGTTGAGCGTGCCCTCGCCGATCAGATTCAGGAACGTCTGCTCGTCCAGAACTGATGGATTCTCCGAACCGCCATGGTCGATCGCCAGGAACTGGTCGACCGTGATCTTGGCTGAGGCCGGATCGCTGCCACCCTCGAGGGTGATGCGGAAGGCGACAAACTCGTCGCCAGCAGCGGCGGTACCGACGATACGTCCTTCGAGCGTATTGGCGTCTACCTGGACCAGTACAATCGCGCGTTCGGCTGCGGACAACCCCTCTAGCGCGGTGCCCTCCAGCGCGGTCGCCGTCAGAGTCGTGGCGACGCTTTCTCCCGAAAGAACCAGCGTTAATGCGTTGCTGATGCCGCCCTGCGGCCCGGCGCCATCCGTTCCAAAATCGACATTCGCGGCCGCGAACAGATTGGCCAATGCCCCCGCCGAGGTCGATAACTCACCGATCGCCTGGCCCTGAACCGGCGTCGTCGACACCGTGATCGTGGAGACGCCGGTGTCGTCGAGACTGCCGTTCGAGGATCCGCCGTTCGATTCACCTTCGGGGTTCGGCAGCAACGCAGTATTGTAGCGATCGGCGCCGATCGTCTCGTCGAGATTGAGTGTTGCCAGAGATAGCGTTTCTCCGCCCTCTCCACGTGTGATCGTCGGACCGTCATCATCGAACGCGATGAACGAAATCTCGTTGCTGACCAGATTGACCTGGACCGGCGAGCTGACCTGGTCGCCGTCACCATCGGTGACCGTGGTGGTAAGCTGCAGGTTGAGCGTACCCGCACCAACCAGACGCAGGAACGCCTGCTCGTCGAAGATTGATGGATTCTCCGAACCGCCATGGTCGATCGCCAGGAACTGGTCGACTGTAATCTTAGCTGTCGCCGGATCGCTGCCGCCCTCAAGGGTGATGCGGAAGGCGACAAACTCGTCGCCGGCAGCGGCCGTGCCGGCAATCCTGCCCTCGATCGTGTCGGCATCCACCTGAACCAGTACGATCGCCCGCTCCGCTGCGGACATGCCGGCAAGCGCGGTGCCCTCCAGCGCGGTTGCCGTCAGCGTCGTGCCGACAGTCCCGTCCGAAAGAACCAGCGTCAAGACGTTAGTGACACCGCCGTTTGCTCCCGGGCCATCGGTCCCAAAGTCAATATTTGCACCGGGGAACAAAGCCGCCAGCGCACCCGCCGCGGTCGACAACTCACCGATCGCCTGGCCCTGGACCGGTGCCGTCGATACCGTGATTGTGGAAACGCCGGTGTCGTCGAGGATTCCGTTCGACGGTCCGCCGTTCGACTCCGATTCACCCGAATTGTAGCGGTCGGTCTGCGGACTCTCGCCCTGGCCGATTGTTTCATCGAGTTCAAGAAACCCCGCCGACGAAGGCCGCTCACCGCCGTCATCGCGGCTGATGCTTGGGCCGTCGTCGAGGAATGCCACGCCCAACGAATTGGACGACACCGCCGTCGCGGTAAGTCCGAGACTGTCGGTAACGGTTTGCTGAATGAAGACCACGTTGGCGAGTGAGGCGATATCGTTTGGATCTGACGTTCCGCCATGTTGGATCGCCTCGTACTGGGCGACATTGAGTAAGAGCGTGTCGGGATCCAGATAGAGCTGGAATGCGACCGCACCGCTCGCGTTGGCGACGTTGCCGTTACCTTCGCGACCAACGATCAGATTGCTCTCGGTGAAGAGGAAAATCGTGTTTCCGGTTATCGTCGCCTGTAGCCCGGAGGCTACGCCATTGAACGCTCCGCCTGACGCAGTTGTCAGCGCATAGGTAACGGACCCTGCTCCGTTTGTGCCGAAGTCCGCTGTCGTAGAGGCAATCTCCGAAACAGAACTCTGCGCCCAACCGACCAGTCCGTTTTGCTGGAATACCGAAGGCAGCGCGCTTCCCTGATCGTTTGCGCCAAGCGCGATTTGAACATCAACGGTTTCGTCGTGTATCAGCAATGTATTCGAGAGTGTGAAGCCCGCAGAAGGCGCCGTTGTCGGTGTCGATGTATCAGTCGGCAATCCTGCAAACTGCTGCAGAGCCGAAGCTAAATTGCCGAGCGACTCCTGCCCGAGAAGGTCGAGCGGCCCGCCCGTGCTCAGCGGATCAACAGCGCTGTTGTTGAAGTTCCCGCCGCTCGCCTGAGCATTGCCATTGCCTTCTCCGGCCGCAGGCAATACGGACTGATCCGTCGTGATCGGAAACAGGCTCGCGAATTCGCTGACCGAAACGTCCCGGCCCGGCGCCACCTCGACCGAAAGATTGTTAAGGGCGTCATGCCTTGAATCGAAGAACGGCTCAACCGTCACCGTCGACTTGTTGTCGAACAGGATGATCAGCTTTTCGCCCACACGTACGAGCGTGATCTTTTCGTTGGCAATGCCGGAGAAGTCGACTTTGACCTTCTGTTCGTATCCGAGATTGATGACGACGGCCTGATCACCGAGCGGCTTCGTTAGCGTGAATATGCGAGGCGCCGCGTTGTTGTTGTTGCCGATTCCCACGCCGGAAGCCTGAGCAACCTGAAAAGGTCCGTTCATGAAATATCTCCGAAGCGAAAGGCAGTCGTTTGAATCAAGAATCTAGAAAACTGGCTTCAAAATTGAACTTTAAGGTATTGTTAACCGCAAGGAGGGTCAACAAAACTGTTTGGTTAATCAATGCTTTCGGTGCGAAAGTGGTAAAGACAGCGCACCCGAGGCGGTCAGCCGGCCGATCGGGAAAAACCAGTAAAACTACTGGTCAACAAGATACGGTCGCTCACGCCCTTCCCTTAACGCGTTGTTTTTATTCAATGGTGCACCTACCGCGCACATTCTTGCCGGCAGCGGGCGTGGCTTAGGCGTCCCCAATGTGTCGCAACCAGCGCACGATCGGCCAGTTGAAACACGTGCCCATGGACACGGATGAACCAAGGACTGCACGACGGTGACGCCGGGAATGCCTCGATTGGCCTTCTCCAAGACTCGGGAAGGGTGACGGGCCAGTCTGCGATTGTTCAGGCTGCGGCTACCAGATCGATCGCAAAAGCAGACAGTCAGGCCAAATCAGCGAACTATGACCGGGTAAAATTGGCAGAACAACGAGTCGGCGGAGTACTCGTTTCCGCCTCATCAAGCCCCCTCGATACCCGCACTATCGCTGGCACTTGGCATGATTTTCGCATTCTCAATTGGCGTCGCCAGCGCACAGACTCAAATGATCGAACGCTCGGTCGACTTGCTGTCAACAAGGACGCGTGCGGATCTGCCTAAACGTCCTCCCGACTGCGCGTCACCTTTGCCGACCATTCGGCTGGCCAGCCCCAACCTCACCGTCGGAATTCGTGGGCAACGATGTTTTGGCGATTGAAGTCGGTAGACTGCGGGCGAACGCAACTTCAAAAAATTACAGTGGGCGTATCTGGGGTTGGGGCGCAGCAGAAAATCTCACCGTTAGCATCTGGGCCTTGCGTCGGTCACGGACTGGACCTGGGCCAACACGCACACCAGGCAGACTGCCGAAGATACGTTTGACCTTTTGAGCGATTCTTGCTCTGTTGGCCCATATTTTACAGCTTGGGGGCAGCCATGGGCGCGGGATTTGGCAAGTTTGTTTTGATTGCAGCCTGCTTCGGATTTTCTGTTGGCGTCGGTCCGCGGCCGAGTGCCGCTGCAGACCTCGGCTTGATGACGTCGGGCCGGGGCGGCTGTTCCGAGATTGTCTTCACTTGCGAGAACGGCCGGGAGTATCCGCTTTGCCCGATCGCCGTAAGTGTCGTTGGTGAGGTTGTTACCGCCTCCCTGTTCACTTCGGCGCGGAGCTCGATGCATGTGCGGCTCGTCCCGATGGGTGTGGGATATCGCTATGCGGGCCGAGGCGTCTGGTTGGACGGCTTCCGCGAAAACGCGCTGCTGAACTTCGGCAAGCACAACCAAGTCGCTTGTACGATTCAGCGTTCCTGATGTGATCAGAAGATCAACTTCCAGAGCGAGCTAAGAATGATCAGACGCGCAATCTGGCATTAGCCCCGTGTTCGCAAGACCACGCGACGCGATCGCGGATACATGTATACCTTGGGATTGACATAGACCGGGCAGTGATTGTCCCAATGATATTGCTGCCAATTCCACTTCCAGCACCCGGATTGTATCTCGGGGTCATATCCCCAATTCAGGCTATACGGTTCATCTCCGAAGGGATAGGTGCCGCAGGAGGCACCGCTGCTTGAAAGAATAACAATCGAGAAAGCCGCGCCAATAATTGCAAAGAATGATTTTCGCATAAAAACCCTGATGCTGGAGGGCACTCACCAAAGAGTGCCAAATGGCTTGACGGTTATCAAGCGCTTTAGTGATACGGAGACCGCCGTTGTGGAACGGCCGCTTGAGCGCGGCTTTTGTTTCACCTGAGGAAGCTGCCCTCGTCTATGGTTTCGTGAACGACCGAGACTCCGCGGGAGCCGGCGCGCTGACACCGGCAATGCTTGGTACGCCACATCTTCAATCCGGCCGGATTTATCAGTTCGACCGTCCTTCAAATACTTCGACTCCCAGTTCGAGCGGATTGTGGAAGTCGACAGCGTCAGACCATCTGACGTCGCCTCCGTTCATGCCAAGCTTCTCGTTCCTTTTGCTGCTTCTTCATGAATATGTTCTCCGTCAAATTTCACTGCGTCGACGGTCTCCCACAACCTGGCTTAAGGCGCGGGTATTGGCCGCGATGCATAGGGTCGTTAGTTAATACGAAAACTGTCGCCGGGACTGCAAGTTGCTGGGGATGCGTACTGATCGCGGCTCCTGGAAGCCATTGGATGGCCGCCGCGATAAGTTCGATGAACTGTCACCGCCTTTCCGTCCGTGCTGCATGGACAGCGACGCATGCGCAGGCGTGCCCGGCTACCTTAACCGGCTTGCCGATGAAGTCGAACGCGCAATGAGCGCCGCTAAAACGGCTAAGGCCGTCCTCAGTGGGCCTTCGCTAGCCGACTCTTAGGCTTTCCGCGGATGTTTTGCCGCGGTTTTCGGTTTCCTCGTAGCTCACCTTCGTGCCCTCGTTGAGGCTGCTTAAACCGGCTCGCTCCACAGCCGAGATGTGCACAAAGACATCCTTGCCGCCGTTGTCCGGCTGAATGAATCCATAACCCTTGGCCGAGTTGAACCACTTCACAATACCAGTAGCCACGTCCGCACTCCTTTTTGAACCAATGGCGACAAACCTATTGGTTGTGGTACGCACTGCAAGAAATTAAGCGACCGCGGAAGGCCGCATCCGGTCCCGCGCCCGGCGATGTCGGCCGCGCCGGTTTACGACAACCAGCCTAATCGGCGACAACGCCTGTGGCGGCACCGGCGTCGCAACAGCGGCTTCCGTCGGCTGTTCATTGTCCGCCGTCACTTGGATCGGGCTTTCGACCGAACCGAGAAACGCTCGACCGGCATCGGTGATTTGCCAGCCCGCATCATCGCGCAGAACAAATGATTGACTGAATATTTCGAGGCCTGGGGCGCGCGCAGCAAGGCGTTTTGTTCGGTCGGTCCAGTCCGGTCCGCTGGACATTAGAATGGCTACCGCGCGCGTGAGCTCGGCGAGTGAGGCGCGTCCGCCCGGATGACCGGCTAATACCTTCAGTACTGTAATTTGAAAACTCACCACACGCCTCGAGACGCAACGGAAGTTTCGTAAAGAAAGCAAAGCTATCTCGCGCTCACCCCTAGCGTCTGCCGAGTTGTGAACATACACCAGACGGGCGAACACTTTTGAGGCTGGTGTGCTAAGTGCGCAACACCGGTAGTATTACCAGGTTTTCCCGAAACGCCTTTTCCGCAGGGAAACCGGCTGGTAGCTTTCGGATGCGTGCTCCCGCAGCGCGCTGAGGTTTTATGGATCACGCCTCCATCGACCCTAAAACGCCGGTGGCGGTTGGACGGTGCAGCTGATGACTCGCGATGATCGGGGAATCAACCGATATTTTGAGATCGGTCTGCTTGTTGCCGCCCTCGCTGGGGTTGGCACGATGATATATTGGGGCTTGTCCTAAGGCCGCCTAAGTAGTCGGCCGTCCGGTCCCAAACTCGCCTCTTTGTCGGGCTGCTTAATCTTCCTTCCTGCTCGTCTTTGGACAACTCGGTGCCGCGTCTGGAATAGGCAAATCGTCAATCCGCGCCCTTTTCCTTAGCCGCAGTGTTCGCCAGCCGGACTGAGCCGAATTTCCCCGGTGCTCCTCGCTGAGAATGTCGGCATGATCCGGGGCGACAGCAAGCTCCGGCGCTGATCAGTTGCCTTTCGCTGTAACCATCCGATGAGGCTACGCCGTAGGAAAAACAATCCGTCCACGGAACCCGAAGAAGTGAGATGTGCGACGGGACGAGACTCGTCGCAGCCAACTCACCAAAGCTCTCACTTCCTTCCCCACGGCCAGAAAATAGAGCAAGTGCGTGATCGCAAATGACAGCAGGCACGTCCCTAAAATGGTCGACATCACGTAGAGACCGACACCCGACGGCACCGCAATGGTCGCGAGCGATGCCTCCTGAAGGCTGGGTACGCCGGCCTGCCAGGAGAGAACCAAAAAGCCCGCGTAGGCTACGCTCAAGTGCGTTGCGACCGTGAAAGGGAGTCTGGACCTGGCTGCGAGCCCAACGCAGGCAAGCGCGAAAATGGGAAGCGCGATTCCGAAGAACTGAAAGCCATCAATCGGAACTAGATAGCTCAAGGCGGCGTCACTGCGTTGAAAAATGCCGAACATCTTCAGATTTAAGAACCAGAGAAGTTCAGAGCTGGGGGCGTATTGAAGGGCACGCGCAGCCAATTCGGCGGACAGCGTGGCGGCAAACAGCGCTAACGGTCCCAGGAATTGCAGCTTGAAAAGGCGGTTCATCGGACAAGCCATACGTGAAAAACGTTTAGCTTGTCTTAAAGGTTCCCCGCGCCTCTAGCCCCCAAATACCAATAAAATCAGTCGAGTACGACAGCTACACTACCCTGGCTGGTTATTCGGCGGCCGCTCGATGAACCGCCGGCTGCCATTGAGCAGCTCAAGGTTGTTGATGACCACCGCGTTGGTCGGGTCGAGCGAGTAAGCCTTCTCGAACTTTCGCCGCGCGGCATTCAGATTGCCGCGCAGCATGTACGAATATCCCTGGTCATTCAGGACCTGAATAGTTTCGCCGCCGAGCCGGATCGCTTGCGCATAAGCCTGATCGGCAAGATCAAAACGGCGTATCCGGTCATAGCTCGCCGCGAGCCCCATCCAGGCCGTCAGGTCCTTCGGCGCCTTCTCGACCGCATCCTTGAAATGGCGCTGGGCGATCCCGTAATTGCCGCGGTTGAAATGCTCCAGCCCAAGCCGCACGGGCTCGTCGGAAGGGTAATATTTGACGTCGGTCGGTTCCTCCACGGGGTCCGCGCCCGCCGGATTCGCGGGAGCGACGATAGCCGCGTCTCTCGTTGTGGTGTCACACGCTGCAAGGCCGGTCGCCAACCAGCAACAGGTCAGCATTAGAATGAGACGACGCATAACCCTTTAATCCCCCGCCCCGGCCCAGCGGACCAGCGCACCGTTCGAAATATCATCGCCAATTACTTGACCAACAACTGCCCGTCGCTTCTCATTCCCTGCCCACAGGCCCGCCTTCGAGGCTGAGACCCTGGCTTCTTTACTCATTACCTGACTCCCACCGCTACCCCAGCCGATCCCGGCCCCACTCCGCTTATGTTGACATTGTCGATCCGGGTGACGGGAGGCGGCTGGCCCATCGCCTTGCCCGACTCTTCGATGTTGGGAAGCTGATCCAGCGGCCGCTGAGAGTTGCCATAGCGTGTCACGGCGCCGCCGACGCGCCGGGCGTCGTACGCGATCCTGCGATCACCGACGTACCGCGGCCACGGGTGAATCGTATGGGTGACGGCGTTCACCTGCTTGGCGTCGCCGGCGCTCATCGTGATGGTGTCGGAGCGCTGGAAGTAGCGATCGACTTCATCGTGGCCTGCGAGACCATAGCAGCCCCCCAACAGGAGCGGAGCGAATATGGCCAGCAATCTGATGCGCATAGCTCGTTCCTCAGTTCAGGGTTTTGATCGCTGGTTGACCAGGAGCCGGCGGCGGAGCACGCACTGTGAGTTCAGGGGCGATGATGTGGCCATACGGTCCCTTCACCTCGCCGCCGGAATTGACATAGTCATTATAGCGTTTGCGAACTTCCATCTGACCATTGAGGAAGAAATCGACGTCGTTGGCCGGCAGGCGGGAGTCCAGCGGCGAGGCCAATCGCTGCCCCGGCACAGCAGGCGCGACCAGGCGCGGCGTGACGATGATCACCAGGTCGGTTTCCTGCTGCTGGTAGGAAGAACTGCGGAACAGCGTCCCGAGCACCGGCACCGAGCCGATCCAGGGCAATTGCGAAACATCCTGCCGGTTGCGGGTCTGCAGCAGGCCGGCGATCGCAAAGCTCTGGCCGTCGCGCAACTCGACCGTGGTCCGCGCATCGCGGCGGGTCAACGCCGGGATGATCGTTCCGGCGATCTGGACGGCATTGGTGAAATCGAGTTCGCTGACCGAAGGTTCGACCCGGAGATTGATCACGCCACGCGACAGCACCGTGGGGACAAAGGCGAGTTCGACGCCGAATTTCTTGAATTCGATGGTCACCGTCGGCACCAGGCCAGCAGTTCCGGCCGTCGAAGCCACTGGCACAGGGAATTCACCGCCGGCCAGGAAGCGCGCCGCATCGCCGGAGAGCGCCATCAGGTTCGGCTCCGCGAGCCGACGCAACACATTTTTCTTCTCCAGCGCCGTCACCAGACTGTCGATCGACATGCCGTTGTTGAGCCTTAGCACGCTTGTAAGCAGGCTGCCGAATGGGACCGCTCCGCTTGCCAGCGTGCCGGCCGTCTCAAGCAGGGGAAGCGTGCTGGGAGGGGCGCCATTACCAATCGGAGTGCGCCTGGCCTGAACGACATCTCCCAGGCCGGTTTGTCCGATATTCGTGCCGTTTGCATTGGCGGCATAAAGGTTGACGCCGAGATCGCGGCCATTCTGGCGATTAACCTCCAGGAACCGGACCTCCAACATCACCTGCTGCGGTCCCGCGACGTTCATCGCGTTGACGACCACGCCACCCTTCGCGACCATGCCGGTGGCAATCGCCATGGCTCGCTCGGCGGCGACCGCGTCCGCTGCGGTTCCGCTCAACACGACCTGGCCCTCCCCGGAGGAGACGCGAATGCCGCGCGTGCCGGTACTGGACTGGATGTTCTGCTGCAGATTGCCGGTATCGATCGCGACCTCGACATCGAGGATGCCGATCTGCTTCATCGAACTGTCGAACAGGATGACGTTGGTGGTGCCGGTCTGCTTGCCCTGGATGTAGATCAGGTGATCACTCAGCGATTTCACGTCTACGATCTCAGGCGAGCCCGCCACAATGGTGGAAAAAGGCGCATCGACCCTGAAGGTGCGTGACTTGTTGAGAGTCACCTTGACGCGCTGGACGTCGGTCATTTCGCTGACAAAGACACCGCCTGAGCCTCGTCGCTCTGCAGCGCCAGCGCGCTCAGCCGAATCAAACAAGGCAAACGCAGCGCCAAGAGTTATCACGATTGAGGCCAGAAGCCTGCCTCCTGCCCTACCCGAAATGCGACCGCCCTTCATTCGATTTCCCCTCGCGGCGAACCACTTCTGTCCCCGTAAATTTACGGCCTAAGCGACCTAACAACTCTCCTTCGCGCACCACGTCGCAAAGCTTACAATCTGTCCCACTATAAATCGTTACTTCGTATCCCTGGCGCGCTCTGCCCCTCAGAGAGGGCGCTTCCCGGACTCCTGTTAGCCGCGAACGCAGCATGAAGATCATCATCCGTCATGCTCCTCGCTTGCAAGGAGAGACCATTGCTCGGGTGCCGCGAAACCAGAGAAAACTTTGCGATGTTGCCAGCTTGCACCACTTTCCGTGCCTGGTCGGGGGCGGCCTGCGGAACTTCCTTGGCGGTGGTCGCAACCCACGCCCGGCGGCCGGCCGGCCACCGCGTAAGATTCGCGTTCAAGGTCTCGACTGATTCGATATTTTGGTGATTTTTGCCTTAATTTAAGCTACCGGCAGTCTAAGCCCGGCAAGCTCCGTTCGTGGATGCGGAAATCTGTTCAGACAACGGGGGCCGACTCTCCATCGCTAACCCTCATCCGGACGCATTTCAGGATACCTGGAAATGCTAGAACGGAATTTGGGTGGACGCGCTCGGGTCGGTGAATGTTGCACCCCAGATCGGCATGATCATGGTGAAACTTACAGATGCTGTAATAGTAAGTGCAGAGGCTCCCGAAGTCGTGCCGAGTGCAGGCGTGAGACCGGCGGAATACAGGAACGGGGCAGCATCCTGCTTCTGCGCGTCAGGCAGGTAGGTATTGATATCGGTACAGCCAGAGGGTGAGTTGCTAGCTGTTACGGCCGGTGTGTAGCACTTGATCATTGTTGCCCGGGCGCCTGCATTCGCAAGCGTCCGCAATGACTGCATGGTGATCGCATATCGACCGAAATCGAAGATCGCGAACATCAATATGAACAAAGGCACGGCGACGATGCAAAACTCCAGCGCCGCGGCGCCTCGCTGATCGAGCTTCCTCATCATTGCACCAAAGCGACGACTTGGGTTTTACCAATGGTACCCGGAGCACAGTTGTCCGTGCTCATGTAGGCATTACCGTTTATGGTGAGCGTGTTGGCGATCACTTGTGTACAGGCCGTATTGGTATTTTGAGTCGATCCGCCGTACGAAACTTCGACGTTGGGGAAGTACATCGCGCCGCCCAAGCTGACCGTACCACCGCCGTTGATCGTAACAGCATTCTTGCTCTTGTTCGGGGCCTGATCGTCAATCAGAACGCCGTCCAGAAGAGAACTAAAAGAGTTGGTCTTAGCGGCAGAGAGAGTGACTGTAGCGCCACTGATAGACAGGCTCGAATCCCCCAGCAAGACGAGGGTTACGCCTGAAGTGGCTGCGCTTGTGCAGGTGCTGCAGGTGACAATTCCACCAGTAATTTTGATCGCTGCATTGTAGAAAAAGTATGTGCCTGGCGCGAAGTCTACATATTCGTTATTCGACACCGACAGGTCTTTGTATGCTCCGGTGCCCCCGCTGTTCGGGCTCACCGAATAACACTTGGTAGCAATTATCCCTGGGGGGGGACACGGTGTCGTGGCAGTTAGTGGCGCGTCATTGCCGGTCCTAGCGTTGAACGTTGCAGTATCTAGAACCTTCAGCGGATTCGTCGCAGGCAGCATACTGTAGTTGTACGGCACGCTGAGAGCGCAGTGGCCCGCCGAGGCGACACAGCCACCGACACCATTAACGGCCCAGCCCGAACCACTGAAAGACGGAGTGCTGTTGTACTTGACGGTGTTGTTCGACATCATCCCGCAACCATTTCCGGTTATGTTGCTGCTGCCGCCGATCGTGAGCGCGTTATTTGACGGTCCAAGCCCCAACGCACATAGCTCTTTCGGGTTCTTGATTTCGGCAATGGCTTGAGCGCGGATATTGACAGTGGATAGGCCAAGCACCGCTGCCAGGTATGCCGGCTGTTGCTGGCCAACAACGGCACGAACGGATGACCCGCCAGCGTCTGTCGTCCACGACGGGGACGACCCGGCACTATAAGTACCCCTGTCGATCTGTACTGTCTGCAAGGTTCCTGTTGGAAGGCTGGCAACACAATGGGAGCCTGGATAGGAGGTATCGCCCGTGTTACAGAACGCGTTCTGGGCTGCAAATTGCCTGCCGCGATAATCGTACGTTTGGGCGTCAGTAACCGCGGGGCTGGCGGCATTCTGAATAGCGAGCGTCAACGCACCGGACGTCGCGGCAGTATCAGCGGCGTTCTGCGCTTGTTGCTTGGTGACGTACCACGATCCCGCCTCGGCCCCGAGCGCAACCACTCCGATCAGCGGCACCAGGGCGATGACGGTTGCGAATGCCACTGAACCTCGACGGCAACGGAGCACGTTACGCATGGCAATCTCCTATTGAAACCGCTCTGAGAAAGGCAGCGTGTACACACAAGGATCAGCGCCACCACTACTGCACAACACCGATTTCAACACCGTCGGCGACAAGGTGACGGTCGTCGTGTACGAATAGTACTTGGGCGACGCCAGGTTGGCTGAGGAGCAGGCAGTGTTGGTATCACCGCAAATCACTTGAATACTCGGAATGGGATAACGGGGATCAGCCTTGGCGAGCGCGCTTGACGCCCAACTCGACGTGTCGCTGAAGTCAGACGGCGGGGCGTACTGGATAGACTGTCCGAAGGCACGCAACGACTGCCACGCGGATACATACTGGAAGCCGGCGATAGCAATGTCGGCAAGCGGCAGAAGCAGGCCCATGATCAGGAAAAGCCAAACGAAGAGCATCTCAAACGCGGCGGCGCCGCGCTGATCCGCTATGAAAGAAACTTTTCTCCTCATAAGCCTACCTCGACGGGGCGACCAAAGATCCGGTCGCCAAGATCAGTGGTTCAACAGGGTAACCGTGCTTCACGGCTTACTTACTTCATGTTGTCGAACGTACGAATGAGGTGCAGAAACGGACTTGCACCCAAAATGATGAACATGGCTGGCAGCAGGAACAACACCATCGGCATAGTCAGTTTGGCGCCTAATTTGTGCGCTTTTTCTTCCAGCTTGGTAATTCGTTCTCGCCGAAGGTCGACGGCAATGCTGCGCAGCGCCTGGCTCAACGGCGTTCCGTATTGCAGGCTTTGGCTGACTATGGTGCCGAACCGGCGAAGTCCTTCCGACCTGGATCCGATTTTCTCGAATGCGTCGAAGCGATTTGGCAATATCCGGAGATCATCGAGAAGATCGTACAGGACCCGGGCCATGGCAGGATTGGTCTGGTTGATTTCCTCCGCCACTCGTTCCAGTCCGCTCTCCAGGCCCATTCCCGCTTCGCTGCACACGACAAGCAAATCGATCGTATCCGGCGTGCCTAGCCGAATGGCGGCATCAAAACGCCGCCTGAGCAGCGACAAAATCAATCGCGGCCCCATAATTCCGATCACCACACCAATGAGAGTGAAGATCAGCACATCAGTCAGTGCGTACCCCAAAAGCTGTGCAACAAAAAAAGCAATGATCGGGAACAAGAACGTGCTGACAGCCTTGACACCGATCCAGATCGGCAAGGTTCGGTGGTGATTGAGACCTGATGACTGAAGCACCGTTCGTAGTTGATCGAGATTTTCCTCAGCGTAGAATCGCCGATAACGCATGCCGAGCGATGAAAACCAACCGGTCATGCCCTGGAAGGGCGCTGACTGGCCAGGAACGCCCAGGACCGCTTTCGACACCCGTACGTTCAATGCGCGAAAGTGTATTTCGTGGATGATCAACACGAAGGTCGCTGCCGCGGCTGCTATGGCCAAAGCCACCAGACCAAGACTCAAAGTCATAGTTCTGTTTCCCTTTTGACCATCCAACGTATCACCAGGGACCCGATAATCACCGAGGCAACTGCATAGGCCAGGAGCATGTTTCCGGTCGGATCAGTGAACAGCATGTCAATTGATTGCGGATTGAGCAAATATAGCAGCCCACCTATAACGACGGGCGAAACTGAAAGTGCGCGTGACGAAAAGATGACCTCTCCCGCCAGAGCCTTCGCGCGAGCAGCCAGTGCAACTCGCTGGCTCACGGTGTCTCCCAGTGTCTGCAAGGTTTCGGCCAAACTGCCACCCGACTTCAGCTGGACGCCAAGTGTCACCGCAAACATCCCATACTCAGCCACTTGCGTTCGCTGATAGACCGCTTCGATAGCTTCCTCCGGAGGCCTTCCCAGACTCAATTCGCTGCAAACGATAGCAAACTGACGAGCTGTGGGTTGCGGCATCTCGCGAGCGATGGTGCGAAATGCTTCGTTCACCGGTAGCCCGGATCGAACAGTGCTTGTTACCATCTGGATCGTATCAGGCAGCTGTCGAAAAAGTTGATTGGCGAGGCGACTTTGCTGCCATCCAAACAGACCTCGCACCACCATGATGGCTACAATTGCAGCCACGAGAGAGACATAGAGGGTGGAAAATCCGAGCCGGCTATTGGCATAAAAGATTGCCGCTGCCGCGATGACACCGGCAAGCAGCACATACGAAGGGTGCCAATCGTAGCTTGTCTCAGATCTGTAATTGGC
Organism: Bradyrhizobium sp. AUGA SZCCT0158; assembly: GCF_018130065.1. Lineage (GTDB taxonomy): Bacteria > Pseudomonadota > Alphaproteobacteria > Rhizobiales > Xanthobacteraceae > Bradyrhizobium. The sequence goes on along the minus strand of NZ_JAFCME010000046.1, from coordinate 15,602 downwards.
CAGGCGGTGCAGAAACTGCCCGCGGGAGCCGGCCTGTTGCCGACGAATGGAGGGCAGGCTTTCCGAATGCAGGGTTGGCAGAGCTATCGCCAGCTGACGATCCATGCGCCGTTGTCGAGCGTCGAGCCACAACGTGATGGCTGCCGCGCATACCAAAAGTACCAGGACAAATATGGTCAAAGACTGCGACATTACAGCTGCCTCATAGCCTCGGCCCAGGCTCGATCAAGCCCGTAATAGTTTAGACGGCTCTTGAATTTTGGGACTGCCTTGGTGGACTTGTAGGTGCCCGATATCCGTCCGTGAACATCCTCCTCCTTGTATTCGAACGCAGCGATGTCGTTGGTGGTGATCACATCACCTTCCAGGCCGATCACCTCGCTAATCTGAATAACGCGACGCTGCCCGTCCCGCATGCGTTCTACTTGCACGATGACATCCAGCGCAGCGACGATCTGAGACCTGATCGCCCGCAGCGGCAGATTGACCTGTCCCATCTGCACCATGTTTTCGACACGGGTCAGTGCGTCGCGGGCGCTGTTGGCATGCACCGTGGAGATCGAACCATCATGGCCGGTATTCATCGCCTGCAGCATGTCAAACGCTTCGGGGCCGCGCACCTCGCCTACGACGATCCGGTCAGGACGCATCCGCAGCGCATTCCATACCAGATCGCGTTGTGTCACCTGCCCCGTGCCCTCGAGGCTGGGAGGCCGGGTCTCCAGGCTGATCACATGCGGCTGTTGAAGCTGCAACTCTGCCGCGTCCTCGATGGTGACAATGCGTTCATTGTGATCAATGAACTGGCTGATGGCGTTCAACAGCGTCGTCTTGCCGGAACCGGTACCGCCAGAGACCAGAACATTGAGCCGACATCGGCCGGCGATCTCGAGCAATTGTCCCATGGCCGGGGTCATTGAGCCGTTCTCGATCATTCCCGCCATATCGAGACGGCGACTTGGAAATTTTCGGATGGAAATGCAGGGGCTATGGATCGCCAGCGGCGGCAAGATGATGTTGACCCGGCTGCCGTCCGGCAAGCGGCAATCCACCATCGGACTGGATTCGTCAACGCGCCGTCCGACCTGGGCCGCGATCTTCTGCGCCACCGATGCGATATGATCATTGTCGCGGAATCGCACCGCGTACCGTTCCAGCTTGCCGTTTCGCTCGACATAAACGTTACTTGGTCCGTTGACCATGATATCGTTGATCGATTCATCCAGCAGGAGCGGACGGAGCGGCCCGTAACTCGTCATGTCGTCCGCAATCTCGTCCGCTAGCTGAAACTGCTCGCGACCTGACAGTTCGAGCCGATCCTTGTTGGCGATTCCATGGATGATATCCTCGATCTGCCGCCGAAGAACATCGCGCGAAACAGTCGCGGCCACCGATGGCTCAATCTGCTCAATGACACGTTCGCGCAGCGAAGCCGGCATCACGGGGTGCCCGGTCGAAGGTTCGTCGCGCCTTGGCGTCAATGCAGACAAACGAGTTGGCGTGCCGTCCTCTGGCGTCGATGCAGGAACTCGATTTGGCGTGCCGTCCCCTGGCATCAATGTAGGAAAACGAGTTGGCGTGCCGTCCCTCGGTGTCGATGCGGGGAAACGAGTTGGTAAGTCGTCGCGTTCGCGCGTACCAAATTTTTTCGTCACCGGAACAGCCTCCTGAACCATCCCTTCCGCTGGGCGCCGACACCTGCGATCTCCCGTACAATCGGCGCGAGATGACGTCGCAGTTTTGATACGTGCTTCAGAGCTGGAATTCCGAGATTTACCGCCTGGGTCATCCCCTTGCCGAGATCGGGAATCACCATGTCCGGTTCTGCGCCCAAGGCCTTTACAATCGTTGCCCTGGGAAGGCCCCCGGGACGATCGGCACGATTGAGCAGAGTAAAGACGCGATCCTTGCCGGCGATGTTCGTGACGGCGTTGCGGAGTGCGTGGGCATTGCGAAGTCCGGTCACCTCCGCTTCCAGCAGCACCAGCACGTGGCGAGAAAGAGTGATCACCGGATGGATGGATGGCGGAAACGGGACGGGTATATCGACAACGATGTAATTGAACCGTTGGCGGAGCAGACCCAGCACATGCCTCACTCCAGCTTCGGAGATGTCGAGCTGCGCATCCAGGTCCTCATCGGCGGAAATCAGGCAAACACGCTCGTTGATATCGATTGCCGCGCGTTCGAGGAACAACGTGTCCGCCCGCATTGGGTTTTCCAGAGCGATGCGCAGCCCCGGCCCCGGCCTAACACCCAACATCACGGCCGTTTCGCCGTTTTGCAGATGAAGGTCGAGCAGCGCGACCTTGGCCTTTGTGGTTTCAGCCAGTTGCAGTGCGAGATTGATAGCGATACTCGTTGCTCCGGCGCCCCCCTGAGCACCGCAGATCGAGATTACATGCCCGCCACGATCGGCCGCACTGGGCGCCACGTCGCCAAGCAGCTTCGGACGCAGCTGGGCCAGCACGAAATCGCGCGTGAGCGGCTTCGGAAGGTACTCGGTCAAGCCGAGTTCCATAAGCTCGCGGTAGAAGGTGATCTCCCTGTTCTCACCGATCAACGCCACCTCGACATCGGGCGGGCAGACGCTGGCCAACCTTTCCAGTTCGGTAAATGGATCATCGATTCCACTGATGTCTACCACCAGGGCGAACAGCTCGGTGTCGGTCTCGAGCATCTTTATGGCATTGCGGATATTGCCACGCCTGATCGTCAGGTTGCTGCCTTCGAGGCCTTTACGCAGCGCCGCTGCACTCAACTCGTCGCTTACGAAACAGATGATTCGGCTGCGCGTTAGAACAGACGGAGGCTCTTCAGGCGGACTTGCGATAACCATGTTAACGTTCACCACTACCTCCCCTTACCGACGGACGGCCGAAGCGACCGGTGCTGACGGGGCAATTTCCCGCGATGCATTGCTGCTCAACACAGGGCGCGCAGTCCCTGCATCGTCTTTCCTGACGGAGTACTTCGTGCCGTTATTGCGTGAATAAACCACCACCGTGGTGTCCGAGTCCCCGGTGTCCTGTCGATCGACCGCTGACCGTACTGCCAAGGTGAGCTTTCCGCGCTGTCCTGCCACCACGACTTTCTTGACCTGGTCAGGCGCAAGCTGCAACGACACGGTGCGCGCGACCTTGCCGGCCGTGGCGTTGCTGGATGAGCCGCCTTGCACGATCTCCTGGTCAATCGCGACGATTCGAACATTGTGAGCAACGGTTTCGCTCAGCGTGCCATGCTGTTGAGCTGTTTTATCCTCGGTCGCTGTCGACGGCTCCTGGATCAACACGACATCGACATGGTCACCCGGCCAGATCAGGCCCGAGACACCAGACGCCGCGTCAACGTTGATGCTGATGGCACGCATATCTGGTGCCAGCACGCTGGCGAGAAAACCCCGTTCTCGCGGGCGCAATATGTTTTCCGATGTGACCAGACTGCCAGTGTCGAGGAAGTTGCGAACCAGAGATCCGCGAAGGCCGGTCTTGGCGTCGGGCGTATCGAGGATCGCCCCTGCCGGAACACTACCCGGCGGCACCGAGCGCACGGTGAAATCGTCATCGCGGGCCAGCGTCCCTCTCGGTAGCGGGTGCGCCGCGACAAAGTACCCGACGACGGCAGGCGGCGCCTTCTCCGTGACCTTTGCTGCAGGAGCCTCTATTATCTGTACTACCTGCTGTGGTTTCGGCATGTTCATGCTGTAGGCGATAAGCCCGAGCGCGGTGACTGCGAGCAACAGCACCATGATGATCGAGAGACGCAAGGTGGATGACATATCAAAATCCTTGGCTGAAAACGGTCCAGATACCACCGCACGCTATCGCAACCCCGTAAGGCAGCGGTGCGTGTCGCAAATGGCGCCAACGCTCAATCGCGTAGACGCGGCGTAGGAACGACGATCCGGCCGGCGCCAGCCTGGGCTGTGGCAGCACGCGCATCATCAGATGCACCAGGGCAAGAACGCCGCCGGCCAGCGCGGTTACGGTCAACAACTTAAACACGCCCATCAACGGCAGACCAATTGCCAGGGCGACCAGCAGCTTGACATCGCCGCCGCCAATCATTCGTCGCTGGTAGATGATCAGCAGCAGCAGGAACAGGATGGTCGCGGCGATCAGGGATTCGGCAACCCGCATCGGGCTGGCAAGTTGACCAGCGATTCCGAGCAACGCCAGCACCAGACAAATTTCATTTCGGATCGATCGCGTCGCGATATCGATCATTGCAACATAGACCAGCAATAGTATTGCTAAAAACGAGGCTGTGGGAGCAATCCAACTCATAATATGCATGCCTCAAGAAGAGGAAACGCATCCCTCAAAAGAGGGCATCAAATGCATGTCTCAAAAAAAGTGGGGGGCACTTCCCAATGCCCCCCTGGGGCCAGGCGGCCGTATCAGGCAATAGCGGCAGTGACCCTGGAGGCGATAGCGGTGATCGCAGTGCTCAGCGAGGTGAAGATAGCGCCACTAGCACCAGGACCGAACGCAGCAGCCACTGCGGCAACGATACAAGCCGCGACGATCACGTACTCGAACGACACCACGCCGTCTTCGTCCTTGGCGAGGGTCTTCACGTCATTCAGAAAATTACGCATTTAAACGCCTCCAAATTGATGTTAAGTTTCAAAATGCATTTCAGTGGTGCGGAGCAGCCGCGGAAACCACTGGGTAAATTTTGTGTTAAGGCGGCGACTTAGTCAATGTTTATGCAAAGTTTTGGCAATCATCCTTAATCCGTACGATACCGGTGTAATCGCAGGGCAACATGCTGAGCCGCCAAAGCAATTACAAGTTCGCCTACGGCGGCAATTTCGGGGTAACTCGCCTGAGGCGCGTCTCTCCGTATAAATACGGCTAACCCATATGGGGGATCGTACGCGGCGTACGAACGCTGCAAGGCCAGTGCCGCACGACTACGGTACATCGCCGGAGCAACGTGGTCAGTCAAATGCACCATGATCATTCAGCCACTCAATCAGCAGTACTGATCTGAAACCGAAGCCATCGCATGCGAAAGATTCTAGACACTTCTTTGTGCGCGCCTTACTGATTTCAAGTGTGCGCTTTCGGACAGGAAGCGCTGCCGAGCAAGGACCTCGCATGGCCGCCTCCCGCTCCACCCCCGAAATCACTCCGGTCCAAATCGAAATTCCCGCGTGGCTCCGGAAGGTGTGTTTTGCGCTGTGCGCGATGAACGTGACGCTCTGCCTGATGGCGTATCTTGCACGTGTGTGGATTTACGATCGGAACGGCCTCGGCGTCCCGACGGACTTCATCAGCTTCTGGGCTGCCGGGCGTCTCGCGCTCGATGGCTTTCCGGCGCAGGCCTTTGACTGGGACATCCTGAAGCGGATCGAGGTCGCCAAGCTCGGTCAGGATTTTGACGGCGATTTTCCCTGGCATTACCCCCCGCCGTTCTTCTTCGTCGCATCCGTGCTGGCGCTGTTGCCCTATACGGTGGCGTATCTCGGCTGGGTTCTTGCCAGCCTCGTGCCTTATCTTGCCGTCATGCGCGCAATCGTCGGCCACAACTTCGGCGTTCTGCTCGCGCTCGCCGTTCCAATGGTTTTCATGAATGCGCTGGTCGGACAGAACGGCTTCCTTACCGCTGCGCTGATCGGCGGCACGCTTTATCTGATCCCAATCCGCCCGGTGCTTGCCGGCATCTGCCTCGGGCTATTGACATACAAGCCGCAATTCGGGCTGCTGTTTCCGATTGCGCTGATCGCGGCCGGGCATTGGCGCGTGTTCATCAGCGCCAGCGTGACGGCGATCGCGATGTTCGTCGTTTCGTGGCTTGCCTTCGGCACTGAGAGCTGGCTGGCGTTCTTCCACTGGATCCCGAGATCCTCCCAAGAGATCATGACCGAGGGCAAGGCGACATGGTGGAAGTTGCAGAGCCTCTACTCGATGGTGCGTTATCTTGGCGGCACCGAACAACTGGCTTGGGCATTCCAGTTTATCCTCACCGCGTCCGTTGCGGTGGTGGTGGCCCTGATGTGGCGAAGCCGCGTGCCATATACCTTGAAGGCCGCTGCTCTTGCCGCGGGGACGCTTCTGGCCATGCCCTATCTCGCCATCTATGACATGGTGGTGCTTGCTATTCCGGTCGGCTTCCTGTTCCGCATCGGATTGAGGAGTGGCTTCCGCGCCTACGAACTCCCCATGCTAGGCATCGCGCTCGTTCTCATCGCCGCTTACTTCACGTCCACCCCGACGGGGCTTGGCGCCACGCTGATTGTTTCAATCCTGATCCTCGGTCGTGCCGGTTCGTGGTGGCGGCGTGCGCCGGCGCCAGCTGCGGTTGCAGCGAGCGTCTAGGCTCCTCGGAACAGGCCTAGGCTGCTGTTCCAGGCGAACTATCACAGGGTGTAGCGATCTTAGTCCTTGCGTCCGTTATTGTCTGCGAACTGATCAGCAGATATGTCGGGGGTCGCAGGCATTCGCGCGCTGGGACCCGCCGGGCGCAAATAAATTAGTGCTTAAAAATGCTCGATCCGCCAGCCCCGGTTATCCCAGAGACTGCCCCCGGTATCGACGAGTGTGGAGTCAAAATTGAAGTTCCCGCTGCGAAACACATCGAGTGTGCTGAAACCGAGACACAAAGAGGATAGCCGCAACGGCACCAGGCAGTTCCTGTGAAGACCTATTGCGCGCGCAACTTTCAAGAACAATCGTGCGCGCATCCACTCGGATTCCAAGCGGGTTGGTCCTCAAGCGGCCGGTAGAGGCATGTCGAGAAGGCCCGCGCGGGAATGTTGTCCCTACGAAAACTCATCCCTCTGGTTGCGCATTCTGCTCTCATCCTTTGACCGACCTATCGCAGCCTTGAGGTCATCCAATTCGAGGAACGTATCCGCCTGCCGACGCAATTCGTCAGCGATCATCGCAGGTTTCGTTCGCATGCTTGATACGACTGTGACGCGAGGACCGAGGCGCTGGATTGCTTCCACAAGGCGACGAAAATCGCCGTCCCCAGAAAACAACAATATGTGGTCTACATGCTTCGCAATCTCGACCGCATCGACTGCGAGTTCGACTCCAATATTGCGCTTGTATTTCCGCCGGCCCTGACCATCATCGAACTCTTTGATCGAGTTCGTACGCACTGTGAAACCGTTATAGTCGAGCCAATCGATGAGGGGCCGGGTCGTTTGAAACTCTTCAGCGATGATCGTGTAGTAATAAGCACGGACAAGCACGCCGCGCGTCCTGAACTCGGCGAGAAGCCTCCTGAAATCAATGCTGAAGTCCAAGGCTTTCGCCGTGTGGTGGAGGTTCGGGCCGTCGACAAAGAGCGCCATTTTTTCGGAAGGAATCATCGCCCCAAGCTCCCTACCCATAGGACTGCGGTGCATTACGGTGCAACTAAGATTGCCGGCGGGGTGACGAGCTTTGTCCACTGCTACCGCGTCGCAGCGTTTATGTCCGCTTTGGTTCGCGTCGATTTGACCGCGTGCCGCTCACTTCCGGTCTAACTCCACAAGAAGACGCAATCGGGGCCGCGGGCATGTTCTCAAAAGTGCCACCCCCCTACTTCTTACCCAAAACCTGCGCCACGGCTTGCATAACAGGCTTTTTGGAATTCTGTTCTTGCTGGCAGAAGCGCTCTAGCTTGACCGGTTTCTCTTCGAGGGTATTGGAGTCAATAACGGGATTGCCTTGCTTACCTCTGTGACCCAACGAAGATACTCGATTACGAAGCTCGAATGGCACGCCAAGAGACACCGAAAATCGCAGCGCGCATGTGGTCCCTAAGTAATGCGCCTTCAAAGATAGACGACTTAGATTGCGTCTGGATCAATGGCCTGAGCTGGAAATTGCATATCCCGGTCGACATAGCCGTCATAAATGAGGCCTGGTTCATTCAAGCCATCAAATGGTCCGGGACTTTTCACCACGCGCGCAGTCTTATCCGGAAGCGCCAATAACTTCTCGAGCAACCGTCATTGCACCCTCCCCAGGGGTAACGCCTGCCCTTCACTTCCGCCAACACGGCAGCGGCTCAACGATTCCTGCTGCCGCCAGCGTTGCACATCTGTTTTAAAACCGCCAACGAGGCCGAGCAAGTCTCAATCAACCAAACGGCTCCTTCGGCAAGGTGTTGGCCAAGACTGGGCTCACATGAAGCTGTTGAGTTTCTTTGCTCTTTGCATTCGGTTTATTTAAGTCGAGCAGGGCTTTGTGCCTTCCGGAGCCGGACGCCAACACCTCCGCCGTTTTCTTCGATGAACTCGACGCCAACCTTTTTCAGCACGCTTGCGATTGCGGCCACGGCTTCCTCGGACACCTTGATGCCCCCGTCGGCTTCAGCTCGCTTGATAGTAGGAACTGATAGTCCTGCAGCATTTGCGATTTCGCTCTGCGACCATCCGACAAGAGCTCGCGCTGCACGAAGTTGAGATGGGCTAAACAAACCTCTTGATCCTTTTAGATCATTATGTATGATCTCTTTGTATCAGAATAATCAGATTCGGAGTAGTCAAATGACGAAAGGCACCGTTTTGGTGAACGGCGGAGCTATACCAAAAATTGTCAGCGCGAAGGCATTGCGTGACCGACGACACTTCATCGGTGGCTCCGACGCCCGGATCATCATGGGAAAGGACGAGAAAGCCCTCGTTCGCCTTTGGAAGGAAAAGCGAGGTGAGAGATCCCCGGTCGATCTTTCGAGAGAATTGATCGTTCAGCTCGGACTCGTAACCGAGGACCTCAATCGACGTTGGTATGAGACCAGTTCGGGCTATCGGATTGCCCATGTCCAACGCCACGTAGTTCACCGGACAATCCCCTGGATGGCCGCCACCCTCGACGGCGTCATCAAAGAAACGGGCGCCGTCTTCGAAGCCAAGTTCATGCTGCCCTGGTCGTTTTCAGAGGTGGCCGCAGCGGAAAAGCACATGGCCCAGCTCCAGCACAACATGCTGGTCGCTAACACCAGGACCTCCGTGTTGTCGATCATCACCGGAGGCGGCAACTGGGTCGAACTCGCCATCGAGGCCGATCCGATCTACCAGACGGTTCTGATCGCGGCAGAGAAGGCCTTTTGGCAGGCCGTCAAGACCGGCGAAACTCCCGCGTTGTTCGACTGCGAGCCGCCAAAGCCACGAATCCAAGCGGTTCGGGTGGTGGATATGAATGCCTCCAATTCGTGGGCTGAATTTGCCGGACTGTTCCGGGACACGCAACAAGCCCACTTAAACCACGAGCGAGCCAAGAGCGAATTGAAAGGTCTGATGCCAGAAGACGCCAAGGAAGCCATGGGCCACGGCATCCGAGCGAGACGGTCAAAATCAGGAGCGATTAGTTTCGACCGCGTCGAGATGGAGGCCGCCCATGCATCGGTCCAGTGAGAATGTCGCGGCCATCGCCACCGCCTTAGCGAAGGCTCAGATTGACCTCTCGAATCCAGAGAAGGCATTGATCGGGACGGTCTACAACAACCGATCAGACAGTCCCCAGACCTTTCGCTATGCCTCCCTGGCGAGCGGTCTTGACATTGTTAGAAAGGCCTTGGGCGGCCAGCAGATTGCCATCGCACAGACTACCGACATCGACCGTGCCAATGGGATCGTCAACCTGACCACTCTCCTGCTGCATACTTCAGGGGAGTGGATCTCTTCAGACTGGCCGGTCTGCCAGTTGTCGGAGGCATCTGCACCTCGCCGCATGGGAGCGGCCCTCACCTACGCACGGCGTTACGCCCTGTTTACGATGGTCGGTATCGCGGGGGATGATGATCTCGACGCGCCGCCCGATGTGGCCACGCCCCGGGCAGAAGATCAAAAGATCCTCGATACCAGCCTCCCGCCCAATCCCGACATTGTGCTGGGGTCCGCTCAGAACAAGCAATCGCGACCCGGTGGCTCCGGCACGATGCTGTTGCGGGATAAATTGTCGGCCGCAGAGTCCGCATTGGCTGCGACGCAGCTTATCCAAGAGATCGAGAGGCTTTCGGAAGAGGATCTGCCCACCCGAGCGATAGCCATTCTAAAGACCAAAAATCGCCTATCAACGGATGATGCGCGGCGGGTCGAAGACGCCTTCTCAGTCAAGAGCGTCCCGTCAGGCGCATTCCCCGAGCCAATCGCGGTGGTTGAACCTGCAATCGCTCCTCCTGATCCGGCAGTAACTGTGCTGCCCTCGGCCAACCCCGAAACCGAGAACGCACGGCGACCAAGGGGCCGGCCGCGAAAGGTCAAGCCTGCACCCGAGCAAGCTGCTTCTGCTTTCAAGATACAAAAATGCATCGTCGTTAGCGATGTCCCCGGTGAGGCTGTGTCTACCTCCTCCGCGGATTCAAAAGTCGAAAGCGGAGCCTTGGCCATTCCCAAACTTCGCTACCTCCGCGACAAGGCACACCTAAGATTTGTAGCATCTCATCCCTGCCTGATCTGCGAACGTAGCCCCGCGGACGCCCATCATGTGAGGTTCGCACAACCACAGGCGTTAGGTCGGAAGGTCAGCGACGAATTCGCGGTGCCGCTGTGCCGCGCCCATCACCGAGACAATCACCGCTTTGGGGACGAACGAGCTTGGTGGTCAAGAGTCTCGATAGACCCGATTGCGGTCTCACAGAACCTTTGGACGAAGAGCCATAATCGATTAGTTCCAAATCCGATGCTTTTCGAATGAATGACCCACGCGTGTCGGACGGTGATGTGCGTGGCGGCTTGCCCCTGGCCTAGGGTTATTTGTTGCCCGGGCGGAAAGCGATTGGACTAGGCGTGAATCCGTAAGGCGGTCGGCGGACGTCCGCTTTGGTGCGCATTCCGGACTGAAGTCGGACCTCGCGCGAGGTCCGACAATCGATGGATTTTGTTGCAAAAGTCGGCTGTAACTGACGGTGTCGTTCGGTCACTTCACTATGAGCGACCGGCTTTGATCAACCGGCCCTGACGCCTCTTACGCAACTCTGACGCTACGCAATACACAGCTGCCTCAGCGGGTGGCGGCCGAGCGACCCGCGATGCGAGCCGCCGCAGGATCTGGGCCATCGCGGCCAGGACGCACTCAACCTGTGCGCCTAAAGGACGCCGGCGCGCCCAACAGAGGCGGCCGCCATCGCAGAAAACTCTGCCCGACGACAACGAGGCAAGAGATTTTCCAAGAAGGATTATCGGTTGGATTCACCGCTCGCGGGACATGCCAACCTGCTGCAGACTCCAAATGGCTAGACATCGGCGTTAAGTTGCTCACTACAACGCACATCCGTAGGGGGCTCACTTGTTGAGTTCGCCGGCGACCGGGGATGCTTGCAATGCGTCCGCGCTCTTGGTCAGTCCCCCAGCTACTTGTCGTGCGGCATCCGGGCTCAGCGCATACCCTTCCTGGTTTTCCAGCCGGTGATTGAGAATAAGCAGAACCAGGCCCCTGCCCTCCGTGTCCGCCGTCACGGCGAAGGTCTTGGGGATTTCAAATCTGACTTCATTCGGGTTGTCGCCCGAGCGAGCCTTTCGCTTGGATCCCGCGGCGGCGTCTGCACCCGGGGCCACTGCAAGGGTTGGCTCAAGCGTGCCCCGCGCGTTGACGAGGGCATCGATAAAATCGTCCAAGCACTCGCGCGCGATTTTAAGCTCCACGTCGCCAATATATTTTCCGCTTCCGCCGACGATGACTTCCTTCTTGTCATCTGAGAGCCTGGACGACTTTACCTCGCTGATCCTGATCGCCATTTATGAACGCTCCGAGCTGTCCCTGCCCTAGTCATACTCTTTCTCCCGTTCCAGGACCAATCGTCGGGCTTCCCCCCATCAGCTCCGCACTGTATCCAAACGCATTCTGTCGATCAGCTAGATCAGATCGTCCCGGTATGACAGAAGTGTGCCCGTGGTGGCGTCTGCCGCGAATATGAAGCCGTCCGCCGAGTAGTCGCCGAGCAACGAGATGTTGGCGGTGTGAACGCCGTCGCTCACCGTTAGGGTTCCGCCGGTCTCCTCCGAATTCTCAACGTAACTTACGCTGGTGCCTTCTCCAAACGAGACATCGAGCAGATCGAAGTGGTCATCCTCGTTAAATCCCGAAACGATTCCGCTGAAGTCGAAGGAGTCGCCAAGCTTGAGCGTTCCAGTCGCTTCGGCAGCAAACGTTACGTTAACAGATGAGGCCGCTTCGAACTCGATCGTGGCTACGCCATCGATCAACGCAGTGCCATCGCCAGTTACGCTGCCGTTGAGGGTGATGTCTGCTCCATTCGCCCACAGCAATCCGGAATTATCAAGGTTGCTGTCGATGACCAGCCCGCCGCTACCGGTCGCTTCGAGTGTTCCGGAATTCACGATGGTATTCGCACCGGTATCGATCTCGAGGGAATTGCTGCCGGTGGCGATGATCGTGCCTTCGTTGATCAGGATCATCTGCCCTGCGCCGAGCTGTCCGGCGCCCGAGATCGTGTTGTCCACATTCGTCAGCGTGACGTCCGAGACCGTTCCGGTGATCACATTCTCGGTGCTGTCGGACAGTATGACCTGCCCGTGCCCCTCGAGCGAGATGCCATGCTGGATAAGCTGGAGGTCGGTTTCGGCACCCGTCGAGTTCAATTCGATCGTGCCGGTGTTTTCGATGATGCCGCTCAGCGGCATGATCGCCCCGTCTCCGATCACCATGTTGCCGGCGTTCTGCACAACCGGAGTTTGATCGAAGACGAAATCATCGGCCGAGAGCGAGTTCGCGTCGACGCCCTGGAGGATGATCGACTGGCCATCTCCCAACGTGATGACGGCATCGCCGAGATCATTGTTGATCGTCTGGGCCTGAACGTCCACAAACGTCGTGAAGCCGGCGTATCCGATCAGGTCGATCTGGTCGTGCGCTGTGTCGAAGTTATAGATCGTATTCTGGCCAATCGGTTGGGCGACAACGAACAAGTCGTTGCCGCTCGAACCCGTCAGGTTGTCGTCGCCCGACACGGCGAAGATTGGGGAACCGGGCGCGTAGGCTTCCACGTTGTCGAAGAATTTTGCAATGCCCGTGGTGCCGTCCGCGTTGGTCCAGGTTTGGCTCACGTGCAGCACCGTCGCGCCGATGAAATCTACCGGCGCGGTGACGGTCAGTGCGCTCGGATCGTTGGTGTGGACGATCCATGTGCCGTCGCCGTTGTTGGTTCCGGCGTTCAGGCTCCAACCCAGGGGAACGCCGGCAATCGTGACCGTAATTAAATTGCTGGGGTCAGCCGAAGGATTGGTGAGCGCCAGGTTGATGGACTCTCCAGCAATGCCTGCCGGGAAGATATGCGAAGGAATTAGCGTAGAGAGGTTGGCTACGGTTACTCCCACAAGGTCGACCAGAATATCATTTGCTGCGCTTGGGGCGGTGCCGACCTGCTCGAAAATGAATGTGTGAGCAACAGGTCCGCTAAACGTAGCGGTGAATGCCACCGTGGTGCCAGTGTTTCCGAGGTCGTTGGCCGCAATGTGCAGATACTGCACTGCTGCAGCGACGTCCGCGTTGGATGTCAGATTCAGTAACGAGCCGCCGTCGTTGTAAAAGGTTATTATGCCGTTCGTGATTGAATGCTGGCTGACTTGACTGCCACCTATGGTGAGGGTGGAGTTGCTGCCGTTCACAAGCCCGCCAGTATTACCGGCTGTGACAGGGGTGCCCGCCAAATCGAGAGTGTCGAAGGCTATGTCGAAGTCGGTAATGACGTCATATCCAATAACGGTGCTGCCACTGATGGTACCCGGGGATTGCGCGCTGCCGACAATGAGCATGTCGGCCCCCGAGCCGCCGGTCATTGAATCGGCGCCCGTGCCGCCGGTGATGGTGTCGTCGCCGGAACCAGCCACGATAGTGTCGTTGCCCGCGCCACCATTGACGGTGTCATCCAGTGCGCCCGTCGTAATGGTGTCGTTTCCGCTGGTGCCTGTCAGATTGTATTGAAGGCGAGCCTCGAAGTTTGCTTCATTGAAAGTACCAATTGGAGAAGCAAAGGTGACAGCGATATCGCCAGCATTGTCCCAATCGTTGTTGGTAGCCTGGTTAAGCTCGATGAGGCCAGTCAGAGCTGTGAAGCTGCCCACTGTGCCATCGTTTACGGCGCCGGCCGTGCCGATAGCTGTGTCCGTGCCATGCACAAAACTCGACACATTGGTAGCAACGATTTTGAGGGTCTCATTGGACAAGTCAAACCCGGTGATCGTATCCTCACCTGCATCGTTACCGTTGCCAGCGATCGTATTACGCCCAGAGTCGCTGGAAGAGCCGACTGCCGCATTCACAATAACCAGATCAACGCCAGTGCCGCCCGTGATTGAATCGGCGCCCGTGCCGCCGGTGATCGTGTCGTTGCTAGAACCAGTCACGATAGTGTCGTTGCCCGCGCCGCCATTCACGGTGTCATCCAGTGCGCCCGTCGTAATGGTGTCGCTTCCACTGGTGCCTGTCAGATTGTATTGAAGGCGAGCCTCGAAGTTCGCTTCATTGAAAGTACCAATTGGAGAGGCAAAGGTGACAGCGATATCGCCAGCATTGTCCCAATCGTTGTTGGTAGCCTGGTTAAGCTCGATGAGGCCAGTCAGAGCTGTGAAGCTGCCCACTGTGCCATCGTTTACGGCGCCAGCCGTGCCGATGGCTGTGTCAGTGCCATGCACAAAATTCGACACATTGGTAGCAACGACTTTGAGGGTCTCATTAGACAAGTCAAACCCTGTGATCGCATCCTCACCTGCATCGTTACCGTTGCCAGCGATCGTATCACGCGCAGAGTCGCTGGAAGAGCCGACTGCCGCATTCACAATAACGAGATCAACGCCAGTGCCGCCCGTGATTGAATCGGCGTCCGCGCCTCCCATGATCGTGTCGTTTCCAGAGCCGCCGAGGAGAGTGTCATCACCCGATCCTCCAACGAGAAAATCGCTCCCCCCGGCTCCAGTACCGGCGTCGGCACCGCCGCCGAAATCGAGATACGACGCTTGGTAGGAACCGGCGCCCGAATAACTGGTCGTGAGATTGAAGCCGGAATTGGCGTTGACGACATCAATGGACATTGTCCCGCTTGATGTAGTTGAACCGTCACTCACGACATAGGTGAACGCGTCCGCCCCCACACCAACGCCGAGGGTCGAGTTGTAAGTAATGGTTTGTGCGTCGACATCTAAGGTGAGGTTACCTGCGTCGACGCCAGGACCCGACACAGATATGATCCGCAAACCATCTCCGTCAATGTCGCCATCGTTTCCGAGCAGAGCGCTCGCCGAAAACACGGCAATGGTATTCGTCGAAACGACGAGCTTGTCGTTTACTGCTACCGGCGCATCGTTGGTGCCGTTGATGGTGATCGTCACCGTGTCGATGGCGCTCGCACCGCTGTCGTCGGTCGCCGTCACCGTGTAGGAGAAGGTGATGCTTTCACCGTCGTCCAGGAAGTCCAGCGCCACGTCGTTGGCGGTGTAGCTCCACGGCGTCGTGCCCAGCGCCGCCGCATCGGTCGCGCTCGCCGTGAAGGTGCCCGCCGTCAGCGCCGCAATCTGCCCCGCCGTCAGCGAACCGCCGCTCCAGACGATGTCGTTGTTGTAGCTCGAGCTGATGTCCACCACGTCGTTGGTGTCGATGTCGTCAAAGCTCACCGTGCCGGACTGGCTGAGGTCCTGCGCGCTG
>NZ_JAFCME010000045.1 GCF_018130065.1 Bradyrhizobium sp. AUGA SZCCT0158 | reverse complement strand
GCACAAAACAAAGTGCACACGAGCATACAGGGCAGCGGAGAACACCCGGCCTTCCCTGCGCAATGGCTTTACGGCTTATGCCGTGATCTCCCCGGAGACGAGTTCTTGGTTGACTCCGTCGCTGCCGGTTCAGCTCACGCTTCTCCGGCAACTTGACGCCTGCAACGGGCGCCAGGACCACACGGTTTTGCCGTACGCTTATCCACGCCGTCGTCTCAGCGTAAACCAGCGTCCACCGCAACCCGCCCAACGTCCGTGACGACGGCCGACGCCCTTCTGACCAGGGCGGGATGGCGATAGATGCGCACTGATTTGGGTCGGCCGACTACAGAAATATTTTTGATTTACGGAAATTTTCTACTTGACACGATTTCCGTAAATCGGAACTGATTTGCCCCGGCTTCGCCAAGGCTACGCCGGGCGCCGCCGTCGTGCCGATTTGTCGCATCTCTCTCCTTCGTCATTCCGGGGCTCGCGAAGCGAGAGCCCGGAATCCATCGGGCAACAGCACTTGCTGCTTGATGGATTCCGGGCTCGCGCCAAGAGGCGCGCCCACAGATGCGCAATTGCGCATCGGGGAATGACGGAGGAAACAACTCCCTAGCAGCCTGTTCCCCAGGGAACAGCGCCGGCCCGCCTTCCCTGCGATGTTCTCCGTCACAGGCAAGCCCATTCTGGGCGGCCGGCACAGAGGGAACGCGACGATGATTTATCCTTGGAAACCATTCAACAAGCTGGATTACGCCGAACAACAATCCGAACTGACCCAGGACGATGCGCGCGACGGTTTTCAGAACCTGGGCGGCAACAGCAACTTTCACTTCCAGCTGACGGGGACCGCCCCCAAGCTCGTCAACGGCCAGGGCGGCAACGACACCATCATCCTGGACGGCAACTCCGCCGACAAGGTGTTTGGCGGCTCCGGCGACGACACGATCGACGGCGGCGCAGGCGACGACAATCTGAACGGCCAGTCGGGCGAGGACCACATCTTCGGCGGCGCCGGCGCGGACCGCATCAGCGGCGGCAGCGACAACGACTATCTGGTCGGCGACAATGACGCGGTCGCGTCCAACCTGCATGGCATCGACACGATGTTCGGCGGCAGCGGCGAAGACACGCTCTACGGCGGCGGCAAGGCCGATGTGATGTCGGGCGGCACGGGCAACGACAACTTCGTCTACTTCGTCGGCCTCGGCGCTGAGAACGAGAGCGCGGTCGGCGCCGCGGACCGCATCACCGACTTCCAGGTCGGCGACAAGATCGACGTCTCCTTCATGGACGCCGACGGCAATTCCGCCAACGGCAACAGCCAGTTCACCTTCTCGTCCAGCGGTGCGACCACCCAGGCCGGCAAGTTCTGGTTCGAGACCCACGACGACGGCCAGCACGTGTTCTTCAACATCAACGGCGGCGCGGCCGACATGGAGATCATTTCGACGAACAGCCACCAGTTCACGACGGCGGATTTCTTGCTGTGAGCCGAGATCGTTCGGTGCAGTGAGTGCTGAATGCGACGGCATGGACCGCCAGCTTTCACGGGCTGGCGGTCTATGCTTCCCAGTTCGCCACCAACAGTCCTGGCACGCGCGCGAACTCGCGGGCGTTCGCCGTCACCAAGGTAGCGCCATGGCGGCGCGCTTGCGCGGCAATCAGAATGTCGTAATGGCCGATCGGGGTGCCTGCCTTTTCAAGGTCGGCGCGGATATCGCCGGCATGCATGGCATCTTCCGGCTCGAACGGGAGAAGATCGATGCCCAGCCCAAGAAATCGTTCAAGCAAGTATTCGTTGTGCTCACGCCGGTCGCTCTTGGCGAATCCGTAGCGCATTTCGAATAACGCGATGACCGGCAACCCTATTGGCGTGCCCCCGCGCATCTGTTCTCCAACGCGGTGACGAAACGACGAATTGCGTCCGCTCACGATCCCGATGACGATGTTGGTGTCGAGGCAAATCATTCGTCGACGAAGATGCGTGGGTCGGGTTCGACCGGCGGATCGTCCGGGACTCCGTCCGGCAGAAAGTCCCGCGCACCAAGCGCGTCGAGCTCAGCCCAGAATTGATCGAGATCGATAGGCTGCTTTTTCAACGGCTCAAGGATGACCTTGTCACCGACCTTGCTGACCTGCACCTCGGTGCCCTCGAAGCGGAATTCCTTCGGCAGGCGCACCGCCTGGCTGCGGCCATGCATGAACAGCTTCGCGGTCGATTGTATGAGCGGTTTGGTGGGTGAATTCATGATCCGCCCTCCTTCGGTAATTGGTAGATACCATTGGTATACATCAAGGCCAATGGACCGTCAATTCCTGATGGAAACCTGAAGAGGTATGCTTAGACGATCGCAGCTACCTGTGAGGCAAACCATGCTGATGACAAAACGCAAGCCGGCGACGATTGGCGAGATTCTCGTCGAGGAGTTCATGCAGCCGATCGGACTGACGCAAGGCGCGCTGGCTGAGGGCATGGGCGTGCAACGCAAGCACGTCAACGAGCTGTGCAACGATCGTCGCAACGTGACCGCGGCGACCGCGCTCATTCTCGCCCGCGCGTTCGGCAACCGTGCGGATTTCTGGCTCGATGTGCAGCGGCGAAGCGATCTATGGGAAGCGATGCATTCACCACTGGCGCGCAAGCGGATTGAACGAGCGCGACCTCTGACGAAAGCGGCGTGAGCCCCGCCGTTAGCCGTCCCCCTACCCCAGCCCCGCCCGCCTGAACCCCTCCAGATAATGCTCCCGCTCCACCTCATGCTCATACGGCATCTCCGTGGACAGCCACGCCAGCGAGATATTCGGCTGCACGTTCCGCAACCCCTCCAGTGCCGCAGCCGCCGCGTGGGTGAAGCCGGACATGCCCAGCGACGCCGTCAGCACGCGGTGGGCGCCGACGAAATCGGGGCGCTGGCGCAGGGCTTCGCGGGAGAGGCGGATCGCCTCCTCGTAGTTGCGGCCGACATACTGGCAATAGGCGGCGACGCCGCAATAGATGCCGGCAAAGGGATCGCGCGGGGAAAAGCGCAGCGCCTGCCGGGCGGCGGCGTCGCCGTCCTCCCAGCGCCCGCGATAGGACAGCGCCACGCCATAGATGCCGCGCGCCGGCGAAAAATTCGGATTGAGCCGCAGCGCCAGCTCGAACTCGGCGATGCAATCGTCAAAGCGGCGGTTGAACAGATAGACGCTCGCCAGCGCATAATGCGCCCACGCATCCTCAGAGTCGGCGCGGATCGCCGCCAACGCGGCGCGTTCCGCCGCCCGCACCGCCGTCGGCATGTCCTCCCAGCCCATATGGGCCGCGAACGTATGGCAGGCGGCGAGCAGGCTGAGCGCCTGGCCGTAGTGGGGATCGACCGCGATGGCTTTTTCGAGCAGCGCCTGCGCCACCAGATTGTCCGATCGCGTCACCCGCCAGTAATGCGACAGCGCGCGCATGACCAGATCCCAGGCGTCCATATTGTCGGGCGTCTTGCGCTGGCTGCGGAAATTCTCGGCGGCATAGAGCTGCGGCTCGATCGCGGCGACCACGGCCTGCGTGATCTCGTCCTGCACCGCAAACACGTCGGCGAGGTTGCGGTCGTAGCGTTCGGCCCAGAGATGGCTGCCGGTGACGACATCGTTGAGCTGCGCGGTGATGCGCACATGGTCGCCATCCTTGCGCACCGAGCCCTCGACGACATAGCCGACGCCGAGCTCCTCGCCGATCTGCTTCAGATGCACCTGACGGCCGCGATAGACGAAAGAGGAGTTGCGGGCGATGACATAGAACCAGCGCAGCTTTGACAGCGCGGTGATGATGTCCTCCGAAATGCCTTCGGAAAAATATTCCTGCTCGGGCTCGCCGGAGATGTTTGTGAACGGCAGCACGGCGATCGCGGGGCGGTCGAGCGGCGGCAGGGAGATGTGCGCGGGCTCGGGCGGGCGCGCCAGGGATGCAGGGGTCGCGCTTTGCGGCGCAAGGGCGCCGCTGAGCGCGGGTCGCGGTGCAAGTGCACCGCTGCTGACATCTCCAACAAAACGAAAACCCTTGCGAGCGATGGTGCGGATCAGCGCCTGGTCCTTGCCGCTGTCGCCGATGGCGGTGCGCGCGGCGTTGATGCGGCTGGTCAGTGTGGATTCGGAGACGATGCGGCCGTGCCAGATGCTCTCGATCAGATCATCCTTGGTAACGACGTGGTCGCGGTGCTCGACCAGGTACATCAACAGATCGAACACCTGCGGCTCGACTGCGACAATTTGGCCATCGCGGGTCAATTCGCGCACGGCGCTGTCGAGCACATGGTTTGAGAAGTGAAATTGCACGCGAGGATCCCCGTGACCGTTTGATCGGGCCCGCTTGTCGCCCGGTTCTGCCGGGTTTTGCTGGCGGGGCCGCTCAATTAGCGCGCTCAAATCAGCCATGACGTGTTTTACCTAACAGATGCCTGCCTCACAGAAAAATCAGGGTGGCCTCAAGGCAAAATCAGCCCCGTCTCAGAGTCTTTAGGTCCTCGGAACGGCATGTTCGGTTCATCGCGGCCCGCATTGTGGCCGCATGACCCGGAGGAACACCGCATGGCCACCCCAGCTACCGCTACCGCCGCCACCCCCGCCCCGACCATGATGCCCGCTCCCGATCTGGCCGCGCTGAAGACCAGGCAGCAGGCGGCGTGGTCGTCAGGCAATTACGCCATCGTCGGTTCTACGCTGCAGATCGTCGGCGAGCAGCTGTGCGAGGCGCTCGACCTCAAGGCCGGCTCGAAGGTGCTGGATGTCGCCGCCGGCAACGGCATGGCCTCGCTCGCCGCCGCGCGCCGCTGGTGCGAGGTAACCTCGACCGATTACGTGCCGGCGCTTCTGGAGCGCGGCCGGGCGCGCGCCAATGCCGAAGGCATGACGATGGAGTTTCGCGAGGCCGACGCGGAGAACCTCCCCTTCGACAACAACTCTTTTGAAGTCGTGCTCTCGACCTTCGGCGTGATGTTCACGCCGAACCAGGACAAGGCCGCTTCGGAACTACTGCGCGTGTGCAAGCCGAAGGGCCAGATCGGCCTCGCCAACTGGACGCCGGACGGCTTCATCGGCCAGGTATTCAAGACGCTCGGCAAACATCTGCCGCCGCCCGCGGGCGCGAAATCGCCGGCGATGTGGGGCACCCGCACGCGGCTCACCGAAATGTTCGATGCCGGCGCCGCCACGATCAAGGCGGAATCCCGGCTTTTCAATTTCCGCTACCGCTCGGCCGAGCATTTCCTCGACGTGTTCAAGACGTTTTATGGCCCGGTGCTGAAAGCGTTCGCCGCGCTCGAGCCGGCCAAGCAGGAAGAGCTGCACAATGATCTGCATGCCCTGATCGTCCGCATGAACCGCGCCAGCAACGGCACCATGGTGGTGCCGAGCGAGTATCTCGAAGTGGTGATCACGAAGCGATGACGCTGCACGTCCACACACCACCAACGTTGTCATGCCCGGGCTTGACCCGGGCATCCATCCCTCTTCGCAAGAGTCCTTCGAAGAAGATGGATGGCCGGGTCGAGCCCGGCCATGACGGAGAGAAAGTCATTTCCGAAACGAACACACAGGATTGCTCCGATGAACATTTTGACTCCAATCTCTTCACGACAAAACGCCACCGCTTGCGTCGTCGCGTTGCATTGCTCGCTCGGTTCGGGACGCCAGTGGACAAAACTCGGCGCCGAATTTGGGCCAGGCACAAAACTGATCGCGCCCGATCTGATCGGCTATGGCAGTAAGGCCTGCACGTTCGACCTGCCGCTGACACTGGCGCAGGAAGTGGCGTGCCTGCGCGAGACGCTCGATCAGGCCAATGGCTCGATCCATCTGGTCGGCCATTCCTATGGCGGCGCCATCGCGTTCAAGATCGCGACCGACCCGGCGTATGAGCATCGCATCCGCAGTCTGACGCTGATCGAGCCGGTGCTGCCGACGCTGCTGCGCGAAAGCGCGCCGGACCGGCGGCTGCACGACCAGTTCGCTGATCTGGCCACCGAGGTGCGCCACGATATCTGGAACGGGTCAGTGCTGGAGGCGATCGACAAGTTTTCCGAGTTCTGGTGCGGCTCCGGCCCGCGCGAGGAACTGCCTGTCGCCGCGCGCATCCGCATGATCGAGCATGCCGAACGGCTGCCGTACGATTTCGCCGCCGCCTTCGCCGAAGAGAATGTGACGATGGCGGCGGCCTCGCTGCGGGTGCCGACGCTGCTGTTGTCCGGCGGGCAATCGCCGAACCTGACTCAGCGCATCGTCCGCCGGCTGGCCGCTGACATCGACGGCGCCGAACTGCGCCATCTGCCGGATGCCGGGCATATGCTCGCGATGACCCATGCCGGCATCATCAACCCTGTGATCGCGGCCCATATCGCCCGCGCCGATGAACTTGCCGGCGTGCCGCTGGCGGCCGGCCAGCCGGCGGCGAAGCTGGTCAGCCTGGCAGGCGGTTGAGCCGCGGTTTGGGCCTCCTTGGTGGTCTTCTTGCCGCTTGGCGCGCCGGTCGGGCATCTGGTATCCATTTCTGGTATTTATGGGCCCGAAACTGGAAATGAAACGCCGATGATCACCGCGCGCGACCTCAAGCTGCCTGCCCTGATGCTTGCGGGGGCGCTCAGCCTGGCCGCGCCGCCGGCGTTTGCCGCCGACGAGGAAACGGCGCCCAAGGGCGCGGCGGTCACCGTGTTCAAGGCCGCGAAATCCTGCTTCGGCAACAATGTCGAGGTGTCAGGCACCATCATCGCGCGCGAGGAAACGCAGGTGCGGCCCGAGCGCATGGGGCTGAAGGTCGCCGAAGTGCTGATCGATGCCGGCGACACCGTCACCGCGGGCCAGACGCTGGCCCGGCTGACACTCCCGGAAGGCGGCACGGTGCTGGTGCAGGCGCCCGTCGCCGGGCTGGTTTCAGCCTCGACCGCCGCGGTCGGCGCCATGGCGTCCGGCAAGGGCGAGGCGCTGTTTTCGATCATCGCCCGCAGCGAATTCGACCTGGTCGGGCTGGTGCCGACCCGCGACATCGCAAAACTTCAGATCAACCAGAGCGCACGGATCAAGGTGATCGGCGCCGGCGAAGTCGATGGCAGGGTGCGTCGGCTGTCGACCACGGTCGAGCCCAACAGCCAGCTCGCCCAGGTGTTCATCGCCGTCACCACCAACCGCCGGCTTCTGGTCAATTCTTCCGGACGGGCGCAGATCAAGACCGGTCAGAGCTGCGGCATCTCGGTGCCGCTGACCGCGATCCTCTATGGCAATGCCGGCACCGTGGTGCAGGTGGTGAAGCGCCAGCGCGTCGAGACCCGGCGGGTCGAAACCGGATTGATGCAGCAGGGCCAAGTCGAGATCCGCGAGGGCATCGTCGAAGGCGATATCGTGGTCGCCCGCGCCGGCGCCCTGCTGCGGGAAGGCGATCCGGTGCGCCCGGTGATGGTAGCCGCGGACGCGAAGTGACGGCATTAGCCGTCATGGCCGGGCTTGACCCGGCCATCCATCGATCTTGAGAGATATTTTGCTTGATGGATGCGCGGGTCAAGCCCGCGCATGACGAGGGGTACTTACCCGCCGATGCTGACGTCTTCGAGCAGCGAGGACGACACCGAGGGAACCTGCTCGCCTTCGCTGGCGCGGGAGATCGTCACGCGGGTTTTGTTGAACGCCGTTTCGAGGCCCGCTTGCGCGGCGAGGTTATTGAGCAGCTCGGACATCAGCACGCTGTACTGGCCCTTGGAATCGTCGGCCACCTTGCCCGGCGTCGCCGAGGTCAGGATCAGCGCGTTTTCGGGGGCCGAGATCGGTGCCAGGCCGTGGGAGTAGGAACGGAAACGGCGCTCATACGGGTTGCGGCGCGAGGCGTCGACCACGACGAGTTTAACCTTGGCGCCCTGCTCCTTCATCGTGTCGAGCACGGACTCGATGCTGACGCCGTCGCGGCGGACATCGGCTTCCTTCCAGATCGCGGCATCGACCGGGATCATGTAGCTCTGGCGTCCGACCTGGACGCCGTAGCCGCCGAAGAACAGCATCACCACGCTGTCGGGCTTGATCTTGGACTTGAGCCGGCCGATGGCGCGGGCCATGTCGTCCTTGGTGGCGTCTTCCACCACGTCGACGTCAAAGCCCTTGCCGCGCAACGCCGAGGTGAGGCCGCGGGCGTCATTGATCGGCTGCGCCAATGGTGCCGAGGCGTCGGGATAGTGGCCGTTGCCGATGACCAGTGCGACGCGGGAAGTCTTGGTGGCGACGTCGAAATTCTGTTCGGTCGCGATCGCCTTGGCAGCATCGAGCGAACGCTTGTTGAGCGCAGCATGGGCGCCGATCGCCAGTGACACCAGGCCGACCAAAGCGGCGGCCACGGTGACCGAGCGGCGAGAGATGCTTGGCTTGCTACCGTCCATTGTTTCAATTCCCAATCGTTGACCAGGGCGCGCCAAGTTAGTCGCGCCAGTGCCGTTTAGGTTTGAGGGGTTGCGAATTGGTGTGCCGTCGAATTGTGGCAATTTGCGGCACCGCAACAAAGAAACCCTTAACCCGCACGGCCATTGCGGGCAACCTCCTTTGGCGCATGACGTTCCCCAAGAGAATGATGGTACCAAATCGGGACATTTTATGTGACATCAGTCACATTTGTATTTCCCGCTGATTTGTATCATTTTCAATGGCTTGCAGGCCGGCGGTAGATTCGACGGCCCTCGGTTCACGGTTCCGGCGAAAAGAGACTGCATGGGCTTTCAATATTTCGCCGGCGCCGCCTACCGCGCGCTGACCGCCCGCAAGGACGGTCCGTCGCTGTACGACGTCTGCGATCCGCTGCTGCTGAACTATGCCGGCGGCGACCCTCATCTTGGGAAATTCTATCGGACCGCGCTCGGCAACCCCGCGCTGCGGCCGCTGCTGCGCCGTACCGGATTGCCGCAACTTCGCGACGAAGGCCGGCTGCAGTCGCTGCGTGAGGCACTGACCCGCGCCCGCGACGACGACGCGCCGGACTGGGAAGCGGTAGGTACACCCATCGCCGAACTGATGGCGACGATCGATGTCCGCCACCCAAAGCCGGCGCCGGCCGTGTCGCCTGCAAAAGCGCCTGACCTCGCCGAGATCGAGCGCGTGATCCGGACCTGCGGCGCGCATCTGCTGCGCTCGTTTGCCAAAAACGGCTTCATCCCGACCTATGCCGCGTTCAACCTGCTCGGCGATGCCGACATGGGCGGGCGCGAAATGCTGATGGCGCTGACCGGGCTCAATTCGCGCGGCTACAAGAACTCGACCCTGCTGTTCAGCCTGGCGCGGATCTTCATCGCGCATTCACCGGCCCGCGCGCTGATCAATCCGCCCTGGACCGGCATCGCCGAGCCGATGTGGGAGCCGATGCAGATCCGGCACCGCTCGGCCTATTACGACGCCTTCTTCACCGAGGCGCTGCTCAGCTTTGTCGAAACCGGCCTCGCCTCCGTGGACCAGACGGCTGCGTCGCGCCGCGCCATCTCGGAGATGGTCGATTTTTGCCTCGCCACCAGCGCCGAGGAAGTGCCCTCGCATGACGGCTCCACCGTGCGCGTCATCACCGCGCTGGCGCCGCTGCCGCATCCGCGGTTTTCAAAATTCTTTTCCCAGATCAAGCAGGATCTCGGCTTCGGCATCTACGTGCCGGACTGCGACACCACCGCCTGCTCATTCTCGGCGGCGACGCAGGCAGGCTCGACCGATCCGATCCTCGATCAGCCGCTTTTGGATTTCTACGCCGGCTATCAGGTCCGCAGCGGCGCCAACGAGCCGCGCGTGACGGTGCCGCTGAACGACAACGTCGAGTACGAGGGCGGCGTCGTGACATGGATCGACAACCTCGCCGGCGACCGGCCCTACGGCAACGACCTCGACCCGACGCTCAATCTCGACATCCTCGAGGTCAGCTTCCGCAACCTTGCGCGCTGGAAGATCATCGAGACGCCGTCACGGCTGGAGACGGTTCATCGCATCATCGGCTTCCAGAAGCGGCTGGTGGAAAGCGGCGCGTTTTCCAATCCGCGCTCGCATATCTATTATCTGCCGGAGCTCTATTGCGCCTATTTCGGCCGCTGCTATGCGGCCTTCATCGCGCTGCCGCCGGCGGCGCGGCTGGCGATCGATCCCGAAAACACCTTCGACTTCATCCGCGGCCGCGTGCTGGCCTATGTCGAGGGCGAGTTGATCACCCACGAGATGAACGCCTTCGATGCGGCGCTGGCCCTGATGGCGCTCGCGCATCTCGGCGCTGACGCGTCGAGCTTCACGCCTGCGCTGCATTGCATCGTCGCCGGTGTCGGCGAAGGCGGCCGCCACGGACCCTACAAGGCGTATGAGTGGAACAAGATGAAGACCCCGACACGCATCCTGGTCGGTGGCCCCGAGGTGACCTCGGCCTTCGTGCTGATGGGGCTGGCGCTGGCGCGAGGGGTGATGATGCGGGGAAAAAGCGCGTAGCAGCGCATATCCCACGAAAGAGGGATATGCGGCACGACGCAAACTCGTAAGCTGAGACGAGTCGAAAGCGCCGATTTCTGACGGGAAGTTGAAAGCCATGCGGCCCCAGAGCACTGGCAAGCCGGCCTCAATGTCCGCACAATCCGCGCAATTGTCATCAATATTTTCGCGCCGGGATTGCCGATGAATTTGCAGACGCTGAAATCAAAGACCTGGCTTTGCGTCGCTCTGACGTTGTTGCTGCCCACGATGGCGCACGCCGCCGACATCACCGGCGTCCCGAAAATCCGCCAAGGCGACCAGCTTCAGATCGGCAATACCCGCATTCGGCTCGGTGGCATCGACGCGCCGGCGGTGGATCAGCTCTGCCTCAACAACAAGAGCGAACGCTGGACCTGCGGCGTCGCTGCGCGTGACGAACTGATCAAGCATTTTGGCAACAAGAGCTGGACCTGCCGTACCCGCAGCGTCGATCGTCGCGGCCGCACCGTGGCGCGATGCGAGGTCGGCGGCGAGGACGTCCAGAAATGGATGGTCGCCAACGGCTGGGCGCTGGCGTTCACGCGGATTTCCCGCGACTATGAGGCGGATGAAAAGGCGGCGCGCGAGGCCAAGGCCGGCATGTGGCAGGGCGCGTTCATCGCGCCGTGGGACTGGCGCGCCCGCAACAAGAAGACCGCCATTCTCGGCGCCGCCAAACCGCCCGAGAACGCCATCACCATCCTATTGGCATCGGCCTCCGGCTCGGTCGCGCCGTCGCCCGACTGCACCATCAAGGGCAACGTCAATCGTTCCGGCGAGTGCATTTTCCACCAACCCACCAGCCGCTGGTATGCGAAGATCGAAATGAAGATCAGCAAGGGCACGCGCTGGTTCTGCTCGGTCGAAGAGGCCGAAGCCGCGGGTTGCCGCGAGACCAGACGCTAAGATCCTAGCTCTCGTCGCGAAGTGCGGGGCGAGGGAGAAGTGCCGCAACTCAACGAGCAACGCTGTGGCGCACACACAAGTTGATGGACCACTGCCAAAACATCGCGGCGGGCTGCGCCGCGCGGTTACGCTCATCCTGTTCATCCTTTGCGGCTATGGCTTGCTCGCCTATCTGGTCCTGCCCGGGCTGTGGACGCATTATGAGCATCAGAAAGGGCTTGCGGATCTGCCGATGGTGACGCGCACGGGACAAGGCATTCCCGGCGACCCGATGAATGTCGGCCTGATCGGCGATCAGCGCGACGTGATCTGCGCGATGCATCAGGCCGGCTGGTATCCGGCCGATCCGATCACGCTGAAATCGTCGATCGAGATCATAGGCTCCGTGCTGCTCGACCGCCCCTACAAGGATGCGCCGGTCAGCAATCTCTATTATCAGGAACGCCGCGAGGATCTGGCTTACGAAAAACCGATCGGCGCCAGCGCCGATCGCCGCAACCACGTGCGCTACTGGAAGGTGCTGGACCAGGGCGAGGAAAAACGCCCGGTGTGGCTCGGCGCGGCGACGCAGGATCGCGGCGTCGGCGTCAGCCGATACACCGGCGCGGTGACGCACCACATCAGCGCCGATCTCGACGCCGAGCGCGCGCGGCTCACCGCCGACCTGGAGAACGCCGGCATGGTGACCGCGAAATATCAGGTGACCGGCATCGGCCCGACCATTGCGGGCTATAATGGCGGCGGCGACCTCTATTACACCGACGGCGAGATCTGGGTGCTGCGGCTGGTCGAGGCGTGCCGGAAGCGCGACGGCCCGGCGGTGACGATCCCGAGCCCGCCGGCGACCGAGCTGAAGGATCAGATCTGGCATGCGATCGCGGGGGCAATGGGAAAATAGCCAATGGCTGTCGTCCCGACCCCCGTGCGCAATTGCGCACTGGGCCGGGACGACGAGATAGAAGGGTGCGGCCATTGCACGGAGCAGCAAGGCCTTCCTCGGAGCAATCCATTCCCTATTTGTGATTCTGGATTGCTTCGCTGCGCTCGCAATGAAGGTTTCAATCGATTATTGTCATGCTCCAGTCCTACCAAACCTCGGGCGCCTTGATTCCGCGTTCCACCGATAAGGAATAAGAAAAATGACCGTTCGCGCGGGCCGGGAATTTCTGGCCATCCCCGGACCCACCACCATGCCCGACGAAGTGCTTCAGGCGATGCACCGTCCGGCGCTCGATATTTATTCCAAAGAGATGCTGGACCTGACGCACGGCCTGCTCGGCGATCTCTCAAAACTGTTCGCGACCAAGGGCCACTCCTACATCTACATCGCCAATGGCCATGGCGCGTGGGAAGCGACGCTCTCCAACGTGCTGTCGCGGGGCGACAAGGTGCTGGTGCTGGAAAGCGGCCGCTTCGCGATCGGCTGGGGCAATGCCGCGGCCGCGATGGGCGCCGAGGTCGAGGTGCTGAAAGGCGACTGGCGCCGCGCGATCCGCCCGGCCGAAGTCGAGGCGCGCCTCAAGCTGGACAAGGAGCACAAGATCAAGGCCATCGTCGCCGTGCAGATCGATACCGCTTCGGGCGCCTATAACGACGTCGAAGCGATCGGCAAGGCGATCAAGGCGTCGGGTCATCCCGCGCTCTTCATGGTCGACACCGTTGCCTCGCTCGGCTGCGTGCCGTTCGAGATGGACGCCTGGGGCATCGATGTCGCGATGTCCGGTTCGCAGAAGGGCCTGATGACGCCTCCGGGCCTCGGCTTCGTCGCCGCCAACGACCGCGCTCGCGAGGTGCACAAGAAGGCAAACCTGCGCACGCCCTATTGGGACTGGACCGAGCGCGATGGCAGCGAGCATTACCGCAAATATGCCGGCACGGCGCCGGTGCATCTCCTGTTCGCGCTGCGCAAGGCGATCGACATGCTCCACGCCGAAGGCCTGGAAAATGCCTTCCTGCGCCACCGGCTGCTCGCCGAAGCGGTTCGCCGCGCTGTCGCGGTCTGGGCCGAGGGCCAGGTCATCGGCTTCAACATCGCGGAAGCAAACGAGCGCTCCAACACCGTGACGACGGTGACGGTGAACGGCCACGACCCCGCCGCGCTGCAGCGCTATTGCAAGGAAAAATGCGGCGTGGTGCTGGGGACCGGCATTGGCGACCTCTCCGGCCAGGCATTCCGCATCGCACATATGGGCCACGTCAATGCACCGATGATCCTGGGCACGCTCGGCGTCATCGAAGTCGGCCTCAACGCCCTCAACATCCCCCATGGCAAGGGCGGAACCGAAGCCGCGATCGAATGGCTCGGCGAAAGCGTGAGCGCGTGAGAAACGCTTTATAATATCCAACGCACCGTCATGCCCGGCCGAAGCGGTCTGCCTTGCGCAGACCGCGTAAACTTGTCTGCGTTGCCGGGCATCCACGTCTGGGCTTTCACCTAAAGCACGAAAGACGTGGATGGCCGGGACAAGTATACGGTCCGGAGAGATGGGTAACGGGTGTTCGGAGACATGGGTAACGGGTTCCGATATAATGCCCAACAGCCAATTGCCGTCATTGCCGGGCTTGACCCGGCAATCCATCCGCTTGAGGAAGGCTTTCTTTTTGATGGATGCGCGGGTCCTTGGCGCGAAGACGCGCTTCTGGCCCGCGCATGACAATAGCGCAAGTGGCAATACCGACTGAAACGAGGATCGCTTGACCCAATCGACGACCAAAGGCCGTTCACTGCAGGCGCCGGTGGCGCCGCGCCGCCCGCATTCCTTCACCACTCATGGCATCACGGTGACGGACGATTATGCGTGGCTCAAGGACGCCAAATGGCAGGAGGTGCTGCGCGATCCCTCGATCCTGGATGCCGACATCAGGCAATATCTGGAAAGCGAAAACGACTACACCGAGAGCCTGCTCGGCCACACCTCGCCGCTGCAGAAGCAGCTGGTCGCGGAGATGCGCGGACGCATCAAGGAAGACGATTCCAGCGTGCCGTCGCCGGACGGCCCGTTCGCTTACCTGCGCAAATTCCGCGAGGGCGGCCAGCACGAGATGTTCGGCCGCACCCCGCGCAACGGCGGCGACGTTGAGATCGTGCTCGACGGCGACGCGCTGGCGGCATCCCACAGCTATTTCAAGTTCGGCGGCGCACGGCATTCGCCTGACCATAAACTGCAGGCCTGGAGCGCCGACACCAAGGGCTCGGAATATTTTTCAATTCGCGTGCGCGACTGGGCCAGCGGCAAGGACTCTGACGACCTCGTCGAGGAGACCGATGGCGGCGTGGTCTGGAGCACGGACGGACAAAGCTTCTTCTACGTCAAGCTCGACGACAATCACCGGCCGATGCAGGTGTGGCGGCATCGCCTCGGCACCCGGCAGGCGGACGACACGCTGGTCTATGAGGAAGCGGATTCCGGCTGGTTCACCCATCTGCATGAAAGCTCCAGCGGACGGTTTTGCGTGATCGCAGGCGGCGACCATGAAACCTCCGAGCAGCGCCTGATCGACCTGGCGCATCCCGAGACGCCGCCGCGGCTGGTAGCGGCCCGCGAGGAAGGCGTGCAATATTCGATAGCCGACCGCGGCGACGAGCTGTTCATCCTCACCAACGCCGATGACGCGATCGACTTCAAAGTGATGACCGCGCCGCTGGCGGCGCCTGAGCGCACCAACTGGCGCGATTTGATCCCGCATCGCGAGGGCATCTATGTGCTCGATGTCGAGCTTTACGCCGGACACATGGTGCGACTGGAGCGTGCCAACGCGCTGCCCGCGATCATCATCCGCGATCTCACGTCAGGCGAAGAACACGCCATCGCCTTCGACGAAGCAGCTTATTCGCTCGACACCATGGGCGGCTATGAATTCGAAACCACCAATTTGCGGTTTTCCTATTCGTCGATGACGACGCCATCGGAAGTCCATGATTACGATATGGCGACGCGAACGCGAGAGCTGCGAAAGCGGCAGGAGATTCCATCCGGCCACAACCCGGCCGACTACGTCACCACCCGCATCATGGCGACGGCGCATGACGGCGCCAAAGTGCCGGTCTCGATCCTGCACTCTAAGGATCTCGTGCGCGACGGCAACGCGCCGCTGCTGCTGTACGGCTACGGCTCCTACGGCATGGCGATGCCGGCCTCGTTCGCGGCCAACCGGCTGTCGCTGGTCGATCGCGGCTTTGTCTACGCGATCGCGCATATCCGCGGCGGCGCCGATAAGGGTTGGGGCTGGTATCTCGACGGCAAGCGCGAAAAGAAGACCAACACGTTCGACGATTTTGCCGCGGCGGGACGTGCGTTGATCGAGGCCAAATACACCAGCGCAAAGCGCATCGTCGGCCATGGCGGCAGCGCCGGCGGCATGCTGATGGGTGCGGTCGCCAACCGCGCCGGCGAATTGTTCGCCGGCATCGTTGCGGAAGTGCCGTTCGTCGACGTGCTGAATACGATGCTCGACGACACGCTGCCGCTGACGCCGCCGGAATGGCCGGAATGGGGCAACCCGATCGAGAGCGAGAAGGATTTTCGCACCATCCTGTCCTATTCGCCCTACGACAACATCGAAGCCAAGGACTATCCGCTGATCCTCGCGATGGGCGGCTTGACCGATCCGCGCGTCACCTATTGGGAGCCGGCGAAGTGGATCGCGCGGTTGCGCGCGACGATGGTCGGCGGCGGCCCGGTATTGCTCCGCACGAATATGGGCGCCGGCCATGGCGGCGCGTCGGGACGATTCAACCGGCTCGACGAGGTCGCGATCGCCTATGCGTTCGCGTTGTGGGCGGTGGGATTGGCGGAGAGGGCGGAGGTATAACCTTCTCCTCGCGTTTGCCGCGTCAGACCGTCGCCAAATCAGGTGGCGGCGGCCATGTGCGCAGCGCCATCTCGGCGATCTTGCGCACTTGCTCCCGCGTGGTTCCACCAGCCGCCTGCACCGCCATGCCCTGCAGGATCGCGGAGAGATAGGCCGCGAGATCGGCGGCGTCGGATCCCTGAGGAAGCTCGCCTTCGGCGATCGCCCGCTCGAAGCGCTCGCGCAAATCCTGTTCGCCTTTGGCGCGGCGCGACACCAGTTCCTGCTTGATGGATTCGGCGGCGTCGCCGCAGGTCAGCGCGCCCTGGACCGCCAGACATCCCGGCGGGTGGTCGGGGCCCGTGACAGCGTCGGCGCTTTCATACAACAGGTGCTCCACCACGGCGCGTATGGTCGGCTTGGCCAGCGCGACCTGGAAGTAACCGCCGGGCCCATCGACATACCGATCCAGCGCCTTGCGAAACAGCTCTTCCTTGTTGCCGAACGCAGAATAGAGGCTCGGCTTGGTGATCCCCATGGTTTCGGTGAGGTCCGCGATCGACGCGCCTTCATAGCCTTTGCTCCAGAACACCTGGAGCGCCAGGTCGAGCGCCTTGTCGACATCGAATTCGCGGGGCCGTCCCATGGCCATGATGGGGTCCTCCTCCAATTTCCTACCGATCGTTAGATAAGTGACTTGACAGGGGATGTCGATGGCCCATCTATACCGAGCGTTATGAATGTGTGCGCTGCAACGTAGACGTGGATCGGGTGTCGTACCTGCTCCCGCCTGTTTCAAATCGGGGAACAGCGCCGAATGTCTGGGGTCATCATGAAAAATATTATCAAAAACAAACGTTTGGTTGGAACCGGGCTGGTTCTGGCCGCCCTGGCTATCGCCGCCGGCGCGACCTTCCTGGGCGGCCGAGGTGGCAGCGCGCAGGCCGTGGCGGCCGCAGCCGCGCCAGCGGCCCTGCCGGTCTCGGTCTCCGTCGTGGCACCCCGGCAGACCGTGCCCTGGGACGAGTTTTCCGGCCGGCTTGAGGCCGTCGAGCGGGTCGAAATCCGTTCCCGCGTCGCAGGCGCTATCCAGCAAATCCACTTTACGGAGGGTGCGCTGGTCAAACAGGGAGACCTGTTGATCCAGATCGATCCGTCGCTGTATGCGGCCGATGTGGCGCGCGCCGAAGGCCAGGTCGCCGCGGCCAAGGCGCGCCTGATCCTCACCAGGAGCGATTTCGAGCGCGGCCAGCAATTGACGGATTCGCGCACGATCTCGCAGCGGGATTTTGACGGTCGCGTCAACGCCTACCGCGAAGCCGAAGCCAATCTGAAGGCGGCCGAGGCGACGCTGCAAACGGCACAACTCAATCTCGGTTACACCGAAGTGCGGGCGCCGGTCGCCGGGCGGGTCGGCAAGCTCGAGATTACCGTCGGCAATCTGATCGCCGCCGGACCTGGTACGCCGGTGCTGACCACGCTGGTCTCGGTCAATCCGATTTACGCCAGCTTCAATGCCGACGAGCAGGTGGTGACGCGCGCGTTGCGTACGCTGGCGAATGAATCGACGCCATCAGAGATCGGACGCATCCCGGTGCAGATGGGGACCGGCACCTCCGACGGCATGCCGTACAAGGGAAAGATGCAGCTGATCGACAACCAGGTCGACGCGCGTAGCGGCACGGTGCGCGTTCGCGCGGTGTTCGACAACGCCGACGGCCGCCTGATGCCCGGCCAGTTCGCGCGGCTGCTGATGGGGCAGCCCAAAGCCGAGCCGGTGTTGCTGATCAGCGAGCGCGCCGTCGGCACCGACCAGAACAAGAAATTCGTGATGGTCGTCGACAAGGACAGCAAGGCGGAATATCGCGAAGTTGCGCTCGGCGTATCGATCGACGGCATGCGCGTGGTGACCGGTGGCCTGCACGCCGGCGAGCGCATCGTGGTCAAGGGACTGCAGCGCGTGC
This sequence comes from Bradyrhizobium sp. AUGA SZCCT0158, assembly GCF_018130065.1. GTDB lineage: Bacteria > Pseudomonadota > Alphaproteobacteria > Rhizobiales > Xanthobacteraceae > Bradyrhizobium. Next base: position 17,224 of record NZ_JAFCME010000045.1, on the reverse strand, counting down.
GCCCCGGTGCGCTGGTCGCGCCCGAATTGGTCGCGATGGGTTTTGCTTCTTCCGCGACCGAGGTGGCGCAGCGCTAGCAATCTGAGCCCGGTGCTTTTGCGAAAGCACCGGGCAAATGTCGCAAAACAACAGAAGAAAATCCGTGTGGTCGATCACCGTCGGCCGCGCCGGGACCCCTGCGCTTCGCAGCCCCGATATCAGCGAGACAGTGTCATGAACTTTTCCAGATTCTTCATCGATCGACCGATTTTCGCGGGCGTGCTGTCGACGCTGATCTTCGTGGCGGGACTGCTGTCGCTGCCGGCGCTGCCGATCTCGGAATACCCGGAAGTGGCGCCGCCGACGGTGGTGGTGCGCGCGCAATATCCGGGCGCCAACCCCAAGGTTATCGCCGAGACGGTATCGACGCCGATCGAGGAGCAGATCAACGGGGTCGAAGGCATGCTCTATATGAGCAGCCAGGCCACGACCGACGGATTGATGACGCTCAACGTCACGTTCCGGCTCGGCACCGATCCCGACAAGGCCCAGCAACTGGTGCAGAACCGCGTGGCGCAGGCCGAGCCGCGGCTGCCCGCCGAGGTCCGCACCCTCGGCATCACCACGATCAAGAGCGCGCCCGACCTCACCATGGTGGTGCATCTGTTGTCGCCGAACGGCCGCTACGACATGACCTATTTGCGCAATTATGCCGTGCTCAACGTCAAGGACCGGCTGGCGCGCATCGAAGGTGTCGGCCAGGTACAGTTGTTCGGTTCCGGCGACTATTCGATGCGGGTCTGGCTCGATCCGCAAAAGGTCGCCGAGCGCGGGCTGTCGGCTTCCGACGTGGTGCGCGAGATCCGGGCCCAAAACGTCCAGGCCGCCGCCGGCGTGGTCGGCGCGTCGCCAAGCGAAGTCGGGCTCGATCTGCAGCTTTCCATCAACGCGCAGGGACGGCTGCAGACCGAAGAGGAGTTCGGCGAAATCATCGTCAAGAACGGCGCCAATGGCGAAGTCACGCGGCTGCGCGACATCGCCCGGATCGAGCTCGGTGCCGCGGACTATTCGCTGCGGTCGCTGCTGGACAACAAGTCCGCGGTCGCGGTGCCGATCTTCCAGTCGCCGGGTTCCAATGCGATCCAGATCTCCGACACCGTCCGCAAGATGATGGTCGAGCTCAAGGCGAACATGCCCGACGGCATGGATTACAGCATCGTTTACGACCCCACGCAGTTCGTTCGTGCCTCGATCGAGGCGGTGGTGCACACGCTATTGGAAGCCGTGGCCCTGGTGGTGCTGGTGGTCATCCTGTTCCTGCAGACCTGGCGTGCGTCGATCATTCCCTTGATCGCGGTGCCGGTTTCCATCATCGGCACGTTTGCCGTCATGCATGTGTTCGGCTTCTCGATCAACGCGCTAACACTGTTCGGGCTGGTGCTGGCGATCGGTATCGTCGTCGATGACGCCATCGTCGTGGTCGAGAACGTCGAGCGCAACATCGAGCAGGGATTGACGCCAAAGGACGCGGCGTATCAGGCAATGCAGGAAGTCACCGGGCCGATCATCGCGATCGCGCTGGTGCTGATCGCGGTGTTCGTGCCGCTGGCTTTCATCACAGGATTGACCGGCCAATTCTACAAGCAGTTCGCGCTGACGGTGGCCATCTCGACGGTGATTTCGGCGTTTAATTCGCTGACGCTGTCGCCGGCGCTGGCGGCGGTGCTGCTGAAATCCCACGATGCGCCAAAGGACGCGCTGACCCGCGGCATGGACCGCGTGCTCGGCTGGTTCTTCCGGCGTTTCAACCGTTTCTTTCACCGCAGTTCCGAAGCCTATGGCGGCGGCGTCAAGCGGGTGATCTCGCGGCGGGCGATCGTGATGGTCGCCTATGTCGCGCTGATCGGCGTCACGTTTGGCCTGTTCAAGGCGGTGCCCGGCGGCTTCGTGCCCGGCCAGGACAAGCAATATCTGGTCGGCTTCGCGCAACTGCCTGATGGCGCGACGCTGGACCGCACCGAAGAGGTGATCCGCCGCATGGGCGATATCGCCTTGAAGCTGCCGGGCGTCGAAAGCGCCGTGGCGTTTCCCGGCCTGTCGATCAACGGTTTTACCAACAGCTCCAATTCGGGAATCGTGTTCGTCACCTTGAAGCCTTTTGAAGAGCGCAAGGCCGCCAATCTCAGCGCGGGCGCGATCGCCGGCCAGCTCAACGGCAAGTTCTCCGCGATCCAGGAAGCCTTCATTGCCATGTTCCCGCCGCCGCCGGTGGCGGGACTGGGCACCATCGGCGGCTTCAAGCTGCAGATCGAGGATCGCGCCGGGCTGGGCTATGAGGCGCTCAATGACGCCACCAAGGCGTTCATCGCCAAGGCCAGCGCGGCGCCGCAACTGGCCGGACTGTTCTCCAGCTATCAGGTCAACGTGCCGCAGCTTTATGCCGATATCGACCGCACCCGGGCGCGACAGCTCAGCGTGCCCGTGACCAGCGTGTTTGAAACCATGCAGATCTATCTCGGCTCGCTCTACGTCAACGACTTCAACAAGTTCGGCCGCACCTATTCGGTGCGGGTGCAGGCGGACGCAAAATTCCGCGCCCGCGCCGACGATGTCGGGCTGTTGAAGGTGCGCTCCGACACCGGCGAGATGGTGCCGCTGTCGGCGCTGCTGAAGATCAAGGAGAGCGCCGGGCCGGAACGCGCCATGCGTTACAATGGCTTCCTCACCGCCGATCTCAATGGCGGTGCGGCGCCCGGCTATTCGACCGGGCAGGCCCAGGACGTGGTCGAGAAAATCGCGGCGGAGACCTTTCCAAAGGGCATCGCGTTCGAGTGGACCGACCTGACGTATCAGGAGATCATTGCCGGCAATTCGTCGCTGGTGGTGTTTCCGGTAGCGCTATTGCTGGTATTCCTGGTGCTCGCCGCGCAATATGAGAGCCTGACCCTGCCGCTGTCGATCATCATGATCGTGCCGATGGGATTGCTGGCGGCGATGCTCGGCGTCTGGCTGACCAAGGGCGACAACAACGTGTTCACGCAGATCGGGTTGATCGTGCTGGTGGGACTGTCGGCCAAGAATGCCATCCTGATCGTGGAGTTCGCGCGCGAGCTGGAATTCGCCGGACGTACGCCCGTGCAAGCCGCGATCGAAGCCAGCCGCTTGCGGCTGCGGCCGATCCTGATGACCTCGCTTGCCTTCATCATGGGCGTGGTGCCGCTGGTGATCTCCACCGGCGCAGGTTCCGAGATGCGTCATGCCATGGGGGTTGCGGTGTTTTCAGGCATGATCGGCGTCACGGCGTTCGGCATTTTCTTTACGCCGATGTTCTACGTGCTGCTGCGCGCCTTGGCCGGTAACCGGCCGCTGACGCAGCATGGCGAGGCATCGGTGGGAAATATCGCGCGCCATCCGGCCGAGTGAGGATGTGGTCGTGTCCCGGACGCGGTGCAGCGTGTCATAAGCGCGTTTACGCGCGTCTTCGACACGCTATGGCTCCGCAGAGCCGGGACCCACACTTGTGTCGCGGACATATGGACCCCGGCGCTGCGCTGCGTCCGGGGAACGCACATTGTCAGCAGTTCGTTACGGCAGCGTGTAAGCTGTCTTCACCGTCGTATAAAACTCCGCCGCGTATCTTCCCTGTTCGCGGGCGCCGAAGCTGGAGCCTTTTCGGCCGCCGAACGGCACGTGGTAGTCGACGCCGGCGATCGGCAGGTTGACCATCACCATACCGGCTTCGGAATTGCGCTTGTAGTCGCTGGCGTATTTCAGGCTGGTGGTACAGATGCCGGATGACAGGCCAAAATCGGTGTCATTCGCGGTCGCCAGCGCTTCGGCGTAATCCTTGACCCTGATGACCGCGGCCACCGGCCCAAAGATTTCCTCGCGCGCGATCCGCATCGTGTTGCTCACGTCAGTGAACAAGGCCGGCTGCAGATAGAAGCCGGGCGCATCGCGGTTCAGACGCTCGCCACCGAAGGCGAGTTTTGCTCCCTCGTCCTTGCCGATCGAGATATATTTGAGATCCTGGTCGAGCTGGCTCTGATCGACCACCGGGCCGATATCCGTGCCGGCCTTGACGGCGTCGTCGATCTTCAGGCCGCGCATCCGCTCGGTCAGCGCCTCGACGAATTTGTCGTGGATCCCCGCGGTGACGATCAGGCGCGAAGCGGCGGTACAGCGCTGGCCGGTGGAAAAGAACGCGCTGTTGGCGGCGCATTCCACCGCGACTTTCAGGTCCGCGTCGTCGAGAACGACCAGCGGGTTCTTGCCGCCCATTTCGAGCTGAAACTTCTTCATCGGCCGCGAGGCGATGCAGGCCGCGGCAACCTTCTGGCCGGTGGAGACCGAGCCGGTGAAGCTGATGGCCGCGACATCAGGATGTTCGAGCAGGACGGCGCCAACTTCCGAGCCGCGCCCGAGCACGAGGTTGAGCACGCCCTTGGGCAAACCGGCGCGGTGCAGGATATCGACCAGCGCCCACGACGAACCCGGCACGAGGTCGGCGGGCTTGATCACCACGGTGTTGCCATAGGCCAGCGCCGGCGCGATCTTCCAGGCTGGAATCGCGATCGGGAAATTCCACGGCGTGATCAGGCCGACGACGCCGAGCGCTTCGCGCGTGATCTCGATGTCGATGCCGGGGCGCACCGAAGCGAGCTTCTCGCCGGCCATCCGCAGGCATTCGCCGGCAAAGAACGCAAAGATCTGCCCGGCGCGCGCGACTTCGCCGATGCCTTCCGGCAGCGTCTTGCCTTCCTCGCGCGACAGCAGCCGGCCCAGTTCGTCCTTGCGCGCGAGGATCTCGTCCGACGCCTTCTTCAGAATGTCATAGCGCACTTGCGGCGTCGATCGCGACCAGGCCGGGAATGCGGCCTTTGCAGCTGATATCGCGGCCTCGGCTTGCGCGCGCGTGCCGCGCACCGCCTGGCCGACAATGTCCTTGGTGTCGGATGGGTTGACGTTGGGCGCGCGGGCGCCATCGGACAGCCATTCGCCGTCGATCAGATTGTTGAACATCAGCATGATGTGGACTCACTGTTGGAGAAAAACGCGTCGGTGCCAGCCGGCGGCATATTATCGCCCATTGGCCTTGCGCCAAGCCGCAAAATCCTTGGGCGTCTGCTCGTCGGTTGCGGGGTAGAGGCCGAGGATCGAACGGCCCTTGCGCACCTCCTCGGTAACAAAATCCTCGAACGCTGTCATCTCGACCGCCTCGTCGGCGATTTCATCGGCAAGATGCGCGGGGATCACGATCACGCCGTCGCTGTCGCCGAGAATGACGTCGCCGGGGAACACCGGCGCGTCGCCGCAGCCGATCGGCACGTTGATCTCGATCGCCTGGTGCAGCGTCAGATTGGTCGGTGCGCTCGGCCGCTGATGATAGGCGGGAAAGCCGAGCGCGGCGATTTCAGCCGAATCGCGAAAGCCGCCGTCGGTGATGACACCGGCCGCGCCGCGCTTCATCAGCCGCGTCACCAGGATCGCGCCGGCGGAAGCCGCGCGCGCGTCCTTGCGGCTGTCCATGACAAGCACCGCGCCGGGCGGGCAATCCTCGATTGCCTTGCGCTGCGGATGGGCACGGTCGCGAAACACCTCGATCTTGTTGAGGTCTTCGCGCGCCGGCATGTAACGCAGCGTGAAGGCTTCACCGACCAGCACCGGCTGATTTGGCCCGAGCGGATGCACATCCTGGATCATCTGGATGCGAAAGCCGCGCTTGAACAGCGCGGTGGCGACGGTAGCGGTGGAGACCGTTTTGAGTTTGTTGCGGGTGGCGTCGCTCAGTTTTGTCATGGTTTTTCCCTGGTTCGTCATTCGGGTTCGCTTCGCGCCCCGGAATGACAACCTTAATTACACCGCCCCGTGCGATTCGACATACAGCGCGTACACGGAGTGGCAGCTCGTCATATAGAGGCGGTTGTTCTTCGGGCCGCCGAAACAGAGGTTGGCGCAACGCTCCGGCAGCCGGATGAAGGCGAGCGGCTTGCCGGCGGAGTTGAACACCATCACGCCATCGAGGTCTTCGGACTTGCCCTTGAGCTGGAAGACTCTGCGGCCGCCGACATCGGTGGGCTCGGCCTGCAGCGCGCCGTTGCTGCCCCAGCCGCACCACAGATTGCCGTCGCGATCGACCCTGAAGCCGTCGAGCGCGCCCTGGTCGGCGGCGTCGATCAGCTTGGTCCGGCTGCCGAGCGCGCCGTCGGCGTTGACATCATAGGCCCAGATGCTGCGGTTGGGGGTGCCCTTCCACTCGACCACGTACAGCTTCTTTTCGTCGGGCGAGAAAGCCAGGCCGTTCGGATTGACGATGTCGGTGATGACGGCTGAGATCTTGCCGTCCTTGTCGATGCGGTAGACGTTGGTCGTGGCCTGTTCGGGCTTTTCCTTGTTGCCCTCCCACTCGCCATTGATGCCGAACAAGGGATCGGTGAACCAGATGCTGTCGTCGGACTTCACCACGACGTCGTTGGGCGCGTTGAGCCGCTTGCCTTCGAACTTGTCCGCCAGCACCGTGATCTTGCCGTCCGTCTCGGTGCGGGTGACACGGCGGGTCACCGAATGCTCGCAGGTGACGAGACGGCCCTGGCGGTCGCGCGTGTTGCCGTTGGCATAGTTGGCGGGGCTCCGGAACACGCTGGTCTGGTTGGTCTTCTCGTCGAACTTCATGATCCGGTTGTTCGGGATGTCGGAGTACAGGAGATAGCCACCTTCCGGGAAATAGGCCGGGCCTTCGGCCCAACGCATGCCGGTAGCGACCTGTTCGATCGTAGACGAATAGATCCGGTATTTTGCAAAGCTCGGATCGAGGATCTGCACCGAGGGATCGGGATAGCGCTGATTCATCGTGAACGGGAATGATTGCGCACCTGCGGCACGGGAAAGCAGTGTGGTGGCCGCGGTGGCGCCGGCTGCGGCGAGGATGTTGCGTCGTGTGATGCTCATGGCTGGTCCTCCCTGGGATATTTTTTGTTTGGTAACAGGTCTTTCTGTCATTCCGGGATGCGCCCCCTTGGCGCAGGCCCGGAATCCATAACCACGAGCGCGAGTATGGATTCCGGGCTCGTCCTTCGGACGCCCCGGAATGACGGTGCTAATAAATCGACGGCTCCCCCACCGGCTTGCCAAAACCGGTTTCAAGAAAATCGAAATCGCAGCCTTCGTTGGCCTGCTTGATGTGCCGGGTGAACATCCAGCCATAGCCGCGCTCGAACCGGCGCTCCGGCGCCTTCCATTCCGCGCGGCGCTTTGCAAGCTCCGCCTCCGGCACATCGAGGTTGATGGTGCGGGCGTCGACGTCGAGGGTGATGCGGTCGCCGTTTTTCACCAGCGCCAGCGGGCCGCCGATATAGGATTCCGGCGAGACATGCAGGATGCAGGCGCCATAGCTGGTGCCGCTCATGCGCGCATCCGACAGCCGCACCATGTCGCGCACGCCCTGCTTCACCAGTTTTGTGGGGATCGGCAGCATGCCCCATTCCGGCATGCCCGGGCCGCCCTGCGGTCCGGCATTGCGCAGGATCAGCACGTGATCGGCCGTGACGTCGAGATCGGGATCGTCGATCGCCTGCTTCATCGACGGGTAATCGTCGAACACCAGCGCCGGCCCGGTATGCTTGAGGAAGCGCGGCTCGCAGGCGGACGGCTTGATGACGCAGCCATCGGGCGCGAGGTTGCCCTTCAGCACCGCGAGCGCGCCTTCGGCATAGATCGGGTCCTGCACGGTTCGGATGACGTCGTCGTTGTAAACTTCGGCGCGGGCGATGTTCTCGCCGAGCGTCTGGCCGGTCACGGTCATGACGTCGAGGTGCAGATGCTCCCTGATGCGGCTCATCAGGCCCGGCAAGCCGCCGGCATAGAAGAAATCCTCCATCAGGTATTTGTCGCCGCTCGGACGCACATTGGCGATGACAGGCACCTTGCGGCTGGCGATCTCGAAATCATCGAGCCCGATGTCCTGGCCGGCGCGGCGGGCCTGCGCGATCAGATGGATGATTGCGTTGGTCGAGCAGCCCATCGCCATCGCGACCGTGATCGCGTTCTCGAAGGCCTTTCGCGTCTGGATCTTGTTCGGCGTCAAATCCTCCCACACCATCTCGACGATGCGGCGGCCGCATTCCGAGGCCATTCGGATGTGGCCGGCGTCGGCGGCCGGGATCGAGGATGCGCCCGGCAGGGTCATGCCGATCGATTCGGCGATAGCGGTCATGGTCGAGGCGGTGCCCATGGTCATGCAGGTGCCGTAGCTGCGGGCAATGCCGGCCTCGACATCGACCCAATCCTTGTCGGAGATTTTGCCGGCGCGCCGCTCGTCCCAGAACTTCCAGGCGTCCGAGCCGGAGCCCAGCGTCTTGCCCTTCCAGTTGCCGCGCAGCATCGGCCCGGCCGGAAGATAGATCGTCGGCAGGCCCATGCTGGTGGCGCCGAGCAACAACCCCGGCGTGGTCTTGTCACAGCCGCCCATCAGCACGACGCCGTCGACGGGATGACCGCGCAATAATTCCTCCGCGTCCATCGCCAGCATGTTGCGATAGAGCATCGTGGTCGGCTTCAGGAACGATTCCGACAGCGACAGCGCCGGCAGCTCCATCGGAAAGCCGCCCGCCATCAGGATGCCGCGCTTGACGTCGTCGACGCGGGATTTGAAATGCATGTGGCAGGGCTGCGCATCCGACCAGGTGTTGAGGATCGCAATGACGGGACGGCCCTTCCACTCCTCCGGCGCGTAGCCCATCTGCATCGCGCGCGAGCGGTGGCCGAAGGCGCGCAGATCGTTAGGCGCGAACCAGCGCGCGCTACGAAGCTGGTCGGGGGTCTTGTTCTTGTCGGTCATGTCGGCACCCCTTCGTAGGATGGGTGGAGCGAAGCGATACCCATCACTGTTCCCGATGTGGTGATGGGTTTCGCGAAGTGCTCACCCATCCTACGGACCGGTAGGGGTTACGTTTGCTCATGATTGAGTACCCCATTTCTGGACGGTGTTGCGCTCGATGGTGCGGAAGATCCGGCGGTCTCTACGCATTGACGCCCTCAGGGAGGTGCACTAATATATTAGTGTATTTGAGGCAAGCGCCTTCTGAAAGGACCGTTGTTCCGATGGGTCCAACGCCAATCGCCGCCCGCCGCGCCGCACCGCGTTCCCCCGAGCGGCTCGATCGCGACCGGCAGGCAGCGCCCCAGGTTTTCGAGCGTCTGCGCGGCATGATCATTTCGCTGGAACTGCCGCCGGGATCGCCGCTGTCGCGGGCCGCTTTGGCCGGGCAGTTCGGAATCAGTTCGACGCCGATCCGCGACGCCCTGATGCGGCTGGAAGAGGAAGGCCTGGTCGACGTGTTCCCGCAATATGCGACCGTGGTCAGCCGGGTCGATGTGCGGTCGGCCCAGCAGGCGCATTTCCTGCGGCAGGCGGTCGAGCTGGAGATCGTGCGCGGGCTGGCTATCAGCCATGACGAAGCCTTCGTCGCCGGGCTGAATGGAACAATCGTGCGCCAACAGCAATTCGCCAAGGCCGGCGAGTTCGAAAAATTCATGGCCGCCGACAATGAGTTCCACGCCCAGCTCTACACGGCGGCCGACAAGCAGGACATCTGGACGCTGGTGCGCAGCCGCAGCGGCCATATCGACCGGCTGCGCCGGCTGCATCTGCCCTCCCCCGGCAAGGCGCAGGACATCGTTCGACACCACAGGCTGATCGCCAAAGCAATCGACGCCGGCGATCCGGACGGGGCGCAGAAGCATCTGCGCACCCATCTGTCGGGAACGCTCAGCGAACTCGCCCAGATCCGCGCGCGGTATCCGGAATATCTGAGCGACTGAATACCGCAAATTAACCGCGCCATCAGGACGAATCGGTTCCGTTGATGCGGCGAATCGCACGCTGTCTACCCGACAACAGGCGGATTACGGCTTTCGGCAGGAACATCTGCAGCCGGGAAACCGTTGCAGGAAAACAAGGTTTCAGCGAAAATCGCAACCTGCCGTTGACCTGATTCCAGCGGGCGCCCGGAGAACCTTCTTTTGGCAAGAATATTGATTGTAGACGACGATACCGCGGTTCAGACGACGGTCCGCCTCTTGCTCGAGCGCGCAGGCCATAGCGTGGTCACCGCCGGTGATGGCCGTAAAGGGCTTGCGCTGTTCGAAAAGGAAGATTTCGATCTGCTGTTTCTCGACATCTTCATGCCGGGAATGGACGGGTTCGAGACCATGCGGCTGGCTCACCAGCTGCGGCCACTGATACCAATCGTCGTGATCTCGGGACGGCCGATATCTTCGGAAGAAGGCGGCGCCCCCGACTTCCTGACCATGGCGACCAAGCTTGGCGCCGTCTCCAGTCTGCAGAAGCCGTTCAAACCGGCGGCCCTGCTGGCGACCGTCACGAGCTGCCTGGAGGCCGCCAAACGCCTGTCGTCAAGTTCATCCCATGCCCCCGGCGGAGTTGCTTCCTGTCCGTAATGCGAAATAGCATTGCCGGGTTCGCCCAGCCGCTTGCCCGGGATGAACGGGAGGGCGAACGAATCAAAAAATGACGCTCACAACCAGGCTTGCCATCGCCATGATTGCGTTGGTCGCGCTCGCGGTTTCCGCGGTCGGCTGGCTGAGTTATCGCAACCTGGAACAGGCACTGCTGCTGCGCGCCCGCGACCGCATCGAGACGCATTCGCGGCAGGTCGCGACCGACCTCGAATATCACGCAGCCAGCGCTACAGGAGATGTCGCGGGCTTTCGTTCGGCGGCGGCGTTGCATGGATTGGTCCGCGCCCGAAGGGCGGGCGGCATCGATCCAGTGGATGGCGTCTCCGAAAAGACCTGGCGCGACCGGATAGCGACCCGCTTTGCGGCGGAGCTCGAAGCCAAGCCCACTTATGCGATGCTGCGGATCTTCAGCTATGATGACGACGGCCGTGAGATCGTCCGCGTCGACCGCATGGGCCCAAACGACACGGTTCGGATCGTTCCCGAAGAGGGACTGCAGAAGCGAAGCAACCGAAACTATTTCACGGAAACGCTCGCGCTCGGTCCCGGACAAATCTACGTTTCGCCGCTCGATCTTGGGCGCCGCGATGGACTGATCGAGGAGAGGCACAGGCCGACGATTCGGATCGCGACGCCGGTCTTCGCCGATGATGGCAAGCTGTTCGGCATTTTCATGATCAATGTCGATATGCGGCGGGCATTCGACCGCGTGCGGTCGTCGGTGTTGCCGGGCGAGACGATCTACCTCGTCAACCGGCAGGGCGACTATCTCATTCATCCCGATCGTTCACGCGAGTTCGGCACGCTGCTCGGCACGCCCAACGACTGGAAAGCCGACTTTCCACAACTGGCGGCGCAGGCAGGGGCAACCCGGGGCGTCGCCGAAATCATCCCGGATCACGCTGCCCGCTCGGGCGGGATAGCTCTCGCCCCTGTCCTGCTGGCTGGTACCGAATGGGTCGGCGTGATCGAAACCACCCCCAACGCCGTGATCATGGCGCCGGCCGCCAGCATCAGAAACACCTCCCTTCTGGTCGGAACCATCGCTGTATTGTGCGCGGCAGTGCTGGCCCTGCTGATCGCGAGGTCGCTGACCCGGCCGATCGTTCGCCTGACCGCCGCCGTGCAGGGCGCCGCCCGGAACGGGAAAATCGCCATTCCGGTTGACGCCCGCGGCGAGACCGGCGTGCTGGCGCGTGCGTTCGCGAATGTGATCGAGGAGGTCAACGAGAAGACCGCAGCACTGCAGCAGGAGGTTCAGGAGCATCGCCGCACCATCGCGGCGCGCGACCACCACGCCGAGCGCGAGCGCCTGTTCAGCGCGGCGGTCGAATCATCCAGCGACGCGATCATCACGACGTCGCTCGACGGCACGGTCACCGGCTGGAACTCTGCCGCGGAACGATTGTACGGATACAGTGCGGCGGAAGCGGCCGGCAAGAACATCGCGATCCTGATGCCCCCCGGCCGGCTGCCCGAGGCGCAGGATATCCTGCGCCGGATCGGCTGGGGCGAAAGCATCGAGCACAACGAAACCACGCGTCTTCGCAAGGACGGCACGCCGGTCGAGGTTTCGCTCAGCATTTCGCCGATCAAGGCGCCCTCGGGCGCGACCATCGGCATATCGAAGGTTGCCCGCGACATTACCGACAGCAACAAGACCCGGCTGGCGCTGCGCCAACAGGCCGAGGAGCTTCGCCGCGTCTTCGAGACTTCGCAGGACCTGATCATGGTGACGGATTCACAGGGATCCGTGGTCCAGATCAGCCCGAGTTGCGCCGTCATCCTGGGCTATTCGCCCGGCGAGATGATCGGCCGCAGTGGAGAAGACTTCATCCATCCCGATCATCTCGAGAACTCGCGCCAGGAAATGCGCGCCCTGCGGCGCGGGCAACGCCCGACGATTGCGGACACGCGTTGCTTCCACAAGAGCGGACGCGAAGTGTGGCTGTCCTGGCTCGGGGTCTGGTCCCAACCGGTGAGACGGTTCTTCTTTGTCGGCCGCGACATGACCGAGACCCGCCGGGCGCAGGAAACCTTGCGTGAAAGCGCACAGCTGGCCCGCGGGATCATCAACACGGCGCTCGATGCCTTTGTCCAGATGGATGATCAGGGCACGATCGCGGACTGGAATTCGCAAGCCGAGAATATCTTCGGCTGGACACGGGATGAAGCGGTCGGAGCCAAGCTCAGCGACCTGATCATTCCGTACGCCCATCGCGACGCGCACACGGCCGGCCTGGAACGATTTCTGCGCACCGGTGACGGGGTGATCCTCGGCCGCCGTCTCGAGATCGACGCGATGCGCCGCGACGGCAAGGAGATCAAGGTCGAACTGAGCGTCACCGCGCTGAAGCGCCGCAACGGCTTCGTGTTCAACGGTTTCATACGCGACCTCACCGACAAGATCGCCACTGAGGACCGCATCCGGCAGTCCGAGAAGATGGAAGCCGTCGGCCAGCTCACCGGCGGCATCGCGCATGATTTCAACAACATCCTGACCGTCATCACCGGGACGATCGAAATCCTGGCCGACGCCGTCAAGGACGAGCCGCAACTGGCGGCCATCACGCGGATGATTGACGAAGCCGCGTCGCGCGGCGCCGACCTCACCCAGCATCTATTGGCGTTCGCGCGCAAGCAGCCGCTTGAGCCTCAGGAAACCGACGTCAATACGCTGATCATCGACACCGCGAAACTGCTGCAACGTACGCTCGGCGAGCATGTCGAGATCGAATCGGTATTCGAAGACGAATCCTGCCCGGCGATCGTCGATCCCAATCAACTGGCCACCGCCATCCTCAATCTCGCCCTCAACGCCCGCGATGCGATGCCTGACGGAGGCAAGCTGATCATCGAAACCGGCATGGTCGTCCTCGATGAGCAATACGCCAGGACGCACAATGACGTCCGGCCGGGCCGCTACGCGATGATCGCGGTCAGCGATACCGGAACCGGCATTCCGGCAGCAATCCTCGACAAGGTGTTCAATCCGTTCTTCACCTCGAAGGGGCCCGGCAAGGGAACCGGCCTCGGGCTCAGCATGGTCTATGGCTTCGTCAAGCAATCCGCCGGCCACATCATGATCTACAGCGAGGAGGGCCACGGCACGACGATCAAGATGTACCTGCCGCCGGCCTCAGGCGCGTCGCTTGCGGCCGGGCCGAGCCACGGGCCGACGGTCGAGGGCGGCAATGAGACGATCCTGGTGGTCGAAGACGATGCGCTGGTGCGCAATTACGTGCTGACGCAACTGCATTCGCTCGGCTACGTCACGCTGGATGCGGGAAACGCGACGGAGGCGCTCGCGATCGTCAACGCCGGCCACCCGTTCGACCTGCTGTTCACCGACGTGATCATGCCCGGCCTCAACGGTCGCCAGCTCGCCAACGAGATGCTGAAGATCAAACCCGAGCTGAAAGTGCTGTTCACGTCAGGCTATACCGAAAACGCGATCATCCACCACGGCCGACTCGACGAGGGCGTGCTGCTGCTGGCCAAGCCCTATCGCAAATCGGATATGGCCATCATGATCCGCAAGGCCCTCGGCGACTAGAGCCTTTTCCGTTCCGATTAAATCGGAACGGGGCTCTAGATTTCTAGATTATACGCGTTTTCTTGACGCGAACCGGTGTCCACTTCGCTGGAAAACGCGCTAGCGGCCTACAGCTGCCGCGAATTCTCGCGAAAGCTGCGCCGTCGCCGTCCACTCACGCCTGACGCGACGTGGTCATCACGATCCGGACCAGGTCGGCGGCGTTGCGTGCCCCGAGTTTCTTCATGATGTTGGCGCGATGATCCTCGATGGTCCGCGGGCTGATCCCGAGATGCCTGCCCGCTTCCTTGTTGGACGCGCCGGCGGTGAACTGCTCGAGCACCTCGCGTTCGCGGCGGGTGAGCGGTTCGCGCCCGGGAAAATGCAGCGTCGCGATCCGGGACGCGGAGTTGTTTTCCGCCTGCCGGCGCGCATAGGCCTCGATCGCCTCGTCGAGCCGTGCGACGATCTCGCTGCCACGGAACGGCTTTTCAATGAAGTCCAGCGCGCCGCTCTTGATGGCGTTGACGGCCATCGAGATGTCGCCTTGCCCGGAGATCATGAAGATCGGCGCAGGATAGTCCTCGCCGTGCAGTTCCTTCAGGATGTCGAGGCCCGACTTGCCGGGGATATGCACGTCGAGCAGGATGCAGGACGGCGTCCGGGTTCTTGCAACGGCCAGCAATGCGGCGCCGTCGGCGAAACAGATGACCTGATAACCGCCCGCCGACAGCACCATGGAAAGCGTGTCGCGAACGGCGGGGTCGTCGTCGACTACAAAGATCTCCCCGCGGGAGTGGGCTTTCTCAGCCATGTTTCATCTTCCATGCATGGTGAAACGTGACGCGCACTCGATATCGGTACTCAACTCCATACCGCATCAAAACGCCCCCGTATTTGTACGGGACGTTGGCTTAACGCACAAGTAGCAACGCGCCCCTAAAAAGTAGTCCGAGGAGTGCAGCTATGAACCCCCAAGGCGGCGGCATCGCGATCGAACCTGACGACCGAAGTAACGCGTACCGCTCGGTGGTGTCCGATGTCATATCCCTGATTGAGCATGTCCAGGCGAGCCTGAGGCTGATCGAACGGGAGATCGCCCGCGAAACCGCGTCCGGCAGCCAGGACATCTCCACCGATATCGTTGTGCTGGATGATGTGACGCCGCCCTATGTCAGGGCGACCGCGGCGTTGAGGGCCTGTGACGCCAATCTTGCCATCGCTCTCCACTCGCTGCTAGACCCTATGACACCGTCCAATACACCGGAGCAGGTCGCCACCGATTATGTCTGGAGTTCGCCGGCGCTTTCGGTTCTCAGCGCGTAAGCGAACAGCGGCGCCGTGCCGCAGCAGCCCAATACGGCCATCTGAGAGGACATCGAACCGGCCAGCCTGTGCCGGCGGGCGTTTGCCGCCATCCCGTGCCGGATGTTGCCCCGACTTTTCGGCAATCGGTGATTTCACCGCCTGACCGGCGGTTCGGTGCGGAAGCTAGACGCTCAGGACATCATCTCATCGGACTTCGACGCCGCGCCCGGCCGCTTCTTGCCGTTCTTGCCGCGCAGGAAGTGAATGTCCATGTCCGTGCCGTTGACGCGGACCAGTTCGCAGCGGCGATAGGCGAGCCCGGTCGACGACAGCAGCAGAAAGAACTCCTTGAGGTTGAGACCTTGAATGGAGCCTTCCACGGTCAACGTGGCGTCGCTATCGGAGATCGAGTTGAGTTGGCAATCCCGGCGCCAGGTTCCGTCAATCGCCATGATGCAGACGTCGTACCCCCGGCTGAACGTGACGCGCTCGGCTGCCTTGTTCTCTTCGGACATTCCTCAACGCCCCGCCATTGCCGCGATTTTCGGCATCGCTGCCGTTGCCGCCCGCGCTGCGTTCGGCCGATAGAGCCCACGCTTGTCCGGAAATGGCTTGAAGACATCGGTCAAGCCTACCACCGTCTCCGCCGCGCCCAACACCAGGAAGCCGTCCGCTTCCATCGACTTGGCAAGGCGGCCGAATATGTTGATCTTGGTGTCCTGGTCGAAATAGATCAGAACGTTGCGGCAGAAGATGACGTCGAACATCCCGAGCTGCGAAAAATCGTGCAGCAGGTTGAGTTGCCGGTGCTGCACCATGGCGCGGATGTCGGCATTGATCTGCCAGAGCTCGCCGTTCTGCTTGAAATATTTGACCAGCATCTGGATCGGCAGGCCGCGCTGGACCTCGAACTGACTGTAGATGCCGGCCTTGGATTTCTCGAGCACTTCCTGGGAGAGATCGGTCGCGATGATCTCGATCCGCCATCCGGCGAGGGCCGCGCTCATTTCCTTCAGCGACATGGCCAGCGAATACGGCTCCTGACCGGTCGAACCGGCGGCGCACCAGATCCGGATGCTCTTGCGGGCCGCGCGTGCCTTCAGCACCTCGGGCATGATCGAATCGCGGAAATGATCGAACGGCACCTTGTCACGGAAAAAGAAGGTCTCGTTGGTGGTCATGGCTTCGACCACCTGGGCGACAATCGCTGGCGCCCCGCCCTTCATTTTCTGCACGAGTTCGCTGATGCCGGCGAGGCCGCATTTGCGCGACAGCGGCAGCAGGCGGCTTTCGATCAGGTACTGCTTGTCTGCGGACAGGTCGAGACCGGAATGATCCTTCAAGAGCTTACGCAGATACTCATAGTCTGGCGGGGTCACGGGTGGCCTCTCAACGGCAAGCGGAAAAGGATTTAGACGGGTGTCGGTTCGGTGACTTCGATCAAGCCGACTTCCTTGAACTTGTCGGCGACGATGTCCTTGTCGAACGGCTTCATGATGTACTCGTTGGCGCCGGCATGCAGCGCACGCGAGATATGGTCCATGCCGTTTTCGGTGGTGCAGAACACCACCTTGGGCGCATCGCCGCCGGGCAGTCGGCGCAGATGGCCGAGGAATTCATAACCGTCCATCACGGGCATGTTCCAGTCGAGCAGGACGGCATCCGGCATCGCGCGCTTGCAGACTTCGAGCGCCTTCTCGCCGTCCTCAGCCTCGGTGATCTCAAAGCCCATCTCTTCCAGGATGCGGCGCGCGATCTTACGCACGACACCGGAATCATCGACGACAAGACATGTTTTCATTTTTCGACCTCCTTATGCCGATCGTTCTATGCTGCGAGTGTGGTGGGCACGATTTCGAGGACGCGATCGACATCGAGGACGACCATGAGCTGGCCGTCGAGGCGGTGGACGCCGCCGGCGAG
>NZ_JAFCME010000044.1 GCF_018130065.1 Bradyrhizobium sp. AUGA SZCCT0158 | reverse complement strand
GAGGGCGGGAAGTTTCCAGCAAAGCTCGGGCGCCATGCGTCGCGAGATCGCGAAGCTGCGTTTGGGATAAGGTGCAAACTCCCGCCGCGGAGTATGAGTCCTCCGATGCGCAATTGCGCATCTGTGCTCAAGGCCGGGACGACGAGTTATAGCTGTTGCCCGATCTGGAATTCTCTCGCCACGAACGCATATAGAACTCCCGGCATTCGTCGAAGGAGCCGCGCATGAGTTTACAGGCCGACTTCACCAGCCAGGAGTTCTTTCGCGATCCCGCCACTGCGATCGAGAAGCTGCGCACCATCGGGCCGGTGGTGGAAGTGCGCTTTCCGATCATCGGCAAGGTGTGGGCCACGACCACGCAGGCGCTTGCCGATCAGGTGCTGAAGGATACCAAGACCTTCACCATCCGCCGCGACGACGGCAATGTCGCCGGGCTGCAATGGTGGATGCCGGGTATCGTGCGTACGCTCGCCAACAGCATGCTGTCGATGGACGAGCCCAACCACAAGCGCTGCGCGACATCGTCGACGAAGCGTTCCGCCGCCGTGCCGTGCTCGACATGGAGCCGCATATCCAGGCGATCGGCGACCAGCTTGCCGATGAACTGTTCGCCGATGGCAGTCCCGCCGATCTCGTCGAGCGCTTTGCGCGCCGGCTGCCGCTGTCGGTGATTTGCGAACTGCTCGGGCTGCCGCTCGCCGACCGCGCCAAATTCACCGCCTGGGCCAGCGGCTTTACCCGCTTCACCGGTACGCTCGGCTTTCTCGGCATGATGCCGAAGATTTTTGCCATGCGGCGCTATGTCGAGCAGCATCTGGAAACCGTTCGCCGGCAAGGCGGGCAGGGGTTGATCGCCGAGATCGTGCGCGTCGAAAAGGACGGCGGGAAGATCAGCCGCGAGGAGATCGTGTCGATGGTGTTCCTGCTGCTGTTCGCCGGCCACGAGACCACGACGCATCTGATCAGCGGATCGGCGTTCGAGCTTCTGAAGAATCCCGGACTGCGCCACTGGCTGCGTGAGGATGAAAGCCGGCTCGATCTGGCGGTCGAGGAATTTCTGCGCTTCATCACGCCGGTGCAATTCACCAAGCCGCGCTATGTGCGCCGGGATGTCGATCTCGGCGGCGTGCAGGTGAGGAAGGGCGAAAAGGTCATGGCGATGCTCGCCGCCGCCAACATGGACCCGCAGGCCAATCCGCATCCCGAGCGGCTCGACCTGCAGCGCAGGCCCAACCGCCACATCGCGTTTGGCACCGGAATCCATTTTTGCCTCGGCCATCAGCTGGTGCGGATCGAAGGCCGATGTGCGCTCAAATCGCTGTTGCGGCGCTGGCCCGACCTGGCGCTGGCGGCCGATCCATCCGAAATCAAATGGCGCAAGCGGCCTGGCCTGCGCGCGATCGACCGGTTGCCGGTTGTGACGATCAGGCAAACACGCAGTCCGGGTGGCGCCAAGCAAGGGTAGCGCGAATTTTGTTCCACAGCCTGTGCGAGTTGTGCCGTCGATCGTTGCCCACTTGCCACGATTGTTGCGTGGCCGCAACAGTTCCTGAACATTTAACCGTCAAAGCAGCCAGCTATTGCCTGCGCCGCTTTTTAGCCACACCCCTGCATGAAATCATGCCTTCATAGGCTGATGGCCACAGCGCTCGCGAAGACGAGACGGCTGGGGAAACAGGTTCGCGATGAACGCAGGGACCAACATCAAGAACAGGCTGCCGAGCTGTCACGTGACGGCGGGTCCCTCGTGCGCGCCGCAAGCCTATGCCGCCGTCGTCGCGGCTTCCCGCGACGCGAGCAATGCTGCACCGCACCCGTCGGGGATCGCCACCGATCAACGCAGCATCAAATTCAATTTGGTCGAGGCGGCCGAAATCTTGGCGGGGGAAATCTTCAAAAAGACTCCGTATGCCGCGGGTTTGCAGCCGGGCGGCCGTGATGTTGCCAAAGACATACAGGAAATTGGGAGCATATCGCTTCTGATGAAGACGCTGCTCGACAATGGCCACCTGCGCGGGAATTGCCTTACCGCCTCGGGCCGGACGATCGCCGAAAACCTCAAGAGCGTAAAGGTGATGGCCGTCACCGGCGTTGTCGTCGGCCCAAAAGATAATTTTGCGCAGGAAGGTGCGGTCGTGAAGGTCGCGGGCATGTCGAAGCCGAAATTTTCAGGTTCTGAATTTCCAGGTTCTGTCCGCGGCTTGGACCGCGAGGAGGCCGCCGCGGCGAGTCTTAACGTAAAGTTGACCGGCGCCGACGCCCCTGAACATGAGACCAAACGGCAGTCCCGAGCGACTAACTTCAAATCGGCTGCGCTGTGGAAGGACGCCCAAAGGATCGGGCAGGCGATGGGTGGCGCTGTTTCCCACCCAGACGGTGCGCACGAGAAACAGTGTTATGCGGACATCTAGGCGTATCATTCTTGCGTTGATGTTAGGGGCCGCACCGGTGGCAGGCTCCGGATTCGCGTTCGATGGTGCGCCGGTAAATCCCAAAGATGCCGCTCTTCCCGTGGTTTCCCAGCCCGCTGCCCAGGCGTTGAACGCTCAGGCCTTGGGTATTCCGGGCCAGAAAAAGGCGATTCCGCCGGCAACCGCGGCTGCTGCCGCGACCGCGCCATCGCTGACCTCCCTGCAATACGCCGCCGAAGGCGGTCATCCCGTGGCCCAGTGGAAGCTCGGCCGGATGTATGCCAACGGCGATGGCGTCACCCAGGACGACCTGCGGGCGTTCGAATATTTCAGCCGCATTGCCAACCAGCATGCCGAGGATAGCCCGTCGGCGCCTCAGGCGACGATTGTGGCCAACGCGTTCGTGGCGCTGGGCCGGTATTACCTCAACGGCATTCCCAATTCGAAGGTCAAGGTCGACCGGGAGCGGGCGCGGGAGATGTTCTCCTATGCCGCGTCCTATTTCGGCAATGCCGATGCCCAGTACGACCTGGCGCGGCTCTATCTGAAGACCCCCGACGCCTCGCGGGAAGATTTCCGCTATGGCGCCCGCTGGCTTGGTCTGGCCGCCCAGAAGGGCCAGCATCAGGCACAGGCGCTGCTCGGCCAGATGCTGTTCAACGGCGACCGGCTGCCGCCGCAGCGCGCGCGCGGGCTGATGTGGCTGACCCTGGCGAGCGAGAGCGCGGCGCCGGACGAGGTCTGGATCAAGGAAAGCTACACCCGGGCGATGTCGAAAGCCTCCGGCGACGACCGCGCCATGGCGCTGCAGATGCTCGAGCACTGGGTGCAGGGCCGCCGGGACTGATTCCCGCCGCAGCTTGGTTGCTGCCGCGGCTTGAGCGGCGCTTATTCGCTCAGGCGGTTTCGAGCTCGAAATCGGCCCAGACCGGGACATGGTCGGACGGCTTTTCCCAGGTCCGCACGTAGCTGTCGATGCCGACATTGGTGAGCCGGTCGCTGGCCTGCGGCGACAGCAGCAAATGGTCGATCCGCAAGCCCCAGTTCTTCTGCCAGGCACCGGCCTGATAGTCCCAGAAGGTGTACTGGCCGGGCGCGTCGTTCACGGCGCGCAGTGCGTCCGTCAGTCCGAGCCCGAGCAGCGATTGGAAGGATTCGCGGGTTGCCGGGCGGAACAGCGCGTCATTGGCCCAGGCGGCGGGATTGTAGACGTCCCCTGCTGCCGGGATGACGTTGAAGTCGCCCGCCAGGATCAGCGGCTCCTCCGCTTTAAGTCGTTCTCTGGAATACTCAAGAAGCCGCGACATCCATTTGAGTTTATAGGGATATTTATCTGAATCCGCAGGGTTGCCATTGGGCAGATAGAGGCAGGCGATGCGCAGCACGCCCTTCTTCAGGGGAATCACGCCTTCCAGGAACCTTGCATGGGCGTCCTCGTCGTCGCCGGCGAGGCCGGATTTGGTTTCCTCGAACGGCAGCTTCGACAGCAGCGCAACGCCATTGAAAGTCTTCTGTCCGTGGGTGACGACGTTGTAGCCGAGCGCCTCGATCTCGAGCCGCGGAAAGGCTTCATCGATGCATTTGATTTCCTGCAGGCAGACGACGTCAGGCGCGCAGTCCTTCAGCCAGGTCAGCAGATGGTCGATCCGCTGCCGGACCGAATTGACGTTCCACGTAGCAATACGCATTGCAAATGACCGGATTGTAACAACACATTTTCGCCCAGTGGCATACCATGTGCTGCGAGGCTGTGATAACTATCTAGAAATAAGGCGTAAAAGTCGCCGTCAAGGGGCCGGGAGCAGCTGTCCCGTCCTTTGCGGGCCGACGGACGTGAAAAATTATGAAAAAGCGTAACTGGATACTTGTTGCCGGCATTATCGGCATCGTCGCCGTCGCGGCCTACACAACCCGCTCGTCGTGGATGGGGAGCAACGCCAGCGCGCAGGGGCCGCAGCGTCCGCGCATGGTCTCGGTCGAACTGGCGAAGGCGGAACGCAAGTCCGTGCCCGTCGATGTCGACGCCAACGGAACGGTTACGCCGATCTCCAGCGTGGCGTTGAAGTCGCGGCTGGAAACCACCATCCTGTCGGTCCATTTCCAGGACGGCGCCAAGGTCAACGAAGGCGACTTGCTGTTCACGCTCGATGCGCGCCAGATCGATGCCCAGATCGAGCAGGCTGAGGGAGTTTTGGCGAAGGATCGCGCCCAGCTCGAAGGCGCGCTGCGCGACGTCCGGCGGTTCAGCGAACTGATCGGGAAGGGCGCGACCACGCAGGTCAATCTAGACAACGCCAAGACGACGGCCGACATCCTGGCCGGAACCATCAAGTCCGACCAGGCGTCGCTGGACAATCTGAAGGTCCAGAAAAGCTACACCACGATCCGCGCGCCGTTTTCGGGCCGGATCAGCGTGGCCAATGTGAAAGTTGGAAACTTCGTCCGTCCCGCCGATACCGCGCCGCTCGCCGTCATCAACCAGATGGCGCCGGTCTACGTGACCTTCGCGGTTCCGCAGCGCGTGCTGGTGGATTTGCGGGAGTCGATGGCGAAAGGGGTATCCGGGGTGACGGCGACCATCCCGGGCCATCAGCGCTCCGAGACCGGCAAGGTCGCGATGGTCGAGAACACGGTGGATGCCACCACGGGCATGGTCACCGTGCGCGGCATCATGAGCAACGAGAACGAGACCTTGTGGCCGGGCACCCTGGTCGCGACCAGGCTGACGATCCGCAGCGAAGATGCGATCGTGGTGCCGACCGTCGCCGTGCAGCGCAGCCAGACCGGCAATTTCGTCTTCGTCGTCAAGGACGGCACAGCCAAGGTCCAGCCGGTCACGGTCGATCGCACCTCGCAGGGCATGTCGGTGATCTCGGAAGGGCTCGCGGGCGACGAGAGCGTGGTGGTCGACGGACAGTTGCTGCTGTCGGACGGAACCCGGGTCGAGCCGCGGACAAAGAAGGCGGGGGCGTAGCCGATGACGCTTTCGGAGCTCTGCATCCGCCGGCCGGTCATGACGACGCTGATCACGGCGTCGATCATTGCATTCGGCATCTTCGGCTTCCGCCTGCTGCCGGTATCGGCGCTGCCGCGGGTCGACTTCCCGACCATCGCCGTGACCGCAACCTTGCCGGGCGCGAGCGCGGAGACGATGGCATCATCTGTGGCCGGCGTCATCGAGCGCCAGCTCTCGACCATCGCCGGCATCTCCTCGATGTCGTCGAATTCCTCGCAGGGCACCAGCTCGATCACGATCCAGTTCGATCTCAACCGCAACATCGATTCCGCCGCGCTCGACGTGCAGACGGCGCTGACGATCGCGCAACGCCGGTTGCCGATCGAGATGAGAATCCCGCCGAGTTTCCGCAAGGTGAACCCGGCCGATTTCGCGATCCTGTTCGTGGTGCTCGGTTCACCCACGCTGCCGCTGTCGGCGGTCAACGAATATGGCGAAATCACCATCGGCCAGACTTTGTCGCAGATACCGGGCGTCGCGCAGGTCAGCGTCTACGGCGCGCAGAAGTTCGCCGTTCGCGTCCAGGCCGATCCGGAAGCCGCCGCGGCGCGTGGATTGTCGCTCGAAGACATCCGTTCCGCGGTTTCGGCCGCCAATTCGTCGACCCCGGTCGGCACGTTGAACGGACCGAAGCAGGACGTGGCCCTGCAGGCCTCCGGCCAGATGGACAAGGCGGCCGACTACAGCAAGATCGTGGTGGCCTGGCGCAACGGTTCGCCGGTCAAGCTCGATGAGGTCGCAAAGATCTACGACAGCGTCGAGAACGAGCGGATCGCAACCTGGCTGAACGACGAGCGCTCGATCGTGCTCGGCATCCAGAAACAGCCGGACGCCAACACGGTGGCGGTGGTCGATGGCATCCTGGCCAAATTGCCGGTGCTGCGGGCGCAGATCCCGCCATCGGTGTCGATCAACGTGCTGATGGATCGCTCGGTATCCATTCGTCAGGCGGTGGCCGACGTCGAGGAGACGCTGCTGATCGCGATCGGGCTGGTCATCCTCGTCATCTTCCTGTTCCTGCGCTCGGCGTCCGCGACCTTCATTCCGGCGCTGGCGGTTCCGATCTCGCTGTTCGGCACCTGCGCGGTGATGTATGCGCTCGACTATTCGATCAACAACATGACGCTGCTGGCGCTGACCCTGTCGGTCGGGTTCGTGGTCGACGACGCCATCGTCATGCTCGAAAACATCGTCCGCCACATCGAGCGCGGGATGCGGCCGTTTGAGGCCGCTCTGAAGGGCGCGCGCGAGATCGGCTTCACGATCATCTCGATCACTTTCTCGCTGATCGCCGTGTTCATCCCGGTGCTGCTGATGGGCGGTATCGTCGGCCGTGTGTTCCGCGAATTCGCGGTGACGGTATCGGTTGCGATCATCGTATCAGGATTCGTCTCGCTGACCTTGACACCGATGCTGTGCGCGCGCGTGTTGCGGGCGCACGACCCGAACAAGAAGCCGAATATCGTGCTTCGCGCTTTCGAGGCGATGTTCGAATCCTGGCTGCGTGCCTATGAATGGACGCTCGACTGGGTGCTGGCGCGCAAGGCGCTGATGCTGGCCGTGACGCTGGCGACGCTCGGCGGCACCGTCTACCTCTACATGATCGTGCCGAAGGGATTCTTTCCGCAGGAGGACACCGGCTTCCTGATCGGCGTGACCGAGGCTGCGACCGATACGTCCTTCGATGCGATGAAGGAGCGGCAGCAGGCGCTGGTCGCCGTGCTGAGAGGCGATCCCGCGGTCGAATACATCAACTCCACCGTCGGTGCCGGCGGACCGAACGCGACGGCGAATTACGGGCGCCTGTTCATCGCGCTGAAGCCGAAAAAGGAACGCGACAACCTCACGACGATCATCGGGCGGCTCCGGACCAAGGCCCGCCAGATTCCAGGCATGCAGGCGTTCTTCCAGCCGATCCAGAACCTCAATATCGGCGGGCGGATCTCCAAGAGCCAGTACCAGTATGTGATGCAGAGCGGCGACACCGACTCGCTGTACCGGCTGGCGCCGGAGATGCGCGACAAGATCGAGAAGGTGCCGGGACTGCTCGACGTCACCACCGATCTCTACATCAAGAACCCGCAGATGACGGTCGATATCGACCGCGAGAAGGCCGCCGTTTACGGCGTCACCGTCGATCAGGTTCGCAACCAGCTCTACAACGCCTACGGCTCGCGCCAGGTCGGCACCATCTACATGCCGTCGAACGACTACCAGATTATCCTGGAAGTGCAGCCGCAGTTCCGGGTCGATCCGTCCGATCTGTCCAAGCTCTACATGAAGACCCAGAACAACCAGACCATTCCGCTGTCAGCGGTGGCGAAGCTGGTTCCGACGGTGGGGCCGCTGCAAATCAACCACCAGGCGCAGCAGCCGGCGGTGACGATCTCGTTCAACCTCGCGCCCGGCTATTCGCTGGGCCATGCGGTCGACCAGATCACCACGCTCGAGCAGAGCTCCAACCTGCCGGCAACCATCGCCACCGGCTTCTCCGGCACGGCGCAGGTGTTCCAGGATTCGCTGCGCGGGCAGGGCGTCCTGATCCTCGCCGCCGTGTTCGCGGCCTTCGTCATCCTCGGCATCCTCTACGAGAGCTTCATCCACCCGATCACCATCATCTCCGGCCTGCCGTCGGCCGGCATCGGCGCGATCCTGACCCTGATGCTGTTCGGAATGGAGATGTCCGTCATCGCGATGATCGGCATCGTGATGCTGGTCGGCATAGTCAAGAAGAACGCCATCATGATGGTCGACTTCGCGCTGGAGCGGCGCAGCGTCGGCCTCAGCGCCGAGCATGCGATCCGGGAAGCCGCGCTGCTGCGTTTCCGCCCGATCATGATGACGACGTTCGCCGCGATCTTCGGCACGCTGCCGATCGCGCTCGGCGCCGGCGCCGGCGCCGAACTGCGCCAGCCACTTGGCGTCGCCGTGGTCGGCGGTCTGTGCCTGTCGCAACTGCTGACGCTGTACATTACCCCCGTGATCTACATCTATCTCGACCGTCTCGACCGCCGCCTGAAGCGCCGGCTCGAACCGCAGCTCGAAGAAACCGGCGACGAGAAGCGGCCGCACGTGGTCGCGGCCGAGTAATGATCCCGGCGCGGGCAATGCGGACCGCCTTGCGATGCATCGTCATCCTGACCGCGCTTGCGTGGAACGTCGGGACGAGGGCCGTTGCGGCCGAGCCGATCGAAATCTTCGACGCGCATCTGCATTACAATTGGGAACCAAAGCCGTATTACCAGCTCGACGAGGTGCTCGCGCTATTCAAGAAGCATCGCGTCACCGGCATCCTCGCGACCAGCCGCCCGAACAGCGGAACGCATGCGCTGGTGGATGCCAAGGCCGATGGCCTGCAGGTCGTGCCTTTCATCCGTCCGTACCGCGTCCGGTCGGATATCCAGAGCTGGTTCGGCGACCCCGTGATCTTCGATCTGGTGCAGGACGAATTCAAGCGCGGCTATTACCGCGGCATCGGCGAATTCCATCTGTCGGGCAAGTCGGCGGAGAACGAGTGGGTCAAGAAGACCGTCGATTTTGCGGTCGCCAACGACCTCTATCTGCACGCCCATGCCGATGACGAGGCGGTCGAGATCCTGATGCGGCACAATCCGAAAGCCCGGATCATCTGGGCGCATACCGGCTTTGGGCTGTCGACCGATCGCGTCACGGCGATGCTGTCGAAATACCCAAAGCTGTGGGGAGAGTTGTCGTATCGCAGCGGCATCACCGACGGCGCGGGCAAGCTGACGGCTGAGTGGCGGACGCTGTTCGAACGCTATCCCGATCGCTTCCTGCTCGGTTCGGACACCTGGGTGCCGGAGCGCTGGGCGAGCTATGGTGAGATCATGGCGAGCTATCGCGCCTGGCTGGCGCAGCTATCGCCCAAAATCGCCGAGCAGATCGCGAGCGGCAATGCGAAGGCGTTGTTCGCCACGCCGCGCTGATGTCGCTCAGATCGAAAAACTGGTGCCGCAGCCGCAGGAGGCGGTGGCATTCGGATTGACCACCCGGAACGACGCGCCGATCAGATCGTCGACGAAATCGACTTCCGAGCCGGCCAGGAACGGCACCGATGCCGGATCGACCAGCACCACGGCGCCCTCGCGCGCAATCACCAGATCGTCCTCGGCCTGGGCATGCTCGACGTCGAATTTGTACTGGAAGCCGGAGCAGCCGCCGCCTTCGACGGAAATGCGCAGCATGGCGCCGTCGCCCTCGGTCTTGAGGATTTGCCCGATGCGGCGGGCGGCCCGCTCGCTGACGGTGATGGCAGTGGTCATGCGTGGTCTCCGGTCGAAGGCGTCATACCCAATTCATTTGGTATCCCGCGCTCCCCATAGTTAAGTATGTAATCTCGCAGAATCAAATGGATAAGGACTAAAAAAACGTGTCGGTCGGAATGGCTGCCCCCCGCGCGCTCTATGCCTGCGATCCCGATCGCAGCCGCGGCCGGCTGTTTACGGAGCCGCCGAGCAAGACCCGCAGCCCGTTCCGGCGCGACTGCGACCGGGTTATCCATTCCACCGCCTTCCGCCGCCTGAAGCACAAAACCCAAGTCTTCGTGTTCCATGAAGGCGATCATTACCGCACAAGGCTGACCCATTCGCTGGAGGTGGCCCAGATCGCCCGCGCGCTGGCCCGCCAGCTCGGGCTCGACGAAGACCTCACCGAGACGCTGGCGCTGGCCCACGACCTCGGCCATCCCCCGTTCGGCCATGCCGGGGAGCGGGCGCTGGACAAATGCCTGGCGGCCCATGGCGGCTTCGATCACAACGCCCAGACCCTGCGCGTCGTAACCTCGCTGGAACATCGCTACCCCGAATTCGATGGGCTCAATCTGAGCTGGGAATCGCTGGAGGGCATCGTCAAGCACAATGGCCCGCTGACGATGCGGAGCGGGGACCCCACCGGGCGCTACAGCGACAGCGGGATCCCGGTCGGGATCGCCGATTTCAACCGCAAATATGATCTGGACCTGTGGACCTACGCCTCGCTGGAGGCCCAGGTCGCAGCCTTCGCCGACGACATCGCCTATGACGCCCACGATATCGATGACGGCCTGCGCGCGGGCCTGTTCAGCGTCGACGACCTCAACGTGATGCCGCTCACGGCCGCCATCATCGCCGACATCGGCAAGCACTATCCCGATCTCGATGACGGCAGGCGCGGGGCGGAATTGGTGCGCGAGCTGATTTCCTACATGATCTCGGCTGTTGTCGCCGAGGCAGGCAGGCGGCTCGAAGCGGCCAAGCCGCAATCGGCCCACGATGTGCGCCACTGCGCTCAGCCCCTGGTCGCGTTTCCGCCTGCCGTGGCGACGGAGGAGGCCGACATCAAGGCATTCCTGAAGCAGCGGATGTACCGCCACAAGCGGGTGATGCGGGTGATGGGTGAGGCGGAGCAGATCGTGTTCGACCTGTTCGCGCGCTACCAGAAATCGCCGGCTGACCTGCCGGCCGAGTGGGTCGAGGAGACCGAGCGGCAGACCGAAGCCGGGCGTGCCCGCCGGATTGGCAATTTCATTGCCGGGATGACCGATCGTTTCGCCCTGATCGAGCACCAGAGGCTTTTTGACTTGACCCCGGATTTGCGTTAGGCGGCGGCCGAGGACTTCAAAAAATGGCCGAAAAACCCACTTCTCCGCACCTTTTTGCCGATGTGCTTGCGCGCGTGCACAGGATTTGTGCCGTGCTAGCGGCCGAGGAAAACTGGCCTGCCGGCATCGATTTCTCCCGCGTGGTGGTCGAGCCACCGCGCGATGCGACCCATGGCGACATGGCGACCAATGCCGCGATGGTGCTCGCCAAGGAAGCCAAGGCAAAGCCGCGCGATCTTGCCGACAAGTTCGCCGAAAAGCTGCGTGCGGACGATCTGATCGCTTCCGTCGAAGTCGCCGGGCCTGGCTTCATCAATCTCACCCTGAAGCCAGAGGCGTGGGCGGACGCGCTGCGCACCGTGCTGCGCGAGGGCGTCACCTACGGCCAAAGCGCGATTGGTGGCGGCGAAAAGGTCAATGTCGAATACGTCTCGGCCAATCCGACCGGGCCGATGCATGTCGGACATTGCCGGGGCGCCGTGTTCGGCGACGCACTGTGCAGCCTGCTGCGTTTCGCGGGCTATGACGTCACGCGCGAATACTACATCAACGACGCCGGCGCGCAGGTCGATGTGCTCGGCCGCTCCGCGTATCTGCGTTACCGGGAAGCGCTCGGCGAGGACATTGGCGCGATCCCGGAAGGCCTCTATCCCGGCGATTATCTCGTCCCGGTTGGGCAGGCGCTGGCCGCCGAATACGGCGGCAAGCTCAAGGCGATGTCGGAAAACGCCTGGTTGCCGATCGTGCGCCTCAAGGCCATCGACATGATGATGGAGATGATCAAGGGCGATCTCTCGGCGCTGCACATCAAGCACGATGTGTTTTTCTCGGAGCGCTCGCTGATCGAGACCGGCAACAACAAGGTCACCGAGACCATCGACTATCTGCGTGCCAAAGGCGATGTCTATGAAGGCCGCCTGGCGCCGCCCAAAGGCAAGGTGGTCGACGACTACGAGGACCGCGAGCAAACGCTGTTTCGGGCCACCGCATTCGGCGACGATGTCGATCGTCCGCTGATCAAGTCCGATGGCGGCTATACTTATTTCGCCTCCGACATCGCCAACCACAAGAACAAGTTCGATCGCGGCTTCACCAACCTGATCGACGTGTTCGGCGCCGATCATGGCGGTTATATCAAGCGCATGCAGGCGGCGGTGAAGGCCGTGACCTCGGGCAAGGCGGCCCTCGACGTCAAGATCGTGCAGCTGGTCAAGCTGCTGCGCGACGGCGAGCCGGTGAAGATGTCAAAGCGCTCCGGCGAGTTCGTCACCTTGCGTGAGGTGGTCGACGAGGTCGGGTCTGACGCCGTGCGCTTCATGATGCTGTTCCGCAAGAACGACGCGGTGCTGGATTTCGACCTTGCCAAGGTGATCGAGCAGTCCAAGGATAACGCGGTGTTCTACGTCCAGTACGGCCACGCCCGCGGCCATTCGATCTTCAAGAACGCCCGGGAAATGCTTCCGGACCTGCCGGAGAGCGATTCCGCCCGGGCGGCCTATCTCGGGGACGCCGCGGTGGAGCGGCTGACGGACCCTACGGAACTCAGCCTGTTGAAGCAGCTGGCGCTTTATCCCCGGATGATCGAGGCGGCGGCGGTGGCGCATGAACCCCACCGAATCGCTTTTTACCTCTATGATCTCGCGAGTGAATTTCACGCGCTTTGGACCAAGGGGCGGGATTTGCCCTATTTACGCTTCATTATCACTAATGATGCACACATTACGAGGGCGCGACTGGCAATGGTCCAGGGCGTCGTCTCGGTTCTGGAATCGGGCTTAGCCGTTCTCGGCGTCCACGCTCCGACCGAGATGCGGTAGGCAAGGGGCATAGGCCCTCGCAATGGGGATTGTGAGGGTATCTGGCAGGAGCCAATTCGTGTTCATGGCTCGTATGGTCATGGCGGGTTGGCGCTGTCCCGAAGGGGATGCATCTTCACGATGGCTGATAGATACCAGGAACGAACTTTTCCTTCGGACGCCGACGATGATCGCGGCGCGAACCCGGCTGCCCCGGCGAGGGGCGACAGCGATCCGCTGGCGGAGCTGGCGCGGCTGATCGGGCAGTCCGATCCGTTTAGCAGCGGTGCCAAGACCCCGCACCCACTGCAGTCGCGGGCCAACGTGCGACCGCAACACGACGCCGTGGACGAGGAAGAGGTCGGTGTAGCCGCGGGCCCGCCGCCATGGATGCAGCGCGCCAGGCACGATGCGCCGCCACTGCCACCGCAGCAGGAATACGAAGAGCCGGAGCCGGATTACCAGCCGAGCCCAGTGCATCCCTTGCACCGCTACGCGGCTCAGCAGCCGGCGGCACATGAACAGGACCATCACGCGCCGGCGCAGCAATACGCGGACGAGCAGCCGGTGGATCCCTCGCGGTATGACGACGCGCTGTATGGCCAGCTGGAATCAGGGCAGCATGAATATGCACGTGATCCGGCCTTTCCGGATGATCCCTACGCCTATCAGAGCGATTACGAGGAAGAGCCGGAGCCGCCGCGCAAGCGCAGCAACGGCCTGATTACGGTCGCCGCGGTGCTGGCGCTGGCCGTGGTCGGGACGGGGGCTGCCTTCGCCTACCGAACCTATGTCGGCTCACCCCGCAGCGGCGAGCCGCCGATCATCAAGGCCGACAACAGCCCGACCAAGGTCATGGCGACGCCGGGCGATGGTGCCGCTGCCAAGACACCGGACCGCATGGTGCCCGGCGATGGCGGCGAAAAGATCGTTTCGCGTGAAGAGGCTCCGGTCGATGTCAACTCCAGGTCCGGTCCGCGCGTGGTGTTTCCGCCGCTGAACCCGAATGGCAGCCCGCCCTCGGTCGCAAGCGTCTCTCCGGCCGCTCCGCCGCCGGCGACCGCCGCGAACGGCTCCCTGCCGAACAACGAACCGCGCAAGGTCAAGACCCTTGCCGTAAAGGGCGACGCCGATAATGGTGGCGTTCCTGCAGGGGTTGCACAGGCAAAGCCGGCGCCGGCTGCCCGTACGGCCGCACCGGCGCCAGCTCCGGCCGCGCCGCGCAACCCGTCATCCGCCAACGCCAGCGCCAATGGCCCGCTCGCGCTGACGCCGCAAGGCGGCGCAGCGCCCGATCCGGCGCCCACCCGTGTAGCGGCAACCGGTCAGGCGCAGGCCGCGCCCTCCGGCGTCGGATATCTCGTTCAGGTCTCCTCGCAGAAGAACGAGGCTGATGCACTGGCGTCCTACCGGGCGCTGCAGGGCAAGTATCCATCCGTGCTGGGGACACGTTCGGCTTCGATCAGGCGGGCGGATCTCGGCGACAAGGGCGTCGTTTACCGCTCGATGGTCGGACCGTTTGGTTCTCAGGAGGAGGCGGCGCAGCTGTGCGGCAACCTGAAAACCGCCGGCGGACAGTGCGTCATCCTCAGGAATTAACGGCCGTTTCCTTGACCCGGGAGCTGTGAGGGGCCTAATCGGCCCCCATGAGCAGCCGCGCATTCATCACAGGCATATCCGGACTGGAATTGAGCGCTGACGAGCGCGCGTTTATCCGTGCCGAGCTGCCATGGGGCTTTATCCTATTCAAACGCAACATTGAGACCCCCGCGCAAGTTGCTTCGCTGGTTGGCGAATTGCGCAATTTGGTCGGAAACGCCGATGCGCCCGTCCTGATCGACCAGGAAGGCGGGCGGGTGCAGCGGCTCGGACCGCCGCATTGGCCGGTCTATCCGCCAGGCGCCGTCTTTGGGGCGCTGTACGACATCGACCCTCAACTGGGATTCAAGGCCGCCCGTTTGAGCTCACGGCTGATCGCAGCCGACCTGATCGACCTCGGAATCACGGTGGACTGCCTGCCACTGGCGGACGTGCCGGTTGCGGGGGCCGACGCCGTCATTGGCAACCGGGCCTATGGAACCGAGCCGGGCAAAGTGGCCGCGATCGCCCGCGCCGTCACCGAGGGGCTGGAGCAGGGCGGGGTGTTGCCGGTCCTGAAGCACATTCCCGGCCATGGAAGGGCCACAGCGGACAGTCATTTTCGGCTGCCAACGGTTGATTCGACGAGGGAAGAGCTCGATCGGATCGATTTTGCCGCCTTCCAACCGCTGGCGGACCTGCCGATGGCGATGACCGCACATGTTGTGTTTAGCGCGCTAGACCCCGTCCATCCGGCGACGACTTCTGCGACAATCATCCGGCAGGTGATTCGCGGCGTAATCGGGTTCCAGGGTTTGTTGATGAGTGATGACGTGTCCATGAATGCGTTGGCGGGATCGATCGCCGAGCGGACCCGAGCCATCGTCAACGCCGGCTGCGACATGGTTTTGCATTGCAATGGCAAGCTCGACGAGATGCGCGATGTCGCAGCCGAGACGCCGGAACTGACGGGCGAGGCCCTCAATCGCGCCAACCGGGCGCTGGCCTCGCGAAAGGCGCCGCTGCCGCTCAACCGGCAGGCGGCGCGGGCTGAACTGGACGCGTTGATGGATCGGGTAGGGACGGTATGACCGCGGAGATTCTATCGTTTGAGACCGGACGGCCCGCCGCTGACGGCACCGACAGCGAGCCCTCGCTGGTTGTCGACGTCGAGGGCTATGAGGGTCCGCTCGACCTGTTGCTGACGCTGGCGCGGCAACAGAAGGTCGACCTGTCCAAAATTTCCATCCTGGCGCTGGCCGACCAGTATCTCGTCTTCATCGAGGCGGCGCGAAAGATCCGCCTCGAGCTCGCGGCCGACTATCTGGTGATGGCGGCCTGGCTGGCGTTCCTGAAATCGCGGCTGCTGCTGCCGGAGCCGGCGACGCCCGACGGCCCGAGCGCCGAGGAAATGGCGACCGCGCTCGCCAACCGGCTGCGCCGGCTGGAAGCCATCCGCGAGGCGGCCAACCGGCTGATGAACCGGCCGCAGTTCCAGCGCGATATTTTCCCGCGCGGCAATCCGGAATCGATCGCGGAAATCCGCCACCCCAAATTCACCGCGACGCTATACGACCTGCTCACGGCCTATGCCACGCAGCGTCAACAGAAGGTGCTGGCAACGGTGCATCTGGCCAAGCGCACGGTGTGGTCGCTGTCGGAAGCGCGCGCCTCGCTGGAGCGGCTGGTCGGCATGGCCGAGGACTGGAGCTGCCTCGACGAATTTCTCCTCAGTTATGTTGTCGATCCCTCGCAGAAGGCGACGGTATTTGCCTCCACCTTTGCCGCCGCGCTCGAGCTGGTGCGGGAAGGCGAGATGGAACTGAATCAGAAAGAGGCGTTCGCGCCGCTGTATTTTCGTAAGCGTCAGCCGCAAGCGTCCGGAGCGATGTCCGCTTCGGATCTCTCGGTCGAGTAAGTGGAAGAAGGAGACCTAGCCATGGCGAGCCTCGCGGAAAAGCGCATGGAAGAAGCCGAGGAACATTCCGTCGATCCCACGAACGAGCCCGAAGCGAGGCCCGAAGAATTGCGGCTGCTGGAAGCGCTGTTGTTTGCCTCCGCCGAGCCGGTCGATCAGGCGGCGCTGGCCAAGCGGATGCCAGACGGTGTCGATGTCAAGGTCGCTTTGGCGCAACTGCAGGCGGAATACGCCACGCGCGGCGTCAATCTGGTGCGGGTCGCGAACAAGTGGACGTTCCGCACCGCCGGCGATCTGTCGTGGCTGATGACGCGGGAGAGCACGGAAACGCGGCGGCTGTCGCGCGCGGCCATCGAGGTGCTCGCGATCATCGCCTACCACCAGCCGGTGACGCGCGCCGAGATCGAGGAAATCCGCGGCGTGATCACCTCCAAGGGCACGCTGGATGTGTTGCTGGAGACCGGTTGGATCCGTCCCCGCGGCCGCCGCAAGACGCCGGGCCGGCCGTTGACGTTCGGCACCACCGACGGGTTCCTGTCGCAGTTCAGCCTCGAAGCACTCGGCGATCTGCCGGGCCTGGAAGAGCTGAAAGGCACCGGCCTGCTGGATTCGCGGCTGCCGTCCGGCTTCAGCGTTCCGACCCCGTCGGACGACGTGGCGCTGCGAGAGGACGAGGACCCGCTGGATGCCGGCGACACCCTGGAACTCCTGCTGGCGCCGGCGGCCGAGCCCGAGACCCCTAGCGAAAGCTAGGGCGTGGACAAAAATATCGAAAACAACCCCATGCAAAGTAGAACGGGCCCCGGTTCGGGGCCTGTTCCGCTAGGGGCCGTTCAGTCCTCGAAACCGGATTAACGGTAGCAATAATCCGTAGTCGCGACAGCGATTTGCCGCGGCCTGGGTCCTTGTTTTTGACACCTCCCGGGCCTACCTTCCGGCAAAGCTTGGGCCGGATGCCGGCCGTCTCTTTTGGAGGGTTGCAGGATGGGTTCGCTTAGCATTTGGCACTGGATCGTCGTGATCGCAGTGGTCCTGCTGTTGTTCGGCCGCGGCAAGATTTCGGACCTGATGGGCGACGTCGCGCAGGGCATCAAGTCCTTCAAGAAAGGCTTGCAGGACGATGACAAGCCTGCGGAAAAGCCCGCGGTCGAGCCGACCAAGACCATCGATCACAATGCGGCGCCGACGGCGGCCCGCACCGATGTCGGCAGCAAGGCTGTTTGACGGTTTAGTTGTAGGCGCCGTCGGGCGCGGACCGGTGTCCGGTGAAGCCATGGCCTATTGAAGTCATGGACGCCGGTTGAGAAAAGACGCGGGCCGCCCCAAAATCTTGCTATGGAGATTTGGGTAGGGCGGGGTCGCGTAAGCGGAAATTTTCATGTTCGACATCGGGTGGAGTGAACTGGTCGTCATCGCGGTTGTCGCGCTGATCGCCATCGGCCCGAAAGAGCTGCCGGGCGTGCTGCGCATGGTCGGGCAATGGATGGGCAAGGCCCGCAAGATGGCTAGCGAATTCCAGGGCCAGTTCCAGGAAGCGATGCGCGAGGCCGAAATGGCCGACCTCAAGAAGAGTTTTGACGAGGTCAAGGACGTCGCGACAGGCATGTCTCCCACCGGTCTGATCACCTCGCTGCAAAAGGACGTCGGTGACGCCCTGCAGATCGGGGACATCGACAAGCCCGTCAACTCGCAGGTGGAGACCTCGATCGGGGAAACCGTGACGCCCGAAATCGTCGCACCGACCACGCCGGCCGCCCCGACGGCCGAGACGTTCGTCGAGGCCGAAACCCATCAGGCGGTCTCCGAGCCGCTGATCATCACCCGCGAAGCTCAGGCCGCGTCACAGGACATCGCGCCAGCGGCGCCGGACATTCTCAAGGACGCCAAAGCGTCATGAGCGACGAAGACATCGAGGCCAGCAAAGCGCCGCTGATGGACCATTTGATCGAGCTGCGCTCGCGGCTGATCAAGGCGCTGCTGGCGTTCGGTATCGCCTTCATCTTCTGCTTCTTCTTCGCCAAGCAGATCTACAACGTGCTGGTGTGGCCGTTCGTCTGGATCGCCGGCCCCGAGAATTCGAAGTTCATCTACACGGCGCTGCTGGAATATTTCCTCACGCAGCTGAAGCTCGCGCTGTTCGGCGCCGGCTTCATTTCGTTCCCGATCATCGCGACGCAGATCTACAAATTCGTGGCGCCCGGGCTTTACAAGCACGAGCGCGGCGCGTTCCTGCCGTACCTGGTGGCGACCCCGTTCTTCTTCGTGCTCGGCTCGCTCCTGGTCTATTTCATCGTGCTGCCGATGCTGGTGCGCTTCTCGCTCGGCATGCAGCAGTCCGGCGGCGATGAGACCGCGCAGATCCAGTTGTTGCCGAAGGTCGGCGAATATCTGTCGCTGATGATGTCGCTGATCTTTGCCTTCGGCATCGCGTTCCAGCTGCCGGTCATCCTGACGCTATTGGGCCGGATCGGCATCCTCACCGCGCAGCAGCTGCGCGAAAAGCGGCGCTATTTCATCGTGGTCGCCTTCGTCATCGCGGCCGTCCTGACGCCGCCGGACGTGCTGAGCCAGGCCTCGCTCGCGCTGCCCTTGATGGTCCTCTACGAAGGCTCGATCCTCGCGGTCGCCCTGGTGGAGAAGCGGGTCGCCGCAGCCAAGGCCGCAACCGGTACGCCACCCTCCGCGACCCCGCCGCCCGCGGCCAATCCGGCGGAGTAGGGCCGCTTCGCTGTTCCAAAAGCCGTCCATTCGGGTTACTGGATGCGCGCCTTCACCGGCACGATTCAGGAATGATCCGCCATGCACGACATCAAATCGATCCGCGATAACCCGCAAGCATTCGACGCCGGACTGAAGCGCCGTGGCCTGGCGCCGCTGTCGCCGTCGCTGCTGGCGATCGACGAAAAGCGCCGCGCGGCAATCCTGGCATCCGAACAGGCGCAGGCTAGGCGCAATGCGGCCTCGAAGGAAATCGGCGACGCCAAGAAGGCAAAGGACGAGGCGCGTGCATCGAAGTTGATGGCCGAGGTCGCCGAACTCAAGACCACGATGCCGGAGCTCGAAGCCGCGGCAAAGACGGCGGACGACGAACTCGCCAAAGAGTTGGCCGCGATCCCGAACCTGCCGCTCGACGAAGTGCCCGACGGTGTTGACGAGCTCGGCAATGTGCAGCGTCAGGTGTTCGGCAAGGCGCGCACCTACGGTTTCGCGCCGAAGCCGCATGACGATCTCGGCGGCGCGCTCGGCTATATGGATTTCGAGACGGCAGCGAAACTCTCCGGCGCGCGTTTTGTCGTGCTGAAAAAAGGCCTCGCGCGGCTGGAGCGTGCGATCGGTCAATTCATGCTCGATCTCCACACCAACGAACATGGCTACACCGAGATCAATCCGCCGCTATTGGTGCGCGACGACGTGATGTTCGGCACCGGGCAATTGCCGAAATTCGAGGATGATCAGTTCTGGGCGATCAAGGGCGAGCTGCTGGCGGCTCCGGATGATGGCCGCCTAAAGACTGAACGTCTTGGCCTCATTCCCACGGCCGAAGTATCGCTGACCAACCTTGTCCGCGAATCCATTGTCGACGACAAGGAATTGCCGATGCGTCTTTCGGCGCTGACGCCGTGTTTCCGTGCGGAGGCAGGTGCCGCCGGCCGTGATACCCGAGGCATGATCCGCCAGCATCAATTCACAAAAGTCGAACTGGTCTCGATCACCACACCGGAGGCGAGCAAGGACGAGCACGAGCGCATGCTCTCCTGTGCTGAAGAAGTATTGCGCCGCCTCGATCTGCATTATCGTGTCATGACGCTGTGTGCGGGCGACATGGGTTTCTCCGCGCAGAAAACCTACGACATCGAAGTGTGGA
Organism: Bradyrhizobium sp. AUGA SZCCT0158; assembly: GCF_018130065.1. Taxonomy (GTDB): domain Bacteria; phylum Pseudomonadota; class Alphaproteobacteria; order Rhizobiales; family Xanthobacteraceae; genus Bradyrhizobium. The sequence goes on along the minus strand of NZ_JAFCME010000044.1, from coordinate 23,281 downwards.
TGCCGGGGCAGGGCGACGGCGGTGCTTTTCGCGAAATCTCCAGCTGTTCGGTGTGCGGCGATTTCCAGGCGCGGCGCATGGATGCGCGCTATCGCGGGCCCGATGGCAAGCCGCGTTTCGTGCATACGCTGAACGGCTCCGGCACTGCGGTCGGCCGCGCGCTGATTGCTGTCATGGAAACCTATCAGCAACAGGATGGATCGATTGCAGTGCCCGACGTGCTGCAGCCCTATATGGGCGGCCTCAAAGTCATCGAGCACGACAGATAGCAAAGCCGAAAATGCCCCTGCATCGCGACATCCATTGGATCGGCCGGCAATGGGCTGTCACCGGCCTCGGGATGCAGTTGATCGACCAGAAGCTGAAGGGCTTCTTCGATATCGAGGTCCCGCAGTTGTGGGACGAGGCGCTGATCGAAACCATGCGGGCCAAGGAATGGCTCAATGTCGCGGATTTCGACAAGGGCCTCGAGGTGGCGCGGAAGCGGTTTCCTCCGGGCGGCGTGACGCAGCCGGAAACAATCGCGCCGGCTCCGCCCGTTGCGCCGACGGTGTGTCAGGCTGCGCCGCCGGTTACGCCGGCGCCGGTGGTGGTTCCGCCCATCGCACCAATTGAGCCGCCACCTCAGATCGCAAAATTGGAAGAGCCCCGGCCTCCAAAGCCGGATCCGATCAAACCGCCTCCGGCTCCGCCCGTCATATTGCGGGCGATTGCGATCCCAACGCCTGAGCCCGAGCCGGCTCAGTCCGTGCCGCCAAAATTTCAAATGGTGTTTTCAGGCTACGCCAAGTTCGTTCGTCCCTGGCGCGTCCGGATGCGGGAATGACTGTATCTTGCCGGTTTGCCTCGGCGGCGATAGGCGGATAATACGGCGCCGGCGACATGGAAAACGGCCTCGAATCGAACCGGAAGGCATTTTGACGGATGCGCATTCTCTGCACCAATGACGACGGCATTCACGCTCCCGGTCTGAAGGTCGTCGAGGAGATCGCCAGCGCGCTGTCGGACGACGTCTGGATCGTGGCGCCCGAACTCGATCAATCCGGCGTCTCGCATTCGCTGTCGCTGAACGATCCGCTGCGGCTGCGCGAAGTCGGCCCGCGGCATTTTGCGGTGCGCGGCACGCCGACCGATTGCGTAATCATGGGCGCGCGCCACATCCTCGGCGAAAAGCTGCCGGATCTCGTGCTGTCGGGCGTCAACAAGGGCCGCAACGTCGCCGAGGACGTGGTCTACTCCGGCACCATCGCGGGCGCGCTGGAAGGCACCATTCTGGGCATTCCATCGTTTGCGCTGAGCCAGGAATTCTCCATCGAAACGCGGAACGCGCCGCTGTGGGACACGGCGGTGAAATTCGGGCCGGATATCGTGCGCAAGGTGATCGACGCCGGCGTGCCCAAGAACACCGTGATCAACGTCAACTTTCCGGCCTGCACCCCTGATCAGGTTAACGGCATCCGCGTCACGCGGCAGGGCAAGCGCAATCTCGGTTTCCTGAAAGTCGACAAGCGCCATGACGGCCGCGGCAATCCCTATTTCTGGATCGGGTTCGAACGCGCCGCGATGCTGGACACGCCGGCCGAAGGCACCGATCTCGCCGCATTGGCCGCGCGCTACGTGTCAGTAACGCCGCTGCGGCTCGACCGCACCGATGAAGCGTTTTCGGAAGCTCTGACGACGACGTTGAAGTGACGCGAAGCGTCATACCCGCGAACGCGGGTATCCAGTACGCCGCGGCGTCGCGGTTCAATCGACGGTCTCTCGAATACTGGATCATCCGCTTTCGCGGATGATGACGGGCAGGGTGTGCGGATAGAGCGGCTAAGCCGCCGCGCTCTTCAGCGCGTTGTTGATCATCTGCGCCAGCGTTTCCAGTTGAAACGGCTTTTGCAGCGCCGGGCGGTCGCGATATTCCTCGGGCAGGCCCGAGGAGCCGTAGCCGGTCGCGAAAATGAAGGGCCGGTTGCGCGCCTTGATCAGTTCGGCCACCGGCGTGATCACCTTGCCGTTGACGTTGACGTCGAGGATGGCGAGATCGAACTCGGTCGATTGGGCGAGCTTGACGGCTTCGCCGATTTCGCCGGCCTCGGCGGCGACGCTGTAGCCGAGCTCTTCGAGCATGTCGGCGACCATCATCCGGATCATGACCTCGTCTTCGACGAGAAACACTGAACAGCCCTGCGGCCGCGTCGCCATCATGATGGAATCCTTGCCCTTCCCGAGCTCAAGGTTCGCAAATAACACCAATCGGCGCAACGACAAGATGGGTCAGGCCAAGGCCTGCGGCCCGCCCGTCAAGAGCCCCGATTTTCCGGGCTCTAACGCTGTTCCCGGACCGTAGTTCCACAAGCGGAACCCATTTTGAGGAAATTCTTCCTTAAAGCTCTGCTGGCTATTGCATCAAATCCCGAGCGAAGCACTAGATGAATGGCCAGGCCGCGCCCCCGAGTCTCTAATGTCGCAAGAACCGCCCGAAAAGATGATGTTCCAGCTCTCCCTGCGGCGGCGGGGGATCAGCGACCAGACCATCCTGCGCACCATGGAAGAGGTGCCGCGCGAGATGTTCGTGACCGCGGCCGATCGCGGTCATGCCTATCGCGACAGCGCGCTCGGCATCGCCTGCGGGCAAACCATCAGCCAGCCCTTCGTGGTCGCCTACATGACCGAGCAATTGCAGCTGCAAAAGCAACACAAGGTGCTCGAGATCGGCACCGGCTCCGGCTACCAGGCCGCGATCCTGTCCCGGCTTTGCAAGCACGTCCTGACCATGGAGCGGTACCGGACGCTGGCCGACAGCGCGCGGGCCCGGCTGGAAAAGCTGGGCTACGACAATATCGAGGTCCTGCTTGGCGACGGCTTCGATATCCCGCCAGGTGCCGGGGATTTCGACCGCATCATCGTGACCGCGGCGATGGAGCAAATCCCGGAGAAGCTGCTGGCGCGGCTTGAGCCCGGTGGCATCCTGATCGCACCGGTCGGACCCCACCAGGGTGTCCAGACTCTGCTGCGCGTCACGAGGACTGACGCAGGGTTCGACCGCAAGGCGCTGGTCGACGTGCGCTTCGTGCCGGCGCTGCCGGGGATTGCCCGCGAACTGTAGAATCACGGATTGGCGGTTCCCGCCAACATCTTATTTGAAGGGTTAAGCGGTTATTTACTCGGGACGTGTTTACTCAAAAGAGTATTTAGTTGCGTATGAGTGAGTAACCATGTCCCGTGTCGTCGAGTTGCTTCGCTCGCGTCGCGTACCGCAAGTGGCGGTGCTGACGCTGATGTCGTTTGGCTTTGCCGGCTGCAGCGCCGATATGTCGACGCGCTTCTCGCAAAACACCCTGTCAAACCCGTTCAACTATCAGCCGGACGCGACCGGTTCGGTGCAGCAGGCGCCGGCGCCCCAGGTCGAGCGTCGCGAACTGCCGCAATATTCTCGGCCGCAAACTCAGCCGTATCAGTCGCAGCCCCAACACCAATCGTCGGCCTTGCCGCCACCGCCGCCGGTGGTCACGGCGCCGCGATCCTATCAGACCGCAGGCAACGGCGTGTCGGGCGGAGGCCGCGGGCTTTCGTCCTATACCCCGCCGGGCCAACCCAAGCTTGAGACCACCGCCACCGTTGCGCCGCGCTCGGTTGCCGCTGCGCCCGCGCATGGCGGCACCACGATCATCGTCGGTACCAGCGACACGCTCGACATCCTGGCCAAGCGCTACAACGTTTCGTCGGCTGCGATCCTGCAGGCCAATGGTTACAAGGGACCGCGCGCGCTATCGCCCGGCCAGCAACTGATCATCCCGCGCCAGACCGTTGCCGCCGCGCCTGCGCCGGCGGTAGCGCCGCCGGCCAGCAAGCCGGTCGCGGCTGTTGCGGGGCCGTCGAGCGTGCACGTCGTCAATCGCGGCGACACGTTGATGAGCATTGCACGCCGGAACAACCTTCCGGTGGCGGATCTCGCCAAGGCCAACAACCTCGACACATCGGCCAAGCTCAGCCTCGGCATGAAGCTGACCGTGCCTGGCGCCAAGACCGCCGCCGCACCTGCGGCGCAGCCTGTTGCACCGGTGCAGGTCGCAGCGGTCGCCGCGCCTGCTGCCAAGCCGGGGACGCCTGCCGCGCAGCCGCAAAGCGCGCGCTTGGCGCAGGCGACAACCAATGTCGAGGAAAAACCGGCGGCCGATGCGCCGGCGGTCAAGTCCAGCGAAGCCACTGGCGCGCTGCCGACCTTCCGCTGGCCGGTACGCGGCAAGGTCATCACGACCTACGGCGCCAAGACCAACGGCAAGGCCAATGACGGCATCAATCTGGCGGTGCCGGAAGGTACCCCGGTGAAGGCTGCCGAAGACGGCGTCGTCGCCTACTCGGGCAATGAATTGAAGGGTTACGGCAATCTCATTCTGGTTCGGCACTCCAACGGTTACGTCACTGCATATGCCCATGCGAGTGAGCTGATGGTGAAGCGCGGCGACACGATCAAGCGCGGCCAGATCATTGCCAAGTCGGGCCAATCGGGTGAGGTGGGATCGCCGCAACTCCACTTCGAGATCCGCAAAGGATCTTCACCGGTTGACCCGCTTCAATTCCTGAACGGGGCGTGAGGGCGCAGTATCTCCTCAACTGTCATTGCCGGGCTTGACCCGGCAATCCATCCCTGAAGAAAGCGCTCTCGCGAGGTGCGATGGATACGCGGGTCAAGCCCGCGTATGACGAGTGAGTTCGTCGCCACCGCGTCCTACTTTCCCACCAGCCGCACACCCAGCCGTCCGGCCAGCTCCTGCGTGAACTGCCAGGCGACGCGCCCCGAGCGTGAACCGCGGGTCGTCGACCATTCCAGCGCTTCGCGCTCCAGTTCCTCATCGGCAAGCTTGATGCCGTAATGGCCGCAATAGCCGCGGACCATCGCCAGATATTCGTCCTGGCTGCAGCGGTGGAAGCCGAGCCACAGACCAAAGCGGTCCGACAGCGAGACTTTTTCCTCGACCGCTTCACCGGGATTGATCGCGGTCGAGCGTTCGTTCTCGATCATCTCGCGCGCCAGAAGATGCCGGCGGTTCGAGGTGGCGTAGAGGATCGCATTGTCCGGGCGTCCCTCGATGCCGCCTTCCAGCACCGCTTTGAGCGATTTGTAGGAGGCGTCGTTGCCGTCGAAGGAGAGGTCGTCGCAGAACACGATGAAACGGAATGAAGAGCTGCGCACCCGGTCCATCAGGCCCGGCAGGCTCTCGATATCCTCGCGATGGATCTCGATCAGCTTGAGTTTGCCGGCCGGCTTGCGCTTGAGGTTGATGTCGGCATGCGCGGCCTTGACCAGCGACGACTTGCCCATGCCGCGCGCGCCCCACAGCAGCGCATTGTTGGCGGGCAGGCCGTCGGCAAAGCGCTCGGTATTCTCGATCAGGATGTCGCGCATCCGGTCGATACCCTTGAGCAACCCGAGGTCGACCCGGCTGACGCGCGGTACCGGCGCCAGCCGCCCGTCCGGGTGCCAGACGAAGGCGTCCGCAGCCCCGAACGACTCAGGTCCCGCGTTGGCCGGGGAGGCCGCGGAAAGGTGGCTCGCGATGGCCTCCAGCGCGTCCGCGATGCGCTCGGCGGTGGCGTCTTTCGAGGGGGGCGCCGGACGTTTTGTCGCGGTTTTCGCGGGCTTCCGCCGGCCTGCTTTGGAGGTGGCGCGAGCCGCTGTTTTATTGGGTTTTTTCGACATTTTCCGTGTTCCTGACGGCGCAGCCTTAACGGGCCTTGGAAGCTCCCGCAAGCGCCCTAAATGAGGGGGCTGGCAGCGTTGCAATTGGGACGGCCGCCGCTATAGTCCGCGCGAATTTGCCCGGACCGGTCAGACGCTTGCGTCGCCGGTCGTTTCCCGTCTCACGAGGATTGTTCGAATGCTGATTACCCCTGCGTACGCCCAGGCTGCAGCCGGTGGCGATGCCAACAGCATGTTGATGTCGCTGCTGCCGTTCGCACTGATCTTCGTCATCATGTACTTCCTGATTCTGCGCCCGCAGCAGAAGAAGATCAGGGACCATGCCGAACTGGTGAAAAACATCCGGCGTGGCGATACCGTCGTGACCTCCGGCGGCCTGGTCGGCAAGGTGACCAAGGTCGTCGACGACGACCAGATCGAGTTCGAGATCTCCGACGGTGTGCGCGTGCGCCAGATGCGGCAGATGATCTCCGGCGTGCGCGCCAAGGGCGAGCCGGCCAAGGAAAAGGCCGAGACCGCCAAGGACGAGACGTCCGCGAGCTGATTTGCGCTCTGCATACTCCTGATCTGACGGGTCAACTCGATGTTGTATTTCACGCGGTGGAAGGCGCTGGCGATCATTCTGACCGCGCTGGTGGTGTGCCTGTGCGCCGTTCCGAATTTCTTCCCTGAGGCCACGGTAAAGACCTGGCCGAAATGGGCGCAGCGCCACATCGTGCTCGGCCTCGACTTGCAGGGCGGCTCGTCCCTGCTGCTGGAAGTCGACTCCAACTACGTCAAGAAGGAAAAGCTCGACCAGGTGCGCGACGACGTCCGCCGTGTGCTGCGTGAGGCCAAGATCCAGTACACCGGCCTCAGTGCCCGTGCCGATGTCGTCGAAGTGCGCATCACCAAGGACACCGACGCGCCGACCGCGCTGACCAAACTGCGCGAACTGTCGCAACCGCTTGGCGGGTTGTTGGGGTCGAGCGGCCAGCGTGGCCTTGAGGTGGCTGACGGTGGCGGTGGGGTGATCCGGCTGACAGTGCCTCCGGCCGCGGTCACGGAACGCATCCGCCAGTCGGTCGAACAATCGATCCAGATCGTCGAGCGCCGCGTCAACGAACTCGGCACGGTGGAACCCTTGATCCAGCGCCAGGGCATCGACCGCATCCTGGTGCAGGTGCCGGGCCTGCAAGATCCGACCCGACTGAAGGACATTCTCGGCAAGACCGCCAAGATGGAATTCCGGATGGTCGATCTCACGGTGCCGCCGGATCAACGGGGGAGCGTGCCGGCGGACTCGGAGTTGCTGCCCAGCGCCGACCCGCAGTATCCGCAGCCCTATGTGATCAAGAAGCAAGTGCTGGTTTCGGGCGGTGAACTGATCGACGCCCAGCCGGGATTCGACCAGCGCACCAACCAGCCGATCGTTTCTTTCAAGTTCAACAGCTCCGGATCACGGAAGTTCGCGGCGGCGACAACACAACACGTCAAGGAACCGTTCGCGATCGTGCTGGACGGCAAGGTGATCTCGGCGCCGGTTATCCAGGAACCGATCACTGGCGGCTCCGGTCAGATATCCGGTAACTTCACGGTGCAGGCCGCCAACGATCTGGCGATTCTGTTGCGCGCCGGCGCGCTGCCTGCGCCGCTGACCATCATCGAGGAGCGTACCGTCGGTCCGGGCCTCGGTCAGGATTCGATCGAGAAGGGCGAACTTGCGGCCTATGTAGGCTCGATCCTGGTCATCGTGTTCATGCTGGTGACGTACCGACTGTTTGGCGTGTTCGCCAATATTGCGGTCGCCATCAACGTCGCCATGATCTTCGGCATCCTGTCGCTTCTGAACGCCACGCTGACATTGCCGGGCATCGCCGGCATCGTGCTCACGGTCGGCATTGCGGTCGACTCCAACGTGCTGATCTACGAGCGCATCCGCGAAGAGCTGCGCCACGGCCGCACCGCGATTTCGGCGATCGACGCCGGCTTCACGCGCGCGCTGTCGACCATTCTCGACTCCAACATCACGACCTTCATCGCCGCCGCTGTGCTGTTCTATATCGGCACCGGGCCGGTACGCGGCTTTGCCGTGACACTCGGCATCGGCATCATCACCACCGTGTTCACCGCGTTTACCCTGACCAGCCTGATCGTCGCCGGCTGGGTACGATGGAAGCGGCCGAAGACCGTGCCAATTTGAAGCGGAGTCGGCTTTGACAACACAATTCGTCCTCATCGGGCTTGGCATCCTGATTGCCGTGCTGACAGTCGTCGCCGTGCTCGATCTGCTGCCTCCGCTGCGGATCGTCCCTGACGATACGCATTTCGATTTTACGCGCTTTCGCCGCATCAGCTTTCCGATCTCGGCGGCGCTTTCGATCGTGGCGATCATCCTGTTCTTCACCCACGGCTTGAATTTCGGCATCGACTTCAAGGGTGGAACGTTGCTGGAGGTGCAGTCCAAGTCGGGCTCCGCCGACATTGCCACGATGCGTGCGACGTTGAGCAATCTCGGCCTCGGCGAGGTTCAGCTTCAGCAGTTTGGTGGTCCGGCCGACGTCCTGATCCGGGTTGCCGAGCAGGCCGGCGGCGACCAGGCGCAACAAGAGGCGGTGACGAAGGTCCGCAGCGCCCTCGGAGACAGCGTGGAGTATCGCCGCGTCGAGGTGGTAGGCCCGCGCGTTTCCGGCGAATTGCTGGCCTACGGCATGATCGGTCTGATGCTCGCGATCTTTTCGATCCTGCTCTATCTCTGGTTTCGGTTCGAATGGCAGTTCGCGCTCGGCGCCATGATCGCCAACGTTCACGATATCGTGCTCACGATCGGTTTCATGTCGCTCACCCAGGTCGATTTCGACCTCACCAGTATCGCGGCGCTCTTGACGATCCTCGGCTACTCCCTGAACGACACGGTCGTGATCTATGACCGGATTCGGGAAATGCTGCGGCGTTACAAGAAAATGCCGATGCCGCAACTGCTCAACGAATCCATCAATTCGACACTGTCGCGCTCGATCATCACCCACGTCACGGTGACGCTGGCGTTGCTGGCGCTGCTGGTGTTCGGCGGCCACGCGATCCACAGCTTCACCGCAGTCATGATGTTCGGCGTCGTGCTGGTCGGCACTTACACCTCGATTTTCATCGCGGCGCCGATCCTGATCTATCTCGGCGTTGGTGAGCACCGCGACGCGCCGGATACGCCTAAAAAGAAGTAAGCATGACGAGCTCCTCGGACGCTCCGCATTTTCCGAGGTCGGCGCCGATCGAGGCCTACGGCAAGGGTGGCTTTGCGTTCGCCGACATGTCGCACCGCGGCTCGCTGCTGTGCCTGCCGGACGGGATCTGGGCGTGGGACGTCACGAAGCCCGATGAGATCGACGAATATTCGCTCGCGCGCGTCTTCAAGGCTGCGAATTCGATCGACACCCTGGTCGTCGGCACCGGCACCGACGTCTGGATACCGCCCAAACATTTGCGCGAGGCGCTGCGCGCGGTGCGGGTGGTGCTGGACCCGATGCAGACCGGGCCGGCGATCCGTACCTACAACATCATGATGGGTGAGCGCCGGCGCGTTGCCGCCGCGCTGATCGCGGTGCCATGAGCGCAAGCGAGGCATCCAGGGATTCCGCCGGCTTCTGCGCCGACCTGGTGCGCACCCATGATTTCGTCCGCTACGCGTCGACGCTGTTCATGCCGGCGGCCCAGCGCCGCGCGCTGCTCGCGATCTACGCCTTCAATGCCGAGATATCACGGGTACGCGAGCAGGTCAGCCAGCCGCTGCCCGGCGAGATGCGGCTGCAGTGGTGGACCGACATGCTGGCCGGCGCGGGCCATGGCGGCATCGAAGGCAACCCGGTCGCCGCCGAACTGCTGCAGGTGATCCGTGACTACCACCTGCCGGTCGACCCGCTGTCCCGCCTGATCGACGAACACCAGTTCGATCTTTACAACGACCCGATGCCGTCGATGGCGGCGCTCGAAGGCTACATCAACGACACATCTTCGGCGCTGTTCTCGCTGGCCGGGCTCGTCGCGTCGCGGCCTTCGGAAGCGGTCGATCACCTCGCGCGCCACGCCGGCTTCGCCCAAGGCCTGGTGCAGGTGATCGAGAAGTTGCCGTGGGATGCGGCGCGGCGCCAGCTGTTCGTGCCGCTGCAATTGCTGCAGCAACACGGCAGCGGCATGGAAGAAGTCTATTCGGGCAAGCAGACGCCGCAGGCGCGCGCGGCGATCGACCAGCTGATCGGCGAGGCGCGGGAGCATCTGAAAACCGCCTTCGAACTGCTCTCCGCCGTGCCGCCGGAGGTGAGGCCGGTATTCCTGCCGCTGGCGCTGGTCCGCCGTGACCTGAAGTGGATGTCGCGGGCGGATTCCGATCCGTTCGTGCCTAGGACCTCGTCGCGATTGCGGACGCTCTGGACGCTGTGGCGGGCGTCGCGCTCGCCGGAATTTGGTGGTTAAGAGTTTGTTCGCGTAGAGGCGCCCGACGGCGAATCCATATCCGCCGCTTCAAAATTAAACCGGTCCCGCAAATTCTTGCGGCTCTCCAGAATGTCCTTCAGGAACGCCCGGTCAGTGTCGTTCTTCATCATCGGCTCGATCAGGTCGAGCTGGTTCATCGCGACGAGCTGCAGGATTTCGGTGCGCGGCTTGCCGGCGGCGTCGCGCGGCAATGCGTGCACGACCTGGATATGCTCCGGCGGTTTGACGCCCTTGGCGGACGAAAGCTCGCTGCGCAGCTGCTTTTCCAGCGCAACCTGATCGGCCTCGACGAACGCATAGAGTCCGACGCCGGTGCGGCGGTCAGCAAAGGCGACGATGGCCGTATCGCGCACGTGTGGATTTTTGCGGATCATCTCGATCAGCACAGGCGCGTCGTTGACCAGGCGACGGCCGCCGCCTTCGCGATCGGTGAAATTGAACAGGCCGCGGGTGATGGCCTGATAGACCTTCTTGCCGGTCATCAGCCAGACGCTGGCGACGACGGATTTGCGCGCCAGGATCTTGCGCTCCATTGGCGTCAACGCGGCAGGCGCGTAGCTGCGCTTGTGTTTCAAGAGGTGCCGCAGGTCCTCATAGGCCGCGATGCGAAACAGCCGGCTGCGGCTCTTGAAGCAGGCGGCCAGCTGGAAATCGGTGAGATAGGCCTGTCCGTCACTGCCGCGCAGCCAGTTCTGCTCCTTGGCGAGATCGTTATGACAGATGCCGGCGCGATGCAGCTTTCGGAGCGCCAGCTTGGCCGAGCGGAAGTAGCCGATATCGCCATGGGGCTTTGCCATTTGCAGCGCGACGCCATCGATGAAGCCGCGCACCAGCGCCTGCCGGCCAGCCCACAGCAGTTTTGGGCCGACATTCAGGTCACGCGCCAGCGCCAGCGCGCGGTGCTCGCGGGCGAACAGATGGCGAGCGAGGAGATAGGACCATATCGGCACCTGATCGAGCCGGCGCAACACCGCATCGACCTCGCCGGCGTCGCTTTTGAAGCGCCCGCGCTCGACGGTGGAGAACACGTCGCGCTTCAGCAGCACGCCTTCGGTCCATCGCGCCGACAGAATCGCGGCGTCATCCTTTGGCAAAGCCATGATCTTACGCCGCCGCCGCGACGCGCAGGTGATCGGCGATCCAGCGGTCGAGATCGGCCAGCGCCCGCGCACTCATCGCCTGCTTCTTGGCGACCGTCTTCTCGTTGCCGCGCAGCCGCGTGCCGTCCGGCTTCTTCGTCGGCGGGCTGGCAAGCGGCGGGAACAGGCCGAAATTGATGTTCATCGGCTGAAACGAGCGCGGGCCAGCGTCGACGGTCTCGATGTGACCGCCGGTGATGTGGCCGAGCAGGGATCCCAGCGCTGTCGTCGCCGGCGGCGGCGCCAGCGACTGCGCGCGTGCATCGGCGGCGGCATAGAGCCCGGCCATCAATCCGATGCTGGCGGATTCGACATAGCCTTCGCACCCGGTCATCTGGCCGGCGAAACGCAGCCGCGGCTGCGCGCGCAGCCGCAATTGGCCGTCCAGAAGCTTTGGCGAGTTCAGGAAGGTGTTGCGATGCAGGCCGCCGAGGCGGGCGAATTCGGCCGCCTCGAGCCCGGGAATGGTGCGGAACACGCGCTGCTGGGCGCCGTGCTTCAGCTTGGTCTGGAAGCCGACGATGTTGTAGAGCGTGCCGAGCTTGTTGTCCTGGCGCAGCTGTACGATGGCGTAGGCCTTCACCGTCGGGTTATGCGGATTGGTGAGGCCGACCGGCTTCATCGGTCCGTGGCGCAGCGTCTCGTGACCGCGTTCAGCCATTACTTCGACCGGCAGGCAGCCATCGAAATAGGGCGTGTTGGTCTCCCAGTCCTTGAAGTCGACCTTCTCGCCGGCGAGCAGATCAGCAACGAACGCGTCGTACTGTTCCTTGGTCATCGGGCAGTTGATGTAATCGGCGCCGGTGCCGCCGGGCCCGACCTTGTCGTAGCGCGACTGGAACCAGGCCACCGACATGTCGATGGAATCCTTGTGTACGATCGGCGCGATCGCGTCGAAAAACGCCAGCGCGTTCTCGTCGGTGAGTTCGCGAATAGCGTCCGCCAGCGGCGCCGAGGTGAGGGGACCGGTCGCCACGATCACGTTGCCCCAGTCGGCCGGCGGCAGGCCGGCGATTTCCGTGCGGTCGATCTCGATCAGGGGGTGCTCGTGCAGCGCACGGGTGACGGCGGCCGAAAATCCGTCGCGATCAACCGCCAGCGCACCGCCGGCCGGCACCTGGTTGGCGTCCGCCGACCGCATGATCAGCGAGCCCAGCCGGCGCATTTCGGCGTGCAGCAGGCCCACCGCATTATTGGCGGCATCGTCGGAGCGGAATGAATTGGAGCAGACGAGTTCGGCAAGCCCTTCGGTTTGATGGGCCTCCGTCATCCGCACCGGGCGCATCTCGTGCAGGACCACGGGGATGCCGGCATTGGCGATCTGCCAGGCGGCTTCCGAGCCGGCGAGGCCACCGCCGATCACATGGACGGTGTTAGTTGGATTCTTGGCTGCGGTCATGCGCGCAGGGTTAGCGCGTTTTCTCGCCAAGTGCACCTGCGGCAATGGCGTTTTTAGAACAAGGAATCCAGCCCGGATACGACCAAGTCCAGATACGACAACGCCCGCAGCGAGGCGGGCGTTTATCCGTTCGTCAGGGAGCTGACAAAGGATCAGCCGTTATAGGTCCCGGCTGCAACGCGCGGAATGTCCGAACGATCGAGGCCAATATCGGCCAATTCGCGATCGCTAAGCTGGGACAGTTCGCTGACATTGCGCTGATAGTCCCGGAACGCCTGGATCATGCGGATGAGCGAGAGTAACATGGTAGTCTCCTTGAAATTACGATTCAGCTCTTGGAGGGAAGCCTCATCGTTGAAATGAATATAGCTGATATTTTGCAGTGCAGAAGTTCCTGTGTTGCGGTGCAGCTAAGCTGGAAACGCATGGCTTTGGTAAGGTTTGATTAACCCATCGGCACTGCTCGCTCAATCGAGCGGCCAAAGGCTGGTTCCGACCTCAGGACATATGAATTACGCATTCAAAATCAAATAGTTGACAAAATTTCGGTAGCAACTATTACGACCTCGTCAAGAGATGCTTCCGCACCAGAAATCAATGGCTGGCCGACCTGCACAAAATCGAACCGTCTCTCTGCTTTGCATGCGCGATTCGCATGCAGTTCTCGCCATAAGAATGAATATATAATTAGTCTATGGTGGCAAGGCGCGCGGCTTAGGCGCAACTGTGGCGCGAGCCCCGCGCTGGGGCATTAGCCAGCAGCCGGGACCCGCCGACACTGTGCTGCGGCTGGCCACCGCTGATGACTTCCGCTGCTCGTGGCGACGATAGCTATCTTGGCGTATCGCTCGACGAAGACCGTGCGAACAGCGCTCCCGATTTGAACGCAACGTCTCACCACATGCGTTGATCATCGCTATCGGGGTAGCGCGCACCATGGCGAGATCGAACGCGATCTTTGCCCGGTGCTGCATCGATCAACATGCTGCGCCGCGTCGTTACGTGGCCGTAATGAATTACGCAGCCGTAATGAAAAAGCGTCGTTTCGCATAATCGCATTGCATGCTGCGCTCAGCACCTCGCGCGAACGTCATTCCAAAATTTTCTGCAACCGGAAAACAATCATCGCGCAGATTCCGGCAATGACGCTGGTGCTGTCAAAAACAGAAAACGGAAAAACAACATGCTCAATAAATTAATCGCAGCAGCCGCAATGGCTGCCATTGCCTACGCCATCGCTCCCGCAAACGCCGCCAAGGTGAACGCCGGCTGCAGCGGTCCCAACCTCGAAAAGACCGAGACCGCCATCGAGGCGATGGCGGACGGCGAGGGCAAGATTACCGCGCAAAAGGAAATCGCCATGGCTCAGGACGCCATGCTGAGCGGCAAGATGGGCGTCTGCGGCGCGCATCTGAGCAAGGCGATGCACATAGGTACGGCGAAGTAGACCTACCCGGCGGAGGGCCTGTTGCCTTGGTGCCTGGCCCTCCGATTTTCCCGACCTATTAAGGCGCACGCGCAAGCTGTGTCGCGAAATAGCCGATGGTCTTGGAATAGACCTCGCTCTTATTCCACTGCTGGATCACGGCGAAATTCGCGCTGCCGGGCTCCCAATCCTTGCCGCGCTGCCAGCCATAGCTTGCAAGGTAGTTCGCGGTCGAGGCCAGCACATCAGGCGCACTGCGCAGCAGGTCGCGGCGGCCATTGCCGTCGAAATCGACCGCATATTTGATGTAGGACGACGGCATGAACTGGGTCTGGCCGATTTCACCGGCCCAGGCGCCGCGCATATCCTGTGGCGCGATATCGCCGCGCTCGACGATGCGGAGCGCGTCCATCAACTCGGCCTTGAACAAATCGGTGCGACGGCAATCATAGGCCAGCGTCGCAAGCGAGCGCAGCGTCGGGAATTTTCCGATGTTGACGCCGTAATCGGTCTCCAGACCCCAGATTGCGACCAGTACTTCGCCGGGCACGCCATAGGCCTGTTCGATGCGCCCGAGCACCGATCCATATTGCTTGAGCATGTTGGCGCCGCGGGCGAGCCGGGGCGGGACCATGCGGCCGGAGAATTCCTCAAAGCTCTGGCTGAAAACCTTCTGTGAATGGTCCCGCGCAATGACCGTCTTGTCGAGCGCCACGCCGGTCAGTCCGGTTTGAATGACCGCCGGCGAAATTCCTTTCGCCGCGGCTTCCTTTTTGAAGTCTTCGAGCCAGCCCTCAAACGTGCCGGAGCCACAGGGGGCTGCAATCGATGGGCTTGCCGAAGTCAGGAGAAGTGCAGCCAGCGCCAAAGTCCGAACAGAAACGCGAGAGGTCATAGTGTCGTTCGCTCCAAAGTCGATTCATGATCGACATTAGTCTCGAAACCACACCGAATGTTCGGAGCAACAGCGGCCAAAACAAGGCCGCCATTTCGTCGGCGCTGACACAAACGTGTCATCAGCACAGGCGCTCAATTCATAGGCAATTCTGAACCCGAAGGCCGAGGCCGAGGGGCGGCCTGGATTGGTCTTGCGCGATGCCAGCATGAATGGACGCCAAACCGCCGGTCGACAACCGACCGGCGGTTTGATCTCGCTACTTGCTGTAAGGCCTATGCGCCTTCCTTGCGCCGCCAGGGAAACAGATTGGCCGGGAAGTCCGCCGCGGGCTTGCGCTCGCGTGGCGCGCGGGGCGGAAGCGGCTGGGGATTGAGTTCCGGTTCAATGGTTTCCCGGTAGAGATGCCAGGTGGCGTGGCCAAGCAGTGGAATGACGACGGCAAGGCCAAGGAAGAACGGCAGCGTTCCTGCAACCAGCAGCACGGCCACGATCAAACCCCAGACCGCCATCGGCACGGGATTTCGTGCGACCGCGCGCAGGGACGTCACCATCGCGTCGCCGGCGCCGGCGTGACGATCGAGCATCAGCGGAAACGATACGACGCTGATGCAGAGCGCGACGAGGGCGAACAGGAAGCCGACGCCGCAGCCGACCACGATCAGCCACCAGCCTTGCGGCGTGGTCAGCACCCGCGTCGCGAAATCTTGCAGGCCCGTCGCGCCCTCATAGCCGAACGCCGCGATGTAGATCGCCTGCGCGGTGGCTACCCAGGTCACAAACAACGCCAGCAGGAGGACGCCGAGCCCGAGCATGGCGCCGAACGAGGGCGAGCGCAGCACCTCGAGCGCATCCCACGCCGTCGCCTGTGCGCCGGTCTCACGACGGCGGCTCATCTCATATAGGCCGACCGCTGCGAACGGGCCGAGCAGGGCGAAGCCTGCGGCCAGCGGAAACAACAGCGGCAACACCGAGTAACCGAGCACCGTGCGCGCCAGCACCAATCCGAGCACGGGATAGATCACGCACAGGATAACGGCGTGACTTGGAACGGCCTTGAAATCCTCCCAGCCGAGCTGCAAGGCCCGGTGCAAATCGGAAAGGCCGATGGTCCGGATCACTGGCGCATTCGCGGTCTCCTGTCCGCTCTGCGTCAGAGATGTGACATTGCCTTGATATGAGGTGCCTTGAATTGGAATCGCCATGGTCGTCGTCTCCCTCTGGCGGCCGCATCTTGCGCTCGCTGGAGGGCGCAAACGTGCCGTTTCCAAACATGATCACGATCAGACCAGACGCGAAGACAGGGAAGAACAACTGGCCATGTCGCGAACTGAGTCATCAGCGTACTCCCAAACCGGGACAATAGCACTCACGCTTCGGTGAATGTTTCATTGGCAAGCCACAATTGGCTGGCTAAACTAAAAGGCGAGCCCGGGCTGGTGCTGCCGGTCAACAGTGCCGCTAGCGACATACCTATTCAATTCCACTGGGAGCCAACGATGAGCATTTTCGGAAAAATCATGGGCGCGATTTTCGGCACCAAAGCAGACGCGGCGCCGGCTTCCGGCGGAGCGACAGGCGGAGCGGCTGCAGGCGGAGCTGCCGCCGGCGGATCCGCAGCACCGGCGGCGACGATCGATGTCGCGCCGATCCTCGACAAGGCCGTGGCCGACAAGGGCGAGAAGCTGGCGTGGCGCACCTCGATCGTCGATCTGATGAAGGCGCTCGACATCGATTCGAGCTTCACGGCGCGCAAGGAGCTCGCCAAGGAGCTCGGCTATACCGGCGACAGCAATGATTCGGCGAGCATGAACATCTGGCTGCACAAGCAGGTGATGACCAAGTTGGCCGCGAATGGCGGCAAGCTGCCGCCGGAGATCAAGCACTGACGCTCTCGTTCTGATCAACAGGCAAAGGGCCCGCGCGTGACGCGGGCCTTTTTTGTTTTGGGATGCGCGCGAGAACGATCGTTCAGGGATACGGCCGGCGCCCGGTGTAGCGCGGCGCGGAGTTGGCAAGGTCGGCGCGGCTGATGCCGATGTCGCGGAGCATGCGATCGTCAAGCTGGCTCATGCTTGCGAGCTCGGAGCGGTAGCGGGCGTATCGCCTGATGGCGGCAATCAGAGAGATCAACATGGTGTTTTCCTATTCAAGATGTGAGAGGCACCTTTGCGGTGCTGATGGCCGTTGGTCGCGAGCTGCGGCGACGCGGTTCACTGCAATGCAGCAAAGCGCAGGTGCCATGCAATTTGTGCGAAAAGGCTGTAGAGACAGCCTGAACGAGAAACGTGAACCAGGGAGACCATCATGAACAGCCTCGACCGCAGAACCGTTCTAACGACCGGAGCGTTGGCGCTGGCGGGCGCGGCGGCAAGCGCTCCGGCCGCTGCGCAGGCCGGCCCGAAGTCGATGTTTCCAGTGCCGGCCACGACCATTCCGATCGTCGGCGAGACCGACGTGTTTCAGGTCCGCCGCATCTATTGCATCGGGCGCAACTATGCCGCGCATGCGCGCGAAATGGGATCCGACCCGACCCGCGAACCGCCGTTCTTTTTTCAGAAGCCGACGGATGCGATCCAGAACGTCGCGATCGGTAGCATCGCCGATCATCCCTATCCCTCACTGACCAAGAACTATCACTACGAGGTCGAACTGGTTGCAGCGCTCAAATCGGGCGGCACCAACATCGCGGCGGAGAAGGCGCTCGATCACGTCTATGGCTATGCGCTCGGCCTCGACATGACGCGGCGCGACCTGCAGCGCGCGTTGGGCGACGAGAAGAAGCCATGGGAGATCGGCAAGAGCTTTGACCGTTCTGCGGTGCTCGGCCCGATCCACCCCGCCGCCAAGACCGGCCATTTCACCAAGGGCGCGATCTCGCTGGCGCTGAACGGCACCGTCAAGCAGAACTCCAACCTGCAGAACATGATCTGGAGCGTCGCCGAGCAGATCGCCAAATTGTCTGATGCCTTCGAGCTGAAGGCCGGCGACATCATCTATTCGGGCACGCCTGAAAATGTCGGCCCGGTCGTGAAGGGGGATGTGCTGCTGTGCAAGCTGGAAGGGCTGCCGGATATGTCGATCAAGATTGTGTAGGTCTTCGTCCCGGCGAGAGACTAGCCAGTCAAATCGGCGAACTGCGGATTCTTGCGCAGATAGTCGACAACAAAACCGCAGCCGGCAATCACCTTGTGGCCGTCGGCGCGGATCAATTCCAGCGCGCCCTTGACCAGTTCGGAGGCAATGCCGCGGCCGCGCAGCGCCCTCGGCGTTTCGGTATGGGTGATGATGACAGCCGACGGGGTCAGCCGATAATTCGCAAACGCTACCGTACCCTCGACGTCGAGTTCGAAGCGGTTTTGGGCCTTGTTGTTGCGGACGGTCATGCGAGGAGTTCCATGCGATTCACCCCACTCATGTAGGCATGTGAACCCGATGATGCAAACGAGCGACCAAGGGAGAAATCGCTTGCCGGGGTGACATCATGCGCATTTTGACCTGCCTGACCGCATCGCTGCTGGGTGCATCGCTGACGTTCACGCAAGCGCCAGCCGCATCTGCCGGGGGCGACCGGAACTGGCAGGCCTGTACCAACACGACGACGGCGCCGAATGAGCGGGTAACGGCCTGCAGCGTCGTGATCGATGGCAAGACCGAGACCGGCAAGAGGCTCGCCGGCGCCTATTGCAACCGCGGCCACGGGCTTACCGAGAAGCGTGAACTCGACGCCGCCATGGCCGACCTCAATGAGGCGATCAGGCTCGATCCGGACTATGCATGCGCCTATACCAATCGCGGACGGGTCTATGCCTTCAAGCGCGAACTCGATCACGCCATGGCCGACTATGACGCGGCGCTCCGCATCGATCCGACCTTCGCGTTGGCCTACAACAATCGCGGCGACGCCTGGGTCGGAAAAGGCGACCTCGATCGCGCGCTGACCGATTTCGACGCCGCCATCAAACATAACCCGTCGCTCGCCATCGCCTATGGCAACCGCGGCTATCTCCATCATCGCAAGCGCGACACCACCCGCGCGATCGCCGATTACAGCATTCAGATCAAGCTGAAGCCGGACGTGCTGGCCTATATCAACCGCGGCAATGTCTATCGCGATACCGAGCAACTGGAGCGTGCCGCCGCCGATTACGGTGCGGCGGCCAAAATCGCGCCGACCGATGCCCGGGGCTGGCGCAACCGCGGCATGATCCGGCTGTATCAGGGCGATACCAAGCGCGGCATTGCCGATTACGACAAGGCGTTGCAATACGATCCGGCTGACGCCTATTCCTGGAATAACCGCGGCCAGGCCAAGATGCGGCTGGGCAACAAGGCCGGCGCGGTCGCGGATTTCCGCAAAGCCCTGGAGATCAACCCCAGCCTGCGCACCGCCCGTGAAGGCCTGCAGCAACTTGGCGCAGCGCAATAGATGGTTCGTGGTCTTGCAACCGGTTAGGGTGTACCTACGTCTTTTGCAAGACATACGCCCCGATGCGGCCGGATATGGTTCGAGATCGGAAATGTCAGGGATTGCCGGCCGCTGACGTATGCCTCTTTTCAATGGGAGGTTTACTATGTCGGACTTTCGTTTCTTCAGAACACATCGATCGTGGGAGGACTGGTTCGGCATGCTACTTGGCGTGCTGATCGTGGTGTCGCCCTGGTTTCCCGTGCAACCGGCCAACGAGGTCATGACCGCCGATCGCAGCACCATGATTCTCAACACCTTCGTGGTCGGCATGCTGGTATTCGGCCTCGCCCAGCTGGAATATGTCGCATTGCAGCGCTGGGAGGAGGTGGCGGAGATCGTCCTCGGGCTCTGGCTGATCGCTTCACCGTGGATTTTCGGCTATTCCGGCGACACGTTTCTGCCGGCTTGGCACGCGATACTCGGCGCAGTCGTGGCTCTGCTCGGCGCGCTTCAGCTGTGGCAGGATTGGCGCCTGACCGACCAGGAACTCGCCAACCATCCGCAGTAATGGCTTGCGATCGGGCCTGCCGGCTTTCTCGTCGGCAGGCCTGCGTGGCAGCGTGGTAACGATGACGACAGGATCGCCCGGGACCCGCCGGGTGGTCCTGTTTCGGCGTGGGAAATCGGGAGGTCAGCGCACGCCGGTCCCCTTGCAGCGCTGGCATTTCACGACGTTATCGCCCTTCTTCACCAGGCCCTTGCCCTCGCAATTCTTGCATTTCTGCTTCTTCTTGATGTTCGGGCCTTTTTCATTGGCCATCTTGATCTCCCGGCGTTTGGCTGATGGCACCATGGGCCAGCCATGCAGCCGCGTCTATAAGCACGCAGCCTGTACCTGGACGCGCTGGCAGAGGCCGGGCTTTCTGCTAACGTCCGGCCGGAATGTTCAGATCAGCGTTGAGAAGCGTAACGATGATGATTTTGCTTGGCTTGTGCAGTGCGGCGGTGCCGACATGACGGGAACCGCAACCACAGCCGCGCCGCGCGGCGGCCTCGTGCGGATGTCGAACCGGGTGATGAACCTGGCGCATCTGGTGACCCAGAACGCCCGCCGCCATGGCGATCGCACCGGCTTTATCTACGGCGACCGGACCTGGACCTGGCGCGAGATCGACCGCGCCGTCTCGGCGCTTTCAGCGGCGCTTGCCGAACGCGGCCTCGTCAAGGGCGACCGACTGCTGGTGCATTCGAAAAATTGCGACGAGATGTTCTGGTCGATGTTTGCGGCGTTCCGGCTCGGCGTGGTCTGGGTGCCGACCAACTTCCGCTTGATGCCGGACGAGGTCGCCTATCTTGCCACTGCCTCGGGCGCCAAGGGATTTTTGTGCCACGGCGATTTCCCGGAACACGCCGCCGCCGTAGCCAACCCCGCGCTGGAGTTCATCTGGCGGATCGGCGAGGGCGCCTTTGGCGAGAAGTCGGTGAGCGCCGCCATTGCGGCGCATGCCGGCGAGAGTTTTGCCAATACCGCGGTCGACTACAACGACCCCTGCTGGTTCTTCTTCACGTCAGGCACCACGGGCCGCTCCAAGGCCGCGGTGCTGACCCATGGCCAGATGGCCTTTGTGGTCACCAACCATCTCGCCGATTTGATGCCCGGCACCACCGAGCAGGACGCCTCTCTGGTGGTGGCGCCGCTGTCGCACGGTGCCGGCGTGCACCAGCTGGTGCAGGCGGCGCGGGGCGTGCCGACCATCCTGCTGCCGTCGGAAAAATTCGATATCAACGAGGCGTTCCGGCTGATCGAGGCGCATCGCGTCAGCAACATTTTTACGGTGCCGACCATTTTGAAGATGATGGTCGAGCATCCCGCGGTCGACCGCTACGACCATTCCTCGCTCCGCTTCATCATCTATGCCGGCGCGCCGATGTACCGCGAGGACCAGAAGGCCGCGCTGAACAAGCTGGGCAAGGTGCTGGTGCAGTATTTCGGGCTCGGCGAAGTCACCGGCAACATCACTGTCATGCCGGCCAATCTGCATGACCCCGAGGATACGCCGCATGCGCGGATCGGCACCTGCGGCTTCGAGCGCACCGGCATGCAGGTCTCGATCCAGGGCGATGACGGGCGCGAACTCAAACCGTTCGAGACCGGCGAGATCTGCGTGATCGGCCCCGCCGTGTTCGCCGGCTATTACGACAACCCGGATGCCAATGCGAAGGCGTTTCGCGACGGCTGGTTCCGCACCGGCGATCTCGGCCATATGGACGAGGAGGGTTTTCTCTACATCACCGGCCGCGCCTCCGACATGTACATCTCGGGCGGGTCGAACATCTATCCGCGCGAGGTCGAGGAGAAGATCCTGACGCATCCCGGCATCGGTGAGGTCGCCGTGCTCGGGGTGCCCGACCCGTTCTGGGGCGAGGTCGGCGTCGCCGTCTGCGTTGCGCGCGAGGGCGCGGCTGCGGTGAGCGAGGCGGAGCTCGCCGCATTCCTGTCGCCGAAGGTGCCGCGCTACAAGATGCCGAAGCGGTTCTTCTTCTGGGAGGCGCTGCCGAAGTCCGGATACGGCAAGATCCCGAAGCGGCTGGTGCGCGACGAACTCGAGGCGCGCGGGCTGCTCGACCTCACCAGTCAAGACGCGCCACGATGACGGCGGCGAAGGCAAACCGGCCGGTGCCGGAAGCAATGCGCAGCATCCTCCAGCCCGGTCCGCCGAACCCTGAACGCATCCAGTGGGTCGAGGCGCGGGGCCGCGCGTTCTCGTTCACGCTGCAAGCCGGCCTGCCGCTGCTCGAAGCCGCGCGCCGCGGCTTCGCCGAGGCAGGTTTTGCCGGCGGCGTGCTGAGCATGCGGGGCGGGGCGCTCGGGCCGTTTGCCTATGTGATGCCGGCGCTGTCGAAGACCGGCGCCAATGCCGCGTTCTACAGTGACACCTTCCGGCCCGAAGGCATCACGCAGCTCAAGTTCGCGGCGATGACTTTGGGCGAGCGCGACGGCGCGCCGTTCTTCCACTGCCACGGCCTGTGGACCGAGACCGACGGCGACCTGCATGGCGGCCACATCCTGCCCGAGGAGAGCATCGTCGCCGAGCCGTTCGTGGTGGAAGCGTTCGGGATCGATGGCGCTGTCTTCACCGCCGAGGTGGATAGCGAGACCAATTTCAAATTGTTCGGGCCGGTGCCGCGCGAGGCGAGCGGTGCCGACACCAGTAGCCGGGCCTTTGCGCTGCGGCTGCGGCCGAACCAGGATTTCGCGTGTGCGCTGGAAGCATTCTGCCGGCAACACGGGATCTTTCAGGCCCGGATTCATGGCGGGGTCGGCAGCACGATCGGCGCGCAGTTCACCGATGGCCGATCCGTCGTGCCGTTCGCGACCGAGCTTGCGATCCGCTTCGGCACCATCACGTCAACCGCCGACGGTACGCTGGAGGCGACGCTGGATATTGCGTTGGTGGATTATCTCGGCGGCATCGCCGAAGGCCGGCTGATGCGCGGCGACAATCCGGTGCTGATGACGATGGAGCTGGTGCTCGAAGTGCTTTGATCGGTTTCTGCTGTCGTCCCGGCCTAGTGCGCAATTGCGCACGGGGGGCCGGGACCCATACCGCGTGATCTCTCTATGAAGCTCGGTAGCAGAGACCATTCGCAAAACTACTCCCTGGGGTTATGGGGCCCGGCCTTCGCCGGGACGACACGTGGATGTGGCTTCGCATTCTCGCGACGCGTTGCGCCCGAGTTGTGCTTGAAATCGTTCGCCCCCAAAAAATTCAGAGGGCGCAGGGAATGCCGGATGCGCGCTGCACCCGCGGTCTCGTGTGCGAATAGTGCAAACAAAGCTGCACACGA
>NZ_JAFCME010000043.1 GCF_018130065.1 Bradyrhizobium sp. AUGA SZCCT0158 | reverse complement strand
TGGACGTAACAGTTGCGATTGACGGTCGCGGCTGAAGCGTACGGCGAAAGCGTGTGGTCCTGGCGCCCGTAACGGCGTCAAGCTCCGAAGAAGCTAACGCTTCCGAGGGGCGACGGTGGCAATAGAGGCCGTCTCACCGGGGAGAGCGCGTCATAAGCCGTAAAGCCATTGCGCAGGGAATGTCGGAGTGCCTCCGCTGCCCTGTATGCTCGTGTGCACCATCTTGTTGCACAATCGCACACGAGACCGCGGGTGCAGCGCGCACCCGGCATTCCCTGCGCCCTCTCATTTCGAGAGGTGCGAAGATGACCTGCAAACCTCGGGCGCAACGCGCTGCGGGAACGTGAATTTGCGTTTCATCGGCGATGATCAGCCGTTTGACGTCTTGCAAACAAACACGTTGGCGCGGGCGTGCCATTCGAAGCTCCGGGTCAGGCCTCGAAATGGTGGCTCCAACCTAGCGGGCAAGCTCTGAGGATGTCCGCCTTACCACCTCGCTATCCATTTTCCGCTCGATCGCTCTCTCTAAAGAGCGGGCCATGATGATAGCCGACCGTTCGTCAAGATGTGCTCCATCGGTCCATCGGATCTCGTTGGATGGATAGTCCAATGATAACCATTTGCCGTGCTCGTGCCCAAAAGCCTCTGCCATTGCTGATCGGCCCGTTGTCATATATCGGGACTGCGCGAATGCGGGGCCCAGAGGAAGTTCGTAAAAGAACACCGAAATGCTTTGCTTCTCGAGCGTCTCCACGATGTGCTTCAATTCGGCTACGTTTCGACGGATGATCTGATCGTGATCCGCATTATTCCACTCAGCCAGGATAGCAGTGAGCACAACTGGGTTGTCTTCGGGGGCTGGCGGGTTTCGTAGAATTACCTCTTCCAAGGCCGATTGCCGAAGAAGCGCAGATTTGTCATCCCTGTCAAAGCGCCGCCAATCGTCGAGCTTTTGCTGGTACAACGCGGCTAATGTGCGAAGGGGCCTGAAATTCATTGGTGCGCGCGCAGGCTCCGCATTGCTCGTGCGGACCCTCTCGACCATTGCCTGGTCGACACCGCGAGAAAGCGTATTGGTCTCGATGGCTATGAGCCGCGGCCGAACAGCAGCAGCCGCCTCAATCATTGCTGCCCCGGTCAACGGAGATCCGCCAGGCAGCGCCAGATTTCGAACGTAAAGTTTATGAAAAAATTCTTCGTGCAATCGCACGGTGAACGAACTGCCCGTTAACGCGATCGGAGCAACTGGACTGTTGAGATAACGATCGGCAATCCTGGACTGTATTTCATCCGTCGTGGTCGCGGGAAAGTCAGGGATATCTTTGAGGAACTGAGGGGCTATCCAACACATTGCCAATACTGCGACACATACAGCGCTCGCCTTCACGAACCAGCTCATCGAGGCAGTACGGTCCATGTCCAACCTAGAACTGGAAATATATGAACGCTGTGTCGGGACCGGCTTCGATTAGCATCAGAGCTGCCATCGCGCCATACACATAGGGATCGAGGTTACCCCGTAGCACAACGAGCCTCTCCGAGGTAATAAAATGCTGTATGAGAACTGGCAGCGCATAGATCAGCACCAGACTTCGGTAAATGCGCGCAGGATTGGGCACGGACTGATCAATAAACATACCAGAAATATAATCCATCGCATGCTCGAAATTCGGGAGCTTGAAAAAAACCCACAGGAAGGAGACGCATAAAAAAACAACAAGCATGCGAGCCGCAACGATCACGCGACGCAGAGCGGCAATCGCTGCAAGTTTTTCTATCAAGGGCAGGAACGGACGCTCGATCACCAGAAGGAGGCCGTGCATTAGCCCCCATGCCAGGTAGCTCAATCCGGCGCCGTGCCAAAGACCACCCAGGCCCATCACGATCATTAGATTGAGGTACATCCGCCCTTTACCATCGCGGTTGCCGCCTAACGGGATGTAGAGGTAGGTGCGGAGCCAGGTTGACAGCGAAATGTGCCAGCGCGTCCAGAATTCAGCAAACGACTGCGAGATATAGGGCAAGTTGAAATTTATTGGCAGACGGTAGCCGAACAGCAGCCCCAGCCCGATCGCGATAGCAGAATACCCGAAGAAGTCGGCATAGATTTGATAGCTATAGAGGAACAGGCAGAGCCAGCGGTCGCTGCTTCGAAGCGCATGGTATAGAGGATAATCCATGTTGGTCGTAAGCGTGTTGAGGTTGTTCGCGACAAACAGTTTGAAGAAGTAGCCGGCGACAATCCATCTGGCCGCCTCGACGAACGGCACTTCGTTGATAAATTTCGGTTGGATCTGCGGCAGAAAGTTTTCCGCCCGCGTGATAG
The DNA here is from genome assembly GCF_018130065.1 of Bradyrhizobium sp. AUGA SZCCT0158. Lineage (GTDB taxonomy): Bacteria > Pseudomonadota > Alphaproteobacteria > Rhizobiales > Xanthobacteraceae > Bradyrhizobium. Next base: position 44,198 of record NZ_JAFCME010000043.1, on the reverse strand, counting down.
GCCCGGAGACGAGCTGCGGGAAGAATATGATGTAAAGAAACACCTCCCATCGGGAGGGGGCTGGGCCGGCGCGTTTCGTCATGTCCACCAGCAAGCTGATGTTGTGGAAGACGAAGAACGAAATGCCTATTGGGAGCGGAAGTTTCAGCAAGAGGTCGATCGCGCCAACATCCGAGAGTGCCGGTGAGGAGGGGTCGACGAACAGCAATTTGTATTTGAAAAAGGCGAGTAACGCGAGATTGAATGCAATGCCGGCCGGCAGCCACAACTTGCGTCGAACCATGGCCTTCAAGAGAAAGAAGTAAGTCCCGAAGACCGCTATCGCGAGCAGCGCCAGCAATTCCGGTTGCCCGAATCCGTAGAAAAACAGGCTTGCAAGAACCAGGATGTAGACCTGATACGGGCGAACGAGTGGCCAGTAATAAAGGGCAAATATCCCAGACACGAACACCGCAAATTGCCACGACGTGAAAGTCAACGAGTTAGCCTCCAGGCAGGGGGAGTGGTTGGAAAAATCCCATCTGCCGATCTCGCATCCCGGACGCAGCGCCTGTTCAGCGGAGCACCAAGCCAGACATAAATCGCGAAAACAACCCCATGCAAAGTAGAATGGGCCTCGAAGCACTCGTGCGTTGCGTCCGGAGGCACGCGAAGAAAATGGTCCATGGACATGGCCCAATCCAATCTCTTCCCACGCTCGCTGTCGTGGCGCCCGGCTCATCGGCAAAGAGCGGAGCAGAGGCGGCCTCCAGCTGAGTCACTGTCCACGGCGAACCGGAAGGCCTTGCCTACCTTCGCATCCTCAAGCGCTTCACGTTGATCGGCCTGCCTCGCTTCTGACCGCCCTTCATTTTGTTCCAAGCGTGCACGGCACGCCGTGCGGCAAGGCGTGGCACCCAAAGGGGCTTGACGCCCGCAGTCTGGTCATCCTACTGGTCTTACCAAGGTAATATCAAAAAGATCGGGAATGGAACTCAAGCGAGCGGCCGAGGGTGAAAGGGGTTTCCAGAAGGTCTTTGCCTTCCTGCGCGACCGGTTGATCGCCGGTTCGCTCAAGCCGGGCGACCGTCTGGTCTCCGAACGCGAGCTCGCGACGCAGCTCGGCGTCAGCCGGCCGCTGGTGCGGGAAGCCCTGCGCGCCCTGACCATGCTTGGCATCGTCGAAATCCGTGATCGCATCGGCACCGTGGTGACGCGTCCGGACGTTTCCGTGCTCAACGACTTCTTCACCTTCGCGCTGGCCCAGCAGGCCGACATGGTGGACGACGTGATGCAGGCGCGCATCGCGATCGAATGTCAGGCCGTTCGGCTGGCCTGCGAGCGCGCCAGCATCGCCGATTTCGAGCATCTGCAGCGTGCGCTGGCGAAAATTTCGGAAACCATCGACGAGGCCGATGCGGGCGGCATGGCCGACTTCGAGTTTCACCAGTCGATCGTGCTGGCGTCCCATTCGGAGACGCTCGCCGTCCTGCACAATTCGATGGCCGGCCTGTTGACGCACTCGCACCGCAGCCGGCGCGAGCTCGTGCAGGCCTTCCCGTCGATGAAGACGTACTTGATCGACGATCACAAGCGCATCTTCGACGCGATCGTCGCACGCGATCCCGAGCGGGCGGATACGACGCTGCGCCGACATTTTGCGATCGGCGATGAATACCGACGGCGAGCCGTCGTCGGTCAGAAAGACAGCCGGCAGATATCACGCTGACTGCTATCGACGAGAACAACGAGACGAAGAGAGAAGCGATGGGACGGGACGGCAAGGGAAGCGTTGGCTTCATCGGCATTGGTACGATGGGCCGGGAAATGGTCCGCAACCTGCTCAAGGCCGGGCATGTCGTCAGGGCTTTCGACGTTGCCGAGGCCGCAATTGCCGACGTGGTTTCGCAAGGAGCCGTGGGCGCCAACAACCCTGCGGATGCCGGCCGGGGCTGCGACATCGTCGTCACCATGCTGCCTGACACGCCGCATGTCGAAGCGGTGATCTACGGCGAGGACGGCCTTTTGAAATCGCCGCCTGCGGGCAAGCTGATCGTGGACATGAGCACGATCTCGCCGGTCGCGGTCCGCCGCATCCATGCGGATCTGCAACGCGCGGGCATCAGTTTCATCGATGCCCCCGTGTCCGGCGGCCCTCTCGGCGCCAAGAACGGCGCGCTGTCGATCATGGCGGGCGGTGAAGCGGAAGCCTTCGGTAGGGCTGAACCGTTCTTCAGGGCCATGGGCACCACCATCACCCATGTCGGCGCTGCCGGCGCCGGACAAACCGTCAAACTCTGCAATCAGCTGATCTGCGGCATCAACATCCAGGCGATCTGCGAAGCGCTCGCGTTGGGTCGCGCCTCCGGCGTCGACCTGGATTTGCTTCGCCGCGTTCTGCTGGGCGGCTCGGCCGCATCGTGGATGCTGGACAAGCTCGGTCCGGCGATGATCGCAGGCGACGTCGGCGCCGGCTTTCGGATCGACCTGATGCTCAAGGATCTCAGGCTGGTGCAAGAGCATGCACAGGCGCTGAACGTGCCGCTGCCTGGAACCGCACTCGTCACCAGCCAATATGTCGACGCGCGGGCGCACGGTGAGGGCGCGAACGGCAATCAGGCCCTGTTCCGTGTCTACGACCGCATGACCAATCAAAGCACTGGATGATCCTGTTGCAATGAACATCGAACTCGACTTTCCCGCAGTGCTGGAACGGTGGCCGAACTTCCTCGGAGGCGCCATTCTGACGCTCGAGCTCGCGTTCCTGGCGACGGTTTCGGGCGCCCTTCTCGGTACACTTGCGGCCGTGGGCCGCGGAGCCCATAGCCGGCTGATTACGCGTATCTGCAAAGTCTATGTGGAAGCGATCCGCAATACGCCGCTGCTGGTCCAGATATTCCTGGTCTATTTCGGACTTGCCAGCATCGGACTGAAACTGTCCGCCTTCACCGTTGCGGTGGTTGCCCTGACGATCAATGTCGGAGCCTATACGGCCGAGATCATGCGGGCAGGTTTCGAAGCGATCCCGCGCGGGCAGATCGAGGCGGCGGAAGGACTCGCGCTCTCGCGCTTCCAGATCTATTGGCACATCATCCTGCTGCCCGCAGTCGAAAAGGTTTATCCGGCGCTCACCAGCCAGTTCGTCCTGCTGATGCTTGCCTCGTCGGTCTGCTCGCAGATCTCCGCCGAGGAATTGACGGCCGTGGCCAACTACGTCCAGTCGGATACCTACCGGGCGTTCGAGACCTACATCATCGTCGCCGTGCTCTACATTCTGCTGTCGCTGGTCATGCGCGCGGGATTCTGGGGCCTCGGCCTCGTCCTGTTTCCGCGCCGGCGGCGGCTCGGCACGGCGTTGTGAGGTAGCGCATGGGCGGACATCTCAATGCCAACCACCTGCTTTTCCTCGGCCATGGCGCGCTATGGACGGTCGGGCTTTCCCTGATCGCTCTCATTGGGGGCGGTATCGTCGGCTTTGTAATCGCACTCGCGCGCATTTCTCCGCTCAAATCCGTGCGACTTCTCAGCGCCGCCTATGTGCAACTGGTCCAGGGCACGCCGCTCCTCGTCATCCTGTTCCTCGGCTATTTTGGACTGGCAGCGATTGGCCTCAAGATGTCGCCGCTTGCCGCCGCCAGCGCTTCGCTTACCCTCTATGTCGCCGCCTATCTCGGCGAGATCTGGCGCGGCTCGATCCAGTCGGTGCCAAAGCCGCAATGGGAAGCGGCGGAAGGCCTGGCGCTGAGCCGGACCCAGCGCATGATAAAGGTGATCCTGCCGCAGGCGATGCGCATCGCGACGCCGCCCACCGTCGGCTTCATGGTGCAGATCATCAAGAACACCTCGCTCGCCTCGGTGGTCGGTTTCGTCGAACTGATGCGCTCGGGACAGATCGTCAACAACTCGCTGTTCGAGCCATTCATCGTCTACGCCATCATCGCCGCCGTCTATTTCGCCATGTGCTACCCGCTGTCCCTGTTCAGCCAGAAGCTGGAGCGGCGGATGGGACGTGGCAGTGCCAACAACCTCAGTCTGGCCTGACATGCAGCAAACCGCATCTTCCACTCCCATCGTATCTCTCCGCGACGTGCAGAAGAGCTTCGGCTCGCTGAAGGTGCTCGATGGCGTGAGCTTTACCGTCGAGCGCGGCGAGGTCCTTGCCATCATTGGCAGGTCGGGTTCCGGCAAGAGCACTGCGCTGCGCTGCATCGACCGGTTCGAGAAGGTCGACGGGGGCGAGATCACCGTCTGCGGACGCAGGGTCGATCTTCCAGACGTCGATCTGCGGGCGCTGCGACAGGATGTCGGTATCGTATTCCAGAGCTACAACCTGTTTCCGCACCTCACGATCGAGCAGAACATCACGCTGGCTCCGTGCTCGGTGAAGCGAATGGATCTGTCCGAGGCAAAGGCGCTGGCTCACAAGGTGCTGGCGCAGGTCGGTCTCGAAGAGAAGATTCACGCCTATCCCGAGCAGCTATCCGGTGGTCAGCAGCAACGCGCTGCCATCGCACGTTCGCTCGCCATGCAGCCCAAGGTCATGCTGTTCGACGAGGTGACCTCGGCGCTCGATCCCGAATTGACAGGCGAAGTCCTGAAGGTGATCGAGCAGCTCGCCGCCGATGGCATGACCATGGTGATGGTCACGCATGAAATGGGCTTTGCAAGGAGCATCGCCGATCGGATCGTCTTCATGCATCGTGGCAAGGTTCACGAAACCGGGCCTGCCTCGATCCTGACGGCACCGACGACGCCGGAACTCGTCCAGTTTGTGGGGACGGGCAATCTAAAATCATAACAGGAGAGGAAAAAGCCAATGATGATCGGAAACCGGAAGATCTGGAGCAGCGCCGTCGCTGCCTGTTGTCTCGTCGTGCTAGCTGACCGGCCGGCGCGGGCCGACCTGCTCGATGACATCACGCAGGCCAAGAAGATCCGTATCTCGACGGACCTTGCAATTCCCCCGTCCGGCATGATGGACAGCAGCATGAAGCCGACCGGCTCCGATGTCGAGGTTGCCCAGTTGCTGGCCAAGGATTGGGGCCTCGAGCTGGAGTTCATCCAGACCACCGGCGCGACGCGGATCCCGAATGTGCAGACCGGCAAGGCCGATATCATCATATCCACCCTGTCGGTCACGCCCGAGCGGGCCAAGGTGATCGATTTCACGAAGAAATACGCAACGCTGCAATCGGATATCGGCTGCCTGAAGTCGCTGAACGTCAAGGACTGGCCGGACCTGAAGGACAAGACCGTGGGCGTCTCGCGCGGCACCACGCAGGATACGATGCTGTCGAACATGAAGGACAAGGAACTGAAGATTGCGCGCTATGACGACGATGCGACCGGCGTGACGGCGGCGGTCTCCGGTCAGGTCGATTGCGTCGGCTCGTCGGCCACGATCATCAACCAGATCGGCATCAAGAACCCGGCGCGCGTTTTCGAATCCAAGATCCCGCTCGCCAGCTTCGAACTCGCCATCGGGCTGAAGAAGGGTGAGACGCGCCTGCTGGAGAAGCTCAACGCGTGGGTCACCGAAAACGTCAAGAACGGCAAGCTCAACGCCATCTACAAGAAATTCCACGGGGTCGAGCTGCCGCCCGACATGCGTGGTTGAACGAAGCACAACCGTGACAGCCGGGGTGCGGCTGTCACGGTCCCAAAAACAACGAAATGGAAATCACATGCGCCTTGTCATAGGATCCGACCACGCCGGCTGGCCGCTCAAGCAAGCCGTCATCGACCATATCCGCAGCCTCGGTCACGAGGTCGTCGATGTCGGCTCCTATGACGAGAAGCCGGTGGATTTTCCCGATATCGCGCGGGCCGTGGCGAAAAAGGTCACGTCTGGCGAAGTCGCGCGCGGCATCATGGTTTGCGGCACCGGTGTCGGTGCCTCGATTGCGGCCAACAAAATGAAGGGCATCCGCGCCGCGGTTTGTCACGACGTCCATTCGGCCCATCAGAGCGTGGAACATGACGATGTGAATGTCATGTGCATTGGTGCGCAGATCGTCGGGCCGTGGCTCGCCAACGATCTCATCTCCTCGTTTCTTGCCGCCGAGTTTTCGACGGACGAAGATTTCCGGCGCCGCGTTCAAAAGCTTCACGAAATGGATGCGGAAGGCTGAGGTCTTTGCTCGGGGGCGGGCGATGATCCTTGTGTTCGGTTCGCTTAATGTCGACCTGGTCGCCAGGGTGCCGGTCATTCCCGGCCCCGGCCGGACGGTGCTCGCCCCATCCTATCAAACCCACTTCGGCGGAAAGGGCGCCAACCAGGCGGTCGCAGCCGCACGGATCGCCGGCCCGGGAAAGGTCCGCATGGCGGGTCGGCTGGGGCGGGACGTATTTGGCGAGGAGTCGCTCAAGAATCTCGCCGGCAACGGCATCGACACCGGCCAGATCGTCAGGGTCGATGCGCCGACCGGTTGCGCGTTCATCACCGTCGATCCGAGCGGAGAAAACGCGATCACGGTGGCGAGCGGCGCTAACAATACGGCCTGCGCCGCCGGTGTCGCGGAGACGCTCTTCAACGCCGACACCGTTCTGGTGCTGCAAATGGAGGTGCCGTACGCCGAGTCCCTTCACCTTGCGCGCAAGGCCAGGTCAGCTGGTGGCAAAGTTATCTGGAACCTGGCCCCGGTCCCGGATCAGATAACAGGCGCGATGATCCGCGATCTGCTCGAAGCTGCGGACTACCTCATCGTAAACGAGCACGAGGCGCTCGACCTTGCTGCAGCGCTCGACGCAGGCGTGACGGATTTCGAGACCGCCTGCAGCTGGCTGGCCAGATCGGGCGGATTGACTTGCGTGGTGACGGCCGGAGCGCAGGGGGCACTGGCCTGCACTGCCGACGATACCCGGTACCGCGCGCCGTCCCCGAGCATCAGACCGGTCGACACCACGGGCGCCGGCGATACGTTTGTCGGCGCCTTTGCTTCGATGATCGGCGAAAAATCGTCGCTCAAAAAGGCGTTGGAAGTGGGGTGCGAGGCCGCGGCCTTGAGTTGCCTGAAGGCCGGCGCGCAGCATGGCATGCCGATGAGAGACGCGTTACGCGAGGTGCCAGCGACAGTCCCGAACATAGCACCTGCACTCAGATGCGTGGATGACGCCGGCATTTTCAAAGAGGGCTGACAATCCACTTCCGGCAGGCGGGCCCCCGATGGGGGGCGGGACCGAGATCGTCTCGCGTATTGAACGGCCGGCATCCCTGTCGGACAATGACGCGGCGTCCTATCTGCGTGGTGCAGCCGTCTGAACCGGAGAAGATCTCATGTCAGCGACCATCCGACCGGCCACCATGAAGGGACCCGCAATTTTTCTGGCGCAGTTCATCGGTGATGATCCGCCGTTTGACAGCCTCGATGCGATCTGCGGCTGGGCGGCAGGGCTTGGTTACAAGGGCGTTCAGGTCCCGACCTCCGATCCACGCCTGATCGACCTCGACAAGGCCGCCGCCTCTCAGGCCTATTGCGATGAAATTGCCGGCGTGGCTGCGAGCCATGGCCTGGTGATCACGGAATTGTCCACCCATTTGCAGGGACAGCTGGTCGCGGTTCATCCGGCCTACAACGAAGCCTTCGACGCTTTTGCACCGCCGGCCGTCAGGGGCAGGCCGAACGAACGTCAGATCTGGGCAACAGATCAACTGATGAAGGCCGCGCAGGCGTCCCGCCGCCTCGGCCTCACCGGCAGCGTGAGCTTCACCGGCGCGCTGGCCTGGCCGTTTCTTTATCCCTGGCCGCAGCGGCCGCCGGGCCTGATCGAGGCGGCGTTCGACGAACTCGCGCGTCGCTGGCGTCCGATTCTTGATGCCTATGAGGAAGCTGGCGTCGACCTTTGCTACGAGATCCATCCAGGCGAGGACGTCTGCGACGGCATCACCTTCGAGATGTTCTACGAGCGCACCGGCAATCACCCGCGTTGCGCGATCAACTACGATCCGTCGCACTTCGTCCTGCAGCAACTGGACTACCTGGCCTTCATCGATATTTACGCCGGGCGCATTCGCGCCTTCCACGTCAAGGACGCGGAGTTCAATCCGACCGGGCGGCAGGGCGTCTATTCGGGCTTCCAGTCCTGGATCAATCGCGCCGGCCGCTTTCGCTCGCTCGGCGACGGACAGGTCGATTTCAAGGCGATCTTCTCGCGGCTGGCTGCCATCGGATTCGACCGCTGGGCGGTGCTGGAGTGGGAATGCTGCCTGAAGAACGCGGAGGACGGCGCGCGCGAAGGCGCTACCTTTATCCGCGATCACATTATCCGCGTCACCGATCGAGCCTTCGACGATTTTGCGGGCGGCGCCAGCGACGAGGCACAGATCCGGCGGACACTGGGGCTCATCTGAGCGCCGGAGTAGATCGACAGGAGCGCGCGACATGGCTGAACCACGCATTCGACTTGGAATGGTAGGCGGCGGGGAAGGCGCCTTCATCGGCGCCGTCCACCGTATCGCCGCGCGCCTGGACGATCGCTACGAACTCATCGCCGGCGCGCTTTCGGCCTCGCCCGACAGAGCGATGCGATCGGCGGCGGCGATCGGCCTTCCATCCGATCGATCCTATCCGGACTTCCGGACCATGGCGCAGGCCGAGGCCGCGCGAACCGACGGCATCGAAGCGGTTGCGATCGTCACCCCAAACCATATGCACGCCCCGGTCGCCGACGCCTTCCTGGATGCGGGCATTCACATCATCTGCGACAAACCGTTGACGACAACCCTTGAGGAGGCGCGCCGCTTGCGCGACAAGGCGCGCGCGAGCGGACTGATATTCGCCGTCACCTATAATTATTCCGGCTATCCGCTGGTCCGGCATGCACGCGCCATGGTTCAGGGCGACGAACTCGGCGCGATCCGGATCGTGCAGGTCGAATACCCGCAGGATTGGCTGGCCGATCCGCTTGAGGCCACCGGCCAGAAGCAGGCCGACTGGCGTACCGATCCGGCGCGCGCGGGCGCCGGCGGCTGCGTCGGCGACATCGGTACCCATGCCTACCAGCTGGCGCACTTTGTTACCGGCATGATGCCTGAGCAGATCTTGGCCGAGACGACCATCTTCGTGCCGGGCCGCCGTGTCGATGACAATGTGCAAATTCTGCTGCGCTACAAGAGCGGGGCGCGGGGCGCCTTGTGGGCGAGCCAGGTTGCACCCGGAAACGAAAACGGGCTGCGGTTACGGATCTTCGGCGAGAAGGGCGGTCTTGACTGGCGGCAGAAAGAGCCGAACCTTCTCGTTTGGTCGCCGCTTGGTGAGGCGACGCGCCTGGTACGCCGCGGCGCAAGGTCTGTGAATGCCGCCGGTCAGCGTGTCAGTCGTACGCCACCCGGCCATCCCGAAGGATATCTGGAAGCGTTCGCGACGATCTATACCGAAGTGGCCGCAGCTATTGTAGCCGGGCGTACCGCTTCCCTTGCTGATCCCCGAGTGACCTTTCCAACGATCGAGGATGGCTTTGCCGGTGTCGCGATGGTGGACGCCGTGTTGCGCTCGAGCGCCGCCGGAGGGGTCTGGATGTCAATTGAATTGTGAACGCACCGACGCGCCGACATGGCTGTTGCGTGCGTGGTGCGTTGGCCTTCCGCAGCGCGGTGAGAAGGAATTGGGTAATCAACACGTACCTATCCGGCTCGTCTCAATTCGCTCAGCGGATGAGTAATAGATGTGATCGGGCAGGGAAGCGCTCGCAGCCGGCGAGATGCTGCGCTGCCCGCGCATGACAGCGTCCGCGAAAATGAGACGCTTGGATATTGGCGGCTCGGGCTTTGATCGGCAGCTTTCCTGAAGGCGCCCGCAAGGGGCGCGTCAGGAGACGCTCATGAGGAAGGTCCGGCGTGGTTGCCGGATTCTCTTCCGCGTCAGAGGGAGGACAACAATGCGCAAGTCTTTGCTTGGCGCCGTCGCGGTGGCTGCCCTTATGCTGCCCGGCGCAGCTCTCGCCCAGAGCGGCACCATCAAGATCGGCATTCTGGTGGCGCTGGAAGGCGCCTTCGCGACCGGTGGCCAGGATGGCGTCCGAAATGTCGAACTGGCTCTCAAACAGGTCAACAACACCATTGCCGGCAAGAAGATTGAAACCGTCGTCGCTCCGACGGATACCAAACCCGACACAACGGTCCGTATGGCTCGCAAGCTTATTGAGCAGGACAAGGTCGACTTCATCATCGGCCCGCTTTCCGGCTCGGAAGGCATCGCCATGCGCGACTTCGCCAAGACCATCCCCGACAAGGTGGTGATCAACGGCATTTCCGGCGCGCTCGAGACGACATGGGTCGATCCGGCGGCGAATTTCTACCGCTTCAACCTCGACGGCTCGCAATGGGGCTACGGCCTCGGCGGCTACGTCGTGAAGACGAAGGGCTGGAAGAAGGTTGCAACGATCGCAGCCGATTACTCGTTCGGCTATACGAACTTCATGGGTTTTGCGGTGGATTTCTGCAAGTCGGGCGGCGACATCGTCCAGCGGTTCTGGCAGCCGCTCGGCCAATCGGATTTCGGCGGGATCATCGCGCAGCTGCCGGACAATGTAGATGCGATCTACCTGGGCCTGGGCGGCACGGATGCGATCAACTTCCTCAATCAATACCAGCAGGCCGGTGAAAAAACCCGCCTGATCGGCGGCACCATCATGGCCGACCAGACCGTTCTGACGGCGAAAGGTAAAGCGAAAGACGTGCTGAAGGGCACGCCGACCTCCGGACCCTTCGCCGCCGACAATACCGACCCGGCATGGACCTCGTATGTGAAGCTCTATCAGGACAGCTTCCCCGCCAACCAGCGCCTCCCGTCGCCTTCGCTGTTCGGTCTCGGCTACTACGTCGCCACGCAGGCCGCCATCAAAGGGCTCGAAGCGGCCGGGGGCGATCTGTCCAACGGGCAGGCAAAGTTCAAGGAAGCGCTCAACAAGCTTCAGCTCGACAGCCCGATCGGCAAGATCACGCTGAACGAAAACCGGCAGGCGACCGGAACGGTCTTCGTCAACGAAGTGGTCGATGGACCGGACGGCAACTTGACCAGCAAGATGGTGGCCAAGACCGAAAACGTGAACCAGACGCTCGGCATGACGACGGCTCAGTTCAAGGCCCTGGGGCTGCCGGCGCGCGATGCGGTCGACTGCGCCAAGCTGCGCGCGGGCGGCTGAGCGCGCCTGCCGCTGATGTCATCTTCGGTGGCCGGTGCTCTCAGCCGGCCATCGCTTCCTTCGGAAATTCCGCCATTGCAGACTTCATGCGGCGGAAACGCCGGGAGCGTCTCCGATGACTCTCATCGACTATCTCACACGCACCCATTTCGCTGAGGCCGCGATCGAGGATGCGCTTCCCGAGGAGGTGGGGCCGCTCGCTCGGGCGCTGGTGCTCGTTGACAGCGAGCCGGGAAGCGCGGCCGTTTGCTCGCGCGTGCAGGAGTCGCTCGGCCAGACGGCGATCAGCCTGGCGCGGACCGATCGTGCCAGCCCTCATGGAGAAGCAACCGTCAGGATTCTGAGCGCCATGAGTGACATCCGGACGGACACGCTGATCGCCGTGGGTGGATCTGCGGCCGTCGGGCAGGCGCGGCTCGCTGCGGAGCATGCATTGCGGCGCGGCGAACGCCTCATGCTGATCGCGGTTCCTGCCGGCCTTTGCGATTTCGGATTAGCGCGGCGGGTGCGCCTGGGGCAGGGCCAGCCGGTCACCTGCCCGCGCCCCGACCGGGTCATCGCCGATCCGACGGTGCTTGAGGGAGCGTCCTCACGCCGCCTCGCCGCCGCGGCCATGGAGGTGCTGGTCCATGCCATCGAAGCCTACGCCAGCCCCGTCTACCATCCGCCGGCAGACGCGCTGGCGCTGGAGGCCACAAAGCGGCTCACGCGGTGGCTACCCGTGGCGCTTGCTTCGCCCAGTCACCGGGAAGCGCAGCGCGAATTGATGGCCGCGGCATTGACGGCGGGGCTCGCGCTGGAAAAAGCGGTCGGCGGGGTCGATGCGCTTGCGCATCCGATCAAGGCTGAACTTGGACCCGGCGTCCTGCAAGGCGACCTCCATGTGCCATTGATGGCGGCCATGGCCGACTTCAACACCGAAGCCGTGGGCGATCGATACGCCGCCATGGCCGAAACCTTCACCAGAACAACGCCAGAGCCGCACTTGAGCACCGCCATCGGAGCGTTCGCCCGCGCCATCGGCCTGCCGACCTCCTTGCGGGAGATGGGGATCAATCCGGCCCAGTTCGACCGTTTTGCGGAAATGGCCGCGAACGACCCCGGCGCCCTTGCCAATCCCCGACGGCTGACTCCAGGCGACTGCCGCCGCATTCTCGAGGCCGCCTGGTGAGCACGAACGAGCAGCACCCGGCGCGGGGCAAACGGCCTGGACCGGTGGCGGCCGGGGCAATTTGCCTGTTGTCACAACGCGATCTCCTTATACATTCTTCCATAACCGCGCACAAAGATGGGCGGGGAGGAAACCGATGAGTATTGCTCACGCGGTCGCACATGGTGCGTTCGGGCGCGCTTGCCTCTATGAGCTGGATCGGCCGATGGTGCCGCATGCCCATCGCGAGGGGCACCTGATCTTTCACGTCAGCGGACCGGTCGCCAGCGTGGTTGTCGATGGGAAGGCCTTGCCGCTCACGCCCTCCAGCGCAACGGCAATCAGCCCATGGCAACCGCATTATTTCGCGCCGGTTGACCGCCGGGAATCAACGCTGACGCTCGTTCTCTACATCCGCCCGGGCTGGTTTGTTGAGGCGAGCCACACGGCCTTTGAAATCCTGCGCTTCGGCCGCTCTACCGTCGAAATGAGCGACCACATCACCCGGCTTGTCCTGGAAACCGCACGGCTTCTCGCCGACCATGGCGGCTGCGACGGCTCTTTCGAAGACCGGCTCAGTGCGCTCACCCAGGCGGCCTTCGATCAGACCTGGCAGTGGACGAGCGCGGCTGACAGGCCGGCTGCCCATTGCTCGGGACTGCGGGATTTCCGCCTGAGGCGCGCGATCAGCCTGCTGAGCGAGAGGCTTGGCGAGCCCGTCGACCTTGCAGAGATTTCGCGGAACGCCGGGCTTTCGCGCCCGCATTTCTTCAAGCTGTTTCGCGAGCAGATGGGTCTGCCCCCGACGATCTTCCTCAACGCCCTGCGCATGGAGCGCGCGATCGATCGATTGGCCGGAGGCACGGAAACGGTTTCTGAAATCGGGCTCGATCTCGGCTTTGCGACCCCGGCGAGCTTCTCGCGGTTCTTCATCGCCAATGGCGTCGTGCCGCCGAGCGCCTACCGGCGCAGCGTTGCGGGCCTCACACACTGAAAAAGAGGTGCATCACTCCAAAGAAGAGACGTTCGGGCTAGAGAACAGACGTTCGGGAAAAGACAGGCCGGCAACTTCGATCTAGCCTTCAATCCAACGGTGGCGAAGTTCGCCACGGGAAGCTGTTGGGCCGTTCTGAGATGGACAATTACATCAAGCGCTATCCGCTCTGGAGCCTGATCTTTTTCCTCTTGGCCGCAGCGTTCCTGTGTCTTGTGCTGGCCCCCTGGCCACCCGAACTGGTGGCGGTTTGGGGCCGCAAGCAAATTTTCCTGAATGCCCTTTTGGGCGGCATCACGCTTGGCGCGCTCTATTTCCTCGTGGCTGCCGGCTTCACGCTGATCTTCGGCCTGATGCGCGTCGTCAATCTGGCGCATGGGTCGTTGTTCCTGATCGGTGGATATGTTGGCTACGAGGTCGCGACCGCCTCGGGTTCGTGGCTGCTGGCATTTCCGATTGTGTTCATCGTCGTGGGGCTGATCGGGCTCTTGATGCAGTTCTTCATCTTCTCGAAAATGGAAGGCGAGGAGCTCCGCCAGACGCTGGTCAGCATCGGGCTTTCGATCGTGTTTGCCGACCTCATGCTGTGGTGGTGGGGTGGGCAATCCTATTCCATTCTCGCTCCGCAATTCCTGCAGGGGCCGATGGAATTGCCCCTCGTGAGCAACATCAACGACGCGACCGGCGTGGTCACGTGGCTGCGCTACCCGTCCGTGCGTGTCTGGATCCTGGTCGCGGCAATCGTGATCGGGATCGCGATGTGGCTGGTTTTGAACCGCACCGCGCTCGGCATGCTGATCCGTGCGGGCGTGGACGACCGTGAGATGCTGGCCGCCTCCGGCGTGCGCATCCACTTGGTGTTTCTGGCGGTGTTCGGCTTCGGCGCCGGGCTTGCCGGTATTGCGGGGATCATCGGTGCCACGTTCCAGTCGCTGTCGCCGGGGGAGGACACACGTTTCCTGCTGGCGAGCCTCGTGGTGGTGATCGTCGGAGGCATGGGGTCGATCGTCGGCGCGGCTTTGGGCGCGCTGATCATCGGGGTGGCCGAGCAGATGGGGTTTGTCTACGCGCCGACCTACTCGATCGTTCTCACCTTCCTCATCATGGCGGCGGTGCTGGCGTTTCGGCCGCAGGGCCTTCTGGGAACGAGGCGATAGGCCATGTCGGTTGCCGATCAAGCCCCTCGCTTCGCCAGCCCCGTCGACCAGCGGATGTGGTCCGAGCGCATTCCCGCCCCCTGGTGGATCCTCGGGTTGATACTGCTGTTGCTGCCGATCGTGGCCAACAATTTCTGGCTGTTCCAGATCATGGGCTGGACTTTCATTCTGGGCATGATCGGGCTCAGCCTGATGTTCCTCGCCGGCTATGGCGGAATGGTGAGCCTGCTGCAAATGTCGATTGCGGGGTTGGCCGGCTACATGGTCGCCATCCTCGGGCCGTCCGGCGCGGCCAATGTCAGTCTCGGCCTCTCCTGGTGGATCGTGCTCCCGGCCGCCTTCCTGATCGCGGCGCTTTTCGCGACGATGTGCGGCGCGCTCGCCGTTCGCACGGATGGCATCTACACGATCATGATCACGCTCGCGATCGCGGCGGCCTTTTTCTATTTCACACGACAGAACTACTCCATCTTCAACGGCTATTCCGGGTTCAACCTCGTGTTGCCGCCGAAGCTCTTCGGCGTGAACTGGCGCGATCCCCTGCCTTTCTACTACCTCTCCCTTGCCTGCGCCGCGCTTTGCTACGGCGCAGTGGTCTATCTGGCGCGCTCCCCCTTCGGGCTCGCTCTTCAGGGCGTGCGCGACAACCCGCGCCGCATGGCGGCACTGGGTTTCAACGTCACCGCCCATCGCGTGGCGGCCTACGCGCTGGCCAGCGTTTTCGCCTCCACGGGCGGGATTCTTCTGGTCTGGCAGAATGCGCAGATCGCGCCGGGTACGATCGGCATTTCCTCCGCGATCGATGTGCTCGTGGTCGCTGTCGTCGGCGGGATGCGCCGTCCGCTCGGACCGTTTATCGGCGCTTTCATCTACGTGTTGCTGCAGGTGTTCTCGACCGACATTCTCGGTTTTTTCGGGTTTTCGGCGGATCGCTTCAAGCTGATCATCGGGATCGGCTTCCTGGCGATCGTGCTGTTCTCGCCGGATGGCGTGCTCGGCCTATGGGATCGCTGGCGCGCGAGGATGGCGGCCCGCAAGGCCGCGACGACGGGAGGCGGGGCATGAACGCGCCCGTTGTGTCTTCCCGGATGAACGTGCCCGGGGCCGGCAATGCCAGCTCCGGCAATGCGCTGGAACTGCGCGGCATCACCAAGATGTTCGGCGCGCTGGCCGCAATCTCGGACGTCACGCTTTCGGTGAAACCGGGCGAAAGGCGGGCCGTTCTCGGATCGAATGGCGCGGGCAAAACCACGCTGTTCAACTGCATCACCGGGGATTTTCTGCCCACAGCGGGCCTGGTCCGGTTTTTTGGCGAGGATGTGACGGTCTTCCCGCCTCATGAGCGCATCCGCCGGGGCCTGCGCCGCACCTACCAGATCTCCTCGCTCTTCACCGGGCTGAGCGTGATGGACAACGTCTATCTGGCCTGCTGCGGCGTTTCGCGAAACCGTTTCTCGCTGGTCCGGCCTCGGCCCGACGATGCACTCGTGCAGGCAGCGGAAATACTGGTCGAAGCCGTGCACCTGACCGCCGATAAGGACCGCCTGGTTGGCGAACTGGCCTATGGCCAGCAGCGCCAGCTCGAAGTTGCCCTGGCGCTATCAGGCGCGCCGCGCTTTGTGCTGTTCGACGAGCCTGCGGCAGGGCTGTCGCCGACCGAGCGCGCCGAACTGGTGACGATTTTGACCTCGCTGCCGGCGCATATCGGCTTCATCATTATCGAACACGACATGGATGTCGCGCTGCGTGTCGCCGACAGCGTGACGATGATGCACAACGGCCGGATCTTCAAGGAAGGCCGGTCCGACGAGATCGAATCCGATCCGGAAGTTCAGGAGCTTTATCTCGGAGGCGGTCATGCCCATCACTGACCGCCGTCAGCAGCTACGCGGCACGCTGCCGGCGCTCCAGGTCAGCGGGCTGAACCTGTATTACGGCCGCTCGCACGCGCTGCAGGGCGTCGATCTGACCTTGCAGGATGGTGTGCTCAGCCTGGTCGGCCGCAACGGCATGGGCAAGACCTCGCTGTGCAAGGCGATCATGGGCCTGGTGCCGGTGTCGAGCGGCTCGATCAGCGCGTTCGGTGAGGAACTGGTCGGCCGTTCCACCACCGACATCGCCCGGCTCGGGATCGGCTATGTGCCGCAGGGCCGGCGACTGTGGCGGTCGCTGAGTGTCGACGAGCACTTGCGGCTGGCGCAGCGCGGGCCGCGCGGCGGCTGGACGCGGGAGCGGGTCTACGACACCTTTCCGCGGCTTGGTGAACGCAAGAACAACGCCGGCTCACAGCTCTCCGGCGGCGAGCAGCAGATGCTGGCGATTTCGCGGGCGCTCCTGCTCAATCCGCGGCTCCTGATCATGGACGAGCCGACCGAAGGCCTCGCGCCTGTCATCGTCGCGCAGGTCGAGGACATGCTGGTGCGGCTGAGCGAGGAAGGCGACGTCGCTATCCTCGTCATCGAACAGAACATCGGCGTGGCGACCGAGATCTCCGAAACGGTCGCGATCATGGTCAACGGCCGGGTCAACCGCGTCATCGAGGCGGCGCGGCTGGCAGCCGATCGCGACCTGCAGCAGCGCCTGCTCGGCGTTGGTCGCCATGGCCACGAGGAGATCGAACCGCCGCCTGCTTCTGCGAGCGAGCCCGGCGGCCGCCGGACCGCAGCGGCGCCAGCTCGCAACGATGCGCCGATCCGGGTCTATTTGTCGAACCCGGTGCTGCCGACCCGCTGGAGCGCCGATGTTGCGGCCGCGCGGATCGAGGCGTCCGCGCACACCCTGACGCGCATGCCCGTCGTCGCCGCGACCGCCGCGTCCGACCGCAAGGTTGGGCGCAGCATAGGTGGTCTCAACGAACCGTTCGTCGCGGTAGCCGGTACGCTCGATACCAAGGGCGAGGAGCTGCGCTTCATCGCCGACATCATCAAGGCGGCGGGCCTGCCGGTGAAGCTGGTCGACCTGTCGACCACGGGCCGGATCTCCGGCGCGGATGTGCCGCCGCTGGAAATCGCGCTGCATCACCCGCGCGGTTCCGCCGGGGTGTTCAATGCCGACCGCGGCGCCGCCGTGGCGGCGATGGCGGAGGCTTTCGAGACCTGGGTGAAGGGCAAGTCCGGCCGCGACGGCGTCAGGCTGCTCGGCCTTATTTCCGCCGGCGGCTCCGGCGCCACGGCGCTGGCGACGCCGGCGATGCGGGCGCTGCCGGTCGGCGTGCCGAAGCTGATGATCTCCACCGTCGCCTCCGGCAACACGCGGGCTTATGTCGGCCCTTCCGATATCATGATGATGTATTCCGTCACCGACGTTCAGGGCCTGAACGCGATTTCGCGACAGGTGCTGGCGAACGGCGCGCAGGCGATGGCCGGGATGGCGAGGGCGCGGCTGGAGGCGAGCAAGGCGCCGCCGCCGCGCCGCCACGCCGGTGGCGACCGGCCGCTGGTAGGCCTCACGATGTTCGGCGTCACCACGCCCTGCGTGCAGCAGGTGACGAAACTGATCGGCGACGATTACGAATGCCTGGTGTTCCACGCCACCGGCATCGGCGGCCAGTCGATGGAGAAGCTGATCGACGGCGGCATGGTGCCGGCGGTGATCGACGTCTCGACCACCGAAATCGCCGACCTGTTGTTCGGCGGCGTGTTTCCCGCGACCGAGGACCGGTTCGGCGCCATCATCCGCACCCGGATTCCCTATGTCGGTTCGGTCGGTGCGCTCGACATGGTCAATTTCGGCGCGCCCGACAGCGTCCCCGAGCGCTATCGGACGCGGTTGCTTCATCAGCACAATCCGCAGGTCACCCTGATGCGGACAACGCCCGCGGAGAATGCCGCAATGGGCCGCTGGATCGGCGAACGGCTCAATCTGATGGAAGGCCCGGTGCGCTTCCTGCTGCCGGAGGGCGGAGTTTCGGCGCTCGACGAGGCGGGTAAGCCGTTCTTCGACACCGCGGCGCGCGAGGCACTGTTCGGCGCGCTGGAGGCGAGCGTGCGGCAGACGGCGTCGCGCCAACTCGTTCGCGTTCCGCATCATATCAACAGCGCGGCGTTTGCGGCCGCGCTGGTGCAGCATTTTCGCGCGCTGCAAGGCGCACGGCCGCGCGCACGCGCCGCGGGCCGGTAGGGGATTTACAGCATGGCAGCGATCGATCGGCAGGCGCTTCTCTCCAGGTTTCACGACATGATCGCGCGCGGCGAGCCCATCGTCGGCGGCGGCGCCGGCACCGGGCTATCAGCCAAATGCGAGGAAGCCGGCGGCATCGACCTGATCGTGATCTACAATTCCGGCCGCTTCCGGATGGCCGGGCGTGGTTCGCTGTCCGGCCTGATGCCGTATGGCGACGCCAATGCCATCGTGATGGAGATGGCCGCCGAGGTGCTGCCGGTCGTGAAGAAGACCCCGGTGCTGGCCGGCGTCTGCGCCACCGATCCGTTCCGCAGCATGGACCGCTTTCTCGACGAGGTAAAAGCTGCGGGCTTCTCCGGCGTACAGAACTTTCCGACGGTCGGATTGATCGACGGCAGCTTCCGTATCGGGCTGGAGGAAACCGGCATGTCCTACGCGCTCGAGGTCAAGATGATCGCGCTGGCCGGAGCCAAGGGCCTGTTGACGACGCCCTATGTGTTCTCGGCCGACGATGCCGCAGCGATGGCGGGCGCGGGGGCCGACATCATTGTCTGCCATTTCGGGTTGACCGCCGGCGGCGCGATCGGCGCGCGGACCGCACTGAAGCTCGAGGATGTTCCGGCCATGCTGGACGCCTGGGCGGCGGCGGCGCTCGCGGTGAAGCCTGATGCGATCATCCTCGTGCATGGCGGTCCAGTGGCAGAACCCGCGGACGCCGAATTCGTGATCAAGACCTCGCGACATTGCCACGGCTTCTACGGCGCTTCCTCGATGGAGCGGTTGCCGGTCGAAGTCGCGATCCGTGAGCAGACCCGAAAGTTCAAGGCCATCAGCCGCAGCTGAACGGACCATGCGACAGCACTTTGTGAAGGGAGAACAGATATGTCAGGCCAGCTGATCGGATCGCTCATTCTCTGGCTGATCGTCGCGATCATCGTGATCGCGATCGTCGTCTATCTGGTGAACTGGCTGTACCGGCGCTCGTCGAAGGAAGCAGCGTTCGTCCGTACCGGTGCTGCCGGCGAGAAAGTGGTGATCGATTCCGGCGCCTTCGTGCTGCCGTTCATCCACGACATCACGCCTGTCAACATGAACGTGCTGCAGATGCGGGTGCATCGCGGCCAGGACGACGCCATCATCACCCGCGACCGGATGCGGGTCGACATCGACGCCGACTTCTACGTCCGCGTCCGCGCCACCGCCGAGGCGGTGTCGCTCGCGGCCTCGACGCTCGGCCGGCGCACCATGCAGCCGGAGACGCTGCACGAACTGTTGTCGGGCAAGTTCGTCTCGGCGATCCGTTCGGTCGCCTCCGAGATGACGATGGAGGACATGCACGAGCAGCGCGGGGTCTATCTCGCCAAGGTCAAGGAGGCTGCCGCCGAGGCGCTTGCCCAAAACGGGCTCGAACTGGAATCGGTGGCGCTGACCAATCTCGACCAGACCGACCTGCAATATTTCAACGCCTCGAACCGCTTCGACGCCGAGGGCCTGACCCATTTGATCGAGCAGATCGAGGGCCGGCGCAAGGCGCGCAACGACATCGAGCAGGATTCGATGATCAAGATCCGTTCGCGCAATCTCGAGGCGGAGAAGCAGTCGCTCGAGATCGAGCGCGAGAGCGAACTGGCGCGCCTGGAGCAGCAGCGCGACGTCGAGGTGCGCCGCGCCGTGCAGCGCGCCGAAATCGCCCGCGAGCGAGCGATGCGCGACACCGAGGCCGAGCAGGCCCAAATCAACGCGCGCGAGGAAATCGAAAAGTCGCGGATCGGCAATGAACGCGCCATCAGCGAGGCAAGGATCGCCTCCGAGCGCGACGTCCGCCAGCGCGAGATCGAGCGCAGCCAGACCGTCGACCAGGCCGAGATCGCCGCGCGCGAGACGGTGGAGAAGGCGCGGATCGCCAACGAACAGCTGATCAAGGAGGCCCGCATCACCGCCGACCGCGAGATCCGCGAGCGCGAGATCGAGCAGTTGCGAGCGTTGCAGGCCGCTGAAATCGCCGCGCGCGAATCCACCGAACGCGCCCGGATTGCGCAGGAAGCGTCGGTCAGCACCGACCGGATCGCCAACGAGCAGCGGATTTCCAGCCTCGACATCGAGAAGCGGCGGTCGATCGAGGAAGCCGACATCGCCGCGCGGCTCGCCACTGAATCCGCCGAAATCGCCCGCAACAGCGCGATCATCGCCAGCCGCCTCGCCGCGGAGGAAAAGCGGCTGGCGCGCGAGATCGTCCGTGATCGTACCGTCCAGCAAGAGACCATCGCGGCGAAGGAACTGGTGGAGTCCGCCCGCATCGTCCAGGAGGAGCGCGTCCGCGCGCTGACCATCACGCGCAACCAGGCAATCGACGAGGCCGAGATCGCCGCACTCCATGCGGTCGAGGCGGCCCGGATCGCCAACGAGAAGGAAATCGCGGCGCATCGCATTCTCGCCGAGCAGGAAACGCGGTCGCAGGAGATCGCGCGGACGCAGAGGCTGGAAGGCGCCGAGATCGCCGCGCGCGAGGCAACCGAGACCGCCCGCATCGCACAGGAGCAAGCCGTTGCCGCCTCGCGGATCGCTTCCGATCTCGAAATCCGCAGCCTCGATATCGATCGCGCCAAGGCGATCGAGACCGCCGAAATCAAGAAGCGCGATGCGGTCGAGGTCAGCCGGATCGAGGTCGAGCTTGCGATCGACAAGGAGCGGATCGCGGCCTCCAAGAGCCGCGAGGTGCTGCAGATCGATCAGAAGAAGACCGTCGAGATCGCCGAAGAGGAGCGCGTCATCGCGATCTCCGCGCGGAAGATCGAGCGGGTCGATTCCGACCGTGCCGTGCGCGCCGCCGAGATCAATGCACGCCAGGAGGTCGAGAAGGTCGACATCACGCGCGAGCGCGAACTGGAGGTGGCTCGGCTGGAACGCCGCAAGGCGCTCGAACAACTCGATATCGCGCGCAACCAGGCGCTGCAGGAATCCGAAATTGCGGCGCGCGAGGAAATCGAACGTGCGCGCATCGCCTCCGAGCGCGGCCTCGACGAGGCCCGCGTGGGCCGCGACCGCGACCTGCGCAAGCTCGAGGTCGATCGCGAACGCGAGGTCGAGAGCGCGGTGATGGACAAGGCGATCGCGATTTTCGAGAAGTCGCTGCTGGAATCCGCAGCCCAGGTAAAGGCGGAGATGGCGAAGGCCAAGGCGGTGGAGGCCGAGGAGATCGTCAAGACGGTGCGCGAAAGCGAGAACGCCAAGCGACGCACCGCGGTCGAAGTCATGCTGGCGAGAAAGAACGCCGATGAGAAGCGGATCGGGGCCGAGGCCGATGCGATCCGCGCCGCGGTCGATGCGGAAGCGCAGAAGCTGCTCTACGAGGCCGAGAACGCGCTCACCGACGAGGCGCGGTACGGCCTGTTCCGGCGACGGCTTCTGGACCGGATCGAGGGCATCGTTCGCGAAAGCGTCAAGCCGATGGAGAAGATCGAGGGCATCCGCATCCTGCATGTCGACGGGCTCGGCGGCATGGCCGGCAATGGCGGCGGCAGTTCGCGCACGCCGACCGACGAGGTGATCGAATCGGCGCTGCGCTACCGGGTGCAGGCACCGCTGATCGATCAGGTGCTGAAGGAAATCGGGATCGAGGGCGGCAACCTCGCCAAGATGGGCGGGTTGATGCGCGAGGCCAGCGACATGCAGCGCGTCAGCAAGGAGGCCCTGCCACCCAAGCCGAAGGACGGGCCAGCCCTCACAGAGTCGGGGCCCGGCGAGCGCAAGCCGTCCGGCCGCGGCGATAAAGGCAAGGGCAAGGAGTAATCAATGGCCCGCGTCTACGTATCCAGCGTCATCAATGCGCCGGCGACCAAGGTCTGGGCGCGCGTGCGCGACTTCAACGGTTTGCCGAACTGGCATCCCGGTATCGCGGAGAGCCGGATCGAGAACGGTGAGCCGGCCGACAAGGTCGGCTGCGTCCGTGCGTTCGCGCTGCGCAACGGCGACCGGCTGCGCGAAAAGCTGCTCGGCCTGTCGGACTTCGACATGGTCTGCACCTATTCGATCCTGGATTCGCCGATGCCGCTGACCAACTACGTCGCCACGCTGCGGCTGACGCCGGTCACCGATCAGGACCGCACCTTCATCGAATGGAGCGCCGATTTCGACTGTGCGCCGGAACTGGAAGCGGACTTGGTCGGCGGCGTCGGCGGCAATGTGTTCCAGACCGGTTTTGACGCGCTCAACCGCGCCTTCGGAGCCTGAGCCATGCCGCGGGTGGTTCGCAGCACCATCATCGACGCCCCGGTCGAGCGGCTGTGGGCGGTGCTGCGCGACTTCAACGGCCATGAATCCTGGCATCCGATCGTCGCCAAGAGCACCATCGAGCGCGGCTATCCGTCCGACAAGATCGGCTGCGTCCGCCGCTTCACGATGCAGGACGGCGCCGAATTGCGCGAGCAACTGCTGGCCCTGTCGGATCTGGAAATGACCTTCAGTTACTGCCTGCTGGAGACGCCGATTCCGCTGTTCAACTACGTCGCCCATGTCCGGCTGCTGCCGGTCACCGACGGCAACCGCAGCTTCTGGCAATGGGAGGGCCGGTTCACCACGCCGGCCGGGCGCGAGACGGAGCTCGCCGAGCTCGTCGGCAACGAAGTCTATTCAAATGGCATCGCGGCGGTCCGCCAGCTGCCCGAACTCGCAGGTTAGGAAAACGCCATGCCCGTCAATGTCCGCATCGTGCAGGGATTACAGGAAGCCGCTGAAATCCTGGCCAGCGACCGCGGCGCGCAATTGCTCGGCGGCGGCACGCTGCTGGTGCGCGATATCAACGAAGGCGTGATGACTGATGGCACGCTGCTGCGCGCGGTCGATCCGGCGCTGCTGGCGATGAACACCGGCGGTGCACGGGTCGAACTCGGCGCCGGCGTCACCATGGCGATGGTGCTGGCCAGCCGGGACCTGTCCTATCTGCACGCGGCGGCGCGCGGCATTGGTGGCCCCGCGGTGCGGACCACGGCGACCATTGGCGGCAATCTGTTCGCCGCGACGCCCTATGGCGATTTCACCACCGCGCTGCTGGCGCTCGACGCGGTCGTCACGCTGCATGCCGGTTTCGGCGGTGCGCGGGTGATGCCGCTCGAGGAGATGCTGGCGAACCGGGCGCGGGGCGGGGTGGGACTGGTTGCTTCGGTTGGCTTCAGCCGCCCGGCCGGCGCCGATGCGTTTCGCTTCGTCAAAGTCGCCCGCGTGCGGCCCAAGGGCGTCTCGGTGCTGTCGATCGCGGCGCATCTGCCGCAGAACTCGGGGCGGATCAGCGGCGCGCGGATCGCTTACGGCGCGATGGGGCCGACGCCGCTGCGCGCCAAGGCGGTCGAGCGCGTGCTCGAAGGCCGCAGCCTCGACGCATCCACGATCGCTGCGGCGAAGACCGCGGCGCTCGAGGGCACGCAGGCCGCGACCGATGCGATCGCCTCGGAGTGGTATCGCCGCGAAGTATTGCCTGTGCATCTCGGCCGGCTGCTTGCCGGCGAGACATCCTGAAGGAACTCAAAATGGCCCGGATGCCTGTACAGTTTCGCCTCAACGGCTCGGATCGCGCGGTGTTCGTCGAGCCGGCAGAAACGCTGCTCGGCACCATCCGGCGAGGGCTCGGCGATTTCGCCCCCAAGTTCGGTTGCGGCCAGGGCACCTGCGGCGTCTGCACCGTGCTGGTCGATGGCGAGCCGCGATTGGGCTGCCTCACGCTCAGCGTGACCTGCGAGGGCCGATCGATCGAAACCGCAAGTGGGCTCGCTGATGGGCCGACCCTGCATCCGCTGCAGGCCGCCTTCATGGAGCATTTCGCCGCGCAATGCGGTTTCTGCACGCCCGGCATGCTGATGGCGGCGAAGGCGCTGCTCGACCGCAATCCGAACCCTACACGTGTCGAGGTCGTCGAGGCGATCGCCGGCAATGTCTGCCGCTGCACCGGCTACGAGCCGATCATCAACGCCATCCTGGCCGCCGCGCAGCAGCGCGGCGTCCGCCGCGCCTGAGGAGATCCCGATGCTGGAGTTTCGCAAGGATCTGTTCGCCGACGAGCGCGACGACAATCTCAACGTGATCGGCAAGGGCGAGCAGCGCCAGGACATGCTGGGGCATGTCACCGGCCGCACCCGCTTCTTCGACGATCACGGCTTTGACGGCCTGCTGCATCTGAAGGTCGTGCGCTCGCCGCATCACCACGCCCGGATCCGGAGCATCGACGTGACAGCCGCGGAGCGCGCGCCTGGCGTCAAGCGCGTGATCCGCGGGCAGGACGTGCCGCTCAACAAGAACACGCTGCTCAGCCTGATCGATTTCGGCAAGGACGACGAGCCGACGCTGGCGGTCGACAAGGTGCGCTACAAGGGCGAGCCGATCGTCGCCATCATTGCCGACAGCGAGGCGGAAGCCCTGGCCGCGGTCAAGCTGGTTCGGGTCAGCTACGATCCGCTGCCCACGGTGTTCGACGTGCAGGAGGCGCTGAAGCCGGGCGCGGTCGTCGTCAACGAGACCTATCCCGGAAACTATTTCGAGTATCACGACAAATACGACCATCAGAAGCTGCGCTTCGGCGATGTCGAGGCCGCGTTCCGCACCGCCGATCACGTGATCGAGGAACGTTACCAGATGTCGCCGATCGAGCACGCCTCGACCGAGACCAACGGCACCATCGCCGCGCCCGAAACCAACAACCGTTACGTCGTGCATTCCTGCGCGCAGGGCCTGTTCTTCTCGCTCGGCACCACCGCGAAAATCCTCGCGCTGGAATCCAACCGGCTGCATTTCATCGGCGGCACCGTCGGTGGCGGCTTTGGCGGCAAGGTCGACTCGCTGACCGAGCCGCTGGCGGTGCTCGGCGCGATCCTCACAGGCCGGCCGGTCCGCTACGTGCTGGGGCGCGAGGAGGAGATGCAGTTCGCCTCGCCGCGCGGGGCCGAGCGGCACGTCATCAAGGACGGCGTGATGCGCGACGGCCGTATCGTCGCGCGGCAGATCACCTCCTATTTCGATGCCGGCGCCTATACGCGGCTGACCAGCTACGGCGTGGTCAAATGCGTCGCGCACATGCCGGGGCCCTACACGATCCCGAATGTGCGCGGCGACGCCTATTGCGTTTTCACCAACCGCGTGCCGGCCACCGCGATGCGCGGCTTCGGCGTCACCGGGGTGGACTTCTCGATCGAGGTGCAGATGGACAAGCTGGCGCATCTGGTCGGCATCGACCCGATGGAGTTCCGCATCCTCAACGCCTATCGCGACGGCGACATGAAGGCGCATCGCCGCGTCGCGCACAACACCGCGCTGATCGAATGCGTGCAGGTCGTGGCGCAGAAGGTGAACTGGCCTTTGAGCGAAACCGCGCGGCGCGCTTCGTCGCTGAGCGGCGGCGGCGGCCCGCGCGCGGCTATACCGCCCACCGTGACCGATGAGAGCGGCCGGATCGGCCGGCCGGAGACACGGCAGGCGCCGCCACAGCTGACGCCGGGCGCGGCTCCGCTCCCGGCCCATCAGCCTCGGCCCGTCGTGCCGGTCTATCAGCCGCCGCCGGCGCATCAGCCGGCGGCCGCGCTGCCGAATTATCCGGCGCAGCCGGCCGATGCCGCGCCATTGCCGGCTCCGGCGCCGCCGGTCCCGAATGCGCCGGCGCCACCCCAACACGGCGCGGCGCGGTTCTCGTCGGTGTTCACACGGAGGCGCTGAGATGGCACGGCATCAGGGGCGCGGGATGGCGTCCATCAACTACCCGATCGGCATGAATCTCGGCGGCGATCCCAGTCAGGCGCTGGTGCACGCCAATCCGGATGGCAAGTTCACCGTGGCGCTGTCGGCGATCGATCTCGGGCAGGGCATGAAGCAGGTCAGCCGGCAGATCGCGGCGGAGACGCTGGGCGTGCCGATCGAGGACGTCTATGTCGATACCGCCGACAGCGACACCGGTCCGCACGACATGGGCTCGTTCGCCTCTCGCGGCACGCATCGCGTCGGCAACGCGGTGATCGTCGCCGCAAAGGAGGCGCGGGGCGTGCTGCTGGAGGCCGCCGCCGAGGAGCTCGAGGTCAACGCCGACGACCTCGTCACCGACGGCAAAGGCAACATCCACGTCCGCGGCGCGGCGTCGAAATCGATCACCGTCAAGGCCGCCTCGCAGGCTGCGCAGTTCAAGCAGGGCAAGACCATCTCCGGCCGCGGCATCTTTCTGATCCCGCTGTCCACGGTCAATCCGGAGACCGGCGAGATGTCGCCGGTCACCGCCTACGCCCACGCCTGCCTCGTCGTCGATCTGGAGGTCTGCGACGAAACCGGTGACGTCAAGGTCAACAAGCTGACCAGCGCCTATGAACTCGGCCGCGCGCTCAATCCAAAAATGGTCGAGCAACAACTGGTCGGCGGCGCCTGGATGGGCATGAGCCACGCGCTCTACGAGACGCCGGAGCCGTATTATCCCAACCCCGAACATGGCGGCCGCGACTACAACGAATATCTGATGCCCGGCCCGGGCGACATCGCGCCGCACGACATCACGGTGCTGGAGCGACCGGCGCCGGATGGTCCGTTCGGTGGCAAGGGCCCCGGCGAGATGTGCGCCAATCCGGTGCTGCCGGCGGTCGCCAACGCGATCTTCAACGCCATCGGTGTGCGGATCGATACGCTGCCGATCACGCCGGAAAAGATCCTGCGTGCGCTGAAGGCGCAGGGCGGCGCGCGGCCGCAAGTCCGGCGCGCATAGGGGGCTCGGGATGGCGGTGCGCGGCAGTGTTGGTGGGATCGATCGGCCGGAGAAACTGGCCGAGGCGCTGCGCGCGGCCTATTACCTCGCCGATGACGGCTTTGCCACGGCCGGCTACCTCGCGCTCGCGCTCGGCAAGCCGCTGCTGCTGGAAGGCGCGCCGGGTGTCGGCAAGACCGAGGCCGCCAAGGCGATCGCCGGAATCATGGGACGGCAGCTGATCCGGCTCCAATGCTACGAGGGCATCGACTCCGCCGCTGCGCTGTACGAGTGGAACTACCCGCGCCAGATGCTGGCGATCCGCCAGGCCGGCGACGAGCCGATCGACATCTATCGCGACGATTTCCTGATCGAGCGGCCGATGCTGGCGGCGCTGCGCAGGCCGGAATCGACGGTGCTGCTGATCGACGAAATCGACCGCTCCGATCCGGAGTTCGAGGCGTTCCTGCTCGAATTCCTGTCGGACTTCTCGATCTCGATCCCGGAGCGCGGCACGCTGCGCGCGCATGAACGCCCGGTGGTGGTCCTGACCTCGAACCGCACCCGCGACCTGCACGAAGCGCTGCGGCGGCGCTGCGTCTATCACTACATCGCCTATCCGGATCCGGAGCGCGAGGCGCGAATCATCATGATGCGCTCGTCCTCCGTCGCCGAGGCCACCGCGCGCGCGATCGTCACGGCGGTCGGCCGGCTGCGGCAGGAGCCGCTGACCAAGCCGCCCGGCGTCGCTGAAGCGATCGACTGGGCGGAAGCGTCGACGCTGCTGGCGAAGTCAGGTGCGCCGTGGCCGGACGCGTTCCGCCGCGCGATCGGCGTGGCGCTGAAGGACGAGGAGGACCTCGCCTTCATCGCGCCGCGGCTCGATGCCATCATCGCGGAGATCGCGGCATGACGGTATCCGCCCTGCCGCGCGCAGCCCGGCCGCTGCTGGAGTTCATCGCACTGCTGCGCCGCAACGGCTTTTCGGTCGCGCCGGAACAGGGCCTGGCCTTTCTGCGCGCGATCGAACTGCTCGGCCCGCGCGATATCGAGGACATCCGCCGTGCCGGCGTCGCCACGCTGGCGCCGCCGTTCGAGCGGCAACCCGATTTCGACATGCTGTTCGACATGCATTTTCTCGGCCTTGCCGGCGTGCTGTCCGATCAGGTCGCCGACAGCGACGAGGAGCTGGAAGTTCAGGACGAGGGCGCCGGCTATGACGCGCCGCTATCGGACGAGGTCAACGAAACCGGGCAGGCGGCGACTTCAAGCGAGGCGCTGTCGCGGCGCAAGCTGCGGCCGGACGACGAAAGCCAGCAGCTGGCGCGTTTCAGCCGGCATTTGCCGGCCCGGCTACCGCGCCGCCGCGGCTATCGGATGCGCTCCGCCAAACGCGGCGCCGGCTTCGACTTGCAGCGCTCGCTGCGTGACGCGATCCGGACCGATGGCGAGATCTTCTATCTGCGCCGCCGCGAACGTCAGCTGCGGCCGCGCGCCATCCTGCTGTTGATCGACGTGTCGGGCTCTATGAAAGCGCGCTCCGACGCACATCTGCGCTTTGCCCATGCGCTGGTCAACGCAGCGCCGCGCGTCGAGGTGTTCACGTTCGGCACGCGGCTGACGCGGCTGACCCGCGCGCTGCGGCTGAAGAATCGCGAGCAGGCGCTTGCCGTCGCAGCCGACCTCGTGGCCGATTGGGACGGCGGCACCCGGATCGGCGATGCGCTGGCCGCCTTCCTTTCGGTGCCGCGTTTCGCCGGCTATGCCCGCGGCGCGCTGGTGCTGGTGCTGTCCGACGGGCTCGAGCGCGGCGATCCGGCGCAGATGACACGCGCGGTCGGCCATCTCGCCGCGCGCGCCTGGCGGATCGACTGGTTGACGCCGCTTGCTGCCGCGGCCGATTATCGCCCGGAGACCGCCGCGCTGCGCGCGGTGCTGCCGATGCTCGACAGCGTCGCCAACGGCGCGACGACGGAGCGGCTGTGCCGGCATGTTCTCGATCTCTCACGACGGAGGGCCGCCCGATGAGTAAGCCTGCGTCCGGCTGCGTCGATGCGCATCATCACATCTGGCGGCAGCAGGATCTGCCCTGGCTGCTCGGGCCGATGCAGCCGCGGATCTTTGGGCCCTATGAGCCGATCCGCCGCGACTACACCATCGCGGAATATCTGGCGGATGTTTCCGCCGCCGGCATCACGCGGTCGGTTTACGTGCAGGCGAACTGGGCACCGGCGCGCTTCCTCGATGAGGTCCGCTATGTCAGCGACGCCGCCCGGGAAACCGGCTGGCCGCACGCCATCGTCGCCTATGCGGATTTCACCGTGGAGGATGTGCGGCCTCAACTGGAGCAGCTGGCGGCGTTCCCGCTGGTGCGCGGCGTCAGGATGCAGTTGCACTGGCACGACAATCCGCAATACCGCTTCGCATCGGCTCCGGATCTGGCGCGCGATCCGACGCTCCGGCGCAACATCGCGCGATTGAACGAATATGGCTGGGCCTTCGATCTGCAGGTTTTCGCGCCGCAGATGGCTGGTGCGGCCGAGCTTGCCGATGCCTGTCCCGGCGTCAGCTTCGTTTTGCAGCATGCCGGCATGCTGGAGGATTTGTCGCCGGCCGGCATCGAAGCCTGGCGCACCGGCATGGCGCTGCTGGCGCAGCGGCCCAACGTCGTGGCGAAGCTGTCCGGCCTCGGCACCTTCCTGCATCGCAACGACCCGGCGCATATCGGTTTCGTGGTCGGCGAAACCTTGCGGCTGTTCGGCGCCGGACGCTGCATGTTCGGCTCGAACTTTCCGATTGAAAAACTCTGGACCCGCTACGAGGCGCTGTTCGATGCCTATCGCACGGCGACGCAGACGCTGTCCGCCGCGGACCGGCAGGCGATTTTTCACGACACCGCCGCCGGGATTTACCGGCTGGCCTGATCTTAGAGAACAACAGGATTCAACGAGGGGAAACGATCACATGGCGCTCGAAATCAAGATCCTGGACTACGGCGACATCGAACTGGAATCCAGCTTCCTCGTGCTGGGACGTGATTGCGGGCGCACCAGGCGGGTATACACATACGGCTTCCTGATCCTCGGAGGGCCGTGGCCGATGGTGGTCGATACCGGCTATCGGCACAATCAGATCATGGAAAGCCTCGGCATGCGCGGCCTGCAGCACCATGAGAACATGATCGAGAACCAGCTCGCCAGGCATGGCGTGCGGATGGGCGATGTGCGCTACGTCATGCACACCCATCTCCACATCGACCATGCCGGCAAGGACGAGTTGTTCCCGATGAACACGACGGTGCTGCTGAACCGGCGCGAATTGGAATATTCGGTGTCGGGCCTGATGCATCCGCAATATCCGGCGCCTGACATCAAGCATTTGATCGACCGGCTGCACACCCGCCACGCGTTGCGTCTCGAGGACCTCGAACTGTCCGGCCCGATCGAGGTCTGCCCCGGCGTCACCGTCGATGCAGCGGGCGCCCACACCGAAGGTTCGATGAACATCCATGTCGAGACCGCCGAGGGCCGCGCCACCATATGCGGCGACGTGATCTACGATTTCAACGACCAGATCGTGAATCCTTTCCACGAACTGCATCATAACGAGCCCCGCACCACAGGCAATCACGGCAACACCAAGCGCGAGGAGAAGGCGGCGATCAAGCGGCTGCTGTCCGGTTCGCGCTTCCTGCTGCCGGTGCATGACAAGCCGGCCAAGATCGAGCACGGCCAGGTCGTGGCGCGGCTCGACATGGCGGTGCCGGGACCGACGGTACAATCGCTGCCGTCACGCAATTGGTTCGCAGCGTGAGCGGCGGCTTCGGAGACCAGCGATGACCACGCATATCGCGCTGCGCCCGTCCTTTGCCGAATTGATCGACCTGTGGGCGCCGGTGCGGCAGGCCGGCACCGGATTCCAGTTCACGGAAGGGCCGGTCTGGCACCCGAAGACGCATGACTTGCTGTTCTCCGACATGCCGGGCGACGTGCGCCGCTGTCTCGACGCGCAGGGCGTTCGCGACGCGATGCGTCCATCCAACAAATGCAACGGCATGACCTATGATGCCGGGCTGAACCTGATCGTCTGCGAACACGCCACCTCCACGCTGGTACGCGAACGCCCCGACGGGCGGCGCGAGATTTTGGCGTCGCATTTCGACGGGCTGGAGCTGAACTCGCCGAACGACGTCTGCGTCAAGTCCGACGGTGCGATCTATTTCTCCGACCCGTGGTACGGCCGGATGCCGGTCTACGGCGTCGAACGGCCCCGCCAGCTCGGCTTCCAGGGCGTCTATCGTGTGCCGCCCCGCGGCGGCCCTCCGGAATTGCTGGTCGACCGCTATCTGTTCGATCAGCCGAACGGGCTGTGCTTTTCGCCGGATGAGCAGCGGCTCTACGTCAACGATACCGTCAAGCATCTGATCCGCGTGTTCGACGTCGATGCCGGCGGCGGTCTCCGCAACGGCCGGGTGTTCGCCTCCAACATCGTCTCGGCCACCGAGCCCGGCGTGCCGGACGGCATGAAATGCGACGCGCTCGGCAATGTCTGGGTGTCGGCGCCGGGCGGAATCTGGGTCTATACGCCGGACGGCCGATTGATCGGCAAGCTGCGCGTTCCCGAGCTGGTCAGCAATCTGACCTGGGGCGGCCCCGATTGGCGCACGCTCTACATCACCGCGACGCATTCGGTTTATGCGGTGCCGGTGAAGGTCGGACCGCGCAACGAGCCCTATATGCGCGCCGGCCAAAATTCGCCGGCCGCAGCCCGGCCGGAGCCGGCGCCGGTGGCCACCGTCAATCGGTCCGCAGCCCAAATCGCCGAGCCGGGTTACGCGGTCGATCCGACGCGCTGCGCGCTGATCATTCAGGACATGCAGAACGACGTCGTGATGGACGGCGGCGCCTTTGCGTCATCCGGCTCGCCGGTGCATTGCCGCGAACAGAACGCCATCGCCAACGCAAAGCGGCTCGCGGAGGCTGCGCGTGCCCGCGGCGTCCTGGTGATTCACGTCTGGTTCGTGGTCGAGCCGGGCGCGCCTGGCGTGACCGCGAATGCGCCGCTGTTCGAAGGGTTGATCGACGCAAAGGCACTGGTGCGCGGCACCTGGGGCGCTGCGCCGGTGCCGGGACTGGAGCCGCACGCCGGCGACCAGGTGGTGGAGAAAATGCGGATGAGCGCCTGGGAGGGCACGAGGCTGGAGGCCATGCTGAAGGCGGCCGGGCGCGATTTCGTCATCGTCACCGGTGCCTGGACCAATATGTCGATCGAGCACACCGCCCGCACCGGCGCGGACAAAGGCTTCTACATGATCGTGCCGGAGGATTGCTGCTCGACGATGAACGCCGAATGGCACATCGCCGCGGTGAACTACGCGATCCAGAACGTGGCGATGGTGACCCGCGCCGACGACCTGATCGCCGCGATGTCCTGATCGAGGTTGCCAAGCCGGCGGGCCCCGGCATCGCGAGGTTGAGCATGTCCCGCGTGTTGCCGTTCAGCGTCCTTTATTTCTGTCAATTATACAGCGAGCCGTCGCCCAGCACGGATTGCCTGAAGCGGGTGCTGAGGATACCGCCGTCGGCCGGCGGCAGCACGAAGTAAAGCGCTTCGGGATTGATCTTGACCTGCGCGAACACGGGCCCGTTGCCGCGGTGTGCGAGATCGCGGATCTCGGTGACCTCGGCCATGGTCCTGACGATCCGCGATGTCCTGAAGCCGGCGGCCGTGGCGATCCCGGCGAGATCGACGCCGGCTGCCGTGTGGGTCTTCTGCATTCCGGTCTCGCCGAAGCGCTCATTATCAAGCACGGCGATAGTGAGGTTAGGAGGGTTCTGGACCGCGATCGTGGCAAGCGCGCCGAGGCTCATCAGCATCTCGCCGTCGCCGGTGATGACGAGCACCCGGCGCTTGGGCTGCGCGATGGCAAGACCAAAGCCCATCATGGCGGCCGCGCCCATCGCGCCCCAGAGCGGGAAGTTGTTCGGGCTGTCGCCCGCAGCCGAGATATCCCAGTTGGGGGCGCCGAGCCCGGCAACGACCAGGAGATCGCTGCGATCGCGCAGCAATTCATTGACGACATCGCGGCGATGCAGCAGTTCGTTGGGAACGTTCATTTGCGGGCAAGCTCCTTGAAATTCTTGGCGCCGAGCACGCGCTGTCCGATCAGGACGGCGGCGGGCCGCCAGGTGTTGAAGGCAAGGTTGGCCGCGCCGGATACGGTCGAAGCGACCAGATGCGGCTCGTCGGCGCGCGTCACGATCACGCCCATGGCTTCGAGGACGGCCCTGGTGCCCTGGCCCATCGGGACCTGCCACGGGTTGAACTCACCCCATTCGCCGCGCATCGTCACCAGCATCAAGAGCGGCATGCGGCAGATCATCGGCAGCGACAGCATGTTGATGCAGTTGCCGACGCCGCTCGATTGCAGCAGCAGGACGCCGCGTTCTCCGCCGAGCCAGGCACCTGCCAGCATGGCGATCCCTTCCTCTTCGGTGGTCAGTGTGATGACACGGGCTTGAGGATCCGCCTCGAATGCGCGGATGAGGCGGCTGTGCCCCGCATCCGGCACCATTCCGACCTGGCGCACGTCAGCCTCCTTGAGGACGCGGTACACGTCGTCGGGCCAGGTCGGCAGTGCGACCGGCTCTTTCTTCTGCAGATCCGCCACGGAGAGGCTCCCCTTTTTCTCGATCTCGAACACGCGTTGCAGGGATAGTACGACGCCGTTTCGTCGAGAAGGTATGCAAAATTGAAAAGCGGCCGGTCGCGTCAGCCCGGCTCGCTGCACCGCCATATGACAACACGGGAGCCACAGGCCGGGCGACTTATGACGGCCACCGGCGCGTCGCTATTCTCGCGCCAATTCAGGCAGCACGTGGTAGCGGGCGATCTCATGCGGAAATTCGCCGCGGTTGGCGAGCAGGACGATACCGACCTTGTGCGCCGGCACCAGGCCGAGATAGGCCGACGCGTTGTTAAGTCCGCCCGGCTTGTCGACGACGGTCACGTCGTTCAAGTGGATGTTTTCCCAGGCCATCGCCTGTCCGAACTTCTCGGTCACGTGAAATGCCTCACGCTGCGTCATCTGCAATGCTTGCCGCAACTGCGGATCGATCGCCTCTCCATCGATGAAGGCAGCCAGAAAGGTGGCCAGATCGCGCGCCGAGGTGAACATCTGACCAGTCCTCGGGAAATCGTAGTAAGTCTGCTGATCTCCAGGGGGACCAATCGCCATGCCCGTATCGGAGTAGCCCTGCACGACACGCTCCATCAGTTCCGGAGCCAGCATGGCGCGATGGTCCGGCCCGCGCTCGGGAAGGAATGTCTGGTTCATGCCAAGGGGCTTTAGAATACGCGCCTCAACGAGATCACCGATGGGTCGACCGTAGCGACGTTCGAGCGCGAGCTGCAGCAGCACATATCCCGCGTGGGTGTAGATGCGCTGCTTGCCCGGCTGCTCGCCTGATGGCGGCGTCCAGGCGTTGAGCGCCTCGAAGAATCGCGGCAGCGTGAACGAATCGTTCGGCCATGGCGGGTGATCGGTCGGCAGCAGGAGCCCGGATGTATGCGTTGCCAGTTCGCCGATCGTCACGCGTTTGATGTAGTCGCCGCGCAGCTCGGGGACATATCTGCTCACGGGATCATCGAGACGGAGTTCGCCGCGAAGCGTACCCAGCGCGACCAGGGTTGCCTCAAACGGTTTGCGCACCGACGCTACGCTGAACAACGTGTCTGAAGTGATCGGCTGCCTTGTCGCTTCGTCGGCGACGCCGTAGTTGAAAAACTCGGTGTGACCCGCAGCGTAGACGGCCACAGCGAGACCGCCCGGCTTCCCCACGGTCTCCGGCGCCAGATAAGCCGTGACGATGTGCTGAATTTTGGCGTCCATGCCAATATCCGCGACCGACCCGCCCGCCAGCGCGAGTAGCAGAACGGGAAGAACGATCAGGCCTGTCGGTCGATGATGTCGCCACCGGCGCGTGGAACTTGTCACCATACTGGGCCATCGTCTCGTTGACGCCGATGGACCTTTTTGCGGGCACGATTCTGGCGCTTGTCGGGAAGCGCCCGTCAATTTGCTGTGAGTTGCCGAATTCCTTGGGCTCAGGAGATCGCAATGATCTCGAGCTCGTGACCGGATACGCCGACGACATCTCCGACAGCTTTGCCCATCAGAGATATTGCCACCGGGGACACGAAGGAAATGGAGCCGGCCTTGGGGTCCGCTTCGTCCTCTCCCACGATATGATATTTCTGCACGCGCCCATCCTCGCGCCTGAAGGTCACCGTGCTCCCGAACGCAACCTTGTCGACTGACGTAGGCTTGGCGACGAGCTGAGCCGTCCGAACTCTCGCCGCAAAGTAGCGCGCATCCCGCAAGGGCGTTGCCGCTTGCCGCCGCCGCTCATTCACGTCTTCGATCTGCTGCGCCGTCTCGTACGCCTCGCGCGCCTGTTGCAGTTGAAACTCGAGCGCCTTCAATCCCGCTTCCGTAACCAGGTTCGGATGAGCAGAGATCGGGCGATCGGGGAGCAGTGTCTCCGATGCGGTTTCGGCACTGTCTTCCTTGGTGAAGGCAACGCTCAACTCGGCCTCCTTTCGAGTGGGATATGCCAGGCAACGGAATTGTAACACAACGCTCGGCGGTTTTTGCGTATCACATATCGCGGAGCGGATGGAACCTGGTTGCCTCTTTTGGGGTACCGCCTGTTCTGAAGGTCGCTCGATCCCGGCGCGAAGCGGATGCCAGCCGTGGAAACGTCCCAACAGCCCTTAGCGCCACCCGAGCGCGGGCGCCACGTGCGTCAGAATCGATTCAATGACATGGGCATTGTAGGCGACGCCGAGCTGGTTCGGGACGGTCAACAGCAACGTGTCGGCCTCATTGATCGCCTCGTCTTTCCTCAGCTGCTCAATCAGCACGTCCGGCTCGGCCGCATAGCTGCGGCCGAAGATCGCCTGGGTCTCCGGGGAGATAAAGCCGATCTGGTCATCCTCGTCTCCACCGCGGCCGAAGTAAGCGCGATCACGATCATCCATGATGGCGATGATGCTGCGGCTGACGGACACCCGTGGCTCGCGCGCATGGCCTGCCTCCTTCCACGCCGAGCGGTAGGCCCTGATCTGGGCGGCCTGCTGGATGTGGAAAGCCTCGCCGGTTTCGTCGTTCTTGAGCGTCGAACTCTGCAGGTTCATGCCGAGCTTCGCTGCCCATATTGCCGTGGCGTTCGAGCCGGCTCCCCACCAGATGCGATCCCGCAATCCTTGGGAATGCGGTTCAAGTCGCAACAAGCCTGGCGGATTTGGAAACATCGGACGTGGATTGGGCTGCGCGAAGCCATGGCCGCCCAGCACGTCGAGAAAGACCTGGGCATGGCGCCGGCCCATGTCGGCTTCGGTCTCGCCTTCGGCCGGTTGATAGCCGAAATGCCGCCATCCATCGATGACCTGCTCGGGCGATCCCCGGCTGATTCCAAGTTGCAGGCGCCCGCCCGAGATGAGATCGGCCGCGCCGGCGTCTTCCACCATGTAGAGCGGGTTCTCATAGCGCATGTCGATAACGGCCGTGCCGATCTCGATGCGGCTGGTTTTCGCGCCGACCGCTGCCAGCAACGGGAAAGGCGAGGCGAGTTGGCGGGCGAAGTGATGAACGCGGAAATAGGCGCCGTCGGCGCCCAATTCCTCGGCCGCGATGGCCAAATCGATGGATTGCAGCAGCGTGTCCGCCGCCGAGCGGGTCTGCGATTGCGAAGAGGGTGTCCAGTGCCCGAACGACAGGAATCCGATGCTTTTCATGCGGGGTCATCTAGGTGCTTTCTGTCGATTTGCCACCGTCACCGCGAGCGGGACTGTCCGCGCACCGAACATGGAATCGACTGCTCGTCTCCGTCTCCCGCGCAGGCTGGACCAAAAGTGCTCTTGGGTGTTACAGGGTCGAAACACAAGCCGGTCGAACATCGTTGAGTGTTGTTGGCTTTTCGGCACGCGGGATCGGTGATCAGGACTGCCATGCCCGTCGGCGAACTCTTCATTCTCGGCTTCTTCGGCAAAACCATCCCGGCATGGCTGCGGGAATTTGCGGCCAAGTACGGCTTGGGCGGCGTGATCCTGTTCGATTATTCCTGCCAGACGCAAAAATACGACAACAACATTGAATCGCCGGAGCAGGTGCAGCGTCTCTGCGAGGAGATCTCCCGCCTGCCGTCGCGGCCGATGGTGTTCATCGACCAGGAGGGCGGGCTGGTGCGGCGGCTCAAGGAGAGTAAGGGGTTCAAGCCGCTGCCGAGCCCGAAGGAATTCAACCATCTTGCTTTGAGCGAGAAGCGGGAAGTACTTGCCGCCAGTTTTGCCGAAATGCGCCGTCTCGGCATTCACTACGACTTCGCGCCCGTCATCGACGTTGATTACAATCCCGATAATCCGAACATCGGCAAGATCAAGCGTTCCTGGTCCGCCGATATCGGCGAGGTGGAGGCCAATGCGCTGCTGGTGAGCGAGGTCGCGCGCGCGGCGGGCATCGGGCTTTGTCTGAAGCATTTCCCCGGCATCGGCGGCGCGGTGGTGGATTCGCATCAGGAGTTCATGGACATTTCCGACAGTCTGCGCACCGAGCAGGAAGAGCTGTTCTATTCGCTGGCGCCAAAAATGTTCGGCGATGCCGTGCTGGTCAGCCACGCCATCGTCAGGCAATGGGACCGCGACAATCCGATGACCCTGTCTGCCGCCGGCCTTGCCCGGTTGCGCCAGCGGCTTCCCAATACGCTCCTGATCACCGACGACATGCAAATGCAGGGTCTGCAGAAGGCGTTGGGCACGCGGCAAGCCAGCCTTCAATCGCTGAGGGCCGGTATCGACATGCTCTGCATCGGCAACAATCTGTTCGATCAGGAGCGGGAAATGGCCGCCATCGCCCAATCCGTCGAGCAATCCCTTGATAATGGGACCTTAACGGGTTCCGCCATTAAGGAATCGATCGCCCGCGTCATCAGGCGAAAGGCGCTTTTGGCGGCCTGATAGGCCCCAACGGCTGGCTATGCGTACCGGCGCGCCGGTTCCCCGCCAACGATGGGTTGCCTTGCGAGGCCGTTGAGACTACAAGCCTTTTTTCCAACGGGAAGACAGGCGATGGCCCACAATTACGCAATCAATGACGACGTGCACCACCAGCTGCAGGGGCCGCAGGGCCGCGCCACCGTCAAGGAACGCAGCATCTACACCATCGTCACCTGCCTGCCGATCGAGGCCGACGGCCGCCCGCGCTACCGCATCAAGAGCAAGACCGAGAACGTCGAGCGCGTCGTGACGGAGGAGCAGATCAGCCGGCTCGGCTGATCCGCTGCCATTCTTCATTTGGACGGCTGCTTGTTTGGACGGTTGGTGCGCGCCCGCAACGCCTTGTCGTGCGCGGCGATGTCGACATCGCCGTCTGCCTTCTCTTGATTTCGTTACTGTTGATGTCGCGCGTCGGTCATCGCGCGGCCTGCACCTAGCAAATCGGTGAAGCCGTGGTCGCCTGCGATCACAGTGTTTCTACGGCTCTCTGTGAAGCAATTCACACGCGGGTGCCGGCACCGGCGTTAACGACGGCGCATGACAACGCGGCGGAAAGCATATTGGTGGTTCAGGCTCGTCGCCTCGGGACGCTTCCTCGAAAAGTTCCTGTGCTCCCGCGCAACTGACCCGCGTCGAGGTTGCGTCCGATCCGTCGCTTAGCGGAAACAGCGACGAATATTTCATCGAAGCTGCGTCTGCGAATTGCCGGTGAGGCCCCCACATGCGGCTTGTTGCGTTGCCGCATGGCTGCCTAGTTTAAACAGTTCAGCGGATGGGACCATAACGAATCAAATTGAGTGCATTAGAGAAGCAAATACCCATAAGGCGAAATTATGAGGGATTGAGCCGCGAGGCCAACGCATTTCTACGAGCCGTAAAACTACGGAGTCCTGAACCGGTGGCATCGTACTTCCTCGATTGAAGGCCAAAACCCCTCGCATTGGTTCAGTTTCCGGTCCACTTGCCGGTTCCCCGTATTCTTACTGGTTAAAAAATTAACCACCGGCGGCGATGGAATCGATAAATTAGTTATATGTCGCAGCAAGACCATCGAGCCGGTGATTCCCACTTTCCGACGTGGATGGAAACCGTCACGCCTCTCGAGAGCAATCTTGAAATCGTCCAGTTGTCCGTCGCGCGTGCTCGCGCAACGGAAGAAGCGGAAGCGTCGATCGCTCGCCAGTTGAATGGACCGCTGACAGCGCTGCTGCTCTACATGAACGAGATCAAGCAGCACAGCCACCAGTTCTCCGAGGCGCCCGGCAATCGCGTCTACCTGCAACAGGTCGTCGACAACGCGGTTCAACAACTCGAACGCGTCTGCGTCGTGGTGAAGCAGATGTCGGACAAGCATCCCGCCTTTGCTTCTGAATCCGATCGCAAGCAGGGGCGGGAGAGCCAGGCCAACCGCACCAAGGATGGCGGTCGCACGCCGGGGGTGATGTTCGCCTCGGAGTCCGGTCAGAAGCCGCTCACCAAGCGCGAGCGCGAGGTGCTGAGCCTGATCAGTGAAGGCTGCTCCAACAAGCAAGGCGCCTTGCGGATGAACATCAGCCCGAGGACGTTCGAGAGCCATCGCGCCGAAGCCATGCGCAAGCTTGGCGCCCGCAACACCGCGGATCTCGTCCGCAAGGCGTTGTTGCAGCCGGCCTGATTATTTCATTTGCTCAGAATGCAAATGTGCACTGCGCCTGCGGTGGAAGCACCGCAATGCTGCAGGTTCACAAAAGCCGATTGCAATCGCGACAGGGCCGACGGGGTCGGACCAGAGGGTGATCCGGAACAGCGGGAGCCGGATTTCCGAGAAGATCGCGCCAGGTTGCGCTCAGCAGAAGTCTTCCGCGAATGAGCGCATGCGGGGTGCGGGCCGGGCGGCGATGGCCGGTTTTGGGCCTTCCGGGATGATGGTGATCACCCAGGCCGCCGGAACACTCGACTTGTTTTCCACGATCGATCGAACGTGGCCGGTGACGGCCGAGCCGGCCGAGCGGAAGGTTGCGGTTCTGCCGTTGAACTGGGCGATACGGAAACGCCGCACTTCTTTCTGATCGCTCGTTTCGAACGTGAACATGAGGGTGCTCCTTGGTCCACGCGACTATCGCGATTCAACGTTATCCGTCTGTGAAAATCGTAAACCGTAGTAGTACGGCAAGCCGCGCCTGCGGCGCGCGGGGCCGTCCCGTCCGGACACTGCGAGGCAGGTCGGATGCCGCCTCGGCGTTCGCCGATACCGCTTTGCGTCTGATGGCCGCGAGGATAGAGGGCGAGGCGGCGCTGGATGGCGGCCTTCAGCGCGACGCGGCGCGCCCGGGCACGATGCTATTCGGCCGCGCTGGGGAACACGGCTTCCATCTTGGTCTTCAGCGTCGCCGCGTTGAACGGTTTGACGATGTAGTTGCTGACGCCGGCCTTCTTCGCGGCGATGACGTTCTCCGTCTTCGATTCCGCCGTTATCATGATGAAGGGCGTGTTTGAGAATTCCGGGCTCGCGCGGACTTCCTTCAGCAGGTCGTAGCCCGTCATCGGCTCCATGTTCCAGTCGGAGATCACGAGGCCGTATCGCTTGCCCTGCATCTTGGCGAGCGCCGCCGAGCCGTCGCTGGCATCGTCGACGTTCTCGAATCCGAGCTGCTTGAGGAGGTTGCGGATGATGCGGATCATGGTGCTGTAGTCATCGACCACCAGGATCGGCATCGACAAATCAAAAGCCATGTCTTTACTCCGCGCAGCTAGCAAACCGCCGAACACGGGTGAACTCGCGTGGCATTCGAAATCGTCTCGATGCTCTTTCCCGAACCTGCCCGTCAGCACCGTGACAAGTATCAGGGGTCATTGAACAGCGCGTTAACTCGCGGCCGAATAAATCCCGGGCAAATGCCGGGGCCTGGCCGTAATTATACGGTGAGTTCCCGGCTGGCCGGATCGCGGGGCGCAATCTTCACGCGCATCGCCCGGCCGGCGCCTATCAATGGGCTCGGGAGCCCGCCCGCCCATGGACAGCGGCCGAGGGTCACGCCGCCGCGCAATGGATGCGCGAATGCAGCAGGCGGTCGTACTGGGTCTTGACCGTCGCGTAGCACTCGCAGGAGGTCCTGATCAGGCCGTCCAGATTGGTGATCTCGATATGTCCGCGGCTGTAATGGATGAAATTCGCCTGCTGCAGCGTGTTGGCCACCAGCGATACGCTGTTGCGACGCGCGCCGATCATCTGCGCCATCGCTTCCTGGGTCAGCACGA
The DNA here is from genome assembly GCF_018130065.1 of Bradyrhizobium sp. AUGA SZCCT0158. Classification (GTDB taxonomy): domain Bacteria; phylum Pseudomonadota; class Alphaproteobacteria; order Rhizobiales; family Xanthobacteraceae; genus Bradyrhizobium. The sequence goes on along the minus strand of NZ_JAFCME010000043.1, from coordinate 2,661 downwards.
GCTTGTCGCTGCCGGACAGGTCGCGGGTATGTAACAAGCAGCGCGCCAGCCGGGACTCTACCGTGTGCGAGGCGTTGCAGCCCGCAGTCTGCTGGATCTGCGCGTAGACCGCCAATCCGTGCCGTGCCAGCAAAGTGCGCAGCGTCGCGCTCTGGTCGGCAGCCGCCCGAAGCTGATCGAGGTCGATCGTCGAGGCCACGCCGGGGACCAGCACCAGCGCGCTGTTCAGCGCGATCGGGTCGCCGAGGGCGGAGAATGCGCCGAAGATGCTGTCGCGGCCGACCATCGCGATCTGGACGTGCTCGCCTCGCGCGAGCTTGACCACGAGCGAGATCACGCCTCGGTGCGGCAGGTAGGCGCGCTTGAGCGTCTCGTCGACTTCCACCAGCACCAGATCCTGGGTGAGGTCGGCGGAGCGCAAATGCGGGCGGATCAATTCAAAATCGTCCGCAGTCAGCGAAGACAAAAATCCATTCGGGGAACGAGGGGCTGAATCCAAAGCAGTCTCCTGCCTTACGGTCAAAGCCGGTCTCAGGGTGCCAGGCACCAAAAATATGCAATATACGCCGTCAAAAATGCCCGTTCATCTTGCCATGAATCGCCGGCGGGAAATATCGGCAAATAGCCGCACTCTGCCGCTGCCTTGGCTCCGTTGGCGCCACTGCGCCTAGTGGCCGCCTGAAGGCGCCCAGCCCTGAGAAGGGAGGTGGTGGCGTCGGTCGGTGCTGGCCCGGCGTCGAAGGTCACGGACGCCGACGAGGCTGTCGCGGCCCATCTTTGCGACCTCCAACGTCTGACCTTCGGAAAGGCTGACCACCGTTGAAACGACCCCCTGAGGGGCAGGTAGACCCCGCGGCCAAGGCGCCGGCCTTGCTCGGGACCCCGCCCTCGGCCGGTTCGACGGTCTCAAGTACAGCCAGGGACTGGCACTCTGGTGCGGGCAGAGCCTGTAACAGGCGACTAGGAGGGCGCCCGCACTCTCAATCCCGGCCGAAGGCGGGACTTGAACGGTCTCGCATCAGCTATGCCGCCGCGTGGCGGAATGGTCCCGAGCTTGCTCAAGGTTGTGGAACCCGCCCTATACACTGTGGAGGGCAGACAGACTCGGCCATTTGCGACGGAATTGCGAATAGTGCGCTGATTCGCAAGGCAAAAGCCGCTCGAGAAGGCCTTGATGCGCCGTTGGGGTGCCTGATCAGGCGTGTCGTCGGGTTGGCGTCGTTATGTGTCTCTTGCAGCGCGTCCGATACGGCGGAGGAGGCCGTCATGCGTCGTATTTTGGTTGTCGATGACGACCTTCATACCCGCCTTGCGATACGCGCTGGCTCAATCAGTGCGGTTTCAGGGTCGCTATCGTGGATGGCGGGCCCAACGGTCTCGCAACTTTGCGTCGAACCAGACAAAGGGTGGCGGCTGCGCACGTGCTGCGACTGAGGAGCGATTGAAGACAGATATCTTGCTTCGGGGGGCTGAAATGACACGGGTACTCGTTGTCGATGACGATCCGATGGTTTGCATGGCCATTGAGATCTATCTGGAACGTCACGGGTTCGAAGTGATGATTGCCGATGGCGGCGAAGCCGGGCTACGCGCTCTCGAAGATGCCAGTTTCGACCTGATGATCGTCGATATCTTCATGCCGCATATGCGCGGTTTCGAATCGATCCGGATATTCCACGAGCGCGCGCCGGCCATTCCGCTGGTCGCAATGTCCGGATACGCGTTTGCGAATCTCGACTCGCCGGCGCCGGACTTTCTGCGAATGGCGCTCGAACTCGGCGCGGCGCGCTGCCTGCGCAAGCCGTTTACGCCGGCGGCGCTGCTGACGGTCATTAACGAATGCCTCGACGAAGCGCGGACGCGCTATGCGGGCGTCGCCGAGTCGAGATAAGCACTCCAGGCTATCGCCGCCTTCGGCCGCGGCCCGACGTTATCTTCTCCGTTGTACCGGTTCGATTGGTACCGTCGAGGCGCTTGTCGGCGGCTTGATCACCGTGAATGCAGAACTCTGAGATCGTTCCCGCTCGCGGGAGCGAGCCGCATGCGATCGGTTGCGAAACTCTGGCCGTCCGCGTCGGTAAGAATCTGTTTACCATAAATGATGATGCAGCGACTTTTTCCGCCGTCGCGTAGTCGTGCGGACATGCAAGTTAACCAGTGGGTAGGCGTGGGGAGACCAGTGTGGCACGGGCGCCGAATGAAAGTTGCGGCGTTGCGTCAACAGCGTTCATCCAGAAGGATATGAGTCATGTCAGGTATTGTTCTCTCGTCGTCGGTTCGCCAGAACCTTCTCTCGCTGCAGTCGACCGCTGATCTTCTCGCGACCACGCAGTCCCGCCTCTCGACCGGCAAGAAGGTCAACACGGCGCTCGACAATCCGACCAACTATTTCACCGCCGCCTCGCTCGATAGCCGCGCCAGCGACATCAACAATCTTCTCGACGGCATCGGCAACGGCGTGCAGGTCCTGCAGTCCGCCAACACCGGCATCACTTCGCTGCAGAAGCTCGTCGACTCCGCCAAGTCCGTCGCCAATCAGGCGCTGCAGACGACGGTCGGTTTCTCGACCAAGTCGGCGTTCACGTCCGTCGATATCGCGGGCGCAACGGCCGACAATCTCGTCGCCGATCAGGACCCGACCAACGCTGCGTTCACCGGTAC
>NZ_JAFCME010000042.1 GCF_018130065.1 Bradyrhizobium sp. AUGA SZCCT0158 | reverse complement strand
AGCAAACAAACTCACGCGCGCTCTGATTCCTTGCAACATCCCAAATCGTTTGGGTCGCCGACTTCTTCAACACAATCGACGCGAAGCGGACGTTCGACGAAAAGTCCTAAGGCAGTCCTGCCAGAAACGGTAGCTATTTGGCGGTAGTGGGCCCGACGAGCAGGCTCGCTTTTGATTTATCGATTCCGGAACATGAGCACTCGTTCGCAAAGTGGTCAGGAGCCCGGCACACCACCGTTCCAAGCTAGGGGTGCGCCTGACTCGTCCGCCAAGCCCGTCATTGGTAGATAGGAAAGGCCCAGCGCCGCGTGAAAGTGCTTATGATTCTTCGTCAGATGGAGACGGTCGCGGCGGTAATAAGGTGCCGTGCCGGGTCGAGAGCGGCGAAATCCTGTGCATATTCAGCCGGCGGGTCATTCGAAACTCGGGTAGCCTAGGGAGCTACCGCGTCATGAGGTCTTATGCCGCCGAACCGCAATGTGCTGACCAATTTAATGGGCAGACGACGGACGGCACCTACCAGCGGTCGCGGATGTTTTTCTACCAAATCGCCGGGTCTTTTTGCATATTGGTATTGCAATTTAGCACTTCGAGGAGGGCGACAGTTTGAACCAGCGGCTGCTCCGTTCCCGAAGCAGGGCTGCGCCGAATCCACACGGCGTGCGCCGAGCTGGAGCGGACCACTCAGGCCCCGATGCCGCTATTGAGATGGCCCGCATCTTGGACGAGCCACCGGTACTGGTGCCCGAGGTTTTGCACGGCGATACGCGTCTGACCTCGAAATGGGCGCATGGCGGGTTGCAAGAAGATTACATGCGGGGCGTTGCTGGGCACGTCGCCGTCGGCTGCTACGAAGGACAGCACGAGATATCCTGGCGGATTGAAAACAAGCGTTTGACTTCCAGAACCAACGCGAAAGCTTTCACTCTCATTCCGAAAGGCGTTGACGGCTACTGGAATATTGCTGGCCCGGTGGTCGTCTCGCACGTCTATCTCACTCAGGAACGCCTCCAGGCATGCGCCGACGAGATTGCGAATGGGGGACGTGTCGAAATTCTTCCGCGTGTCGCTTTTGCCGATCCAGCGGCGGCGGGGCTGCTTGAAATTCTGAGTCACGAGGCGACGCGGGACAGTGCATCGTCCCGTCTGTTCGTGGAGCAGGCGATCGACCTTCTCTGCGCGCGGCTGATCCGGGAGCATTCATCATTTGGCGGCCTGCCTGCTCCCGTCAGAAAGGGGGGCCTTGCTGACTGGCAGGTGCGGCGTGTTACGACGTACATGCGCGAGAATCTCGAACAGCATATCGGGCTCAATGAACTCGCCGCTCTCGTCGGCCTAAGCCGCTTTCACTTCTGCACGGCTTTTCGGCAGTCGACCGGCCATACCCCGCATGCATGGTTGACCGCGCAACGCATGTGCCGCGCCCGCGAGCTTCTCACCCATTCAGATCTGAGTATCACGCAGGTCGCGCTTGCAGTCGGTTACGAGACGCCATCAGCCTTCACGGCGGCTTTCCGTACGATTGTCGGAGTGACCCCCTCGGGGTTCCGACGCTCTCTGTAGTGCCGGTGCAATTCATCGCAACACCGCGATAGTCGCCGCAAAATCCGAACGGTACGTGCCGTCGCACAATGCTTAACTCACGATGCTCATCTGAGGCGAAGGCTGGCTGCGCTTGATACGGCAGCGCGCAGCACCATCCGATCCGCTTCCGAGCGTCGAATTGTGGGCCATCCTGTCGCAATCAGAGAACGATCATCACCTCATAAACAGGCGAGCAGACGACCATGAAAAGCGAGAAGCCATTCAGCGACGATGCCGTCCAGATCGAACAAAACTGTGGCGGATTATCGCGGCGTGCGATCCTGCTTACGGTCGGAGGCGTGGCCGCTCTCGCGGCCGCACCGACCGCACAATCCATATCTGAACGGCCTCCCACCGCATCCACGGGAAGGGTCCGCCTGGTCGTCAACGGAAAGCCGCATGAGCTTGACCTGGATCCCCGCCGTTCACTGCTCGATGTGCTACGCGAAACGCTCGACCTCACCGGCACGAAGAAAGGCTGCAACCAGGGCGCCTGCGGCGCCTGCACGGTGCTTCTGAACGACAGGCGGGTCGTCTCCTGCCTGACATTGGCGGCGATGCATGACGGGGCTCAGATCAGGACGATCGAGGGCCTTGAAGCGAATGGCGAGCTTCATCCGCTTCAGACTGCATTTGTCGAGCACGATGGTTTGCAGTGCGGCTTCTGCACCCCTGGACAGATCATGTCGGGAATAGGCTGCATCGCGGAAGGTCATGCGGGGACGCCGGATGAAATCAGGTTCTGGATGAGCGGCAATATCTGCCGTTGCGGGGCCTACCCGGGGATCGTCGCCGCGGTCGCAGACGCTGCCAAAAGGGCCTGACCATGCTTCCATTCACGATCGAGAAGGCTACCTCCATCCAAGGCGCTATCGCCGCCGCGTCGTCCGGCCGGCGTTTTATCGCCGGCGGTACGACGTTGATTGACCTGATGCGGGAAGAGGTGGAGCGGCCGGAACACCTCGTCGACATCAACACGCTCCCGCTGTCCGACATTCGCATCGAGGGCTCCGATCTCGTGATCGGCGCGCTCGCCCGCATGGCCGATGTCGCAGCTCATCCCGATGTACAACGCCTGCATCCACTCGTCGCGGAAAGCCTGATTGAGGGCGCCTCGCCGCAGTTGCGCAACATGGCTTCGATCGGCGGCAACCTGCTCCAGCGTGCGCGCTGCCCCTATTTCCGGATGCTCGATGCATCCTGCAACAAACGCAGCCCAGGCTCCGGTTGCGCCGCCATCAATGGCCTCAATGCCGGCCACGCCATTTTCGGTACCAGCAATCATTGCGTCGCAACCCATCCTTCGGACATCGCCGTGGTGCTGGTCGCCCTCGAAGCTACGATGCAGGTGAGGGGACCGCGGGGCGAGCGTTCCTTTCCAGTCGAGGAGTTGTTTCGTTTGCCGGGCGATACGCCCCATCTCGAACACACCCTGCTGCCTGGCGAACTCATCCTCACGGTGCGGGTCCCTGGTAGCCCATACAGCCGGCGGGCGCGCTATCTCAAGGTGCGCGACCGTGCCTCCTATGAGTTCGCGCTGGTGTCCGCGGCCGCCGCACTCGACGTTGGTGGGGGAGTAATCCGCCAGGCGCGGCTCGCTGTAGGCGGTGTGGGCACGCGGCCGTGGCGCCTGGGCGCGGTGGAGAAAGCGCTGATCGGCAAGACGCCGGATCGCAAAGTGTTCGAAACGGCCGCCCGGTTGGCAATCGAAGGAGCCCGTCCCCTGTCGGGCAATCATTACAAGCTCGAACTCCTGCCCCGAACCATTGTCCGCGCTCTTGAAATGACGGGAGAAGCCGCATGACAACGAACGTGATCGGGAAGCCGCTGCCGCGCGTGGATGGTCGCGCCAAGGTCACGGGCGTCGCGCGATATGCCGCCGACTTCAACCAACCCGGCCAGGCCTGCGCCGTGATCGTCGGTGCCACGGTCGGTCTCGGCCGCGTGACCGGCATCGACACGGGGCCGGTTGAGAAGATGCCGGGCGTCATTGCAGTCATCACGCATCGCAATGCGCCACGCCTGCCATATGCACCCCATAAGAGCTACATCGATCCGGCCACGGGGGAGCGGCTGCATGTGTTGCAGGATGACCACGTGCGCTTCTATGGACAACCGGTAGCGGTCGTCGTCGCCGACACGATCGAGCAGGCGGAGCGTGGCGCTGCCGCGCTACATATCTCATACACACCCGAGCGGCCGATCATTGATCCTGCCGATGCACAAGCCCTGCCAGTCGTTCCGGAAGCCGGGAAGCAGCCAGATGCAAGGCTGCCGGCCGACACCGCGCGCGGCAGTGCCGACAGCGCTCTCGCGGACGCGCCAATGAGGGTCGACGAGATCTACGAAATCGCCCGCGAGAACCACAATCCAATGGAGCCACATGCCACCGTCGCGGCCTGGAATGGCAATCGGCTGACGCTGTGGAGCAAGAGCCAGTTCGTCGTCAACGAACAGGCCGAGGTCGCGGCCGTCTTCGGCCTGCCGTCCGAAAACGTACAGGTCATCTGTCCGTTTATCGGAGGCGCCTTCGGCACGACGCTCAGGACGTGGCCGCACGTGACGCTTGCAGCCATGGCAGCGCGGCAAGTGGCGCGCCCCGTCAAGCTCGTGCTCACGCGCAAGCAGATGTTCTTCATGACGGGCCATCGCCCCCGCACCTTGCAGCGGATGGCCCTCGGAGCCACAGTGGATGGCAAGCTCACCTGCATTGTTCATGAAGGCACCGGAGAGACGAGCCGCTACGAAGAGTTCATGGAGGCTCTGACGTCAGTCACGACCTTCCTGTACTCCACGCCGAACGTGCGGACCCGCTACCGGCTGCTGCCACTCGATATCGGCACCCCCAACCATATGCGCGGTCCTGGCGAGGCCAGCGGTGTATTCGCGCTCGAATGTGCCGTGGATGAATTGTCGTACAAGCTCGGGATGGATCCGATAGACCTGCGGCGCCGCAACGAGCCGGCGATCGATGAGGGCGAGAACAGGCCCTTCTCCAGCCGATCCCTCATGAAGTGCTATGACCTCGCCGCCGAACGTTTCGGCTGGTCGCGACGGTCACCCGAGCCACGTTCGATGCGCGACGGCCGGCTGCTGGTCGGCATGGGTGTCGCATCGGCGAGCTATCCGGCCTTCCACGCGCCGGCGAGTGCGCGGGCGCGGCTGCTCGCGGACGGCACGGCCGAAGTTGAAGTGGCGGCAAGCGACATGGGCCCCGGCACCTACACGTCCATGACGCAGGTTGCTGCCGAGACGCTAGGACTGCCTGTTGAACGGGTATGCTTCAGCCTGGGACGATCTGACTATCCGCCCGCTCCCTCCCATGGTGGCTCATGGACGATGGCCTCGGTCGGCTCTGCGGTCCGTGCCGCCTGCCTTGCGGTGCAAAAGGAAGCCGGAAAGCACCCCCAAAGCGGCCGACCCATCGAGGCAATCGCTTCGTCTCAACGCGATCCCGATGCCGCGGCCCGATTTTCGATGCACGCCTTTGGAGCCGTATTTGCGGAGGTGGCTGTGGATCCGGACGTCGGCACAATCCGGCTGCGCCGTGCTGTCGGCGCCTATGGTATTGGGCGCGTCGTTAATCCGCGACTGGCGAGGAGCCAATGCATTGGCGGCATGGTCGGCGGTATGGGCATGGCGCTGATGGAGCGCACGGTCCTCGATTCGCGCGACGGACGCCCGGTCAACGCCCACATGGCCGATTACCTCTTGCCCGTGAATCTCGACATTCCGCAACTCGAAGCGCACTTTGTCGAGGAGCTGGATCCACACGTCAATGCGCTTGGCGTCAAAGGCCTCGGAGAGATCGCGCTCGTCGGCATGGCTCCCGCCATCGCCAACGCCATCTTCCACGCGACCGGCAAACGTGTGCGCGCTTCGCCGATCCGAATCGAGGATGTATTGACCGTGTAGCTCCGATTCACGGTCTCGTGCCGCCCTCTCGCCGTAAAGCGTGGCGATCCCTTGATGTCCGCTAAGGTCAAAAGCGCTGTTGTCCGAATGCCCGCTGTTGGCGGATACTGTTGAAAAAGTCCTTTTGGGACGGCGGACGAAATTTTCTAGAGCCGCTCATGCGTTTCGTGCGCAACGACGTGAGGGACCTCGTCGCATCTCAGAAAAACGACCACGGCCGTTCGTACCAGCGCTACGGCCCATCCCAACTGTGGCGTTGTCCAAAAGTCAGCATTTGCGAGATTTTTGAGGTCATTTGATTTTCGACTTTTTCAACAATATCGGCGCAAAGCAGCCGCTGAGATGTGTGGAGCTTGATCTAGCTAACTCTCGATGGCTGGCCCCAGCTCAAACTTCCCCATGAATGGGTTGGATAGATTGTTCAATCTCTTCAATCAGTTGGAAGGCGGCGTGAGCACGACGTGTGCACCGACCGATCAAGGAAAATCTGCCGGCGACGAACGTCGGCTGAACTGAACGCGCTGTGTGCGAGCGGGAGTGGATGCCTTGGGAGGGACGATCGCATCCTGCAAGCGGCGAATTTGCAACGTCAATGTCGAGGGCTCAGTTCGCGGAATGATGAACCCTGGAATAGGAAACCCGAGGAGCCCGTCCACAGCGGGCATCTAGAGTGAACCGGCAGCGAGACTGTCCGGCAAATCCGCGTTTAGATCCAATTGTTGGGCAAGCGGGACCTCCGTCGATGCCAAGCAGAGGTCCTCTGCTCAGCCTGACAAACGTGATCCGCCGGTACGGCATGAAGCCAGCAGCGCCGGGGCAGCGCGAATCGGGGGTGTCTCCAAAGCAGTGCATCGCTCACGGTCATTTGTCGCGACGGTCCTCACGCACATGTGTCCGGCAAAGCCGCAAAACAGCGATTGAAGTACGATCGTAATGTAATATTATCATCGTAATGGCATTGAGCTGGGTCGCTGTTCAGCGACAGCGGAGTGCCGCAATCAGCTCCTTTGCGAGGATTTCATGTACCCCACGAGCGTCACTCAGATTGCATTGCAAGAAACCACAGATCTCACCTCGCTTGGGCTCGGAGACGCTGCAGCAGCCGTTCGGAACGGCGATATCACTTCAGAGTCCTACACCGCGGCGCTTTTGCAGCACGCCCGAGCGCTTGCCGAACTCAATGCCTTCACGACTATCAACGAGGATGCCGTGCTCGAGGCCGCGAGGGATGCCGACAAAGCGCATGCGGCCGGCTTGGCGGCACCGCTCCTCGGTGTCCCACTGGGGGTCAAAGACAGCTATCTGACAAAAGGGCTGCCAACGAGCCTGGGCCTCGATAGCTTGGCTCACTTCATTCCACGGGAAGACGCCGATGCCGTCCGTGCAATCAAGGAAGCGGGCGCCATCGTCTTCGGCAAGAACAATCTGGTGGAGATGTCCTACGGACTGACCGGCCACAATGAGCGCTACGGTCAAGTGAAGAATCCGCACGCCCGCGATCGCGTAACAGGCGGCTCCTCAAGCGGCTCCGCCGCATCCGTCGCAGCCGGAATCGTACCCGCCTCCTTGGGTGGGGATACAGTCGGCTCGATCCGGGTGCCCGCATCGTTTTGTGGCGTCGTAGGATTCAAGCCAACCACCGGGCGTTGGCCGCGCACCGGCGTTGCACCGATCTCCCACACGCTTGACACGACGGGCGCATTCGCCCGAAGCGTCCAGGACTGCATTCTGGTGGATCAGGTCGTGACTGGTGAACAGGCAGCAGAGTCTTTCGCCCGCGGCTACGGCCTGAAGGGAGCCCGACTGGCCTTCGCGCCGCGCCAGTTCCTGGATCTGCTAGACTCGGAAGTCGAGATCCGCTTCCGCGAGGTGGTTCGGCGGCTGCAAGACGCGGGCGCCGAGATCGTGGAGGTAGACCTCGGCGACGATTTCAATGCCCTCATTCAAACCTCGACATGGGGCATCTTCGCTTATGAGACGATGGGCGCGATTTCCGGATTCCTTCGCCGCCACGACATTCCGACCACGTTCGAGGCGATCTACGAGAGCCTCAAGCCTCAGCTTCGCCAAACGTGGGGGCACATCGTACTGCCTGGCGGTGCAGCCGCTACCTCGGCTGAGGACTATCAGACGGCGCTGAACGTGAGCCGACCGGAAATCCAGCGCCGCCTCAACAGGGCGTTCGTCTCACATGGAGCGCTGGCTATTCTGCAACCGACCACGCCCTGCACGGCGCCATTGATCGAGGAGCAGACGACGCTCCATATCGCGGGGCAGGAGGTCAGCTACCTCGCTTTGGCGAACCACACCGTGTCAGCGAGCAGTGTCGGACTACCGGGTATCAGCCTTCCTGCTGGCTTGTCTCGCGCCGGGCTGCCTATTGGCCTTGAGCTGGACGCCCCCTTAGCAAAGGATCGGATCCTTTTGAACATTTCGCGCCGGATCGAAGCTGTCTTGCGCACCTAACTTCGAGCAACTGCGACGTAACGGCACAAGCAACGAGAGAACGATGCGTTTCGAGAAGGGTCATAAGGAGGCGACACGACGGCATATAGTCGATGTCGCCTCGAAATGCTTCCGCCGGCACGGCATCTCGGCCGCTGGAATCGGCGGGATCATGGGCGAGGCCGGCCTGACAAAAGGGGCATTCTCTCCCCACTTTGAGTCAAAGGAGGCGCTGGTTCGGGAGGCGCTGGCGAGCGCGCTCGCGGAGCAGCAACATCGCCTCGACAATGGCAAGCGGAGCGGCCTCGACCTCGAAGGCGTGATTCGGGGCTACCTGAGCTGCGCCCATATCGAAAGCCAGGCTGAGGGCTGTCCCTCGGCGTCGTTGCTTCCGGAAATCGCCCGCCAGCCCTTGCCGACCCGACAGACCTACGAGCAGGGGTTACAAAGCTTCGTATCTACGCTGGCCGCGCTGCTTCCGGACAGCGGCTTTGCAACGAGCCGCCGACACGCGACGGCCATCTTCGGCCTTATTGTGGGAACCCTCCAGCTCGCACGGGCCGTGCCCGACGTCGCCGAGGCGGAGCAGATTCTGGAAGGCGGCGTCGAGGCTGCGTTGCAATTGGCAAAAACTCCATCTTGCTGATTTGGGAAGGCCGAGAGGCCCAACGTGGGCGTCCTTGTTGGACGCTCTGACCAGCGTCCGTTGCTGATGCCGTCCGCGTTTCGTCCACCGGCACGAGAGTGTCAGCGAGTGTGCGTCGTTCGAGGCTCCCTGAGGATGCAACCAATCTTGATGATTGATCTGGACAATACGAAGTCAGCCTTTCAAGCGAATGGCATCGATGCCGTCGGTCAGGTGGTGATCCGCCGCCAGGCTTCTCGACCTCTCTCGAAACGCAGTTCCTTCGCCGATCCCAGCCTACTGCCTCGCTTACATGACAGCCGCCTTGACCACCGCTTGCACGTCGCTATCCAGCTGCTGCGCGATGGCATCGCCCTCGCGGGCAGGTAGTGTTGCGCAGCGCGTCGAGCTGGGTAGGGACCACCGGCCTTGGACCAAGCCGCACAGATAAAGACCTCACAGGTGCGTTAAATGATCAGGTGTTCGAGAAGAAGAGATGACGATCACCATATTATGAGTTCAAGATCACTAGCTATCCAGTGATAATCGCCGCTAGCGATTGAAACAGAGTCAAATCACATCAACTCCACAGCCGCGAGCCGTTGTCCGTGCTGGGCCACCAGTGAGAGCTGTCTGATAAGGAAGAATAAAGGAATGATAACCGATACGAAAGTCGTCACTGTCGACGGTGCAAAGATCGCCTATCGAGTGCAAGGGAGGGGTCCCGCCATTGTGATGGTAAACGGCACGGCCGCGTTGGATGTTCACTGGGGTCCTGTGATCCCGGCGCTGGCCAACCAAAGGACGGTGATTAGCCTCGATTATTCCGGTTCAGGCGACACGATTGATGATGGAGGCAAACTGACATTACGTAAGCTCGCAAACCAAATTGTTGGCGTAGCCAAAGCGGCGGTTTGAACCACTTCGACCTGGTTGGGCACTCTCTCGGGGCCGCAGTCGCCGTCGAAGTTGCCGCTACGAATCCGCACCTTGTTCGCTCGATGGTCACACACCTTTCCCGCCGTTCTGAACCCTTTGGCCGATCAAGCCTTTTCCAGGCGGCTCATTTTTCCCCAAGTACGCATAGCTCTGGTTTGAAACTAAGGGGCCCTTAGCCCCTCGGCATTTGCCACCCCGCTAAGTCGATTAGCGGAGGAGCAGCCAGATGGACGGTCTAACGCCGGTTGCGCCGACAAAAAGTACCCGCTCGGCTTGGGCCAATGGCCCTGCTGGCCGGCCGGCGATGCCCGTTCTCGCGGGCAACCGGAAGCGCTTGGCAGAGGCTCAATCCGACGCGATTGGGCACTTTTGGGACTTGGCGCTATGTCCGCGTTGAGTCCGTAATGCTTTGGCAAGGCGGACACTGGCGGCCTATCCATTGAGATCCACAAGATACACAACGTTAGTGTCACTTGATGGTTTGGTCGATTGCGTTGCTCGCCGATAAAGAGCTGCTTCTTCCGCGGTAGCCAACCTGACCTTCATCGTGGCCGTGGCGTCGCACAACGGCGTCCCATGAGACGTGATTTTGCTCAACTTTGTGCGTAACCTGTCGTGTTCGCGGAGACGTTCCGCGTCCGCGTGCCTCTTAGCCTGCCACGCAAGCGTGGGCCTGTCGTTGATCTTCGTGAATATCGAGAATGTGAAGCGGTGGTCCGTTTGATCTCCGCCTTCCATTTATACCTCAGATCAATCCATCAGCAGATCATAGTCCCGCGGGCAGGCGCGCCTGGGTCATTGTGGCGCCCGCAGAGGTGGATGTGCACGGACGTCGAATCCCTCGGCATCTTGCATCGGGGGCATGGGTCTCAGCAAAGCGGAACCTGCCTTGACTGTGTGGTCGATGGTAGTGACGGATCGGCTCCATCGCGGTTATTACGCTCAGGGACAGATCGGGAACCATCGGCTTCAGCCTCAGGGCTTGCATCTTTTATTCGACGAGGTGCGGCACTTTGCTTAAGTTGGGTTGTTGTTGACGTGAAAGGGGCGGGCGGCATTTGAGCAATCCTTGTGTGATGACTGGCCAGCAAGAGCATAATCGCCTGGCGGATTTTATTCGCCAAAACCAGGCCCCTATCGTTGAAGAATGGATAGAATTCGCGCGAACTATTTCGCCGGCCAGCGACAAGATGTCGAAGCTGGCCTTGCAGGATCATATCGTCGATATTCTTGGATTTGTTGCAGACGATATCGGGTCTGCACAGACGCCGCGTGAGCGGTTTGACAAGTCGCGCGGCCATGGCCCCAAGGACGGTCCGTTTTCCGAAAGCGCAGCAGAGGTTCATGCCGCTCTTCGCCTTGCCGATGGTTTTGACATCGATCAGATGGTTTCGGAGTACAGGGCGCTTCGAGCGAGTGTCGTCAAGCTATGGGTGGCGCGTCATCCGGCGCTCGCCAACACAGATATCGAGGATCTGACGCGGTTCAATGAATCGATTGACCAGGCCGTAACGGAATCGGTGGCGCACTATACGAAGACGATCAATAACTCCCGCAATTTGTTTCTGGGAGTCCTGGGTCACGACCTTCGCAATCCCTTAGGCGCGGTTTCCATGGGCGCGGAGTGGATTGAGCGATCCGGAACAACAAGTCCGAAGCAGGCGAAGGTAGTTTTGGGGATCAGGACGGCGGCGGGCCGGGCGACACAAATTCTAAACGATTTGCTTGATCTCACGCGCTCGTCCTTCGGCACTGAAATCCCGCTGGCCAGAACCAAGACTGACATAGCTCTGCTTTGTCAGGAGATTGCGGACGAGCACCGTGCCATCAACCCGGATCGGCGTTTTGAAGTCACGCATGAAGGCGATCCGATGGGGTCCTGTGACCCCGCGCGCCTGGGACAGGTGTTGTCCAACCTGATGGGCAACGCTGTCCAGTATGGCGATGTATCGAGCCCGATCACGGTAAGGGTTGCAGGCGACGATCCCGAGACTGTCACTATCGCCGTGCACAATTTCGGCATAGCGATCCCAATGGAAGCACAAGCGCTGATTTTCCAGTCCTGGATGCGCGGCCAGGACGTCCATCATCCACCTGAGCAAGGTACACACTTGGGCCTCGGACTTTACATCGCAAAACTAATCGCCGAAGCGCACGGCGGCGACATTTCTGTCACTTCGAACGAACAAGCAGGGACCACCTTCTCCATTCGGCTTCCTCGCGGGTGACGCCAGGCCAGGGTGGGTGAACTCACCGCGGTCTGCGGTAAACTCCCGCGGTCTACCGAAACTGCGGGTGATCAGGTCTGAACGCGCGTTCAACGCTGCGCCTAGTTGTGCAACCTGCTAAGCCGACTTGTCCGAGAAGCCTTTGATCGATGCGATGGCGTCCGCAAGGTCGCGCTCGAAGAAGGGTTTGGCAAGCCGCGGAATCGCCTGAGCCGGCCCGTCCGGCAACTCCGCGTACCCGGTCGCAATGATGATTGGAAGGTCCGGCCAGTCGCGGCGGACCGCTTCCGCGAGTTCGGAGCCGGTCATACCGGGCATCGCCTGATCGGTGACTAGGAGGTCGATGTCACCCTTCTCGCCGATAAGGGTTAGGGCTTCCGCTGCGCTCGATGCGGAAAAGACCGTGTGCCCGAGTTCTTCCAGCATGGCGAGTGTATTGAAGGCAACGAGGGGATCGTCGTCGACGCTGACGATCCTGAGCGCGCGCGTGACTGATGCGTCAGAAGGAGCGATGTCCCTTTTTTCCGGCTCATCTTCACCAGGAGCTACCGGCAGGCAGAGCTCGGCTGTCGTTCCCTCTCCGGGTTTGCTCTTCAGATATAATTTGCCACCGGTTTGCTCAGTCATGCCAAGCACCATCGGCAGTCCAAGACCCGTACCCTTTCCCACCCCCTTTGTCGTGTAGAAGGGTTCGATTGCGCGTCTCAATGTCTCTTCGTCCATGCCGGTACCGTTGTCTTTCACGGAGAGGCAAACATAGCGCCCCGGCTTAAGCCCCGGCTCATTCTGAACATTCCGCTCACGCGCGGAGATGACGATGGAGCCGCCCTGCGGCATCGCATCTTTTGCGTTCATCGAAAGATTCAGGATGGCGAGCTCAAGCTGGTTCGCGTCGGCCGACGCTTTCGGAAGGCCCAGCGAGAAGCGGGTTTCGATCTGTATGGCTGCGCCAAGTGAACTCTGCAGTAAATCGGCCATGCCGGCGATGAGTTCGGTGACGTTGACGGATTGGAGCTTGAGCTCCTGGCGCCGGGCAAATGCCAGCATCCGCTGCGTCAGTGCCGCGCCGCGCTGAGCACCTTGAAGAGCGTTTTCGATGAACTGGTGCATATAGGTATCGCTGGAGGGCATGCGGCGTTTCATCATCTCAAGACTGCCCTGGATGGCCATCAGCAGGTTATTGAAGTCATGGGCGACGCCGCCGGTCAGGTGACCGATCGCTTCCATCTTCTGCGACTGCACTAATGCTTCCCGAGTACGTTCGAGAGTCTCTTCCGCACTCTTGCGTTCGGTGATGTCCCGCGTGATCTTGGCGAAGCCGATAAGCGCTCCCTCGCCATCGCGGATCGCGTCGATGACGACATTCGCCCAAAACGTGGTGCCGTCCTTGCGGACGCGCAGGCCTTCCTTCTCGAATCTCGCGTCCCGCCGCGCTGTTTCAAGCGCGGTTGCGGGAAGTCCGGCTGCGCGGTCTTCCGCGGTATAGAAAACAGAGAAGTGCTGGCCGATGATCTCTTCCGGCTGGTAACCCTTGATTCGTTCCGCTCCCGCGTTCCAGCTTGCGACCATTCCTTCGAGGCTAAGGAGAAAGATCGCGTAATCAGTCACGCCCTGCACCAGCAGGCGGAACTGCTCCTGATTCCGTCGCAGGTCGGCTTCGGCTGCCCGCCGCTCCGTTAGGTCTCGCGTGACCTTTGCAAAACCGACCAGCTTGCCATCGCTATCGCGAATGGGATCGATGATGACATATGCCCAGAACCGGCTGCCGTCCTTGCGGACGCGGCAGCCTTCGCTTTCGAATTTGCCTTCGCGTTCCGCTGTTTCCAGCGCCCGTCGCGGCAGGTCCGTCTTGCGGTCCTCCTCGGTGTAAAACCGCGAGAAATGCTCGCCGATAATCTCGGACTCCTCGTAGCCCTTGAAGCGACGCGCTCCTGGATTCCAACTGCTGATAATGCCATGGGGGTCGAGCATATAGATGGCATAGTCCGTTACGGCCTCCACAAGCATGCGGTAGCGGCCTTCGGCCGACTGCGAGGCTTTAAATCGGTCTTTGCGTTCCAAAGCTTCGCCTGGCGATATAAGAATGTGAATCTCCTAACAAACATACGCGGAATGAGGCCAAACGTTCCACGACAAGGACTCGGCACCGGAGACTGCGTACGTTCAGGGTTCGAGCCAGGCCGAGCGAGTTCATCTTCTGGTGGCAGGCCCAATAACTTGCCGACCGGCAGACTTTCGACAAATGGATGATTTGCGCTGACGGGGCGAGGGCTCTGCCTGGCCGTCGCAAGCGTCGGTCACGCCATTTGCCCGACCGATCTTCTTTGACGCCACGGGCAACAATCCGCAGCGCCCCGTCAGGCAATGCTCGTTGCAGCTTCAGGCCTTGTCCGCAGAAGCCTTCATCCAGGTCTCCACCTCGGCCTCGTCAGGATCACCGGCGGGTGGATGGCACCGACCTCGGCGCTCAGTCATTACGCGCTCCTTTCCTCAAAGAGGTAGGCGGGAAGCGCGGGTGAGTTTCTCATCACCGATAAAAGCCAAGGGCGGCGGGGTGGAATTTAAATGGTAAAGTAGGAGTCCTGGCGGATAGACACGTGAGGGCAATATACACGGTACCGCAGCAGTGGTGCTGGCTTAATTAGGACCGAACCACTACGAGGTGGGTCATGACCGTTCACGGCGCCTTAGGACACACCGCTGTCAGCTTTTTTAGGAACTCAGCGCGTTGCGACGCTTCACCTTCCGCCGGGGAGGAGGGTTTTTTCATGTCGTGTATTTTGAAACCCGGTCGGGGCCGTCAGTCGAAAGACTGGCGGCCTTTGCCGTTGAGGCCATAATAGCAACACAGGCCGGGCGGCGGTGGTCGGGCAGCAGCTCTCTGCCACTACCTCCCTCGAACTATGGTGGGACCTATATACGAGTTGGCACTGCGAAGCGCAGAGACGTTTGCCGTTCTCTCCGCCGCGCGTTGGCCACCGACCCGACCACGAAGAGCCCCTTCGCCACCAAGTTCGGCACCTCGAGCGGTTGCGCAAGGCCGGCTCGGCGATTAGCGGATAGCGATCAGTCCAGTCGTGGCCGTTTCGGTTGAACGGCCGCACGCGCTTGCTCTCGCGTTGGACGATCAGCCGATAGCCGTCATGCTTGATCTCGTGGATCCAGTCCGGCCCGGCCGGAACGCGAGTGCCTGCGGCGTGCCCTCGCAACCGACTCTTTTCGTTGCTCGCTTTCGTGTGCGGATACAGAAGCGCGGCACGTATTATTTTGTCCTCATGTTAATTGCTATGTACAGTGCTGGAGCGCTTGAGCACTCTGCGTCCCCCAAGATCGCAATTATTGAAACAGCCAAACGTAAATCGTCGCAATGAGCTTGCTAAGTAAGTAGAGCCAACCTGCCATTGCGAGGACAACAGGAACAAAGAAGGCCACCCCGACGATCACTTGCTCTCGCCTTTGGCCGCTGGGGGGCATCGGCACTTCGACGGCCGTTTTTTCGCTGGAACTCATTACGCTCTCCGTGTCGGGAAAAAGCGGCAACTCTTGCTCGCTTCATAAGTTGCAAGGCGACGTCGCGCTTTCGCCACACCCTTTGATCCCGCCGGTGAACAGCCCAGCCCGGCTGCGGAGGACAATGCGAACCATGCAACGCTGTTCGCCGCGACCTCCATCAGATCATCCAGCGCGCCCCCGCTTTTGCTCCCGACGTCCCTCTCAAGCCGTTTTTACACGACCAAGACCCATTGCAGACAACAGGCTTCCGCTTGGCGACGACGCGGCCCGATTAGGGCGGAAGGATAGGAATAGCGGGCAGGCGCGGTGTCGGTTGGTGCCGCGGGTCGGGATCGCCGCAGGAATCGATTTCGAGCTCCCGGTAGACTCCTCAGCCTGGTGCGCAGGCGGGGTTTTAGTCAGGAGAAATCCGCCTCGAAGGGCGGCTTTAAGTTTAACCTTTGACGTCTACCCACGGGGCTGAGCTTCAACTGTTACTTCCGGTTCATGACCGTTTTGTTACAGGCGCCCCCGCCTGACTGCTTAGTCTGCTGTTCTCGACGGGTATCTGCATCGCAGCAGCCCGTTCTTTCCGTTCCTTCTTGGAAAACTCGCGTTCGCGTTGCTCGAAAGCCGCAAGCTCCTTTTGCGCCGCCTCAAGAAAGCGGTCACGCGGAGTTATTGCCAACTGAGTGTGTCCCGTCATTACGCACCCCACTGATTGCCCATTCTACCCAAGTGCGGGAACCTGGAATAGGTTCGGCCACGTAAAATTACGGAATGATGACGCGATGTTCACATGCCTGCTCGTGGGAGATGAGCAGACATACCGCAAGCGAAACGCGATGTTGCTGAATGACCCAGAGCGGACTTCGGACCAGCGGACCTTTGATATGGCTGGTGCTCAATGTGCTTATGTCGAGGACGTTCGGATGCGCGCCTCTGTCCGAGCGATAAGGTTATCCTTGCAGCCGAACTGATAGGGACGAAAAAAGTACGGCCCGCCGAAGCGGGCCGCCTATATCAATCGATGACTTCGATGATCCGATGGGTACCTGGATCGACCAAGACGGTCCGATCATTGACGACGGTGTAGCGATACTTAGTGACACCGTACTCGCGCGGAACTTCGTAATACGTCACGCCGCTCGAGGGCAGATCAGCGCCAACTCGGACTTCGCGATCATAGCGGTACGAGCTGTGCTTTTGGCCTGACACATAGGTGCGGAAGCGCGGACGGGTCTCGTCCGAAATGCCGCCAGCGACTGCTCCAACGGTTGCGCCAACTGCAGCGCCGGCCGGTCCGCCCACGATAGCGCCGCCGACAGCGCCCGTTGCTGCACCGGTCGCGGCACCGCCTTGTGCAAGCGCGCTCGTTGAACCCACGAGGGCAATCAGCAAGCCTCCCAATATTACTTTCTTCATAACATCATTCTCCAATGTTGCATTGTGGGAAGCCAACAAGATCGATTGCCAATCGTTCCCGGCGTTAGCGGCGGTCCGTGGAAACTAGACGAACGTTCGTCGCCTGCTGCCCGGCATTGCGGAGACATAACGGCGTGAAATTCGGCCACACTGGCTTCGAGCAGTCTTCCGGGTTGTTCACTTTGTCGCTCGACGTGGTCGCTTCATCTGCGCGAGCACCTGTTGCCAGGAGAAGCAATATTGCGACAGCTGACAGGTTACGTTTCATTGACGCGCCTCTTTGCGAAATTCTAACCAAAACGAGAACAGACGTGCTGTGTTCCGATGAATTTTACCGAGCCAAGAAAAGCCCTGCCGAGTAGGGTGCTCGGCAGGGCTACGCAGAGAAGTCGATAGACGGCAAGTGGGGAAACTTGGTGGCCCGTCGAGGGTCTGCGTTCTTAACGATCAGTTTTCGGAGCAAACCTTAATGGACTTCATACCGGTCTCAGCTTCGGTTCGAGTCTTGAACGTGCCGTTATCGACAATCGTCGTGGTGGTCGTGGTCGGCTTCTTGTCGACAATGGTGCACTTCTTCGTCGTGGCGTCCCTGACCACGTAGAATTCGGTGGTTTGCGCGAACGCCGAAGTGACGGTAAAGGCGACGACAGCGGTCGAAAGCAAAAGCTTCTGCATGGTTTCCTCCAGGGGGTGTCTAAAAATAAGGTGCTAGTGGACAGCTCGAAGCAGGAAGTAGCTCGCGCCAGCTAAAACAACGACAGCAGGAACGGCCCAAAGAATAAGTACTGGCATGTACTTCTCCTCGTTATGCCCACGACGTTCGAACGCGCCATATTGCCACTTGTTCCCGACCTGGGGTTGGCCGATTGGTGTAAGCCAGGGATGGGTCAGGGAATCACGCCGCGTAACGCTTAACGAACGGCAGCATTCAGCGTGCAATAGCTGAAGGGTGGACGGAAAAGCAGCCGCACGGGGTTGCTTCTTAGTTTCGCTAGCCGAGGCAGACGCTGTCGGCCCCTTGATAACGAGCGATCTTAAGAGATCTGACTTCCCGCGAATAAACTAATTGGGTTGGTTTCCCGTCGCGCGCCCGCCCTCCACGCGCTTGCAACGTTTTCCCAGCGGGAACCCGGCCTAGGTTCACTCCGAAGTCGCTTGCCGTCTACCAGCTCGCGCAGCAAGGCGACGTGCTCGTGAGTTGGCTCAAGCAGGCTCGAGAGAGTGGGGTTGCAAAAAACGAAGCCGACCGAGCTTCAGGATGCGCCTCAGGTGCGCGAACCTCATCTCGATCCTCTTGCGAGCTCGCGGCGTGACTGCTCGAAGGCTTGAGCGTCCGCAAGCGAACGAGCAACATCTCGGGCGTTTCGTGGATGTCGCGTGGGTTCTTGCGCGCAAAGTCTTTCGGGCAGAACTGCGGTCTGAGTAGACACACATCGCAGTCGAGCTTGCTGGCAGGAAAACGACGTCCGCGTCTGGATCGAAAGCAGACCTCGGGCTCGAAGTATGGACGTAGAGCCTTATCAGGAAAACTGCGGTCTATGGCGAACTCCGGAACGGTTCGAACGGCGCTTCCGTCAGCAATTCATGCAAGCCATCCGTATGCTGCTCGCCTTTCGACAGGGATGCTTTTCAGGTTCACACCCTCGGGAAAGATATTACACACCGAGTGTGGCCCATTCAGTAGACGTTGCGCGGCCTGAACGTTAATCAGCGCTGACGTTCCAGACCCCGGCACGGCGGCAGGGAGCGCGATTGCCGGGATCGAACGCGTCGATACCCCCAAAATCGCGCAAACGACGCCCACAGCCGCCCCTAAACGCGGCACAACACCGTGGCCAAGTTTAAAATCACAGCGGCTTGCGCCGCTGAGCTTGGAAACGTGAGAGTGCTGCCGCGAAACGCGACGCGGCTTAACCTCTGGCTTGCGAGCGGTCGTCTGATTGGCGGAGTCGTTCGATTAGCGTTTTGAAGTGCGCGGGCAACTCTCGCTCCACTGTGAATGAAGCCCTCAGTCTCTCGCCAATTTCTCGAACGATCTCGCGGCTATGCAGGGAATCAATATCAATGGAGTTTTGCATAGCGGTATCTCCACGCCTGCGCAAAAATTCCAACATCCCAATTTTCGACACCTAGGGCGGCCCGCGCAAGAAGACAATCATCAGCCCCATTGCGACCACGCTGTATAAGCCCGTCACTGTAATGCCGAGACGCATACTGCTCATGATGCCCTTGGAAGGGAGCTTGACCGGTCTGCTGGGCATTGCACGTCCTCGCCGTTTGCCCTACCCGAATAGATCACGTCGAAGCCGGAAAATCGTTCCGCCCCCGAGGTGTATAAAATTGAACACTGGGTTCCACTGAGTTCCCGCATCCGAGAACCGGCACAGGCGTTCGCACGTCGAAACGCACTCCGAGGACAGGGACCACCCCCGACACCACCCGTCCCCTTGCACCGAGCCATCAGGCGAACAGTTAGGCGCCCGCCTGGGTGAACTTTCTCGATATGTATGTGAGCTGACGCACAGTGCTCGGTCGCGATAGGTCAGACAACGCGGTTTCCCGTGGATGGAGGGTTCAGCCATGACCGAATCTGCCAAGCGACGCGTAACAGTTGATGTGATAATCCTAGCGGTGGGAGCGGCAATCTTGATCGTTTCTGCCTTTGTGGGCGTGCTGTAACTGAAGGGGCGGCTTTCGCGTTCTCAGGCGAACAGTTCGGCCGCGGCCGGGGTGAACTTCACGAAGGTTCCGGACTCGTGCAGCAACAGCCAACCGCGTGATATCGCCAGATCAAGCCCGGCTTTGTATTCGGGGGTGGCACGCTCATGGTACAGCATCGGCCCGTTGATCTTCTCGATGTGGATGCGGCCGTCCTGGATTGCCTCGATGGTGTTGGCAGTTTCAAGCCGCTTGCGTGTGGCCTTCTCGGGAGCCGCGAACGGTCGATCGGTGCTGAACTTCATGCGAGCTTCGAATCCATATGTGCTTCGTGAACGTGACGGTCGGTTAGCGTATCGATCGTGGCGCCACAGAAACAGCATGCCTGTCCACCGGTTGATTGCGTCGGTAGCGGGACGCCAGCGGCATGCATCGCGTATTTCCAAGCCGTCCAGGCGCGCTGGCGCCGATACTCGACGAAGTCGGCTTCAGTACAGGTAGTTCTTCCTCGCAGTTTCGATGCCGGCCCGCGCCTCTTCGAAGCTTACCGCATAGCCGGAGCGGTTATGCCCGCGGTGTGATGCTGGGTAGAAACCGACGTCCCATCGCCATTGCTTAGCTTTGACGGGCAAGCCTGATTGGACCGCGATCGTGCCGACCTGGACGTCACCATAAAAGACGTGCCAACAGTCCGTGCGTTCGGGGTGAGGGCGTCGGGTGAGTTCAGGCATGCGCTGTTGAAGCGCGGCTCTGCACCTAGGGCAAATTATCAACCCCTTGGGGATCGGGGCGGCGCGAAGCTACAGGGCGTCGTGGCTGGTAAGCGGGGTTATTTCGATCTAGCTGGCCAGTCTTCCGAATTGGCCGCGATCCAGTCGGCGGCCTCCTTCTTTGTAGCAAAGTCCCCAACGTGGGAATCGGGTCCATTTCCGGTCACCACGACAACAGTCCAGGTGCCGGTCTTTCGCTGCTTTGGTTGAAACTCGGGCTTTGAACTGGCCATTTCCCAGCCCTTCAGGCTCGCCCGCGTCGTCGTAGGAGATATTCAGTAATTTCGCCATCAGGGCGGACAGACCCTGTTCAACCCCGCAGTAATCGCTAACCGCATCGGCGCGGGCTATTTTGAGTGCAAGCGCGGCCTCTTCGCTCAATAATACCCTCCCTAAGCGGGACATCCTTTCGCAACCAGAGCGGGCACGCAAGGGCCGGGGCGCAGAAGTGGCGGTTTCACCGTTCCTTGTAGTGATTGATATCCGCTCCCATCAATCGAAGATCATTAAGGCTAAGCCAGGTCACATCGCCGGGCGGCGTGTTTACCATGCGGCGAATGATCGACGAGGGGACAGTCAATTCTTCTGCAATATGGGCCATCGCCATAGTTGTTTTGCGAGACTCGGTACCATTCTCTGACGCGGCATGCACTCCAATGCGGGCGCGAACATATGCATACTTTGTTTCCCCTGCCGCGAAGATGAGAAAGCAAGCCGATGCGCAGGTTGCGTTTTGCCCTACGTTCGTGGACACTTTTGCAGACCTGACCACGTCTGCCAACCGGACACCTTCTAGTAAGTTACCTCCCTCCGAGTTCAATCGCACCGAGGTCACCAGTTTACCCGCATCAGTAGCCGCCTTGATGCGCGTTCTCAATAAGTCAGCATCACCCGGCGCAATATTGCCGGAGATGGAAATTTCTACATGATCGTCGTTGAGATTAAGGGGCTTTATCTCGGCGGCGGCGGCGACCGACACGCTCAGTGCGAGTAGTCCCGCTACAAGCCCGCAAACCGCAATTCTCCACTTTTTCCGCTCGCAGCAAACAAGGGGACTCATTTCTTCGCCTTCACTTCTCAATCAGGATTAATCGCGGCTTGCTTGT
The DNA here is from genome assembly GCF_018130065.1 of Bradyrhizobium sp. AUGA SZCCT0158. Lineage (GTDB taxonomy): Bacteria > Pseudomonadota > Alphaproteobacteria > Rhizobiales > Xanthobacteraceae > Bradyrhizobium. Next base: position 25,952 of record NZ_JAFCME010000042.1, on the reverse strand, counting down.
TCCGGGTAAATGCAAGACCAAGGAATCCTATCGCCACTAAAAGAGCCCCCGCGATCATTAGCCAGTACGGCAACTTGATCGACGACAGCAGATCCATTTATTTCCCCTTCCAGTGGGCAGTCGCAAGGAGCTTATCGGAAGAGTCTGTATGTTCGGTCCGCTGTGTTCGCCGCAATGGTGGTACCTCAACGTGGGTATGAGCACTTTTTGATCCTGCCGGCGCGAGGCTGGTCGCGCCTCCGCGCAACGGTTTATGCTCCTCCCCATGGGGCGGGTAATTTCATTCGTTGGTCGACGGGCGCTAGCACTTTGGGCTGCGCCCCCACACCTCGTTATCCCGACCGTTCGACTTTGAGCAGGTAATACAACCCGTTGGCCTTGGCTTGCTTTGCTGCACTGGTTCCGGACTTCATCTCTGTTGGGATGTGGGTAGCCCCTCCTGTAATTAAAGCGGCCACGGCCGACCAAAGACCGCCTGTCATATACCCGGCGGCGACGCCTGGAACGATCTTCATAGCTGACCGCCTAAACCAACCGGAGTTGCGCTTTTCCATCACCACCCGAAGTTCGTCGAGGCGGGCGCGATCTCTGTTCTCACAAAAAACTCGGCGTGTTTTTGGATGTTTCCGGCGTCGCGTTGCTGCATGAGGCCGCTGTTCAAGTCTTTGGCGTAACCCAGCATTGAACCTCGAAACGATCTAAGCTCAGCCGCGCTCTCGGCCCGAAACTCCATGAGATCCTGCGGCGTTAACACGGGAATTTCCGGTAGGAGTAGCCTGATTGATAAAATCGACAACATGCCGACCAACGCTTCAGCGTCATTGATGGGCGAAGCGGTATCAGAGAAAACAGGCAGATCAGGCGCATCGTTCACTAAAGGAATTCCGGTACGGGAAGACTCGAAAATGGCGTTAGCGAACTGATGGAAAGTTCCGCGATAAGCGATGCTGACGTCGCTCCCGGGCAATCCTTTGCTGTGAGCGGCATCAATACTTGGAGTGAATCCTGGAGGGGGTGGCCGCAGATGCCGTCATGGATTGCTGCTATGGTCTGCTGGGGATATCGCTTGTCTCCGAAAATTTTCGAGCCGTCCTGCTCGAATTCGCAGAAGCCTTTCAGATCGGGGACGTGTCTTAGAAACCTCAGAATTCCGATCAATTGCGCCGTGTCGTAATCCTTCTCCCATTCTTTTAGCCGCTCGATTTCCCTATCGACGGCCTTCTGGTCGAAGCCTTCAGCGGGTAGCGATGCGCCTGGAAAGTAGACTTTGTCGAAAACGAACCCCATCAGCGACAGGCTCGCTTGGTTGCGAGGCACCGGATGGGAGTGGTAAATGGCATCGAGCCTTAGAGGGTCACGGTTCATGGCGAGCAATCTAGCACGGCGCCCGCGGAGGTAGCCATGGGAGTTATTCGCTTTTCATTTGTCTCGTTTCAGCCTGCGCCTTCCCCAATGATGCTCTTTGGCGTTGGGATTGAACTGCCGCACCTCGTGGCGGTGGATTGCCTTCAGCGTCGCCATACGCGCCAAAAAAATCCAGGCAGCGCCGCGCTCCGCGGCGTTGGTCAGCATCTCAGCGGCAGTCGTCACCGCGGGCATATCGCGTTCTGATTTCGGGACGGTTTCGGCGAGATAGACGATCGCCTCGCGCAGCGTGTGAAGCTGGTTGCCGTCTGGCGTCTCGATCGGTTCATCGAACTTGCGTTGCCAACCACCGTCAGTCACTGGGTGAACTTTCTCGATCTGTATGTGAGCTGACGCACAGTGCTCGGTCGCGATAGGTCAGACAACGCGGTTTCCCGTGGATGGAGGGTTCAGCCATGACCGAATCTGCCAAGCGACGCATAACAGTTGATGTGATAATCCTAGCGGTGGGAGCGGCAATCTTGATCGTTTCTGCCTTTGTGGGCGTGCTATAACTGAAGGGGCGGCCTTTCGCGGTCTCAGGCGAACAGTTCGGCCCCGGCCGGGGTGAACTTCACGAAGGTGCCGCTCTCGTGCAGCAACAGCCACCCCAGATCAAGGCCGGCCTTGTATTCGGTCGGGCTGGCACCTTCCTTGTACAGCATTGGCGCGTTGATCTTTTCGATGTGAATGCGGCCGTCCTGGATGGCGTCCGTCGCATTAGCGATCTCTAGGAGCTTGCGCGTGGCCTTCTCTGGATCCGCATAAGGTCGTTCAGTCGAAAACTTCATCTCAGCATGCCCCCATAGCGCCGCGAATCCGCAGATGACTACCATGGCAATGATCGTGCGACGGCCGATCCGATTCAAGTTTTCCACTCCCTAATTCAGGCGGGCTCAGGATGCGCCTCATTAACGTGTGCCGCGGCGCTCGCTACATCGATCGAGGAGCCACACAAACAGCGTGCCCATCCGCTGGTCGATTGCGTCGGCAGAGCTAGGCCACCCTCATGCGTGCGATACTTCCAGGCAGTCCAGGCGCGCTGGCGGCGATACTCGTTGAAATCGGCTTCCGTGCATTTCGGGAGGTAGTCTTTCCGGGCGACATCGAAGCCCGCCCGCGCCTCATCGAAGCTCGCCGCATAGCCGGAGCGGTTATGCCCGCGGTGAGATGCCGGGTAGAAGCCGACGTCCCATCGCCATTGCTTGGCGTGCACCGGCAAGCCCGACTGGACAGCGATGGTTCCGACCTGCACGTCACCATAATAGACGTGTCAAGCGTCGGAGCGGCCGGGGTGAGGGCGGCGGGTGAGGGTGGACATGGGCTATTGAAGCGCGGGTGGCCGGCTCCGGCAAACTATCAATACGTGGTGGGTCGGAACGCGATCGACCCACAGCGCGTCGTATCACCCGTTCGTCGAGGAATAGGAACGGATTGCTCCGGCTTTGGTTCATATTGTGTACCGGAGGTTCACATGGATAGAGAAACCAAGCGCGAGTTTCTAATCATGGTTCTAAGCGCCACGAGCGCCATCCCGCTCGCCGCAGCAGTTGTTTTGGCCCTGAGTTACTAGGGTCACCGCCGGTAGACTGGCCCTGGTCATTTGGGTTGATGCCCCCAACTGAGACGGCCTTACTCACGCAACGGAATCAGGGTTTGGGCTTCGCCTTAAGCCCCCAGCTCTAGGGTGCTGCGGGCATTGGCTAATAGGTCAGCACCATCAATCGCTGCACAATCGCGCCGAGACAAACGAGTACAACGAGCAACTTGAGTAGATTCGCAAGCTTGGCGTCGGGTGCGAACTTTTCAATCGCCCAAAAGCAGATCGCGCCGACCACCACGATAATCAAAATCCCGATCAAAAGTGAAATCATTGTGCCCTCGTTGTGCTGTCGATTTTCATATAGCCTTCGCCTTCAGTCCGTCGGATCTCGACTTCGGCGCAATAATCGCCTGCTCAATTCTGTTACACAGGTCACAGCGATATTGAATGATGTCAATTCCCTCACGTCGGGGGAGCTTTTTTCGAGCCTCATTGTTTGATTGCATACGATGCAGCTAATAAGATCGATCAGCGGGCTTTTGTCGTCGTTGCCCGCCGTGCTCACTTCCCCTTCGCCATAGCGCAGCCTTTTAAAATTGCCTCTTTGTAAACGTCTTTCAGAGTTGGATCCGCAAGAATATCCTCGCCCGCGTTGAACGTTGTATCTTCAGCCCATTCCGCGCCAGGCAACGATTTAGACAAAGCAGCAGCGCTAGTTGCGTAAGCCACGCGGGCGGGAACCGGCGAAGCCGTATTCATTTTTCGTCCCTTGTATGCGCTGGCTGCATCTACCTCTTCAGCTAGCTTCTGCCACTCTTCGGCGATCTTGAGCCAGTTCGGCTTATCCCCTGGCAAGCGGGCTTGCAGGGAGCGCTGGCGGCAGTCGTCAGCGTTGCGCCGATATAGTTCGGCATCGCTCATTTCTACGCCTTCAGCCCCACATCGTTAAGACAGCCAGACATGCCGCGCCGCCCCAAACGACTGAAAGGCCAGCGATCAGCAGATATTCAACAGCGTCAAAATCGCGGGCTTTACGCATCGGACACCTCCTCTGCAGCTATTTCCCTTTTGACTTCAACCCCAAATCGACCAGCCGGCGGATGGCTTCGGGACGAGTAAGGCCTGGATCTTTCTGCTTCGCACTCCAAGCGTCAATCGCGTCAAGCTGGGGGTCGTGCATCTTGACCAGAATGCCAGTCCCGGGACCCGTCGTTTTGGGGCGCCCGGGCCTTTTTGCGATATCGCGAATTGACTTTGCCATGAATTCAAGATATCGCAAAAACAAGCCGAGGGGAAGGTACGAACTTCCGCCCGGGCTCTAACCCGGAGACCAATGCAGGTGACCATCCAGGCTGAAAGCGTGCATAGCACGCCACCCACAAACACGTCCGCAATTCTGGAGAAGACGACTAGCGCCCCCGGCGCCGTTCAATTGTCTTCACGTCCACTGATTCCCACCAGCCATCCTGGCGCATCTCAGCCCACCTCCGGGCGGGACGAACCGGAGCCCAGGTCTCTGGGTTCTTCCGACGGGACTGGGTCACCAACCTTGAGCAGGAGGCTCCTGATGAATCTGCTTGTTACAGGCGCCGGCGCGATCGCGTCGGCCGTTGCGCTGCCATCGTCCTCGCTAGCGGCACCATCGCGCGTTCGGGATGCCGTCGAAGTCGCCACGTCCGCGGTAGAGCCGGAAGGTCGCGTCCCCAGTATGGCCGAATTGCGTAGCTGGCCGTTCGATTATGGCTCTTTCCCGGAGTACCCGCCGGAGATCTTTGGAAAGCTACCGGAGGGATTCGTCCTCGAAGATCAGGGGATCGAAATTCATTGTTTTGGCACCGCGAGGCTATCGACGTCCTTGGCCGACCGATAGATGACTACGAAGAGCTATCCGCCTACTGCGCAGTCAAGAACAGGATTTTGGGGGCCGTTCTCTCCGCTCGCCCGGCCACGCCCGGTCAAGTAGCTGCCCAGCTTAGGGCCGTCGTGGCCGAAGTCGATTCTCTTGAAAATGGCGGGACCGTGCCTGTGTCGATCGAGGAGGTTTTGGACGTGCACGATATCGTCAAACTTTCAACGGACCTGAACAGAGCGACTGGGCCGATCACTCCCAAGAAGCATGTTGGAGCATTTCAACGTGACGGCAAACTCACGCGCGAGGGCCTGCTCGCCAGATACCAAAGCTTCTTGGTCCAGGAGCTCCAAACGGTGAGCCGGAATCTTTATGGTGAGCCGGATTTTGCGAAGCATCTCGTACTTTACGACCGTGCGGTGCAGGAGCGCTGCAAACCGGCAGGGGGTTGCGAAGGTCCATTTTTCGATGAAGGGGCGCTCCCGGACCGCGCCCGTGCGGTGCTAGGTAGCTTGGAGATCGATACTGAGATCGCCGACGCCTAACCAGGCGAACTATCAAATAAGCCCGGCCGGTTCACGCCGGCGGGCTCTCGACTAAATATTAACCGCCAGCCGCTAAATTCGAACCAATCGCGGAACGGACCCCAAAGCCCCCGCGAGAGTGATGCGTAAGGAAACCCGCCGGGGGCAGTTACCGGCGGGTTTTTCTTTGCCCGCGAAAACGGAGCCCTTATACGAGGCTGACAACGGCGAGAACAAGTTCGGGGCCGAATTCGCTCGATGCCAGCGCGATCAATGTTCCGGCACAGATGGCTAAAATGGCGGTGACTGTGAGAGCAATCATTTTGAATCCCCTGTTGTCAGTGACGAGGAGAGACTGCTCCGGCTTCGTTTCCGGACGACTGCGTGGGGGAAGGCAATCGGTTTCGTTCACCGAGACGTTATCTTCCGTAGGAATGTCGAAATGAGCCGCCCATGAAAAACCCCGCCCAAGCTGGCTGGCTGGGGGCGGGGTTCATTTCCAGAAAGATGCGCCCGGGACGGAACGCAATCAACATGATGGGGAGGGGCCGTAAAATGGAGCGGAACAATTCCTGACCGGATCGCTTAGTTATGCACGACCGAATGGATGCAACGTCCCCCCCGCGCTTCATTCGAGGAAATGTCGGCCCCAGTGTTCGCCCACCGCGCACGCTGGGGCCGTTCTTTGGAACTCCTAAGCGCCCCAAGAATCGAATCTGCGCTCCCGATAGATTCCTCAGCCCCCGACCAGGAGAAAACCCTGGCGGCCTTTGGTGCAGCGTGGCGTTCTCCGCGCCGGGGCCGTTTGCGCGCGCCGCTGATCGGAACGAAGTAGTGATTCGTGGTTTGGCTTGGCATGGGCCTGTATTTTTTTGACATCCAAATAGGGGACGCGCCGCGTTCTGTTGATGAGGAAGGCGAGCGCTTTCCCGACCTCGATGCCGCTCGAGTGGAAGCCGGCTTGGCACTTTGCAACTTAGGACGGGATTTGATGCAGTCTGGTCAGACGGTATCGCAGATCACGATTTGGGTCAGAGACGAGCGGCGAGGTAATGCTTGCCACGCTGGAGTTCCGTGCCGACTGAATTGACCAAATTCAGGGCGCTGCGGCGATTGCACTCTACAGAGCTCGTTTCCATCATCGTCGACCACGACAAGTCAACGAGGAGTTTCCCCGAAGCTATCGCATTCGCAATCAGCCGCGTCTTGGCGAATTCTCGCTGGAGGACCTAATTCTTAGCAGTGGGGGCTCCTAGGGCTTTCCAATCCTGAGCCCCAACTGAACGAAAAAGGAATAGATGGCGGGGACGATGGCGCTGTGTGTTCTGGCGTACGAGTTTTTCGATCTTCGACATATGTAAGTCCTCTATGATGCAATGCAACATTTGAGGATGCGTTCCGTTCCTATCAGTGCCTGCCGTTTTGTGAAGCCTACTTGGAACAACGGATGGGTCAGCAGGTTCTCCTTGTGCAACGCAACAAGGAACAAAATGCCAGCTGCAACTCAGTCGTTTCGTCCGCCATCTAAGATTCTTATGATGCTTGAAGGGCGGCGCGCTCTCAGCGGATTCGGAGCTTTTCTGGGTGCGCTTCCGATTTTAAACTTGGTCCCAAAGGGGGACGGACATCCGGTGTTGGTGCTACCCGGCCTCATGGCCGGTGACGACTCCACATTACCGCTGCGCAAATTTTTGGAGGGCCGTGGCTACAGGGTTAGTGGCTGGGGGCTAGGCCTAAATCGTGGTCTTCGCGAAGGCGTCCATGATCGCATGCTCAATTTGGTGCGTGAACTTAGCGACCTGCACGGTGGAAAAATCAGCATAGTCGGTTGGAGCCTTGGCGGGATTTATGCGCGGGAACTGGCAAAGATATTGCCGGATCGCGTTCGTTCGGTGATTTCGCTGGGAAGTCCCTTCGGCGCCAGTCCCAAGTCCACAAATGCGTGGCGAGTTTATGAGTTCGCCAGCGGCCAATCGATTGACGACGCGCAGGATGTTGCGGTTGCGCCACCAGTTCCTACAACGGCGATTTATAGCCGCACGGACGGAATTTGCGCGTGGCAGGGTTGTGTAGAGGAAACCTCCGCTCAGGCAGAAAGCATTGAGGTGCAAGGAAGCCATTGCGGGCTGGCCGTGAATCCAGCAGCCGTCTATGCGGTCGCCGACAGATTGGCACAGCCAGAGGGAGGCTGGACCCCGTTTGATCGCAGTGGATGGCGAAGTCTCATCTTCCCCGATCCCTCGCTGGGCGCGCTCAAAGCGAGAAATGCATGAGGAGCACCTGAGCGATTGGTAAATCCAGTGGGGGGGCGAAGTCGCGGCCGCGCCAGTTCGCAAGGGCATGGAAGCAGACTTATGAATTGGGGGCGTTGCCGTCGCGATTGGCATAACGTTCGTTACAGCGGTCGTCGCCTACCTTGCTCTGAGGTTTTTCGCGTCGCTAACTTAGGCCAATTGGGACTGGGAGCAGTTATGACTGATGAGCATCAAATAAGCGCGATCATCGCAACGGCGTTACTCGATAGCTTTGGCGACCATCCCGAGCTTAAGGTGGAGTCTGAGGAGGCCAAAATAATTGCGAAGCGCATCCTTGGAGCGCTTGGGGATGCTGGCCTTCAAGCCACAGTGACGGTGCCAGCACGGCCATAACTTTGAGCGTCAGGCCGCGGGGTCACAATCATCTCGTGGCAATTCGCACGGACAGAAAGTCCAAGGGGTCGCCGAGAAGCAGCGAATTGATAGTTTCCATCTTCGATACCTTCGAGCCCTTGCCGGCGACAAGGATCGGGGTCGTCGATACGGAGATCGAGAAGACCGCGCCCATCGAGGTTGAGACCGCCCCGGACGGAGGCCGCGACGATCGCTCGTTCGGATGCAGGACATGCGAATGGTATGAGAACGTCGGAAGTATTTGCGCCGATCGTTCGGCGTCTTCGCCGAGGTCAGCCGGCCTTCTTTCCGTCCTGGTCCTGCAAGATCCGGACGAAGTCGGCCATGCTGGATTGGTCCCGCTGCTCCCCGGCGCGCGAGGTCGATGACGGCTCGCTGTTGGTCTTCGCGAGCCTCAAAATCCGCTGGATTACCTTGGTGAGCTGCTGCATGTGATGCCTAAAGATTAGCAAGTTGATCATACGCGCAGGCTTTCCAAAAGTTCCTACCAGTTAGCGAAATAGTTCTTCCCCGGACTGCCTCATTTCCGCTTATCCTGAGCGGGCAGGGCACCTTAGGAATCCCATGAAAGATTTGAAAGCCGAGCTGGAGAAGCTTCTCGTCAACGCTGAAGATTGCGAGTTAATCGCCCGCCTCGCGACCGACAAGGACAAGCGGGAAACGTTCAGCCGGATAGCCAAGCAGCTCCGCGGCATGGCCGATGAGCTGAAGGCCGAGATACTTGAGCGGTCAAAGAAAGCTCTGGTAAACGGGCACGCGGCGCCGGATGTAGACGCTCCCGAGCAGCGCCGACAATCATGAATCGCAACGCTTGGACCGATGAAGACAACGCGAAGCTGAGGGAACTCGTCGCAATGGGCGTCTCGATGGCCCGAGCCGCAGTTATGTTCCGCCGCACCATAGACGCCGTTCGCAGGCAGGCCCGGGTGATCGGCACGCCGTTTCGCGTGGCACCGTGAAGGGAAGGGCCGCCATCCCGCCAAGCCCGTCGGCGGAATGAGTTGGCTTAGTCGTCGATGGGATTGCGGATAGGCCCGACTAGGAGGCGGTACGAGGGGACCCACGCCGTATTCCATGTCTCCATGGTCTGGCCGCGCACTGAGCACTGGAAGCAGTCCACTTCGCGCCGGGGCGCCATCGCCTCGGTCCGCCGGTAGATAGCGCCGCATGTGCACTGCCGGTGCTGGTCCATTGGGCGGCTATGTACACTTTTGAACATGATTTACCTAGTTGGCAGGCTTCGTAATCCCAAGCCTTTCTTCGAAAGAAGGCGGTCGCATTCCTAACCCGTAGCGACACGCCGGACTTATGTTGGCGCGTATAGGCATGATGCTTGACGGTGGACGAAAAACATTATCTCCAGCCGGGTGAAGTGATTCAAGAAAGATTAGCTGAACGCAAAGAGCCACCCGTGTCAGGCGGCTCTTGCTACGCTCATTAGCTTTTGAAGTTACTCGCCGAACGCTCGACTAGCCAGGTTGGCTAACAAGCGTCATGCCAGTGAGTGGAGGTGCCTTAAACGCGTCGGGGGCGGCCCCTTCTGCTCCTGCTCCAGCGCGCGCCACGCAGCTTCGATGCGCTTATAGCGTCTCTCGGCGGGGGTGCCTTGCGATTGGCTCAGCAAGCTCTGCCCAGTTCTCGGCGCGCTTTAGGTACTCTTGGACTGATACATGGCGATGCCTGCTAGTGGGTGTTGGACTCCTGCCACTTCTCCAGGTCGATATCCGGCCGGTCGGGATCGAGTTGCTCCTTCTCGGGATTGCCCTTCCACGGCTCGTCCGTCTGGCTTGTGCGTTCCCCGGTCGGACTGCTGCTTCGGATCCTGCACCGGCGAAACCGGGGTAGGGGGCGTGTTCTCTTTGGGATACTGCTTTTCCATGGCCGATAACGAGAGAGCCCGCCGCAGGCTCCTATTCGGAAGCAACCATCGCGCGCGCCCGACGCTCAGGCTGCATGAAACAGATAGCCCCATCCTTGGCTGGCCGCCGCCATCATGATCGCCCGGTGGGTCGGCGAGGGCGCCGTCCACAGCGCTAGTGCTTGGTATAGTATTTTTCCTGAATGAGGAGGCCGCTCACGTCCGGCTCGTCAACTCCAGGGTCGCCCGCCCTGTTGCATTCGCACGGTATGCCGGCGCCGCACTCGCAGCCCAAACCCTTGTCCCATGAAAGGGCCGGGTGGTTCCCGCAGACCCAGCCCAGGCCGAGGCAGATGGGGCAGTTCTTGTTCATCAAAGAGTGTGAGGCGTCCGCAGGGGATTTGACTTGTCCTCGTTGCGCAGCTCTCGGAACGCCGCCTGCGAGAACTCGGCTTCGCGGCCTTCAGGCTTGTCCCAAATCTGATAGGCACGCTCCACCACTTCTTGTTCGGTGGGCTCGGACATGATGCGAAACTCCAGTTGGTGCACGGCCAGTCCGATCCCGTTAACGGCGGACCGTGCACAGGCCACCGACTGAGGAGACAGGGCCCGCATAATAATCCCAACCACTAACGTTGGTTCCTAAATCGGGATGTTCCTGACTCGAAAAAATGTTTCGAGTGAGCAGCATGAAATACAACTGGCCCTTGCTCATCCAGAGCCGGCTCTTGATGACGCGGTGGACATCGCGCTCGATTATCGTCGAAGTAGTCCGACGCATCGCGGACCTCATAGGGATAGCGCAGGAGCATGCCCATCAAGCCTTTGTCGCGGGCCTCAAGCGCGTTGACATGCTCCCGGCTGGTTAGCACCACGCGGGCAATTGCCACTTGATCAAGGGATCGGATAGTTTCTCGAATAACAGCTTATGCGCACCTGAGTTTGGTGCCCCCTTGAGCCGTGGATAGCTGCCAGTCTTCACTGCACCGGGGCCGCCCCAACCGCCGGTAACGGCGGTTGCCACCCGGGGTCAGCTCACGGCACGATTATCGCAACTAGACTGAACTTTCGAACTAGTTCCGAGTATCTCAGTTGGCAGCTTGAGGACGAAAAAAAGGTCCCAGCGCCTAAGGGGGACGAGCGCTGAGACCGTTTGAGTTGCGATGTCTAAATCCCATTAGTCGGGTATTGTATCTCGGTCCGATTGCCACTTGTTCCCGGTACAAATACCAACTTTCCCGAATTTCCTTTCCGACAGTGAACTCCGCTGTTAGGTTTTCGTTTGGCGCTCGCCATACCGCCGCCCGTGAGCGCTTGGTCGGAGATTTTTCTCTGACACGCCCCCGTCGCGCTAGCCCCCGGACGGGGGTTTGGGCCTTTTCTCCAGTACTTGGCAACCCGCCAACCTCGCGATCACACGGATTTCGTCAAACAGGCAAGCGAAGCATCATTGCAACGGCTGTGACGCCGCACACGATGATCGCTATAGTGATGCCGACTATAAGACCGGTGCTTGGCATCGTTCACGGATCCTCATCGGTAGGGCGCATCAATGCTCTACAAATGCTTGCGCAACTTGGCTGGGCAAAAGATATTGCCAGTTTTTCCCGTTGTTATGGAACTCCGCCTTTTATGAGGCGTTGCGCAAGTAGAAAGAGGTGGCGACATGAATGAAGGTGCGGAATTAGCAACCGCTGGTTTGGTCGTGGCATTTGCGGCTGTTTTGCTGGTCGCTTCGCACCTTTTTATGGAATCTCAGTCTGCCAAGCATCTCGTCAAAGGAGCAATTGATCTAAAAATAACGACCAATACAATCGCGAACTGGCTATGACCCGGGAGCGGCGAGGGAAAGCCGATGAGCGCAGGTAGCTGATCGCGCGGTGAGAGAAACAACAAACGTCTCTGCGCTTCGCAGTGCCAACTCGGATATAGGTCCCACCATAGTTTGAGGTAAGAAGTGGCACAGAGCTGCTACCCGACCACTCCCGCCCTGGCCTGTGTTGCTATTGTCGCGGCCCTAAACGGCAAAGGCCGCCAGTCTTTCGACTGACGGCCCCGACCGGGTTTCAAAATATACGACATGAAAAAACCCTCCTCCCCGGCAGAAGGTGAAAGCGTCGCAACGCGCTGAAGTTCCTAAAAAGCTGACAGCGGTGTGTCCTAAGGCGCCATGAACGGTCATGACTCGAACTTCGTAGTGCTTCGGAAGAGGTCCGAATTAAGCCAGCACTACTGCTGCGGTACCGTCCGTATTTTGCCCTTGGGCAAGCTTGGACGCTTTGTTGGCCGAAGCGAAGGCTCGCTTCGCGCTCGAGTACCACGCAGAGGCATCGCATTCTCGTGCGGGGCGACCGCCGCGCTTAAGTCCCAAATTGAACAAACCACTCTAACCGCGGGCCAGCAGGCGTCTTCGGCTCAATCTCTCGGAGCCGACATCATAGAGTCTGGAGCGCTTAAGCGCTCCCGTCGAATTTGGAGCTTTTGGATAGCTGTCGAAGCTTTCTGAGCCAGTCACAACGAAAGGGCTGGGGTGCGCCAGCCCTTTAATCAGCCTGAACAGATGTCAAGTCAGAAACGGTAATTGAGACCGAGCTTACCGGTATGGACGCCGGGGTCGCTATGAGCACTGGTAAAAGTAGCAACCGGAGCGCAGAAGCCGCCTGTACAGACACCGGTGGTATTATAGGTCTCGCGGGCCGCAATGTAGAGATACTCGCCTTTAACGCTCCAGTTACCGGCAAACGCCCATTCCAAGCCGGCGCCTGCCGCCCAGGTCGTCTGAGTGTGACTGTTGCTGAGGCTCGCGCTCGTCACGCCCACCGTCGATACGTAGTTATGGTTCTTCTCGACAAACGCGACGCCGCCCTTGCCGTAGAGCAGCAGCCGATCAATTGCGATACCCAGGCGGCCCGCAATAACGCCGTAAACGTCACCAATACGGGTAGAATCGAAGCCGCCCGGGGACAGGGCGGGGGGCGGCGCGTTGATATCGCGAACGGAGCTTTGCAGGTGGAGGTAACCTACTTCGCCCTCAAGGCCAAAAACCCACTGCGATCCAGGCGCCTGCCAGTTGTAGCCGACCGTGCCGCCGCCGATGAAGCTGCTACCCAACGAATAGTCGTTGGGGGTGGTTACGCCGGCAACTGTAAACAAGCCAAAGCAAGCTGCGCCAACTACGGTACACGGTTCAGTCGATCGAGCATTACGGTCGCCGGTCGCGCCTCCGACGAATCCGCCGATATAGAATCCGGTCCAGGTGAAGATAGGCGCAGCCATCGGCGCGGCTTTAACAGGCATACGCATGTCTGCGGCCATCGCAGGTGCAGAAATGACTACGGCCGCCGTCGCCAGCGTCAAAAAGATCGATCGCATTTGAATCACTCCCCAATCATTAGTTGAGGAAGGTTAGGGGATGAGAGGCGCCGCTGCTATGGCATGCATGCAACAGTCCCGCAAAAGTTGCACTGCCGACTGGGGTTCCGAGATGCGTCACGAACGGATCGGCTATTACATCCTGAACGGTCGCATCGCACAATACGCGCCCGGGAAATGGACAGTACATGGACGACAAAAGAGCAGAACTCTACTGAGCCCCGGTGGCAAATTTATCCGCGCGGACACTCTCGGTCGGATCCTAGCTCACTGGCGCTCCCTGAGGCGGCCTGACAAGGAAAAGCATTTCGTCAAAAATGACGGCGGACTGTACGTCGGCGAAGAGATAGATAATCTACACGGTAGAGATCGCTAGAAAATGTATGGCAACATGCTGTGATACTAACTGATCTTTGCTTTCGGAACCTTGCGGAGTTGGAGAACCGAAATGATAAAACGGTCAATGATTTGGAGCGCTCTGTTTTTGCTGAGTGCTGTTCCAGCATACGCATTGGATGTTCAAGCGTTGTTGTCCTCTCTTAAACAAGGGGGGCTTGTCATTGTAATTCGTCACGCTGCGACAGACGACAGTCAAAAGGATGTTTACCCGCTGAACTTCGGTGACATGAAAGCTCAGCGGCAGTTGAGCGAAAAAGGGCGCGAAGTAGCGCGCCAGATGGGGGCGGCGTTCAGAGAATTGGGCGTTCCGATTGGCGACGTTTACACTAGCCGTCTGAATCGGGCGGGTTGAGATGGGCAAGTTGTTGTCCGGCAAAGAAGTCGTCGGCGTCGAGGCAGCTTTTGGAATAGCCCGCCGACTCAACCCGGCGGGTTTTTCTTGCGCGCTTAGCTGCGCCCCATTTAGGATCGCGCCGGGGGCGATACACTGGAGAACGAACGTGGCGATAGGTACTGTGAAATGGTTCAATCCGTCCAAGGGCTTTGGTTTCATCCAACCCGACAATGGCGGAAAGGACGTGTTCGTACATATTTCGGCGGTGGAGAAGGCTGGCTTAAGCAGCCTCAATGAAGGTACGAAGGTGAGCTATGAGGTCGTGGCAAACCGCGGCAAGGAGTCGGCTGAAAACCTACGGGTAGGGTAGTGTGGCCGGCGAGCGCCAGCAGGACACCGAGGCAACAGATTGCCAGCGAGTTCTCGAACTGGCTGTTGTGCAGCGTGCGCCTGGCGGATGCCCCTCGCTTGGGCTTTGCGATCGCCGCCGGAGAGCGGAATGTTGTTGTGCGCGGCGACATGGCCATTTAACCCCGCTCCCGATGGGTCTACGAATGACCCCAGCCGTTGTAGCGTAGATTGTGCGTCCCCCTAGACGGAGTGATAACTAAGCGGCCGAGTGGCAGACGCTGGCTACCAAAGGCAAAAAAAAAATCCCCAGCGTCTGCACAAGCGTGGCACGCGTCTGTATTCTATTTCTCGGGATAACGACGGCGATCAACGATCGGGGGCACTTTTTGGGAAACAGAATGTTAGAAGCTGATGGAAGAACGTCCATGCGAGGCAAGCGAAGATGGCGTGCTGGATAAGCTCCGGCGGCATGTTCGCATTCTGGTCGATATTGGGCGACTGGCGGGTGAGAACGCCGATTTAAATCGCTTCCTGGAACAGACCGTCGTCCAGATTGCCCGGGCGGTGGAGATCCACCATGTAAAGGTTCTGCAATATCGTCCGAGCACGTCAGATCTCCTCCTAGCCGCCGGTGTCGGATGGAAGGAAGGCGCTGTACGCTCTTCCACCTTCACCATCGATCTGCGTTCTGCGCCCGGGCGGGCATTTCAGACGGCTGAGCCAGTCAGCATCAGGGATTTCCGCGACCAAGACGAGTACATTGCGTCGGATTTCCTGAAGGAGCACGGAATCGTCTCGGTGACGAACGTGCCGGTACTGATAGATGGCGCGGCCTGGGGTGTGTTGGAGGTCGACAGTACCACGCCAAGGAACTTCACTGAGGATACGACGGATTTTCTGACTGCTGCTGCAGCCCTTATAGCGACGAAGATTCGCGGCAGAGAACGGCCGGAAGAAGCACGCCTAATGGTTGCCGCCGCCGAGGCCCAAAAGCGAGAGGTCTTACTTAGGGAAATGCAGCATCGGGTAAAGAATAACTTTCAACTCGTTCTGTCCTCCATTTCCATTCAGAAACGTAGGTACGCAGAGGAGGGGGCCCACCGCGCGCTGGATCACGTTGCGAGCCGCATCCATGCGATCTCTCTCGCTCATGATCAGCTTTCGTTTCGGGACGAAGGCCAAAACGTCCGGCTCTCCAATTATTTGCGCGCTCTTTGCGGAGCGATCCGTCAGCAGGTCGACGGTGTTGAGGTTGAGGTCGAATGCGACGAGCTCGAACTAAGTATTGATCGCGCCTTGCCGGTTGGCCTCATTTTAAATGAGACTGCGATGAACAGTATCAAGCATGCATTCGGCCCGGAGGGCGGAAGGATAAGCGTGCGCCTGGTAGGAGGCATCGGCTATGGTGAGGCCCGTTTGACGGTATCCGACAACGGCCGCGGCATCCAGAATTTTAACGAAAACGGATCTGGCCTCAAATTGATTGCCTCGCTTGCACGTCAGATCGGCGGCGCAGTTGATCAGGAAAGCAGCGATAGGGGGACGACAACCTCGCTCACGTTTCCATTGATGACGTGATATTCAAGCATCGTTCGCAACGCGATCACGCGATGCCACATGTCCGTAAAGATGCAAGTGTCGCTGATCGGATAAGTGCCGACTTCATCGCTTAATACTTAGTTCAACCATTTCATTCGAGAACTTGCGGAACATTGCGATCCGCTCTTTTGTGAGCTCTTCAATGACGCGGAGTAACTGAAAGGGCGACCTAATCGACGCAAGCCTCGGTCCGAATTCAAGCGCAAATTGCATGTTGGCTTGTGCCATTTCCAACAGCTTTGCTTGAAAAGCCCGCACTGTTACCGTGGCTGAAGAAAAATCAAAACCTTTCTTTAATTCCGTTTCGCTCATGATGTGTTTGACGGAGTCCTGCAGTGCCATCGCCGGACTCTCAAGCTTGCTGCGTTCGCGACGTGACGAATTCCGGAGCCGGCGTTCGTTTGGAGCAGCTAAACGTCATGACGAAACGCGAGCGCGGCGATCTAATTTATGGGGTCGTCGCGAGTGCGCTCGTATTTGTGTTCATGATCATCATGATTTTCTCGCGATGATGGTTTCGCTTGTCGGAGTTTACGCAACGGCGCGCCGGCCCAGTGTCGCTTGGTCTGGCGAGACGCTGACTTCGTCGGCGTCGCGTTCGGGACCTTACCTTTGGGATCCAAAGCAGTTGCCGGTGGAATTCGATCTGTCGTTCGATAATTTTCGGACGGTTCGCCGCCATGGCGCCGTATGCCTGGTCGCTGAATAGCGAATACTAACCCAACGTAACCCCATCGCCTCGCTAGGTCTTGGAACCGGGGCCACCGGCTAAACGTTGTCATAGCTAGAATTCCAAGCTGCGCAATTACGCAGCAGGCGGAGTAAGACGCATGGATACTACCACACTTCTCATCATTGTACTTCTTGTTCTGCTGCTTGGCGGCGGCGGCTGGTACGGCCGAGGACGCTGGTACTAAACGTTAGCTCGATCTGTTGTCGATCTCTCAGCGGGACCAAGACGACTACATGATCCCCGATGAGTGAAGGATCGCTGCATCGATCAGCGACGGCTTTGAGCACCCGACGGCAAGCGGGAACGCGCCGGTTCCGGTTGCAGTCGGCTAAAGGTCGAAAAGCCGAGATTAGCTAAATTCGTCAACTTCTTGTTCACCAATAATTGCCAACCTGATCGTCGCCTTACCGGGCTTGTAATTGCGTAATCGAAAAGCCGCCCCCGATCGTCCCGGAGGCGGCTTTTTTGTTTTCATCCGGGGCGCGCGAGACCGCACGTGAGTTTTCAGATCACGGTTTTGAAGGTGTTGGCCGGTCAAGTTGATGGGCGAGCAACTCTCGCCGAACTCACGCGACAGGTTTCTATTCTCATTTCCAGTGGCCCCGATTGGACCGATCGAACCAAACGGCTAGCTGCGCTTACGCCCGGCCTAAGCATCTTCGGTTCGCATTTTGTGACTGTCGATGGTGGCGGTTGGCAGATTACCGACGCGGGCCGGGCGTTTCTATTGTCACTCGAAACTCCAGCCTCGGCGATGTCCGAAAAGCCCTGCATTACTGCGGACGTTGTGCGGGCATCCGTTACAGCACACCTCGAACCGACGCCCGAGGCTTCGCCGCCGCCGTATGAAGGTCAACAAGTGCCCGAAGTTGCTGCACCACAGCCCATCTCTCAGCGATCCACGATGATGCGCCTGATCGGCATCAAGAGACGAGTCAAATCCTCACCTAATGCGGGACGAAAGCGGCGGTCACGTTAGCCGCCCCACGATGGCTCCCTTGCAAGCGTGACGGTTAACGTTCCGTCCGCATGTAGGAGCCCTTCTCAGAATAAAGATTCAATGGCGGATCATCGGCCAGGATGCGGGCAACTTGTGTCTTCTCGGGTCTCGTTTGCTGCGGACTCCAGAAGCCCCACACTTTCGAAACCTTCGGGGCCGCCGCCGCGAGATGGCTCGGTGCAGCAGTCAGTAAGATCAGTCGCGTGACCAAGACTGCACATGCGGCAGCGCAGGTCGACCATCGGACAGATTGCGCCAGATCAATGTGGCGAACGATCTTGTCGATAGCCGTGATAATCGACCGAGCGATACGGAGGGGTGCTGTTGAGGTTCCTACCAGAGGCCCCGGTACCCTCAGCCACGCGCGCATTTACGAGCTCTAACGGCACCGCGTTATCAGATCGGGCCGCCAACCCCGCGCGGCCTGGCACGGTTCCGTCCCAACCCTAGCCCACTACCGAGACGGGACCGTGCACGCAGCGGCGCCCACTGATCTGACCCTCAAACGCCAAACGAGTGCCTGATTTGTCGCAGCATCGACATGGTGCCGTCGGTGTACTTGCCATTGCAAACGTACTGATCTAGGTGCGATGCACCAAGCACCAGCAAAACTGCAATCACGAAGCCCTCGAACATAGTGGGCCTCCTATGGAGACCGGCAACCGGGCAGGTCGGGTTAAACTAGGAATTCGCTATCGCTCGAGCGACCTATCTGCAATGGCGCTAGGCTGACATCAATTCGTAGCAAAACCTTAAAGGGCGAGACGGCCCTTTGTGTCATAGAACCTGACGTATGCCGCCCTTCATCGACATCACTTCATGCCGCCGATCGAAACACGCGAGATGGTCGGTCGCCGCTAAATCGATCGTGGCGCCACAGAAACGGCGAGCCCGTCCGCTAGTCGATTGCGTCGGCAACGGCGGCTGGCTTGATGCATGGCGTATTTCCAAGCCGTCCAGGCGCGTTGGCGCCGGTACTCGATGAAGTCACCTTCGGTGCATCGCGGGAAATAGGCTTTCCAGGCAGATTCGAAGCCGGCCCGCGCCTCGTTGAAACTTGACCCATAGCCGCTACGGGAACGACCGCGATGTGATGCCGGGTAGAAGCCGGCGTCCCATCTCCATTGCTTGGCCTTGACCGGCAGCCCTGACTGGACCGCGATCGCGCCGACCTGAACGTCACCATAAAAGATGTGCCAGCAGTCGGAGCGTTCGAGGGCGGCGGTGAGCTCGAGCATGACCCATTGGAGCGCGCACGTAGCGGCTAGGCAAACGACCCCAGCGCTAGGGTTCGTAACTGCCGCGGCATACTCGGGATTGCGCTGTATCTTCAGCCGGAGCTGGACAAGCCGAACTGCTTTGCTCGTTTTCTGTACCGCCGTTGCAATCGAGCATAGACAGCTTGGCGTGTTCGATTCAGTTCAACAGCTATCTCGGCGGCTTCCTTTCCGGCATCGAGGAGCTCATCAAGCTTCTGCTCCCCTTCGGAGGTCCAACGCCGTCTCGCTGGACTCGGAGCTGTCATTTCTTTGCCTTGGGCGGGGCTTTTGTGGGCGGTGGCGCTGCAGCCTCGCGCTCCAGCCGCTCGGCCTTGAGACGCTCGCGGTTTTTTGAGAACGCCTTTTGCGCCATCTCGTGCTCTGTCATTGCCTTTTCGGCGTCGACCTGTCGGAATGCCTTACGCGCTTCGCGCTCCGCTTTGCTGATCGGCTTCTGTGGTTCAACTGCGGCCGGTGTCTTCGTCATTTCTTAGCCTTCAGCCCCATTTGTTGCCCTTTTACGCTACAGAATCGAGCAGGTTTGGCAGCGGCGGCATCTGGGCGCGTAGTCAGGTTGTGGATCAGGATTATTCGCGGCTTGTCTGTTCCGGACAACTACCAGACCAAGGGAGTCAATGGTCACTAAAACAGCTCCCGCGATCATGAGCCAATGCGGCAAGTCGATCGACAACAGCAGGTCCATTTAAGTATCCTTCGCTCCGCTGGATGGCGTCTCGCGGATCGGCCTAGGTGAATGTTTCGACGGTTTGCCAATCAAGATAGGTGTATGGGCTGGACCAAGCATAGACGTCGGTCTGGCAAAACTCACATTTGAAGCGGCCGCTCGCTCCTTGAGTCTGAGGCCTTTGAGTGGTCTGATAGCCTGCGCCGCACTGCGGGCAAACGAATATGACGATAATCGGAGGACGCATTCATAGTCTCCCATGGCGCGATTTGACTACCGCTTCGAAGATAATTGAGCGGCTCCGGGGCAGCTTCTCGATGGCCGCAGTAGACGCAGTAAATTGTACGCTTTCGCGACCACAGTGCCTTACGCTCGTTAGCCACCATCGGCCACTCGCCGCACTTTTGGGCACGCCATCAATAGATCCTCAGGCTTCACCCTCTGTCCTCCCGAATTACCAACGAAAGGCGGAACGAGTCGTTCCTGCCGAGTTACCCCGGCCGAGCGTTCTTCGGACCTCGAAATTATCCAGGCAGTGGCCACGGCGGCGCGCCGCGCTCGCCGGTCCCGTCGCGCTATTGCTCAGCAGTCCAAGCGCCATGGTGGCGCCAGTCATCGAAATGGGCGGGGAGTGCGCGTCGGCAGGTAATCGGTCCATGCGGCTTCGCAGGCTTTTGCGAGCCGCGGCGTAGTTTTCGGCCGTATAGCCATCGTGCTTGATCTCATGCAGCCAATTTTTGGAAGAGGGGACCTTGGTTGCGCGCGTCGGGATGCAGGGTTCGGACGACGATCTTCGCATCACCCTCTATCAGTATGGCTTGAGGTGGATTGCGCCCGGGCTCGGCGTTTTCTAATTGCAGAGACCGATCGTGTCATAGCCACGGCTACTGAAAGTGAAGACCTGCCGCTGTCTCGCAATTCAAGCAGCCGGCGATCATTCCTCCGTCCAAGGCCTGTTATTATTTCTAACCATCGCAAGTTCTAAGGCGTCTTGCAATTGACAGGCTGAGGCGCGGTTGCCGCCCTTGAGGGGCGGGCCCGCCAGTCTGCCGTTACGAGAATGCCTTGCTCGGACTCTTCAGCCAGCTTGTGGAGCAAGCGCGCTTTGTCCTGGTCGGGTTCGATGAGCGCTAAGCGACGGTATTTTACGGCTTTGGGATTACTCATGGGCAATTCCTCACGCAACAAAACAACGATCGGAAGATAGGAAGCGCGCCGACAAAATGGAGTCCTTCTAGGTGAGGAACCTGAACCATTTCCGGCCCGGGCCGTCTTATTGGACGGAGGTTGGCCATGGATTAGCTTGAGGACCCCCGCGACCTGGAGCGCAAGATTGAACAAGCGAGCCGTATAGCCTCTCGGGTAACAGACCAGACGACCTATCAGCGGCTTACCGCTTGAGTCGATCAACTAAGACAGAAACTGCAAAAACACCTTGCTGCCAGGCGATCTAAGGAAGAGATTAGAGCGCGCGCTCACGAACTATGGGAGGCACGGCCGCCCGGTTGGCCGGGACGAGGAGTTCTGGCTGCAGGCAGAGTCGGAGCGCGGGAAATCTCAAGACGAGTAGATCTGGGTGCGCCTTACGCCCTGACCGGGGCGATTTGCGCACAAGAGGAGGTCGCGATGTCAGTTCCCAAAAAGCCTCTGAAGTCCGGCGATTTTCCGGTCAATGCCGACGGCAAAAAGATCAAGAAGCAAGACGGCGTTCCGATTGCAGACACCGATGATCCGGCTGTAGCTGACGACATTGCCGAACGTCTTAACGACGACGAAGCCAGGCGCGAAGAAGATAGGTGGTCGGCGTGACATCAAAGGCGCCGATTCACGGGCTTTTACGGAAGAGGCCGCCAACCGAGCCGGCCTTACTTCGGGCGCGGAGGATGCGGCTGCCTTGGCGGGACGGCAATCCGGGGCACGAACGCGAAGCGCGTTGGCTCCGACAATCTCGATGGTTCCGGCGGTCTGTTCAGCCTCAGAAGCCATGAGGCGAGATACGCATAGCGCCGCCTAAGCGATTGCGGGAACGTTTCCTCAGGTCTGGGAGAGGTTCGTCCATCCCCCGATCATGCGCGCTTCAAAGTTGCTAAACGGTTGAGACCGACAAATGAGGCGGCCGACGGC
Source organism: Bradyrhizobium sp. AUGA SZCCT0158 (assembly GCF_018130065.1). Taxonomy (GTDB): domain Bacteria; phylum Pseudomonadota; class Alphaproteobacteria; order Rhizobiales; family Xanthobacteraceae; genus Bradyrhizobium. The sequence goes on along the minus strand of NZ_JAFCME010000042.1, from coordinate 4,249 downwards.
GCACACCGGACCCTGCCTTTCGGCACGGTGCTGAAGGTCCAGAGCGGCGGCCGGTCGATCCAGGTCACGGTGACCGACCGCTGCCCGTTCACCGGCGCGTTTCTTGATATATCACCGGCAGCCGCAAACGCGCTTGGCTGCCGCTGTACTCATCGCAACGTGACCGCGACTGTCATGCAAATGGGATCGGGTGAGACCGGCGTCGCCAGCCGAAGCCGTCAACGCGGACCAAAGAGCGTGGCTTAGCCTGTTCATGGCGTCCTCGAAATATTAATCGTTTGACGAATTACCTGACATTGTTTGTCGGAGGTCAGGAATGCGATGTCGGATGCGTCACGGCCGCTTCCTATCCGCACAATGCCTTCGATCGGTGCAAGCCGTGTGGGATCGATAAGCCACCAGCTATCCTCGATGTAAACTTCGAAGATGGCGTGAAAGTCCGGCGGATCCAGTTCAAGTGCATAGGCGCTGACGGCTCGGGCGGGAATTCCCAACGCCCTGGTCAATGTGATCCCTAGGTGGGTGAAATCGCGGCAGACTCCAGCCCGATCAACAAACGTCTGTTCGGCGGTGGTCTGGGCATCGCTCGCGCCGGCGACATAATCGACGTGGCGATGGATCCATTCTAGGATCGCCATGATCCGAGCAACGCCGTCGCCAGCACTCGAGAACTCTCGTTGCGCAAATCGCATGAACTTGTCGGATGGACAAAAGCGGCTTGGTAACAGGAACGGCAGCACCTCACTCGGAAGCTCGGACCACACGTGTTGTAAACCGGATTGAGGAAGCAACCGTCGGAGATGGTTTTCAACCAAGGCCACGTATCGGATAGTTACGTCGCCGGAAAGGGATGCCCGAATACTTCGTTCTCCATAGGAAGTAGTGTCGGAAAGAAACCTGGCCGGCGGCTGGATGTCCAGCGATTCCGATAGAATGATTTGATCGCCTGTTCGCGAGGCTTCCAGATTCGCGATGACCTGCGTATCAGCGACGAAATTGTAGACAAGTTCGGCCTCGATTGAGAGCTTCATAGAATCCTCAATATCAGAAAGGGAAGTCGTTCACGACAAGACTTGCGCCGGAAACCATGGTCGCTTGGCTTCGTGATGTCGAGTTAGAAATAGAGACAGACAGGGGTCTCAGCAGCAAGGGAGTCGGACTTACGTAATGTCACCGTCGCACCGTCCAGACGTTCGAGGCAGGTTCTCTCAGCGCCTAATGGAGGGAGGCTAGATCGACGGGCGGCTTTGCTGCGGGTTGCGCCGTCAATTTGGCGCCTCCCCAGGACGCGACATGACAATGCCGCAGGCTTTGCCAACGGTGGAAACAAAGAACTTGCAAAAGCGGAACCCCCGCCGGTCTGGGAAGACGGCGGGGGTCATGCAGGAAAGATGGTACGAGGCTAAAGCTCGGAGTCTCTAGGTGTCGCGCCAAGGACCCGCAGATGGATCGAAGCGCGGATGCTAAGTTTCAGCAAGGCGATTTGGTGAGCAAGCCGCACAGTATTTCAGCGTTGATGTGTTGGAACAAAAGATCCGTAAAGCTTCGCGTTCGATTGCAACGAAGCAGTTGCCGATCTGCTGGTGGGGATGGACAAAGCCTCTCCGAATTGGCGGAGCTGACGGCTCGTTCTTAACATCCGATGAGAATGGCAGGTTCATACCGACCTCGTTGCTTCCGGCTTCGGTCCTATGGAAACATACACGGCGTTGGAGCGCGTTAATTTTGTAGTGAAGCTGGTGGCACCGCGGTCCGGAATATTTCCCGTTCAAGGCCTCTCCATTGAGACTGGTGGGCGAACCATTACTGGCGTTCGACCGGATCCGTCACATCCGTCGAACTGATCGAAACTAAAAATCTGCAGCATCAACCGCCTCACCTGCATTGTTACCTCGCATTCGCAAGCGAAAGGCTGCTTCTTGTGACGACAGCATCCCATTGACGGTCTTCCGCGGCAGGATAATTGATCAAGACGCAGTTCATGTATTCGTTGGCCCGGTTGCAGCGGTTATACCAGGTCCGCCCATTTCGAATGCTGGACACTTTGTACTGGATACCGGCAGGCGGCCGCCTCTTCGCAAGAAAAGTGGCAGGTGAGTCATTCTCAGGATTGGGAACGGACTGCACGGTCAGATCTGCCCGGTGGTCCTTTGTAAAGAAGCGCCGTCCAGTACTGCCATCCGGCGGGCCCGCGTCCTCTGTGAAAATAGTCACCGGAATATCTACTTTCGCTCCGGTTTCGAGAATGATGTACTTTCGCCATTCGGTGGTGTCCGCAAGGACCGCCGCCGGAAGGAGGGTGACAACCAAGGAAACGAGCAGCTGGTGCGGGGAGAGAGGTCACGAATCGTGATTCCAGGTCGACGCGAATCGCGACGAGGTCGATCCATGGTGGGCCGTCTGAAGAGTGACCAAGGTAGGCTTGCCGTCGTGCACCCAAAACGCCGGCTCAAGCTACTAAGAAAACGACCGCCCGAAGGCGGTCGTGGGAGTGCGTTGATCGGTCAGCAGTATGGCTGCCGCCTACCGGGGAAAAATAGGTTCGGGATCAAACTTTCTCGTCCGATCGACGATAGCAGTTGTCCAAGACTAGTTGCCTACAAATTAAATTTCAATTCTGAAATGGAACAGTTATTTTGATGAAGTTGCTCTTGCTACTCGCGCCAGGCGTTCTGGTCGATCGGCGTCTCGAACGGGTCCTCAAGTCACATGGTCGCCACCAAATCGACCAAAGGATCGCCTTGGACGAAGGTGCGAATATTGCACCGATCGCAGAGATCAAGCCGACCTCCGGCCGTGTCGCAAAATCGGCCCGTGTCGAGTGGGCCGTAAACCTCGGACGTCATGAAGCTTTCGTCTGCTTGCCGGCCTTAGCTATTCTGCTGTTCAAGACAACGACTACCAACTTGTCTGTTCGGTAGTATGCAACATTGGGTGCGGTCGGCCGTCGAGTTCGTCCATGCCAATGCCCGCTTTACCACTGAAGAGCGGACATCGACCGACGATGACGGGGGATGTCCGTTTATAAGCAATCCAGAGATTGTGTAATTGTGCATAGGCCGCGATCACCGCGGCCTGATTCCAGCGCATTTTTGTTTCCGCTGCTGGCACTTTTGAGACATGCCCGCCTATCCTGAGAATGTCCGTTCACCGGGGAGTCGCCGTGGTCCGGCCAAGCCAAGGCGAATGACAGGAGGACATCGGCCTGTAGCGCGATCCATTTTCTTGCTGCGAGACTTTCCGCTTAGCAGACACAAGCTAAAGTACCTCAGCGCAAACCTGGGCCACGCCGCGATCCGTAATTCCTAAACTGCGCGCAGCGCCGAGCGAAAGGTCGAGGACGCGGCCGCGTACCCAAGGTCCCCGGTCGTTGATACGAACCACTACGGACTTGCTGCTCGCAAGATCAGTTACACGAACTCTAGTACCGAACGGTAGTTTGCGGTGGGCAGCGGTCAGTGAATGCCGAATGAACGGGGCACCGCTCGCTGTTTTTCCTGTCGGATATGAATAGTAAGAGGCTTTTCCAGAAAAAACCCGGTTTGAAGGTCGAGGGGCTGAGCGCTCTTCCGGACGACGAGCCGTCTCCACCCCGGTCGGGGGTTGCTCTAGCGGAGGATTTTGTCTGGTCTTGTCGTGTGTCTCGGGTGCCGGTTCTGCGTGCGCTTTTGGAATGATAGACCATCGATCAATGAAGGTCTGTGCTGAAGCAGAATCTACATCTATGCACAACCAAGCCGGGACTGTCATAATCGCGACTATTCCCAAAATCAGGCGCATGGACGGCCTCCCAAACAAATAGAAACAAATGTAATAACGCAAGCTGTTGAGGCTCTGTTCCTGTTATGCAGGAATGAAGGGATATATACCGATGCTTCCAACTCCTACAGTTTGGTGTTTTAGGCGCACCGCAGCAACAAACGCCTATTTCCGAGGGTATTGCTTAAGTGAGAGTTTGTTGTTCCTGATCCACGTCGATGGAAGCGAGATTTAGATCAACCACGACTAGGCGCGACACCTAAGATCCCTCCATCAATTAGGCATTGCTCCCGGCCTTACTGCACGCGCGCTTATCTGTTGGCGCTTTTCGGACCTGGCGCCCCTCGTCGGCGATGTCCGATGATCGAGTAAGAGCAGAAGTCACGGCAGGCTTTCAAGGTGACGCGACTGACCCTGGCTGTGTGAAAACGCCGCTGCTTTGCTATTATTCTCTCGTGATTCTGCGGGGGAAGCTGATGCGGCGCTTCGT
>NZ_JAFCME010000041.1 GCF_018130065.1 Bradyrhizobium sp. AUGA SZCCT0158 | reverse complement strand
CTCCGCCTTGGTTCGGCGAAGCTTGAAGAACAGTTTCTTCTGAGCCGTACCGGTCCCCATCTTCACAAGCGACCAGGTGCGCAGGATGTACTCCTGAATGGAGGCCCTGATCCACCACATCGCATACGTCGCAAGGCGAAAGCCGCGCTCCGGATCGAAGCGCTTCACCGCGATCATCAAGCCGACATTCCCCTCGGACACGATGTCGGCCATCGGCAGCCCGTAGCCCCGATAGCGCATGGCGATCTTGGCCACGAGACGCAGGTGACTGGTAACCAGCCGGTAGGCGGCGTCCCGATCACCTTGCTCTCGCCAGCGCCGGGCGTAGGAACACTCTTCCTCCGGGGTCAGCATGGGAAACTTGCGGATTTCCGCGAGGTAGCGGGACAGTCCGTCAGACAGGGTTGGGAGTGAGATTGCGCTTCTCTCCATCGTGCAGCCTCTTCTTCACCACGACATCTACCTCCATGCGCGGCAACGGTGATCGCGCGTACCGCCAAACCAGAACGAATGGCTTCGGTTCCTTCGTAGAAGAGAAAATCAACACCGCCAGAGCCTTCGACAAGCGGACCGTTCGAAGGGCAATACTCCGCTCAGGAGCGAGGCGCCCAACTGCTCAAAAGCGTGCACGTCTTCCAAGGGAAAGATTACGGCCGGAACGGGCTGCGTGACCGGTTCGCCCGTCTCGTGTCTCGCTATGAGAAAAAGGGCGCCCGCCACCAGCATTACCGCGGCTATTGCCAGTCCCAGCATGGCCAAGAACAAGTCGTCGTCGTCCATCGATGGCTTCTGCCGCTACCGACCCGCACCCAACGGCTCATCTGCCACGGCGGCAATCTGCCGTGCGCGATGGCCCCGGTACCAAAACATCGATGGAAAAAAATGGTTCCGAGATACCAAAGACGCGCCTGGCGCTGCGATGGCGGAGCGTCTCGCCCTTCAACTGCCTCTCGCCGTTACGGCAGGTGATCAGCCCGATGGCAAGGTCGTTTCGAATTAGCAGAAATCGTGTCAAGCCCCAGAATAAAAAAAGAATTCCGTTTACCAGAAGGAAAATCAGAGGTATGTGTTTGCCCATCCCGTCCTACTCAGAAGGGCGTCGGCCGTCGTCACGGACGTTGGGCGGGTTGCGGTGGACGCTGGTTTACGCTTCGACGACGGCGTGGACAAGCGTACGGCAAAACCGTGTGGTCCTGGCACCCGTTGCAGGTGTCAAGTTGCCGGGTAGGCGAGAGCCGAACGGCAGCGACGGAGTCAACCAAGAACTCGTCTCCGGGGAGATCACGGCATAAGCCGTAAAGCCATTGCGCAGGGAATGTCGGATGTTCTCCGCTGCCCTGTATGCTCATGTGCAGCTTTCTTAGCACAATCGCACATGAGACCGCGGGTGCAGCGCGCATCCGGCATTCCCTGCGCCCTCTTATTTGGGGCAAGGAAATCTGGCAAACCTCGGGCGCAATGTGTCGCGAGAAGGCGAACCTGCGTTTAGACCACAGTGCAACAGCAAACACCGCCGTCGTCCCGGCCTTGAGCTCAGATGCGCAATTGCGCATCGGGGGACCCATAACCACAGGGAGAAGTTTTGCGGAAGGTGTCTGCTATCGAGCCTTCACCGAGAGATCACGCGGTATGGGTCCCGGCCTTCGCCGGGACGACAACTCAGGGGCCATACTCCCCCAAAAACCAAGCCCATTTCCCGCCAAAACCCTATACTTAACAAACCCGTAATGGCCCGGGCCGAAACCGCCTTGATCCGACCAAAAAGCCGTTGTTGGTTGGCCGCGCCGGAGCCCGGACGCCGATTCACATGATTTTGGCTGATGATAGCGAGAAGGATCGCAAATGCGCAGGAATCTCACCTTTCTCCTCGGCACGGTCACCGGCGTCTGTTTGACCGTTCTGGTCGCCGGACCGCAGGGGGCGCATCTGGTTGCGGCCGCCAAGGCTGCGGCCCGCACCGACGGCACCTATTCGCAGCTCAATCTGTTCGGTGACGTGTTCGAGCGCATTCGCGCCAGCTACGTCGAGAAGCCCGACGATTCCAAGCTGATGGAGGGCGCCATCAACGGCATGATCTCCTCGCTCGATCCGCATTCGCGCTACATGAATGCGAAGGGCTGGAGCGACATGCAGGAGACCACGCATGGCGAATTTGGCGGGCTCGGCATCGAGGTCACGATGGATGATGGCCTCGTCAAGGTGGTGGCGCCGATCGACGACACGCCCGCCGCCAAGGCCGGCATCATGTCGGGCGATCTGATCACGCAGATCGACGATGATTCCATTCAGGGCATGACGCTCGATCAGGCCGTCAGCAAGATGAAGGGGCCGGCCAACAGCAAGATCCGCCTCAAGATCGTCCGCAAGGGCGCGGATACGCCGGTCGAGGTCGCGATCGTGCGCGAAATCATCCGGGTGCGGCCGGTGCGCTTCCGCACCGAGGGCGGCGATATCGGTTATATCAGAATTACCAGCTTCAACGAGCAGACCACCGACGGCCTGCGCAAGGCGATCGCGGATATTTCAAAGTCGATCCCATCCGACAAGCTGGTGGGCTACGTCATCGACCTGCGCAACAATCCGGGCGGCCTGCTCGATCAGGCGGTGTCGGTGTCGAGCGCTTTCATGGGGCGGGGCGAGGTGGTCTCGACCCGCGGCCGCACGCCGGAGGAAACCCAGCGTTTCGTCGCGCGCGGCGGCGACCTGACCAAAGGCAAACCGCTCGTCGTGCTGATCAACGGCGGATCGGCATCGGCCTCGGAAATCGTGGCCGGCGCCTTGCGCGACCACAAGCGCGCCACCATCATCGGCACGCGTTCGTTCGGCAAGGGCTCGGTGCAGACGATCATTCCGCTCGGCAAGTCCAACGGCGCGCTGGCACTGACGACCGCGCGCTATTTCACGCCGTCCGGAAAATCGATCCAGGCCCAGGGCGTCACGCCTGACATCGAGGTGCTGCAGGACGTGCCGGACGAACTGAAGAGCCGTGCCGAGCTGAAGGGCGAAGCGTCGATGCGTGGCCACCTGGCGGGCGACGGCGCCGAGCAGACCGGTTCGCAATCCTACGTGCCGCCTGACGTCAAGGACGACAAGGCGCTCGGTGCCGCCTACAATCTGCTGCGCGGCGTCACCGTCAACGCCAATGCGCCGGCGGTTGCTTCGTCGAAGCGGGCGGTGCCGAACTAGGCAGATTCCGCAGCGGCGCCGTCGCGGATCGAGAGACTTAAAAAAGAGCCCCGCCGGAGCGGGGCTCGAGATTTGTGGTCTCGTCACTTGCTATTTGGATTCTGATCAGGGTTTTGCGCCGGCGGGTTGGCTTGGCCCGAAGTTGAGGGCGCCGCGCCGGTGGTCTGCCCGGGCTGCGTGTTCTGGTTTGCAGCCGGCTGATTGCTACCCTCTCCAACCGCGGATTGGTTTTGCGGCGCGGCCTGTCCGGTCGTGTTCTGCTGCGCCGACTGGTTCTGGGCAGACGGCTGTTGGCCTGTCGTCGACTGCTGCTGGGGCGGGTTGGTCTGGTTGCTTCCCTGTCCGGCGGCATTCTGCTGAGTCACGGGTTGCTGCGCTCCGACTTGGCCCTGGCCGGTCGTGGTCGATGGATTGCTGGTCGACTGGCTACCGGTTACGTTCTGGCCGGACTGAATCCGGTTTGACAGTCCCAGTGCGCCAACGGTGCTCGTATCGATGCTGCCGCTGGCTTGGATGCCCTGCTGCCGCTGGAAGGTGATCAGCGCCTCGCGTGTCCGGGGACCCAACACGCCATCCGCTTCACTGGTGAGCAAGCCGCGATCAATCAGAACCCGCTGTACCTCGCGGATCTCGATCTCGCTGAGATTGAGCGCCATGGTGCCTCCGCCGCTACCGCCGCTGCTAAAGCGCGCACGCGGCCCGGCCGGCACAACGTCGACGACGCGGCGTTCGCGATCCAGGAACACGACTTCGTCTTCGACGACGAAGAAGCTGTAATCGCGGTACTGCGGGAATACATCGATCATGGCGGGGAAAGCCGAGATCGACACCGCATGCACGTGCGAAGGCACGATCACGCCGGTGTTGATTGCGAAGTTGACGCTATTGATGTTGACGCGCGGGGCGTTGCTCGCAGAGATCACCGACTGGTGAATCGTTGTTTGCTGCTGCGCGCTAAGCGTCATGCCGCTAGCCGAGGTAGTCTGGCTGGTGGTCTGGCTCGCCTGGTTCTGAGTTGCGATGCCGGGTTGATTTTGCGTCGGGCCTTGGGTTGCCGAACCGCTCTGGGTCTGGGTTGCTGCGCCTGTCGTCCCCTGGTTCTGCGTAGCGGTGTCAGGTTGCTGTTGTCGCGCCTGGTTGCCCGTCTGCTGCTGAGCATCAGCGCCGGTCTTGTTCTGGTTCTGGGTTGCGGCCTTGGACTGATCTTGCTGACGCGTCTGAGCGCCGTCCTGCCGCGTAGCATCGGGCTTGTTACCTTCCGACTTGCGGGTTTGCTCGCTGTTCCGACCCTGTCCGATGGTCTGGTCCTTGCGGCCCTGGTCTCGCTGGGCCTGGCCACGCTCGGCCTTGTTGCTACGATCGATCTGCCGCTCGGTTTGCTCCTCGCCGCGGGAACCTTCGCGCCCGGCCTGTCCTGTCGTTGTCTGCGAACGCTGCATTTCCTTGCCGCGGGCCTCGCTCCGATCGATCTGCCGGCCGCTCGGGCCTTCGGCCCGCCCGCCTTCTCTCATGCCTCCCTGTCCGCGCGTCTCGTTTTGCATCTGGGCTCCCGAGGAACGGCCGCCAGATGCGCCCGAGGACATCCCGTGTTCACCGGCGCCGCTGATGCCGCCGGTACCTGCGCCCTCGCGCATTCCCTGTGCGGTCGCGACAGTCACGCCCGCCAACAGCGCTGCGGTACTGAGTAGAAGTTTTCTCTTCATGATCCTGGTTTCCATCTTCTGTACCTCCTCAAATTTTTTTGCTGGTTCCGGCGCGCGGCACATCGCGTTCCACGCATCTTTGCATGCCGCCTGCTTGAGCCGCATAGCCTCACCTTGCAAACAGCATAGGCGATGGCACGCAACCGACACGGCGGCACGTTACCTGCGCCATCGGTCGTGTTGCACGGGAGCGAACTGGCGAACGAGCCGCCGGGTTGCTCCAACTAAAAACGATGGTGTGGCGCAGCCGTTCCCGTTCCGAGGTCGATTTGCTGTCGATGTCGAGAGCGCGGAAAAGCGACTTCAGAAAGTTCCTGCGAGGATGGAACCAGCGAGGAGACACCCTACGGAAAAGGAAGAGCGACGTATGACGAATGTCGTCAGGCCTAAGCGGCGGGCTTGCGCCTGCGGGACCGCACCGGGCTCGCGGCGGCGGCAGGCCGGTGCGCGAGCAGCAGGGGCTTGATGTCGGCGCCGGGTCGTGGCGGACTGAACAGATAGCCCTGCATCTCCGAACAGCCGAGCGCGCGCAGCAATTCGCGCTGCTGCTCGGTCTCGACGCCTTCCGCCGTCGTCGTCATGTGGCGCGCGGCGGCGATGTTCACCACCGCCTCGACAATGCTGGCCGACCCTTCCGGCTCGCCGATATCGGTGACGAAGCAGCGGTCGATCTTGATCTTGTCGAACGGGAAGCGCTTCAGATAGCTCAGCGAGGAATAGCCGGTCCCGAAATCGTCGAGCGCTATCCTGACCCCGATGGCGCGTAGCTGGTGCAGGATGGCAAGCGCCGCTTCGTCGTCGCGGATCAGCACCGCTTCGGTGATCTCGAGCTCCAGCCGGCCCGCGGCAAGGCCCGAGGCCCCAAGGGCTGCCATCACCTTCAGCGCCAAAGTTCCGCTCTTGAACTGCACCGGCGAAACGTTGACCGCAAGACGGACATCGTCCGGCCAGGTCGCGGCCTCGGCGCACGCCGTGGTCAGCACCCACTCGCCGAGCTGATTGATCAGGCCGGTCTCTTCGGCGATCGGCACGAAGTCGGCCGGCGAAATGATGCCGCGCTGCGGATGGCGCCAGCGCACCAGCGCTTCGCAGCCGGTGATCCTGCCGTCCCGCAGGTCCAGACACGGCTGGTAATAAACCTCGAAGCCGCCATCGACGATGGCCTGTCGCAGGTCCATTTCCAGCACGCGGCGGGCGCGCACCTGGGCGTCCATTTCCGGCTGGAAGAAACGATGGGTACGGCGGCCGGCGGCCTTGGCGGCGTACATCGCCAGATCCGCGTTCTTCAGGATCTGGTCGAGGTCGGAACCGTCTTTCGGCGCCAGCGCGATGCCGATCGAGGCGTCGGTGGTCACGTGATGGCCGAGGCATTCGTACGGAGCGCGGATCGCATCATAGATGCGGTGGACGAGTTCGGTGACCTCGTCGGCGCCCGTCACCCCGGTCTGCACGATGGCGAATTCGTCGCCGCCGAGCCTCGCCACGAAATCGGTCTCGCGCACGCAAGCACGGAGGCTGACCGCGACGGCCTTGAGCAACTCGTCGCCGATCATGTGTCCGAGCGAGTCGTTGATGCTCTTGAACTCGTCGATGTCGATATAGAGCACGGCAAGCTGCCGGTCGGCCGCGACGTGAGGCAATTCCTGCTTGAGTTGTTCGTGGAACAGCGTGCGGTTCGGCAGGTCGGTCAGCGCGTCGTAATGGGCGAGGTGGGTGATGCGCTCCTCGGCCTGGCGTTGTTCGGTGACGTCTTCATGGGTGGCCACCCATCCGCCGTCCGCCAGCGGTTCGTTGACGACCTGGACCGAACGTCCGTCGGGCGTCGTGATGATCATCGCGTTGCGCTGTCCGACGTCGCGCAGCACCCGCACGACGTAGCGGTCGACGTCGCCGGTGAACGATCCGGTCTGTTTCCGATGCGCGATCACGTCGCGGAAACTGCAGCCCGGCTTCACGATCTCGGCCGACAGGCCGTACATATCGAGATAGCGCTGGTTGCAGATGACGAGGCGCTGCGAGGAATCGAACAGCAGCAGGCCTTGCGTCATATTGTTGACGGCGGTGTCGAGTCGCTGCTTTTCCAGCGTCAGCCGCTGTCGCGATGCGCGGTGCTGCTGCAAGAGCTTGCGCACCACCAGGGACAACAGCACGGCAATCGCCAGCACGGACAGGCCTGCCACCGCGATCAGGAGGCTGATCTGCTCACGCCAGTCGGCGAGCGCGGCCGATGTCGTCGTCGACGCGACGATTACGATTGGAAATTTGCTCAGCGCGCGGGAGGAGATCACGCGGTCCTTGCCGTCGAGCGGACTGGTCAGGCGGGACGTTGTATGATCCTGGTCGAAGACCTGTTGCTGGCGGGCCGGGCCGGTCTTGAAATTCTTGCCGATCAAATCCTGCGCGTGCGGATAACGGGCGAGCAGCGTGCCGTCGCGGTGGTGCATGGCGATCGCGGCGTCAGGGCCGAGCGCCACCGTGGCAAAGAACCTCTCGAAATTGGCCGGTTCGATGCCTCGGCCGATCGCGCCCAGGAATTCGCCGTTTGGTCCGCTGACCTTGCGCAGGATCACGGTGGTCCAGGCGCCGGTGATGCGGCTGTGGACGGCCTCGATCAGCATCGCCGGCGAATCCGGGCTGGACTTGAAAGTCCTGAAGTAAGCCCGGTCCGCCACATTGACCGGCGGCACGGGCCAGGCGGCCGACGAATTGATCAGCTGGCCGTCGGCGTCCAGGACGTTGACGCTGCCGACATAGGACAGCGCGTCCATCTTGGACTTCAGCATCAGATGGATTTCCGCGGTGGACATCCGACGCTTGTAGTTCTCCAGAGTGGCGATCCCGCTGGTGCGCATGAAGGTGATGAGGTCCTTTTGGACGACCTCGAAATCTTCGAGCTGTTGATCGAAATGCCGGGCCAGCAGCAGCACGGTGTTTTCCAGCTCGCGCTCGCTGTTGCGCAGCGCGCGTTCGCGGAAATTGCCGGCCATGATGGTCGCGCCGATCGCGATCGCGGCGATCAGCAGCACGCCGCCCAGGATCAGCCATCGGATCGGACCGCCGCGAAAGATCGGCTTGATCGTGAAAGAGGCGGTGTTGACTGAACCCATTGAACGAGATCGCTGCCAGGAATTAATCCCGGAAGCAGTGTTGCGTACTTCCGGTCCGTGACTGTGCTACCGCGCCGAGATGGAATTGACGTTAGCAAGCCTGGTTAACGAAACGTTAGCCAGGTAGCGAATGCTGCCCATGACAACCTCGTCAGGGCCTAGTTCCGAAGGGGGGCGTGGGTCGGGCGGAACATGATTGCAACGATGGCGGCGGCGATGATGTTGGCGGCGACGCCGGCCAGGATCGGCAGCGTATAATCGCCCGTGAGATCGAATGCGTAGCCGGCGGTGCTGGGACCGATCAGGGTACCGAACGCGACGCTGGTGTAGAGGATGCCGATAATGCCGCTGACGTTGCGGCCGCCGAAATAGTCCATCACCACGGCCGGAAGCACTGCGACCCAGGCGCCGTAGATCATGCCGTAGACGAAGGCGAAGCCGGCGAGCTGCCAGAAATTCGTCGAGACCAGCCAGATCGCCAGCGCGCCTGCCATGCCGATGAAGAGCAGCAGCAGGGCGGTCGGGCGGCCGATCCGGTCGGCGAGCCCGCCGAGGAAGAAGCGGCCGGCGGTAGAACCGATGCCGATGACACCGAGCAGCAGCACCGCGGAGGAGGCCGCAACGCCGTGATCCCCGGCATAGGGAACGAGGTGCACGAAGGGCACGAACAAGCCGAACGAGCAGATCAGGCAGGCGGCATAAAGCGCAATGAAGTGTGGTGAGCGGATCGCCCCGCTGACCGTGGCGCCCTCAGTTTGTGCCGGGATGGCGCCCGGCAGGACCGGATCGCCGTCGGGGTTGAGACCCCGTGCGCGCGGATCGTTCTCCAGCAGCAGTGCCATCCCGCCGCCAAGGATGGCGGCGATGGCGCCGAGCGCCAGGTAAGCGCCGCGCCATCCCAGCGTCTCGATCAGCAGCGTCGCCAGCGGCGGCATCACCAGCGTGCCGACGCCGATGCCGCTCACGGCAAGACCGGAGGCAAAGCCGCGCCGCCGCACGAACCACCGCTGCACCGCGCCGACCGCGGGCACATAGGCGCAGCCGATGCCAAGTCCGACACCGAGGCCGTAAGCGGCATAGACCTCGAGCAAATTGCGTGCGGCACCCGCCGCGGCGAGCCCGAGCCCGATCAGCAGCATGCCTGCCAGCGCGAGGCGGCGGGAGCCGTAGCGGTCGGCGAGGGGGCCACTGACGATGCCGAGGGCAAAATAGAGAAAGCCCGCGAGCGAAAACACCAGCGAGACCGAGCCGCGCGAGGCGCCGAAATCGCGCTGCAGCGATTCCAGGAACGCGCTGAACGTATAGGCGCAGCCGAAGCCGACGAAGGTTACGGCGAACGCGGCCGCCACGACGAACCAGCCATAGAAGATGCGGGAGTTGGGCAGCGCGGATTGGATACTCACTATTGCCTCCACGGGCTCGGAGCGGGATGGCGACGGTGCCAGGATGTGCTCCTCTGGAAGGCTGCGCCGGCACGTATCAGCGTGGCTTCGTCCAGATGCGCGGCCACAAGCTGAAATGCGATCGGCAATCCGCTTGCGGAGAAGCCGCCGGGCAGGGTGATGGTGGGATGGCCGGTCATGTTGAAGGGGCAGGTGTATTCCTGCAGCCTGGCAATCAGGTCCGGCTGCTCGCCGAGCGTCTTGATCATGGCGAGGGTCAGGGGCGGAAATGGGTGTACCGGAATGAGCAGCACATCGACGGTCTCGAACAGCGATGTGATCCGGCCGCGCAATTCCAGTCGCCGCAGCAGTATTTTCTGGTAGTCCAGCCCAGATTGCGCGCGGCCTGTCTCGATGACGGAGGCGAGAACGGGACCATATTCGTGCTTGCGCGCCGGATAGGTTGCTTCGTGCGCGACCGCGGCCTCCACCGCGCAGTTCGGAACCCAATCGGCGACGGCTTGCTTCACGTCGGGAAACTGCAGGTCGACGAGATCAGCACCCTGCGCACGCATGACCTCCATCGCTTCCCAGAGCACCCGCTGGGTTGCTAGGTCCACGCCGTCGATGCTCCATTTCGCGTCGAACCCAATCCGCAGCGCGCGCACATCCTGCTCGGCCGCGGCGAGATAGTCGGGCACGGGAGCGGGGACGGCTGTTGGATCGGCGCGGTCGGGTCCGGCGATGACGCCGAGCATCGCGCCGGCATCCGCCGCGCTCCGGGCGATGGTCCCGACATGGTCCAGGGTCGCTGCGAGTTCGAACACGCCGTGGCGGCTGACGCGTCCCCAGCTTGGCTTCAAGCCGGTCAGGCCATTGGCGGCGCACGGCCATCGGATCGAGCCACCGGTATCGGAGGCGAGCGAGCCGTAACAAAGCCCTGCCGCCGTTGCGACCGCCGAGCCGCTCGACGAAATGCCCGGCCAATAATCGGCATTCCATGGATTCTTTGGCGGAGTCACTGACGGGTGGTGGTCGGAATAGGCGCCTTCTGTAAGCTGCAGCTTGCCCAGCACCACCGCGCCGGCTTCCTTCAAACGGCGCACCACGCTTGCGTCTTGATCGGGACGGAAATCGCGATGGACGGCGGTCCCGGCGGCCGTCGGAACACCCTTGGTCCAGAACAGGTCCTTGAGCGCAATCGGGACGCCATGCAGCGGCCCGCGATAGCGTCCGGCAGCAATTTCGGCGTGCGCCGTTTCGGCCTGGGCCATCGCGGCATCGGCCATCACCTGGACGTAGCTGGCGAGTTCACCGTCCAAGGCAGCGATGCGGTCGAGGTGTGCGCGCGTGACTTCCGGCGACGAAATGCGGCGCGTCCTGATGCGCGCCGCAATCTGCGTGAGCTCGAGGTAATGCAAATCCGCGGTGGCGATATCCATTCTCTGTCTCCATCATCGACATGGTCGGAATCGGATCATGCTTCGACACCTGTATAGTAATTATACTGGTGTCTCTTGCTGTCAACCGGTAAATATGCTTTACTGGTGTTGATGTCGCGGGAATCAAAAAAATTCGGCGTTCCGGACGAGCTGGCCAATCTCTATGATTTCGCCAATACACTCGACGTCAGGCACTTCACGCATCACGGCATGCCGCATCCGCAAGGCGATGAGCTGACCAGCGCGCCGGAGCTCGCGAGCTGGATGTCGCAGCGCGGGCTGGCGCCCACCAGCGCAAAGCTCACGCCGGCGATGTTTGCAACCGCGACCGAGCTGCGGACGTTGGTTCGCGACTATCTGCAGTGCGATCCGCTGGAGCGGCACGGAAACAGAGATGCGGTTCGCGCGCTGAGCAAAGCGCTGAAATATTTTCCGTTGGTCGTGGCCGCAGGGGATGACGGCATGGTGCTGCAGGCAGCGCGCGAAGATGCGCTCGCAGGACTGTCGCCGATTGTCGCAGAACTCTATGACGGCTCCAGAAATGGAACGCTTGATCGGCTGAAAATGTGCGCGTCTGACGAATGCCGCCGGGTATTCTTCGACCGCTCGAAACCATCGACGCGGCGCTGGTGCATGTCATCGCTGTGCGGGAACCGGATGAAAACACGCAGCTATCGCGAGCGGCAACGCAACGCCGGATAAATCATTGTGACCCGTCACTCGGTCACGACCGGCGGACGGAACGGTGTTTTCTCGCCGATTGCGATCAGTCCCCGGCGCGGTAATGTCCGGACTTGCCGCCCTTTTTCTCGACCAGATGAATTCCTTCGATGCGCACGCCGCGCTCGACTGCCTTGATCATGTCGTAGATCGTCAGGCACGCGACCGACACCGCCGTCAGCGCTTCCATCTCGACGCCGGTCGGCCCGGTGACCTTCACGGTGGCGCGGACGACGCAGCCGGGCAATTTCTTGTCGGGCGTGACGTCGAGCGTGACCTTCGATAGCGCCAGCGGATGGCACAGCGGGATCAAATCCGAGGTGCGCTTGGCCGCCATGATGCCGGCAATGCGGGCGGTGCCCAGTACGTCGCCCTTTTTGGCGTTGCCGGAGACGATCAGTTCGAGCGTCGCCTTGCTCATGACGACGCGGCCTTCGGCAACGGCTGTGCGTTCGGTGGCGGGTTTGGCCGACACGTCGACCATCCGCGCTTCGCCCGATGCATCGATGTGGGTGAGGGCGCCGCCTTTGGAAGCCTTCCGCGCCATCGCCTAGCGCGTCCCGGTGGCGCGCGGCACGTCGGTTCGGGCAAGCAACGCCCGCGTGGCCGCAGTGACGTCGGCCTGGCGCATCAGGCTTTCGCCGACCAGGAAGGTCGCCATGCCGACGCGCGCGAGGCGCGCAAGGTCCGCCGGCGTAAAGATGCCGCTTTCGCCGACCATCAGGCGATCCCCGGGGATCAGCGGCGCGAGCGCCTCGCTGGTCACCAGCGTGGTCTCGAAGGTGCGCAAATTGCGGTTATTGACGCCGATCATCGGCGAGCGAAGCTTTAGCGCGCGATCGAGCTCCGCGCGGTCGTGGATTTCGATCAGCACGTCCATGCCATGCGCGATGGCGGCATCTTCCAGATCTCTGGCCGTGCCGTCATCGAGTGCGGCCATGATGATCAGGATGCAGTCGGCGCCATGGGCGCGGGCCTCGACCACCTGATAGGTGTCGAACAGGAAATCCTTGCGCAGCACCGGCAAATTGGTCGCCGCGCGTGCCGCGACCATGAAATCGAGATGGCCCTGGAACGAGGGCGTATCGGTCAGGATCGACAGACACGCCGCACCGCCGGCTTCATAGGCTTTTGCCAATGCCGGCGGATCGAAGTCGGCTCGGATCAGCCCCTTGGAGGGCGAAGCCTTTTTTACCTCCGCGATCAGCGCGTAGTCACCGCGATCAAGCTTTTCACGGATCGCATGCAAAAAGCCGCGCGGCGGCGGCGCGGTTTTGGCCAGCGCTTCAAGGCTTGCCAGCGGATGCTCGCGCTTGGCGGCGGCGATTTCCTCGCGCTTGTAAGTCTCGATCTGGCTCAGAATGTCGGACATGTCAGGCGCTCCCGCGGTCAGCCGTTGGACACCGCGATCAAATGCTTGAGTTTTGCAGCGGCGGCGCCGCCGTCGAGCGATTTGGTGCCCAGCGCGACGCCTTCCTTCAAATCCCTGGCGCGGCCGGCGACGATCAGCGCCGCCGCGGCGTTCAGGAGAGCGACGTCGCGGTACGCGCTCGGCTTGCCGCTCAGCACGCCTTGCAGCGCCACCGCGTTGGCGTCGGCATCGCCGCCCTTCAACGCTTCGCCGCCGACGCGGGCGAGGCCGGCCTCTTCCGGCGTCACCTCGAAGGTGCGGACATTGCCGTTCTCAAGGCTTGCGACAAAACTCGGGCCGGTGAGGGTGATTTCGTCGAGACCGTCGGAGCCGTGCACCACCCAGACCGACTCGGAGCCGAGGTTCTTCAGCACCTGCGCCAGCGGCTGCACCCAGTGCCTCGAGAATACGCCGACCATTTGCCGCTTGACGCCGGCCGGGTTGGACAGCGGTCCGAGCAGGTTGAAGATCGTACGCGTGGCGAGTTCGACCCGGGTCGGGCCGACGTTCTTCATGGCCGGATGGTGCGCGGGCGCGAACATGAATCCGATGCCGGCTTCCTGTACGCAACGGCCCACCTGGTCGGGCGAAAGATCGATCCTGACACCGAGCGAGGCCAATACGTCGGCCGCTCCCGAGCGCGAAGACAGCGCGCGGTTGCCGTGTTTGGCGACGGGCACACCGGCGCCCGCGACAATGAAGGAGGCGCAGGTCGACACGTTCACCGACCCGGAACCGTCGCCGCCGGTGCCGACCACGTCGACGGCCTCCGCCGGCGCCTTGACCCGCAGCATCTTGCCGCGCATCGCCGACACCGCGCCGGTGATTTCGTCGACCGTCTCGCCGCGCACCCGCAGCGCCATCAATAGTCCGCCCATCTGCGAGGGCGTCGCCTCGCCGGACATCATGCTGTCGAAAGCGGAGGCAGCCTCCTCACGCGACAGCGTCGCACCGGTGGCGACTTTTCCGATGATAGATTTGAGGTCGTCCATCGCGTTGCTTTCAGGATTGGGACGTCTTTATCGCTTGAGCATGACCTTCGAGCAAACGCTACGCGTTTGTCGAGGGAAAACCGGTGCCCACGTCCCGGATCATGCTCAGTTGCTGTTCGCGCCCGTCACCTGTGCGAAGGCCGCCTGGTTGATTGTCGTGCCGATCTCTGACTCGATCTTCGTGACGTACTGCGCGATCTGTTCGTCGGTGAGGCCCCGCAGCAATGTCTCCTTCAGTTTCGTGACCTCGTCGGCCGCGACGTTGACCGAGGGCATGCTGACATCGGTGACGCGGTACACGATCCACTCGCTGCCCCCGGCGCCGGCGGTTTGTCCGACGCCATCCTTGGCGGTGCGAAACGCTGCGGTGATGAGGCTCGACGGCACGCCGGATGGAGCGGCGTCGCGCCGGAAGCCGGTTGCGGTTTCGACCTTCGAGCCGATCGACGCGGCTTCTTCAACCAAGGTGCCGCCACCCTCGAGCTTGCCGACCATCTCGGTCGCCTTCGCGCGCAGCTTGCTCGAGATCTGGTCTTCGCGCCACTTGGTTTCGACCTGGGCGCGGACCTCGTCGAGAGTGCGTTCACGCGACGGTGTAACGCCGAGTACGTCGTACCAGACATAGCCGCCGGCAAACTGGATCGGATCGTTGTCGACGCCGACATTGCTTGCGAAGGCTTGGCTGACCACTTCGAGACCGCGCGGAATATTGCCGACCGGCCGGCCGTCAGGGCCGCGGCCGGAGCGGTCGACGGCCTCGATGGTGACTGCCGTCAGTCCGAGCTTCTGGGCGGCTTCGACCACGCTGGCGCCGCCGCCACGCTCGTCTTCCATCTTGTTGTGGAGTTCGGCGACCTTGCCGCGCGCCCGCTCGGTCGCGATTT
This sequence comes from Bradyrhizobium sp. AUGA SZCCT0158, assembly GCF_018130065.1. GTDB lineage: Bacteria > Pseudomonadota > Alphaproteobacteria > Rhizobiales > Xanthobacteraceae > Bradyrhizobium. Next base: position 33,791 of record NZ_JAFCME010000041.1, on the reverse strand, counting down.
CCTTTTTTATCTGCGCCGCGACGCTTTCATAGGAAGGCGTCGTAGCCGGTTCGATCTTGCCGACCTTGACCAGCGCCACGACGAACTGGCCTTTTATCGGCTGGCTCACCTCGCCGGAGGGCAGCGCGAACGCCGCGTCGGCGATGGCCGGATCGATGATGGCGGATTTTGCCGTCATGCCGAGGTCAACAAGATTGGCGTTATGCTCCTTGGCGACGTCGTCGAATGACATTCCGGATGTGATGCGGCTGCGCGCGGTGAGGGCTTCCTCGGCGTTTTGAAACACCATCTGCTGCACTTCGCGCTTCTCGGGCGTACCGATCCGGTTACGGCTCTGCTCGAATACCTTCTTCGCATCCTCGTCGGAGACTTCGGACCATTTGCCAAGTTCCTCGGGGCTGACCACGATGAACGACAGTTTGCGAAATTCGGGTGCGCGGAACTGGGTCTTGTGGTCTTCGAAATAGGCGGCGAGCGTCTCGGGCGAGGGCGTGTCGATGGTGCCGGCCCGCGCGGCGTCGAGTTTGATGTAATCGACCGAGCGCTGCTCGTTCTGGTACCGGGTCAAGGCATCGATCATGAGCTTCGGCGGCTCGAGCCCGGCCGTGACGGTGTCCGCGATCTGGCGCCGCAAGCCCAGGCGCCGCCGCTCGGCGAGGTAGCGCTGCTCGGTGTAGCCGGCCTGGCGGATCGCGGCCTGGAAGCGCGCCGGATCGAAATTGCCGCCCAATCCCTTGAACGCGGGATCGTTGTAGATAACCCGCATGGCCTCGGCATCCGACTGTGCAAGGCCCATGCGCCGCGCCTCCTCGTCGAGGGCGGCTTCCGCGATGGTCTGCTGCAGCACCTGGCGATCAAGCCCAAACAAGCGGGCCTGCTCCTGGGTCAGCGGACGGCCGAACTGACGGCCGAGCTGCTGCAGCTTGTCGGTGTAGATCTGGCGGAATTGCTCGGTCGAGATTTCGGTCTTGCCGATCTTGGCCAGCGTCGACTGCCCAAAGCCCTTGAAGATGTCGGCGATGCCCCAGACAGCAAAGCTGAGAATCAGCACGCCCATCACGACGCTCATGACGGCCTTGCCGAGCCAGTTTGATGAGGCTTTGCGTATTCCTCGAAGCATGGGTCCGTCTTCTATCTAAAAATTAAGGGACTGATTTCATTAGCTTTTTCGGTTTCCCGCCCGCACCTCAGCCATAGGTGCGAGAATAGATGTTCTTTTTTCGGTCTCGGCACGGTCTAACTTGCCGATGGCCCCCGCGGCAAGCCTGCCGCGGTTCGCGCTTTTGGCGTACAGCGTCGCCATCCGCCGGCCGGACCAGCCGAAAAACGGCCTCCGGTTCGCGCTCGGTCGCCACGTTTCCGGCCGCCCGGGTCACCGCGGCCGTGCGCATGCCGTGAACCGATTTCCGGGCCTCACCCGCCAGATCTGTCTGCGACGCCACGAATTCGGTCCCCCGGTGCGCACTTGGTCCACGGCGCGCCACGGAAGATGAAGGCGGCGTCGCCGGTGGGCCGGCCTCAAGCGTAGTCTCCGGCTGCGGCAGCGGCAACTCGACTCGCATGCCGGTCTTTGTCGATCGAGATGACGGTTCGACGCACCGGTAGGCCGCACGAACTCCGGTGGGCGTATTCGGCCTCAATCCGAGTCATGGCACGGCGATGGATCGATCCTGATTGTCGGGGCGACGCGCTGGTCCGCGACTACCTCGTGACCAAGTCCAGCGTTGAGACTTTGTTTCCGGCTGCAGCCGCATCCGCATCATTCGGCTCGATAATACAAATGCACTTCGCCGCCATTTGGCATGAGGCGGGATATTCGCTTGATACGTCCCTCGGCGGTTAACCGGTTCAACTTGTGATGCGTTGTTGCGCGCGCCCCAAGTTCATAGCGCATCCAAATCTCAGTGGCGCCCTCTGCATTGTCTTCACTGATTGGAATGGTTGCCCACAACCGATCGACGTCGGGCATGCTGCTGTCTCTTCATTGAGTCCTAGCGCAAGATCGAACAAACCCAGGCGCTCTGCGAGAGCGCCATGCAGAAAGCTAACAGTCAGCTCCGTCGTGGAAAAGAAGATTGGGAAAAATTAGTAGTAGTACGGAGCGCTACAGCCGGCGCTGGCACAAATTGCATAGGAAGGAGCGAGCCCACGCAGGGCCCGTCAATTGCGTCGGCAGAGGCAGGCCGGTCGATACGCGCTTCACGGTTTCATTTGTCGCGCAGCCACGCGGCGTTCTTACCGCAGAACCGCATCCGCTATACTGGTCTGGTGAACAATTTTAGCAACGGCGGCCCCCGATGTTTGCCTAACGGGCTTCGACGGCGCTGCGCTTTCCTTTACAGCTGCGTCAAGTTGAAGGGCCGCGGCCATTGTGAAGTCATCGCCGCCGCCGCTAACGGTCCCGAGCTCGTCCATATTCAGTTCGCGAATTTCAGGCACGGTCCCTTTCCACGGTGGCGGTAGTTTTTCCTGTCGGTAGGCTAGCCGGCTGTTCAAATTTGAATGTGTCAGGAGTCACACAACAAACTTGTTCTTTGCGTACAGACTCAGGTCAGATCGGCCCGCCGTTTCACGCGGGTATTTCGCACCCATTCAACTCGGGCCGCCCATTCCAATGGCGGCGGCCGACGGTCAGCCATAAATTCCCCGGACGCTCTCTGATCAGTTGCCGACGAGGCACTCCGCCGGACTAGCTGAACGCAAGAACGAGCCAACTTGAGCACAACATCACAAGGGCGGTTATGATTAGCGCGAGGAATCCGCCGGACACGAAGTCATGATCACGCATGGCACACCTCCTGTCGGGAACGGAGGCTGGTCCGCATTTATTAAAAATTTCGGAATCAGCTTAAGGATCTCTGGACGGGCCTATTGAAGCGGTTAACGGCTCAGAGATCACTTGAAGCGGTATCTGGAACTGGTCGCGCGCCTCTGCTAGCGGAGGGGGCCCCATATTCGAGAGAAAATCGACATGACCGACCCCATTCGGCCCCTGATCGCCGGCAACTGGAAAATGAACGGCCTCAAGTCCTCCCTCGCCGAATTTGAAGCGATGCGCGAAGGTGCCGCAGCGGTGGCCGCCAAGGCCGACCTGCTGGTCTGCCCGCCGGCGACCCTGATCGCCACCTTGGCCGACAAGGCCAAGGGCTCAAAACTCGCCGTCGGCGCCCAGGATTGCCACCCGAAGGCCTCGGGCGCCCATACCGGCGACCTTTCGGCCGAAATGCTGGCCGATGCCGGCGCCAGCGCCATCATTGTCGGTCATTCCGAGCGCCGCGCCGACCACGGCGAAACCGATGCCCTGGTCCGGCAGAAGGCGGAAGCCGCCTGGCGAGCAGGGCTGACTGCCATCGTCTGCATCGGCGAAACCCAGGGCCAGCGCGACGCCGGGCAGACGCTGGACGTCTGCGGTGGCCAGCTCAAAGGCTCGCTGCCGGACGGATCGACGTCAGCCAACCTGGTGGTGGCCTACGAGCCGGTCTGGGCGATCGGCACCGGCCTGACCCCGACGGCCAAGGATGTCGAGCAAGTTCATGCGTTTATCCGGGGTGTTCTCACCGACCGATTTAAGGCCGAGGGCGGCAAGATCCGGATTCTCTATGGCGGTTCGGTCAAGCCCTCGAATGCGGCCGAGCTGATGGCGGTCGCCAACGTCAACGGCGCGCTGGTCGGCGGCGCCAGCCTGAAGGCGGTGGACTTTTTGGCGATCGCGGCGGGGTGTTGAGTTCAGACGGGCGCGGCGTCCTTTAGCCGCTTCCAGTAGAACATCGTGCCCGTCATGCCGCCGAGGGGCTTGTACGCATAGTCCGGAATGATCCCGGCCAACTTGAAGCCGACGCGCTCGTATAATCCGGACGCGCCTTCGTCGTCGGCGGTGTCGAGCACCAGCAGCCAGCGTCCGTGATCGATCGCCACGCGTTCGGCCGCGTATAGCAGCGTCTTTGCGACGCCACGGCCGCGGTGGCTGACCCGCGTCATCATCTTGACGATTTCCGCCCGGTGCGGCTGGTTGAGTGCAAGGTCCAGCACCAGCGTTACCGTTCCGACCAGTTGATCGCCGTCGAAGGCGCCGAGAATGATCCGTTCTCCGCGCGCCGCCGCAGCCAGCGATTTGTCCCAGAAGGCATTGGCGACCTCCTGATGCAGCGGATGCATGAAGCTGACCGAGCCGCCATGGGCCACCGCCTCGATCAGTATCTCACTGAGGCTCGCGCGGATATCGGGCGACGGGCTCAAGGGTTTGATTTCGATATCAGGCATGTCGTTCAGCCCTCGTTTCCTGGCCGCACGGGCCTGCTTGATCTCTGCAATCCGCTCGACATCCTCGATCTGGAGATGTCGGCCGCGTTCGAGAATTTCCAACGTGTACTCTTCATAAGTGAGCCCGAGCCGTTCGGCCTTTTGAATGCGAAAGGCGACGATGCCGGGCGAGGGGTTGTGCCACGCCCTGCGGTGCGCAGCCTTCCAGTAGAAGTAATTTCCGATTCCCTCATCACCCCATTCCGGCCGGTGCTTATCGTCGAGTGGTGGGCCGCCATTGTGGCCGGCCGCGATATCGTTGGCGGGGCTCGCCTGTTCGATCGCGGTGCTCTTGAAGGCAACCTCCGACATCGTTGCTAGCTCCGGGCCAGCGCCACGACATAAATGCAGGGTGCGGCGCTCTCGTTGGCAAAGGTCGTTTGCGCGGGCGGACCGAATCCGAGGCAATCGCCGGTACCGAGGAGATACCTCTCGCCGGCCTCGATGATCACGAGTGCGCCCGCCTGTACCCAGACCACCTGTCGGATATGGGCGTAGGATGAGGCCGGCAGCGTCACGCGCTGTCGTGCCGGCAGTTCGACCCTGATGACTTCGAGCGGATGATCGGGGCGATTAAATAGCTGTGTGCGCAGATAGCCGGTCTCGGGATCGCGCCAGACCGGCTGTTCGCTGGCGCGCGAAAGGCGCTCGCCCTGGCCCTCGGCGCGCAACATCAGGCCGGCAAGCGTGAGGTCGAAGGCGCTTGCGAGCCGGACCAGCACCACCGCGGTCGGGCTGACTTCGGCACGCTCGATCTTGCTGATGGTGGCCTTCGAGACCCCCGATCGTTCGGCGAGATCGGCCAGCGACCAGCCGCGGCTGTCGCGCTCGAGACGCAGGCGCTGCGCCAGCCGGTTGCTCAAGTCGTCCACAATAGTATCCATATGTCTACTATAAGAGAAGTCGGCCGCCGCTCGCAAGCAGGAAATGTCGCGACTTCGTGCGGCTCCGCGGCTTGTTGGAAAGCCTGCGGCAATTATCTCCAGAGCAGCTGTTGGGGGTGACAATGCCCCGTCCGATAGTGTAACACCGCGCAACTTCAGGAAAACCCGCAAGCTCAATAGTGCAGCCGAAGCCCGGCGCTCATGGCTTGTGACGGAAGGTTAGAAATGCAGGCCGTCGTTATTGTCGTTCACCTCATGATCGTCGCCGTGCTGATCGGCGCTGTATTGCTGCAGAAATCCGAAGGCGGCGGCCTTGGCATGGGCGGCGGCGCCGGTTTCATGTCGAGCCGCGGAACCTCCAACCTGTTGACGCGGATGACCGCGATTTTGGCGGCAGGCTTCTTTGTCACCAGCCTGTATTTGGCCTGGTCCGCAGGCCTCGATCGCAAGCCGAGCTCGATTCTCACGGGCCCGGCGACGCCGTCCCAGCCCGGAGGGACGCCGATCGCGCCACCGACCAGCGGCGGCGTTCTGGATACGCTGAAGAAGGTCGACGAACAGCAGAGCCCGCCGGCGCCGTCGGGCCCGCAAGCACCGCGTTCGCAATAAAGCAGGGTGGCTATGCAGGACGGCGACTACCGTCCTGCATCAGAACTTCCCATCAATGCTCTGAAATCGCTTTAATTTTCACGTCACCCACAGCCCGGCAAAATGTTCGCTCAAGCGAAGCGATTCGTTTTGGCGAATCGGGGCAGTGGCCTTAAAGGTTGAGTCCCATGGCGCGGTACATATTCATCACCGGCGGCGTGGTTTCTTCGCTCGGCAAAGGTCTGGCTTCGGCGGCACTCGGTGCGCTGTTGCAGGCCCGCGGGTACAAGGTCCGTCTCCGCAAACTCGACCCCTATCTCAACCTCGATCCCGGAACGATGTCGCCGTATCAGCACGGCGAAGTGTTCGTGACCGACGACGGCGCCGAGACCGATCTCGATCTCGGCCATTACGAGCGCTTCACGGGGCGTCCGGCCACCAAGGCCGACAACATCACCACCGGGCGCATCTATCAGGACATCATCACCAAGGAACGCCGCGGCGATTATCTCGGTGCGACCATCCAGGTGGTTCCGCACGTCACCAACGCGATCAAGGAATTCGTCCTCTCCGGCAATGACGAATATGATTTCGTGCTGGTGGAGATCGGCGGCACCGTCGGCGACATCGAGGGGTTGCCGTTCTTTGAAGCCATCCGTCAGCTCAAGAACGAATTGCCGCGCGAGCACGCGGTCTACATTCATCTGACGCTGCTGCCGTTCATCCCGAGCGCCGGCGAGTTGAAGACCAAGCCGACCCAGCACTCGGTGAAGGAGCTGCGTTCGATCGGCATCCAGCCGGATATCCTGCTGTGCCGCACCGACCGCGAGATACCGAAGGAAGAGCGGCGCAAGCTCGGCCTGTTCTGCAACGTGCGCGAAAGCGCCGTGATCGAGGCGAGGGACGTCGACAACATCTACGCGGTGCCGCAAGCCTACCACGAGGCCGGCCTCGACGACGAAGTGCTGGCCGCGTTCGGCATCGCGCCGAAGATTCCGCCCGCGATGCAGAGCTGGAACGACATCAACGAGCGGGTGCGCAACCCCGAAGGCGCGGTGACCATCGCCATCGTCGGCAAATACACCGGCATGAAGGATGCGTATAAATCGCTGATCGAGGCGCTGTCGCATGGCGGCATCGCCAACAAGGTGAAGGTCAATCTCGACTGGATCGAGAGCGAGGTGTTCGAGCACGAGGATCCGGCGCCGTTCCTCGAACACGTCAACGGCATCCTGGTGCCCGGCGGCTTCGGCCAGCGGGGCGCCGAAGGCAAGATCCGCGCGGCGCAGTTCGCGCGTGTGCGCCACGTGCCGTATTTCGGTATTTGCTTCGGCATGCAGATGGCTGTGATCGAAGCCGCGCGCAATCTCGTCGGCATCGAGGACGCCAATTCCACCGAGTTCGGTCCGACCAGGGAGCCGCTGGTCGGCCTGATGACCGAATGGCTGCGCGGCAACGAACTCGAGAAGCGATCGAAGTCCGGCGATCTCGGCGGCACGATGCGGCTCGGCGCTTATCCGGCGACGCTCAATCGCGGCAGCCGGGTGTCGGCGGTCTATGGCGGCGCCACCGAGATTTCGGAGCGCCACCGCCACCGCTACGAGGTCAACACCGCCTACAAGGACCGCCTCGAACAGCACGGCCTGCGCTTCTCGGGCCTGTCGCCCGACGGCGTGCTGCCGGAGATCGTCGAATATGAGGACCATCCCTGGTTCATCGGCGTGCAATTCCATCCCGAACTGAAATCGCGCCCGTTCGAGCCGCATCCCTTGTTCGCTTCGTTCATTCAGGCGGCGGTGGTGCAGTCGCGGCTGGTGTGACGAGAAGCTGCGCCACCAGCCTTTGACGAACGCGCCAATTGTTGCGACAAACCGCTTCCGTTACCTGCAAGAACAACAATCAGGGGAGCAAAACCGATGATTATGGAAATGCGTGTCTATCGCTGTCTGCCGGGCCGTCTGCCGGCGCTGATGAAGCGCTTCGATACGCTGACGCTGAAATTGTGGGACAAGCACGGCATCAAGCAGGCCGGCTTCTACACCACGCTGATCGGGACCTCCAACCAGGAACTGACCTATTTCGTCGCCTGGGATTCGCTCGCCGACCGCGAAAAGAAGTGGACGGCATTTCAGTCCGATCCCGATTGGATCGCCGGCCGGGCCAAGAGCGAAGAAGACGGCCAGATCATCGACAACATCGTCAGTCAATTGCTGGTGCCGACGGCTTTCTCCTCGGTGAAGTAACCTTGCGTGCAACCCTGATATTCCGGGGTTAAGCAGGGTTGATCCTGATGGCGCGGACCGGCATGGTCCGCGTTGAGCAAAGGAAAATCCCTTGAGCGCGAACATCTCTGCAGCACCGGTGGTGACGGCTGGTCCGGTCAAATTCGGCAACCACTTGCCGATTTCGATCATCGCCGGGCCATGCCAGCTCGAAAGCCGCAGCCATGCGCTCGAAGTGGCATCGGCGCTGAAGGAGATTGCGGGCCGTCTCAACGTCGGGCTCGTCTACAAGACCTCGTTCGACAAAGCCAACCGCACCAGCGCCTCGGCCGCGCGCGGCATCGGGCTGAAGCAGGCGCTGCCGATCTTCGCCGAGATACGTTCCTCGCTCGGACTGCCCGTGCTGACAGACGTGCACGAGGCCTCGCAATGTGCCGAGGTGGCGCAGGCGGTGGACGTGCTGCAGATTCCGGCCTTCCTGTGCCGGCAGACCGACCTGCTGACGGCGGCGGCCGCGACCGGCAAAATCGTCAACGTCAAGAAGGGGCAGTTCCTGGCGCCGTGGGACATGGCCAACGTCGTCAGCAAGATCACATCAGGCGGCAATCCGAACGTGCTGGTCACCGAACGCGGCGCATCCTTTGGCTACAACACCTTGGTGTCTGACATGCGTGCGCTGCCGATCATGGCGCGTACCACCGGCGCGCCGGTGATTTTTGATGCCACCCATTCGGTGCAGCAGCCGGGCGGGAAGGGCACTTCATCGGGCGGCGAGCGCGAATTCGTGCCGGTGCTGGCACGCGCGGCGGTCGCGGTCGGGGTGGCCGGCGTGTTCATCGAGACCCACCCCGACCCTGATAACGCGCCGTCGGACGGACCCAACATGGTGCCGCTGCGCGAGTTCGAAGCGCTGGTGAAGACCCTGATGGGGTTCGATGCGCTCGCCAAGAACTTAACTGCCAGCAGCACGGCGCGCTGATGGCGCGGGCCATGCCGTGACCGCAGCAACCAACCGCCTGCCGCCGGCCCTCAACATCATCGCACTCGCGACCTTTGCGGCCAGCCTGTCGGCCCGCGCGCTCGATCCTGTGTTGCCGCACGTCGCCGAGGATTTCAGCGTCAGCATCGCCGCCGCTGCCGGCTTTGCCGCCGTGTTCGCGTTCACCTTCGCAATCATCCAGCCCGTGCTCGGCGCCACCGCCGACATGTTCGGCAAGGCACGGCTGATGATCGTCTGCCTGGTGCTGCTTGGCATTGCCAACATCCTGGGCGCGATGGCGACGTCGTTCCCGGAACTGTTTGCAACGCGCATCCTCGCCGGTATCGGCTCCGGCGGGGTGTTTCCGATTGCGCTCGGCCTGACCAGCGATCTCGTCGGCCCCGAGAAACGCCAGCTCGCGATCGGGCGCACGCTGATGGGCTCGATGTCCGGGAACCTGCTCGGAGCCTCGTTCTCCGGATTGATCGGCGATTTCATGGGCTGGCGCGGCGTGCTGGCGATCCTCGGTGCGCTGGTCGTGCTGGCGGCGATTGCGGTGGCGGCTGGATTTCGCGGCGCCGATCTGAAACATCCGCCGCGGACCAGCCTCTCGGCACTCGCACATGGCTACCGCACCATCTTCACCAACCCGAACGCGCGCATCTGCTATTCGGCGGTATTCATCGAAGGCTGCTGCGTCCTCGGCCTGTTTCCCTTTATCGCCGCCTTCCTGTTCGACCTCGGCGAGACCTCGCTCTCGATCGCCGGCATCGTGATCGCTGGCTTTGCGGTCGGCGGCCTGTTTTACACCATGACGATTTCGCGTTTCCTGCCCCGGATCGGCGTCAAGGGCATGATGCTGGCAGGAGCGACGCTGGTCGCGGTGCAACTCGTTGCGGTCGCGATGGGACCGCAATGGAAGCTCCAGGCCTTGAGCCTGCTGTTCATGGGCTGGGGCTTTTACATGATCCACGGCTGCCTGCAGGTATTTGCCAGCGAGCTGTCGGTCGAAGCGCGCGCAACCGCGCTGTCGCTGCACTCGTTCTTCTTTTTCATGGGCCAGACGCTCGGCCCGATCGCCTACGGCTTCGGCATCCAGCACGCCGGCAAGGTGCCGACCTTGCTCACCGCCGCGGCCATCATGGTCGCGCTCGGAATCGTCTGCGCGCGGCTGTTGAAGCAGACCCGGCCGGCGGATGCACGGCCGGGCTAGCTTCGGATCGAGCCCTCGCTATTCCATCTTGATTCCGGCGTCGGTGATCACCTTGCGCCAGCGCGCGATCTCTTCAGTGACGAAGCCACGGAATTCCTCCGGGCTGCTGCCCATCGGGACGATTCCCTGTTCGACCAGTTTTGCCTGCAATGCCGGGTCGGCGAGCGCCTTCCTGGCCTCGGCGGAGACGCGCTCGACGATCTCCTTTGGCGTGCCCGCCGGTGCGATGATTCCGGCCCAGGTGCCGGACACGAAATCCGGCACGCCCTGTTCGGCCATCGTCGGCACGTCGGGCGCCGCCGGGATGCGCTCTTTCGCGGTGACGACGATCGCCTTGGCGTTCCCGGAGCGCACCTGCGGCATCAGCGGGCCAACGATGTCGAACATCACGTTGATCTGCCCGCCGACGGTATCTTGCAGTGCGCCGGCCGTGCCCTTGTAGGGAATGTGCTGCATTTTGATGGCTGTGCGGCTCATGAACATCTCCATGGTGAGATGTGCCGCAGCGCCGATGCCGCTCGACGCAAAATTGAGCTCGCCCGGCTTGGCCTTCGCGAGCGCGATCAGCTCTTTCAAATTGTTCGCCGGCACCGAGGGATGCGCGATCATGATCAGCGGTGCGACGCTCATCAGCGACACGTAGCTGAAGTCCTTCAGCGTGTCGTAGGGCAGCTTTGGATTGAGCGTGGCGTTTGCCGCATGCGCCGCGATCACGGTGCCGAACGTGTAGCCGTCGGGTGCGGACTTGGCGACGACGTCGGTGCCGATGATGGCGTTGGCGCCGGGCTTGTTCTCGAAGACGATGGGCTGGCCGAGCGCATCGGAGATCTTTTGCCCGACCAGGCGGGCCATCAGATCGGTGTAGCCGCCCGGCGTGTAGGGGACGACCATGCGGATCGACCGGTTCGGCCAGCCTTGTGCCCAAGCGCCACTTGCGCAGGTCAGCAGAACGGCAAGCGCTGCAAGAGCGCGGAATAGATATTTCATGATGTAGTTTCCTCGACAGCCAGCGTCTGAAATGCGCGGCGCTTCCTGCGGGCAGGCTACATCATGTGGATGTGAGTGAGATAGGTGTCGAGGCAACGCCTCCTGTTGCGCAAGGTGCATGGCTAGCTGTCTGACTTGGGTGTGCAATGCATGCCGGAGTGCACGTGCGACGGATCAGGATCAACTGGTTCACGCCCTGGCTGTGTCGCCTCGCGCTAATTTCCCATCGCCCGCGCCAGCAAGGCCTGCGCCTGCCTGGTTGCTTCAGCAAATGACGGCTGCTGCGGCGCGCGCTCGGTAAAGCATTTCTTGTAGGCGTCTTCGCCCTTTTGCCTGAGATCGCCGAGCTTGTCGTAGGCCTTGCTGTCGATCCGCTTGGACTGCAGATCGTCAGCAGCCTTGTCGGCCTTCTTGTCGTAATCCGCCTTGATCGCAACGCAGGCCGGGACCTCCACCTTGGGCTTGATCGATCCATAGGCGACGTAGACCTTGCCGTTGGCCAGCGCCGAAACGAACACTTCATCCGCGGCCTCAGGCACGGCGTCCTGGGTTCGCCCGCCCAGCATCGCAAAGGCTGACGTGGCGGAGGCGGGTTTGGCGATCGGCAATTCGCTGAAGTTCACGACCGCCGCATCCGTCGAGATCGCCTGGGTGTAGAAGCTTTCGTCCTTGAGCGCGGCGCCGATCTGTTGCGGCACGTTCTTGAGTTTCTTGCCCCACCAGTCCTTGTGCGCGCGCAGCCAGCGCTCGAACAGCGGCTGCGTCGTCACGATGATATGAGACTTCGGCTCGACATATTGGCCGTCGCGCCCATTCTGGCCGGACTTCTCGCCGTTGTCGCCCAATTCGGAGTCGAAGCGCACGCCGTCGAGCAGGCCAAAGCCCATGTCGCCCTTGGACAAGGCATCGAGATTGAGCCTGGCCGTTCCAAATCCCTTGCGAGCGGATTCGGCGACGATCGGCGCGAGCTTCGCCAAGAGATCAGCGCGCAGCGATTCCGTCAGCTTGAGGGCCTCGTCGTCCTTCTTGTCCGCGTACATTTTCGTGATTTTCTCGATCGCGGCGTCGCGGGCTGCGATGTAGCGGTCCTCGGGCGAGGCAGGCGCGGCGTTGGCGCTTGCAAGCGCCCCGAGGACGCACGAAGCGGCGGCAAGTCGGATGAAGGCGGCGAGTGGCTTTCGCATGGGCGGTTGTCGGGACTACCGGCCGTTAGGTTCAACCCCGGCCGCGATAGGGCGCGACGCCCTGGTCGGGGACCCATACGCCCTTGGGCAGTTTGCCGGTCTGCCAGAACACGTCGATCGGGATGCCGCCGCGCGGATACCAGTAGCCGCCGATGCGCAACCATTTCGGCTTGATCTCGGTCGCGATCCGTTTGCCGATCGAGACCGTGCAATCCTCATGGAATGCGCCGTGATTGCGGAAACTCGCCACATAGAGTTTTAGCGATTTGGATTCCAGGAGCCACTGGCCCGGCACGTAATCGATCATCAGATGGGCGAAATCCGGCTGTCCCGTCACCGGGCAGAGCGAGGTGAATTCGGGCGCCGTGAACCGCACCAGATAATCGGTGTCCTTTTGCGGATTGGGCACCCGGTCCAGCGTCGCCTTCTGGGGGGTGTCGGGCCATTCCACGGCGCGGCCGAGTTGCAATGATTTTTTCGCCATGATGATCGTCCTGTTGCGACCGCTGACATGGACGCATCAGGCTTGGCCGTCAACCGTCAGCGCGAAGCAGGGTTGGCGAGAAACTGCGCCAGCGCCTTGCGCTCGGCGGCATCCTCGATCCCGCGCATCGACATCCACAGCCCCGGAAACATCTCGGCGGGATCGGCCAGGAAGCTTTCCAGACGCGGCACATCCCAGCGCAAACCATCATCGCGTGCCTTGCGCAGCACCGGCGAATAGTCGAACGCCGGATCGCCGCCGACCACGCGCCCGGCCACGCCGGCAAGATTGGGGCCGGGCAGGCCGCGCTCGGTGGGATCAAGGCTGTGGCAGGCCCGGCATGGCGCGAACAGCCGCGCGCCGTTTTCGTCCGCCGAGGCGGGGGCGGCAGCCAGCATCGGCAGCAGCAACAGGAACGCGAACCATTTCACGCAGGCGCGATCGTCTGGATCACGACCAGGCGGTTGGTGCCGGACTCGCCGCCCCAGGTCTCGCCGGGCTTGCCGTCGAGCTGCCGCACATTCGCGCCGGCCTTGTCGCTCGGGAACGCATTGAATTTCTCGGTCACGGGATCGAAGCGCACGATCGCATTGGCGCCGAAATCGGTGACCCAGACCTTGTCCTTGTCGTCGACATAGACCGCATAGGTGCGCGGGTTGTCGCCGGGCAGCTTCCAGGCCTTCCAGGAGCCATCAGAAGGATCGTGCATCGACACGTTGCCGCTGTTCCATTCGCTGACCCAGATCCGGCCCTTCGAGTCCGACCACACCCGGCGCGCGCCCTGATTGGGCGTCGGCGGGTCGACCACGGTGGCGTTGCCGGTTGCCGGATCGATTTTCGCGATGTGATTGCCAGCGAGCGAGGCGTACCAGATGTCACCCTTCGGCGTGATGGTCATGCCATAGGTGCCGCGGCCGCGCGGCGACTTGAAGACCGTCATGTCGCCCGATTTCGGGTCGAGCCGGCCATAGATGCCGGACTGGCCGGTGAACCAGTAGATGCCGTTTTTGTCGAACACGGCGGTGTTGAGGTTGGCATAGGCTTCGTTCTCGGGCAGGCGAAACAGCGTCACCTTGTGATCGCTGGGATCGACGCGGGCGATCGCGTTCTGCCCACCTTCGGTGACCCACGGCGCGCCATCGGGACCGATGATGACGCCATGGGGAGCGGCGCCCTTGCCGAGGTCGACCAGCTTGTATGACCCATCGCGCGGATCGAGCCGCCCCAGCGTGCCGTTGCGCTGGCCGCAGAACCACATCGTGCCATCGGGCGCCGGCGTGACGTCGCGCGAGCCCATGCCTGCGGCGACCGGATAATATTTGACGCGGAACGGGCTCTCCTGGGCATCCGCAAGCCGTGCAAGCGCAGGCGTGGCTAAAATTCCGGCAGCGGAAATTTTGAGAAACTGGCGGCGATTCATTGCGTTACCCCGGTTCTTGAACGAGAAGGTTTGGACGCGAAGATCAACCCTGGATCAGCATAGTCTTACCACATTGGCCCGTCAGTCGAAGCCACCAGACTAGCCGTTCACATTTGCTTGCGCGCCGTGTAAGACGCGCCCAAATCCAGCCCCGGAACCATCCAGGAAAGTGCAAGACATGACCGCCATCATCGACATCATCGGCCGCGAAATCCTCGACAGCCGTGGCAATCCCACCGTTGAAGTCGATGTGGTGCTGGAAGACGGCTCGATCGGCCGCGCTGCGGTGCCTTCTGGCGCCTCCACCGGCGCCCATGAGGCGGTCGAACTGCGGGACGGCGACAAGAAGCGTTACCTCGGCAAGGGCGTGCAGAAGGCGGTCGAGGCCATCAACGGCGAAATCTTCGAGGCGCTCGCCGACCGCCCCGTTGAAGAACAAGTCCAGATCGACCAGATCATGATCGATCTCGACGGCACGCCGAACAAGAGCCGGTTAGGTGCCAACGCCATCCTTGGCGTTTCCCTGGCCTGCGCCAAGGCGGCCGCGGAATCCTTCGACATGCCGCTCTATCGCTATGTCGGCGGCACCTCGGCGCGCACTCTACCGGTGCCGATGATGAATATCATCAATGGCGGCGTGCACGCCGACAACCCGATCGACTTCCAGGAATTCATGATCCTGCCGGTAGGGGCGGCGACCTTCGCCGAGGCGCTGCGCTGCGGCGCTGAAATCTTCCATACGCTGAAGGGCGAACTGAAGAAGGCCGGTCACAACACCAATGTCGGCGACGAGGGCGGTTTCGCGCCGAACCTGCCGTCGGCGGATGCCGCGCTCGAATTCGTCGTCAGCGCAATCGGCAAGGCCGGCTACAGTGCGGGCAGCGACGTCATGCTCGGCCTCGATTGCGCCGCGACCGAGTTCTTCAAGGACGGCAATTACGTCTATGGCGGCGAGAACAAGACCCGCTCGCGCTCCGAGCAGGCGAAATATCTCGCCGATCTCGTCGCGCGCTATCCGATCGTCACGATCGAGGACGGCATGTCGGAAGACGACATGGACGGCTGGAAGGAATTGACCGACCTCGTCGGCAAGAAGTGCCAGCTGGTCGGCGACGATCTGTTCGTCACCAATGTCACAAGGCTCGCCGACGGCATCAAGAACGGCCGCGCCAACTCAATCCTGATCAAGGTCAACCAGATCGGCACGCTGACCGAAACGCTTTCCGCCGTCGAACTGGCGCACAAATACGGCTACACCTCTGTCATGTCGCACCGTTCCGGCGAGACCGAGGATTCCACCATCGCCGATCTCGCGGTCGCCACCAATTGCGGCCAGATCAAAACCGGATCCTTGGCGCGCTCCGACCGCACCGCCAAGTACAATCAATTGCTGCGCATCGAACAGCAACTCGGCGCGCAGGCGAAATACGCTGGGCGGGCGGCGCTGAAGGCGCTGGTTTAAAGCTAGCGCGCCGCAGCAAGCCGGCTAGCCGGCTTGCTGCTCGGCGGTTTCGCGGTGATCTGGCGCTTCGCCATGCTGGACTTGGCCGTGCTGGCCTTGGCCTGAACGACCTGTTTCTGCCGCTTCTTCGCATCGGCGGCCGCCGTCTTCGTTCCGCCGCGGCGGGACGCATATTCCGGGCCGTCGATCGGGCCGACATGCGGTGGATCGTAGGCGAGATACGGCCTGCCGATCCCGAACTGTTTTCCGTTCGCGTCGACCCATTTCCAGAGCGCTTCGGTGGAAGCCCATCGCTGCGCGCGATTGCCGCCGTTGACGCTCACAATATCGGCGGCAAGCCCGCGGCCATAGCCGCCGCGCAGACTGCCGCCGTGAAACGACCGGTTGGCCGCCGCCTTCAGGCCGCTTGCGATCGATTGACGGTAGTCGTCGCGGAAGGCGCTGGTGATGCCAGGTCGCAGTCCGGCGGCCTCGGCGGCGTAGAGCGTATGAAACAGCTTGATCTTGAAGCTGCGATCCATGCCGCCGATCACGTAGTCCATCATCGGCATGCCGACTCGTTCCGCCGCCTTGGGATCCTTCCACGTGAAATCGTTATCGACGAGCTTGGTAAAGCTTCTGGTGACCGTCACCAGTTTGCCCTTCCTCTTGATCGTCACTTTCCTGAGCTCACGCTCCTTGGTTGTGTCCTCCTTGGGCGTCCGCTGGTAAAGCGCCCACAGAAACTGGTCGATGCAGGCCTCTGCCACCTGGCATTCGCCGACAAGCTCGACGCGGCCGGGCGTCGTTGCGGCGGCTGTGCTTGCGGTTGGCGCCGGGAAGGTCGGGATTTCCGGCGGCAGAATTTCCGCAGGATCGCTCAGCGCGGCTACGACGATGGTGTGCTGCTTGTCCGGGGCGGCTGTGACGGCGACGGCCACCTCCGGGTTGGACGTGCTGGCGGTTGGCGCCTGGACGGTTGGGACTACCGGCGGTAGCATTTCTGCCGGATCGTTGAGCGCGGCCACGACGATGGTTTGCTGCTTGTCCGGCGCTGCTGCGGCGTCGACCGCCACCTCCGCCAGAAGTTCGGCGGCCTTTGCCACGTCAGCACGCTTGATGATCGGATTGCCTGTCGTAGCGGCTGAATGGCTCATCGCGGATGCCGGCGGTGCGGCCACCAAGGCGGCGTTGGCGGCAAGAGATGGTGCGAGGCGGTCCACGACGCGCACCGCGTTGACCTTCTCCGTGCCGGTCAAACCGACGACGGCAAACCACACCACAAGTCCGCCCGTGAAAACGAGCGTGGGCCACATCTCGGTAGCAAGCCGACGCGGGTTCATGATTCCAGCCTCCGAGGCTCGAGTCAGTTGCACAGCTAAGCACGCGACGCCCCAATGTTTCGGCTCACAATGTGGGCGTGCAAGGGCGGAAACGGCTGTTACGGGACGGTTTCCGGGAACTGTTGCCGGAGTGCAACGCGTCGGCGGACCCTGGTTCGGGCGCGCAATTTGATTGAAATTGCTGATACCGGTGGACATCACCGCTGGCCGCGACCATATCGCTGACACAAAGCGCGGATCGGCAACGCCGAACCGCCGGCAGGGAGGAATTAAGTATGAGTGACGGCAACACCGGGCTGCAGCTGCGTTCGCTGCTGAAGAAGAGCGGCGAACTCGAGCTATCTCTGGCCAGCGTCCCGACTCCAGAACCGGCCGACGATGAGGTCGTCGTTCGCGTCGAGGCCTCGCCGATTAATCCGTCCGACCTCGGGCTCCTGATCGGCCCCGCCGACATGTCGACGGCCAAGGTCTCGGGCACCAAGGACCAGCCTGTGGTCACGGCGAAGATGCCGGAAGCCGTGATGCGGATGATGGGGGCGCGGCTTGATCAGTCGCTGCCGGTCGGTAACGAGGGCGCCGGCACCGTGATCCGAACCGGATCGTCGGATGCCGCCAAGGCGCTAATGGGCAAGACGGTCTCGATGATCGGCGGCGCGATGTACGCGCAGTATCGCACGTTGAAGGTGAGGGACGTGATGGAGCTGCCGGCCGGCACCACCGCCGCCGACGGTGCGTCCTGGTTCGTCAATCCACTGACCGCGCTCGGCATGACCGAGACCATGCGGCGCGAAAATCACAAGGCGCTGGTGCATACCGCTGCCGCCTCGAACCTCGGCCAGATGCTCAACAAGATGTGCATCAAGGACGGCATCGGCCTCGTCAACATCGTGCGCAGCAAGGAGCAGGCGGATATCCTGCACAAGATCGGCGCCAAATATGTCGTCGATTCCACCGCCGACGGCTTCATGGACGATCTCACCAATGCGCTGGTGGAGACCGGCGCCACGATCGCGTTCGATGCCATCGGCGGCGGCAAGCTTGCGAGCCAAATCCTCACTTGCATGGAGACGGCGGCCAACAAGACCGCCAAGGAATACAGCCGCTACGGCTCGAATGTGTTTAAGCAGGTCTATATCTACGGCAGCCTGAACACCGGTCCGACTGAGTTGAGCCGCGCGTTCGGCTTGACCTGGGCGGTCGGCGGCTGGCTGCTCACGCCGTTCCTGCAAAAGATCGGCCCGGCCGACATCGGCAAATTGCGCCAGCGCGTCGCCTCCGAACTCAAGACCACGTTTGCCAGTCACTACACCAAGGTGGTGTCGCTGCAGGAGACGCTCGATCTCGCCAATATCGACGTCTACAACAAGCGCGCCACCGGCGAGAAATTCCTGATCAATCCGAGCAAGGGGTAATGGTGGAGGGCTAGGAAGTTTCAACGTTTTCACAGCGCGCAGGGCAGGCCGCCTGCTGGCGGCCTAGCCGGACCGGCCGACGTCCTCGAGTTTGACCCGAACGGTCGTCGATCGATCGCCGCGCTTGACCGAAAGTTCGATCTCCCGCCCGACGCCCACGGCCTCGAGCTGCTCGATCAAATCGGACAGCCGCCGGGTCGGCTTTCCGTTGGCGCTGGTGATGATGTCGCCGAGTTCACCCGCGACCTGGTCGATGCCGCGCAATCCGGCTGTTGCGGCGGGCGAGCCCGGCATTGCCCGCACCACCACGACGCCTTCAATGCCGAGCCGGGTTGCGACGGCCTCGTTGGCAGCGACGATCCCGATGCCCGGAGTCGGAACGCGTCCCTTCTGGATAAGTTCAGGCACGACCCGGTTCACGGTATCTACCGGAATGGCGAATCCGATGCCGGCGTTGGAGCCGGACGGAGAAATGATTGCCGTGGTGACGCCGATCAGGCGTCCTGCGGAATCGAGTAGCGGGCCACCGGAATTGCCGGGATTAACCGCAGCATCGGTCTGAATCATGTTACCGATTTCCCGGCCGGCGCTGGTCGGCAGCCGCCGCTTCAAGGCGCTAATCACGCCTGTGGTGAGCGACTGGTCGAGGCCGAACGGGTTGCCGATGGCGAAGGCCGCCTGGCCGACCTTCAGGTCGGCGGAGCTGCCGACCACGATCGGACTGGGCAGGTTACGGGTGCTTCGCACCCTGACGACCGCAAGATCGTAGTTCGGCGCCGTTCCCACGATCGAGGCGCCAACGACTTCGCCGCTGGCGAAGCGGATCGCAACATCCCTGGTTCCGGCAACTACGTGATTGTTCGTCACGATATGTCCGGCGCCGTCCCAGACGAAGCCGGTGCCGCTCTGCTCGCGTCCGGCTTCGCCCTCGAGATCCGTCGAACCGGCACCGGGGCCGGCGCCGACGACCTGAACCACCGAGGGTGATACCCGCTCGAACAGGCTGACGGTCGCGCGCTCGGCTTCCGCAAGATCACTTCTCGCCGTCACGGGCCGCGGGGTGGTGGCCGCGAACAGCAGCCGGTCGAGATAAGGCTGTCCGACCAGAGCGGCGAGCAGCACGATCAGGACGACGATAGCCGCCTGGAAAAAACGCGAGGGCATGAATTCACTCCGAAGCCGACGGGGCCATCGGCGCTGAGATTGCATTCATAAGGCTCGTCGGCCAAGTTGGTTCCTCCGCGCCGATCCGCAAGATGTGTGCCCCGGGCAGATGCTCTTTCAGCGTTGGCTCAAGCACTTTTTCTTGATCCACAAGCATTATGCGAACGCTGCGTTTCCAGAATTGCTCATTTCATGCACTTGCATCCTTGTGTCGATGTGGCGTAAGTGAGCGCCGGCGCTTCAGCTTCAAAAGGGAATTCCAATGGCTCACAGCATCGTCACCATCGTCGGCTCGCTCCGCAAGGAGAGCTTTTCTCTCAAGATCGCCAATGCCCTGGCCAAGCTCGCGCCGGCCTCGCTGAAGCTCGACGTCACCACGCTGGAAGGCATTTCCTTCTTCAACCAGGATCTGGAAGCCGCGCCGCCGGCCGATTGGCTCGCGTTCCGCGAAAAACTGCAGAAGTCGAACGGCGTGCTGTTCGTGACGCCCGAATATAACCGCTCGATCCCGGGCGTCCTGAAGAACGCCATCGACGTCGGCTCGCGCCCCTATGGCAAGAGCTCGTTCCTCGGCAAGCCGGTCGGCATCGTCAGCAACTCGCCGGGAGCGCTCGGCGGCGTCAGCGCGGCCAAGCATCTGCAGAACATCCTGCCGGGCATCTCGGGGCCGATTCTCGGTCAGCCCGAGATCTACCTGAACGGCGTCGGCGACGCCTTCGACGACAAGGGCGCCCTCACCAAGGAAACGCTGCAGAAGACGCTGCAGCAGTATATCGATGCATTCGCGGCCTTTATCGAAAAGCAGAACGGCTAGGCTGCACTCTCAGCGTCATTGCGAGCGAAGCGAAGCAAATCCATCTGTCCGTTATGCCGCGCCATGGATTGCTTCGCGGAGGCTGTCATCGGGCGCTCGTTCGCGCGACCCGGTGGCTCGCAATGACGGGGCGCCAATTGTGCCCCGCGTCGGCCATCTTAGGCTTCCGTTAACCTGACCGTCGCATCTTGGCGCCATGGTCTCCCGCACCCGACTGAAATCGATACTGACCGGGCTCGCCCTCTACACGATGGCGGCGCTGATGGTCGGCTATTTCGGCGTCAACGCCTATACCGGCAAATACGGGCTCAACGCGCGGCAGGAGCTCGATCAGGAGATCATCGCGCTGACGTCCGAATTGGCGCGGCTGAAGCGGGAACGGGCCCAGGGCGAGCAGCGCGTTTCGCTGCTCCGCTCCGACCGGGTCGACCCCGACATGCTGGACGAGCGCGCACGCTTCCAGCTCGACTACGCCAACCCCCGCGACCTGATCAAGGTCCTCAAGCCGAACTGACTTTCAGGCTGCTTGCGGCTCGCGCGCCCCGACTGTTACGCCGGGATGACGGCCGGCCGGATTCCGCAAATTTCAAAATTTCGCGATATCGATCACAAAAATGTCGCGCCGCGTTGCACTGCGGCATAGCAATATTTTCCCGAGCGCACGCAATCCTTTCACGGCGGTTTGAGTTGGGTTAGAGAGGCTGATCCTTCTCTCTCATCCGGAATTGCCATGGCCGCACCCAAAAAAACCGTCACCAAGGAAGCAGGGCAGGAAAATGGGAAAGAGAAGGGTCTAGAGAAAAGCTTCAGCTCTCCACCGGAATTCACCAAGGCGCAGGAACTGGCAGCCCTGCGGGACATGCTGCTGATCCGCCGTTTCGAGGAAAAGGCCGGCCAGCTCTACGGCATGGGCGCGATCGGCGGCTTCTGCCATCTCTATATCGGACAGGAAGCCATCGTGGTCGGGATGCAGATGGCCCTGAAAAAGGGCGATCAGGTCATAACCGGATACCGCGACCACGGGCATATGCTGGCCTGCGGGATGGAAGCCAAGGGCGTGATGGCCGAATTGACCGGACGCCAGGGCGGCTATTCCAAGGGCAAGGGCGGCTCCATGCACATGTTCAGCAAGGAGCAGAATTTCTACGGCGGCCACGGCATCGTCGGCGCGCAGGTTTCGCTCGGGACGGGGCTCGCCTTCGCCAACCGCTACCGCGGCAATGATTTTGTCAGCCTCGCTTATTTCGGCGACGGCGCCTCCAACCAGGGGCAGGTCTACGAGAGTTTTAATATGGCGCAGCTGTGGAAGCTGCCGGTGATCTACATCATCGAGAACAACCGCTATGCCATGGGCACGTCGGTGACGCGTTCGTCATCCCAGACCGATTTCTCCAAGCGCGGCATTTCCTTCAACATCCCGGGCGAACAGGTCGACGGCATGGACGTCCGCGCCGTGAAGGCCGCCGGCGACAAGGCGGTGGCCCATTGCCGCGCCGGCAAGGGGCCGTTCATTCTGGAAATGCAGACCTATCGCTACCGCGGCCATTCGATGTCGGATCCGGCGAAATACCGGACCCGCGAGGAGGTCGAAAAGGTCCGCCACGACCAGGATCCGATCGAGCAGGTGCGCAATCGCCTGCTGGCGGCCAAGGTCACCGAGCAGGAATTGAAGGCCATCGACGCCGAAGTGCGCGAGATCGTCAATGAGTCGGCGGATTTCGCCCAGCACGATCCCGAGCCCGATGCGTCCGAGCTCTGGACCGACGTGTACCGCTGATAATCAAGCCACGCGCAGAACAAAACTAAAGAGTGATTTCGGGAGCCGATATGCCCATTCAAGTATTGATGCCTGCGCTTTCGCCAACCATGGAGAAGGGCAACCTTGCGAAATGGCTGAAGAAGGAAGGCGAGACGATCAAGTCGGGCGATGTCATCGCCGAGATCGAAACCGACAAGGCGACGATGGAAGTCGAGGCGACCGATGAGGGCACGCTCGGCAAGATATTGATCCCGGAAGGCACTAACGACGTCGCGGTCAACACGCCGATCGCGACCATTTTAGCCGATGGCGAAAGCGCTGCCGATCTCGGCAAGGCAGCACCAGCTCCCGCGCCCAGTGTCGCGAAGGAAGTCGAAGAATCCCGTTCGCCGGTCGGCGAAGGCAAGCCGATGATCTCGGCGCCGCAGGCGACCGCGGCACCCGCAGCGGTGGCCGAGCCCGATCCGGAAGTGCCTGAGGGCACCGAGATGATCTCCCAGACCATCCGCGAAGCGCTGCGCGACGCGATGGCCGAAGAGATGCGGCGCGACCCCGACGTATTCATCATGGGCGAAGAGGTCGCCGAGTATCAGGGCGCCTACAAGGTAACGCAGGGCTTGCTCCAGGAATTCGGCGCCAGGCGCGTGATCGATACGCCGATCACCGAGCATGGTTTTGCCGGCGTCGGCGTCGGCGCGGCGATGTCCGGCCTGAAGCCGATCGTCGAATTCATGACATTCAATTTCGCGATGCAGGCGATCGACCAGATCATCAATTCGGCGGCCAAGACGCTGTACATGTCCGGCGGCCAGATGGGCTGCTCGATCGTGTTCCGTGGCCCCAACGGCGCAGCTTCCCGCGTCGCCGCCCAGCACAGCCAGGATTATTCGGCCTGGTACTCGCAGATTCCGGGATTGAAGGTCGTCGCGCCGTTCTCGGCCGCCGACTACAAGGGCTTGCTGAAAGCCGCGATCCGCGATCCCAACCCGGTGATCTTCCTCGAAAACGAGATGCTGTACGGCCACACCGGCGAAGTCCCGAAACTCGACGACTACGTGATCCCGATCGGCAAGGCGCGCATCGTCCGCTCCGGCGGCCACGTCACGCTGATCTCCTGGTCGAACGGCATGAGCTACGCGCTCAAGGCCGCCGATGAGTTGGCAAAAGAAGGCATCGAGGCCGAGGTGATCGACCTGCGCACGCTGCGCCCGATGGACACCGACACCATCATCGCCTCGGTCAAGAAGACCGGCCGCGCGGTCACGGTGGAGGAGGGCTGGCAGCAGAGCGGCGTCGGCGCCGAGATCGCCGCCCGCATCATGGAGCAGGCCTTCGACTATCTGGATGCGCCGGTGGCGCGGGTGTCGGGCAAGGACGTGCCGATGCCCTATGCGGCGAATTTGGAAAAGCTCGCATTGCCCAATGTCGCCGAGGTGGTCGCCGCCGCCAAAGCCGTTTCATACCGGTAGGCTCCGATGGCCGGTCCCAAGGAGCAACCCTTACCGCCCGACGTCATCGGTCGTGACGACGCGATCGAAGTGCTGCGCGCCTTCGTGGTCGATGGCGGGCTCTCGATCGCGTTTCAGCGGGCGTTCGAGGAGCCGGACATGTGGGGCCTGCTGCTGGTCGACATCGCGCGGCATGCCGCAAGGGCCTATGCGCGCGAAAGCGGCCACACCGAGGACGAGGCGCTGGCGCGTATCGTCGAAATGTTCGAAGCCGAAATAAATCGGCCGACCGACGTGGGTAATACCACGCTGCGGTCGCAACAGGGTCACTGACAATGCCGATCAACATTTTGATGCCTGCGCTGTCGCCGACGATGGAAAAGGGCAACCTTGCCAAGTGGCTCAAGAAAGAGGGCGACAAGGTCAAGTCCGGCGACGTGATCGCGGAGATCGAGACCGACAAGGCGACGATGGAAGTCGAGGCCGTCGACGAGGGCACGATCGCCAAGATCCTGGTGCCTGAAGGCACGCAGGATGTTCCGGTCAACGACATCATCGCGGTCCTGGCCGGCGATGGCGAGGACGTGAAGGCCGCCGGAGCCGCGCCTGCACCGGCTGCAAAAGCCGCACCTGCGCCCGCTGCCGCACCTGCTGCAGCCGCACCGGCGCCTGCCGCGGCGCCCGCGCCGAAGCCCGCAGCAACCGGGCCGACACAGGCTGCCGCGCCACAGGCGGCGGCTTCCGCCCCGCCAGCCGCAACGCCTCAAGCCAACGGCCACGCCCGCGTGTTCTCTTCGCCGCTCGCGCGCCGTCTGGCCAAGGAAGCCGGCATCGAACTCGGGCGCATCAACGGTTCGGGTCCGCACGGCCGCATCGTCGCGCGCGACGTCGAAGGAGCCAAATCCGGCAAGGGCCTCAAGGCGGCTGCGCCTGGCGCCGCTCCGAGCATCGCGCCCGCGATGTCGGACAAGCAGATCCTCGCGCTGTTCGAGGAAGGCTCCTACGAAATCGTGCCGCATGACGGCATGCGCCGTACCATCGCTCAGCGCCTGACCGCGGCCACGCAGAGCATTCCCACCTTCTACCTCACCATCGACTGCGACATCGGACGGCTGCTCGAGGCGCGCGAGCAGATCAATGCGGCGGCTCCCAAGGACAAGGAGAAGAAGCCGCTCTACAAGCTGTCGGTCAACGACTTCGTCATCAAGGCGCTCGCCGTCGCGCTCCAGCAGGTGCCGGACTGCAATGTCAGCTGGACCGAAGCCGGCATGGTCAAGCACAAGCATTCCGACGTCGGTGTCGCCGTGGCAATGCCCGGCGGCCTTATTACGCCGATCATCCGCAATGCGGAGAGCAAGTCGCTGTCGACCATTTCGAACGAGATGAAGGACCTCGCAGCCCGCGCGCGGACGCGAAAACTCAAGCCCCAGGAATATCAGGGCGGTACGTCGTCCGTTTCCAACCTCGGCATGTTCGGCATCAGCCATTTCACGGCCGTGATCAATCCGCCGCAGTCGACGATCCTCGCGGTCGGCGCCAGCGAAGAGCGGGCGGTGGTGCGCAACGGCAAGATCGAGGCCGCGCACGTGATGAGCGCGACACTGTCCTGCGACCACCGCGCCATCGACGGCGCGCTCGGCGCCGAGTTGATCGGCGCCTTCAGGCGGCTGATCGAAAACCCCGTCATGATGATGGTGTGACAGCCGTCATTGCGAGCGCAGCGAAGCAATCCATTTCACCACCGGAAACATGGATTGCTTCGTCGCAACTGCTCCTCGCAATGACGGAGGCTAATAGTCCGGTTGAATGATGAGAATGAGCGCATGGCCGACACTTCCTTTGACGTCATCATCATCGGCTCCGGCCCCGGCGGTTACGTCACGGCGATCCGCGCCGCGCAGCTCGGGTTCAAGACCGCGATCGTGGAAAAATCCTATCTCGGCGGCATCTGCCTGAACTGGGGCTGCATCCCGACCAAGGCGCTGTTACGCTCGGCGGAAATCTACCACTACATGCAGCACGCCAAGGATTACGGGCTGTCGGCCGAGAAAGTGTCCTACGACCCGAAGGCGGTGGTGCAGCGCTCGCGCGGGGTTTCAAAACGCCTCAATGACGGCGTCGGCTTCCTGATGAAGAAGAACAAGGTTTCGATCATCTGGGGCGACGCCTCGATCGACGCGCCGGGCAAGGTCACGGTGAAGAAATCCGCGGTCGAAGCGCCGAAGGGCGCGCTGGGTGAGGGCGCCTATCAGGCCAAACACATCATCCTTGCCACCGGCGCGCGGCCGCGCGTGCTGCCGGGGCTGGAGCCCGATAAGAAGCTGGTCTGGACCTATTTCGAGGCGATGGTGCCGGACAAGATGCCGAAGTCGCTGCTGGTGGTCGGCTCCGGCGCGATCGGCATGGAGTTCGCTTCGTTTTTCCGCACCATGGGTTCCGAAGTGACTGTCGTCGAAGTGCTGCCGCAGATCCTGCCGGTGGAAGACGCCGAAATATCGAAGTTCGCCCACAAGGCGTTCGAGAAGCAGGGCATCAAGCTCCTCACCAATACCAAGGTCACAAAACTCGACAAGAAGAGCGACAGCGTCATCGCCACCATCGACGACGGCAAGGGCAAGACGCAGAGCATCGAAGTCGACCGGGTGATCTCCGCGGTCGGCGTCGTCGGCAATATCGAAAACCTCGGTCTGGAAAAACTCGGCGTCAAAACCGATCGCGGCTGCGTCGTGATCGACGGCTATGGCACGACCAATGTGCCCGGCATCTATGCCATCGGCGACGTCGCAGGCCCCCCGATGCTGGCGCACAAAGCCGAGCATGAGGGCGTGGTCTGCATCGAGGCGATTAAGGGCCTGCATCCGCACGCGATGGACAAGAACCTCATTCCCGGCTGCACCTATTGCCACCCGCAGGTCGCCTCGGTCGGCCTCACCGAGGCCAAAGCGAAAGAGGGCGGCCGCGAAATCCGCGTCGGGCGTTTTCCGTTCGTCGGCAACGGCAAGGCGATCGCGCTCGGCGAGGACCAGGGCCTGGTCAAGGTGATCTTCGACAAGAAGACCGGCCAGTTGCTCGGCGCCCACATGATCGGCGCCGAAGTCACCGAACTGATCCAGGGCTACGTCGTGGCGATGAATCTGGAGACGACGGAAGAAGAGCTGATGCACACCATCTTCCCGCATCCGACGCTGTCTGAAATGATGAAGGAAGCGGTGCTCGATGCCTATGGCCGCGTGCTGAACATGTAGCTTGTCATGCGCGGGCTTGACCCGCGCATCCATCGCGCTTCGCAAGACTCTTTCGAAGGCGATGGATTGCCGGGTCAAGCCCGGCAATGACAGCAGTGAACCAAATGCCGTTGACGCAAGAAGAAAGAACAAAGCCCGTGAAAGAAAACGACAACCTGACCATCGAGCGTCCGACGTTCGTGACCCATCTCGAATGCGCGATGGAAGGCGATCATTATCCCGCCGACCAGATCCACAATCTCTCCAAGGCGAACAAGCCGCTGCTGGTGCGCTACGATCTTGCCGGCGTGAAGAAAGCGCTGACCAAGGACGCGCTGGCGCAGCGGCCGGCCGACATGTGGCGCTACCGCGAGATGCTCCCGGTGCGCAAGGTGACTGACATTGTCAGCCTCGGCGAGGTGACGACGCCGCTGATCCGGCTGCCAAAGCTCGGCAAGAAGCTCGGCGGCGGCGAGATCATCGTCAAGGACGAGGGCCGGCTTCCCACTGGATCGTTCAAGGCCCGCGGCCTCGTGATGGCGGTGTCGATGGGCAAAGCGCTCGGCATCAGGCACATGGCGATGCCGACCAACGGCAATGCAGGCGCGGCGCTCGCCGCCTACGCCACCTCCTGCGGCATCAAGACCACGATCTTCTGCCCGGCCGATACGCCGGAAGTGAATGTCAGCGAAATCGAGCTGCAGGGCGCCACGGTCTATCGGGTCAACGGCCTGATCGACGACTGCGGCAAAATCGTCGGCGAGGGCAAGGCAAAGGCCGGCTGGTTCGACACCTCGACCCTGAAGGAGCCGTACCGGATCGAAGGCAAGAAGACGATGGGGCTCGAGCTCGCCGAACAGCTCGGCTGGGACGTGCCCGACGTGATCTTCTATCCGACCGGCGGCGGCACCGGCCTGATCGGGATGTGGAAGGCGTTCGCCGAACTCGAGGCCATCGGCTTCATGGGTTCAAAACGTCCGCGGATGGTGGCGGTGCAGGCGTCGGGCTGCGCGCCGATGGTCCGTGCCTTCGAGAACGGCACCGAGCACGCGCCGCGCTGGGAAGACGCCCACACTATTGCATCGGGCATCCGCGTGCCGCAGGCGGTCGGAGATTTTCTGATCCTGCGCGCGGTCCGCGAGAGCAAGGGTTTTGCCATCGCGGTCGATGACGAGAAGATTTCTGCTGCGCTCAATGAAGTGGCGCGCGAGGAAGGCTTTTTGTTGTGTCCGGAGGGCGCGGCGACCTATGCTGCCTACAAGGAAAGCCTTGCCGACGGCCGCGTCACGAAGAATGATCGCGTGATGCTGTTCAATTGCGCGACAGGGCTTAAGTATCCGTTGCCGCCGGTCACGCGCACGCTCGATCGACATCAGCCGATCGACTACGCGCAATTTTAAGCCGTGCGAAACTATAGGACGTCATTGCGAGGAGCGTAGCGACGAAGCAATCCACACCTACTTTCCGGCCCAATGGATTGCTTCGCTCCGCTCGCAATGACGGTGAAACGTTTTTGAGGGGAGGGGTTGATGCGAAAATTATTACTGGCTGCGCTTTCGGTGTTGGCGTTCGGCGGCGCCGCGGTCGCGCAGAATTTTCCGTCGCGTCCCATCACCATCATCGTGCCGTTCTCCGCCGGCGGCCCGTCGGACGTGATGGCGCGAATCCTGGCCGAGCGCATGAAGGCGACGCTCGGCGAGGTCGTCCAGATCGAGAACGTCACCGGTGCCGCCGGTTCGATCGGCGTCGGCCGCGCGGTGCGGTCACCGCCGGACGGCTACACCATCAGCTTCGGCCATCTCGGCACCCACGTGGCCAACGGCGCGATCTACAACAAGCTCGGCTACGACCTCGTCACCGATCTCGAGCCGGTGGTGCTTCTGCCGAGCAACACGATGATCGTCGTCAGCAAGAACGCGGTGCCGGCGAAATCGCTGGGCGAATTGCTGGCGTGGCTCAAGGCGAGGCCCGAGCCGGCGGCGACCGGCACCGCCGGCGCCGGATCGGGCAGTCACATCGCCGGGCTCTATTTCGAGAACGTCACCGGCATCAAGCTGCAATATGTGCCGTATCGCGGCACCGGGCCGGCCATGAACGACCTCGTCGCCGGACAGATCGATATGATCGTCGATCAGCTCTCCAATTCGATCAACCAGGTGCGTGCCGGAACCATCCGCGGCTATGCCGTCACCGATACCAAGCGCTCGGAATCCGCCGCCGACATTCCGACTGCCGAAGAAGCGGGCTTGCGCGGATTTCACATGACGCTGTGGTCGGGCTTGTGGGTGCCGAAGGGTACGCCGAAGGAAATCGTCACCAGGTTGAACGCGGCGGCCGTCGAGGCGTTGAACGATCCGGCGGTGCGCAAGCAGCTCGAAAACCTCGGCCTGCAAATGACGCCGAAGGACAAGCTGACGCCCGAAGCGCTCGGTGAGTGGCAGAAGGCGGAAATCGCAAAATGGTGGCCGATGATCAAGGCCGCCAATGTGAAGGTGGATTGAATATCCTCGTCGTCCCGGCTCAAGGCCGGGACGACGGTGAGAGAGTCTATTGCGCCGCGCTTGCCGGAGCCGCCGGCGCCGCATTCGTCTCCTGCGTCGCGACGCGCTCGCCGCTCTTCGCCGCCATCGCCGTGCCGCTGTCGAAGCGGACGCGGTAGACCGCCAGATTCTCGATCACGCGCTGGACATAGTTTCGCGTCTCGGAGAACGGAATGCGCTCGACCCAGTCGACCGGATCGACCTTGGGATCGCGCGGGTCGCCATACGCCTTGATCCAGTCCCGGACCCGGCCGCGACCGGCGTTGTAGCCGGCGAAGGTCATGATGTGGGAGCCCTTGTATTCGCGGAGCAGCGCGCTGAGTTCGCCGGCGCCCATTTGGGTGTTGTAGACGGGATCGGAAACCATCCGGTCCCAATCATATTTGACGCCAAAGCGCTTGGCGGTATCGCGTCCGGCCTCAGGGGTGATCTGCATCAGTCCGACCGCATTGGCGTGAGACTTGTCGCGCTGGTCGAACGCGCTCTCGGTGCGCGCCACCGAGTAGATCATGCTGTGCTCGATCTCGGGCGCGATCTGCTTGTGCGGCGGAATTCCGATGGTCGGGAACGCGTAATGGTCGAGCGCCAGCCCGCGGCCGAGCGAGGGTTTTCCGATCTGCAGCATCGCGCGGGCATCGTTGCGGCGGCCGGTGAGTTCGCCGAGCGCTTCGAGCAGCGCCACATTGGAGCTTTGCTCGCCAAGATCGGTGACGAAATAGAGCACGACGTCGCGCTCGCCGATCTCGTAGAGCATGTCGGCGGCGCGAACGCGTTCGTCGACGCTCGATGCGCCGGCCGACGCGAGCGCCGGAGAGGGCGGGCGCAATTCGATCTTGTCGCGGCCAAGTTTGGCGTGCGCGAGCTGGCCGTAATAGGCGGTCGGGTAGCGCGCGGCCGCTTCATAGCTCGTGCGCATCATGTCCCTGTCGCCAAGGGCTTCGGCGACCCGCGCGCGCCAGTAATGTGCCCGCGACAGCACGGTGGGATTGGCCTGGCCCTCGTCGATGCGGGCGAAATGCGCCCGCGCGCTGACGGGCTCATCGAGATAGCGCAGGGCGATCCAGCCGCACATGAAGTGGTAGTCGGACCGGTAGTATTCATTCGCCGCCAGCGCCGCGGGCTGGATCACCTGGTAGGCGGTCAGGAATTTGCCTTCATCGAGCAGCTTGCGGGCGAGCGAGCGCCGCTCGCGCCACCATTGATCGGTGTCCTGCAGCGCCATCGTTTCCGGCGAGGCGGCCAGCATCAGGCGCGCCGCGTCGTCAATGCGCTTCTCGGCGAGCATCCACTGTATCCGGCACAGCGTGTAGCCGAGATCGGCGCGCGCCGCCGCCGGAACGTCGTCGAGCGCTTCCTTGGCCTTGTTCGACTTGCCCCTGACCGCGGCACAGGCCTTTACGATCGCCAGGTCGTCGTCGCCGAGGAGTTTGGCGGCGCGCTTCGCGCCTGCGAGATCCTTGGCGCCGATGCGCTTGTCCATCCGCGCGCGGTGATCGTCGCGGGTGAGAAGGTCGCGGAACTGCTCCAGCACGTCGGGTTCGACGCGCTCCGACAATTCGTCCGACCGCCACGCGTCGCGCACCAGCCGGCCCGCGCCGTCGCGATCGCCTTCACTGAGCTTGACGCGCGCGAGCGCCAGTTTGCCCCTGGCGCTGATCGGCGCCTCACCGGTGAAGCCCCGCACCTTGGCGCCATCGGCGCGCTCCTGCCACAGCCGCGCTTCGGCCCGCCGGCGCAGCTGCGCCGCGCTCGGCCATTCCGGATGGGCGGCGATGAAGGCGGCATAGCGGCTGAAATTCGCCGTGGTCTCGGAGTGGCGCAGGATGAACCATTCGACCAGCTTCTGGGCGGCCGGATCGGCGATCCTGTTGCGCGTCGCGGTCGCCTCGTCGGTCTTCGCCTTGCGCGCGAGATTGATCGCTTCCTTCACCAGCGCGAGATCGCCGGTCAGTGCCGGAACGGCCTCTTTGGCTGTCTCCTTGGCAGTCTCCTTGGGAGCGGGGGCGTCCTTTGCACGCTTTGACTTCTTCTTCGCGTCGGCATGTTTCGCGTTCTTCGCAAGTTTCGCATGGCGGCGCTTTTCGGCCGCAGCGTTGCGTGGCGGACCAGCATCCTTTTTCGCATCGAGCGTTTTCTTCGCATCGTGCGGCTTCTTCGCATCGTGCGTTTTTTTGGCGGGTTGCTGTTTGGGATTGGTCCGCGCCGTCGCCTCGGGCGCGAACAGGGCGAGCGCGGTTGCGGCGAGAAGACAGGACAGTGAGCGCAAGCAACGGTTCATTCCATGGTGCTCCCCATGAGTCACAAACCAAGAATCGCACGTCGCGTGCGGCCCGAGCCGTCCGAGAGGTAGCACGAGATCGATTAATCAATTGTCGCATCGGCGCAACAGCGCGCGGGAAACCGCGCGGCAGATGGAACCCGCAGGTCGATGGAATCCAACAGGGCGGCTGACCTATTTAGGTGTCTGCAGTTCGTGCGAGGAGGCCCATTCGTCCGCCTGGGACGGGGCCTTCAGGTCGCCGGGCCGCTTCAAGGCCGCAAGCCGGAACAGGCCAACGACCACGATTGCCGGTAGGACGATGGCGGTGGCGGAAAGCGCCAATAGCGAGGTCCACATGGCAGCACACCAGTGTCTTGCTGCCCCACGAATAAAACCGGAGCGGGCCGGGCTGCGTTCCCAGAAGCAGAACAAGCCGCCGTGATGTGGAACCAACATTTCCCACGGAACTTGGTTTAGTCCATCGGGCGATTACCGCTGATTTGCGTCCGATGCGGAATGGCGGCCCCAGCCATTAACCCCCTCCCACTGGGGCCGTTTCCTTGGCTGCTCCCCAAAAACAGAAGATGCGGTCGCCCCGGAACGAATGACCCTTGTGTCGGTTAGCGGACTCTCAGGGTTAGCTCAGATGAGCAAGCAAAGCGAAGATCTCCGAGAGCAAGCCCGACGAGCAGGCCGCCTCGCGCTGACGATGAGCGACCTCGAGGCCTCGGTGAAACTGAAAGAATTGTCCAAACAGTACGACGCCGACGCCGAGAGGCTGGAGAAGATCGACAGCCCGGCGTCAGGCACGACGCGTGGTGGCCTTCAAGGATGAGAATATCTCCGGTTCAGGTTCGTCCCATGTACCCTTGGCGGTTTGGCGAATTCGATAATGTGATGGACGACGCGCTCAACATCGCGATGGACTATCTCATTCGCACCGAGCAGGCCGTCGAATTCCGGGAGACGCAGACCGTGGCCGCAAACGCCATCGCGGACGCCTGGCGTGCAGGTGTGCGCAGTCGCATGCGGCTTACCAACGTGGCGATAAGGGCGGTCGAACAAAACCGCGATACATCGGGGAACCCTTAAGCCAGCACGATCGCGGCCGATCGGGTGGCCAGGCGAGGGCCGGTTGAACAATAACCGCTTTCCGGGATTGAATACTCAAGAGGCCGCCATGATGAATTTTATTGCTCTTGTTGTGGAAGACGACCCGTTGCAGCGGGCGTTCTTGGCTGACCTGCTCAAAGAGCAAGGCCTCGAAGTGGTCGAGTGCGCGAGCGCGGAGGCGGCCGAACTCGTGCTGGTTGCGACCGGCACTGAACTGCGGGCCCTGGTAACGGACGTAAATCTTGCGGGCGATATGTCCGGCGTCGCGCTGGCGCAGTACGCCAAACGCAAGTTCCCCCTTTTGAACGTGGTGATGGTGTCCGGACGCGGCCCACCTTACATTCCGCAAGATACACGCTTCCTGATGAAACCCTTTCTGCCAGACGAGTTGCTCGACGCCGTCCTGAACTAGATCGGCTCGCGCCGCCCTGAGGGACGGCCCTTCAGATATTTGAGGCCCTCGACGGCCAGCGTGCGTTCATCGAAGCGCTTGCCTTCGAGAAATTTGGCGACGTCGTCCCTGGCCAGCCGTTCCTGCTCCGAAGTGAGATTGACCAACATTCCATAGGTATTCATCGCACGGTCAATCGCCGTGAATGCCCTCATGGCGCTGTGCCATATCGCGCTGACGGCAGGTAATGTGCGGCAAACTGACCCGACGGGCAAATCAGTTCTGATTTACGGAAATCGTGTCAAGCAGAATGTTTCTGTAAATCAAAAATATTTCTGTTGTCGGCCGACCCAAATCAGTGCGCATCTATCGCCATCCCGTCCTACTCAGAGGGCGTCGGCCGTCGTCACGGACGTTGGGCGGGTTGCGGTGGACGCTGGTTTACGCCTCGACGACGGCGTGGATAAGCGTACGGCAAAACCGTGTGGTCCTGGCGCCCGTTGCAGGCGTCAAGTCGTCGGCTAAGCGCAAGCTGAACCGGCAGCGACGGAGTCAACCAAGAACTCGTCTCCGGGGAGATCACGGCATAAGCCGTAAAGCCATTGCGCAGGGAAGGCCGGGT
>NZ_JAFCME010000040.1 GCF_018130065.1 Bradyrhizobium sp. AUGA SZCCT0158 | reverse complement strand
GAGCACGGCATAAGCCGTAAAGCCATTGCGCAGGGAAGGCCGGGTGTTCTCCGCTGCCCTGTATGCTCGTGTGCAGCATTTCTTGTGCTAACCGCACACGGGACCGCGGGTGCAGCGCGCACCCGGTCTTCCTTGCGCCCTCTCATGAGAGGGCGGGAAGTTTCTGGCAAAGCTCGGGCGCAGTGCGTCGCGAGATTGCGAAGGTGTGTTCAGTGTTCAGTGCAGCAACAAAGAACGCCGTCGTCCCGGCCTTGACCACAGATGCGCAATTGCGCATCGGGGGACCCATAATCACAGGAAGAAGTTTTGCGGATGGTCTCGGCTACCGAACCTCATCGAGAGATCACGCGGTATGGGTCCCGGCTCAAGGCCGGGACGACGGGATATCGCTGCAATATCAACACCATAGCCCCGCCGTTAACGACGCAATGCAGCCTCCACCAACATTCCATGGCGCTTTGGCTGCGAATGGCCTAAAGGGTGCCTATCTCATTCAAATCGTTCGGGTCATCGGACCCGCGCATCCTCCAGCCGGCAGCCTCGATCGTATGGTTCGAGGCTTTATTCGGCTTTCCGGCGCAGCTGCGCCCATTAAGGTTCTGATCTCGTGACATCCCTGACCACAAGTCCGCCGCTCGCCCGAGCCCTGGCCGAGCGCAATTTCGATTCCCTGACGCCGGTCCAGACCGCCGTGCTGGCAAATGACGCTGCCGGCCGCGACCTGCTGGTGTCGGCGCAGACCGGCTCCGGCAAAACCGTCGCCTATGGCCTCGCCATATCAGCCGAACTGCTCGGCGATGCCGAGCGGTTCGAGCGGGCCGGCGCACCGCTTGCCCTGATCGTCGCACCGACGCGCGAGCTGGCGCTGCAGGTCCATCGCGAACTCGCCTGGCTCTATCAATACGCCGATGCGCGCGTGGTTTCCTGCGTCGGCGGCATGGATCCGCGCCGTGAACAGCGCGAGCTCGCGGCCGGCGCCCACATCGTGGTCGGTACCCCGGGGCGGCTGTGCGATCATTTGAGGCGCAACAGGCTGGATATTTCCGAACTGAAGGCCGTCGTGCTCGACGAGGCCGACGAAATGCTCGATCTCGGTTTTCGCGAGGATATGGAATTCATCCTCGAGACCACGCCGGAGACCCGCCGCACCCTATTGTTCTCGGCGACCCTGCCGCGCGTCATCATCGCCCTGGCCAAGGAATATCAGCAGGAAGCTTTCCGCATCGAGGTTGGCGGCGACGAAGGCGGTCATGCCGACATCGATTACCGCGCCATCCGGATCGCGCCTGGCGACGTCGACCATGCGGTCGTCAACACCTTGCGCTTCTTCGAATCGCCGAGCGCGCTGGTGTTCTGCAACACCCGCGAGGCGGTGCGGCATCTGCAGGCAACGTTGTCGGAGCGCGGCTTCTCGGTCGTGGCGCTATCGGGCGAATTGACCCAGAACGAGCGTACCCACGCACTGCAGGCATTGCGCGACGGCCGCGCCCGCGTTTGCGTCGCGACTGATGTGGCCGCGCGCGGCATCGATCTGCCAAACCTCGATCTCGTCATCCACGCCGATATTCCGAACGATCCTGAAGTCATGCAGCATCGCTCCGGCCGCACCGGCCGTGCCGGCCGCAAGGGGGTTAGCGTTCTATTGGTGCCGCCGGCGCGCAAGCGGCGCGCAGAAGTGCTGCTGAACCTGGCCGGCATCGATGCGATCTGGGGTACGGCGCCGCAGGCCGATGAAATCCGCAAGCTCGATCAAGAGCGCATGCTGAAGGATGCGCTGTTCGCCGAAGAAACTACGCCCGAGGATTTGATGTTGGCGCAGGCCCTGCTCGCCGAGCGCTCGGCCGAGGATATTGCCGCGGCACTGGCGCGCCTCTATCGATCACGGCTGCCCTCGCCGGAAGACATCATCGATCCCGGCGAACATCGCAGCCGGGGCCGCGAGGATCGCGGCCGTGAAAGTGATAGTCGTGCGCCGCGCGGTGACGACCGCAACGCCGGTCCACGATCCAAGTCGAAAAAGCCGTCGGCGCGCCACGTCATGGGCGAGAACAGCGTCTGGTTCCGCGCCTCGATCGGCAGCCGCAAGAATGCCGAGGCGCGCTGGCTGTTGCCGATGATCTGCCGCCGCGGCGGCATCGACAAAACAGACATCGGCGCCATCCGCGTCATGGACACGACGACCGAGTTCGAAATTTCCGCGCGCGCCGCCGACAAATTTGTCGGCAACCTCCGCCGTCCCGACAAGGAAGACAATATTCGCATCGAGCCCTTGCCCGAGGGCCCGCAGGGCGAGCCCGCGGCCGAGAAGCGTCCGCCTGCGCGCGAGCGTGAGGAGAGGGCGCCGAGGCCGCACGGCAAGCCGTGGCAAGACAAGCCGCGGGAAGCAAAGCCCTGGGACAAGCCTCGCGAAGACAAGCCTCACGACGAAAAACCCCGTGATGAAAAGTCCCGTGATGAAAAGTCCTGGGGCAACAAGCCGCCCGGCGGCAAATCCCGCGACAGCAAGCCGTATGAAGACAAGCCTCGCAGCGAAAAGGCGCCTGGATTCGACAAGGAAAGGCGTTACGACAAAAAGCGGCCATTCCGGGAGAAGCCTGCTTATGCCGCCAAGCCGAAACATGCCGGCGCTGCGAAGCCCGCATTCGGAAAGAAGAAAAAGAAGAAATTCCGCGACTGAGGGGGCGTGACGATGGTCTGAGCGTCCGGCATCCTTGAGGCGCGATTCGAAGGAAACGACATGCCCGCCTTTCCGACCTCGACCACCGTCCTCGACTCCATCCTGTTCCGCGACGCCTTCGGCACGCCGGCGATGCGGGACGTGTTTTCGGATTTCAGCCTGATCTCGCGCTACGCCGAAGTCGAGATCGCGCTGGCCAAGGCCGAGGCGCGCTGCGGCGTGATCCCGGCGCAAGCCGCCGAGGAAATCGCAAAGCGAACCGACGTCTCGGCGTTCGATTTCGACCTGCTGCGCAGCGAGACCGATATCGTCGGCTATCCGATCCTGCCGCTGGTGCACCAGATGGCAAACCAATGCGGCGAGGCCGGCCGCTACGTGCATTGGGGCGCGACCACGCAGGACATCATGGACACCGCCGTGGTGCTGCAGGTCCGCGCCGGGCTCGAAATCATCGAGGCTGACATCGCCGCCCTCCGCGGCATCCTCGCCGATCTCTCCAGGCGCTATCGCGACACACCGATGGCGGGGCGCACCCATCTGCAGCAGGCGCTGCCGGTGACGTTCGGCTACAAGACCGCGATTTATCTCGCGATGTTCGATCGCCACGCCGAGCGCCTCGCGCAATTGAAGCCGCGCGTCCTTGTCGGCCAGTTCGCAGGCGCCGCCGGCACGCTGGCCTCGCTCGGCGACAAGGGGTTCGAGGTTCAAAAGGCGCTGTGCGAGGAACTCGGGCTCGGCGTGCCGGTCTCCACGTGGCACGTCGCACGCGACGGCCTTGCGGAAGTGATCAATTTCTTCGGCCTCGTCACCGGCTCGCTCGGCAAGATCGCGCTCGACATCATGATCATGGCGTCGACCGAATTCGCCGAACTCTACGAGCCGTTCGTGAAAGGCCGCGGCGCGTCCTCGACCATGCCGCAGAAACGCAACCCGATTTCATCCGAACTGATGCTGGCGGCGGCCAAGGGCGTGCGCCAACACGCCGGCTTGATGCTGGACGCGATGGTGCAGGACTTCGAGCGCGCCACCGGGCCGTGGCATGCCGAATGGATGGCGATCCCGGAAAGTTTTGTCCTCACCGCAGGCGCGCTGCATCAGGCGAAATTCGCGCTGGGCGGCCTGATCGTGGACGAGACGAAGATGGCTGACAATCTCGACATCAGCCGCGGGTTGATCGTCGCCGAAGCCGTGATGATGGGGCTTGCTCCGGACATCGGCCGGCAGGAGGCGCACGACGTCGTTTATGACGCCTGCCGTGTCGCCAATGACAAAGGCATGACGCTGGCCGATGCGCTGTCCGTGGATCCGCGCGTTTCCTCGCGCATCGACCGCGCGACCATCGACCGCCTGACCTCGCCGAAGAACTATCTCGGCCTCGCGCCCGAGATGGTCGATCGCGTATTGGCGGCGTCGAAGCGTTGAAGGAACCAGCCGGTTCGCCTATCTCTGTAGCAACGATTGATTTGAGGACCCGTCATGACCGCACACGAACGTAATTTTTCGACACCGATCGATCCCGTGAAACTCGACCGCCTTGCCGAGGTCGCCGTGAAGGTCGGCCTGCAGTTGCAGCCGGGCCAGGACCTGCTTTTGACCGCGCCGTCGGTGGCGCTGCCGCTGGTTCGAAAAATTGCCGAGCATGCCTACAAGGCCGGTGCGGGCCTGGTGACGCCGTTCCTCTCCGACGAAGAGATCACGCTGTCGCGCTATCGCTACGGCCACAATGACGGGTTCGATCGCGCGGCCGGCTGGCTCTATGAGGGCATGGCGAAGGCGTTCGGCAATAACACCGCGCGGCTGGCGATCGTCGGTGACAATCCGATGCTGCTGTCGGGCGAGGATCCGACCAAGGTGGCGCGCGCCAGCAAAGCCAATTCGATGGCCTATCAGCCGGCGCTGGAAAAGATCGTCAATTTCGAAACCAACTGGAACATCATCGCCTATCCGAGCCCGGCATGGGCGAAGCAGGTATTTCCCGACGTTGCCGAGGATGTCGCGGTAGCCAAACTGGCGGACGCGATTTTTGCGGCCTCGCGCGTCGATCAGGACGGCGCGGTCGCGGCGTGGGAAAAACACAACGCTGTGCTGCGCGAGCGCACGCAGTGGCTGAACGGCCAGCGCTTCCACGCGCTGAAATATTCGGGGCCGGGAACGGATCTGACGATCGGTCTCGCCGACGGCCATGAATGGGAGGGCGGCGCCTCGACGGCCAAAAACGGCATCACCTGCAACGCCAATATCCCGACCGAGGAAGTCTTCACCACGCCGCACTGCCGGCGCGTCAGCGGGCATGTCGTCAGCTCCAAGCCGCTGTCCTATCAGGGTACCCTGATCGACAACATCGCGGTGCGGTTCGAGGAAGGCCGCATCGTCGACGCAAAGGCGTCGCGCGGCGAGGAAGTGCTCAAGAAGGTGCTCGATACCGACGAGGGCGCGGCGCGGCTCGGCGAAGTGGCGCTGGTGCCGCACTCCTCGCCGATCTCGAAGAGTGGATTGCTGTTCTTCAACACGCTGTTCGACGAGAACGCCGCCTCGCACATCGCGCTCGGCCAATGCTACTCGAAATGTTTCGTCGGCGGCGACAAGCTGACGCCGCAGCAGATCGCGGCGCAAGGCGGCAACAAGAGCCTCATTCATATAGACTGGATGATCGGCTCGGCCGAGACCGACATCGACGGCATTCACACCGACGGAAGCAGCGTCCCGGTGTTCCGCAAGGGCGAATGGGCGTGAGCAGGCGCTCACGCCGGCCGTGAGCTAGGTCAGCTGCAACCTGTAAAAGTCCGTCGCCGTCCTGGAAAACATCGCCGTCTTCTCGGCCTCGCTGTATTGCGCAGCGAGGCGCTTGAAGGCGTTGAAGATCACGTGATAGCTGCACTGGCCTTTATCGGGCGGAAAATTGCTCTCGAACATGCAGCGGCTGGGTCCAAAGGCCTCGATGCACGTCTCTATATAAGGGCGCCACGCGGCGGCGGCCTGTTCCGAAGTCGGCGGCTTCGGCCGCAGATGGAAGTCATAGCCGAGCAGGGCCATCGCAAGCCCGCCGAGCTTGACCACGACAT
Source organism: Bradyrhizobium sp. AUGA SZCCT0158 (assembly GCF_018130065.1). Taxonomy (GTDB): domain Bacteria; phylum Pseudomonadota; class Alphaproteobacteria; order Rhizobiales; family Xanthobacteraceae; genus Bradyrhizobium. The sequence continues at coordinate 43,203 of NZ_JAFCME010000040.1, read as the reverse complement.
TGGGACATCTGGCGATCTCCTGGATCGAGGCCTTCCAGACTGGAAAGATCTCCTCTCGCCGGCCCGCGTAACTGCCGATGCCGATCGGGCCGCCGCAATGATCGAGCACGATCCTGGTGTCCGGGAAGGCGCGGGCAAGATCGGTGAGTTCGCCGATCTGCGGATGGAACAGCCAGCCTTCGAAACTGAGGTCGAGCGGCGCGAGACAGGCAAAGCCCTTGCGAAAGGTTGCGTCGAGCAGCAGGCCCTGCGGCCGCGTCGCATAAATGCCGGCGACATCGGGATCGGCATCCCACGCCGCGGAATGCCGGATGCCGCGGAAGCGGCCATTGCCGGCGACGATCTCCGCCTCCAGCACCGGCCTGGCGCCTTCGCCAAGCAGCAGATTGACGTGGCTGACGATGCCGGCGCAGATCGCGGCCTTGCCGTATCCGCCGCTCGCCGCCATCGCGGCAATGCCGTTGGCGAATTCTACTTCGCCGACCGGCCGGAACGCCTCGGGCCCACTGGCGCGGTACATAGAACGGCAATCGACATAGACGGTCGCGATGATGTTGTGGCCGGAGGCGACATCGGCCGCCATCTCCTCGATCAAGTAGCGCTGCCCGCCGCGGTCCCAGAGATGATGGTGGGGGTCGACGATCGGGCGGTCGGGGTCGATGATCGCCTCGGTGTGTTGCGCCAGCCAGTCTTCGCGCGGATCGGCATAGAGCCCGCTCTTCGAGGCGGGTGCAGTGCTGACGGCCATGGATGGTCGCTCCCTGATTCTTATTATCGTTGTCGTGCCGGCTCACACCCCGTCGAGAATGATCACCGTCGGCGTGGTGGGCAGCGTTTCCCGCGAAATCTTCAGGGTTCGCTGGGTGCGCTGGTCGATCTCGAACTGCTTGCCGATCAGCCGCATGAATTCGTCGAGCGGGGTCGCAAAACGATGCATCGGCAGCACCACGGAGGCGCGCAGGCGCTTGGTGATTTCGGAGACGCCGTCGAGCGACATCGTGAAGGTGCCGTCGATCGGGACCATCACGATGTCGAGCCGGCCGATCGCCGCGAAATGGCTGTCGTCGAGCTTGTGATGCAGATGGCCGAGATGGCCGATGCAGAGGCCGGCGACCTCGAAGATGAAGATCGAGTTGCCGTCCCGGATCATCTCGCCGCCGGCGCCATCGCCGTAGTAGCGGCGGATGTCGGTGGTCACGTTGCGGATATAGACATCATCGACGCGCAGGCCGACCAGCGCAGGCTGCCCCTTCTCACCCCAGCCGTGCAGCACATGCTTGATCTTGGGGTCGGGAAACAGCGTGAAATGCGTCGAATGCGCCCGGTTCATGGTGACGACGTCGGGCAGCCGCCCGGTCTGGTAGTAGCCGTTGAAATCGGTGCCGATCCGCACCCCGCCGGGCGTGTCGATGTAATAGGTGGAATGACCGACATAGGTGATCGCGACTTCTTCCACCTTGGCGGCGGTGCGGCGGAGGCTGACCGGCACAGCCCACGGCGGGGCGTTGGCCATCGCCAGGCATTCACTGCGGAGCGGCGATTGCGCGGTCGCAGGAACGATCAGCGAACCGAGAAAGGCAGTGGCAAGCACGAGCGATCGCAGCATGGCATGACCCGTATGCGGCGACGGCCGCTGGCATACTGTATCGCCGAATTCAGCGCCCGTCATGATGTCAATCGCGCACAGCTCCCGTGCCACATTTGCTTCACCGGCGTTAGGCGATACCGTGTGGCCGGATGCCACAACGGAGTGACGCCTTGACCGAACAAGCCTCCACGCCAGCCAAAAAGACCCCACGCGCACCATCTTCGAGGCGGCTGGAACCGCTGCGCAGCATAGATGCCGGCGTGCTCAAGATCGCCTATTACGAGGCGGGTCCGGCGGATGGGCCGGTCGTCATGCTGATGCACGGCTTCCCTTACGACATTCACACCTATGTGGACGTGGCGCCGCAGCTTGCCGCCGAAGGGTGCCGCGTCATCGTTCCCTATCTGCGCGGCTATGGGCCGACCCGGTTTCGCGACAAGGCCACGCGGCGGTCGGGCGAGCAGGCGGCATTGGGCGCGGATTTGATGGCGCTGATGGATGCGCTCGGCATCAAGCGCGCGGTGTTCGCGGGCTATGATTGGGGCGGCCGCGCCGCCTGTATCGGTGCGGCACTCTGGCCGGAGCGCTGCATCGGCCTGGTGTCGGTCAACGGCTACAACATCCAGGATATCGCCAACGCGATGGTGCCGGCGCGGCCGGACCGCGAAGTGGCGCTCTGGTATCAGTATTATTTCCAGCTCGAGCGTGGCCGCGCCGGCCTTGCCGCCGACCGGCGCGGGATCGCCAAGTTATTATGGCAGCAATGGTCGCCGAACTGGCATTTCGACGACGCCTGCTTCGAGCGGACCGCAGTCGCGCACGACAATCCTGACTATGTCGAGGTGGTGATCCACAGCTATCGCCATCGCTACGGCCTTGCCGAGGGTGATCCGCAATATGCCGATCTGCAGCGCCGGTTGGCGGCGCAGCCCGCGATTGTGGTGCCGACCATTACGCTCGACGGCGACGGGGATGGCGTGAGCCCGGCCACCGACGGCAGCAAGAGCGCGCCGAAATTCGCCGGCCGCCGGGTTCATCGGGTGGTGCCGCGCGCCGGGCATAATTTGCCGCAGGAAGAGCCCGAGGCGTTTGCGGCGGCGGTGCTGGAATTGATCAGGGCGTAGGCAGAGCAGCGATCGAACGAGCGAAGTTGAGAAGCAGTAGCTGGCTACGCCGTCGCCAATCGATCGAGCCGTCAGGCTCTCCCTTTCCCTGGATCCGAGGGAGCGCCGAGTTGTGGCGGTGGCCCGAGGTCATCGTCGAGTGAGCTCTTCAGCAGCTTGAGCTCGATGTCCAGATTGCCGAGGTCGGCACTCTGCAAATTCCTCGCGTAATGGGTGAACGCGGTATCGAGCCGGTCGATCAGTTCAGCCGTCGTGGTGATCCGCACCGTGTCGCGCATGCCGCCCTTCTCAAGCAGCGCGTAGGCCTCGGCGAGTTCGGCCGCCCGCGGCAAATAATAGGTGAGGAAGCGCCGCACCAGGTCGACGCGCAGCGGGTCATCTTCGACACCCGCGAAGATCTCGCGGGAAACCCGCGCCAGATGGCGCACGCGGTCGGCGACCTCAGGCGTGCCGATCGAACTCACGGCGACCTCCAGCCGCACCGCCAGCGGCTCGGCATCGGTCAGCAGTTCCCGCGCGAATTCGATTCTGCCTCGCGCGGCCCCGCTGGAATCCAGCCCCTCGAACGGTTTGCGCGGCGAAAACGCCGTCACCAGCCCGCCGCCCGCCGCCAGGCTGACGATGCAGGCGACCCAGAATGGCATGCCGGCGCCGATCGCCAGCACCGGCAGCAGGACGGCGGCCGCGGCGCCGCCCGCGATCCAGTTCATGGCTGAAAAGCCTGATAGCATTCCGTTATAGCCTCGCACCGCGCGAAGCGCCAAGCGCCAGCGCCAACAGCAGGCCGGCAAGGCAACGTCGCATCGCGGACTTCATGTCGTCGACTTGGACATCGCTGACTTCAACTCGTCGGTCAATTGCGCCATCCGCTGCTCGATCTCGGCGCGCTTCTTGCGGCCTTCCGCCTGGACGTTGAGGACGCCCGAAATCGTGTCGACCAGATCGCTATTGGTTTTCTCCAGCGTCGCGATATCGATGATGCCGCGCTGTGATTGCTTTTCGATCTCGATCGCCTGGGTCTTCATCATCTCAGAGGCCTGTTTCATCATCTCGTTGGTGGCGTCGGTGACGGTCTTCTGCAAGTCGAGCGCGGACTTCTGGCGGGTAAGGCCGAGCAGCAGGATCATCTTCTGCTTCCAGACCGGGATCGTCAGTTCGGTCGTCGCCTGCAGGTTCTCGATTAGGGTCTCGTCGCCGGACTGCACGATACGGATCTGCGGCAACTGCTGAATGCCGATCTGGCGCGCCTGCTGCAGATAGAAGACGCGCTTCTCGAGCCGGTCGAGCGCCTGCGCGGCATCCTGATAGGTTTGCGCCGCCAGCAAGGCGTCGCTGCCTTCGCCGGCTGCCTTCACGGCCTGTTCAAGTTCGATCAGCCGGCCACGGCGGAAGTCTTCGGCAAAGGTCTTGCCGGCGGCGATGTGCGAATCGAGGTCGCCGAGCGATGCCTTGGTTTGTTCGTGCAGTTCGTCCAGCACGGCGATATCGCGCCGCAAGGTTTCCTTGTTGCGGTCGAGTTCGACGCAGACGCGGTCGATCTGGGAGGCGACGTCGCCGAATTGTTCGGAGAACCGCCGCAAGCGCGATTCCATCGAGGAGAACAGGCGCGTGAAAAAGCCGCTGTCCTTGAGCGTCGCTGGATCGAGCCCGCGCGCCTTGCCCAGGATGTCCGACAACAATTTGCCTGTCGTCCCGAGCTCCCGGTTCTGGGTTTGGGCGAGGATGCGGTCCGCGAACTCAACGACTGATCGCTGCGCGCGATCGCCGAAGGTAACGATGCGCGACCGATCGGAGATGTCGATCTCCGACTTGATCCGCGCGACCGCGGTCGCGTCCACCATGACCGCCGGGACATTGATGGCTTCGCTCATCGCGCTTCCTCTCCTGTGTGCTCATTCCCGGGGTGCCACATGGTGCCGCGGTAGTGCTTCGGCAAGATAGCCCAGCCAGCCAAACGAATCGATGACGGCGGCGTGGCCTCCCAGCCAATCAGGCTTGCCGGAAATCTGTCCTCAACTTCAATAGGATATCGCTTTGTCGGGGCTCGATCTGCCGAGGTTCACGGCTGAATGCCGGACGCTTCCGCATCAATCCCTTCGCGGGCTGATCTTCCACGTCCCGGCCAGCATCAGCGCGGTCATGGCGCCGCTGATGAGGGCGGCGATCGGGATTGTGACGGCGAGGATCGCGGTCGCCGCCCATCCGATCGAGCAGAACGCCTCGGCAAATGTCGCGATGCGTGACGAGGTCTGGCGGCGGCGAAACTGGCTGCGCTTGGCCTGGACGCGAAACCACAGCTGGATCGCGGCCGCCGACACGGTGGCGATGACGACGAAGATGGCGGTGACCGCTGCCTGCACGGGCGAGGCCAAGGCCAGTGCAGCCACCAAGGGAGCGAAGATGACGCCGATCGCGATCATCACCACTTCGACCTTGGCCCTGATCACGCTGCCGGGCGGCATCGGGGCGGTCGCGACCAGATCTGCCGCGTCCTCGCCTGAAATCGTCAGCCAGGCGAGACCGCCGGCGAGCTGGCCGGCCGCCATCACGATCACGGGCGTGATCAGGACGGTCGCGGCCGAGCTATCGGAGAAGCTGCGCCACAGCATCAGCGCCGGCGGCACCAGATAAAGCAATTGCATCAGGCTCTGCGACACCAGCCAGGGATCGCGCCGCAGCAGCATGAACTCCTTCCAGCGCAGCGCGGCTTGCCGCGAACCGCGGCGAAACGAGGTCGTCCGCGACCCGCGTCGGGTTGTCGTTGCGGTCGCGGCGGCGCTGACGACGGTGCCGGCAAATTTTGGCGAGAAGACCGCCATCACGCCGCCGAGCAGCACGAGGCTGCCGGCCAGCAGAAGCGAGAGCATTTCGCCGTCCCCGATCGCGGCGCGCGCCGGCCACCACAGCGGACTGTCGAAATCGGGGGCGTAGGCCGCCGCGGCGTCCGACGTCAGCACCGTGAACCGCGACAGCGTGCCGTAGGAGAGGATCGCGGCGACCTGAAGCGCGATGACAAAACCCGCGCCGATGACGGCGGCGAGAATTTGCGCGGCGAGCCGCGTGCGGCTCGGGCCGATCAAGCGAAACAATAGTACCGTGATTGCGATCGCAACCGCCGCGGCCGACAGGCCAATGGCGATGACGACGCCAAACGCCGAAAACCACCTGATGCCGCCGCCGATCACGAGAACGTCGACGAAAGGGCTCGACAACAGCAGCGCCATGGCCGTGACCGAGAGTGCGATTGCCGCGATCCGCACCGAGAAGATGTTGGTCAGCCTGACCGGCGACGACATGATCAAATCGAGGTCGGCGCGCGCATAGAACACCCGCGTCACCGATTCGATCGCCTGCGACAGCATCAGGGCCCAGGCCAGGAAGATCGTTGCTGACATGACGATCAGCGTCGGCTTGTCGAGCGGGGCCTGCAGATCGGCAAAGCGGCCGATCACCGCATAGGCCGGCAGATGCAGGAAGGCGGCGAGCACGAGCAGCCCGATCACGGCGCGCGTTCGTTTTCGCCGCGCGCCCGTCATCATGGCGAGCCATTCGCGCCACGCCAGCCGGATTTCGTGCCGGGCAAACCAGGTGAGATCAGCGGCCGAACTCATGCGGCCGCGTCGGTGTCGACGAGTGCAATGAACATGTCTTCGAGGCTGGTGTCGTTACGGCCGTTCTGCTGGCGCAATTCGGTGAGCGTGCCTTCGGCCACCAGCCGGCCCGCGGCGATGACGCCGATCCGGTCGGCCATCCGTTCGGCGACTTCGAGAATATGCGTCGTCATGATGACGGTGCAGCCGGCGCGGACGCGTGCCTGCAGCAATCCCTTGACGTGACGCGCGGACAGCGCGTCGAGGCCGGTGAGCGGTTCATCGAGGATGATCAGGCGGGGGTCATGGACCAGTGCACCGGCCAACGCCACCTTCTGGCGCATACCTTTCGAAAAGCCTTCGCAGCGTTCGTGCAGATGCGGCTGAAGCCCGAGCGACACCAGCAGATCCTGCGCGGAGGATTCGGCAATCGAAGCATCGACGCCCCAGAGGCCGGCAACGAATTCGAGATATTCCAGGGGCGTCAGCTTGTCATAAATCATCGGCTCGTCCGACACCCACGCCATGATCTGCTTGGCGGCGACGGGATCGGCGAGTGCATCGATGCCCAATATAGAGACAGCGCCGGCGTCGGGCCGCAACAGCCCGGCCACCATGCGCAACGTCGTGGTCTTGCCGGCACCGTTGGGGCCGAGCAGGGCGTAGAATTCGCCGCGGTGGACGGTGAGATCGAGGGCATCGACCGCCGGGCGGTCAAAACGCTTCGTTAACCCTCGCACCTGCAACGCTGATACATCGGGGTTCATGAGGTCGGGACGGTCCGGGTTTCATGTGTCGCCGCGAACCATGGACCCAAGAACTTTCGGTGCGGTGAATCGAAGACCCCAAATCGCGCCGATATGAACGCTTCCAAGGCAACTTCCAAGGCAACTTCCAAGGCAACTTCCAAGGCGACTTCAAAGCCAACTTCCGCCCTGCGGCATTTCTGCGCAATTGTTAACGCGGGTCGCAACCAGCGCTCTGTTGACAGTCGTCGGCGCTTTGGTCTCAATGGGGACGGACATATGTGGCCTTCAGCGCTTCGACACAAGAGCGCGAAGGCAGGATGCGTTAAGGCGATCCGTAGAATCGCGGGGCATCCGGGGGAGGGGAATCAATGCTGGACTTCGTTCAGCAACTGGTGAGTGGCATCGCACTTGGCTGCGTTTACGGCCTGATCGCGCTCGGCTTCGTGCTGGTGTACAAGGCCACCGAGGTCGTCAATTTCGCCCAGGGCGATTTGATGATGCTGGGCGGTTTCTTCGCCTTCACTTTCATCGGTATGCTCGGCCTCAATTACTGGCTCGGATTCGCCGGCGCCGTCATCTGCATGGCGCTGTTTGGCATGCTGGCCGAACGCGTGGTGGTGCGTCCGATCCTCGGCTATCCCCAGTTTTCCATCATCATGGCGACGATCGGGCTCGGATACTTCCTGCGCTCCATCGCCGGCATGATCTGGGGCACCGACGACCTCAAGATCGAGACCCCGTTCAGCCAGGGCGTGTTGCGGATCGGCTCGCTGGTGCTGGCCCATGACAAGCTCTCGGTGATCGCTGCGACCATCATCCTTTGCGGCTTGCTCTATCTGTTCTTCAACCGCACCACGCTCGGCACCGCGATGCGCGCCAGTTCCGAGAACATGCTGGCTGCCTATTACATGGGCATTCCGGTCAAGCGGGTGGTGTCGATCGTCTGGGCGATCAGCGCTGCGGTCGCAACAGCTGCCGGCGTGCTGCTGGCTCCGATCACCTTCATTCATTCCAACGTCGGGCTGGTGCTGGGATTGAAGGCGTTTCCCGCCGCGGTGCTCGGCGGCTTCGGATCGATTCCAGGTGCGGTGGTCGGTGGTGTCCTGATCGGCGTGATTGAGAGCATGGCCGGCTTCTATCTGCCGCAAGGCTGGAAAGACGTCGCGCCTTACCTCGTTCTCCTCGTGGTGTTGCTGCTCAAACCCGAAGGCCTGTTCGGTGTGCACACACGCAAGAAGGTTTAGGGGCCGCGATGCGTTTTCTCTTCAAGACCGACTACGAAGACGACATCCGGTTGATGCCGCACAGCGGCTATCTGGTCACCTATGGCGTGCTGCTGGCACTGCTGGCGATCGCGCCGTTTGTGCTGTCCAGCTATATTGTCAGCCAGCTAGTGTTCGTCTGCATCTACGCTACCGTCGGCGTCGGGCTGATGATCCTGACCGGCTTTACCGGGCAGGCGTCGCTGGGGCACGCCGCCTTCCTCGCCATCGGCGCCTATACGGCGGCCTTCCTGCAGCAATACAACGTCCCGTTTCCGGTGTATTTCCTGGCCGCAGGCCTGCTGACCGGCGTAGTCGGCGCGCTGGTCGGATTCCCGGCGCTGCGGCTGCAGGGCATCTATCTCGTCATTGCGACGATTTCCTTTGCCTTCATCGTCGAGGAAATCCTGGCGCGCTGGGAAAGCGTGACCCATGGCAATGAGGGCATGCGCGTCAAGACCATGCAGTTGTTCGGCATGGCGATATCGCGCGATAGTCCGAGCTTCTATTTCCTTTGTCTGGGTTTCCTGATCCTGACCATCGTCGGCACCCTGAACCTCCTGCGTTCGCCGACCGGCCGCGCCTTCGTCGCCATCCGCGACAGCGAGACGGCGGCGCGCAGCATGGGCATCAACGTCTCGCTCTACAAGGTCAAGTCGTTTGCGATCAGCGCCGCGATCACCGGATTCGCGGGCTGCCTGTTCGCCCACAAACTTTCCTTCATCAGCCCGGAAATGTTCACGCTGCTGCTCTCGATCGAGTTCATCATCGTGATCCTGATCGGCGGCTCGTTCAGTCTGCACGGCGCGGTGCTGGGCGCCATCTTCCTGGTCATGATCGATCCGCTCCTGACCTATCTTAAGGACGACTTGCCCGGAATGATCGCGGGCGTCGCTTCGACGTTTGGCGCGGGCAAGGAGAGTGCGTCTCAAATTCAGGACAAGGCCGCCGCCATCGCTTCCGCCAACGGCCTCAAGGGCGCGATCTACGGCCTGATCATCGTGCTGTTCGTGCTGTTCGAGCCGCTTGGCCTCTACGGACGCTGGCTGAAGATCAAGCTCTTCTTCCAGCTGTTCCCGCTCTACAAGCGCGCCACTTTCAAGCGGCAGAAAATCTATGTGAAGTCGGAGCGGAACCGATGACCTATTTCCGTGCCGAAGACCTGTCCTTGCACTTCGGTGGCCTCAAGGCGGTCGATGCCGTCAGCTTCGCGGTGGAGAAGGGCGAGATCCTCTCGATCATCGGCCCCAACGGCGCCGGCAAGAGCTCGATCTTCAATCTGATTTCGCGCATTTACCCGCCGACCTCGGGCAAGATCTACTTCGAGGATCAAGACATCACCCAGCAGCCGGCTTACGAAATCGCCGGCCTCGGCATTGCCCGCACCTTTCAGAACATCGAACTGTTCGAGAACGCGACGATGCTGAGCAATCTCTTGGTCGGCCGGCACCGCCACTCCACCACGCAGCTGTGGCAGGAGTTGCTGTTCCTGCCGAGCGTGCGCGCCCACGAAAAGGCGCATCGCCGCCGTGTCGAGCAGGTGATCGAGTTCCTCGACCTCGAAGTCTATCGCGACAAGCTGATCTCGGGGCTGCCCTACGGCGTCCGCAAGGTGATCGAGCTTGCACGCGCGCTGTGCTCGGAGCCGAAACTGATCCTGCTGGACGAGCCGTCTTCCGGGCTGAACGTCGAGGAAACCGGCGACATGTCGTTCTGGATCCGCGACCTGAAGACCGACCTCGGCATCACCGTTCTGATGGTCGAACACGACATGTCGCTGGTGAACCGGGTGTCGGACCGGGTGATCGCACTGAATTACGGCAAGGTGATCGCGATGGGGTCACCTTCCGAAGTGCAGCGCCATCCCGACGTCGTCGCCGCCTATCTCGGCGCATAAGGATGATGCCATGAGTGCTCCCGACATCATCCTGAAGCTCAGCAATATCGAGAGCTATTACGGGCCGATTCAGGCGATCAGGGGCATCAGCCTCGAAGTGCCGCGTGGCAAGATCGTCACACTGCTCGGCGCCAACGGCGCCGGCAAGACCACCGTTTTGAAAACCATTTCCGGCATCCTCGATCCGCAGAAGGGATCAATCGAATTTCTGGGCAAATCAATCCAGCGCGTGGAAGCCGACAAGATCGTGCGGCTGGGCCTGAGCCACGTGCCGGAGGGGCGCGAAGTGTTCCCGTTTCTCTCCGTGCGCGAGAACCTGATGATGGGCGCCTATCCGCGCAAGGATCGCGACGGCGTCGCCGAGGATCTTGAGCGCGTCTATGGCTATTTCCCCCGGCTGAAGGAACGCATCAACCAGCCGGCCGGACAGCTCTCCGGCGGGGAACAGCAGATGCTGGCGATCGGGCGCGCGTTGATGAACCGGCCGACGCTGTTGTTGCTGGACGAACCCTCGCTCGGGCTGTCACCGATCCTGGTGAAGGAGATTTTCACCATCATCAAGCGCGTCAACGAAGAGCAGGGCATGTCGATCCTGCTGGTCGAGCAGAACGCCAAGGTGGCGCTGGAGACGGCGCACTATGGCTATGTGCTGGAAATCGGCCGGGTCGTCATGAACGACAGCTGCGAGCGGCTGATGCATTCAAAGGACATCCAGGAATTCTATCTCGGCGCCAAGGAAGAGGGCGCTCGCGGTGAGCGACGCTGGAAAAAGAAGAAGACATGGCGCTAAACGACGCAGTTAAGGCATTGGCGTTCCTAGTGATTTGGAGCTAAATTCGAGCTGCTTCCGAAAACAAGACCGGCTGACAAGACCGGCGGCGGACGCAGGCGAGAGAGGGAGGAAGACGCATGGCCAGACCGGCAGTGCTGACGGTCGCCGACACGCTAGCGAAGAGTTTTCTGCTGTCCGTGGAAACGCGCGGCGACCGGCCGGCGATCCGCGAAAAGAAGTTCGGTATCTGGGAGCCGACCAGCTGGCGGCAGTGGCTGCAGATATCGAAAGATATCGCCTACGCCTTGCATGCCACCGGCTTCAAGCCGGGCGACGTCGCCTCGATCATCGCGAACGCGGTTCCGGAGTGGGTGTATGCCGACATGGGCATCCTCTGCGCCGGCGGCGTCTCATCCGGGATCTATCCAACCGACTCGTCGGTCCAGGTCGAATACCTCATCAACGATTCCTCGACACGCGTGATCTTCGCCGAGGATGAAGAGCAGCTCGACAAGATCCTGTCCTGCCGCGAACGCTGCCCGACCTTGCAGAAGATCGTCGTGTTCGACATGGAAGGCCTCTCTGGCTTCAGCGACCCGATGGTGATGTCGCTGGCCGAATTCACCGCCCTCGGGCGCAACCACAGTCACGACGATCCGGCGCTGTGGGATGCGATGATCGCCAGCCGAGGCGCGGGCGATCTGGCCATCCTCGTCTACACGTCAGGCACGACCGGTCCGCCCAAGGGCGCGATGCATTCCAACCGCAGCGTGACGCACCAGATGCGCCACGCCAACGATCTGTTCCCCTCCACCGACGCCGAAGAGCGGCTGGTGTTCCTGCCGCTCTGTCATGTCGCCGAGCGGATCGGTGGCTATTACATTTCGCTGGCACTGGGGTCGGTGATGAATTTCGCCGAAAGCCCGGAAACCGTGCCGGACAATCTGCGCGAAGTGCAGCCGACCGCGTTCCTGGCGGTGCCGCGGATCTGGGAAAAATTCTATTCCGGGATCACGATTGCACTCAAGGACGCGACGCCGTTCCAGAACTGGATGTACCGCCAGGCGCTGGGAATCGGCAATCGCGTGACCGAGAGCAAGCTCGAGGGTAAAACGCCGCCGCTGACCTTGCGGATCGCCAATCAGTTCGCCTATTGGCTGGTGTTCCGCAACATTCGCCGCATGCTCGGGCTCGATCGCTGCCGTCTGGCCTTTACCGGGGCTGCGCCGATCGCGCCGGATCTGATCCGCTGGTATCTCGCACTCGGCATCGACATGCGCGAGGTCTACGGCCAGACCGAGAATTGCGGTGTGGCCACCGTGATGCCGCCCGACCGCATGAAGCTGGGCTCAGTCGGCAAGGCCGCGCCCTGGGGTGAGGTCGCGATTTCCCCGCAAGGCGAAATCCTGATCAAGGGCGACTTCCTGTTCATGGGTTACCTAAACCAGCCGGAGAAGACCGCAGAGACCATCGACGCCAAAGGCTGGCTGCACACGGGCGACGTCGGCTCGATCGACAATGAGGGCTTCGTCAAGATCACCGACCGGATGAAGGACATCATCATCACCTCGGGCGGCAAGAACATCACGCCGTCCGAGATCGAGAATCAGCTGAAATTCTCGCCTTACGTCTCGGACGCGGTGGTGATCGGCGACAAGCGGCCGTACCTCACCTGTCTCATCATGATCGACCAGGAGAATGTCGAGAAGTTCGCGCAGGACCACGACATTCCCTTCACCAACTACGCGAGCCTGTGCCGCGCGCCCGAGATCCAGGACCTGATCCAGCGCGAGATCGAGGCGGTCAACGTCAACTTCGCGCGGGTCGAGACCATCAAGAAATTTTTCCTGATCGAGCGTCAGCTGACGCCCGAAGACGAGGAATTGACGCCGACCATGAAATTGAAGCGCAGTTTTGTGAACAAGCGTTACGCGGCCGAGATCGGCGCCATGTACGGCGAACGGGCGGTGGCGTAACGGACGAACTTTGAGCAAAATTTGTAGAAACGGCGAAGGACAAGAAGGCCCCACCCTTCGCTCAACACGGGCCAACGAAGAGGAGACTGCAATGTCGAAATCGTATAGGGCGTTGGGCCTTGCGGTGAGCGCCCTTGCGCTGACCCATTTGCCAGCCTACGCCCAGACCAAGGTTACCAATGAAGGCATCTCGGCGAGCGAGATCGTCATCGGCACCCATCAGGATCTGTCCGGCCCGATCAAGGGCTGGGGCGTTCCGGTGTCCAACGGCATGAAGATGGCGGTTGAGGAAACCAACGCCGCCGGCGGCATTCACGGCCGCAAGATCAAGTTGGTCCTGGAGGACTCCGGCTACGATCCGAAGCGCGCGGTGCTCGCGTCGCAGAAGATGGTGGAGCGTGACAAGGTGTTCGCGATGGTCGGACCGATGGGCTCGCCCACCGTGCTCGCCTCGCAGGACATTCTGTTCGATGCCGGCGTGTTGCAGCTGTTTCCGCTGACCGCGGCCGAATTCACCTACAAGTTCGACCCGGCCAAGCCGCAGGAGCGGTTGAAGTTCAATAATCTGCTGCCCTATGTCGAGAGCACCCGCGCTGCCGTCAAATACATGATCGAGAACAAGAGCTTCAAGAAGCCCTGCATCATGCATCAGGACGACGAGTACGGTAAGAACGTGCTCGACGGCTTTACCCAGCAGGTAACCGCGATGAAGATGACACCGGCATCGGTAACCAGCTACAAGCGCGGCGCGTCCGACTTCAGTGCGCAGGTCGCCAAAATGAAAGCCGACGGCTGCGATATGGTAGTGCTCGGCACCGTGCTCCGCGAGACCATCGGTGCGATGGGCGAAGCCAAGAAGCTCGGATGGGACGTGACGTTCCTCGGCGCCACGCCGACCAACGTGCTTGAAGTGCCGGCGCTCGGCAAGGAAGCGGTGGAAGGGCTGTATGCCGCCTCCGGCTTCGAAATTCCCTACGAGGACACCGCGAAGGGGAAAGTGAAGGACTGGCTCGTCAACTACAAGAAAATGTTCGGCACCGACGCCAACACCCAGGCGATCATCGGCTACAATGCGGTGATGACGTTCGCGCATTATGCCAACAAGGCCGGCAAGGATCTGACCGGCCAGAAGATGCTCGATGCGCTGGAGTCCGGCGACAAGTTCCAGGATATCTTCAGTTCGCCACCGACCGTGTTCTCGAAAACCAACCATCTCGCCACCACCATCACCCAGGTCCAGCAGGTCAAGAACGGCCGCTGGGTGCTGGTGAAGGAAGGCCTGATGTTCTGAGGCGCGTCTTCCGAAGGCTTGCCTTCCAAACGATGAAGGGCTGCGCGATCACCTCGCGCAGCCCTTTTTATTGTGCATTTCCGCTGGTTCCTCTGTCATTGCCTGTGGCAAACGCGAAGCGTTTGCGCAAGGGAGCAAAGACGAAGCAATCCATTCTTGCTTGTTGGCTATGGATTGCTTCGCTTGCGCTCGCAATGACGGCTGCTACTTCTTCGGCTGAATCGGTCCAGCGATGCGCTGGATGAAATCAGCCGGTCATCGCCAATGCACGCTCCAATAAAAAGGGCTGCGCGATCATATTGCGCAGCCCTTTTTTTGGGATGGATCCCACTCTCCGTCATGCCCGGGCATCGCCGTCTGAAGGACGGCGTCGCTTCCGCTCGCCTACGTCCCGGGCATCCACGTCTTGGCGGCATAAAAAAGAAGACGTGGATGGCCGGGACAAGCCGGCCATGACGAGTTGGGCTACTGCTTCGGCTGTCCAGCTGCTTCGGCCGGCTTCGGCCTGATCGCATCCGCCGTGCCCTGGATGAAGGCGACGATCTTCGTTACGTCAGCTTCGGTCAGCTTGCCGGTGAAGTCAGGCATGCCCTGGTCGCGGAACGGACCCTTGAACACGAAGTCCTTCAGGTTCTCGATGGTCTCCTTCGGAACATAGCCGAGGTTTCGGACATTGCCGCCCTTGTCGATGCCGGGCACGCCGTGGCACTGCGCGCAGGCGGTGACATAGAGCGCGGTGCCATCGGGCACGTCCTTCGGGTCATACTTGACGCCGGCGAGCAGGCCCTCGGTCTGGTACTTCACGAAGGCCGGCAGCGGCGCCTTGCCGTCGACCGCGAAGGTGTAGACCGTGCCCGGGCTGCGCAGTTCGGTGGCGCGTGCGGCGATGCCGAACACGCCGCCCCAGCCGACCGCGATCGACACATATTGCTTGCCGTCGAGCATATAGGTCGAGGCCGCCGCGACCACGCCGGTGCCGGTCGGCGACTCCCAGAGCTTTTCGCCTGACGTGGCGTTGTAGGCAATGAAGCGTCCGTCAGCCGTGCCCTGGAAAACCAGATTGCCCGCGGTGGTGAGCGTGCCGCCGTTCCACGGCGCCACATATTCCGCGCGCCAGGCCTCCTTCTGCTTGACCGGATCCCAGGCGATCAACCGGCCGAACGGCGCTGATTTCGGCGGCGTCGCATTCAGCATGAAGCCGACATTCCAGCCCGCAGCGGACGCGAATTTGCCCGGCTCCTGCGCATTATGCTTGAAGGCCTTTTCCGGCGTCAGGTTCACCGGAATGTTCTGCGCCGGCAGATAGACGAGGCCGGTCTGCGGATTGAACGACATCGGGTGCCAGTTATGGGCGCCGTACGGGCCGGGAATGCTGTCATACTGTTCTCTCCCACGCGCCGCCGGCACTTCGATCGGCCGACCATTGGCGTCGTAACCGGTCGCCCAGTTCACATCGACGAAGTTCTTGGCCGAGATGAACTTGCCGTTGGTGCGGTCGACGACGAAGAAGAAACCGTTCTTCGGTGCATGGAGAATGACCTTCCTTGGCGCGCCATCGATGTTGATGTCCGCCAGGATCATCGGCTGCGTCGATGTGTAGTCCCAATGATCGCCGGGGGTTTCCTGATAGTGCCAGATGTATTTGCCGGTGTCGGCGTTCAGCGCCACCAGCGACGCCAAATAGAGATTGTCACCGCCGGATGGGCTGCGGAGGTCCCGATTCCATGGCGAGCCGTTACCGGTGCCGACATAGACCATGTTCAGGTCGGGATCGAAGGTGATGGTGTCCCACACCGTTCCACCGCCGCCGTTGAGCCAGTATTTCCCGGCCGGATCCCAGGTCTTGGCGGCTGCCGCCATCGATTCATCTTCGAACGGTTTTGAGGGATCGCCGGGCACCGTGAACCAGCGCCAGGCCTGGTTGCCGGTCTCGGCGTCATAGGCGGTGATGTAGCCGCGCGCGCCATATTCGGCGCCGCCATTGCCGATCACGACCTTGCCGTTGAATACGCGCGGCGCGCCGGTGATGGTGTAGGAGTGCTCCTTGCTGACGATGGTGTCCTTTTCCCAGACGACCTTGCCGGTGACGGCATCGAGCGCGATCAGGCGGCCGTCATAGGCGCCGAGGAAAACCTTGCCCTTCCAGAGCGCCACGCCGCGATTGACGACGTCGCAACAGCCCTTGTAGCCCTTCTCCTTGTCAATGCCGGGATCGAAGGTCCAGAGCCTCTTGCCGGTTCGGGCGTCGATCGCATGCACCACGCTCCAGGAGGCGGTCTGGTACATGATGCCATCGACCACCACCGGGGTAGCCTCGACACCGCGCGAGGATTCGAGCGGATAGCTCCACACCAGGCCGAGCTTCTTGACGTTGTCGGTGTTGATCTGGTTCAGCTTGGAAAAGCGCGTTTCCGCGTAATCGAGGCCGATGGTCGGCCAGTCGTTCGATGTCGCGGTGTTGGCCTTGATCGAGGCGCCGTCGACCGCCGAGGTGACGGCCTTGATGTGCTCCGGCGATCCCTTGGCGGGACTTTGCGCGAGTGCCGCCGTGGAGGAGACCGCCAGCCCAAGCCCGATCGCCAGCGCAAGGCGAACCGGCCGATGCAAGTTGGAAAAGCTGTCAGGAAAAAAACGGCAAACAGAATCACCGTACGGCGAACGCGTCATCCTAGTCCCCTCCAATGATCTCTAGCGGATCTGTCGGAATGGTATGCCGGTGGGAACGACGGCGTCAATCAAGTGCGAGCGCGAAAAGAAAAAGAGAAAATTTGTATCGTCATGTTTTCGCCAAACGGAATGCAGCATGCGGTCCGGCTGCACTGCAGCATGGCATGATGACTCTCGTTGATCCCAATGAAAATTGCGGGAAGCGTTGTATCCGATATCCCAGAGCGGATCATGGGCGCGCATGGCGGCACCGAGCGGCCGCAGCATTGGTCGTGCGGTGTTTGATAGTCGCGGCGCAATGAAATCGCTCAATCGGCTGTCGTCGGAGCCTGATTGGCGGGCGCGACACGGCCGGGCGCTGCCAGAGCGCTGATCACGACCGGTGCTTCGGGATTGCGAGATGCGGCAATGAGCACGGGCGCATCGGTGTATCGCATGACGCTGTGCTGATCGATCACGAAGGTCGGCCGGTAATTCCGGATGTCGGAATCCTCAACCATCGCCATGCGGCGGTTATCCAGCGTCAGCCAGTGCCCGTCGAGCCGCGCGGCGGCAACCGCGTGATCCTCACCGCGGACGGTGTCACGCATGATCACGATCCTTAAGTCGTCGGGCGCAATGCCGGCCCGGCGCAACGCCACGAATTTCGCAATGGCGTAATCCTCGCAGTCGCCGCCCCGCGTCAGCGTCGTGAGCGGCGAGGCCCAGACGTCGAGCTGGCCATATTGGGCGAGGTCGCTCACCGGCCTGACCGCAAGGTTGATGGCCCGATTGATCTCGCCGAGCCGGGCGCGGCCCTCGCGAAGTTTGGCGGCGTCGATGATGGCTAGAAATTGCAGCGCGGCCGGCGAGACGCAGCCTTCGCGGTCGCCCTCGCACAGCGCAAGCTGCACCATTTCGTCCTCAAGGCGGCGCTGCAAACTTTGCCATTTCTCGTGCAATCCGCCGTCGAGAAGCATCGCGGTGGGCTGCCCGAACGGCTGGGTGGATTTCTTGATCAGAACCGCCGTGCCGGGGGAGAGCAGCGTTCCGGCGGCCGCCGGTCCGAACCAGGCCAAGCCGCTTATGGACAGGCCGCACGCGAGGAAGGCTGCGCGCAACGCACGCGGATAATTTGAGATCGCCATCTGACACCCCTCGTCCGGGCATTATCGGCAGGCTCGTTAACCTACTCGTGACCGGATCATTTCGCTGGGGGCATAGTGGGTAGGTGGGCTTTTGATCTGCTTAAAACCCGCGATATCGGGCCGGAAAGCGCGAAACAGCTTAAAATTTGTCTCGCCGGTTTCCCGAAAATTTTATCGAACCTTTGCGGAGCCGTGACTGCCCTATCCATGGGATGGTGCTTAACCACGCGTTATCGTTGTTTTCAGGTTAATATGACTAATCTGGTCAGATTCGCGTGAGTTGTGAGCCAAGTCACAGTTTTGACTTGGAAAATCGCATCATATACCGGGGTTATACGGGGGAAGAGAATTGATAAGTATAGACCGCAGACGTTTTACTACGAATAGCTCAACTAATCTCCCTGGTGCTCAAGCTTAACCATGTATTCCTCTGTGTATGACAGAAGAGTGCTAGATATGCTTGAGAAAAATCGAGAAGACTGATCTAGAAGCCGGCTCTAACCTAAGCAAACTGCACAAAAAATGGATGGTTCCGTAGAAGACCATCCGTGATATGCAAGCTTAGACCTTTGAATATTGTATTTGTATTAACCTTAGCGGCGGCGGGGCTCATTTGACTTTGGCCGGTAAATTTACCGACGTGCTGCCTGACGGCCACGGCGCTCACCTGGGTGGGCACCTCCAGGTCGACAGCGTCTCCACGCATGCACCGTCGGGCGCCATTATCGTTCCAGACGCCCATTTGCTTTTCACCGGCGATTTCAAGCGCGCGGGTGTCGACCTCGTTCTGTCGGGCGACGGCCGCGAGATGGTGCTGCACGACTATTTCAAGGGCGAGAAGCGCGCAGCCCTGGCATCACCCGATGGCGCCCATCTGACCGGCGATATTGTCAACGCGCTGACCGGTCACCTCCAACTGGCGCAGGCCGACGGCAGCCCGAGCGTGGCCCAGGTCATCGGTCATGTGACCAAGCTCGTCGGCACCGCGACCGCGATCCGCAACGGCGTTTCAATCATTCTGAACAATGGCGACAACGTCAACAAAGGCGACGTGGTCCAGTCCGGCTCCGATTCGACGCTCGGCATCACCTTCATCGACGGCAGTGTGTTCGGCCTCGCGTCGAATGCCAGAATGGTGCTGAACGAAATGATTTACGACCCGAACGGGTCGAACAATTCGTCGCTGATCAGCCTGGTGCAGGGCACGATCTCGTTCGTCGCCGGCGCGACCGCCAAGAAGGGCGACATGAAGGTCGACACGCCGGTCGCGACCATGGGCATCCGCGGCACCGCGGTACTGGTCGAAATCGACTTTGCCGTGCCGGGCCAGGGCGGCGCGCCGCCGGCGAAATTCCAGGTGCTGGTCGAACCCGACGGCACCACCGGCTCCTACATCCTGTTCGACAAGACCACGATGACGCCGATCGCGACCGTCAATCAGGCCGGCACGCAGACCATCGTCAGCGGCCAGGGCACGGTCAATTTTCTCTCGTCCGTGCAGCTGTCGCCGGATGCGCAGAAGATCATCTCCGATGTCTTCCAGCTGAAATTCACCGACCTGAACAATCCGCAAACGCTGCAGCGTCTTGGCTCTGCGCCGATTTCGGAAACCATGTACATCAGACTGGCGGGCGGGGAAACCGTGCCCGTGACGCTGACGGTTACCCCGATTATCGACACGCCCATTCGTACGACCACCAACACGACCGTCAGATCGACCGACCACATTCCGGGGCCGCCTGACGTTGTCACCTCCAATGCGGCCTTCACCGAGCGCGCCGGCCTGACCGGCAGTGCCGCGCAAGATACGTTGACCGGCGAGATCGCGTATTCCGACCTCAATCCGGGCGACGTGCCGACCGCCCAGGCGAGTTTTGCCTCGTTCAAATATGAGAACGCGCAACACAGCGACGTCACCGCATCGCTGACGGCGGAGCAGGTAGCCGCGATCAAGGCGGTGGAAGTGCCGCTTATCGTGGTGCAGGATCCCAACCAGAAAAACCGCGGCACGGCGACCTGGACCTACAGCGTCCCAGACGGCGCCTTCGACTTCCTGGCCGCCGGCGAGACCTTGACGCTGACCTATCTGGCGCGGGTCGACAATAATTTCGCGGCGAACAACGAGATCACGTTCAAGACCTTCACCATTACGATAACCGGCACCAATGACGCGCCGACCGTCGTCACCCGCGGCGGCACCGTCATCGAGCGGGACGGCACCGGCAATACCACGATCGATACGATCTCGGGTACGGTCAGCTTTACCGATACCGATTTGACCGACCGTCCGGTGGTGAGTGCGGCGCTCTCGACCAGCGAGCCGTTCCGATACCTCGACGCGCAGGGGCATAACGTCACCGCGACGCTGACGCAGGCGCAACTGGATGCGATTGCGGCCGTCAAAATTCCCTTGAAAGTGGTGCAGGGGGGCGGAAACGGCCATAACGGTTCGGCGACCTGGACTTACAGCATCGCCGACCATGCCTTCGATTTCCTCGCCAAGGGCGAGACGCTGATCCTCAACTACGTCATCAAGGTCGACGACGGCCATGGCGGCGTGGTGTACACGCCGGTCAGCATCTCGATCAACGGCGCCGACGTCACCGTGATCGGCACCAACGACGTCCCCACCATCGCGACGACGGACGACGCGTTCGCCGAACTGTCGAACCCTGATCAGCCCAATCCGACGGGATCACCGACACCGGATACGGCATCAGGCACGATCACCTTCACCGACGTCGATCTGACCGACCGGCCGGTGGTGAGCGCGGCCTACACGTCCTACAGTTACGTCGGCGCGGCACAGAATCAGTTGTCGCTGACGGCGCAGCAATTGGCCGACGTGGCCGTGGCGCTCGATGTGTCGCAGGCGGCAGGCAATACCCATAACGGTTCGGCGAACTGGACCTACACTGTCGCCGACGGCAAGTTCGACTTTCTCGCGGTCGGCGAAATCCTGACGCTCACCTATACCGCCAAAGTCGACGACGGCCGTGGCGGGGTGATCACAAAGCCGTTCACGATCACCATCACTGGAACCAACGATACCGCTGCCATCACGACGACGAACGCAGCTTTCACGGAAATGGCCGGCACCGGCAATGCCGCGCTAGACCATGCCGGCGGCACCATCAACTTCACCGACGCCGACCTCAGCGACCGGCCGGTGGTGAGCGCGCAGTTCTCGAACTACGGCTACAAGGCGGCTGACGGCACCACCAATCTGACGCTGACGCCGCAGCAGGTGAGCGACCTCGCCGCCGCGCTGTCACTGACGCCGGCCGGCGGCAATACCAACGCCGGCTCGGTGAACTGGTCCTACGACGTCGCCGACAACAAGTTCGATTTCCTCGCCGATGGCGAGGTCCTGACGCTGACCTATGTTGCGACCGTCAACGATGGTCATGGCGGGGTCATTACCAAGCCGATCACCGTCACCGTCACCGGAACCAACGATGCGCCGACGGTGACCGCGGTGAATGCGGGCACGCTGACCGATACGGCCATCAACGACAGTTTTGGCAATCTGACGGGTACGCTGGTCGGATACGATGCCGATCATGACGAGACCGCGTCGCTGAGCTACAGCGCTCTCGATTTGACCAGCCATCCCGTGAACTCGGCCATCGCAGGCCAATATGGTTCGCTGACGGTGAATGCCGACGGCACGTGGAGTTATGTCGTCAACGCCACTGTCATCAACGCCCTGCATGCCGGCGCCTACACCGACACGTTCACGGTGCAGACGTCAGACGTTCACGGTGCCATCGGCACCGCCGTGCTCACCGTGCACGTCAATGGTGCCAACGACACCCCGACGCTCGCGGGCGTGGCCGCGGGCAAACTGACCGATGGCGCTGACAACGACAGTTTCGGCGATCTTACGGGAATTTTGGTCGGCAACGACCGCGACAGCGGCGAAACCGCGACGCTGCAATACGCAGCACTTGATGCCGGCAATCCCGTCAACTCGGCGGTAGTAGGCCTCTATGGCTCGCTCACGGTGAACCCCGACGGCACCTATACCTATGTCCCCAATGCGGCCGTCATCAACGCGCTGCATGCCGGCTCCTATACCGACACCTTCACGGTGCAGACGATAGACGTGAACGGCGCCATCGCCACCGCCGTTCTGACGGTGGACGTGACAGGCGACAACGATACGCCGACGCTGGGCGCCGTGACCGCGGGTAAATTCACGGACGGTGCGGCAAACGACAGTTTCAGCAACCTTGTGGGATTGCTGAACGGCCATGATCGCGACAGCGGCGAAACCGCGACGCTGGAATATGCTGCGCTCGACGGCGGCAATCCGGTTAATTCTGCGCTAGCGGGCCTCTATGGTTCGCTGACGGTGAACCCCGACGGCACCTATACCTATGTCCCCAATGCGAGCGTCATCAACGCGCTGCATGCCGGCTCCTACACCGACACTTTCACGGTGCAGACGTCAGACGTCAACGGCGCCTCCGGCACCGCGGTTCTCACGGTGGACGTCACCGGCGCCAACGACGCCCCGACGCTGGCGGCAGTGAATGCGGGAACGCTCACCGATACCGCGGGCAACACCAATTTCGGCAACCTGACCGGCACGCTGGTTGGGGCGGACCTCGACAGCGGCGAGACGGTTTCGTTGCATTACGCCGCGCTCGATGCCTCAAGCAACGCCGTGACAACGGTGGTCGGCGACTACGGTTCGCTGACGGTGAACGCCGACGGCACTTACCGCTATGTCGCCAATGCCGCGGCGATCAACGCGCTGCATACCGGCTCCTATGTCGACACCTTCACGGTGCAGACGTCAGACGCGAACGGCGCCACCGGTACCGCTGTTCTCACGGTAGACGTGATCGGCGCCAACGACGCGCCGACGCTGGCGGCCGTCAATGCCGGCACGCTCACTGACACGGCGGCGAACGACAGTTTCGGCAATCTGACCGGCGCGCTGGTCGGCGCCGACCTCGACAGCGGCGAGACGGCGTCGCTGCATTATGCGGCGCTCGATGCCGCAAACAGCGTCGTGGCAACCGTCGTCGGCGACTACGGCTCGTTGACGGTGAACGCTGACGGCACGTACAGCTATGTCGCCAATGCGGCGGCGATCAACGCGCTGCATGCCGGCACCTATGCCGACACCTTCACCGTGCAAACGTCAGACGTGAACGGCGCCACCGGTACCGCTGTTTTGACGGTGAACGTGACCGGCGCCAACGACGCACCGACGATGGCGGCGGTCAATGCCGGAACGCTGGCCGATACGGCTGCTAACGACAGCTTCGCCGATCTGACCGGCACGCTGGTTGGGGCGGATTTCGACAGCGGCGAAACTGCGTCGCTGCACTATGCCGCACTCGATGCCGCAAACAACGTCGTGACGACCGTCGTCGGAAACTACGGCTCGTTGACGGTGAACGCCAACGGCACTTACAGCTATGTCGCCAATGCGGCGGCGATCAACGCGCTCAACCCGGGCTCTTACGCCGACCTCTTTACGGTGCAGGTCGCCGACGCAAGTGGCGCCCTCGGAACAACGACGCTGACGGTGGACGTTACCGGCGCCAATGAAGCGCCCGTGCTGCGCGATTCGATCCCGACCAGTCTCGTAATCGAAACCGATCAATTCCACCTCGGCGTGGACGGCAATGGCGTGACAACGGTGACGGGCCTTTACGTCACCGATAGCGCCCCCTCGGCAGCGACCGAAACCATTACGCTCACCACGGCGACCGGCGCATCGCCGGCCAGTGGTTCTACGCCGTCGACGGACACGGGCTCGCTCGCGCATATCAACGCGACGCTGGACGACGGTGTCACCTACGACCCCGGCAGCAGCCAGGCGCAGACCGCTTCGCTCGTTTTCACCGTCGCCGACAGCCTTGGCGGCTCGGACACGGTCAATTTCATCTTCAACCAGGGCGGCGCGGGTCCGGACATCAGCCTGACCGGCACCTCAGGCAAGGACGTCATCTTCGCGACCGAAAACACCGACACCCTGACAGGCGGCGCGGGCGCCGATCAGTTCGTGTTCAGGACCAGCGACGGCCTCGACACCATCACTGATTTCACCCCGGGTCAGGATCATATCGACCTGAGGGCGTTTTTGGCGATCGATTCGTCCAATATCGATGACTGGCTTTCGAGCCACGCGGCGACCAGCCCGGCCAACTCCGCGGACGTGCTGATCACGGTGGACGATGACAAGAGCATCCTCCTCAAGCATGTCGCTCTTGGCAGCCTGCACGCCGGCGACTTCATCGTGTCGCCGCACGCCTGATCCCGATCTTTCCTGTCGACCTTCCGCTCGGCGGGGTTGAAGGACCGATCCGCCTGACCTCCAAATCCGGACCATGCGTATTCTTGGCGAGCGAAGTAGTTCGCCAGAACAATGGCGCGACTGGAAGTATAAAGCCGATTATCTTAGGCTTCAGACTGAAGAGCGCCGGGGTCCCATAATGCTGCGGCGCGGGTCGCAACCCGTTGGAACAATCTGCCTGCCCGTGATACCGAAGCAGCATGAAGCGGCTGAGAATATTCTTGCGGTGGTTCAAGCGGCGCTTTGGCTATGCCCGGCTGGCCTGCGTTGCGCTGCTGATCGGGTTTGCCGCGCTGCGCGTGTGGGACCCGGCTCCGGTCGAGGAGATCCGCGTTCGAACCTTCGACGCCTTCCAGCGCGTCGACCCTCGCAAGAAGACCGCACGTCCGGTCACCATCGTCGATATCGACGACAAGAGCCTGGAAAAGCTTGGACAGTGGCCTTGGCCGCGGACGCGGCTGGCGGATCTGGTAACGGAGCTGACCAATCTCGGCGCCGTCGTGATCGCCTTCGACGTGGTGTTTCCGGAGCCCGACCGGCTCAACCCGGAATTTGTCGCCGACACCTACCGCAATCTCGATGAGGAAACCCGCAGCCGGTTGCGCTCGCTGCCGAGCAACGACCAGGTTTTCGCCGATGCCATCCGCGCCTCAAGGGTGGTGCTGGGTGAATCGGGTTTGCCGGAAGAACTGGGTGTGCTCGACAAGACGCTTCCGGTGACCGGGCTTGCGATGCTCGGCGAGGAGCCGCAGCGCTTCATGTTCGAATTCCCCGGCCTGCTGCGCAACACCAAGGTGCTGGAGCACGCAGCGGCCGGGCGCGGGCTATTCACCGTCAAGCCTGAACGCGACGGCATCGTGCGGCGGGTGCCGATGATCATGCAGGCGCAGGGCCAGACCATGCCCTCGCTGAGTTTCGAGATGCTGCGGGTCGCCACCGGTTCGGGTACGATCCTGATCAAGGCCGAAAAGGGCGGCATCAAGAGCCTCGGCATCAAGGGCTTTCAGTTGCCGACCGACGGCAATGGCCAGCTTTGGGTCCATTACGCCCGGCACGATGCCTCACTCTATGTCCCGGCGATCAACGTGCTGGAAAAGACCGTTGCGCCCGAGAAGATCGCCGGCAAACTGGTGTTGATCGGCACCTCGGCCGTCGGTCTCAACGATATCAAGACCACGCCGGTGTCGCGAGCCATGCCGGGCGTGGAAATCCATGCCCAGGTGCTGGAGAGCGCGCTGACCGGGGAGGTGATCTCGCAGCCGATCTACGGCATCTCGATCGAATTCGCCACCGCGGTCTTGTTCGGATTATTGGTGATCGCGTTCGCGCCCTTGTTCGGACCGGTCACGCTGGTCGCCCTCGGAGCGGCGTTTGCCACCGCGCTGATCGGAACGTCCTGGTATTTCTACTCGCAGCACCGGCTGCTGATCGATTTCACCTATCCCTTGATATCGACGACGTCGATCTATCTCACGCTGATCTTCTCGAGTTTCGTCCGGGAGCAGAAGCAGCGCAAACAGATCCGTAACGCGTTCTCCCAGTACATGTCGCCCGCGCTGGTCGCGCAGCTGGCGCAGTCGCCGGAGAAGCTCGTGCTCGGCGGCGAGGAGCGCGAGATGACCATCATGTTCTCCGACATGCGTGGCTTCACCTCGATCTCGGAGACCTACAAGCGAGACCCGCAGGGCCTCACCGCGCTGATGAACCGCTTCCTGACGCCGCTGACCAACGCCATCCTGCACCGCAAGGGCACCATCGACAAATATATGGGCGACGCCATCATGGCGTTCTGGAACGCGCCGCTCGACGACAAGGATCACCAGCTCAACGCCTGCGAGGCGGCGCTCGATATGCTGGAGCGTGTCGACGAGCTCAATCAGGAGCGGATGGAGGAAGCCGAGGAAGAGGGCCGCCCGTTCATTCCGCTCAATGTCGGCGTCGGACTCAATACCGGAACCTGCGTGGTCGGCAACATGGGGTCGGACATGCGGTTCGACTATTCGGTGTTCGGCGACAGCGTCAATCTGGCCTCACGGCTGGAGGGCCAGTCCAAGGAATACGGCTTCCCGATCATCGTCGGCTCGAAAACCGCGCTCGCGGTCAAGGACAAGTTCGCGATCCTCGAACTCGACTTCATCATGGTGAAGGGCAAGAAGGAGCCCGAGGTGATCTACGCGATCGCCGGGCGGGAGGACACCGCGCAGTCCGGCCGTTTCCAGCGCTTGCGCAACCTGACCATCGAAATGCTGGCCTGCTATCGCGGCCGCGACTGGCAAGGCGCGCTGGCGGCGATCGAACGCGGCCGCCGCACCGACGAGGTGCGTTCGCTCGAGCTGTTGTTCAATCTCTACGAAGCGCGAATCCGCAACTTCCAGGACGCCCCGCCGCCGGAAGACTGGAACGGCGCGTTTGCGCTGCTGACGAAGTGACGCACCGCTGTCGTCACCCGCGCAGGCGGGTGACCCAGTATTCCAGAGACGCCAGCGATAAAATCGATAGGCCGCAACGTACTGGCTCCCCGCATGCGCGGGGATGACGACCGTTGGTTGGGCGGCGTTCGGTAACCCCTCACTCCAGCCCGATCGTCGTCAAATCCTGAAACCAGTGCTGCGCCTGCACGAATTTCTTCACCTTGGGCGAAAGCGCATGCGGGTTGGTGTCGTGCACCACCCAGACCAGCACGGCGTCGTCGACGATCTGGGCGTGGGCCTGTGCCAGCAGTTCGTCCTGCTTGGCGGCATCGAAGGTCTGCTTGGCTTCGTCGATCAGCGCGTCGACCTTTGGCGACTTGTAGCCACCCCAGTTGACGCCGACAGGCGCGATCTGGCCGGAGTGGAAGAAGCGCACGATGGCGTAGAGCGGATCCGAGGTGACATAGGCGATGTTGTTGGAGGTGATGCCGGCGTTCATCTCGTCGGCCGCGCCCTTGCGCCAGTGCGTATATAACGTCTCGAGCTCGACCACCTTGAAGTCGATCTCGATGCCGATTTCCTTGAAGCTCTGCTGCAGGAATTCGTTCATCGGCAGCGACAGCATCTGTCCGGTGCCGCCCTGCGCGATGATGAAGGTGGCCTTCAGCGGCTTCTGCCTGGAGTAGCCGGCTTCCTCGACCAGTTTTTTTGCCGCCGCCACATCATGCTTGAGCTCGAAAGTCGGCTTGCCAAACCAGGGGCTCGACGGATCGACCTGGCCCTTGGCGGGCTTGGCCAGGCCGTTCATCAGGCCGACGACGCCTTCACGGTCGATCGCGAGGTTGAGCGCTTTGCGCAGGCGGATGTCGGTCCAGGGCGAACCCGGCAGCACGCTCAAGTGATAATTCCAGACATGCGGCGTGATGTTGTCGACGATGCGCATTCCGGCGGACTTCAGCTGCGGCACCGCGTCAGGGGCCGGCGTTTCGATCAGATCGACCTGGCCGGCGAGCAGCGCATTGGTGCGCGTCAGCGCTTCCGGCATCGGAATCAGGACGATCTTGTCGGCCTTTGGAATTCGCTTCTTGTTCCAGTAATCCGCATTCTTGGTGAGTTCGGCGAGTTCGCGCGGCACCAGCTTTGTCAGTTTGAACGGGCCGGTGCCGGAAGGCTGGCTGGCGAACTTGTCCCAGTCCTTGCCGAGCTTTTCATATTGGGCGGGGCTCGAGACCAGGAACCAGAGCATCTGGTAGGGGAAGAACGAATCCACCGCCTTGGTTGATATCTCGATGGTGTCGTCGTCGATCTTGGCGTAGCTCGCGACCGAGGGCAGGCGGGTCTTCACCTGCGCGCTCTGGCGCTTGTCGAATTGCGGTGCCTTTTCGTTCAGCACCTTGTCGAGATTCCAGATCACCGCGTCGGCATTAAACGCACTGCCGTCATGGAATTTGACGTCCTTGCGCAGACTGAAGCGCCATTTGGTCTTGTCCTTGTCGTCGACCTTCCATTCCGTCGCGAGCCCCGGCACCAGCTTGCCGGGCCGGTCGGCCACGTCCATTTCCCAGGCCACCAGCGGATCGTAGATCGTGTAGGCGCTGAACTGGTAGGCGCCGGCGCCGCGGTCCGGCTGACCGGTGGTCAGCGGGATGTCCGCCATCGAAATACCGTAGCGCACAACGGATTCTGCCCTTGCTGAATTCGTGGGCAGTCCGGCATACAAGCAGAGTGCCGCCGCTGTGGCAGCAAGAAGCATCGAAATCCGATTGCGCATGAATTAAGCTCCATAGAACGGGGTTCGGAGCTGAAAAATGCAAGCTTGGTGCCAGATGGAGCATGGATACGCGCTTGCATGCATACTCACAGGGAGTCGTGCGGCTAATCGCCCCTCGGGACGCGCCGTCCTTGGCACAGGCGTTGCATAACTCTGCATAAGAATTAGTCACCCAAAGTCTGAGAAGGGATTGCTGCATATGCGTAACGAGAGGTTCAAGAAAACCGCCGGGAAAACCGCCAAGGCCTGGATGCTGGCGACGGCGATAGTGGTCGGCCTGCCGCTGGCCGCCAGCGCCGAAACCGTGCTGCGCATCGGCATGACGGCTGCCGATATTCCGCGCACGCTGGGTCAGCCGGACCAGGGCTTTGAGGGCAACCGTTTCACCGGCCTCACGATGTATGACGCGCTGACGCTGTGGGATCTGTCCTCGGCCAGCAAAGCGAGCGTGATGATCCCGGGCCTCTCGACCGAATGGAAGGTCGATGAGGCCGACAAGAAGAAGTGGACCTTCAAGCTTCGTCCCGGCGTCACCTTCCACGACGGCTCGCCGTTCAACGCCGACGCCGTGGTCTGGAACGTCGAGAAGGTGCTGAAGCAGGATGCGCCGCATTTCGACGCCAGCCAGGTCGGCGTGACAGCCTCGCGCATGCCTACGCTGGCCTCCGCGAAGAAAATCGACGATCTGACGGTGGAATTGACCACCAAGGAGCCCGACAGCTTCCTGCCGATCAACCTGACCAATCTGTTCATGGCGAGCCCGGCCAAGTGGCAGGCATTTTACGACAAGGCTGAAGGCGCCGACGCCAAGGCCAAATCGCAGGCCGCCTGGGCCGCGTTTGCGCGCGATGCCTCCGGCACCGGTCCCTGGAAGATGTCGAAGTTCACGCCGCGCGAGCGGCTCGAACTGGTCAAGAACGAGGGTTACTGGGACAAGGCGCGCGTTCCCAAGGTCGACAAGATGGTGCTGCTGCCGATGCCGGAAGCCAATGCCCGCACCGCGGCGTTGCTCTCCGGTCAGGTCGACTGGGTCGAGGCGCCCGCGCCCGATGCGGTCAAGGAAATCAAGGCACGCGGCTTCGCGCTGCAGGCCAACGAATCGCCGCATGTCTGGCCCTGGCAGTTCTCGCGCATCGAGGGTTCGCCCTGGAACGACATCCGCGTTCGCAAGGCCGCCAATCTGTGCATCGATCGTGAAGGCCTCAAGGAGGGCCTGCTCGCCGGGCTGATGGTGCCGGCGACCGGCACCTTCGAGCCCGGCCACCCCTGGCGCGGCAAGCCCACCTTCGAGATCAAGTATGACCTGAAGGCGGCGCAAAAGCTGATGCAGGAGGCCGGTTACGGTCCGTCGAAGAAGCTGACGGTCAAGACCCAGACCTCGGCGTCCGGCTCCGGCCAGATGCAACCGCTGCCGATGAACGAATATCTGCAGCAGGCGCTGGCTGAATGTTACTTCGACGTCCAGCTCGACGTCATCGAATGGAATACGCTGTTCACCAACTGGCGCCGCGGCGCCAAGGACGCGTCCGCCAACGGTGCCCACGCCACCAACGTGACCTATGCGGCGATGGATCCGTTCTTCGCGCTGGTGCGCTTCCTGCAGTCAGGTATGGCGCCGCCTGTCTCGAACAATTGGGGTTACATCAACAATCCCAAATTCGATGAGCTGGTGACCAAGGCACGCCAGACCTTCGACCCCGCGGCGCGCGATGCGGCGCTCGCCGAACTGCATGCGGCCTCGGTCGACGATGCCGCCTTCCTCTACGTCGCCCATGACGTGTCTCCGCGCGCCATGAGCCCGAAGGTGAAGGGTTTTGTGCAGCCGAAGAGCTGGTTCGTCGACTTCTCGCCGGTGACGATCGCGCCGTAAGGAACGGCATTCTAAGCCCGCGGTGCCCCCTCTCCCCTTGTGGGAGGGGGTGGCTTCGCGAAGCGAAGACGGGTGAGGGGTTCTCTCCGCGGACACGCCTCTCTCATTCGCGATGACTGTGTCTGCGGATAGAACCCCTCATCCGGCGCGCTTTGCGCGCCACCTTCTCCCACAAGGGGAGAAGGAAGAAAGAATGTCTCGTGCTCGTCTATATCGCCCGCCGTATCGTCTATGTGATCCCGATCGTGGCCAGCGTGGCGCTGGTGTGCTTCCTCTTGGTCCACATCACGCCGGGCGATCCCCTGGTGGCGGTGCTGCCGGCGGATGCCAGCCAGGAACTCGCGGCGCAATTGCGCACCGCCTATGGCTTCGACCGCCCGCTGCCGGTCCAGTTCGGGCTCTGGCTGTGGCGTGCGCTGCATGGTGATCTCGGCAATTCGATCGCGACGGGCCGTCCGGTGCTGTCGGAGGTGCTGCGCGCGGTCGGCAACACCGTGACGCTGGCGATCGCCGCCGCCGCGATCGGCTTCACGCTGGGTTTGTTCTTCGGCCTGATCGCCGGTTATTTCCGCGACACCTGGATCGACAAGGTCGCGACCTCGATCGCGATCGCCGGCGTCTCCGTGCCGCATTACTGGCTCGGCATGGTGCTGGTCATCATCTTCTCGGTGCAGCTCAACTGGCTGCCCGCGGTCGGCGCCGGTCCCGGCGGCTCCGGTGCGTGGGGCTGGGACTGGGAGCACATGAAATATCTCATCCTTCCCGCGATCACGACATCGGTCATTCCAATGGGCATCGTCACCCGCACGGTGCGGGCCCTGACCGGCGACATCCTGAGCCAGGACTTCGTCGAGGCCTTGCGCGCCAAAGGGCTGCGCGAGACCGACGTGTTCCGTCATGTCATCAAGAACGCCGCGCCGACCGCGCTTGCGGTGATGGGCCTTCAGCTCGGCTATATGCTCGGCGGCTCGATCCTGATCGAAACCGTGTTCTCATGGCCGGGTTCTGGGCTGCTGCTGAATTCGGCGATCTTCCAGCGCGATTTGCCGCTGCTGCAAGGCACGATCCTGGTGCTGGCGCTGTTCTTCGTAGCCCTCAACCTCCTGGTCGATATCGCGCAAGCGTCGATCGATCCGCGCATCAAGCGGAGCTAGCATGATCCGGAAAAGTGGGAACCGGTTTTCCGAAAAGATCATGCTCAAACAAAAAGAGCGTAGCGCATGAGCGCGATCACAGATACCGCCCTGCAGGCGGCGCCGGCGACCCAGGCGCGGGGCTATTGGGCCACCGTCGGCCGCCGCATCCGGCGCGACAAGGTCAGCATGGTCTGCGCCTTCATTCTGGTGCTGATCTTCATGTCCGCGCTGCTGGCGCCATGGCTCGGCCTCGCCGATCCCTATCAGGGCTCGATGATCCGCCGGCTCCGCCATATCGGCACGCCGAACTATCCGCTCGGCACCGATGAGCTCGGCCGCGACATGCTGGCGCGGCTGATCTATGGCGGCCGGCTGTCGCTGATCATCGGCATTCTGCCTGTGATCCTCGCCTTCTTTATCGGCACCTCCCTGGGCTTGGTCGCCGGCTATGTCGGCGGCAAGCTCAACACCGCGATCATGCGCACCGTCGACGTGTTTTATGCGTTTCCCTCGGTGCTGCTGGCGATCGCGATTTCCGGCGCGCTGGGCGCCGGCATCGTCAACTCCATCGTCTCGCTGACCATCGTATTCGTGCCGCAGATCACCCGCGTCGCCGAGAGCGTCACGACAGGCGTTCGCAACATGGACTTTGTCGAGGCCGCGCGCGCTTCCGGCGCCGGGCCCTTCACCATCATGCGTGTGCACATGCTCGGCAACGTGCTGGGCCCGATCTTCGTCTACGCCACCGGCCTGATCTCGGTGTCGATGATCCTCGCCGCCGGCCTTTCGTTCCTCGGTTTGGGTACAAAACCGCCGGAGCCGGAATGGGGCCTGATGCTCAACACGCTGCGCACCGCGATCTATGTCAATCCGTGGGTCGCGGCGTTGCCCGGCGTCATGATCTTTGCGGTGTCGATCTGTTTCAATCTGCTCAGCGACGGCATGCGCAGCGCCATGGACATCAGGAACTGACGCGATGACCGAGACCAGCCCGTCAGTCGAAGTTCTGGAAAAGGTCGAGGATGTCGGCGGCGCCGCGCAGCCGCTGCTGCAGGTCAGTGGCCTGACCAAGCATTTCCCGGTGCGCGGTGATCTGTTCAGCGCGCGCAAGACCGTCCGCGCGGTCGACGACGTCTCGTTTTCGATCGCCAAGGGTGAAACAGTCGGGATCGTCGGCGAATCCGGCTGCGGCAAGTCGACCACCGCGCGGCTTCTGATGCATCTGATGAAATCAGATGCCGGCGATATCATCTATGACGGCATGCAGGTCGGCCGCGCATTGTCGCTGCGCGATTTGCGCCGCGGCATGCAGATGGTGTTTCAGGACAGCTACGCCTCGCTCAACCCGCGCCTCACCATCGAGGATTCGATCGCGTTCGGCCCGAAGGTGCATGGCATGGCGGATGCCGCCGCGCGCACGCTGGCGCGCGAACTATTGGGCAAGGTGGGCTTGCGGCCCGAGACTTTT
Organism: Bradyrhizobium sp. AUGA SZCCT0158; assembly: GCF_018130065.1. GTDB lineage: Bacteria > Pseudomonadota > Alphaproteobacteria > Rhizobiales > Xanthobacteraceae > Bradyrhizobium. Next base: position 10,188 of record NZ_JAFCME010000040.1, on the reverse strand, counting down.
GCAAATCGCTATCCGCACGAGATTTCCGGCGGCCAGCGGCTGGTGATCCTCGACGAAGCGGTATCGGCGCTCGACAAGTCGGTTGAAGCCCAGGTGCTCAACCTGCTGGCCGACCTCAAGCGCGAATTCGGCCTCACCTACCTCTTCATCAGCCACGATCTCAACGTGGTGCGCTACATCAGTGATCGCGTGCTGGTGATGTATCTCGGCGAGGTCGTCGAGCTCGGTCCGGTCGACAAGGTCTGGGATGAACCGGCGCATCCCTACACGCGGGCGCTGCTGGCGGCGATGCCGTCGGCCGATCCCGACAACCGTACCCAGACGCCGCCGATCTCGGGCGATCCGCCCAATCCGATCGATCCGCCGCCCGGCTGCCGGTTTCACACCCGGTGTCCATACGCGGAGCCGCTCTGCGCAAATGCGACGCCAAAACTCAGCGACCTCGATACAATGGGCCACCAGGCGGCGTGCTACATGGCCATTCCGGGATCAGGACACAGCCGCGCACCGGCCAAAGAAACGACCAAGAAAAACGCATAAGGGAGCAAATCCGCAATGACAAAACCCAGTCCAAAAGAGGTCAAGGTCATGACCGATGTCGCGGGCGTGCCGGCGAGTGCCGAAGTCGCCGAGCGGATCGCCAATTCCATCGGGCCGGCGTTCGAAGGCTTCGCGCCGGTCGCCGGCACCCTGCCGTTCGATCTGGAACCCGCGAGCTTTCTTCTGGCGCAGAACCTCGGGGTGTCGAAATGAGCACCGAACCGGCACTGATGTCGCTGGTGTCGGTCGCCAGGGCGATCGCCAGCAAGGAAGTTTCGTCGCGCGAGGCGACAAAATCCTGTCTCGACCGCATCGCGCAATGGCAGCCGCGGCTCAACGCCTTCATGGCGATCGAGGCGGAGGAGGCGCTGGCGGCGGCCGACGCCGCCGATGCCGATCTTGCCAAGGGCAACAATAGGGGCGTGCTGCATGGCGTGCCGATGGCGCACAAGGATATGTATTACGAGGCCGGCAAGGTCGTCACCTGCGGCTCGAAGATCCGCCGCGACTTCGTCGCCACCACGAATTCGACCGCGCTGCAGCGCCTGAAGGATGCCGGCACCGTCCGGCTGGGTTCGTTGCAGATGGTGGAGTTCGCCTATGGTCCGACCGGCCACAACCCGCATTACGGTCCGGTGCGCAATCCCTGGAATGTCGATCACATCACCGGCGGCTCGTCGTCCGGCTCGGGCTCGGCGGTCGCCGCCCGCCTGACCTTTGCCGCGCTGGGATCGGACACCGGCGGCTCGATCCGGATGCCCGCGCATTTCTGCGGCGTCACCGGGTTGAAGACGACGGTCGGTCGCGTCAGCCGTGCCGGCGCGATGCCGCTGTCGCAATCGCTCGATACGGTTGGGCCGCTGGCGCAGAGCGCGGAAGATTGCGCGCTGCTGCTCGGGTTGATGGCGGGCGCCGACCCCGACGACCTCACCGCTTCCACGCGGCCGGTGCCGGACTATATGGCGGCCACCAAGGGCTCGCTCAAAGGCCTCAGGATCGGCGTGCCGACCGCGTTCTATGTCGACGATCTCGATGCCGAAGTGGCGCGCGTTCTCGATGAGACGATCGCGACGCTGAAGAAAGAGGGCGCCGAAATCGTCTCGGTCGAGCTACCCGACCAGCGCCAGCTCACGGCCGCCTGCCAGATCGTGCTCGCGACCGAAGCCGCCGCGTTCCACAAAAGGTGGATGATCGAACGGCCACAGGATTACGGCGCGCAGGTGCTGATGCGGCTGCAGAACGGCCTCGCGATCCCTGCGGTGTCGTATCTGGAAGCAATGCGCTGGCGCGGTCCGGCGCTGGCGGCGTACCTTGCGGCGGTCACCGGCACCGATGCGGTGATTGCGCCGGTCGCGCCGATACCGGCGGCGACCATCGCCGAGAGCGATGTCGGCAACAGCCGCGACGCCGAGGCCGTGATCCAGCGGATCACGAAATTCACCCGCCCGGTCAACTACCTCGGCCTGCCCTCGCTTTCGATTCCCTCGGGCTTCACCAAAAGCGGTTTGCCGGTCGGCCTGCAATTGATCGGCCGGTCCTTTGATGAGGCCATGCTGCTGCGGATCGGCGCCGCGTTCCAGCGCGCCACGGACTATCATAAACAGGTACCCAAACCGGCATGACCAACCTCGTCGAAATCCGCGATCTCAGCATCCGCTTCACCGGCGAGCGCACCGTGCACGCCGTCAACGACATCTCGCTCTCGCTCGGCGAGGGCGAGGTGCTCGGCCTGCTCGGTGAATCCGGTTCGGGCAAGAGCGTGACCTTGCGCGCGCTGATGCGGCTGTTGCCGAAGAAGCGGACGCAGATTTCGGGCAGCGTGAATGTTCTCGGCCGCGACGTGCTGGCGTTGAACGACGAGGAATTGTCGAAGTTTCGTGGCCAGACCGTATCGATGATCTTCCAGGAGCCGGCGCTGGCGCTCGATCCGGTCTACACCATCGGCCGGCAGATTTCCGAATCCGTGATGCGCCATGAGGGCAAGAGCGAGAAGGAGGCTACTGCGCGGGCGCTGGAAATGCTCGAAGTCGTACGCATTCCCTCCGCCAGGCGCCGCCTCGATGCCTATCCGCACGAGATGAGCGGCGGCATGCGGCAGCGCGCGATGATCGCGCTGGCACTGGCCTGCAAGCCCAAGATCCTGCTGGCCGACGAGCCGACCACGGCGCTCGACGCCACCGTGCAGATCCAGATCCTGCTGCTGCTGCGCGAGCTGCAGCGCGAGTTCGGCATGTCGGTGATTTTCGTGACCCACGACATCGGCGTCGCCATCGAAATCTGCGACCGCGTCGCTGTCATGTATGCCGGACAGATCGTCGAGCAGGGCAAGCTGCGCGACATCGTGCGGACGCCGATGCATCCCTATGCGCGCGGGCTCCTGGCGTCGACCACCCACGGCGCCAAACGCGGCCAGCGGCTGGAGACCATCCCGGGCACGCCGCCATCGCTCGACAAGGCGCCGGTGAACTGCTCGTTCGCACCGCGCTGCAGCGTGGCGCAGCCGCGCTGTACCGAGCAACTGCCGCCCAACGTGCAGGTTGCGCCGGATCGAATCGCGCGCTGCGTCCTGGCCGAACCGGCCGAGGCCGCCGCGGGCTGAGCGCGCGGGCGTTATCTCACAACTCGTCATGCCCGGCCTTGTGCCGGGCATCCACGTCTTTGCTGCACACAAGCAAGAAAGACGTGGATGGCCGGGCATAGGCGAGTGGAAGCGACGCCGTCCTTCAGACGGCTATGCCCAGCCATGACGGAGAGTAATATCTATCCGCCCAAGCCCGGATCCGCCCATTGTTCGATCTGGGCGGGACCCACGACCTGCTTGGGCTGGTGCGGGTTGAGCGTGCCTGCGCTCGCAGACCAGCCCTTCGCCAGGATCTGCATCGCGAACAGCTTGGCGTCGACTTCCGATTTAAATTTGCGGGTCGTACGGACCATGCTCGTCGCACTCTCGTCGGTCCGGTCCGGCCCAAAAGTTACGTACCAAATATCAGGTTGCGTCATTGCCGGATAACGCGGATTGCGATTGACAGTTCCACGACGGACCGGCGTGGCGGGCTGATTCAGGTCGTCACATCAGGGAATTGCCGGTAGTCTAAAACCGTGGCGTCAGGCCACGCGCGCGAACCGGGGAATCCAAGGGTGCACGTATCCAACCAGGCATTTTGGTCATCCTGCTTATCGGGCTCGTCGCCGGCTGGCTGGCCGGCAAGATCGTGCGCGGCACCGGTTTTGGCCTGATCGGCGACATCCTCGTCGGCATCGCCGGCGCGCTGGTTGCAAATCTTCTTTTGCCCAAGCTCGGCATCCACATCGGCACCGGCGTGATCAGGGAGATCATCAATGCCGGGATCGGCGCCGTGATATTGCTGCTGGTGGTGCGGGCGGTGCGCGGCCGGAGGTAGCGGTCGAAGCGCTCGCGTGGGTCGAGGCCTTCGGTATCAAAGCTCCGCCGATGCCTGCCGGTGCAGGCCCGGGGGGCGAGGAACCTGCCATGATCCGCAGGACCGCGCCCCGGTCATCAGCGGGTCCGGGCGGAGCGCCGAAAACCCCACCCCGGAGCTGTTTGCCCCGTCCGTCGGCTGATTTCCCGGTGTTTCGCCCAGACGTTCGGCCGGCCCCGGGCATGAACCGCATTCAGGTTAACGTGACTTAAATAGACGCTGGCCACAAACATCGGTAGAACCAGCCCGTTAGCTAATCCCTTTTGCAGAGACTCGAATTGATGGCAGCTGCTCCCGGTGTCCGGCGGACCGAACTCGGTATTGCGCTGCGCGCCTGTCGCAACGCGTTTATCGGCGTCGGCGTCATGAGCTGCATGATCAATCTGCTGTACCTGACCGGCTCGATTTTCATGCTGGAGGTCTATGACCGCGTGATTCCGAGCCGGAGCGTGCCGACCCTGATCGGCCTGGTCGTGCTCGCCGGCGGATTATACGTCGCCCAGGGCGGCCTCGACCTGATCCGGGGCCGGATTCTCGGCCGCATCGGCACCGCGCTCGATGAAGCCATCAATGCCCGCGTGTTCGATACCGTCGTGCGCCTGCCGCTGATGGTGGGCGCTCGCAATGAAGGCCTGCAGCCGCTGCGCGACCTCGATAACGTGCGCTCCTTCCTCGGCAGTCAGGGGCCGGGCGCGTTTTTCGATCTGCCCTGGCTGCCATTCTACCTCGCCATCTGTTTCGCGTTCCACTGGTTGCTGGGTCTTACCGCGCTGGTCGGCGCCATCATCCTGGTGATCCTCACCGTGATCACCGAAGTGATGTCGCGCCAGCCGGCCAAAGACGCCATGACGCTGGCGGCGCGGCGCAACGATCTGGCGGCGACCAGCCGGCGCAACGCCGAAGTGCTGGTCGCGATGGGCATGGCCGGACGGCTGACCAAGCGCTGGACCGAAGCCAACGAGAGCTATCTGGCCGGCAACCAGCGCGCCAGCGACGTCGCGGGCGGCTTAGGTGCAATCGCCAAGGTGCTGCGCATGATGCTGCAATCGGCGGTGCTGGCGGTCGGCGCCTATCTGGTGATCCATCAGGAGGCGTCCGGCGGTATCATCATCGCAGGCTCGATCCTGAGTGCGCGGGCGCTGGCGCCGGTCGATCTGGCGATCGCGCACTGGAAAGGCTTTGTCGCGGCGCGCCAGAGCTGGCATCGCCTCAACAAACTGCTCGAACAGATCCCGGCGCAGAGCACCCAGACCCTGCTGCAGAGCCCGTCGAAGCGATTGTCGGTCGAGGGCGTCACCATCGTGCCGCCCGGCGATCAGCGGGTCATCGTCCAGGATGTCACTTTTGCGGTCGAGGCCGGCACCGGCGTCGGCGTGATCGGGCCCAGCGGATCGGGCAAGTCGTCGCTGATACGCGCACTGGTCGGCGTCTGGATGCCGGTGCGCGGCAAGGTGCGGCTCGATGGCGCCGCGCTCGACCAATGGTCATCAGACGTGCTCGGCCGTCACGTTGGCTATCTGCCGCAGGACGTCGAATTGTTCGCCGGCTCGATCGCCCAGAACATTTCCCGTTTCGATCCCGACGCCAAATCGGATGCGATCATCACCGCGGCCAAGGAGGCCGGCGTGCATGACATGATCATCAAGATGCGCGAGGGTTATGACACCCAGATCGGCGAGCAGGGGACCGCGTTGTCGGCCGGGCAGGCGCAGCGCGTCGGGCTGGCGCGGGCGCTGTTTGGTCATCCCTTCCTAATCGTGCTCGACGAGCCGAACTCCAACCTCGACACCGAGGGCGACGAGGCGCTGACCCGCGCGGTTCGCGGCGCGCGCGAGCGCGGCGCCATCGTGATCGTGGTGGCGCACCGGCCGATCGGCATCGAGGCGGTCGACCAACTGCTGGTGCTCAAGGATGGCCGCATGCAGGCGTTCGGGCCGAAGGAAACCGTTCTCGGCCAGGTGCTGCAGCGCGCCGTCCCGCCGCCGCCCGCGCCGATCAAGATCGTTGCCCCAGGAGCCAAATCATGAGCGAGGAGTTGAAAGGCGCCCGCCGTTCGATCCGGTCGCATCTGGTGGTCGGCCTGGCGTTGATGCTGGTGCTGGTGGGCGGATTCGGCGGCTGGGCCTCGACGGTGCCGATCTCGGGCGCGCTGATCGCGCCGGGATCGGTGGTGGTCGATTCCAACGTCAAGAAGGTGCAGCACCCGACCGGTGGCGTGGTCGGCGAAGTGCGGGTGCGCGACGGCGATACCGTCAAGGCCGGCGACGTCGTGGTCCGTCTCGACGAGACCGTGGTCAAGGCAAGCCTGGCGATCGTCGTCAAAACCCTCAACGGCCTGTTGGCGCGCGCGGCACGGCTGGAGGCCGAACAGCGCGGCACCGACAAGATCAAGTTTCCCCCGCTGCTGGCCGATCGCGCCGACGATCCCGACGTCAGGGACGTCATGGCGAGCGAGACCAAATTGTTCGAGGTTCGTGTCAACGGCCGCGCCGGGCAAAAGGCCCAGCTGCGCGAGCGGGTCATGCAGCTCAATGAGGAAATCGAGGGCCTCTCGGCGCAGGAGAAGGCCAAGGACAAGGAAATCGCACTGGTCGAAAAGGAACTGGTCGGCGTCCGTCAGCTCTACGACCAGCGGCTGATCCAGATTTCGCGCCTGACCACGCTGGAGCGCGATTCCGCCCGCCTGTCGGGCGAGCGCGCGCAGTACATCGCCTCGCGCGCGCAGGCCAAGGGCAAGATCACCGAGACCGAACTGCAGATCATCCAGATCGACAAGGAACTGGTCAGCGAGGTTTCCAAGGATTTGCGCGAGACCAACGACAAGATCGGCGAATTCGTCGAGCGCAAGGTCACCGCGGAAGATCAACTCCGCCGCATCGACATCCGGGCGCCGCAGGCCGGCATGGTGCTGCAGTCGACGGTGCATACCATCGGCGGCGTGATCACCGCGGGCGACGCCATCATGATGATCGTGCCGCAGGCCGACGATCTGTCGGTCGAAGCCAAGGTCAATCCGCAGGACATCGACAAGCTGCAGATCGGCCAGAAGACATTGCTGCGGCTATCGGCCTTCAACCAGCACACCACGCCGGAGCTGAACGGCAAGGTCACCAGGGTGTCGGCCGACGTCACCACCGAGCAGCGCACCGGGCAAACCTATTACACGATCCGCGTCTCGCTGCCGCCGGAAGAAGTCGCCCGCCTCGGCGCCAACAACAAGCTGATTCCGGGAATGCCGGTGGAAGCCTTCGTGCAAACCGGCGACCGCACCATGTTCTCGTATCTGATGAAGCCGCTGAGCGATCAGCTGATGCGCTCGTTCAGAGAGAAGTGAGTTACTGTCGTCCCGGCCTTGAGCTCAGATGCGCAATTGCGCATCGGGGGGATCCATACGCCGTGTCGGTTATGAAGAGAGACGGTGTTTGACGACTGGTATCTACCCACGAAAGCCTGTGGTTATGGGTCCCGGCTCAAGGCCGGGACGACGAAAATCAATAGCACCGCGTGATGTTGATGGTCGTATGACCATTACGTCCGGGAACCGTGACGGGCTCCGAGGAGCAGCTCGACACGTAGGGCCGGTCGGACGGGACAACGTTCGGCGGATAGCGATGCGCCCAATCCCAGGGCACGTCATAGGTATAGGTGTAACGGATGTCGCGCGTGGTGGATTGGGGCGCTTCGACCACGGTCTCGCCATTCGACGGCGAATAGTAATAGCCGCCGCCTCCCGGCCAGAAGGTCCCGACATTGTGCCGGCGGTGATGCCCGAAACCATGGACGGCCGGTGAATGGGGGCCCGCACGCACGCCACCCGGCGCTGTTCCTGATCTTGCGAATGTATCGCCCGCGGCAAGCAAAAGCGCGGCTGCGCTGAGAGACGCGACAAGCGCCGAATGCATTCTATACGCCATGGCACATACCAATCGTTGGTTTCCAGGCGGCTCCCCCAAACCGCTCCCTGTACGCTAGGTCGGGCCTTTCGGGCCCGCAAACGCATACTTAATGATTGGTTAAGATGTAACGTTAATAGGGCCATCTTTCATCGAATATCTGGCGATACCGCTGCGACCAATTGGACGCGCCGGTTCCATGTCAATCGATTACGCGGAAAGACGACGGCTATGACCGCCGGTCATATTCGTCAGGTCCCATCGCCCAGGCCCATTGCTCGTGGCCGGGCGCGTAGGTGCGGTTGGTCTCGGCCGGGTTGCGGTTGACCAGCGGCCGCATGAACATCGGGTGGGTGGCGCTGCGCACCTCGTGCTCGACCGTGAACAGATGCTTGCCGCTGTCGAGGTCGACGATGTCCTTGAAGCGGTACTGGTACGGGTTGTCCTCCTGTGAGACCAGATTGCGCTCCAGCAGCTTGCGGTAGGGGCCCGAGAAGTCAGTGATGTAGATCTGCACGTGGTGGCCGTCGAATTCCGGCTGCTTCCGGTCGGTCTCGCGGAACTGCAGATATTGGTCCTTGCCGGCCTTGACGCGCGCCATGGTGCCGTCGCCGTTTTTGAGTTCGGCCGGCATCCCCATGATTTCGGGGTAGAAGCCGCAAATGGCTTTCGCGGTGCCGACCGGCACGTCGAATTCGACGTAGGGAATGCCGAGCGTGATGCGGCCGAAGCGCGCGGCGTCCGGCTCATAGCAGCGCACGCGATTGCCCCAGGGACAGATCGCCTCGACATGATCATTGTGTTCGCGATACGCAAATTTGGTGCCTTCGAGCTTTTTGGCGACCGACGCCAGCCGCTCCAGCAGCGCTTCGCGGCCGGAGATGACGATGCCGGTATGGCCGCGCAGCACCTGCGCCTCACCATCAGGCAAATGAAACTGGCTCTTGCCGACATTCACCCACATGTTGGTGTCCGACACCATCAGATAAGGGTCGCGCGTCAGTCCGAGCCCGGTGACATAGAACAACGTCGCCAGCCGCTGATCGGGCACGAAGACGTTGACGTGTTCGAAATGGATCGAGTTGCCGAGGTCTTCCGCGGCGCGGTCGAACGGCTGTTGCATGGCTGCGATCCCCCGAGGTTTCAGCGGATTATAGTCAGGCGTGGTGCCATGATCCAGCCGTCGCCGCGACGAGCTGGTATCTTCCCCGAGCGCATCACGGGCATCGCCGATCAGACATTTCAAAGGGTGCGGCGGATGCAGGGATTGGTGATAGGATGGTTTCGATGAGTGAGCGATCGGAAAGCCGGGATGCTGCGGCGCAGGCCGTCGTCACGGCGCGACCACAGACGGGAGCGGGTGCCGAGATGATCACAATCCCCCAACTGACCGCGCAAGCCCTGGGTTCGTTCCTGTCACGGGAAACCGAGGGACGGTTCGGCTCCTCGCATTCCGATCTGACCAAACTCCTGCCCTTTGCCGCGCGGCTGACCCTGGAGTGCATCGGCAACAGCGATGCGCTGTATCACAACATCGAGCACACCATGCTGGTGACGCTGGTGGGCCACGACATCCTGGTCGGCCGCGCGCTGGCGCGCGCCACCACGGCCGACGATTACGCGAACTTCATCATGGCCTGCCTCGCCCATGATATCGGATATGTCCGCGGCGTCGTCCAGGGCGACGAGGATGACGCCTTCGTTGCTGATCTCAGTGGCCGCAAGGTCCAATTGCCGGTTGGCTCGTCCGACGCGGCGCTTGCGCCCTACCATGTCGATCGCTCAAAGCTGTTCGTGATCGAGCGACTGGATGCCGTGGAGGAAGTCGACGCGGCCCGGATTGCCCGGGCGATCGAATATACCCGCTTTCCCTACGCGACCAGCCCGAACGACGGTGATGACCTCAACGAGGAGGAAGGATTGCTGCTGCGCGCAGCCGATCTGATCGGCCAGCTCGGCGATCCCAACTACATGCGCAAGTCGAATGCGCTGTTTTACGAGTTCGAGGAAATCGGGTTGAACAAGACGCTGGGCTACGCGACGCCCGCCGACATCGTTTATCGGTTCCCGCAGTTCTACTGGACCAACGTCGCGCCGCAGATCCAGCTTGCGATCCGCTATCTCAACGTCACCTCCAGCGGCCGGCAATGGATCGCCAATTTGCACAGCAACGTCTTCCGGGCGGAGCGGGAGGTGAATCTGTCCGGACCGCAGCGATGACGCATATTCCGGCGTCGTCCCGCCTTCGCGCTAGGGCATGCACACATGTCTGAGGCTCCATCCTGCGGCGGCGGCGTGGAAGTATTCGAGGCCGT
>NZ_JAFCME010000004.1 GCF_018130065.1 Bradyrhizobium sp. AUGA SZCCT0158 | reverse complement strand
CTCGCCGCCTTGCGCCGCCTTGACGGCCAGGACGACGATCCCCCGCCGCGCGGTGGAGCGGCGATCCGGTTGCGGCGGCCCAGTTGGACCGCCGCGCTCTGCCGGAGATCGCAGCCATGCTGACGCCGACGATCCTCGCGCCTGTGCTGGCCAGCCGTGATTCTCGCGGCTAACGGACTACTCGCTTGGGCCGGAGAACGAAGCTCAGGAATTTGCTGAGTTGGGTGGGATTCGAAGACATGGTGGCGAGATGTTAGCAAGCTTGCCCGGATGAACCAACGGCTGGACGCAACGTCAGCTGATCAACGAATCCGCAAAACCCGCGCGCCGTTCCCGCATATCGCTGACGCAGGCACAATATCGAATTCATCTCCCATCCGCCGAAGAAAACTCCGGTACGGTTCTGCCAAATCCCGCCGCGACGGATGGAACGCAAGCAGGCTCGCGTTGACCAACAAGACGCCGGACGGATGGATCGCTGCGAACGACGGCAAACACCTCGAGCGCATGGTCGTAACCCTTGATGGGCTGCCTTCCGATCGAGGCCAGCGGGATGCGATCCCTGACCTGTTCGGTGACGACAGGGTCGACCAGTATCTCGGCGTCGTCGGCCAGACTGCAAAGCCGTGATGCCAGATTGATGACGTTTCCGATCGCCGTGTAGTCGAGGCGCCCTTGATAGCCGAGGGTGCCGACGGTCGCGGGGCCCATCGCGATGCCCACGCCGAAGCCCACGGTGCAGCCGCCGGCGGACCAGTTGTTGGCAAGGGATTGCACGGCGGCCTGCATGTCGATCGCAAGCCTGATGCCGCAATGCGCCGGGTCCTCGCACCTGACCGGCGCGTTGACGAGAACCATCACGCCGTCACCGGCGAAGCGGATCAGGGTGGCGGCATGGCGTGCCGTGACCGCGCCGATGGCTTCGTAATATTCTCTCAGCACGGCCAGAATGGCCTCGGGCTCGGCGCGGGCGGAAAACGCGGTGAAGCCGCGCAGATCGCCGAAAATCGCAACCACGTCACGCCGCTGTCCATCCAGCAGCCGCGGATCGGAGTGTTCCACCAGTTCGGCGACCTGCGGGGCCAGGAATTGCTTCAGGCGATTGATGCGCTCGGATTTCTGCTGCGATGCCCCGAGTTCCTCCGCCATCTGGTTGAACCGGACTGCCAATTGCTCCAGCTCGTCGCGGCTTTCGATCGCGATGCGATGATCGAGCTGTCCCATCCCGATCCGCTCCGCGCCCTCCTCGAGCTTGCGGATCGGCACCCACATGCGCGATGCACGCCAATAGGCGAGCGCAAGCGCAAAAACGGTTCCGCTGGCGATGAGTATCAGCGAACGCCACAGCGTCGCGCGCATGGATTCAAACGCCTCTACGATCGGCTGCTCGGCAATTACGGTCCAACCCACATTGGCGGCGGGTACCGAGAGCGCGACGACGTCTCTCCCATCGTCATCCGTGGTGACGACCGCCGATCCGTTTGCCGCTGACACAACCGATTTGAGCCGGCTAAAATCGCCTGCCCCGGCACCGCTGCGCAGCACCCGGCTGATGTCCGGGTGGGCAATCAGGCGTCCTGACTCATCAACGACAAGGGCGTGGCCGGTGTCGCCGATCTTGATCGCCGCGATGACATCCCAGATCAGCTTCAGGTTGATGTCGGCAACGACGACTCCAGCGGCCGCGCGGTTTCCCGCGACGGCGATCCGCATGTAGGGCTCTGAATCGCGCTGATATCGCACCGGACCGTACCAGACCCGGTTCGCACGCGCCCCCGCCACCGCGGGATCATCAGACATGTCCGTACCTCGACCGGTCCGGTTCAGACTCATCCTGGATACGAACACGCGTTCGGTGCCGGTCGGGTCAACCAGCGACACCGAAACGATCGCCGGCACCTGCTGCAGCAGCCGCAGCCCGTCGACCCTGCGCCGGTCGTCCTCGCCCTGGGTCCAGGGAAACTGCACGAGCCAGCCGAGCTGATCGCGGATGCCATCGGTAAAGGTCTGGATCCGGTCGGCTGCAGCGCGGGCCTCGATCTGAAGCACTTCATTGAGATGAAGGCGATGGTCGCGAAAGGCGAACCAGGCCTCGATCACGGAGCCAAGTGTGAGCGGCACCACCACTGCGACAAACAGTGTGACGAAGTACTTGACGAACAGGGAGCGCCGCGGCCGGGTCATGCTGGCTGCGCCCGGCAACTGGAGCTGCACGTCACGATGAGATGTGCCGGCCTCATTCGATCACCTTGTTGGCGCGAAACAGGATGGAGGATTTGTCCAGGTCGATGCCGAGCAGTTCAGCCGTCCTGAGATTGACGACCAGCTCGAATTTGGTGGGTTGCACAACAGGAAGCGTGGCGGGGTTTTCGCCGCGCAGGATCCGGTCGGCGTAGGTCGCCAGCGCGAAATAGGTCGCGCGCTGGTTGGCGCCATAGCTGATCAGCCCGCCTGCGTCGCAATACTCGCTCCATCCGAACATCGAAGGCAGCCGATGCTTGATGGCGAGCTGGGCGATTTTTTCGCAATGCACCAGCGTGAGAACATCCGGAAAGACGAGCAACCCATCCGGATGCGCGTCGCCCACCGCTCCAAGTGCGTGGTCCAGCTCGCTTGCCCCTGCAAAGGGAACATAGCGCAGCGCGATGCCGAGCTGCCGGGCGGCGTCCTGCGTCGCGCGCCACTCCGATTGTTCTCCCGGATGAAGACTGTTCGAGAGGACCGCCAGGGTGCGCAGGCTCGGAAAGATTTCCTTGAGCAGTTCAACCCGTTTCCCCGCCACATCGAGCGACAGGAAGGTCGAGCCGGTGAAATTGCCGCCCGGTTCCCCGAGACTCTTGACGAGGCCGAGCTCCACCGGATCGCCGCTCAGCGCAAACAGGACCGGAACATCCGTTACCTCCGTCAGCGCGCGGGTCGCAGGGCCGCTCGACACGGCAAGGTCGACGTTGCCGCGCCGGACGTTCGATACCACCTCGCGCAGCGCCTGCGGGTTGCCGGGCGCATAGTGCAATTCCAGGGCAACGTTCTTGCCCTCGACATAGCCCCGCGCGCGTAATCCTTCGCGGAACCCGTCGAGGAACGGGTCGGGCTGGGACCCGGTGGAAACCCAGAAAATGCGATAGACCCTTGTCGGATCATGCGCCAGTGCGGCGACCGGCCAAGCCATCGCAGCACCGACAAGCGTTATGAAATCTCTTCGTTTCATGCTGGCCACCATGGCCCAGACCGGCTTTCCAAGCTTCGAGCCGGCATTCAGATGAGCTGCAGATAATCTTGATTTTTCCCTTTTTTGGGCGGATCGGGGTACCGGGACGCGTTCGCGGCGATCTTCCAAGCCGCGGCGTCCCTACTCCACCCCATAGCGCGTGAAGTGATCGCCGATGCCGGCCTGGATTGTCCTGGCCGCCGAGATGTCGCTATCGCTGCCGGCCTTGTCGCCCTTCCTGAGCTTGGCAAGCCCGCGCCCATAGAGCGCGCTCGCCAGCTTCGGCTCGGTTCGCAGCGCAGAATCATAGTCATCGATCGCCGCGTCGAGCTGGCCCATCTTCAGATGAACCAGCCCACGCGAGTCGTACGTTTCGGCATTGTTGGGTCCCGACTGAAGCGCCCTGTTGCAGTCCACCAGCGCGGTTTCCAACGGCCCGAGGACAGCACGTGTCCAGCACCGCCCGCTCCATCCGGCGGCCAGATCGGGCTGGACGCGAACCGCCTCGTCATAGTCCCGCGCCGCGCGATCGTACTCGTGCTTCTTCAGGTAGATTCCCGCACGGTTGGCGAAGGCTCGGCCGTAGTTGGGATTGAGCTTGATCGCCTGATCGAGAGACTGGATGGCGAGGTCGTATTCGCCCTTTTTCAGGTGAATTACACCCCGGTTGTTGTACGGCCGGGCATCGCCTGGATTGAGCTTGATCGCTTGATCGAAATTAGGGATGGCGCGGTCGTAGTCGCCCCTTGAGGCATAGGCATTGCCACGATTGTTGTGGGCGACAGCCAGGGAGGCCGTCGTGAGTTGACCCGATCCGATAAGCGCCGTGCAAGCATTGATCCGATGCTCGAGCGATGCGCGATGCGAACCGTTGCACAGCTCGAGATTCCCGAGATAGGTGCTGTTCTTCGGGTTCTGTGCCGCCGCCGGTGATCCGAACAGCAGCAAGGCGAGGATCGGCGCCAGGCCGAGGACAATGCGCCCGCTTGCGCTGGATTCCATGTCAGGCTTCCGGGTCCTGGAATAAGGGGATGTGCGGTCGACCGCCTAGCACCCCCGACAGATTTTCAGATTTGACCCGGGAGGCGTTGGTTCGGATGGCGCCGCCGCCGGTCTCCCGGGCTTTCGCATGACCTTGCTCTTGCCTTCTTCAATCAGGGTGGAAAACTTGAATGTCCCATCGTCCGAAATTTCGACGTGCGGCGTGGTGCCTCGAATCCCCATTGTCGCGACGGGGGTATCGACCTTCATGTCGCCGGTCTTCGCGACGTGGCCGGCAACAAACGTGAAAGTTCCTTTGGTCAGGCTGAGCAAGGTCTTGTTGGACTTTCCGTTTGGGTCGTACACGAACTCGCTCAAGGCCATGCGCGCGTTGCTCGACAGATTGAACGCGGTGCCATCCGTAAAACTAATGCCGACCCGGCCGTCGGCGCCGGTCGCGACCACGTCGCCCTCATAGACGACATCACCAACCTTCGCCTGACCGGCTTGAGCGTCGGCGCTAACCTGAATGACGCTTGCACCGGCGCGTTCGATGGTGACCGAACCTGTCGCGACAACGACTTTTCCAATCGGCTTGGATGCGACATCCTGAACCGCGGGCACCGCAGAACCGCGTTGCGCCTGAGCCGGGCCGGAGAAGAATCCGGCGATCGCCAGAGCGAAGCCTGTCAGCAAAACGGCAATCTTATGGTTGCACATGAACGGCCCCTTCCCGAGCAAATCTCGTTCGTGCGGCCACACCGGTTCCTTGAACCGCCGGCCAGGGCAATAATGGATGCGATTGGATATTATGCCGGACCGGCTGCTCCGCGCCACCTCCCCCAAAAGGAGTACCCCTTTTGCGCCGCGGGCCTCGTGCAGACTTTCCTAATCCCTTCCACCGGATTGCGCTATTTTGGCACAGACGATTTCCACGGTCAGTCGTTGGCTGACCGCGCCAAATGTTTTGACCTGAATGCGCAACAGGTAGCGGCAGGCCGGGACGGAACTCATGTTCACAGGGTCCCACGCCGAAACCGGGGACGATCGTAACGCGGCAGCGGAGCGGCTTCCCCGCGTCATCGGCAATGTTCAGACGGAAGCCGGTAGCCGCCCCCTCGGCCAGGGGGCAAAGAACGATTGCCCGCACGCCGACAGGCCATTTCCCGGCATTTCGGGCCGCACGCACGCCCGGTTCGGCATATTGTGGCTCACAGCGCTGACCTTCTCCATGATGAAGGAAGCCGGAGCTGCGGACCCGAATGTCGTTTTCCTTGATGATGGCAGCATAACCTACAAGGATCTGGAGCACGGAAGCTTCGAGCTTGTGACCAAGGAGCCTATCCCGCGGCACTTCGTCGTTGAGGATCCCGGCGAAACGATCGTCCTGCGCGTCGAAGGATCCTCGATCAATATCAGCCGGGTCACAAATTCCTCCTCGCGAATGGCGGAGTTGCAGGCAGCCCAGCAGGAAGCGCTCGCCACCCTTGCGAAAGGCATGGAATCATCCGGATCGAGCACACCTCCTTTGGTCGATCGGCTGCCGGTGCAACCGATCAATTTTATCGAGACTGACGTCCCCACCCCAACGGGGGGTTCGCTCCTGCCGCTGCCGGTGCCCAACTTCCCTTCTACCCAAGTTATTATCGCACTGCCGCCTGTCCCGCCGACGCTGAATGCCGTGACAGGGCCGACCGAAATCGACACCTCGGCGTTTGACACCTTCACCGCGACGAGCGGAACTTTTGTTGCCAGCAGCACCAACAGCACCACACTGACTTACGGCATCAGCGGCGGGACCGCCGGCAGCACGGTACTGGATGGGGAGACATTCGATGTCTCGCAGACCGGCCCCTACGGCACGCTTTACGTCGACAGCACGACCGGCGATTACACTTTCGTTCCGGACAGTCACGCGATCAATGCGCTGACCGAGCCCACGACCACGAGCTTCACCGTCACGGTGTCTGACGGCGCGCTCGCAGCCAGCCAGACCTTCACGATCGCCATCAACGGCACCAACGACGCGGCCGTCATCTCCGGTGCCGCGACCGGCTCAACGGTCGAGGCCAGTGGCGTCGCCAACCGCGCGCTGGGCGCTCCGACCGTGACCGGCACGCTCACCAACACCGACGTCGACAATCCACACGATACCTTCACGGCGATCGAGACGCCCATTGCGAGCGCGGGCGGCTACGGCTCTTTCGCCATAACGGCGAATGGCGTGTGGACCTACACGCTCGACGAGACCAACGCCGCGGTGCAGGCGCTCAATGTCGGCGGCACACTGACCGACACCTTCACCGTGACCACCGTCGACGGCACCGCCAAATTGGTCACGGTCACCATCCAGGGCGCCAACGACGCGGCCGTCATTTCCGGCGCCACGGCCGGCGCGGTGATCGAGGCAGGCAGCGCCGGGTACGGCACGCCGAGCGCGACCGGCACGCTGACGGACACCGATGTCGACAACACGCCGAACAGCTTCACGCCGGTTGACTCGCCGACCGCGAGCGCGGGCGGCCATGGCACCTACACGTTGACGGCGGACGGCGTATGGACCTACGCACTCGACGATTGCGACCACGCGGTGCAGGCGCTCAACATCGGGGACACGCTGATCGACACCTTCACCGTGACCACCATCGATGGCACGCCGCAGGTGGTGACGGTCACGATCCAGGGAACGAACGACGCGGCCATCATCTACGGCACCACCACCGGGTCGGTGACCGAGGCTGGGCACCATGAACCCGGCAAGCCGACCGCGTGCGGCACACTCACCAACACCGACATCGACAATACGCCCAATACCTTTACGGCCGTCAGCACGCCGACGGTGAGCGCGGGCGGCTACGGCACCTTCACCATGACGGCGGATGGCAAGTGGACCTACACGGTCGACGACAACAACGGCGCGGTGCAGGCGCTCAATAGCTGCGACACGCTCTGCGACAGCTTCACGGTCACAACCATCGACGGCACCGCCCAGGTGGTGAAGGTCACCATCCAGGGCGCCAACGACCCGGCCGTCATTTCCGGCGCCACAACCGGAAGCGTGATCGAGGCTGCTTGCCATGAATACGGCCAGCCGATTGCGTGCGGCACGCTCACCAACACCGACGTCGACAATGCGCCCGATACCTTCACACCGGTGTGCTGGCCGGAGGCGAGCGCGGGCGGTTACGGCACCTTCACCATGACGGCGGCGGGGGTGTGGACCTACACGCTCGACAACAACAACTGCACCGTGCAGGCGCTCAATAGCTGCGACACCCTTTGCGACAGCTTCACGGTCACCACCATCGACGGCACCGCCCAGGTGGTGAAAGTCACCATCCAGGGCGCCAACGACCCGGCCGTCATCTCCGGCACCACAGCCGGATGTGTGGTGGAGGCTGGTTGCGATGATCAAGGTAACCCGGTCGCGTGCGGCACGCTCACCAACACCGACGTCGACAACACGCCCAATACCTTCACCCCGGTCTGCTGGCCGGAGGCGAGCGCGGGCGGCTACGGCACCTTCACCATGACGGCGGCCGGCGTGTGGACCTACACGCTCGACAACGCCAACTGCACCGTGCAGGCGCTCAATGACTGCGACACTCTTTGCGACAGCTTCACGGTCACAACCATCGACGGCACCGCCCAGGAAGTGAAGATCACGATCTACGGCACCAGCGACGGATTCGATTTCAAGGCGTCGGCTGCCGGCGAGTCATTCCAGTTCAACGACGAGATGATGGGCTTTGACGCTTCAAACGCCATCGATCCCCTTGATGTGGATTTCTCCCAAGCGGCAATCAGCCCAAGCGAAGGACAACTGGCGACGTCAGCGGGAGCACAAACGCTTGCGCCATTGTCAGGAAATCCCGCTGATGACAATTTCAGCTTTGTTCTGGAACCGTTGGCGAGCGCTGCCGCTTTTCATGCGCCGCACGACCTCATGGTGTGACGGCGCTGATGCAGGCTGCTTGCTGCGCGCGCCTTTTGAAAAAACCAGGCCTCCGAAAGGCGCACCAGGACTTTTACTTGGTGACCTTGTCGACCACCGCATCGATGCCCATGCGGATCGCGGTGCCGCTGTGTCGGACGTCACACTCAACCCGGTGCGTGGAACGGGTGTAGCGCGCGGCGCAAACGCCACAGAATCGTGAAGCCGCTGCGGATTGCGGCGGTGCGGCCTGGGCATTACCTCGCGCAATACGGTTTTGCCGGGAGCGAATATAATGCGCGCTGTTCTGGCCTTGGGCCTTTTGATCGCCCTCTGTGCTTCTGCCAATGCCGCAAAGGTGCAGCACGCCAAACCGCATGCGGGCCAGTCACGCCCGGCCCAACCTGTTGCTGCCACCAGGGGCTATGCCGTTCCCGGTTGGACCGACGCACAGACGCGGTATTGGATGGACAGCTTTCACGGCGGAACGGATTGACGCCGAGCGGCACAACTATCCGCGCATCACCGCATTGGCCTTCTCGGCGGCGGCGGTCATGGCAATCTTCGCCGATTTTGCTCCCGAGACCACTTCATTCACGCCGATCATGAAGGCGTCCATGATGGGCCGGGATTGCGGATGGAAAAGGATCGCCTTCGCGCGGTCGACGTCGGCATTTTGCAAGTTGGTCAGTGCCGCTGCGGCGGCCTGCGGGCCGAACGCCTTCTTGAATTCCTCGCTCGACCAGGCCGACAGGCGTGTCGTCGCAAGCCCCGCCGCGGCGGTCTGCAGCGAGGTCGCCCTGCTTGTCGCCCACAGCAGAAAAAGGAAAGCGGCCCGCTTGTTTCGCGATTTGGAATTAATGCACGCCTGCCAGTGCGACATGAAGGGGACGGATGCCTGCCCGGGGGCATGCGGAAAGGCCGCAAATTCGGCCTGCTTCGTCACGCGGCTCTTGGCGGGATTGGAGATGTCGGTCGCGAAGTTGCTGCTGTCGATGGCCATGGCCGTCCTTCCCTGAAGGAAGTCGTCCAGCACGTGGTACCATTCATAGCTGCCCACGCCGACCGGCCCGGCCTGGCTGAGCAGCTGTCCGAACATCTCGACGGCCGCGATGGCCTCGGGGCTCGCGAAAGCAGCCTTGTTGTCCTTGACCATGTGTCCTCCATACGAGAACACGAAGCTCATGGCCGGCACGGACGAATTGCCGCCGGCCTGCGCGCGCATGGCAATCCCGGACATCGCGCTGGTCTTGACCGCCTTGGCGGTGGCAAGCAGCGCTTCGAAAGTCTGGGGAATCGGCAGGTTCCTGGCCGTTCGCGCATCGCTGTTGACAAACAAGGTCACCGCCTCGGAGGTGATCGGGATGGCGTAGCGCTCGCGGTCCGACCACAGTGGAAAGGCGCGGGCCGTCTTGAGAAGGTCGTTCTCGTCGTACCATCCAAGATCGGTCAGCGACTTGTCGGAATAATAGGCGTTCAGCGGCTCGAGCCATCCTGCCGAGATGCCCTGGCCATACGTCGTCCACATGAAGACATCGGGCGTGCTGCTGCCACGGTTGAGCTGTATCGGCAGCGCGCCCAGATAGGCGGTCTCCAACCGGAAGTCGGTAGTGACGATGATACCGGTAAGCTTGGTGAAGTCCCACAACAACGGAGTGATCGCGTTCGACCAGGGATGGATTGCGCCCGCGAGCGAAATCGTCTGCCCCGCAAATTGCTTCCAGTCTATCGCGGCCTTGGCGTAGCTCGCGGCGGCATCCTCTGCAAAACCCCACCGCGGCAGCATGGCGAGCGCCGGCAAGGTGACGCCCGCCGTGCCCAATCCCTTGACGAAGCTCCGCCGGCTGGCCGAGCTTGGACTGCTCGGAAACTTTTCGCCTGGACCCATGTGGTTTGGAGCCATGTGGTTGCTCCTGCCGGGGGATCGGCCTTCACAACAAGCGGGCGGGGCCTTACCCGTGACGTTCTGGCCCCTTGCGTGTAATCTGCACGGTGGAGCTTGCCGGTTCCCGTCGCATCCCGCGGACCGCGGCTATATTTTCATTATAATAGCAATGTTCTGCGTCGGCATCAGAAAATAATCGCTCACGCGAGCATCGAAGACCAGGCCAATGTCAGTCACTCTGAGCCAGTCCTCTCGGTGGTTTGCTCGTCCACTCGCGCTGGTGGTCGCGGTTCTTCTAACTGTGGTTGTCGCGACCGGGTTTCTCGGCTTCAGATATTGGCAGGAGCGACAAGCGGCAGATCTTTTGTTCGAGCGTGGTCGCCAGGTGCTCGAGACGCTTGATCGGCTGCGGACGGTCATCGCCGACGTGGAGGCCCAAAGGCGCGGGTATCTGCTGACTCTGGACCCCTCATATCTCAAGGCCTATGGCGTCTCCGACGAAAGCGTGCGCCGAGACGCCCAGGCGCTCCAGGCTCTGGTAGCGAGCGATCCATTGCAGAACCATCGTGCCGGACATCTGGCGCTGACCGTTGCAGCAAAGCTCCGCGAGATCGACGACATCGTCAATACTGCCCGAACCAGCTCCGGGCCGGCAGCGCTGGCGATGATCCGCAGCCTGGACGAGATCCGGTCGCAAATCGACCAGATGGTGGACCACGAGCGCTTCCTGCGCGTGGATCAGGAGAGGCGCGCCGAGGCACTCGAACGCCGCAAAGCCTGGCTGATCGCTACGGCTGTCGTCGTTGTCGCGGTCCTGGCAGGGGCAGCACTGGCGCTCGCACGGTTCGAAGCGAGGCGCCGGCGAAAAGCGACCGAGGAGAACGTCCAGCTCCAGAGCGATATCGAAGCGCGTGACAGGAAGATCCGGCGCCTGGTCGACGCCAACATCATCGGGATCATCATCTGGGAGGTCGATGGGCGCATTCTTGAGGCCAATGACGAGTTTCTCCGCATGGTGGGATACGACCGGGAGGATCTCACCGCGGGTCGCCTGCACCGGACACAGCTGACGCCGCCGGACTGGCGCGAGCGCGACGCGCGTACCGTGGCAGAGCTGAAGCGGATCGGGACGGCCCAACCGTTCGAGAAAGAGTATTTGCGGAAAGACGGTAGCCGCGTCCCCGTGCTGATCGGCGGGGCGATGTTCGAAGAAGGTACAAATCAAGGTGTTGGCTTTGTCCTCGATCTGACCGAGCGCAAGCGGGCGGAAGAGGCGTTGCGGCAAAGCGAGGAGCGCTTTCGCACCCTCGTGCAATTCTCCTTCGACGTGTACTGGGAGACCGACGCGCAGCATCGCTTTGTTCACCAGGAGTTCGCCGAGAGCCTTGCCGACGCGCCGGCATGGGGCGCCGAGATCGGGAGGACGCGCTGGGAGGTGCCCTACCTGGAGCCCGACGCAGAGGCCTGGCGCAAGCACCGGGAGACGCTCGATGCCCACCTGCCTTTCCGTGATTTTGAGCTCGCGCGCCCTGCCCCCGACGGCAGCAAGCGTTACGTATCCGTCTCGGGGCTGCCGATGTTCGACGAGAGGGGGCGCTTCGTCGGCTACCGCGGCGTCGGGCGGCACATCACCGAACGCAAGCGGGCCGAAGAGGCCTTGCGCTCCGCGCAGGCGGAGCTCGCCCACGCCAATCGCGTCGCCACGCTGGGGCAGCTGACGGCCTCGGTCGCCCATGAAGTCAGCCAGCCGATCGCCGCAACCGTGCTCAACGCCCAGGCCGCGGTGCGCTGGCTAGGCGCTCAGCCGCCGAACCTCGGCGAGGTTCGGCAGATCCTCGGTCAGATCACGGATGACGGCAAGCGTGCCGGCGACGTCATCGGCTGGATCCGGGCCCTCATCAAGAAAGCTCCCCCGAGAAAGGAGAGCCTGGAGATCAACCAGGCGATCCTCGAGGTCATAGCCCTGACCCGCGGCGAAGCGGTGCAGAACGGCGTCTGGGTGCGGACGCAACTCGCAGAGGGCTTGCCGCGCATTCAAGCGGATCGGGTCCAGCTGCAACAGGTGATCCTCAACTTGATCATCAACGCCATCGAAGCAATGAACGGCGCCAGCGAGGGGACGCGGGAGTTGCTGATCAGCACTGCCGCAGATGCCTCGAACGGCGTGCTCGTCAGCTTGCGGGATACCGGTCCGGGACTGGATCCGGCGAGCCTCGAGCACCTCTTCGACGCGTTCTACACCACCAAGTCCAGCGGCCTCGGCATGGGACTAAGCATCTGCCGTTCGATCATCGAAGCGCAAGGCGGACGGATTTGGGCCGACGCCAATAAACCTTGCGGCGCCGCCTTTCATTTCACCCTGCCCTTGGAAAAAGAAGAGACCGCTGCTGCCGAGCACGCCGGCCCAATGCCGGCGGTATGAGTGCTGGTCGGGGAGCTGCCCGTAGCGGCGAATCCGCCTGCTGCGATAGGGTGTTCGCGGAAGTCCAAC
Organism: Bradyrhizobium sp. AUGA SZCCT0158; assembly: GCF_018130065.1. GTDB lineage: Bacteria > Pseudomonadota > Alphaproteobacteria > Rhizobiales > Xanthobacteraceae > Bradyrhizobium. The sequence goes on along the minus strand of NZ_JAFCME010000004.1, from coordinate 359,514 downwards.
AGCGCGTTTTCTCTCGTCTACTTCCCTACCGAGATATCATTCCTCATGCCGCTGCGCTCGTGCGAGCCACCTTCCTTGCTCGATCGAGATAACCACAATTAGAATCCTGCCTTGAAAAATCCGGAAGCGAGTGAGTTTGCGAGCCGCAGCGACGCTGAAACTGTTTCATATCGCTGACCATCGAGTTTGACGTTGTAATGTTTGGGCAGCCAGCTCAGTCTTTTGTCAATGCCCGTCGTTAGCGGCTCGCCCGTAATGCCGACAGAGTTCAACGGCCAGATTCCGACGGGGACGATTTCGACCGTCGCCCGCACCAGTTTGGTCCCATCACCAAAGCTCCTTCCGATGTCGATGGGATCCACTTTCTCTACTGTCTTCGGATCGTTCATGTCGCGAAAGCGAACGAGCAGCGGCAGGCTAGTAAGCGGCAATTCGCGCGAGCCCGATATACGCCGTAGCTGTTTCAAGCCCTCATCGATCGGTTCCGGAAGTGCCCCGCCTGGAAAATTGAACGCACGAAGGATGATGGTTTCGGGCGTCGATCGGAGATCAGCGCCCTCCTTGAGGAGCGCAAACAAGGTACCGCGGAAGCCCAGATCGAGCACAACCGCTTCTCCCCGATAGCCCACAGTACCCGGCGACTGCCCGGCAAAGCGTGATTGCTTGCTATAGGTAACTTCGATTACACCCGCCCCCGTCTTGGTCACGCCGTCTACCTGCGCCTCAAGAGTCAGGCGATATCGCACGGTCACGCTCGGATAGGCCGTCACGCAGAACACCGCCGCGCCGGCGATCAGCAAGGTCGCAACGCCGAGCCATTTCATTCAGACGACCTCAATAAACTTGGCGGGTGCGCCGCCGTTCCAGCTTGAGATACATGGCGCAGCTTCATTGACAAATCGCTTCGCCCCACGGTTGCATATGTGCCCGCCCCGTTAACCCCACTTCTTAAGCGCCCATCCACCATTGCCGGACGGAGCCGGCGCTTAACCATTCCGATTAACATCCCCTCAATCCACTCCCGACAATTCTAGCGATCGTAGCGGGGAGAGATTGCCGTGGACGGCTTTTCATTGAACGTCTTTGCCATCGAGTTCATCGGGCTGATGATGGTAGCGCTCTGCCTCGTCGTGCTTGCGCTGCCCTCGGGGCGCCGGCCGTCGAAGCACGCCCGATACGAGTAATTCTTTCCGGCCGGCCGGGCTTCGCCCTGTTGCGCCTAGGCCTCCTTGGCCGGAACCACCGTTTGCAGGGCTCGCCCCAAGCGCGTCCTGCCGCAAAGCGCACGCAGAAAGCGGTGCTTTGCCTCCACTCCAGGGCCAAATTTTGCCCAAAGACCCTTGACATACCAGCGCTTTCGGCGGAACGCCTGTCGAAAGCGTCATGGACTGTTCATGGATCTGATTACCACCACTTCCGACCTTGCGGCTGCCTGCGATCGCCTCTCCAAGCACCCGGTCATCACCGTCGACACGGAGTTCCTCCGGGAGACGACCTACTATCCCCTGCTCTGCGTCGTGCAAATGGCGAGCGCGGACGAAGCCGTCGTGATCGACACGCTGGCGGAGGGCATCGACCTCAAGCCGTTCTTCGAATTGATGGGCAATGAGGCGGTGCTAAAGGTGTTCCACGCCGCGCGCCAGGATATCGAGATCGTCTGGCACCAGTCCGGCACCATTCCGCACCCGATCTTCGACACCCAGGTCGCAGCGATGGTGCTCGGCTATGGCGACAGCATCGCCTATGACGCGCTGGTCGAGCGCATCACCGGCCACCGCCCGGACAAGACGCATCGCTTCACCGACTGGTCGCGCCGGCCGCTGACATCAGACCAGATGCATTACGCGGTCTCCGACGTCACCCATTTGCGCGACGTGTTCGCGGCGCTGGACGCCGATTTGAAAAAGCGCGGCCGCAGCGAATGGGTCAGCGAGGAGATGGAAGTCCTGACCTCGCCGAAGACCTATGATTTCCATCCCGAGCGCGCCTGGGAGCGGCTGAAGACGCGGGTGCGCAAGCCCAAGGAATTGGCCGTGCTGATGGAAGTCGCAGCCTGGCGCGAACAGGAAGCGCAAAGCCGCGACGTGCCGCGCAGCCGCGTGATGAAGGACGACGCGGTCGGCGACATCGCCACCCATGCGCCGACCTCGCTGGAGCGTCTCGCCAATTTGCGCTCGCTGCCGAAGGGTTTCGACCGCTCCAAATGGGGCAGCGACATCGTCGCCGCCGTACAGCGCGGCATCGCGCGCGATCCTGCGACCTTGCCGAAGCTCGAAAAGCCGCGCGGCAATTCGAATGGCGCTGCGATCGTCGAGCTCCTGAAGGTGCTGCTGCGAATGACCTCGGAGCGTCATGCCGTGGCCAGCAAGGTGATCGCAACCGTCGACGACCTCGAGCAGATCGCGGCCGACGACCAGGCCGACGTCGCCGCGTTGCATGGCTGGCGCCGCGAATTATTCGGCGAGGCGGCGCTATCGCTGAAGCACGGCAGGCTGGCGCTCGCGATCGAAAAAGGCCGCGTGGTCAGGGTCGATCGGGATAAGGCGGTTTGAGACGCGGCAGCGGGGCCTTATGGTCCGAGACGCGCTTCGCGCTCCTCACCATGAGGGGCTGAGGGATAATCCAGCCCCGTCATGGCCGGGCTTGTCCCGGCCATCCACGTCTTTCCTTTCCAGTCCAGCCGAAGAAAAGACGTGGATGCCCGGCACAAGGCCGGGCATGACGGATAGAGCGCGTCTACGAAACTACCACTTGAACTCGACGCCGAACGTGCCCTGGTGCGACTGCATCGCGGCGCGGAATTTGGCGTCGTAGTTGATGTAGAGGCGCGCGGTGTTGGTCAGGCTGAGCGAGGCCGAGGCGCCGGCATCCGCGCCGTACTGGCTTTCGCCGATGCCCTGGAAGGTCACGCTCTGGGCGCCGAGGCTGACCGTCGTGTCGGAGAAATTCTGCACGACGTTGTTGACGAACTTGCCGTAGGCCGACAGGTCCAAAATCTTCTGGTCGAAGATCCAGTAATGCCCGACCTCGGCACCAACAAGCACGCGGAAGCGCTGCACGCTCGCGCCCGTTGCCGTCACCGGATCGAGGCCACCGAACTCCTGGAACGCTCCGGTCTGCGCGCGGACATATTCGACCGCGCCCTTGGGCACGATGCGGTACTGGTCCTTGGACCAGTAATAGCTGATTTCGCTCAGCACGCCGTCGAGCCTGGCGTTGTAGCCGGCGGTCGCGAAACCCAAACCGGTATCGCGGCGCGAATTGATGTTGCCAAAACCGTGCACGATCACGCTGGCCCAGGTCCACGGCCCGGCATCGACGGAGGCGTTGAAGCCGAACTGGGTCAGGTCGATCCTGGCCGACTGCAACGCCAGCGGCACGTCGATGTCGGTCCGGCTCTGGTCGACGGAGATGCCGACATTGACGCCGGTTGCGATGCGCGCGCCGATGCCGGCGACGCCGCCCCAGGTCTTGCGGGTGTCGCCGACGAAAAACCCGAGCGGACCGTTGTTGGCCGAAATGCCATAGCCCTCGAACCAGGTCCGGTAGCGCGGTGTTTCCGCAGCCTCGGAGGCGCCGCCGCCGCCGGGATTGGTCCGCATCATGCGGCTGAAGCCGCTGGTGGTGCCGAACCGTTCCAGGAAATTGCTGCCGAGATTGGTGATGGTTGCTGTCGACGACACCGCTGAGTTGATCATCTGTGGCGTCGGGGACGGCGATGGTGTGGGCGTTGGCGTCGGCGAGGCCGTCGGTGTTGGCGTGGGGGTCGGTGTCGGCGTCAGCTGTGCCTGCGCGGAAGACACACTGAGCGCGAGCACGAACGCGATCGCCGCCAGTCGCGCCAAAGCGCGACCGCCCCCGATCCTCACCGCTCGCGATGCGCAGCGCATCTATTCCATTCCCGAAAAAAGCGCCCGCTCAAAAAATGCGCGACAAGCCGGTCAGCATGCCCGGATTTGCGCCCAGTTCGCGCAGAGCGTCAATCGCTTACGGGCCTGACACAGGATTGAATGGAAGCCGTTGTTGTTCGCCGGCCACAGTGCTTTGCACCGGGTGGCACTGGCCTAGTCCTGCGCGGGCCAGATCAGGGTTCCGTCCGGCGCGGCCTGTCCGGAAATCCTGCAGATATCGCCTTCGAGGCGGACCTTGCCGCTGGCGAGCAGCCGCAGCGCCGCGGGATAGATTCGGTGCTCGATGCCGAGGATGCGCTGCGACAGGGTCTCGGCGGTGTCGCCATCGGCCACCGCAACCGCGCCCTGCATCACAATCGGCCCCGCGTCGGTTTCCGGGATCACGAAATGCACAGTGGCGCCTGAAATCTTCACGCCGGACGTGAGCGCCTGGCCGTGCGGATCGAGGCCGGGAAAGGATGGCAGCAGCGAGGGGTGGATGTTGAGCATCTTGCCGTACCAGCGCTGGACGAATTCGGCGGTGAACAGCCGCATGAACCCGCCAAGGCAAATCAGCTCGACATTCTTTTCGTCCAGCGCCCGCTGCAGCACCGCCTCGAAGCCGGCGCGGTCCTTGCCGAACGGCTTGCTCTCGATGACGGTCGTGGGAATGCCGCTCGCAGCAGCCTTTTCCAGGCCACCGGCATCGGCGCGGTTGGAAATCACGGTGACGATTTCCGCCGGGAAATCCGCAAGCTTCGCCGCGTCGATCAGCGCGGCCATGTTGGATCCACGCCCGGAGATCAGAATGGCGACGCGGCGCTTCACGGCGTCACCGCGACAGGTCCAGATGACCGTTATAGACCACGCGGTGCTCGCCTTCCGCCGCGATCACTTCGCCGAGCAGGGCAACGGTCTCGCCGCCCTCGGTGAGGATCTCGGTGACCCTGTCGACCGCATCCGGCTTGACGATCGCGACCATGCCGATGCCGCAGTTGAAGGTGCGCAGCAATTCGAGCTCGGCGATGCCGCCCTGCTCGGCCAGCCATTTGAAGACCGGCAACACCGGAAGCCGGGCCAGATCGATGCCGACCCCGAGATGCTTCGGCAGCACGCGCGGAATGTTGTCGGTGAAGCCGCCGCCGGTGATGTGGGCGAGGCCCTTGATGGCGCCGGTTTCGCGGATCGCGCGCAGGCACGACTTCACATAGAGCCGCGTCGGCGCCAGCAGCGCGCCGCCGAGCGTCATGACGGGCGAGAACGGTGCCGGCGCGTCAAAGCCGAGGCCGGCGGTTTCGACGATTTTCCGAACCAGCGAGAAGCCGTTGGAATGCACGCCCGAGGACGCCAAGCCGATCACAGCGTCGCCGATCGCAATATCCGGACGGGGCAGCAGCGTGCCGCGTTCGGCCGCGCCCACCGCAAAACCTGCGAGGTCGTAATCCCCGTCCTTGTAGAGGCCGGGCATTTCCGCGGTCTCGCCGCCGATCAGGGCGCAGCCGGACTCCCGGCAGCCCTCGGCGACGCCGGCCACGATGGCCGCCGCAGCTTCCGGATCGAGCTTGCCGCAGGCGAAATAGTCGAGGAAGAACAGCGGTTCGGCGCCCTGCACCACGAGGTCATTGACCGACATCGCCACCAGGTCGATGCCGATTCCGCCATGCAGGCCGGTCTCGATCGCGATCTTGACCTTGGTGCCGACGCCGTCGGTCGCGGCCACCAGCACCGGGTCCGTGAAGCCGGCTGCCTTGAGGTCGAACAGCCCGCCAAAACCGCCGATTTCGGCGTCGGCGCCGGCGCGGGCGGTGGCGCGCACCATCGGCTTGATGAGATCGACGAGGCGATTGCCCGCATCGATATCGACGCCCGAATCGGCGTAAGTGAGCCCGTTTTTGCGGTCGATCATGCTCAATTCCCGTCAGAAGACGGCTGGTTACGAGGATTTCCGCGATCCTGCAATGGCTCGCAAGGACCGGATGCATATACTATGTAGATAACAACCGGCCTGCCCCGCAAAGGGCCGGATCTGTTACGTAATCAGGGCCGGTGGCCAGGTAGCCGGGAAGCGACCGAGTTGAATATTCCGAATATCATTACGCTGGGTCGCATCATCCTGGTGCCCATTATCGTCTGGGCGATCGCCTCGAGGCAGATGGAGATCGCATTTGCGATCTTCGTGATTGCCGGCGTCAGCGACGCCGTCGACGGTTTCCTCGCCAAGCGCTTCAATATGACCAGCGAGCTCGGCGCCCTGCTCGACCCCCTCGCCGACAAGGCACTTCTGGTCTCGATCTACGTCTCGCTCGGAATCTGGGGCGCGGTGCCGCTGTGGATCGTGATCCTGGTGGTGTCGCGCGACATCATGATCGTCACCGCCGTGATCGTGTCATGGTTGTTCGACAAGCCTATCCCGATGAAACCCTTGATGGTCTCGAAGCTCAACACAGTGGCGCAGGTGGCGTTCGCCGCCCTGGTGCTGGCGTCGCTCGGCTTCAACTTCAAGCCGACGCCGTACGACCTGATCCTGATGGGTTTTGTTACGGTCTTTACTTTGGTTTCCGTCTCCCTCTATCTCGTGGAGTGGGTGCGGCACATGAGTACGATCGAGGCCAAATAGGCGTTTTGTTCGAAGCGTTGTCCTCACGCGAACCGGTACCCACTTCGCTTGAAAACGCCATGGTTCCGGAGACTTGCGTGGCAGTTCGCGTTCAACCCCGTCAGCTTGCCTTTGCGCTGCCGCACGCCGAAAGCCTGACCCGCGACAATTTTCTGGAAGGGCCGGCCAATGAAGCGGGCCTGGCGCTGATCGAACGCTGGCCCGACTGGCCCAACCGCATCATGCTGCTGGTGGGCCCGGAAGGCTCCGGCAAGAGCCATCTCGCCGCGATCTGGGCCGAGCAAGCCGGCGCCCGCTCGATCTCAGCCCATGCCTTGACGCCAACTGCAGTACCCGGCGCGCTTGCGACGGGGGCGCTGGTGGTCGAGGACCTGAAACCGGGGGATTTCGACGAGCGCGCGATGTTCCACCTGATGAATCTGGGGCGGGAAGACGAAGCCTCCATTCTGATGACGGCGCGGATTGCGCCATCGGCCTTCGAGGTCGAGCTGCGCGATCTGCGCTCTCGGCTGCGCGCAGTGCCGACGGTGCCGCTATTGCCGCCCGACGATTTGCTGTTCCGCGGCCTGATCGTCAAATTCTGCGCCGACCGCCAGCTGAGCATCGACGAGACTGTCGTGAGCTATCTCGCCAGCCGGATCGAGCGGTCCTATGCGGCCGCGCGCCAGGCCATCGACCTCTTGGATAGCGAGGCGCTGCGGCTCGGCCGGCCGGTGACCCGGGCGCTGGCGGCCGAACTGCTCCGCAACGCCTGACGGGCGCTACTGCCGCTGCGCGCCATGTCACGCCCCCGCCGCCTTGACGGCGGCGGCCGGCGGAACATCAATGTCATCGAAACGTCATCCAACTATCACATGGTGCGCATGGCATCCGCCTAGATTGGCGCGGCGCTCCAACTGAGATGGATCGAAACTTCATGGACTCGGCGCAAGTTGTTGAAATAAAAGAAAAAGACGCAATTGCCGAAGCGCCGCTGGCGATCGCCACTAGCCCGGAGCGGTTCATCAATCGCGAGCTGTCCTGGCTGCATTTCAATCGCCGGGTGCTCGAGGAAGCCGTCAATCCCGGCCATCCGGTGCTGGAGCGGGTCCGGTTCCTGTCGATTTCAGCCAATAACCTTGATGAATTCTTCATGGTCCGTGTCGCCGGTATCAAGGCGCAGGTCCGTGAAGGTATTGCCGAACGCAGCCCGGATGGCCTGACCCCCTCCGAGCAGCTCGTCCGCATCAACCAGACGGTTTCGGAACTCGCCTCCGACCAGCAGGCGATCTGGAGCGATCTGCGCACCATACTGTCCCAGACGGGCATCATTCTGGTCGACAGCCACGACGTCACCAAGACCGAGCGGAGCTGGATCGAGGATCACTTCCTCCACAACATCTTCCCGCTGCTGACGCCGCTCGCCATCGATCCGGCGCACCCCTTCCCATTCATCCCGAGCCTTGGTTTCACCATCGCGCTGCATTTGTCGCGGGTCGCCGACGGCAAGCCGATGAACGCGCTGATCCGCATGCCCGGCAAGATCGACCGCTTCATCCGCATGCCCGCGGGCAAGGACGGCGCGGTACGCCTGATCACGCTGGAACAGGCCACCGGCCTGTTCATCGGCCGCCTGTTCCCCGGCTACACCGTCAAGGGCCAGGGTGCCTTCCGCATCATCCGTGATTCCGAACTGGAAATCGAGGAAGAGGCCGAGGATCTGGTCCGTCTGTTCGAGACCGCGCTGAAGCGGCGGCGGCGCGGCTCGGTGATCCGTCTCGAGATCGAAGCCAAGATGCCGGAGGAGCTTCGTGCCTTCGTGCAGCAGGCGCTGTCCACCGCCGACGACGAGATTTTCCTGGTCGACGGCGTGCTGGCGATGAACGAACTGTCGCAGCTGACGCGGCTCGACCGGCCCGACCTCGAATTCGTGCCTTACGTGCCGCGCCATCCCGAGCGCGTGCGCGACCATGGCGGCGATATCTTCGCTGCGATCCGGCAGAAGGATCTGGTGGTCCATCACCCCTACGAATCCTTCGACGTCGTCGTGCAATTCCTGCAACAGGCCGCGCGCGACCCCGATGTGGTCGCCATCAAGCAGACGCTCTACCGCACCTCGAACAACTCGCCGATCGTGCGCGCGCTGGCCGAAGCCGCCGAAGCCGGCAAGTCGGTGACCGCCTTGATCGAACTGAAGGCGCGGTTCGACGAGGAAGCCAATATCCGCTGGGCGCGCGACCTCGAACGCGCCGGCGTGCAGGTGGTGTACGGCTTCATTGAACTGAAGACCCACGCCAAATTGTCGATGGTGGTGCGCCGCGAGGGCGGCAACCTCACCACCTATGTGCACACCGGTACCGGCAATTATCACCCCGTCACCGCGCGCATCTATACCGATCTGTCCTACTTCACCTCGGACCCGATCATCGGGCGCGACGCGGCGCGGGTGTTCAACTACATCACCGGCTACGCCGAACCCAGCGACATCGAGCGCATGGCGGTGTCGCCGCTGACACTGCGCAACCGCATCATCGAACACATCAAGGGCGAATCCAATTACGCCCGCCACGGCAAGTCCGGCGCGATCTGGATGAAGATGAACTCGCTGGTCGATCCTGATATCATCGATGCGCTGTATGAGGCCTCGCAGGCCGGCGTTTCGATCGAGCTCGTGGTGCGCGGCATCTGCTGTCTGCGGCCCGGGCTGCCCGGACTTTCGGAGAACATCCGCGTCAAATCCATCATCGGCCGGTTCCTCGAACACGGCCGAATCTACTGCTTCGGCATGGGTCAAGGCCTGCCGAGCACAAAAGCTGCTGTGTATATCTCGTCCGCCGACATGATGCCGCGGAACCTGGACCGCCGCGTCGAGGTGCTCTGTCCGCTGCAAAATCCTACGGTGCATCAGCAGGTTCTCGAACAGATCATGGTCGCGAACCTGAAGGATACCGAGCAAAGCTGGCAATTGTTGCCCGATGGGTCTTCAACGCGTATGAAGGCCGCGAAAGGCGAAGAGCCGTTCAATCTGCACAACTACTTCATGACGAATCCGAGTCTGTCAGGCCGTGGAAAGTCTCTCAAGGAATCTTCGCCGCGCCGCCTCACGCGCCGGAATGAGCGTCAGCATTCGTCCTAGCGGGTTGCGTCACATGGGGGACTGGCGGTGAAGCGGCCGCGCAAGCGCGCTAGCAGCGTCGCCGTCATCGATATCGGTTCGAACTCGGTTCGTCTCGTCGTCTATGAAACGATGGCGCGCAGCCTCGTCACGATCTTCAACGAGAAAGCGCTGTGCGGGCTCGGCCGCGAGGTCCAGACCACGGGGCTGCTGGCGACCGACGCCGTCGCCAAGGCGCTGACCGCGCTGCGGCGGTTTCGCGCGTTGTGCAAAATCCAGAAGGTCGGCCGCGTCTATGCGATCGCCACGGCGGCCTGCCGCGACGCCTCCAACGGCCCCGATTTCATCGCCAAGGCCGAGCGCATCTGCGGCGCCACCATTCAGATCCTGTCGGGACCGCGCGAGGCCAAATTGTCGGCGCTCGGCGTCGTCTCCGGCGTGCACAATCCCGACGGCATCGTCGGCGATCTCGGCGGCGGTTCGCTCGAACTGATCGACGTGCACCGCAACCGCGTCCGCAGCGGCGTCACGCTGCCGCTCGGCAGCCTGGCGTTGCAGGATCTGTCGGACAAATCGCTGAAGCGAGCCGAGCGAATCGTCTCCGACGAACTGTCCGACGTCGCCCAGCTCACGGCCGGCCGCGGCCGCACTTTCTATGCGGTCGGCGGCACCTGGCGTGCTCTGGCGCGCATCCACATCATCCAGAGCGACTATCCGCTGCGGGTGATGCACGGCTATTCGATCCCGGCGGCGGACGCGCTCGACTTCGCGCAGCGGCTGCGGCGACTGGTTGCGGCCAACATGCTGGCCAATATCGAGATGATCTCCGACGCGCGGCGGCCGCTGCTGACCTACGCGGCGCTGGTGCTCGAACACATCATTCGCGTTGCCAAGCCCAAGACCATCGTGTTCTCGACCTTCGGCGTGCGCGAGGGGCTATTGTACGAAAAGCTGCCGCCATCCGAGCGCACCCTCGATGGATTCATCTGCGCCGCGCAGACGCTGAACCAGCTGTTGTCGCGCTCCGCCCGCCATGCCGAAGAACTGGTCTCGTGGACCGATCGTCTGGTCAGGGTCGTCAAGCTGCGCGAAACGCCGGAGGAACGCCGGCTGCGCCACGCCGCATGCCTGCTGTCCGACATCGGCTGGCGGGTGCATCCGGACCATCGCGGCGAAGAGACGCTAAGCCTGATCACCAACGGCAATTTCGGCTCGATCAGTCACCAGGGCCGCGCCTTTGTCGCGCTGTCGGTGTTTTACCGCTACGCGGGTCTCAGCGAGGAAAACGAACCGCCGGCGCGGATCCGCGAGTTGGTGCCACCCGCCATGGACGAGCGCGCCAGAATGCTCGGCGCCGCGTTCCGCGTTGCGCATCTGATCTCGGCGGCGCGAACCGGTGTGCTGCCCGCGACGCACTTCCGCAGCCAAGGCCGCAAGCTGATGCTGGTGTTCGAGCACCGGATGGTCGATCTCGTCGCCGACCGGGTCGGCAGCCGTTTCAAGCAACTGGCCCGGCTGGTCGGACGCTCCGGATCGATCGTGCGGCGGTAAAGACAGAACTAGTCTAGAGTCCCTGTCTCATTGCACAACGGCCCCAAGCTTGGATGCGATGGATCGCCGAGAGCTCACATCAAAAAAACGCCCGGGAGATTCCCGGGCGTTTCCGTGTCGCGATGCGAGCAGTTCACTACGCGTTCCGCTGTGTGAACCCCTACGCCGCCTTGGCGGCGTGCTCGGCGGCGTGTTTTTCCTGGGCGCGTCTGCGCCACGTCGATCCTATCATCAGCACGATCGCGATGCCGATCAGGCCGCACACCACCTCTGCACCATGACCGCCATTGGCGAAGTGCAAGCCGATCGGGCCGAAAACGCGGTCGAGCGAAACGCCGACCGGGCCATCGGAAAGCGTACGCAAATAGGGAACGACGGCAGGATCGGTGGCCATGACCTCGCCGGCGACCCAGCCGAGCAGGCCTGCACCGGCCCACACCAGAGCGGGCATGCGCGTCAGCAGCGCCATGATCAGCGCCGCACCGGCAACGATCAGGGGAACGCTGATCGCAAGGCCGATCACCAGCAGCGGAATGCTGCCATTGGCGGCGGCCGCAACCGCAATCACGTTGTCGAGGCTCATCACGATATCGGCGATCGCCACGATCCGCACGGCGGCCCACAGATGCGCCGCCGCGTGAACGTCGCCCTCGCCTTCATGTTCGGGCACGAGCAGCTTGGCCGCGATGTAGAGCAGCGCCAGGCCGCCGACCAGCTTGAGGAACGGCAGCGCCATCAGCGACACGACGATGCCGGTGAAGATGATGCGCAGCCCAACGGCGACGCCGGCGCCGAGGATCATGCCCCAGAACCGCTGGCGCGGCGGCAGCCCGCGGCACGCCATCGCGATGACGAGCGCATTGTCGCCCGACAGCAGGATGTTGATCCACATGATCTTGCCGAGCGCGACCCAGAAGGCGGGCTGCTGCATCTCGGCCTGGAACTGCGTGAAGAAGGTCGAGATCGTCGCCGGATCGAAAATTTGCAGCACCCAGTTCACAGCATTTCCCCCCGGCGCGTGGCCGTCCTTGGACGGCGCTCGCGCGCCGCGCGTTTTGAATTAGCCGACGATTTCGTTGCCGGAGAAGAACTGCGCGATTTCGATCGCGGCCGTTTCCGTCGCGTCCGAACCATGCACCGAGTTCTCGCCGATCGACTTGGCGTGAACCTTGCGGATCGTGCCCTCGGCCGCCTTCGATGGATCGGTCGCGCCCATCACGTCGCGATACTTCAGCACCGCGCCCTCGCCCTGCAACACCTGCACCACCACCGGGCCCGACGTCATGAAGTCGACCAGTTCGCCGAAGAACGGACGCGCCTTGTGGACCGCGTAGAAGGTTTCGGCCTGTTCGCGCGTCATGCGAATGCGCTTCTGGGCCACGATCCGAAGACCCGCCTTCTCGATCAACGCGTTGACGGCGCCAGTGAGATTGCGCTCGGTCGCGTCGGGTTTGATGATCGAGAAAGTGCGTTCCATCGCCATGATTACGTCCTTACAAAACGCTGATTGAGAGTTGGGGGCTTATATCGGCGCAGTCCTGCGACGGCAAGCGACCAAGCCGCGTTTTTGACGCGATTTCGCTGGTCAGCCCCTGCCGCCCCGGATCGTCATCCGGGCCGGGCCTTCGGCCGAAAGCGCTTCGAGCCCTTTACTGCAGCCATTTCACGCCGGCCCGAGGGCGTTCAGCACGTTAGCCTTTCAGGCAATCGGGCGTTGTGGACCGATCCGAAGCGAGCTCGCGGATGGCGCCATCCGCGCCGAACCCTCGATCACGCTTCGCAATCGGACGATCGTGTTTCGCAATCGATCGCTTGGCATTGCCGCGGCTTCTCCGAAATTGGCCGAGCCCTCTTCGTCGGCCTCGCTATTGCCCCCGTCGATGCAGGGAACCGGCGGACAGCGTTTCCCCGGCTCGCTTCTGATGCGCGCATACGAGCTCTGCAACCCCGAAACAAATTGCAGTCTCATGACTTTATCCTGCAGCAACTTGCTCAGATTTACTCAAAAGCGATGCTGGAACTCGCCATGGATAGCCAAATCAATCCCGTTTTCGAGCAGATCGATCACCGGACTTCGCGATCGATCTGCGATGCCGTCGGCGAACGGTTGCAGCAGTATATGCGTCCGGAAACCGAACTCTCGCCCCGCTTGCAGCAATTGATCAATGAGCTCCGCCGGCGTGAGAACGAGATGCGTTAACCTGTATCGGGAGCCTTTGGAGCGCCTAAGCCTTGGGAGCGCCCATTCGCCAGATAAATCGGTTGCGTTTGGCGGCGGGTCCGGTGACAAGGCCGCATGCTTTCAATCACCGACATCTCGATCCGGATCGCCGGACGGCTTTTGATCGACGACAGCTCCGTGCAAATCGTGCCCGGCGCGCGCGTCGGCTTCGTCGGCCGCAACGGCGTCGGGAAATCGACGCTGTTTCACGCGATTCGCGGTGATCTTCCGACCGAATCCGGCAGCATCTCGATACCTCCGCGCTGGCGCATCGGCAGCCTTGCTCAGGAAGCCCCCGACGGGCCGGAAAGCCTCATCAACGTCGTGCTGAAGGCCGACCTGGAACGCGACGCATTGTTGCAGGAAGCTGAGACCGCCGACGATCCGCACCGGATCGCCGAGATCCAGACCCGGCTGGTCGATATCGATGCGCATTCGGCACCCGCCCGGGCTGCTGCGATCCTCTCGGGCCTCGGCTTCTCGACCGCGGATCAGGCCCGCCCCTGTTCGGAATTCTCCGGCGGCTGGCGCATGCGCGTCGCACTCGCCGCGACGCTGTTCGCGGCGCCCGATTTGCTGCTGCTCGACGAGCCCACCAACTATCTCGACCTCGAAGGCACGCTCTGGCTGGAAGACCATCTGGCAAATTATCCGCGCACGGTGATCGTGATCAGCCATGATCGCGATCTCCTGGACACGTCGGTCGACCAGATCCTGCATCTCGATCGCGGCAAGCTGACGCTCTACAAGGGCACCTATTCGTCGTTCGAGGAGCAGCGCGCCACGCGCGAGATGCTCGACGCCAAGCATGCCAAGCGGCAGATGGACGAGCGCAAGCGGCTGCAGGCCTTCGTCGACCGTTTCAAGGCGAAAGCATCCAAGGCGCGCCAGGCCCAGTCGCGCGTGAAAATGCTGGAGCGGATGAAGCCGGTCACGGCGCTGGTGACGCAGGACGTGCGCGAGATTTCATTCCCGACGCCTGAAAAGATGCTGTCGCCGCCGATCATCGCGGTCGATGACGTCTCGGTCGGCTATGATCCCAAAAAGCCCGTGCTCAACCGCGTCACGCTGCGGATCGACACCGAGGACCGCATCGCACTCCTGGGATCGAACGGCAACGGCAAATCGACACTTGTAAAACTGCTGGCGAACAAGCTGCCGCCATTCTCGGGGCGGATCACGCGCGCGGAAAAACTGTCGGTCGGCTATTTCGCGCAGCATCAGGTCGACGAACTCAACCTCGATGGCTCGCCCTACGACCATGTCCGCAAGCTGATGCCCGAGACGCCCGAGAGCAAGGTGCGGGCGCGGGTCGGCGCCATCGGATTTTCCGGCAAGGCCGGCGACACCCTGGTGAAAAGCCTGTCGGGCGGCGAAAAGGCGCGGCTGCTGCTCGGCCTCGCGACGTTCTACGGCCCCAACATGGTCATCCTGGACGAGCCGACCAACCATCTGGACATCGACAGCCGCGCCGCCCTCGCCGAAGCGATCAATGAATTTCCCGGCGCCGTCATCATGGTCTCGCATGACCGCTATCTGATCGAAGCCTGCGCCGATCAATTGTGGGTGGTCGCCAACCAGACCGTGACGACGTATGACGGCGATCTCGACGAGTACCGCAAAATGGTGCTGTCGATCCGCGACGTCAGACCCGCTTCGCGCGACCGTGGCAATGAGCGTGCGAAGGAAAACGCAAAGCCCGAACGCTCTCGAGGCGAAAAGCGCACGCCGCTGCGGCAAAAAATCGCCGAGGCCGAGGCCGAGATCGCGCGCATCAACGGCATCATCGCCAAGATCGACACCGCGCTGGCGCTGCCGGACCTGTTCACGCGCGATCCGAAGCAGGCCGCCCAGCTCAGCAAGGCCCGCGCCGGTGCCGCAAGCGCACTACAGCGCGCGGAAGAAAACTGGCTGGAAGCAAGTTCGCAATATGACGAGGCGACGGGCTGAAAGCGATCTTGGGCAAACCGCCCCCGTACCTGCGGAGCCGAGAATGGCGCAGAACATCTACGACAATCCCGAGTTTTTTGCCGGTTACGGCAAGTTGCGCCGCTCAGTGCACGGGCTCGACGGCGCTCCGGAATGGCCCGCGATACGCGCGCTGCTTCCGAATCTCAACGGCAAGCGGATCGTCGATCTCGGCTGCGGCTTCGGCTGGTTCGCCCGGTGGGCAAAGATGCATGGCGCAGCGCATATCCTCGCGCTGGATATTTCCGAGAACATGATTGCTCGAGCCACCGCCGATACAAGCGATCCGGACATCGAATATGCGATCGCTGACCTCGATCATCTCGATCTACCCGAAGCCTCTTTCGATCTGGCTTATAGTTCGCTTGCGTTTCACTACGTGCAGGATTTCGAAAGACTGGTTCGGACGGTGCATCGCTCGCTCACGTCAGGCGCGCACCTCGTCTTCACGATCGAGCATCCAATCTACATGGCGCCGACCCGTCCGGGCTGGTCGGTTGATGGTGATGGCCGCAGGACGTGGCCGGTCAATCAATATTCCGTCGAGGGTCCCCGAAGGACAGATTGGCTCGCGAAAGACGTGCTGAAATATCACCGGACGATCGGAACAACGCTAAACATCCTGATCGGTGCCAACTTCACTATCCGACATGTTCAGGAGTGGAGTCCCGCAGACGATGAGGTTGCCAGCAACCCTGATCTGGCTGAAGAACTGGAGCGGCCGATGATGTTGTTGGTGGTCGCTCAACGCTGAGCGGATGCCACCTCCCCGAGCGGGTTGATGATCCGAACTTCCACCATTCCGGCTTACGTCGCCGCCGGCTTTCGCTTCGGCTTGGCGCCCCTCGGCTGTTGCACCGGCTCGGGCCCGCGCTCGATCGACGACAGACGTCCAGCGGTGAAGGTGTAGATGCCGGCGCGCTGGCCGCGCGAATAGGTGACGATCGCAACGCGATCGCCGCGGGGATTATTCGAGAAGTTGACGCTGTCGGGCGCGCCGATGCCGCGCACCACATCGCATTCGGTATGGCCAAGCGCGACGCTACCGGTCGTCGAGGGCGGCGTACCAGCCTGCGCATTGGCGTCGGCAGCGCCTGATGGCGGCGCCATTCCCGGACAGGCGCCGTCGGCGGAGACGAGCTCTTCTGCCGTGACCGGCTTGTCCGGCGTCAGCGGCGGCGTCTCGATCGAAATGCTCTTGATGAAAACGCGGCCGGGACGCGAGAACCAATCGGCATCCTTCGAAAGCAGGTCAGGCGCGCTGCTGCAGCCCGCGATCACGGGACCGAGCAGAAGCAACGCCACCAATGGCTTTCGATTGAACGTTCCGTCTCGCACGCTGGACCCAGGCTCCCCCGCCCTTGATATGTAACTACTTGTCCCAACATCACTTTGCGGCACGACCATGGCTACCCACAAGTCTGCCGGAAGAAACTTCAAATTATCATTAATTGTCTTATATCGCTATTGCCGGCGCTGCCAGCGGCCCCTCTCGTCGGCCTGCCAATAGGTCACCTCGAAGCCGCGGGCCTTGCAATCGGTCCAGACGCCACGCGCCGCGGTCAGCGCGTCGGCATCGTCGCCGTTGAACACCAGCACCAGGCGCTCGTAGCTGTCGGAATCCGCAGGGAGTGCGGCATTGTCGATCAGGAACCTGACATTGGCGCGATTCGGATTGCCCTCCTCAGTCGAAAGGATGATGGGCTGATCCGGCGCATCTGCGGCGCGCCAGGTGGCGTGCGGCAGGAACGAATCGTCGCTGTAGGTCCACAGATGCGCATCGAGCGCATCGGTGCGTTCCTGCGAGGTCGATTGCACGACCACGCGCCAGCCCCGCTCCAGCGACTTTTCCAACAGCGGCGGCAGGACGCTTTCGAGCGACATGTTCTGCAAATGGTAGAACAGGACTTCCGTCATGCAGGTTTCTGCTCTTCCGCTAATATTGCGCTGCTATTTCTTGGCTTCGTAATATTCCGAGACCAGCCGGTCGAGCAATCGCACGCCGTAGCCGGAGCCCCAACTTTGATTGATGTCGGTTTTCGGCGCGCCCATCGCGGTTCCCGCGATGTCGAGATGCGCCCACGGCGTATCGTCGACGAAACGCTGCAGGAACTGGGCGGCGGTGATCGAGCCGCCGTACCGTGCACCGGCATTCTTCATGTCGGCAAATTGCGAATCCATCAGCTTGTCGTATTCCGGACCGAGCGGCAGTCGCCAGACTTTCTCGCCAGTGTCGAGGCCGACCTTGCTCAGCCGTTCCGATAACTCGTCATTGTTGGAGAACAGGCCGGCATGTTCGGTGCCGAGCGCGACCATGATCGCGCCGGTCAGCGTGGCCAGATCGACCATGAATTTCGGCTTGAACTTCTTGTTGACGTGCCAGAGCACGTCGGCCAGCACGAGCCGGCCTTCGGCATCGGTGTTGATGATTTCGATGGTCTGCCCCGACATCGAGGTCACGATGTCGCCGGGACGCTGGGCGTTGCCGTCAGGCATGTTCTCGACGAGGCCGATGGCGCCGACCACGTTGATCCTGGCCTTGCGCGCCGCCAGCGCATGCATCAGGCCGACGACGCAGGCGGCTCCCCCCATGTCGCCTTTCATGTCTTCCATGCTGGCGGCGCCCTTGATGGAAATGCCGCCGGTGTCGAAGCAAACGCCCTTGCCGATGAAGGCAACCGGCTGCTCGCCCTTCTTGCCGCCGTTCCAGCGCATGATCACGGTGCGGCTGGGCCGGGTCGAGCCCTGGCCGACGCCGAGCAGCGCACCCATGCCGAGCCTGGTCATCGCCTTGACGTCGAGCACCTCGACATTGACGCCGACCTTCTTGAGCTGACTGGCGCGGCGTGCGAACTCGATCGGGAAAAGCACGTTCGGCGGCTCGTTGACGAGCTCGCGCGCGATGATCACGCCGTCGACGACGTGGGATTCCGGCGCGAAGGCTTTTCGCGCAGCATTAACGTCGGCCACTGCAATCGAAACATCTGATCGCAAGGCGCCGTTTTCGTCCTTTTTCTTGGTCTTGTAGCGGTCGAATTTATAGGCGCGCAGCCGGACGCCCGCCGCGATGGCGGCGGCCTGATCGGGCTGCATCGCGCCATCCGGCAGTTCGGCGATGATGGTAACGGCGTCGCTGGCGGCATTGAGCTTGCCGGCGGTGACGCCGCCGAATTTGAGAAAATCCTTCTCCTTCAGCGCCGACGATTTCCCGAGACCGACGACGATCAGCCGCGGCGCCTTGATTCCCTCCGGCGCCAGGATGTCCAGCGCCGCGCCGCTTTTGCCCTTGAACTGGTTGGCCGCCGCCGCCCGCTTGACGGTGTCGGCCGCTGATCCCAGCGCCTTGCGGGTCGCCGCGCCGAACTTCAGCGCATCGTCGCAAAACACCACCAGAATGCCGCGAACCGCCGCGGAAAACGGGATAAAGCCGACCTTGACGGCGTCGGACATAGGCAATTCCTCCAGAATTCAGGGGCTGATTTCGGGACCGGAAGCGGTCCCAAGGATACGCGGAGCGGTATTCAGAATGGTCTCGTCGGTGGCGGTCCCGATCGGCCGGGACCTTGGTTTGCCACACTATGGCCTGTCAGCCGCGGCGCTGCCAAGCGCCTGCGTGGCCGCAAGGCCACAGGGGCCGAATAATTAACCATATCCTAGGGGTGCCACGGCCCGGCCATTTTGTTGACGGATCAAAGGGATGGTAGTGAGAGCGTAGATGGCTGAAAGGCTGGCGGCGCGACCTTGGGGATCCCGGTTTTCGGGATTGGTCGCAAGCCGCTCTTTTGGCACGCTAGGTGGGATCGTGCGGTAAACGATGGGGTCGATCGACAAGTATATCTTCCGCACGACGCTTGCGTCGTTTGCGCTGGTCCTGGTCAGCCTGACGGGCGTGATCTGGATTACGCAGGCGTTGCGCGGCATCGACCTGATGACCAGCCAGGGTCAGACCATCATCACCTTCCTCGGCATCACCAGCCTGGTGATTCCCGCGCTGGTTCTGATCATCGCACCGATCGCGCTGATGATCGCGGTCTCCCACACGCTGAACAAGCTCGCCACCGATTCGGAAATCATCGTGATGAACGCCGCCGGCTTTTCGCCGTTCCGGCTGTTCCGTCCCTTCTTCTACGCCACCTGCGTGGTGGCGCTGATGGTCGCCTTCATCGGCGCCTACCTCGCTCCCGACGGCATGCGCCGGATCAAGCAATGGGACGCCGAGATCACCGCCGACGTGCTGACCAACATCCTGCAGCCCGGTCGTTTCGCCCAGCTCGACCAGAACCTGACGATTCGCATCCGCGAACGCCTGCCGGGCGGCGTGCTCGCCGGCATCTTCGTCGACGATCGCCGCGATCCGAAGGAGCGCGTCACCATCATCGCGGATCACGGCACGGTGCTGAAGAACGAGAATGGCTCGTATCTCGTGCTGGAAGACGGCAACCTCGAGCGATTCGAAGCGGGCAAGCGCGACCCCGCACTGGTGGCGTTCGGGCGCTACGCATTCGACATGTCCAAATTCTCCAATCAGCGCGACACGATACTGGGGATTCGCGAACGCTACCTCTGGGAACTGGCTTCGCCGGATGAAAACGACCCGGTGTTCAAGAAACTGGGCGGGCAATTTTACGCCGAATTGCACGACCGCTTGATGGCGCCGGTGTATCCGTTCGCGTTCGCGGTCCTGACGTTCGCGTTCCTGGGCACGCCGCGCACCACGCGGCAGAGCCGCAATTTTTCGATCGGCGGTTCGATTATCGCGGTGTTCGGCCTGCGCATGGCCGGATTCGCCTGCTCCGTCATGGCGGTGAAGAATCCCACCGCCGCGCTGGTCCAGTATGTGATGCTGTTCGCATCGATCGGCGTCGGCCTGTGGATGATCGTCGGCGGCGTGGTGGTGGAACCGCCGGCCGGCCTGATCGAGGCGATCAACAAATCGAATGCGCGCCTCGCGCGGCTCTTTGGACGGCCGGCCACAGCATGAGCATGTTGACCAATACGCTCGGGCGATACTTCGCCGGCCGCTTCCTGGTCGCGGCAGTGGGCGTGTTTGCGAGCATCTTCGTGCTGCTGGTGCTGGTCGACTACATCGAAATGGTGCGCAAGACCTCGGGGCTGGCGTCGGCGTCGGCGATCACGGTCGCGCAGACTTCGCTGTACCGCGTGCCGCAGCTGCTCGAAAAGCTGATGCCGTTCTGCGTCCTGATCGGCGCGATGACCTGCTACCTTGCGCTGTCGCGGCGGCTCGAACTCGTGGTCGCGCGCGCCGCCGGCGTATCGGCCTGGCAGTTCATCTCGCCGGCGCTGGCCAGCGCGATCATCCTCGGGACCATCGCCACGGTCGCCTACAACCCGATGTCGGCCAACCTGCGCGAACTTTCCAAGCGGATGGAGGCCGAACTGTTCGGCTCGGCACCTGGCGGCGGCATCCAGGACGCGTCCGGATTCTGGCTCAACCAGATCAACAGCGAGGGTCAGACCATCATCAACGCCGCCCGCAGCGAGCGGCAGGGCGTGCGGCTGACCGGTCTCACGGTGTTCCGATTCGATACAGACCTGCAGTTCAAGGAACGAATCGAGGCCCGCGAGGCGTCGCTGGAAGAAGGCCGCTGGGTGTTCAAATCGGTGCGCCGATACTCCCTCGACAAGCCGCCGATCGAGCAGGAAAACCTGTACATCACAACCACCCTGACGCCGGCCCAGATTCGCAACAGTTTCTCGACCCCGGAAACTGTGTCTTTTTGGCAACTCCCCGGCTATATCCGATCTTCGGAGAGCTCGGGATTTGCGACCGCCGGCTACCGTTTGCAGTATCACAAGCTCATCGCACAGCCGTTTTTGCTGGCTGCAATGGTGATGTTGGCGGCGTCGGTCAGCCTTCGCTTCTTCCGGATGGGCGGCGTGCAAAAGATGGTTTTGAGTGGCGTGGGTGCGGGCTTTCTGCTCTACGTTCTGTCGAAAGTAACTGAGGATTTGAGCAAGGCTGAGTTGATGCATCCCATCGCTGCGGCGTGGTTGCCCGTATGCGTGGGCGGCCTCACCGGTTTTTTGGCCTTGCTGTACCAGGAGGACGGGTAGTGGCCGTTGTCGCCGCCCGCCAGTTGAGGTCGCCTGCGTTCAGGCGGTGCAGCCCGCTGCGCCGCTATCGGAACCGCTTGGCCACCGTTAGCGTCCCGATGATCGCCCTGCTCGCCGGCTTTGCCCTCGCAGGCGTGATCGGGCTTGCCTCGACGGCACCCGCCTCCGCGCAAGGCTTCACCTACAATCCGCGGCCGCCCAAAGCGACGCCACGGCCCGTCAACAACAACGGGCAAATGCTCGTGCAGGCCGTCGAGGTCGATTACGACTACAACAACCAGCGTGTGTCGGCGGTCGGCAACGTGCAGATGTTTTACAACGGCACCAGCGTCGAGGCCGACAAGGTCATCTACGACCAGAAGACCAAGCGCCTGCATGCCGAGGGCAACATCCGCCTGACGGACGCCGAAGGCAAAGTCACCTACGCCAACATCATGGATCTGAGCGACGACTACCGTGACGGTTTCGTCGATTCGCTGCGCGTCGACACCGAGGATGCGACGCGGATGGCGGCAACCCGTGCCGACCGGACCAGCGGCAATTATACCGTGTTCGAAAACGGCGTGTATACCGCCTGCGCGCCCTGCAAGGACGATCCGAAGAAGCCGCCTTTGTGGCAGGTCAAGGGTGCGCGCATCATCCACGACCAGACCGAGAAGATGCTGTATTTCGAGAACGCCCAGCTCGAATTCTTCGGTGTGCCGATGGCGTATCTGCCCTATTTTTCGACGCCCGATCCTACCGTGAAGCGCAAGACCGGCTTCCTGATGCCGTTCCTCAGCTCGTACACGCCCTACGGCTACGGCGTGGAAACGCCGTTCTATTGGGCGATTGCGCCGGACTACGACGCGACCTTCAATCCGCGTATCACGACCCGGCAAGGCGTGCTGTTTCAGGGCGAATTCCGCCAGCGCCTGATCAACGGCTCGTATGCGATCCGCGCCTATGGCATCAACCAGCTCGATCGCAGCGCCTTCGCCGGCCAGCCCGGCGACCGCGACCTCCGCGGCGGCGTCGAAACCAAGGGCCAGTTCGCCATCAACGACAAATGGACCTGGGGTTGGGACGGCGTGCTGCTGTCCGACTACTTCTTCATGTCCGACTACCGGCTGGCCCAGTACAGGGATGCGCTGGGATCGTTCCTGAGCCTGCCGACCGAAGCGATCTCGCAGCTCTATCTGACCGGCGTCGGCAATCGCAGCTTCTTCGACGCGCGCACGATTTACTACCTCAGCTTCTCCGGCAGCCAGGAGAAGGTTCCGGTCATCCATCCGGTGATCGACTATTCCAACGTGATCAACAGTCCGATCTTCGGCGGTGAGGTCAGCTACAAGACCAACTTCACCAGCTTGTCGCGCTCGACCGCGGCGTTCGACCCGATCACGACGCTCGCAAACACCACCGGGCTCTGCACCACCGCGTCCGCCGATCCGCTCGCGCGGGTCCCCTCGCAGTGTCTGCTGCGCGGCATCCCCGGCACCTACACAAGGTTCACCGCGGAAGCGCAGTGGCGGCGGTCGTACACCGACCCCTACGGCCAAATCTGGACGCCGTTCGCGATCGCCCGCGTCGACGCGGTCGATGCCTCGATTTCGAATCAGCCGGGCGTCTCGAATTTCCTGCCTGTCGGCGATACCACCGCGCTGCGCGTGATGCCGACCGTCGGCCTCGAATATCGCTATCCCTTCATCAACGTTCAGCCCTGGGGTACCACCACGATCGAGCCGATCGCGCAGGTCATCATCCGCCCCAACGAGACCTTTGCCGGCAGGCTGCCCAACGAAGACGCGCAGAGCATGGTGTTCGACGCCAGCAATTTGTTCGCGGTGGACAAGTTCTCGGGCTACGACCGCATCGAAGGCGGCGGCCGCGCCAATGTCGGCGTGCAGGCGACCACGCAGTTCGACCGCGGCGGCAGCATCAACGTGCTGTTCGGTCAATCCTATCAGCTGTTCGGCATGAACTCGTTCGCGGTCGCCGACCTGACCAATACCGGGGTCGATTCCGGCCTGCAGAACACGCGCTCCGACTATGTCGCCCGCGTTAATTATTCGCCCAACCGGACCTATACGTTCAGCGTGCGCGGGCGCATGGACGAAGCGACGCTCAACCTCAACCGTTTCGAGGCCGAGGGCCGCGCGTCGTTCGACCGCTGGTCGGTCAGCCTGCTGTACGGCAATTATGCGGAGCAGCCGGCCCTTGGGTACCTGACCCGGCGCGAGGGCCTGCTCGGCAGCGCATCGGTCAAGCTGGCGACGAACTGGGTGGTGTCGGGTTCCGCGCGGTGGGATCTTGAAGCCAACAAGCTCAATCAGTACATCATCGGCGCAGGCTATGTGGACGACTGCTTCGTACTCGCTGCCAATTATGTGACGTCCTACACCTATTCCGCCGGCACCACGCCGCCGGTCCTCAGTCACGGGTTCATGCTTCAGATCGGACTGCGGACCATCGCGAATTCGTCCACGTCGGCCACCGGCGCCGGCGGCCTTCAGTAGCGTGGGCGAAGCCTTGTCGAACAGTTCCCGGCGTATTGCGGATCGAATTGGTTGATGCGCCTGACATGAGCATGACGACTATCAAGCCTCGACATCATCGCCTCCGGTCCCGGATCGCAGGCTGCTCGGTTGCGCTCGCCATGCTCACCAGCAGCGGCACTCACCTGCACGCGCAATCGATCGCCTGTATGGTCACTGGCGAGCCCATCACCAATCTCGATATCGAGCAGCGCACCAAGCTGAACTTCCTGACGACCCGCAAGCAGATGCCCCGCCAGGAAGTGATCGACCAGCTGATCGACGAAAAGGTGAAGATCCGGGAAGCCAAGAAATTCGGCGTCGACCCCACGGCGAGCGATGTCGATCAGTCCTACGCCCAGATGGGTTCGCGGATGCGAATCTCGACTGAGCAGCTGACAAAATCACTGGAAAGTCAGGGCATCCGGCCGGAGACCCTGAAGGCGCGCCTGAAGGCCGAGATGGTTTGGACCAGCCTGGTGCGCGGCCGCTACAAGGAGAGCCTCCAGGTCGGCGAAAAGGAAGTCAACGCCGCCGCCCAGGAAGGCGGCGAAGCGACGAAGGTCGAAGCCTTCGAATACAAGATGCAGCCGATCGTGCTGCTGGTGCCGCGGGGCTCCCCGCCGAGCGCGATCGAAGCGCGGAAGAAGGAAGCCGAAGTCCTGCGCGAGCGCGTCCAGAGCTGCGAGGCGGCCAACTCCTATTTCAAGGCGATGCAGAACGGCACGATCCGCGATTCCGTCACGAAAACATCGACCGAGCTTGCTCCCCCGTTGCGTGAGCTGCTCGACAAGACTCCGATCGGCCATCTGACCCCGCCCGAGATCACCAAGCAGGGCGTGGAAATGGTTGCCCTGTGCAGCAGGAAGCCCACCACCGTCGATTCGCCGAAGAAGCGGGAAATCCGCGAAAAGATGTATACCGAGAAGTTCGAGGCGAAGCAGAAAGCCTATCTGGCCGAGATCCGCAAAGCCGCAATGATCGAATGTCGTTGATGCATGGCAAAGCCCCTCGCGCTGACATCCGGCGAGCCTGCGGGCATCGGTCCCGACATCGCCATTGCAGCGTGGCTCCGGCGTAACGAACTCGGCCTGCCGCCGTTCTATCTGCTCGGCGATCGCAACTGCTTCGCCGAGCGGGCGAAGATTCTCGGATTGAAAATCGAACTTGCGGACACCAGTCCGGAGGATGCGGCCACAGCTTTTGGCAGCGCATTGCCTGTCGTGGCGACGGGCGAAGTCGCAACCGCGGCGCCGGGCCGGCCGGACAGCACCAGCGCAAGCGCCGCACTCGCTTCCATCCGTCAGGCCGTCGACCATGTCCGGGCCGGACGGGCCAGCGCCGTTGTCACCAACCCGATCGCCAAGAGCGTGCTGTACCGCGCCGGCTTCCGTCATCCCGGCCATACCGAATTTCTCGCCGAGCTTGCCGCCAATGGCGGGGCGGCACCGCAGCCGGTAATGATGCTGTGGTCGCCGGCGCTCGCGGTGGTGCCGGTGACGATCCATCTATCGGTGCGCGACGCGCTCGCGCAGCTTTCGACCGATCTGATCGTGACGACGGCCCGCATCGCGGTGGCCGACCTGAAAGCCCGCTTTGGCCTCGCCAGCCCGCGTCTGGCCGTATCAGGCCTCAATCCGCATGCCGGCGAAGACGGCTCGCTCGGCATGGAAGACATCGAGGTGGTGGCGCCGGCCATCGACATCCTGCGGCGCGACGGCATCGAGGTCCGGGGGCCGTTGCCCGCCGACACCATGTTTCACGAAGCCGCGCGGAAAACCTACGACTGCGCGATCTGCATGTATCACGATCAGGCGCTGATCCCGATCAAGACCATCGCGTTCGAGGACGCCGTCAACGTCACGCTGGGATTGCCGTTTATCCGCACCTCGCCCGATCACGGCACCGCGTTCGACATCGCCGGCACCGGCCGCGCCAATCCGTCGAGCCTCGTCGCGGCGTTGCGGCTCGCCGCACGCATGGCGGCGGCCAGAGCGTTTTCCAGCGAAGTGGATACCGGTTCGCGTCAAGAAAACGCGTCAAATCAAAAAGGCTCCACCCCTGAATGAGCGCGATCGACGATCTGCCGCCGCTGCGCGACGTCATCCGCGAACACTCCCTGTCGGCCCGCAAATCGCTCGGCCAGAATTTTCTGCTCGACCTCAACCTCACAGCACGGATCGCGCGCGCCGCGGGTCCGCTCGAGGGCGCCACCATCATCGAGGTAGGCCCCGGCCCCGGCGGGCTGACGCGCGCGTTGCTGGCACTGGGCGCGCGGCGCGTCATCGCGGTCGAGCGCGACGAACGCGCGCTTGCTCCGCTCGACTATATCGCCAGGCGCTACCCGGGACGGCTGGAGATCGTGCATGCCGACGCGCAGCATTTCGATCCCCGCCCCCTGCTCGGCGGCGAGCCAGCCAAGATCGTCGCCAACCTGCCCTACAACATCGCCACGCAATTATTGGTGGACTGGCTCTCGATTGAACCGTGGCCGCCCTGGTATGACATGATGGTGCTGATGTTTCAGCGCGAGGTCGCCGAGCGGATCGTCGCGAAAGAAGACGACGAGGCCTATGGACGGCTCGCCGTGCTGGCCAACTGGCGCGCCGAGACCAAGATCCTGTTCGACATATCGCCGGCCGCCTTCGTGCCGCAGCCCAAGGTTACGTCGTCGGTGGTGCGGCTGGTGCCGCGCGGCGCGCCGGAGCCGTGCGACCGCCGCGCGCTCGAGCAGGTGGCAGCTGCAGCCTTCGGCCAGCGCCGGAAAATGCTGCGCCAGAGCCTCAAATCGCTCTCGGTCGATCCGGCCCGGCTGGCCGCCGCCGCCGGCGTCGATGCGACCCGGCGCGCCGAGACGATCCCGGTATCCGGCTTTGTTGCCATGGCCCGTGAATTGACCAATATACGAACCACCAAATCAAACGTTCCCTGAGGAGAAAATGCCATGGCGCTGATGCGTCGCCAATCGCTGGTCAAATTCGATGCGCCCCTGTGCGAAACCATCGTCGACACGCCCAAGCCTCAAGGCAACGAAGTCCTGGTCCGCATCGAACGTTGCGGGCTGTGCCACTCGGACCTGCATATCCAGGACGGCTACGCCGATCTCGGCGGCGGCAAGAGGCTCGATACCACGCGCGGCATGACGCTGCCGTTCACGCTCGGCCATGAGATTGCCGGCGTCGTCGAGGAAGTCGGCCCCGATGCGCCGAAGGCCCTGATCGGAAAGAAGCAGGCGGTATTTCCCTGGATCGGTTGCGGCCAGTGCCGCGACTGCGCGAACGGCGACGAGAACCTCTGCGTCAAGCAGCGTTTCCTCGGCGTCTCCATCGACGGCGGCTTTGCCAGCCACGTGCTGGTGCCCGACGCGAAATATTTGCTGGATTACGATCCGCTGCCGGTCAACCAGGCCGCGACGCTGATGTGCTCCGGCGTCACCGCCTATGGCGCGCTCAAGCGCCTGGTCGATCGTCCGCGGCAGCGCAATCTGCTGCTGATCGGGCTCGGCGGCGTCGGCATGATGGGACTGTCATTCGCGCAGGCGATGTTCACGCAGAAGATCGCGGTAGCGGATTTAAGCTCGGCTGCGCGCGAGAGCGCCTTGAAAAATGGCGCCGCTGTCGCTTACGACCCGGCAGAGCCCGACGTGGTCAAGCGCATGATCAAGGAGACCGAGGGCGGCTTCGACGAGATCGTCGACTTTGCCGGCAATGAAAAATCGATGGCCTTTGCGGTCTCGGTCGTGGCGCGCGGCGGCAAGATCGTGGTCTCCGGCCTGATGGGCGGAAATTTCAGCCTGCCGATGGTGCAATGGGTCTACAAGCGCATGACCATCGAAGGATTCATGGTGGGCACCCTGGCCGAGGGCAAGGAATTGATGGCGCTGGCGCGCGCCGGCAAGATCAAGCCGACGCCGATGAAGGAAGAACCGATGACCGACGTCCAGAAATGGATCGACGAGTTGCGCGCCGGCAAGGTGGTCGGGCGTATCGTTCTGAAGAACTGAGGCGATGCAGGCGCGCAGCGTTGCCATGAATTGCGGCAACAGCGACGCTGTCGCGTCTTCCGAGGCATTACCGGTAAGTTAGTTGCACCGTCACCGTAGTTCCACGGAATCGTTGGCGGTGTTACTCCTGATCTTTCTTCCTCTATTCAACCAGCCAAAGCGAATCTTGTCCGGTCGTTGAATAACAGGCTTGAGGTCAAGCAAGGTATCCTAGGCCGCTTGCGCTTGCCATCGCTTGAAGGTGCTGCGCGTTTTCGAATCGAGATCGATCTTCATGGGCAGCATGCTGCAGCCGAGCGACCCGCAGGTGCCTCGTCGATGTGCACGCGATGATGCGGTCGCGATACCGAAACGCAACAGACGACCGCAATCAGATGTCGCGCGCGGAATTGTAATGATGGAACCAAGCGGACTCAGGTTAGATTCCATGCAGTTGGAATTTGGCAGGGGGCTCTAATGCCATACTTCAATTTTGATCTCGTCGTCGGTGCTGAGTTTAAAAACCAGGGCGGCATGATCCTCGAGAACACAGATTACGCGATCGATAAAGCAGATAGCCTCGCGAACGAGCTTTGCATCGTTCGTCCCGAGCTGTGTTCGACAGGATGTGCCGTGCGCGTTACTGACGGGGACAGCAACGAGCTCTACCGCACTCCGCTCGAGACTATCGGCCGCGGATGAAATCGTCCGGTCGTGCACCATGAGCGCATGATCTTGCGAATTGCTGCGATGCGTCCGAGTGCACTGTCACCGTAGACATGACGACTGAAAGACAAGTCGTCACGCACCGGCGAGCTGAATCAACTTGCGACCGATCGGCTTGGGCTGCTCGCTGCGCAACACCAGCGACGTCGTCACAGCGCCGTGCCTGGCCACAGCGTCCACGATCGTTTCCAGTTGTTGCGGGGACGGCACGAAAACCTTGAGGATGAAACAATCCTCTCCGGTCAGTCGCAGCACCTCCAGGACGTGAGGCATTTCGGAGAACTGCTTCAGGCAGGATTGAATATGTTCGTGGGTCGTGCGCACGCGGATTACGGCCATCATTCGGAGGCCCAGCGCGGCAGGGTTAATTCGAGCGCCATAGCCGGTAATGACGCCGCGCTCCTCCAGTCGCTTGACCCGTTCGGACGTCGCGGGCTGAGAAAGTCCGACCCTCCGGCCAAGCTCTGACATCGCGATACGTCCATCCTCCTGCATGGCTTCGATGATCGCGATGTCTGTGGGATCGAGGGCTACGACGTTGTTTTCTCGGGATGACATGGGTGAACCTTAAATCCATCGGTGCGCACGCTTCTTTTCCGATCATTTCCCATTCCCGATCGCAACGGAAGACGTCAACTTTGTCCCGTCACAAGGGATAACGGAGCGGACATGGTTGAGATCATTATGGTGCCGGGAATCGGAGGATCGGGTGAGTTGCACTGGCAAACCCGCTGGGAAGACGCAAACCCGCGATGGCACCGCCTTCAACCCTCGGACTGGAATCAGCCTGAACTCGATGACTGGATCGCGGCGCTTGATCGCGCGGTGGGTGCAGCCCGGCAGGCGCCGCTTCTCATCGCTCACAGCCTGGGGTGCCTCTTGGTGGCGCATTGGCAGCAAGTTTCAACGACGCCTGTAGCTGGCGCTTTCCTCGTGGCGGTTCCGAACCCGGAAGCGCAGGCCTTCCCCGTCGAGGCCGCCAGTTTTGCCAATCCGCCGCGGACGGAATTCAGGTTTCCCTCACTCATCGTCGCGAGCGCGGACGACCCGTATGGCCCGGTCGAATATGCCCGAGAGAGAGCGAACCAGTGGGGATGCGGTATCGTTGAGGTCGGACAACTCGGACACATCAACGAGACCAGCAAGCTTGAGAACTGGCCGCAGGGAAAGGCGTTGCTCGCAGCTTTCGCCGCCGGCACCGCGAACCGACGGCGAGACAGTTAGAGCACCCGCCTCCAGATCGGATCGAGACCGCCCGCATCACCGCGCGCAGACGAAGCTGGCTGCGCTCTTGGAATCGCCCGCCTTGTATTGCGGCCAGGCCGGCCATTGGCACAGCGGCAGTGAGCGATCGACGGTGATCGGCAGCGCGGGCTGCTGTTCGACGACGACGAGATCGCCAGGCGCGCGGCCCTGCTCCACCCAATCGACGAGAACCGACAGCATGTCGACGCTCGACGGTGCGCCGCTGCCGACGTGATCGACACCGGGCGCGGCATAGAGGCGGACGAATTCGGCGGTCGCCGCCTCACCCATCCGCTTCTGCACCTGTTCGAAATAGCCGATCCCCGCGTAGGGGCTCTGCGCGTAGTCGGCCATGTATTCGAGCATGATGAGCTTGCCGCCACGGGTCTTGAACGCGCTGAGGTCAGGATTGGTCGAATCCATCAGCGCGGAAACCTCGCGCACCCGCTCGGCGAAATCCTCCACCCGGTATTTGCGGACATCGAAATTCGGATCGCGCGCGAAGATGTGCGCGATGCCGCCTGCACCGTAGACCCAGGCGATGCCGTTGGCGGGCACCGGTGGCAACGCCGGAGGCGCGGAGCCCAGCCACCACGCACTCCATCCGCCGGTCGGGCCGTAGGATTTCGTCGCTTCGCCGGAAACGCCCCAGCCCGGATATTCGGTGATGCCGTTGGCGAGCGCGAACGGGAATTTATAGGGTGCAAGCAGCGTGCGAATGGCGTTGACCTGCGCTTCGCTGAGGCACGTGTCGCCGCCAGCCCCGCTGGCGCAGAGCAGTTTCGCCGGGTCGAAGCGCGCCTTGCAGCCGACCGCATCTCCCACCAGGGCGTCGGCGACGCCGTCCTGCGCATCGCAGGCCGCGAGCACCGCGTCGTGCACAAGCTTGACCTGCGCCGGGCGAATCCAGCCCTCGCCCATCGTCGCAAGGCCGGCGCGGGTGCCGGCATGCTGCAGCCCGACCCAGTTAATTACGGGAACGCGGGCGAAGATGCCGTCGAAATCTGCGGGATAACGCTGCGCCATCGTGAGGCCCTCGCGTCCGCCTTCCGAACTGCCGACGAAATACATCCGCTCGGGCTTCGCGCCGTAGGCCCGCTCCATCAGCATGGCGGCAGCGTCGCGCACTTTCTTGTAGGAGGCATGTGCAAAATTGACGAAGGCCTCGTCGTTCGCAGCAAACAGCTGAGGCGGTTCGCCCGGCTTGGTCTCGTGACCGGAGTCAGTGCCGTAGGTCGCAAACCCCCGCGCCAGCGGCGAGGCGCTGTCGAACGGGGCGGCCGGCGGCAGGCTGAGGGCGGTGATCAACACGCCGTTGAATCCGCCGCCGCCATACTGCACCGAGCGGCCGTTCCATTGCAGCGGCAGATTGAGCTGAAAGCGGATCGGCGGCGCCTTCGGATCGGTCGGATCGATATGACCCAGCACGCGGCAGAATTGCGGGGTCGCGGGACTGATGCGGGCGGCGGGGGTTGGTCCGCCCGGCGCGACGGTCAGCGGCTTCGGCTCGGTCAGCGCGGCCGCGTCGACCTTGATCGCACCGCTGCCCGCACCCGACAATGCGGCGCATGCCGCGACCGGGTCGGCGCCGAGAGGCCGCTCGGCCGCAGCGGCCAAGGCTGGCAGTGCGATGAGGCCGGATAGAAATACCGTCGTCGTGATTGCGCGCGATGCGGCGAACTTCGTGATCATGCGACCCCCCCGCGGACTTCACTTTTTGGGTCCTGTCAGGCGAAACTGCCACAAAGCCTGACCGGCGTCACGCCTCGGCCCTGCAGCGACGCACCGCACCGCGCAGCGACGCTGTCGAAACATTACGCCGCACCGATCGGACATCCGGCCCGCTTTTCCCGGGCCACGCAGGCTGGTATCCTGCCGGCATATTGCGGGGAATTATTGGAAATGCGCGGGGCTTTCGACGGCAAAGTCTGGGCGTTTGCAGCGTTGGCGATTCTGCTGTCGCTGATGTCAACCGCGCCCGCCGCTGCCGAGAAACGTATCGCGCTGGTCGTGGGCAACTCCGCCTATCAAAACGTTCCCCGGCTCGACAATCCCCGCAACGACGCGGCGCTGATGGCAAACACGCTCGCCGGTCTCGGTTTTACCCTGGTCGGCGGCCGCGCCCAGCTCGATCTCGACAAATCGGCCATGGACACTGCCGTGCAGAATTTCGGCCGCCAGGTCCAGGGCGCCGATGTCGCGCTGTTCTACTACGCCGGCCACGGCGTTCAGGTGGCGGGTTCGAACTATCTGGTTCCAGTCGGCGCCAATCCGACGCGCGAGGCCGATGTCGATTTCCAGATGGTGGACGTCAACCTCGTGCTGCGCCAGATGCAGGGCTCGGGCACGCGGCTCAACATGGTGATCCTCGATGCCTGCCGTAACAATCCGTTCGGCGCGCGCGGCCTGCGCGCCTCCGACGGCGGGCTCGCCCAGATGCGCGCGCCGGAAGGCACGCTGATTTCCTACGCGACGCAGCCCGGCAACGTCGCGCAGGACGGCACCGGCGGCAACAGCCCCTACACCAAGGCGCTGGCGGCGACGATCAAGCAATCGGGCCTCGATATTTTCCAGACCTTCAACCAGGTCGGCCTCGCGGTGAAGCGCGAGACCGGCGGCGCGCAGCAGCCCTGGGTGTCGTCTTCGCCGATCGACGGCACGTTTTACTTTGTCGCGCCGAGTTCGCCCGCCTCGCCGCAAGTCGCAGTCGCACCGCAACCGGCGCCGCAGCTCTCCAGCACGCTACGCCCCGATCCCGACCGGATCCCGATCAAGGACGTGGCGCTGCTCAGGGAATTGAGCGACCGGCTCTACGAGCTCAATTTCGATCCGGAGCCGCTCGACAGCAAGAACGGCATGCGGCTGGCGATCAGCCAGTTTCAGGCCAAGAGCAGCATGACGCCGACCGGTGAGGCCACCGAGGGCGTGCTGACGCGGCTGCGCAAGATGGACGATCTCAAGCCCTGGGGCTCGATCGTCTACGGCCCTGACAGCAACAAATGGGGCATCTCCTGGAATCACGCGTCGCGGCGCGCGGCGGTCGACGATGCACTCAAGAATTGCGGATCGAGCAAATGTCCGCTCGAGCTCAGCTTCTATGGATCGCGCTGCGGCGCGTTTGCGATTTCGGGGAATTCTTACTCGCTGGTTCAGCGCGACACGGTCCAGCGCGCCAAGGAGGCCGCGCTTGGCGAGTGCAACAAGGCTGGCAAGTCTTGCCGCGTCATCGGTGCGGTCTGCGCCGATGGATCCGGCCGCTAGATTTTACATTCGAGACATTGAAAGCACCGGTTCATGCAAAACGCTGTTCAACGTTCGATCAAGGTTGGTGTGCTCTGCCTTTTGATGTCGGTTGGGTTCGGAACGACCAGCTTCGCGCAATCCGGCAGTGCCGGCGGCAGCATCGGCAATGACGAGAAATCGCTGTCGGGATCGCGCACGACGCCGCGGGCGGTTGAGACCGAAAAACCTGCACGACGCAGCAAACCGAGGCCCGAACCCGAGGAATCGCGTCGCGCTTCGCGGAAGAGCGGTGGCGGTGGTGGTGGCAATTTCGACGGCACATGGGTTGCCCAATCCCAAGGCTGCGGCAACAGCACCGAGCGGTTCGTGATCAGCGGCGGCAGGATCTCGGGTGAATTGAGTTCCGGTCAGGTCAGTTCAAGTGGCTCGACGACGTCAGGCGGATCCGTCTCGGGTTTGAGTTGGCGCAGCTCCGGCCGTTTCTCGGGCCGCAGCGGCTCCGGAACGTTCAGGCGATCGGACGGCTGTTCCGGAACGTGGACAGCGTCGAAACAGTAACATCGCACTTGGCTCGCGCTCGTCTCAGTTAAGGTCGGCATTACATTCGAAGAATTGAAGGCACCTGCTTATGCAAAACGCCGCCGGTCAACGCTCGGTCAGGATTGCTTTGTTCTCCCTGTTGATGTCAGCCGCATTCGGAGCAAGCGTCAGCCTGGCGCAATCCGGCAGCGCCGGCGGCAGCATCGGCAATGACGAGAAATCACTGTCCGGATCTCGCGCCACGCCGCGCGCGATTGAGACGGAGAAGCCCGCACGGCGCAGCAAGCCCGAAGCCGAGAGCCCACGCCGCGCCTCGCGCAGTGGTGGCGGTAGCGGCGGCAATTTCGACGGCGCGTGGATGGTTACATCGGTCGGCTGCGGCGGCACTACGACTAGCGCGGTGGTCGTGACCAGCGGCAGGATCATCGCCCAAGGCGTCAGTGGCAGCGTCAGCGGCAACGGTTCCGCCCGCACGGTCGGCAATTTCAACGGCCTCACGGTCACCAGTTCCGGCCGTCTCTCCGGCCGCAGTGGTTCCGGAACGTTCCGGCAATCGACCGGTTGCGGTGGAACGTGGACGGCCAGCAAACAGTAGCGTTCGCGCCTGTTTTCTAGGCTTCCGCCCGCTTCGCATATTGGGCTGGCGAGCCCCAATTATGCCCTACCCGCTCCGAAATTGCGGCCCATTACGACCCAAGTCTTTAACGAAAACTTGAGACGTAAGTGTCGCGTAAGCGTCGCGTATCATTATCGGGGATGGCCATGTCAAAGCGTTCAGCGAAATTCATCTCGGCGTTCTTCGCCAGTATTCTGGCGGGAACCAGTTTCGCTGCCGTTGCTCAGGACGCCGCCAAAGATAACAGCAAGGAGAACAGCGCGAAAACGGCGGACACCTGCCTGACGCGTCCAAAAGGGGCTTTGCCGGCAGGCGGTCATTGGTATTACCGGACCGATCACGCCACCAAACGCAATTGCTGGTACATCGGCGAAGCGAAGAACAAGACTGCGCGCGCCGCGCCGAAGGAATCTTCATCCGCGCCTGCAGCATCGGACTCCGCACCGGCGGAAACGGCCGATGCCGTTTCGCCGCAGCAGAGCATCAATGCGCGCAAATCGATCGCCAACGCGCGCGCCGAACTGACCGCGCCGCAAGCACGCGTCGAGGATCTGATCGAACCAAAGAGCACGGGCGCCGTGCCCGTTGCCAGCATCGCAAATAGCCAACTTGCGGCCACACCAACCGCACCGGACGCGCCGCCATCATCCATCGCATCGCGCTGGCCGGAATCCTCGGGCGTCACCTCTTCGAGCGGTCCGCGCCTTGCCGCGGCCGAGCCAGCGCAAAGCCAGCAGGCTCAACCCCCGCAGACCCAGAGCCTCCAAACCCAGAGCCTGCAAACCCAGGACGTTCAAACCCAAAGCCTTCAAACCAATCCCGCAACGGCGCCGCCGCCCGCCGTCGCCCCGGTTGCGCTCGCTGTCGCTGACGCATCGCAGGAAAGACGGTCGGCATCGATGCAGATGCTGCTGCTGGTAATGGCTGGTGCACTCGCGCTGGCAGGAATTACAGCAAGTCTGGTTTACCGGTTCGGCCGCGCGCAGGCGATCCCGCTGGAAGCGCGCAGTGATCGCCGAGCGATCTGGGATTCGGTCCCGACCGAACGGACCTCGCCATCGATGTTCCCGGACGAGACGCCGGTCTGGCGCAGCAATACTACCCGCAACGTTGCCCCCCAAGACCTTCCCCGCGATCCGCGCGCACCGGACGATCCGGAGCGGCGGGTGACCGAGATGCTGGCGCGATTGGCGCGCAGCGCGCACACGTAACGCCGGGCGCAGCGTCATCCGGATACGGACTCGGCCTGCTATTTTTCGAGCTGGCGCTGCAGGCCGCGAACGAATTCCGTCAGTCCGGTGCGGCGCTCGCGCTTGAGCCGCTCGGCCTTGAGGATCGACTGCACCTCGGCGAAGGCATGGTCGACGTCCTGGTTGATGACGATGTAGTCGTATTCCGCCCAATGGCTCAGTTCGTGGGTGGCACGGTCCATCCTTCCGCGAATGACCTCGTCTGAATCCTGGGCGCGGGTGTGCAGGCGCTTTTCGAGGTCGGCAGCCGACGGCGGCAGGATGAACACGCTGACCACGTCGGCGCGGGCTTTCTCGCGCAATTGTTGCGTGCCCTGCCAGTCGATATCGAACAGTACGTCCTGCCCGGCCGACAGCGCGGCCTCGACCGGCGCGCGCGGCGTTCCATAGCGATTGTCGAACACGGTGGCCCATTCGAGCAACTCGCCCTTCTTGGCCATTGCTTCGAATTTCGGTTTGTCGACGAAGAAATAGTCGCGCCCGTCGACCTCTCCCGGCCGCATCGGCCGCGTGGTCGCCGACACCGACATCTTTAGACCAGGCATCTTGTCGATCAGCATCCGCGACAGCGTGGTCTTGCCCGCGCCGGATGGCGAGGACAGCACGAACATCAGTCCGCGCCGCTCAACCCCGTCGAAACCACCAGCCGTCATCACTCACTCCAGATTCTGGACTTGCTCGCGGAACTGCTCCACCACGTTTTTCATCTCGAGCCCGGTATTGGTCAACTCCAGATCGTTGGATTTCGAGCAGCAGGTGTTGACCTCGCGGTTGAACTCCTGGGCGAGAAAATCCAGCCGGCGCCCCACCGGGCCGCCCTTACCGATCATCTCGCGGGCCTGGGCAACGTGGGAGGCGATGCGGTCGAGCTCCTCGCGGATGTCGGCCCTGGCCGCGATCATGATCGCCTCCTGATTGAGCCGGTCAGGATCGAAACGATCTGACGTCTCCAGCAGCGCTGCGACCTGTTCGGCCAACCGCGCCCTGATCGCCTCGGGCTTGCGGCCGGGCGCGGCCTCGGCCCTCTTCGCGAGCTTCTCGATCTCATCCATGCGCTGGTTGAGAATGTGCCCGAGCGTGACGCCCTCGCGGCGGCGCATCTCGACCAGATTGGCCAGTGCCTGCTCGAAGGCTAAAGCCGCGGCGTCTTTCGCCGCCTTGTCTTCGGCCTCATCGCTTTCGGGTTCAACCACCTCGATGACGCCCTTGATGCCGAGCAGACCATCGATGCTGGGCGCCACCGCGTCGATCTTGCCGGCGAGCACACCGGCCACCTTTACGATCGAGTTGAGCACGTCCTCATTGATGCGGATGGTCGAGACCGCATTGGCCCGCTTGACGTTGAGATTGGCGTAGACCGTGCCCCGCGACAGCACCTCGCCGGCGCGCTTCTTGGCGAAAGCCTCGAGTTCGTCCCATCCGGGCGGCAGCCGCAACCGCAGGTCAAAGCCCTTGGCATTGACCGACTTCAGTTCCCACTCGAACGTGTACGGCCCGCTGGCGCCGTTGCTCCGGGCAAAACCGGTCATGCTCGATAGCGCCATCGCGTAAAACTTTCCGAAACAGGGAGATGCGAGACTCGGGGTGCGGCGCGAGCTTAAAACGAATTCACGCCTGATGGAATTGCGTTAGCGCTGAACCACCGGCGCCGTGGTGGGCGATTGCGCCGCGCCCTGGCGGGCGCCGGGGGCGGCCGCAGGCGCCGCCGGACGTGCGGGCTGCCGCTTCGTTCCCGTGGGCTTCGGTGTCGTCGCCGTCGGGTTGGTGTCGGCCGCCGGCGCACCAGCCGCCGCAGGCGGTGCGGCCTCTTCGGCCGGTTCGACGGTGTCGTTCTGGATCTGCTTTTCCAGCACCCGCAGCTTGGCGACGTTCTTCTGGTGCTGGTCGTAGGTCTCGGTAAAGGTGTGTCCGCCGCTGCCATCGGCGACGAAGAACAGGTCGCGGGTCCGCGCCGGGTTGGCGACCGCCTCGAGCGAGGCGCGGCCGGGATTGGCGATCGGGCCCGGCGGCAAGCCCTCGATCACATAGGTGTTGTAGGGCGACGGCTGGGTGATCTCGGAGCGTTTGATCGGCCGGCCGAGCGTACCCTTGCCGCCCACCAGCCCGTAGATGATGGTCGGATCGGACTGCAGCTTCATCTTCTGTCGCAGCCGGTTGGTGAAGACGGCGGCGACCCGGCTGCGCTCGTCGGCGCGGCCGGTTTCCTTCTCGACGATCGAGGCAAGCGTGATCAATGCCTCCGGCGACTTGACCGGAATGTCCGGATTGCGGCGTTCCCAGATTTCCGCAAGCATCCGCTTCTGCGTCTGCTGCATGCGCTGGACCACCTGGTCGCGGCTGGTGCCGCGCGGGAATTTATAGGTTTCCGGCAGCAGTGTGCCCTCGCGCGGCATTTCCTTCAGCGAGCCCGAGAACAGATCGTTGTCGGTGAGGCGCGCCACGATCTGCTCGGAAGTCAGGCCTTCGGGAATGGTGACGCTGTGCTGCACCACCTTGCCTTCGACGATGGTGGCGATGACATCGCGCAGGCTGGCGCGCTTCTGGAACGAATATTCGCCGGGCTTGAGATCGGAACTCGCCTTCAGCGCAAACACGCTGCCGATGAACAGCCACGGATTGACGTTGATCACGCCCTCGCGCTGGAGCGCGTCGGCGATGTCCCTTTTGCCGGCGCGCGCCGGAATGTTGACGATCTTGTCTTCCAGCAGCGGACCCGGCGTCTCCAAAAGCTGGCGGCCGTAATAATACGCGGTCCCCGCGCCGATCATCAAAATGATCAGAATGGTGATGATGGCATTGCCGATCACGACAAACGGATTGCGGGCACGCTCGGACCGCTTCGGCGGCGGCGGTACCTGCTCGGGCTCCAGCGCAGCGCGCGGGCTCCGGGGGGAAATGGGCGGCCTTTCACTCATCGATGCAACCTGAATCCTGCCGGTTCAATCGTGGCCTGACAAACCCCTGCCCGGCCAATAGCATACGCCCACGTCTAGGAGTCATCGCCGAATACGGCAAAACGGTGGAGTCGCTCTAAACACTTGCTAACTAACTACGCGCCGAACGATGACGGAGGCGTTGGTACCTCCGAAACCGAAAGAATTCGACAGCGCGACGTTGATCTCGCGTTGGCGCGCCGCTTGAGGCACGAGATCGATCGCCGTCTCCACCGACGGATTTTCCAGATTGATGGTGGGCGGGGCGACGTTGTCGCGAATCGCAAGGATGCTGAAAATCGCCTCGATCGCGCCGGCCGCGCCGAGCAGATGCCCGGTCGACGACTTGGTCGACGACATCGACACCTTGGACGTTGCATTGCCGAGCAACCGCTCCACCGCACCGAGTTCGATCTCGTCGCCGATCTGCGTCGAGGTGCCGTGCGCGTTGATGTAGTCGATATCGGAAGCGCTGATCCCAGCGCGCTTCAACGCCGCACTCATGCTGCGGAAGGCACCATCGCCGTCCGGCGCCGGCGAGGTGATGTGATAGGCGTCACCGGACAGGCCGTAGCCGATCACCTCGGCGTAGATTTTCGCGCCGCGCTTTTTGGCGTGCTCATATTCCTCGAGCACCACGATGCCGGCGCCCTCGCCCATCACGAAGCCGTCGCGATCCTTGTCGTAGGGACGCGAAGCCCGTTCCGGCGTGTCGTTGAAGGCGGTCGACAGCGCACGCGCCGCGCAGAAGCCCGCCATCGCCAGCCGGCAGATCGGCGATTCGGTTCCGCCCGCCACCATCACCTCGGCATCGCCGAGCGCGATCAGGCGGCTGGCGTCGCCGATCGCGTGCGCACCGGTCGAACACGCGGTGACGACGGAATGGTTGGGTCCCTTGAGGCCGTGCTCGATCGAGACGTAGCCGGAAGCGAGATTGATCAGCCGCCCTGGAATGAAGAACGGCGAGACCTTGCGCGGGCCGCGCTCCTTAAGCAGCAGCGCGGTATCGGCGATGCCGGACAGGCCGCCGATTCCGGACCCGATCAGGGTGCCGGTCGCGCATTTGTCTGCTTCGCTCTCGGGATGCCAATCGGCGTCGTCGAGCGCCTGGCGCGCGGCGGCCATCGCAAAGATGATGAAATCATCGACCTTGCGCTGGTCCTTTGGCTCCATCCACTGGTCCGGATTGAAGGTGCCGCCGCTGCCGTCGCCGCGTGGAATCACGCAGGCGATCTGGCTGGAGAGATCGGCAACCTCGAAGGTCTCGATTCGCCTGGCGCCGCTCCGGCCGGCGAGGATACGCGTCCACGTTGCGTCAACGCCGCAGCCGAGTGGCGTAACCATGCCCAGCCCCGTGACGACAACCCGCCTCATATCAAAAACTCCGGCCCGAAACTGGCGGTCCATAACAAGAAACCGGGGGACCGTTCGACAACGGCCCGTCCGGCTCTATGCGCACCGCGCGGGGGCGTCAGCTTTTCGCGTTCTTTTCGAGAAATTTTGTCGCGTCGCCGACGGTCAAGATCGTCTCCGCGGCGTCATCAGGAATCTCGCAACCGAACTCTTCTTCAAATGCCATCACAAGCTCGACGGTGTCGAGGCTGTCAGCGCCAAGGTCATCGATGAAACTTGCCGCATCGACCACCTTCTCGGGTTCAACACCGAGGTGCTCGACCACAATCTTCTTAACCCGCTCGCCAATCTCACTCATCGTTCAACCTCGTGCTTGTTCCATTGGACCCGACCCCAAGATACCGCAAGACGATACGAGCCATCGTGGTCGTTAAACTTCCTTCGCAATCGCGCATAGTCTTGATTCGGCACGGTGGTAGCCGATAAAGGCCCGGCGAACGGCAGGCGTCGCCACGCCAATATACAGGGTTTCAAAATCCTGCAATGGCCTTGTTTGCCCATCCGTCGGTGGTTCGGTTATCATACTTCCCTACCGTTGACTACAAGCCCTCGGCCGGCCGCCCGAAACGGCCCTTGGCCGCATCGATCGGGCCGTTAAGCGGCTCAAATCATGGCCATTCCGCCGTTGACGTGGATGGTTTGCCCGGTGACGTAAGCCGCCTCGTTCGAACTGAGATAAACCGCCGCCGCGGCGATGTCCTCGGGCGTTCCCAGCCGTGCTGCAGGAACCTTCGACAGGATGGTCTCGCGCTGCTTGTCGTTGAGCGCATCCGTCATCGGCGTCTTGATGAATCCGGGCGCGATGCAATTAGCGGTCACGTTGCGCTTGGCGTATTCGCCGCCCAGCGTCTTGATCAGGCCGATGATTCCCGCCTTCGACGCGGTGTAATTGGCCTGTCCGGGATTACCGGTCACACCGACGATCGAGGTGATGGCAATGATGCGGCCGAAGCGCTTGCGCATCATCAATTTGGTCGCGGCGCGCGCCAGGCGGAAGGTCGCCGTCAGGTTGACGTTGATGACGTCGTCCCAATCCTCGTCGCGCAATTGCACGAACAGATTGTCGCGGGTGATGCCGGCATTGGCGATCAGGATATCGACCTGCCCCATCGCCGCTTCCCCCGCGGGCACCAGGGCCTCGACTTCCGCGCTGTCGGAAAGATTGCACGGCAGCACGTGGACGCGCTCGCCGAGCTTGGCGGCGAAGGCATCCAGCACTTCGCGGCGCGTGCCCGAGATCGCCACCGTCGCGCCCTGCGCATGCAGTGCCTGCGCGATGGCGTTGCCAATACCGCCGGTCGCGCCGGTCACCAGCGCCGTTCTGCCCGTCAAATCGAACATCGAAATCTCCTTGGTTCGGCAAGCTTACTTCGAAGCCGCCAATGCATCCTTGGCGGCGGCAATGTCGCCGGGCCCACCGACGGATACGCCAACGGCACCGTCGGCGATGCGCTTGACCAGCCCGCTCAGCACCTTGCCGGCGCCGATCTCGAAAAACCGCGTGACACCGTGACCCGCCATGTAGGCGACCGACTCGCGCCACCGCACGGTGCCGGTGACCTGCTCGATCAGGCGGCGCCTGATCTCGTCGGGATCGGTGATCGGCGCGGCCAGCACGTTCGACACCAGCGGCGAAGCCGGCGCCTTGATCGTCACATCGACCAGCGCCTTCGCCATGGCGTCGGCCGCGGGCTGCATCAGCTTGCAATGGAACGGCGCGGACACCGGCAGCAGCATCGCGCGCTTGGCGCCCTTTGTCTTTGCGATTTCAAGCGCGCGTTCGACCGCGGCCTTGTCGCCGGAGACCACCACCTGCCCGCCGCCATTGTCATTGGCGGCCTGGCAGACCTGACCTTGCCCAGCTTCAGCCGCTACAGCCACCGCCGCCTCATAATCGAGGCCGAGCAATGCCGCCATGGCGCCGACGCCGACCGGCACGGCCTTTTGCATCGCAAGGCCGCGGGTGCGGAGCAGACGCGCGGTATCGCTGATACTGAGGCTGCCGGCCGCGGCCAGCGCCGAATATTCGCCGAGCGAGTGACCGGCCACGAAGGCAGCGTCCCGCCCGACCGAGAATCCGGCCTCGCTCTCCAGCACCCGCAAGGTCGCGATCGAGACCGCCATCAGCGCCGGCTGGGCATTTTCGGTGAGCTGAAGGGTTTCGGCAGGCCCCTCCCAGATGATCGCGGTCAGCTTTTCGCCAAGCGCCGCATCGACCTCGTCGAATACCGCCCGCGCGGCCGGAAAGGCTTCCGCCAGGGCCTTGCCCATGCCGACCGCTTGGGAACCCTGCCCCGGAAATGTAAATGCAGCCGTCATCGGCACTCCCTCATCAAGATGGGGCCGTAAGACACTGACCGAGCCCGGGATGTCAAGCCGCGTTGCGGAATCGCAAGGCCCTTCAACGGCCTTTCAGACGCTTTGGGCTAGAAGCCGCCGGCCTTCTGATCGCCGCCGACCTCGGCTCCGGCCCGCGCGCGGCGTGCGCTGCTCACCAGCTGGCCCGGGCGATCCTGCTGGTTCGGCTTCGCGGTCGCAAGGCGCAGCACCGCAGCATAGTTCGGCTGCACCTCCATGCGATCGGCATGCCGGCTTTGGCTGAGAATGCGGTGGACGCGCGGCAGGTTGTAGCAGGGCACGTAGAACAGCAGATGATGCTCAAGGTGATAGTTCACGTAATAGGGCGCGATGAACAGCCGCTCGAGGAAACCTGCATGGGTGGTGCGGGTGTTGCGCAAGGGATCGCTGCTGTCGGGCACCACGGCATGCTCGGCGATATTGCGGATGCGGGTGATCACCATCTGCCAGGTCAAGAGCGGCAGGAGCCATAACAGCGGATAGGCCCACCACACGCCGGCGACGGCGAGCCCTGCGAACATCGCCGCATTGACCGCGCATTGCGGGCCGAGCTTTTCCCAGAAATGCGCCGCGCGCTGCGACAGCGGCCATTCCGCCGGGCCGAGCGCGTTGAGCAATTGCGCCTTGCGCTGCTGATAACCGGTCTGGCCGGTGATATCGCGCAGGAATTTGCGGCGATAACTCATCTTCGTGATCGGAAACGGCGCCGACAGAATGAGATCGGGATCGTCCTCCTGCTGGGTGCGCGCATGATGCTGCAGATGATAGCGGCGATAGGCGCGGGTCTCGGCAAAGACCGGATAGGCGCAGAACCACTGGCTCAGGGTCAGATTGGCTTTCTCGTCGGCCGACAGACAGCCATGCGCGCCGTCATGCATCAGGATCGCAAGCCCGAGCTGGCGCGAGCCGATGATGCCGACCGCCAGCAGAAAGGTCAGCGGATTGGGCCACCAGGCCACCAGCGCGATCGAGCCGATGATCAATGCCCAGGCATGCGCGATCAGGGCGACACCTTTCCATGTCGAGCGCCGGCGCACGGCGATCAATTCATCTTCGCTTAGGAAATCACGGGCACGCATGCGAAGCGCTGTCATGACGGTGTCTCCCCTTCGGGTGAATCTGAAGCTGATGTGGGATTGCCGACGAGGCGCAGGCGGCCGCCGTCGCCGGCCGATTTCGTGGTCGCCTGCTCGCCCAGCACGCGCAGCATCTCGGCGGATAATTCGTCGGCCGAACGGCCCATGGCATAGCCCTCGACCATCACGCCGATCGCGACCGCCCAGAATCGCCGCGAGGTCGCGTCGGGATCGCGCAGCGTGCTCCAGCCGTGCCGTTCGATCTGGTTCGAATAGGCCCGGAGCCCCTCTCCGTGCAGCCGTTCGATGGTGCGCTCGACCAGCGGCGCGAGATCCTGGCGGCGGCGCGTCAGCGTCAGCGCCTCGGCAAAGAAGGCGACCGAATCCGTTGACGTCACGCTCTCGACCAGCGCGCGCGTGTAGTCGCGCGGCGTGTGCGCCGACAGCGCCGCCTGCTCGGCCGCACGGGCGACATAGAGCATGTCGCGGCAGGCGGCCTCGACGAACAGCGCTTCCTTGGTGCGGAAGTAGTAGGTGATCTGGCTTGGAAACGCGTCGGCAGCGGCGGCAATGTCCGAGATCGAGGTGCCTGACAGGCCCCGTTCCTTGAACAAGCGGCTGGCGCCGTCCAGCAGGCGGGAACGCATCTGGCGTCCGGCCGAACGCGTAGCGCGGACGGCGTGCTTGGGATCGCCGGCCAGTGCCTGAGCGGTTTCGACGGGATCGGAAACCATTTTGGGAGCCATTTTGCCCTCTTGTCCGTTATTTGTATGATATACAAACAAATATGTCAATGAGGCCCTTGGAGGCGGCGGTCGGCCAGGGCGTCAACCCGGCCAAATCCCCGCATCAACGCTTGCCAGCGGGCTCAAAATCTCTATAAACCGCGCATCCGTGGATCCCGGCCGGGAGCTGAACGGACGGTCTCAGCAATCTCACCTTTCGGCGATGTTGATGTGGCAGGGCCAGTTGGCCCGTCGTCCCGTGCTTCCGCCTTCTGAGCATTATCGAGTCCTTTCCGAAGGTCTCGAAGGGCTTGCCGCCGGGAACCGCGCCAACACAGGAAAGGACACCCATGCCTCTTTATGAGCATGTTTTTCTCGCGCGTCAGGATGCGAGCACCCAGCAGGTCGAAGAGCTGACTACCCAGATGACGGGCATCGTCGAAGGGCTCGGCGGCAAGATCACCAAGACCGAGAACTGGGGCGTGCGCTCCCTCACCTATCGCATGAACAAGAATCGCAAGGCACATTTCGTGCTGATGAACATCGATGCGCCCTCCGCTGCGGTCACCGAGATCGAGCGGCAGGAGCGGATCAGCGAAGACGTCATCCGCTATCTCACCGTCCGCGTCGAAGAGCACGAGGAAGGTCCGTCAGCCATGATGCGCAAGGCCGATCGTGACCGCGAGCGCGACGATCGTGGCGGTGGTTTCCGTGGTGACCGCGAAGGCTTCCGTGGCGATCGCGAAGGCGGTGGCTTCCGGGGCGACCGCGGGCCGCGCCGTCCGCGCGATGAAGACGCAGCGGTAGAGGAGTAAGAATCATGGCTGAAGCTGGTGCACGCCGTCCGTTTTTCC
The DNA here is from genome assembly GCF_018130065.1 of Bradyrhizobium sp. AUGA SZCCT0158. Lineage (GTDB taxonomy): Bacteria > Pseudomonadota > Alphaproteobacteria > Rhizobiales > Xanthobacteraceae > Bradyrhizobium. The sequence continues at coordinate 314,621 of NZ_JAFCME010000004.1, read as the reverse complement.
GCCGCCGCAAGACCTGCCCGTTCACGGGTCCGAATGCGCCGAAGATCGACTACAAGGATTCCAAGCTGCTGATGCGTTACGTTTCCGAGCGCGGCAAGATCGTGCCGAGCCGCATCACGGCCGTCTCCGCCAAGAAGCAGCGTGAACTCGCCCGCGCCATCAAGCGCTCGCGGTTCCTCGGCTTGCTGCCTTACGTTATTCGCTAAGACGATTTCGATCGGCGGCATCTGTGCCGCCGATCGCGACTTTTCATAAGGCTTCCGGGTCGTCCGGTCGCCGATGGTTGGGGTCCAAAGACCTCTAACCGCTCGAAAGGAGCGGGACAGCTGATGATCGTGATCATACTCATTGCGCTTGCGGCCGGCTCTGCGTCGGCGCTGATGTTCGCTTCGATCATCTCGGGCGCGCTGATCTCATTGCTGTTGTTCTATCTGGCCCCGCTGCCGCTGATGGTAGCAGCGCTTGGATGGGGACCGCTTGCGGCCACGATCGGCGGCATCGCCGCGGCCTCGGGCCTCGGTCTGATGTTCGGCCTGCCCTATTGCATCGCCTTTGTCATCACCGTCGCCCTGCCCGCCTGGTGGCTCGGCCATCTCGCGCTGCTCGGACGGCCGCTGCCCGCCGAGGAAGCCGGCAATGACGCCCCGCCTGCCGCGCCTGCGATGGAATGGTATCCGGTCGGCCGCATCCTGCTGTGGATTGCAGGCTTTGCGATGCTGACCACGATCACCGCCATGCTGACGCTCGGCAGCGACGCCGAGGCGATCACGGCGTCACTGAAACGCGGCCTGATGCGAATTCTGACGCCCCGCAATGCCGCGCCATCAGGTGACACCGAGCGGTGGGTTAGTGCGCTCGCAATCATCGCGCCGCCGGCAGCCGCCATCGTTGCCATGATGACGCTGACGCTCAATCTCTGGCTCGCCGGCAAGATCACCGCGACCTCCGGCCGCCTGCACCGGCCGTGGCCGGACCTGAAGAGCGCGGAGTTGCCGCCAATGACGCTGGTCGCGCTGTCGGTCGCACTGGCGTTCTGTTTCGTCGGCGGACTCCTAGCGTTGTTCGCGCAGATCACGGCCACCGCCTTGTTGATGGCTTACGCCATCATCGGCTTTGCCGTGCTGCACACGCTGACACTGGCGCTGAATGGCCGCGCGTTCTGGCTGTCCTGCGCCTATGCCGTCGTCGTGGTGTTCGGCTGGCCGGTACTGGCGTTGGTCGTGCTTGGCCTCGCCGACGCGGTATTCGGATTTCGCCAACGCTTCATGCGCGGCAGACCGCCGCCGGTGCCTGCAGCCTAACCATTCCACCCATCCACTCAAACCGGATCATCACCACTTCAAAAGGAGAACGAATATGGAAGTCATTTTGCTGGAACGCGTCGCCAAGCTTGGTCAGATGGGCGAAGTCGTCAAAGTCAGGGACGGATTTGCCCGCAACTTTCTGCTCAAGCGCGGCAAGGCGCTGCGCGCCACGTCGGACAATCGCGCCAAGTTCGACGGCATGAAGGCCGAGCTCGAGGCCAACAACCTCAAGGCCAAGGGCGAAGCCACCAAGGTCGCGGAGAAGATCAACGACCGCAACGTGGTCGTGCTGCGCCAGGCCTCCGAAACCGGCCAGTTGTTCGGTTCGGTCAGCGTGCGCGACATCATCGCCTCCTTCGAGGCCGACGGCGTCATCATCAGCCGCAGCCAGGTCATGCTGGACGCGCCGATCAAGACCATCGGCAAGCACTCGATCGCCATTGCCGTGCACCCCGAAGTCGAAGTCAGCGTCAGCGTCACGGTTGCACGCAGCGCCGATGAAGCCGAGCGCATCAACCGCGGCGAGGACATCTCGAGCCGTCAGGAAGATCAGGACGCCGCCGCCGAGGCGCTGGCCGCCGCCGGCGAGTTCTTCGATCCGGAAGCCCAGCACGACGACGAAGCGCCGGCCCCGGCTGCGACCGAGAAGTAACGCGCGGCTTTCTTTATCGCGCGTCTGTTTATGTGAGAACCAAGCCCGGCCGATCAGGCCGGGCTTTGGATTCGTGCCGCCGCTTTCTCGTCGAGCATCGCGATCGAGGCCAGCGCCGTTGCGGTGTGCTTTTCGACGCCGTGGGTGAGGCAATAGACATCGGCCGCGACCACCGCGACCTGACGTCCGGGCTTGATCACCCGCGCCCGGCAGATCAGCCGCTCGCCCACCGCCGGCGACAACAGATTCAATTTATACTCCGCTGTGAGCGCCGCCTGGCCGCGTGAGGTTGCAGCCGCGATGGTGGTCGCATTGTCGACCAGAAAGGCGGTGACGCCGCCATGAAACAGGCCGTGCTGCTGCAACAGCTCGGGCCGCCGGTCGACCTCGAGCGTGCAGGAACCGCGCGTCAGTTCGGACAGTTCGGCGCCGACATGGGTCATAAAACCCTGGCGGCCGACATTATCGCGGATGCGTGTGGCGATCGGCGCGAACTCCGGATCGGTATTGGCGATCATGGGGTCTCTCCTGTCCTGTGGCCGGCATCAATGGCGACCACCGCACGGGTGGCGCAGGCGATCAGAGTGTCGGCGTGGTCCCTGGGATCGGCGCGGTCGCGGCCCGACAACCAGGCGCGACAGAAGATCTGCGCAGGACCGATGATCTGACTGAAGAACAAGGTCGCCGTCATCGGCAGCAATTCGCCGCGCGCGATCAGCGGCGCGCGCCAGCGCTCGACGGCCTCGGCGAGACGCGAATTCTGCGCGCGCTGCGCACCACGGATTTCTTCGGTCCATTCGCTGCGCGAAATCTCGAACAGATAACGCGCCTCGCGCCGGTTGTTCACGACCCAGTCAAGATGCGCATGAATCAGCCGCGCCACGCCTTGCCTGGCACCGCAAGATTCGTCGATCCCAGCGAGTACCGCGGCGTGATAGCGGCCGAGGATTTCCAGGAACAGCGTGCCGGCCAGTTCCTTCTTCGATCCGAAGAAATGGAAGAAGCTGCCGTTGGACGCGCGCGCACGGGTTCGAATGGCGGCCACGGTTGCGCCCTCAAAGCCGTCGCGGTCGAACACCGCCAATCCCGCCGCCAGCAGATCCTCGCGCGCCGTGGTCACTACGCCAACCCCGCATTCCGAGTAGACCAATACTCTAGAGTATTACTCTAGAATTGATCGAGCAAGATCAGCGAGGAAAGTTGGGTCGGTAGACTATTGAGAAATGGGTGGTGCGGGCGGCCCGGCCGGCGCAATCGGCGGTGGAGGCGGCGGCGCAGATGCCGTCACTTCGGACGGAGTGGCCGGCGCAGTTGCTGCGGCAGGCGCCGATGGGCTTGGGATCGCGGCTGGCTCTTTCGGGATCGCGGCTGGTTCTGATGTACCGCTCGGGGTCGGTGCGGCGGCCGCTGGCGCGGGCGTGACCGGCGGGACTGGATCAGGCCGCAGCGGCGTTGATTCGCTGCCGCCGGTTTCCCTGGGCGCATCGACCTTGGCGGTCTCGGACTTGGCTGATTCAGGCTTGCTCGCTTCAGACTTGCTTGCTTCTGCTTCAGATTTGCCTGTTTCAGGTTTGCCCGTTTCAGACTTGCTCGGGTCAGAGATGCCCTCGCCCACCGGCTTGGCGGCTTCAGGCTTTTCGCCGGCATCCACCTTGGCGGTTTCGTGCTTGGCTTCTTCCTTGGCCGCCTCGTCCGGTTTCGGCTGCTCTTCGGCAGGTTTGCCACGCTTGCCGAGCTTCTGCTTGGCGCCCGTTTTGCTGTCGGTCGCGGCCTGCGGCGTCTGGCCATCGGCAGGCCTTGCGGCATCGGGCGGCTGCTGGCCCGGCCGTCGCTTGCCGTCGCGTCCGGGGCCTTGCGGCGTGAGGCCATCGGCGTCGGGCCGGGATGCCTCTTGCGTCGCGGCGGGATGTTGCCGACGGCCGGGCTGATCCGGCCTGGCAGCCTCTTGCTTGGCGCCCTTTGCCGCATCGGTCTTCGGCTGATCCTTGCTCTGAAAGCGCGCGTCGGCCGCGCCATTCGATATCAGGAACGAAGCGAGCACCCCGGCCATCTCGCCGCTGGTGGTGTAGTGCTGGCGCAGGAAGCCGGGCAGCGACGACGGCGACACGTTCTTCAACAGGCCGCGAGGGCTCTTGTGGCAGGCGGCGCAGGTGCCTGAGAAGAGCTGGGAAGGGGTCTTGCCGGAGTCCAGGTTTTCAGCCCCCGCCGTGAGACAGCCGACCAGAAGCGTCACCGTCGCCAGACTGAGCGCTCGGCTCAACATTCCCTGCTTCTCCAATTGGAATCGCTTCCAGCGTCGCACACCGCCGGCGGCGGTCCACCTTTTAGCCGATTATCCTACGAATGGAAGCTCACTTGTGACGCAACTGCGTGATCTCCACATTTGGGAATATCCGCTTTGACTCCAAGGCCCTAGCGCGTCGGGCTGATCACAACTATGATCTGATGACGCACATTGGAACCTTTGTTCCCGCCGTGCGTCGGTTGTAACGGGCCGGTCGTTCCATTGGTGCTTTGATGGATCGTTTGTTGCGTTATTTCCTGGGACAGTTCATCCGCCGCGGCACGATGACATTCACGGCCGCGAGCGGGACCACATTTACCTGCGGCGACGGCACCGGGTGGCCGGTATCGGCCCGGTTTCTGAGCCGGCGCACCGAACGGCGGATCCTCCTCAATCCCGAACTGGCGCTGGGCGAAGCCTATATGGACGGCACGTTCGTGGTCGAAAATGGCTCGATCGCAGACGCGCTGGCGATCCTGCTCGATCAGCCGGCCATGGTGCCGCAATGGGCACGGCTGCAATGGTGGATGCGCTATCTCGCCCGGCACATCAGTCAGTTCAACTGGCGCGGCAGGTCACGAAACAATGTCGCGCATCATTATGATCTCGACGGGCGGCTCTACTCGCTCTTCCTGGACGCCGACAAACAATATAGCTGCGCCTACTTCGAGACGCCGGATGCCATGCTGGATGATGCCCAGTTGGCCAAGAAGCGCCACCTCGCCGCCAAGCTCCGAATCGGGCGCGGCGACCGCGTGCTCGACATCGGCTCGGGCTGGGGCGGCCTTGGGCTCTATCTGGCCGAGATGACCGGCGCCGATGTTACCGGCATCACGCTCTCGACCGAGCAATTGCAGGTCGCGAACGCCCGCGCCGGGGAGAAAAAGCTGGGCCATCAGGCGAAATTCCTGCTCAGCGACTACCGCGACATTCCCGGTCCGTTCGACCGGATCGTGTCGGTCGGGATGTTCGAGCATGTCGGCGTCGGGTTTTATGAAACCTTCTTCAAGCGATGCGCCGAGTTGCTCAGCGACGACGGGATCATCGTGCTGCACTCGATCGGCCGCTCGACCGGCCCCGACGTGACCAGCCCCTGGATCACCAAGTATATTTTCCCGGGTGGCTACATCCCCGCGATGTCCGAAGTGATGCCGGCGATCGAGAGCGCCGGGCTTCTGGTCTGTGATATCGAAATCCTTCGGCTGCACTATGCGGAGACGCTGAAAGCCTGGCGCGAGCGCTTCATGGCGCGGCGCGAAGAGGCTGTACGGCTTTACGACGAACGCTTCGCCCGAATGTGGGAATTCTACCTGGCCGCGTCGGAGATGTCGTTCCGCAAGCAGAACCTGATGAATTTCCAGATCCAGCTCACCAAGCGCCAGGGCATCGTCCCGATGACGCGCGACTACATCGCGCGTGAAGAGGCGCGGCTGCGCGGGATCGAAACGGGAAAGCAGCCGCGGCTGCAAATCGCAGGCGAGTAGGCCGATTTTGAGCTGAATGTCTTAGTTTCGGAGGCTGTAGCCCGAGCCGTAGGCTATTCCGGCAGTTGCCGGGCGCGCGAGTTGCGCACGCAAAGCGTCCAATACGTCGATATCGCAGGGCACAGCACGCGATTCCGGGCGCGAGACAAGTTCCATGGTGTCGATCAGCATCGACAACCAAGCGCGCTGGTCGCCTCCTGATCGCCATGTACCGAGCTGTTGACCCATCGTCTTGTCCTTGATCCCGTGTCTTAACCAACCCGAAAGCCTAAAACCCGTTCCCGAATTCCTCGACCAGGATGCCGGCCAGAAAGTCCCGCGGATGTGATCTGGTTCACAGAGTTCGCCGGCCGGTTGCCGTAAAACTACTGAATGGCCCAGAAAACCTACTCAACCTCGCTCGTCCCTCGCGCCGATCTCATCGTCGATTACGCCTTGATCGCGACTGGCATAGGCTCGGCGCTGATCGCGTTGATCTTTCTCATCCTGGCTTGATCAATCGCTAAAATCGCGGCCCGGATGACCTCCGCAGCCTGGTTAGGTCTGTCCAACTGGCGACAAGGTTCAGGCGACCCTAACAGCTTTCCAAACATTTTCGTGAATGCGGCGGTACCGAGCGGCCGTCGCACGGCTTTGGCCAAAATCCGTCAAGTGCAATGCCGCTACGACCGACGGGGATTCACATCTCGCTTGTGTGAATCGGGCATAAGGCATGTAGGTACTTCCGCTCGGCACGAGGGGAGCGCTTTATCGCCACCCCAATCCGGCATCCCAAATACCGACCCAAATCCGAAGAACAATTCCGAGCATGGCGCTGACTGATTCGAACATTCTGAAACTCGCCCCCGACGCGGGAACTCCGGCCTATCGGAGTGCGCCGCACAATATCGAAGCCGAACAGAGTCTGCTGGGCGCGATCCTGGTGAACAACGACGCGTTCTACCGGGTTTCGGACTTCCTTGAGCCGAAGCATTTCTTCGAACCGATCCATCAGGCGATTTACGAGACCGCCAGCAGCCTGATCCGGATGGGAAAGGTTGCGACGCCCGTAACCTTGAAAACCTTCCTGCCTGCCGAGACCGACATTGGCGGCATGACGGTTGGGCAATACCTCGCCCGTGTCGCGGCCGAGGCCACCACCATCATCAACGCGCAGGACTACGGCCGAACGATCTATGACATGTCTCTGCGCCGCGATCTGATTCGGATCGGCGAGGACATGGTCAACGTCGCGTTCGACGCGCCGGTGGATTTTGCCCCGCGCGCGCAGATCGAGGACGCCGAACGCCAGCTCTACGAGCTGGCGGAGTCCGGCCGTTACGACGGCGGCTTCCAGCGTTTCGCGCAGGCGATGAAGACCGCGCTCGATATGGCGGCCAACGCCTATCAGCGCGACGGAAAATTGTCCGGCATTTCAACTGGCCTCCGCGATCTCGACTCCAAGATGGGCGGCCTGCAGCGGTCGGACTTGATCATCGTCGCCGGACGTCCCGGCATGGGCAAGACCGCGCTTGCGACCAACATCGCCTATAACATTGCCGAGGCGTACCAGCCGGAAGTCCAGGCCGACGGCACCATGAAGGCGGTCAATGGCGGAGTTGTCGGCTTCTTCTCCTGCGAAATGTCCGCCGAACAGCTCGCCACCCGTATTCTGGCCGAACAAACCGGCATTGCGTCCAGCATGATCCGCCGCGGCGGGATCAAACAGGACGAATTCGACAGGATCCGCGACTACACCATCAAGCTCGAGCACTTGCCGCTGTTCGTCGACGAAACGGGCGGCCTTTCGATCTCGCAATTGACGGCGCGCGCGCGGCGGCTGAAGCGGCAGAAGGGCCTCGACATCATCGTGGTCGACTACATCCAGCTGCTGCAGGGCTCCGGCAAGAAAGGCAATGACAACCGCGTCCAGGAAGTCACGGAAATCACCACCAGCCTGAAGGCGCTCGCCAAGGAGCTCAATATCCCCGTGATCGCGCTGTCGCAGCTCTCGCGCCAGGTCGAAAGCCGCGACGACAAGCACCCGCAACTGGCCGACTTGCGCGAATCCGGTTCGATCGAACAGGACGCCGACGTCGTGATTTTCGTGTACCGCGAAGAATACTATTTGCAGAACAAAGAACCCAAAATCGGCACACCCGAGCACGAGAAATGGAAGCTCGACATGGAGCTTGCGCACGGCAAGGCCGAGGTCATCATCGCCAAGCAGCGCCACGGCCCGACGGGTACGGTCCAACTGCAATTCGAAGGGCAGTTCACGCGGTTTAGCGATTTCGCCGAAGGGGATAATCTACCCTACCGCGGGCCCTAAGCGCGGTTTCCAGCGAAGCATCGGACCTGATCCGGGGTGCTGCTGGGGTCGCGTGAAGAAAACACGTCAAAACAAGAATCTGGAGCGATCGGTTCTGATCAATCAGGACCGACCAGTGCCCCAGTCCCGCCTTCTGCGCGGTTGAACCATGGCGTTCGCCCGCGTAAAATGCGGCATGAACATCGCATCCGACCCCAAATCCATCCCTACGAGCACCCTGCTCTCGCCCGAGGCAAACCAGGCCGCCGCGCTGGCGAGCGCCACAGGCGTGCTGACCGTCGATCTCGACGCCATCGTCGCCAACTGGCGCAAGCTCGAAAAGACCGCGGTGCCGGCCGAATGCGCCGGCGTGGTGAAAGCGGACGCCTATGGCTGCGGCGCCGAACAGGTCGGCCGAGCGCTGGCCAACGCCGGCTGCAAGACCTTCTTCGTCGCAACCCTCGATGAAGCGCGCGCGCTCCGTGCGGCGCTGCCGACGGCAACGATCTATACGCTCGACGGCTTCTTCCAGAACACCGGCGACGCCTACGCCAAGCTCGATTGCAAGCCCGTGATCGGCGATCTCAACGAGCTCGCCGAATGGGACGTGTTCTGCCGCCGCTCCGGCTGGTCGGGTGGAGCGGCCATTCACATCGACACCGGCATGAACCGCCTCGGCCTGACCGTGACCGAGGCGCAAGGTATCATTCCGCGCATCAATGCCGGCGATCACGGCATCACGCTTGTGATGAGCCACCTCGCCTCCGCCGAACTCCTCAACAACCCGCTCAACGCCAAGCAGCTCACGACCTTCCGCGAAATCGCGAGCCTTTTTGCCGGTGTGCCGGCGTCGCTGGCGAATTCTTCCGGCGTGTTCCTAGGTCCCCAGTTCCAGTTCGAACTGGTGCGGCCGGGTGCCGCCGTCTACGGCATCAACCCGACACCGGAAGCCGACAATCCGATGCAGCCGGTCGTCGAATTGAAAGCGCGCATCGTGCAGATCCGCAATCTGGAAAAGGGCGAGACCGTCGGTTATGGCGGCACCTGGACCGCGCGACGGCCGACGCGGGTCGCGATCGTCTCCGCAGGCTATGCCGACGGCTATTTCCGCGCCGCCAGCTCGAATGACGGCAGCCGCGGCGCCGAGGTGGTGGTCGCCGGCAAGCGCTGCCCGATCGCAGGTCGCGTGTCGATGGACCTGATGGCGGTCGATGTCACCGATCTGGAAAAGAACGCCGTACGCCGTGGCCACATGGTGACTCTGATTGGCGAAAGCATCACGGTCGATGAACTCGCCCATCATTTCGGCACCATCGGCTATGAAGTGCTGACCAGCCTCGGCAAGCGTTACGCGCGGATTTACAAGGGCGGCGACGCAAAGGCCGAGCCGCTGTCGGTAACGGCGCCAACACCACCGGCAATCGAACCAGTGCCCGCGACCGCTGAAACCGCCGCCGCGCCAGCCCAGGCCCCGCCTCCTCTGCCGACCTGACAATTCCTGTCAGGCATGAAGATCGCGACCTTCAACATCAACAACGTCAATCGCCGCCTGCCCAACTTGCTGCGTTGGCTGCGTTCGGCAAAACCCGATGTCGTGGCGTTGCAGGAGTTGAAATCGACCGACGCCGATTTTCCGGCTGCTGCAATCGAGAAGGCCGGCTATGGCGCGGTGTGGCGCGGCCAGAAGACCTGGAACGGCGTCGCCATCCTGGCGCACAACGCCGAGCCGGTGCTGACGCGGACCGCCCTGCCCGGCGACCCCAGGGATGACGAGGCGCGCTACATCGAAGCGGCCGTGAGCGGCATCATCGTCACCAGTCTCTATCTGCCGAACGGCAATCCGCAGCCCGGGCCGAAATTCGACTACAAGCTCGACTGGTTCAAACGGTTGCGCTCGCACGCCGCGAAATTCATCAGGCAGGATATCCCCGTGGTGCTGGCCGGCGACTACAATGTCGCGCCGACCGAACTGGATATCTATCCGACCAAATCGTGGGACAAGGACGCGCTGATCCAGCCGAAAAGCCGCGCCGCGTTCAAGGCGCTGACGGCGCAAGGCTGGACCGACGCAATCCGCACCCTGCACCCGTCAAGTCAGATGTTCACGTTCTGGGACTACAAGCGCAACCGCTGGCCGCGCGACGCCGGGCTGCGGCTAGATCATCTGCTGCTGAGCCCGGTGCTGGCGCCGCGCTTGATGAAAGCCGGCGTCGACCGCAAGATCCGCGGCGAAGACGGCGCCAGCGATCATGCGCCAGCGTGGATCGTGTTGAAGTAGACGGCGAACCGCGAAAATAACCCCATGCAAAGAAAGGAACCTCTTGCAGTCGCTGCTGAATTTTCTGCGCAGCATGACGCCGAGGCCGCCCGAAAGCAGCCCGCGGTCGCCGGCATGGCCGCGAAAACCTTTTGACACGTCGGGCAAATCACCGGCACAGATCCATCATCCCCCATTCTGCAAAACGCCCTTTGGCTTATCCGGCCAGCCTTGTCCGGCGCGATTGCGCTAGCTTGCGCGCGGCAGACGATCGCCCGCGGATCGCTCGCAATGTCCGCTATTCCCTCAACAGCGGACCTTTCGCGACGCTGCCGTCATGTCAGCTTTGGGCCGATTGTGTTGAAAAACTCGACTGTTGAAGCCGAAGGAGATCGCTGATTCATTTCCCCTTGGTGGGTGGAGACTTGAATCGATGATGGGTCCTCGGCTGGTCGATCAGGCGGCACTGTTTTACGAGTTCTCGCTTGAGCGACATGTTCCGGCCGCTCACTTGCTGAGGGCAATCGACCGGTTCGTCGATTTGTCAGAGGTTCGGGGCCATCTTGCGCCATTTTATAGCTCGACCGGCCGGCCTTCGATTGATCCCGAACTGCTCGTCCGGATGCTGCTGGTCGGCTACTGTTATGGCGTTCGCTCCGAACGGCGGTTGTGCGAGGAGGTGCACCTGAACCTCGCCTACCGCTGGTTCTGCCGGCTCGGCCTCGATGGCGAGGTGCCGGACCACTCGACCTTCTCCAAGAATAGGCATGGCCGCTTCCGCGATTGCGATCTGCTGCGCAAGCTGTTCGAGACCGTGGTCCGACGCTGCATGGCAGAAGGGCTGGTTGATGGGACGGCCTTTGCTGTCGACGCCAGCCTGATTGCTGCCGATGCCAACAAGCAGCGCTCTTCTGCCGGGTCTGATGATGTCGACTGGGAGGCCGTCGCCAGGACGCGCCGATCCGTCCGGGAATATCTCGATACCCTGGATGAGGCTGCCTGGGGCGCAGCCAGCGAGACGGTACCGAAGTTCATCTCTAGGTCGGATCCGGCTGCCCAATGGACCGGCGCTCACAAAGGGCATGCCTTCTTTGCCTACGCCGACAACTACCTGATCGACCTAAAGGCGGCGATTATTGTCGATGTCGAGGCGACGCGAGCTATCCGGCAGGCGGAGGTCGGTGCGGCCCGCACAATGATTGAGCGCACCGAAAATTGCCTCGGGCTGTGTCCCGAGCGCCTGGCCGCCGACAGTGCTTACGGCTCAGCCGAGATGCTGGGGTGGCTGGTCAACGAGCGCGCGATCGAGCCGCACATTCCGGTGTTCGACAAGTCGGCCCGCGACGATGGGACGTTCTCGCGTGGAGACTTCGCCTACAATCAGGAAGCCGATATCTACGTCTGTCCAGGCGGCAACGCGCTGACCTCAACCGGAACTCTGGTGAACGATGGGGCAACACTGCTCTATCGCGCCAGCAAATATGACTGCGACGCCTGCGAGCTTAAGTCTCGTTGCTGTCCGAAGATGCCCGCCCGCAAGGTCCCACGTTCAATCTACGAGAACGCCCGAGACGTCGCGCGCGATATCGCCAAGACTGAGGCCTACGTGACGTCGCGGCGTCAACGTAAGAAGATCGAGATGCTGTTTGCACATCTCAAGCGCATCCTGCGCCTCGACCGACTCAGGCTGAGAGGTCCATTTGGCGCTCAAGACGAGTTCCTCCTCGCTGCCACCGCCCAGAACCTCCGAAAGCTGGCAAAGTTGATCCCGCTGCCTGCCCCAATGCCGACCTGACAGCAAACAAACTCACGCGCGCTCTGATTCCTTGCAACATCCCAAATCGTTTGGGTCGCCGACTTCTTCAACACAATCGGCCAACAGCGGACGCATGCACCGCAGCAGGTTTGGCTACTTCTGCCTTGGCTTAAGACAGATGAAGAACAGCACCCCAACAGAAAAGAACAATAGAGCGATCGGCCAAGCAAGTATGGCGCGCGTCTTATAAATCTCAGACATCAGAGGCGGAGCAGGCACCGAATACGAGGCACTCTGGAGCATAGCGAGCAAAAAATAAATTCCGGCCGCGAAGAACAAGATCGCCAACGCGTATCTCGCGAACTCGGCGGCAGTTCTCCAGATAGTTTGCTTTTCCATTTTTTTTTGGCCAGCCTCAAAAATCACTTACGCCGTGCCTTTCTAATCCAATCCGGATTGCCCAGCAAACAAGCAAGTAGAATGATGTCCGTTGCGGGTCATTCGCGTCGGTTTGGCGATGTCAGCGTTACGTCCGCTTGACTCCCGAAAGCCGACATGGATCGGGAGGTTCGGCAGGTCCGTTTCGTGCCAGGAACGGACTCAGGCACCTCAGCATTGTCATCGCTATTCGATCACCTCGTCGGCGCGGCCGAGCAGCGTATTTGGAATGTCGAGGCCGAGCGCCTTAGCGGTCTTGAGGTTGATATTCAGGGTAATGTCCGTCGCTTGCTCGACGGGAAGCTCCGCCGGGCGCGCCCCTTTGAGTATGCGATCAACATAGCCCGCGGCGCGTTGCCATAGCTTGAAAAGGTTGGTCGAGTATGACATTAGCCCCCCTCGCCGGACCGAGTCGCTGAATGGATAGATCGCCGGCAAGCGCCGCTCTGCGGTGAGCGCGATCAGCCGGGGGATGAGGGGTATCAGAGACGGATCGTCGGTGACGATGAGGCCGTCGAGGCCCGGGTCTGCCAGAGCGGCGAAGCTGCTCTCGATGTCCGCCGGCCGCACCGGGAGCGCTATCAGCTCGAGACCGAGCGCGGGTGCCGCTTTCTGCACGAGTTCGACTTGGTTAGCATTCGTCGGATTGTCAGGATTCCACAACACGGCGACACGATGCACCTTCGGTGCCGCCTCCTTCAGCAGTTCCAGCCACTTGACGCCATATTCGCCGGAGAGCGGCGACAGCCCGGTGATGTTGCCGCCCGGTCGAGCAAGACTTGCCACAAGACCCGTTCTCACGGGATCTCCACTCATGCAGACGATCGGTACCGTGGATGTTGCACGTTGCGCAGCCAGCGAAGTGGGGGTGCCTGGAGTCACGAGAACATCGACATTGAGCGTGAGAAGTTCGGCGATCAGCGCAGGCACGTGCTCCGGCTTTCCGTCGGCGTAGCGTTCGTCTAAAACGAGGTTGCGCCCGACGACGTACCCCCGGTCCGCAAGTCCCTGACGGAATCCGGTCTGGTTGTACACGTCCGTCCCGCGGGCGCCGCTCCAGACGTAGCCGACGCGTGGCACCGCTAGTTGCTGCGCGCGGGTTGCGAGTGGCCACGCTACCACCGAGCCGCCGAGAAGCGTGGCAAAATCGCGGCGATTCATTTCGTTACCTCGCGGCGCGCGCTACCGCCACATTATGAACCCGTAACTCGGAATTTTGAATGGGTGAGTGGCGAAATAACCGTCAGTCCGAGATGGGTCATGCGCGTCGTTCTGACCGCCTCTCTTACTTCCGGTCTTCCCCGGTGAGCGGACATCGTCACGGTCGGTCCGTATGTCTCAAAAGTGCCACAAGGAGACATGACTCTGTCGAAGGACCGTGCGAGCATAGGCGCCTTGGAGACGAGATGAGGTCCGATCCTGATGAGGTCCAAAACCTTCGCCATCGCGATTGCCGTTGCAACAGGATCCGTCCTTTCCACTGCGTCGTTTGCTGCCGAGCTAACGACTGAAAATGACCCCGAAAGTGTTGGTTTCGCGTCCGAGCGGCTTGAGCGCATTGGCGCCTGGTATCAGGCCCGGGTCGATGCGACAGACCTCCTCAGCAAGGATACCGGCGATCTATCGGGCGCCGTCGTCGGAATCGCCAAAGGCGGCAAGCTCGCTTATCTGAAAGCCGTCGGCTTTCAGGATCGCACCAAGTCCGTGCCGATGAAATCAGATTCGATCTTCTGGATCGCGTCCATGACCAAGCCGGTCACCAGCGCTGCCGTCCTAATTCTAGTTGATGAAGGCAAGCTCGAGCTCGATGCGCCCGTCACGACATACTTGCCCGAATTGGCGAACATGCAGGTCGGCATCGCCACATCTGACGCGGCGACCGGCAAGACCAGCGTCGCGCTTGAGGCCCAGCATCACCCGATGACTGTGCGTGATTTGTTGCGACATACGTCCGGTCTGGTCTACCCGCCGCAATTTTTGGGCTCGCCGATCAACCAGCTCTACGCCAACGCAGTCTTCGCACGCGACAAAACCCTCGATGATTTCGTGAAAAGCCTTCGCAATCTCCCTCTCGCGCATCAGCCCGGCAAAGTGTGGGGGGAGTACAGCTGGAGCACCGACGTACTGGCCCGAGTCATCGAAGTGATCTCGGGACAGCCGTTTGACGCCTTTCTCGAGAACAGGATCTTCAAACCGTTGCGCATGCTCGATACCGGCTTCTACGTGCCGCCAGACAAGATCGATCGCCTTGTCGACGCCCCGGAGCCACGCAATCCGCAATTCGACGTAACGAGGCCGCGCAAACTGCTTTCTGGCGGCGGAGGACTGGTCTCTACGGCCGCTGACTATCTGCGGTTCAGCCAGATGCTCCTCAATGGCGGCGAACTGGAGGGAACGCGGATCCTGAAAGCGGAAACGGTCCGGTCGATGACGACGAACTCCCTGCCGTCGGATGTCCGGTTTGCGATGAACTTCGTGGGCCCATCGGTCGGATCCACCTGGGGGCTTGGCCTCGCGGTTCGCACCAACCCGGACTTCAGCAATGTGCCCGGATCAAGCGGCAGCTATAGCTGGAACGGTTTGTGGGGCAATTTCTTCTGGGCAGATCCAGCCGAACATCTGGCCGCGGTATTGATGATTCAGGTCGTCCCGAGCAAAGCCAACCTCTACCGGGCAGCCCTTCGCAATCTGACCTACGGCGCGTTGCGCGTGCCCGAACCCGCCGGCTTTGCGCCGCCGGCTAGGCCGATTGCGCTCGGCGCTGCCGCGCTCGACGACTATGTCGGAAAGTATGATTTCGGACAGTCGTCCAGCGCGCGCGACAAAATGAATTCGAGCAGCAGCGCACCCGGCATTGGCGCTGAGATCGAATTGACTGGCGGCGGGGTGCGGATTCGCCGCGCGCTCGACAATTCGCCGTCGGCAAACGCGGGGCTGAAGTCAGGTGATGTCATTACAGAGATTGACGGTGCCCCCGTAACCGGCCTGACGGTGAACCAGGTCATCGCCAGACTGCGCGGTCCGGTGAATGTCCAAGTCAAGCTCAAGCTCACTCGTGCTTAGAGCGGACCGTCGGAAGTCGCCGTCACGCGAGCGCCGATCTATGTCCCCAATGTCGAGCTAGAGATCCGGATGGACGGTGGAGGCCTTGTCGCTGAGGCGACCGGCCCCTGGCCCATTCTAGATTTCACGAAAGGTAAGGCCGTGGCCTTGAAGCCGGTATCGGGTAGCGAATTCTTCGTTGATGGGCCTGATCACACTCGGATTGCCTTCGCTAAAGACTCTACCGGAAAAACGGCAACCGCAACGCTCAATCCTGGTCCTTGGGAGCAAAAAGGCACACTTGTGGGTAAGCGCTAGTCATAGCGTTTGTGCCAGTAGGATGTATTCGCCAAGTCCGCTCCGGGTCACTTTCAGAACTCGGCACTCGCAATGGAGATGTCCGGTCTAACATCGTGAACGGAAATTGTCTGATCAGCCGCGCTGGTTGGATAGGAGAGCCATCTAGCCGCCGAATTTCTTGTGCAGCATGACGCCGAGAATATTGGAGTAATCGTCGGTCCACAGCGCGCTCGACCGGTCCGGCTGCAACGGCGTCCAGCTTTCGGCAATGCTGCCGGTGGCGGCCGCATCGCGCGCCAGGACGACGAGGCGTGCATTGGCTTTCATCGTGGTCAGCAGATCGCCGGCGCTGGTATCTTCCCGCAGATAGGCGACAAGCCCAAGGGAGTGCGCGACGTTACCCACAACGGGCGCGAGATCGAAGTACCGGTTCGAGATATGCACCACGATCACACCATGCGGCGTGAGCTTTGAAAGATAACCCGCAACCGCTTCGCGCGTCAGCAGATGCACCGGAATCGCATCCGACGAGAATGCATCGAGCACGATCAGATCATAGCGGTCGGTTGATGCCTCCAGCGTCAGGCGCGCGTCGCCGGCGACAATCGGCGCATCGGGGGCGCATTTCGACAGGAACTCGAAGCGACGCGGATCGCGCGCGATCCGGATCACTTCGGGATCGATCTCGAAGAAGGTCCAGCGCTCCCTGCCCTTGCGATGACAGGCCAGCGTGCCGGTACCGAGGCCCACGACGGCTACATGGTCGAGGCTGCCCCGCGCGGCACGCGCAGCGTCAATGGCTTGTGCGTACGGACCGCCCGGATAGTAATAGGTCTGCGGCAAGAGCGGGCCGGTGACCGGCGTGCCATCATCGTTGCGCAACCGCTGCGCGCCGTGAATGGTGGTGCCGTGGTAGAGCAAGCGGGCACTGCCGCCGTTGATCTCCGCGACCTTGTGGACGCCGAAGAAACTGCGCGCGGTTTCGATCGGCGCAATGCCGGGCCGCCACAGGGCGGTCACCGCAAAACTCAGGACCACGAGCCCGACGAAGCGCATCGGCCATTGCCGCTGAAACAGCATCGCCGCTGCCAGCAGCGCCAGCAGGACCTGGAAGGCCAGTTCAAATGTTGCCGGCGGCTGATAGCGCGTGACGTACCAGACCAGCGCCAGCGCTCCGCTGATCGCAAGCCATGGCAACGCTCCGGTCAGCACCTTGCGGACGCCGCCGGTAAAAATGCCAGGCGTGCACAACAGCGCGAGCGCGATCAGGATCGGATATTCGTAATTGCCATTGAAGATCTGCGGCGCGACGAGCCCCGCAAAGACGCCACCGATCACCCCGCCAAGGGACGTGCAGAGATAGAACTCCGTCAACCGCCGCGGGCTCGGCCGCCGCGCGTAAAGTTCGCCGTGGCACAACAGCGTCAGCAGCGCGAAGACGACGAGGTTGAGGGCGATGGTCGTCAGCCAGAACACCTTCTCACCGCCGATCAGGCTGACCGCGAGCGGCGCCACCGCGAACGGAACGAAGCGCACCACATTGGCGTGGGCGATCCATGGCCGCTCGCGGAACACGGCGACGAAAGTCAGCAGGTAGATCGCAAGCGGCACCACCCACAGGAATGGTGCGGCGGCGATATCGGTCGTCAGATAGGCAGTGACCGCGATGACGAGCCCCGATGGCACGGCGGCGAGAGCGATCCACCGCATCCGTTCGCCGGTACTGGCGCCGATATCGTCGGAAACCTCGACCTTTGCGGCGACAGGCTTCGCGCGCGACGTCAATACCGCGACCAGGCTCAGGAGCATGGCGAGCAGCGCAAATCCGATCGACCACGCCGCCGCCTGCGTCTTCAACGTGAGAAACGGTTCGATGACAACGGGATAGGCGAACAGTGCCGCGAACGAACCGAGGTTGGACGCGGCGTAGAGAACGTAGGGATTGCCGGCCCGGCTGTGCCCGCTGCCTGCGAACCAGCTTTGCAGCAGCGGCGCGCTGGCCGACAGCGTGAAGAATGGCAGGCCGATCGAGACCGCGAACAGGCCGAACAGCCAGAGCGCCGTCCCATCCGATGGCGGAACACCCCATCCAGGGGCGATCGCGATCGGCAGCATCGTCGCGGTTGCGCCGAGCAGCGCAAGGTGGAACATTGCAGCCCAACGCGGCGCAAGCACGTGGTTCAGCAGATGCGCGTAGGCATAGCCGCTGAGCAGCACGGTCTGGAAAAACACCATCGCCACCGACCACACCGCGGGAGCGCCGCCGAGTTTCGGCAACACCATCTTGGCGAACATCGGCTGGATCGAGAACAACAGCAGCGCCGAGACGAACAGCGTCGCGACATACAGCAGCGGCGTCAGCCGGACCACCATCGCCTGCCGATCGCAGTCGGGCGCAATCCGATCGGAAGCATTGAAAAGCGACATAGTCCCCCTGGCACACCGGCAATTTGTGGTTGCACGGTAGCCAATCAGTCCTGAGCAAAGTCTTAACCCGGCAGCCGGGAATCGCTAACCTGCGCCATGGTAAAGGCCGCCTTGACGGACGCCGCGGCGGAACCCTCGCTCCCAACTAAAATATCGAAAACAACCCCATGCAAAGTAGCCGGTGATCGTCGGGGTGGGGGCTCCGAGAACGCGCGCAAGCACGGCCTCTTCACAAAAGTCGCAACTGCCGAGCGCAAGCGGATTGAGGCCCTTTGGCCGCTGCACGCAAGATGCTGCAAGAGCTGAAATGATTTCGTGCCGCCGGACCCTGAGTGTCTGACTCAAAATGCGATCAATAAAACAACGCCATGTACGGAACATCGTCGTGCCCGGCCTTGCCGCCTCCGCTAAAGCTTCGGCGAGCCGACCATTCGTGGCCTCGTCGGAGCCTTGGCGGAGACGGGTGCCGGGCATCCACGTCTTGCCTTCCATCAAGCAAGAAAGACGTGGGTGGCCGGGCATAGGCGAGCGGAAGCGACGCCGTCCTACAGACGGCTATGCCTGGCCATGACGAAATAAAGAATCTCTTTCAGACAGGTAGGAAGAAGGGTCCGAAAATGCGGGCTGCTCTTTCGATCAGGTTCTAAGTTCTGCGTCAGCCCTTTTTCGTGTGACCCCAGATCTGGTCCCAGTCCTCGCCCGCGGCGTCGACGACTCGGCCGTCGGCCTCGAAGAACTTGTTCGGAATCTGGAAGATCGCGAGCATCAGCCCGCCCTCTGGGCACCAGGCGACGTGACGGCTGCCCTGCTCGCGCCAGATGTATTCGCCGGCCTTGCATTCGATGCCCTTTGCCGGCCCCTCCTTGTCGACCAGGCTGCCTTCGAGCACGTAGGTCTGCTCGATGTTGACATGCTCGTGGTCGGGCAGCACCGCGCCGGGTTGAAACCGCATCAGCGCGGTCATGAGGCCGGTCTTGCGATCGAACAGCAGCGTCTTGGCTTCGCAACCGGGGAAACGGGTCTTCTGCCACTCCATGTCGGCCGGCCGAACGAGATGCGAATGCGTGTCTGCGGTCTCTGGGCCTTTCGGCGCAACGGCGTCCATGGCGATCCTCCGTCTTGTTGATTTGAGATGATCCTAGAGCCTTTTCCGTTCCGATGAAATCGGAACGGGGCTCTAGATTCTCGATTTGACGCGTTTTCTTGACGCGAACCGGTTGCCCACTTCGCTGGAAAACGCTCTGCCAGCTTTGCCCGCAACCGCCAGCCGGGTGCGGCACGCAGGAAACCCGCATCCTGCCTTGCTGGCGTCCGCCCCCAATTGTAGGATCAACAGACCTGCCACTCCTGCGACGCATGGTGAACGATGGCGGCGCTGCAACATTCGCGTTTCTGCAAGGGCTGCTGGGAGCAGATGCACATGCCCGTGCCGCTCCGCGGGATCATCTCGGTGCCGTTCCGGGCATTTGGCGTTCGCCCGAGCCGAATGAACCCCAACACCTGCACGATCTGCGAGCTGATGTTCACGAAGGTGATGCGAGCGCGCAAGATCACCATCGACGCGACCGTGATGTTTGCCGATCTGCGCGGCTATACCAGCCTGTCCGAGTCGAAATCACCGGAGGCCGTCTCGGGCCTGCTCGACGCGTTCTACGATGAATGTGCGGGCGCGATCTGGGCGCATGAGGGCCTCCTCAACAAGACGATCGGCGACGCCGTCATGGCCGTGTTCAATTTTCCGTTGCGGCGCGACGACCATGTCCGCAATGCCCTGCTTGCGGCGCGCGATATTCAGAACAACTGGCGCGAACGGCGCGACGGTCTTGCGGCCGCGCTCGGCCTGAACGCCGGCGACCTTGGGATTGGTATCGGCATTCACGCCGGCGAACTCAGTTTTGGCGAGTTCGGCCGGTCGCATCGCGACCTCACCGCCATCGGCACCGTCGTCAACACCGCCTCCCGCGCGCAGTCGGTCGCCGAAGCCGACCAGATTCTCGTGACGCAGGAGGTCTATCAGCGCGCCCGGCCGGATTTGAAGGACAGTCATTCGAAGACCTTCCAGCTCAAGGGATTCGATGCCCCGATCGAGCTTTACGCGGCATAGCCCTGCCTCTCTTCCAGAGCTCCTTGCTCATCAGAGGTTCTTGCCGTCGATAACCGTCACCGGCACGGCGTCGAGATCGACGTCGTCGAACAGCCGGGCATTGACGCCAACCTTGGGATTTTCAAAGTCCGGCTTGCCGGTCGACCAATCAGGCGATTCCCCATAGCTCCCGCAGCCGCAATTGGCGCAGAAATGATGTTTGATGGTTCGGCTGCCCCACTCGTAAGTGGCGACGTTTTCCGGCGGCGAAGTCAGGCGAAATTGCGCCGGCGTGTAATAGGCCCATAGTGCGCCGCGCTTCGAACATAGCGAACAGGTGCAAGCGGGTCACGTCGGCCGGCATCTCGTCCACCTCGAATTGCGTCTGGCCGCAATGGCAGCTTCCCTTGATCGGCATTCCGACACGGCGGCAGCGTTCATAACCGGTACCTGCTGCCAGCATGCTGTCAGCATCCGGCAACCCCACCCCCTTCACGCGAATGTCATTGGCCGCGCCGGGACCTCGCCGCAACCTTCGGACGAACCAATGCTGCGTATTTCAATCGTTTGGCAACGCGCGACGGCGTTGGCGCGGCTTGGTTATCCGCAGGCCTTCAAGCCGCGGTCATGTGGCTGTCAAGGAGGCCGCCTAAAGCTCCGGCATGAGCTACGAACCCGCCACCATCGCAACGCTTCGGCGCGCGCTCGACGAGGTCATCAAGGACAACCGCTTCCGTCAGCGGAAGTCGCACTCGGCCCTCGAGGTTGCCGAACATCTTTTGGCCCTGGCGGCTGTCGGCGAGCGCGACCTGGAACGATTGAAGGCGTCCGCCTTTCAGAAACTGATTTCAACCGCCGAGCGGCTTCCGAACAAGGCCGCTTGAGTCGGACGACGCCTGGGTCCGGTGATTGCATTGCAAGCGACGGTCGGCCTCACCGGCCAGGCGATCGAGGGGGAAGAAAATGAAACGCCGCGTTGCGATCGTTCTCTCACTTTGCACGCTGGCGATCGTCGCCTACTTCACCGCCAGCAAATGGCTCATTCGCCACGAGACGCTGATGTCGCACGACATCCTGCGCGACAGCCGGCGGGTTGCCGTCGACGTCGCGGTGCGGCGCGACCGGGCCATGCAGGCAGCCGCCGAAATGATCGAACTGCCGGTCGTGATCATCAGCCACGGCAACACGGTCAAGCACACGGAATATTCGTTCCTCGCCAACACCTTTGCCGCCCGCGGCTACCTGGTCGGCAGCATCCAGCACGACATCGAAACCGACGAGCCGATGGTGACCAGGATCGGCGAGGAGTATGTCGGCCGCCGGCCGCAATATAATCGCGGCATTTTCAACATCATGTTCGCGATCGAGGAAATGAAGAAGGCGTATCCGAATGCGGATTACCGACGCCTGACCCTGGTCGGTCATTCCAATGGCGGCGATATCTCGATGTACTTCGCCAGCCGGCGTCCCGAACTGGTCAAGAAAGTGGTGACGTTGGACAATCTGCGGGTGCCGTTCATTACCGACGGCAACATCAAGATCCTGTCATTCCGATCCACCGATCCGCATTTCAAACCCGACCCGGGCGTCATCCCGGATGACGAGATGTGCCGGAAGGCCGGTATCACCGTGGTGAACACGGCGTTTCAGCACAACGAACTGAGCGATCGCGGTTCCGACCGCGTCAAGTCAACGATTCAGGCGCTGGTCCACAAATTCCTCGATGACGACGGCTCGTTGAAACCGGGACTGATCAAGCCCGAGGATTCCCCGAACGATCCGTTTGCGATGGTGACGGCGTCCGTGCCGCGCTGAAACCGCTTCCGTCCGGATCCGCTGCCGGTGTGATCCAAAAATTGCTAGGCTTGCTGTTCCCGCCGCCACGAATCGCGGAGACAGCAGAGCTTGGGTTTCCTCTTCGTCCTCACCGTCGGGCTTCTCGCCGGCACCATCAGCGGCATCGTGGGCACCGGTTCCTCGATCATGCTGATGCCGGTGCTGGTCTATCAATACGGGCCAAAGGAGGCCGTGCCGATCATGGCGGTCGCCGCCGTGATGGCGAACCTGTCGCGTATCCTGGCCTGGTGGCGTGAGGTCGACTGGCGCGCCTGCCTCGCCTACTCGGTCACCGGAATTCCGGCTGCGGCACTCGGCGCACGGACGCTGCTGGCCTTGCCGTCGCACGCCGTCGATATCGCGATCGGGCTGTTTCTGATCGCGATGGTGCCGGTGCGGCATTGGCTTGACCGCCACCAGCTTAAAGCGCGCCTCTGGCATCTCGCCGTCGGTGGCGCTGTTATCGGCTATCTCACCGGCATCGTGGTGTCGACCGGGCCGCTCAGCGTACCGCTGTTTCTGTTTTACGGGCTGAACAAGGGCGCGTTCCTCGCCACCGAGGCCGCAAGCTCGCTCGGGCTTTACTTGAGCAAATCAGTCACCTTCGAACGCTTCGGCGCACTGACGCCGGATGTTGCGCTGAAGGGCCTGATCGCGGGCTCCTCCCTGATGTTCGGGGCCTTCATCGCCAAGCGCTTCGTGCTGCACCTTCAACCCCAGATGTTTCGCCTGCTGATGGACGGCATCATGCTGGTGGCCGGGCTTTCCCTGCTTTGGTCGGCTCTATCAGCCTGAAATCCGTTCCTTCCGACCTGAACCAACCTCGCGGTCCAGGAGACGAAGTGACGTGCATCACATCCAATTCCGGGTGAGGCCTTAGACGTTGCGTGGCTTGAACAGTGATTTTCAGCCACAGGAGATTTTGAAATGAACAGGGGCATTATCGGCGCCGTCGCGGCCGTCATTGTCATCGGCCTCATTGCAGCCGGAAGCTGGTACACCGTCGATCAGACCGAGCGCGGCGTGCTGCTGCGCTATGGCGCTGTTATCGGTACCGCACAGCCGGGCCTCGGCTTCAAGATCCCGCTGATCGACAGCGTCGAGAAGGTGAGCGTCAAGACCACGACCTTCTCCTGGGACAAGATGAATTCCTATTCCTACGACCAGCAGCCCGCCGATCTCAAGATCAGTGTCACGTTGCGGGCATCGCCGGAAAAAGTAACGGATCTCTACGCCAAATTCGGCCGGCTGCAGGCAGCGGTCAATCAGGTGGTCAGCCCTGCCGTCAACCAGCAGGTCAAGATCGTGTTCGGCCGCTATACCGCGGTGAAAGCCATTCAGGAGCGCGGCGCCCTCAACAACGCGATCCGGGACGCCATTACCGCTTCGCTCAAGGATGATCCGATGATCATCGTCGAGAGCGTGCAGCTCGAGAACATCGAGTTCAGCTCGACCTATCTGCATTCGATCGAACAGCGCATGCTGGCCGAGGTCGAGGTGCAGAAGCTGCAGCAGAACGCCGAGCGCGAGAAGGTTCAGGCTCAGATCACAGTCACGCAAGCCAACGCCAAGGCCAACGCCGTCCGCGCCGAAGCGCAGGCCTCCGCCGACGCGCTGCGGCTGAACGGCGAAGCCCGCGCCACCAACATCAAGCTGACCGGCGAAGCCGAAGCCGCCGCGATCGAAGCCCGCGCCAAGGCGCTCGGCACCAACCCGAACCTCGTGACCCTGGTGCAGGCCGAGCGCTGGAACGGCGTGCTGCCGACCACCATGGTACCCGGCTCCGCGGTGCCGTTCGTCTCGGTCAAATAATCTTCGAAAACATCCGGAAGCGGTGATGCCTGGGATCGCGATCTCAGGGATCATCGTCTCAGGAAGGTCCCATGCGAAATGTCATCACCATGGCGGGCGTCGCGCTCGCTGCCGCCCTCGCCGCGCCGGCCTCGCACGCCGCAGAAAGTAATTTTGACGGGCTCTGGGCCAAGACGGCAAAGGATTGCCGCAACAAGGAAGGCCCGGACAGCAAGACGCTCATCGACATGAGCAAGCCGATCGGCGGCAAGCCCGCGCCGATGGTCGACCAATATGAAAATCACTGCCGGATCGACCGCAAGACCGTGGTCGGAGACGGCATCAATCTCTCGGTCACCTGTTTTGAATTCTGGGATTATTTCAACAAGGGCGTCGAGCCACGGAAAGCGACCGTCAAGCTCGCGCCCGGCCCGAACGGCACCATCAAGATCGACGGCAAGCCGTATCTGCGCTGCAAGGCCGGGAGCGGCCGCTGAACCCGGGCATCGCGACCCGCATCTGAAAAATGCGGCCGATGACATCATGCTGACGCCAAGTATGCCCGTTACCGTGGCATAATGCATGATCCGATCAATCGGCCTTGGGGACGATGTCTTGAGCGCAATAGCTGATGTGGCTGCTATCACCGATCCCGGCAAGCGGGTGGCGGGGAAAACCGACGTTCAGCAAGACACCCTGAAATTCGCGGAGGCCGCGCTTACCGACAGCAAGCGCGAGGGCTTGCTGCTCGCCGTTCGCGCCCGCTGGGTCGCGCTGGCGGTGACGGCCGCCACCCTGCCGATCATCAATCCGGAATGGGAAGTTCTCTATTACGTCCTGATGCTCGGCCTGTTTGCCCTGATCGGATGGGCGCAGCTCAAGGTCGGCAAGGCTGAGCGGTCGTGGCAGGAGCTTATTCTGATATTTTGCGACCTGCTGCTGATGACCTTCCTGACCGTCGTACCCAATCCCTGGAGCACGGTCGATTGGCCACTTGCGATGCAGTACCGGTTCGACAGCTTCATTTACTTCTTTGTTTTCCTAGCGACCGCGACGCTGGCCTATTCATGGCGCACCGTTGTGGCGATGGGGTTCTGGACTTCGGCGCTGTGGGCGATCGGCGTCGGCTGGGTCTACCTGCAGCCGCAAACCCACGCAGCATTGTCGGAACGGGTGCGGGCCGCCGTCGGCACCGACGTCAGGCTGTTCGATATCATCGACCCCTCCTCAATCGGCTTTGGCGCAAGGTTCCAGCAGATCACCGTCTTCCTGATCGTCGCCATGACGCTGGCGCTGGCGGCACGCCGCTCGAATGCCCTCTTGATCAGCCACGCCGGCATCGAACGCGAACGCACCAATTTGGCGCGCTATTTTTCGCCCAATGTCGTCGAACAGCTGTCCAAGAACGACGATCCGCTCAAACAGGTGCGAACGCAAAATGTCGCGGTGCTGTTCGCCGACATCGTTGATTTCACCGCCTATGCGGACGGCCGCAGCCCGATGGAAGTGATCGGGACGCTGCGCCAGTTCCACGAGCGGATGGAACGGGACGTATTCCGGCACGCCGGCACGCTGGACAAATATCTCGGCGACGGACTGATGGCGACGTTCGGCACGCCCTTCACCAGCGAGTCCGACGCCGGCAACGCGCTGCGCTGCGCGCAGGCCATGATCGGATCGATCGCTGAGCTCAACCGCGAACGAAAAACCCGCAACGAACCTCCGATTCGGGTGAGCATCGGATTGCATTACGGTCAGGTCGTGCTGGGCGATATCGGATTGAACCGGCTCGAATTTGCCGTCATCGGCACGGCAGTGAACGCCGCCAGCCGCCTTGAAGCGCTGACCCGCGATTACGGCTGCGCCCTGGTGGCCAGCGACGAACTGGTGCAGCGCGCGCGGGCAGAGACCGGCAGCTCGGATGCCGACTTCTTGCACCTTGTCAGAAAGCCACCCCGGACCATTCGCGGTCTCGAGCAACCAGTCGGGATCTGGACGCGGCGTTACGAAGTCGAAGCTGAGGGCACGGTTCGAGGTTGACCTTGCACGGTGTCAGGGCGCATAGGCCACGGCAGAATTGAACCCGCGTATGGCTGACCCAATGCCCCGATCCAAACAATATCCAAATGACTCCTTCTACGTCGAACCGCGCAGCGGCGAGCGTTATCCGCTGGATGTGCCGCGCTGGTGCGGCGACGGGCAAAAGCCGCTGCTGATCAGCCCGCAGCCCGGCATCACCAGAGACGAGATCGATCGCGGCACGCGATCGCTGTGGCGCTATCGGGCCTCGCTGCCGGTCGAGATTGCAAAACCGATTTCGCTCGGCGAAGGCTGCACCCCGCTGGTGCAAAAGGAATGGGACTGCTTCCGGCCGTTCTTCAAGCTGGAATGGTTCAACCCGACCTGCAGCTTCAAGGACCGCGGCACCACGGTCATGCTGTCCTATGTGCGCCAGCTCGGCGTCGATGCAGTGCTGGAAGACTCCTCCGGCAATGGCGGCGCGTCGGTTGCGGCCTATGGCGCGGCCGGCGGCATGCGCGTGAAAATCCTCGCTCCGGCCTATACGTCGCCCGCCAAGGTCGCGCAGGTTCGCGCCTATGGCGCCGAGGTGCAACTAGTCGAAGGTCCGCGCGAAGAGTCGCAAGCCGAGGCGATCCGCCAGTCCAGCGAGATCTTCTACTCCAGCCACAACTGGCAGCCGTTCTTCCTGCAGGGGACCAAATCGGTCGCCTATGAGATCTGGGAAGATTTCAACTTCACGGCGCCCGACAACATCATCATCCCGGTCGGCGCGGGCAGCAATCTGCTCGGCTGCCACATCGGCTTCTCCGAACTGCTCGCCGCCGGCCAGATCCGCAAGCTGCCAAGACTGTTTGCCGCGCAACCGCTCAATTGCTCGCCGGTGGACGCCAGCTTCCAGGCCGGCGTCGACACGCCGATCGATCGCGCCGTCCACAAGACGATCGCGGAAGGCACCGCGATCGCACATCCGCTGCGGCTCAAGGAAATGATCCACGCCTTGAAAGACAGCGGCGGGGAATCGGTGGCCGTTTCCGAGGACGAGATCGTCACGGCCTTGAAGAGGCTCGCGCGGCTCGGCCTGTTCGTGGAGCCGACATCGGCCAGCGTCGCAGCGGCGTTCGCAAAGCTTACGGCGCGAGGCGTCATCAAGGAGCGCGAAAACACGGTGCTGTTGATTTCAGGCACCGGCATCAAGACGGCGTCCACGATTGCCGAGCTGTTTTGATTCCGACTTGGGCCCTCCTAGCCTTTGACTTGGCTCTGGAACCGCTATAGAACAAAATAAGAACGAGCGCCTCACCGGAACTTCATGGCCAAATCCACCCTCTCCTTTGTCTGCCAGAACTGCGGCGCGGCGTTTAATCGCTGGCAGGGCAAGTGCGAGGCCTGCGGCGAGTGGAACACGCTGTCCGAGGAAGACACGACGGGCGCGACCTCGATGCCGGTCTCGATCCGCTCCAAACGCAGGGGGAGAACTTTTGCGCTGGAATCGCTCACCGGCAAGAGCCAGGACGCGCCCCGACTCTCCTCCGGCATGGTCGAACTCGATCGCGTCACCGGCGGCGGCTTCGTCCGCGGCTCGGTGTTGCTGGTTGGCGGCGATCCCGGCATCGGCAAATCGACGCTGCTGACGCAGGCCACCAGCATGATGGCGCGTGCGGGGCATCGCGCGGTCTACATTTCAGGCGAAGAAGCCGTCGCTCAGGTGCGGCTGCGTGCCGAACGGCTCGGCCTTGCCGACGCGCCGGTGCAGCTTGCGGCCGAGACTTCCGTCGAAGACATCGTCTCGACGCTGTCCGAGGGCGCGGTGCCACGCCTGATCGTGATCGATTCGATCCAGACCATGTGGACCGATACAGTGGAATCAGCACCGGGAACGGTGACCCAGGTCCGCGCCTCGGCGCAGGCGCTGATCAGGTTTGCGAAGAAATCCGGGGCCACGATAATCCTGGTCGGGCACGTGACCAAGGACGGCCAGATCGCCGGCCCCCGCGTGGTCGAGCACATGGTCGATGCGGTGCTGTCGTTCGAGGGCGAAGGCTCGCAGCAATTCCGCATCTTGCGCGCGGCGAAGAACCGCTTCGGCCCGACCGATGAAATCGGCGTGTTCGAGATGACCGGCCTCGGCCTGCGCGAGGTTTCCAACCCTTCGGAATTGTTCCTGTCGGAGCGCGACCTCGGCAGTCCCGGCACCGCTGTGTTCGCCGGCATCGAGGGCACCCGCCCGGTGCTGGTGGAATTGCAGGCGCTGGTGGCGCCGACCACCCTCGGCACGCCCCGGCGCGCTGTGGTCGGCTGGGACCCGAGCCGGCTCTCGATGGTGCTGGCGGTGCTGGAGGCCCATTGCGGGGTCAAACTGTCCGGCTACGACGTCTATCTGAACGTGGCCGGCGGGCTGCGGATCCAGGAGCCCGCGGCCGACGTCGCGGCCGCCGCCGCCCTGGTCTCGTCGCTGGTCAACGCGCCGCTGCCGACGGATGCGGTCTATTTCGGCGAGATTTCGCTGTCTGGCGCCGTCCGGCCGGTGGCGCAAACCTCGGCGCGGCTGAAGGAGGCGGCAAAACTCGGCTTTGGCCGCGCAATACTGCCCGAATCGGCGCGTGGCGAGGCCGGCGGCGACGCGGGTCTGGTGCTGAACAGCGTTGGCGGATTGACCAGCCTGGTCGCTGAAATTGCCGCGCGAGGCACGCCCAGAGCCAATCGAGAGGGTAACCGGGAGGCCAATCGCGAGGGCCCAGCGGAGAAAAATGCCACACCGGCGCGATTCCGTCGCGAGAACGGCTAAAGCGGCGTGACGTCACCCGCCCTCGCCGCTATACAACGCGCGCGAAAGGCGCGTGGGATGGCGTGATATCCGGCCTTGCGGGACACGCCATATGACCGTCACCTAGAACTTTCACGACACGCCGATTCGCAGAACTTTAGGAATTTACGAGCGGACCTGACCAGCCGATGCCGATAACGATACTCGATCTCGTCCTGCTTGGTGTGATGCTGATTTCGGGGCTGCTCGCCATGGTGCGCGGCTTCATGCGCGAGATTCTGTCGATCGCGGCCTGGGGCGCGGCGGCCCTGGTCACGCTGTATGCTTTCTCGAAACTGCTGCCGACCGCCAAAACTTATTTCAATAACGACACGGTGGCGGCCGTCGTGGTGGTGGCCGGCACCTTCATCGCGACGCTGGTCGTGGTGTCGATCATTACAGTGCGAATTTCGGACATGATCCTGGATTCCCGAATCGGCGCGCTGGATCGCACGCTCGGGTTCCTGTTCGGTCTCGCCCGCGGCCTGCTGATCGTGGTCGTCGCCTTCCTGTTCTTCAGCTGGCTGGTTCCGGACAAGCAGCGGCCCGACTGGATCACCGGGGCGAAGTCCCGGATGGTGCTGCAGGGAACCGGAGATTGGTTAATGGCGCTCTTGCCGGACGACCCTGAGAACACCATCTTAAAGAGATTCAAGAAGAATAAACCCGACGACGATTCAACTGACGCCGAGCCGGCAGCCCCGGCGTCCGGTGATGGCTACAGCAAACCTGCCCGCGACGGCCTTAAAAAGCTGATCGAGAAACCTGCGAGCAAGTAACTCTTGGCCAAAAGAGAGGCGATGGACGCGATGCAAAACCCTTCCGATCCCGCCGAGCAACTTGACCGAAACTCCGGTCCGATCGATTTGCAGGACGATCTCGAAGGCGACACGCTACGCGAGGAATGCGGCGTGTTCGGCATCTTCGGCCACCCCGAGGCCGCCGCCATCACCGCGCTCGGACTACACGCCCTTCAACACCGCGGCCAGGAAGCCGCCGGCATCGTCTCCTTCGACGGCAGCCGCTTTCACAGCGAACGCCGGCTCGGTCTTGTCGGTGATACCTTCTCCCGCCGCGAGGTGATCGAGCGCCTGCCCGGCAATGCCGCCGTCGGCCATGTCCGCTATGCCACCACCGGCGCCACCATCCTGCGCAACGTGCAGCCGCTGTTCGCCGAGCTCAATGCCGGCGGTTTCGCGGTCGGCCATAACGGCAACCTCACCAACGGTCTGACGCTGCGCCGCGAACTCGTGCTCCACGGCGCCATGATGCAGTCGACCACCGACACCGAAGTGATCCTGCATCTCGTCGCACAGTCGAAGCGCACCCGCTTCATCGACCGGTTTATCGAGGCGCTGCGCACGATCGAGGGTGCCTATTCGCTGACGGCCTTGACCAACAAGAAACTGATCGGCGCGCGTGATCCGCTCGGCATCCGTCCCCTGGTACTCGGCGACCTCGACGGTCACCCGATCCTGACCTCGGAGACCTGCGCGCTCGACATGATCGGCGCCAAATATGTCCGCGACATCGAACCCGGCGAAATCGTCGTGTTCGACGACAAGGGCGCGCACAGCCACAAGCCGTTTCCGCCAAAACCGCCGCGGCCCTGCATCTTCGAATACATCTATTTCTCTCGGCCGGATTCCATCGTCGGCGGCCGTTCGGTCTATGAAGTTCGAAAAGCCTTCGGCGCACAGCTCGCGCGCGAAAGCCAAGTCGAGGTCGATGTCGTGGTGCCGGTGCCGGATTCCGGCGTGCCCGCCGCGATCGGTTACGCCCAGCATTCCGGCGTGCCGTTCGAGCTCGGCATCATCCGCAACCACTATGTCGGCCGCACCTTCATTCAGCCGACCCAGAGCGTGCGCGAACTCGGCGTGCGCATGAAGCATTCGGCCAACCGCGCCGCGATCGAGGGCAAGCGCATCATCCTGATCGACGACTCGCTGGTGCGCGGCACCACCTCGAAGAAGATCGTGCGCATGATGCGCGACGCCGGCGCCCGCGAAGTGCATTTCCGCCTCGCCTCGCCGCCGATCCTCTACCCCGACTATTACGGCATCGACCTGCCGGACCGCGGCGGGCTCCTTGCCGCCACGCATTCCCTTGAGGAGATGCGCGAGATCATCGGCGCCGATTCACTGGCGTTCCTGTCGATCGACGGCATGTACCGCGCGATGGGTGAACCCGGCCGCGATCCCGCCAACCCAAAATTCTCGGACCACTGCTTTACGGGCGCCTACCCGACCCACCTCACCGACCAGACCGAAACCGAGCCGTCGCCCCGGCAATTGTCGTTGCTGGCGGAGGCGAGTTAGTAGACCCGAGTTAGTAGACCCCATTGGTTTGTCGTCCCGGCGAAGGCCGGGCCCCATAGCCACCGGCCGTCGTTTTACGGACGCCTCTAGACACAACCACCTTTCGCATCATAACCGTCACGGCGTATGGGTCCCTGCGTTCGCAGGGACGACGATGATAGAGCCACTTCCATGACATCTCCCCTCGCCTCCCGTATCGCTCTCGTCACCGGCGCCTCGCGCGGCATCGGCTATGCCACCGCGCGCGCGCTTGCCAAGGCCGGCGCGCATGTCGTGGCGGTGGCGCGCACGCAAGGCGGGCTGGAAGAGCTCGACGACGAGATCCGCAAGGACGGCGGCAGCGCCACGCTGGTGCCGCTCAACCTCACCGACTCCGACGGCATCGCCCGCCTCGGCGCGGCACTGCACGAGCGTCACGGCAAGATTGACATTCTCGTCGGCAATGCCGGCGTCGCCGGCCCCTCCTCGCCGCTCGGCCATATAGAACTGAAGCCTTGGAACGACGTGATGGCGGTCAACGTCACCGCGAACTTTCAATTGATCCGCTGCATGGAACCACTGCTGAGGCAGTCCGACGCCGGCCGCGCCGTGTTCGTCACATCAGGCGCCGCCAACAAGGCCAGCGCCTATGTCGGCCCGTATGCCGCCTCGAAAGCCGCCCTCGAAGCGCTGGCGCGCGCCTGGGCGCAGGAGACCGCAAGCACGAACCTGCGCGTCAATCTTTTCAGCCCCGGCCCGGTCCGCACCAAGATGCGCGCCATAGTATTTCCCGGCGAAGACCCGGAGACGCTGGATACGCCGGAACAGGTCGCGGAATTCATCGTGCCGATGTGTTCGCCGGATTGGTCCGAGACCGGCAAGCTCTATGATTACAAGACCCGCACGCTGATGGACTTTCGCGCGCCTGCTTGAGTTCTCTCCACGTCATTGCGAGCGAAGCGAAGCAATCCATTCTTCCTTTGCGGGGGCCATGGATTGCTTCGCTGCGCTCGCAATGACGGTGGGTGTCATACCGTTGACTCCTCCCTTCCCCCACGATTGACTGCCCGCGCAAGCGGGAGCAACCCGCCAAGAATATCAGGGAAGGAAGCATCATGGCGATGCATCGCGCGCGCTCGATACCGGCCATCCAACATCTCAGCAAATCCATCCTCGCCGGTGTCACCGCCGCCATGCTGATGTCAGTCACCGCGATGCCACTTCCCGCGCTCGCCGGCGATGTTCCGACCTTCGCCGTCGATGCGTCCTGGCCAAAGCCGCTGCCGAACAACTGGATCCTCGGCCAGGTCGGCGGCATCGCCGTCGACTCGAAGGACCACATCTGGGTCATTCACCGTCCGCGCTCGCTGACCGACGACGAAAAGGGCGCAACGCTGACCCCGCCCCGATCGAAGTGCTGCGTCTCGGCGCCGCCGGTGCTGGAGTTCGATGCCGAGGGCAATCTGCTGCGCTCCTGGGGCGGTGCGGGCGAAGGCTATGAATGGGTCGGCCGCGAACACGGCATCGAAGTCGACGAAAAGGGTTTTGTCTGGGTCGGCGGCAACGCCGACAATGACAACGCGGTTCTGAAATTCACCCTCGACGGCAAGTTCGTGATGCAGATCGGCAAGATCGCGCCGAGCAAGGGTTCTAATGACACCACGCAACTCGGCAAGCCCGCCGAGACCGCGGTCGACAAGGATGCCAACGAGATCTACATCGCCGACGGCTACGGCAACCGCCGCGTCATCGTGTTCGACGCCACATCAGGCGCCTACAAGCGGCACTGGGGCGCCTATGGCAAGCCGCCGAACGACGACAAGCAGCCGCCCTACGATCCCAAGGCGCCGCCTGCCCAGCAATTCGCAAATCCCGTGCATTGCGTGAAGCTCACCACCGACGGGATGGTTTATGTCTGCGACCGCATCAACAACCGCATCCAGGTGTTCAAGAAGGACGGAACTTTCGTGAAGGAGTGGTTCTTCGAGAAGAACACGCTCGGCAATGGCGCGGTGTGGGACATCGCCGTTTGGCCCGATCCGAAACAGACCTATTTGTTGAGCGCTGATGGCGAAAACAACGAAATTCGGGTGCTGAAGCGCGACGACGGTACCGTGGTCGGGAGTTTTGGACGCAGCGGCCGCAATGCCGGGCAGTTCCACTGGATTCACGCCATGGCGGTCGATTCCAAGGGCAACGTCTATACCGCCGAAGTCGACACCGGAAAGCGCATCCAGAAATTCAAGCTGACATCGGACGCGCTACGATAGGTGGATTGCCGGGAGCTTCCGGAACCACTACCACCATCTCAGTCATATGCGGGGTTGGACCTCCCAAAGAAGGCCGCCCGGCGACATAGATGGAGGAAATACATGACTGCACTTCGCGCGCGGCGCCTTGCCGCGTTGATCACCGTTGCCGGCGTCAGCCTTGCCGCGCCCGCCTACGCCCAGGACAAGACCGTCAAGATCGGCGTGTTGAACGACATGTCGAGCCTTTACGCCGATATCGGCGGCCCCAATTCGGTGGTCGCGGTCAAGATGGCGATCGAGGATTCCGGGCTGCTCAAGAAAGGATGGAAGATCGACGTCGTCAGTGGCGATCACCAGAACAAGCCCGACGTCGGCGTCAACATCGCCAGGCAGTGGATCGACAACGACAAAGTCGATGCGATCGCCGATACGCCGAACTCCGGCGTGGCTCTCGCCGTCAGCAACCTCGTCAAGGAGAAGAACATCGCGCTGCTCAATTCGGGCGCCGCGACGGCCGATCTCACCGGCAAGGCCTGCACACCGAACACGATCTCCTTCACCTATGACACCTACATGCTGGCCAACGGCACCGGCAAGGCGCTCACCAAATCCGGCGGCGACACCTGGTACTTCCTGACCGCCGACTATGCGTTTGGCCACGCGCTGGAGCGCGATACGTCCGCTGTTGTCACCGCCAATGGCGGCAAGGTGCTCGGCGGCGTCAAGCATCCGATCAACACCTCGGATTTCTCCTCGTTCCTGCTGCAGGCGCAGGCTTCCAAGGCCAAGGTCGTGGGCCTCGCCAATGCCGGCGGCGATACCACCAACGCGATCAAGCAGGCTTCCGAATTCGGCATCGTCGCGGGCGGCCAGAAGATCGCCGCGCTGCTGCTGTTCATCAACGACGTGCATTCGCTGGGATTGAAGACGGCGCAAGGCCTGACCTTCACGGAATCCTTTTACTGGGACCTGAACGACCAGACCCGCGCCTTCTCGAAGCGGTTTGCCGCATTGGCGAGCAAGAATGCGATGCCGTCGATGACGCAGGCGGGCAATTACGCCATGGTGCTGCATTATCTCAAGGCGATGGAAGCGCTCGGCGGCAATCCGCGTGACGGCGCCAAGGTGATCGCCAAGATGAAGGAACTGCCGACCGACGATCCCTTGTTCGGCAAGGGCCCGTTGCGCGCCGACGGCCGCCGTCTCATTCCGGCCTATCTGTTCGAAGTGAAGAAGCCGGAAGAGTCGAAGGGTCCGTGGGACTATTACAAGCAGATCGCCACGATCGCCCCGGAAGACGCCGCCAAGCCGCTCGAGGCAAGCGACTGTCCGCTGGTGAAGAAATAGTCAGACCACAAACTCGATCGTCGTCCCGGCGAAAGCCGGGACCCATACGCCGCGGCGGCTGTAATTGTAGCAGGTGTCGGCCACCTTGTTTTAGCCGATAGCACAAAGCGGTATGGGTCCCGGCTCAAGGCCGGGACGACGTAGACAAAAACGCTTTCATCCGCACCATCAACGCGGCAGCAGGTTGGTCTTGGCGAGGTCCAAAACCTCGTCGCCCCGTCCGCTCATCACGGCCCGCAGCACCCACAGGCTGAAGCCCTTGACCTGTTCCGCGGTGATCGTGGGCGGCATCGACAATTCCTGCCGCGCGGTGACGACGTCGAGCACCGCCGGTCCGTCATGGGCCAGTATTTCGCGGATCGCCTGCGGCAGATCGCCGGGATCCTCGACCCGCCGCGCGTGAATGCCCATGGCCCGGGCCATCGCCGCGAAGTCAGGGTTTTCCAGATCGACGCCGGTTTCGATAAAGCCGGACGCCTTCATTTCCAGCGCAACAAATCCCAGCACGCCGTTGTTGAAGATCACGATTTTCACCGGCAGCTTCATCTGCCGCAGCGTGATCAGGTCGCCCATCAGCATCGCGAACCCGCCATCGCCGGACATCGACACCACCTGCCGCCCCGGCTGCGATGCCTGCGCGCCAATCGCATGCGCCATCGCGTTGGCCATCGAGCCGTGCACCCACGATCCCAGGAGACGCCGGCGTCCGTTCATGACGAGATAGCGCGCCGCCCAGATCGTCGGCGTGCCGACATCGGCCGTGAACACAGCGTCGTCGGAAGCCGCCTCGCTGAGCAGGCGCGCCAGATATTGCGGGTGGATCGGCTTGTGCCCGGGCGTCCCGCGCGCCAGTTCGTCGAGGCCGGCGCGGGCTTTCTTATAGTGGGCAGCACTGTCGTCGAGATGACGGCGATCATCCTTCGCCGTCAGGCGCGGCAGCAGCGCCTCGATCGTGACGGCGACATCGCCGACAAGACCGAGATCGAGCTTGCAGCGGCGGCCGAGATTTTCGGGGCGGATGTCGACCTGCGCGATCTTCGCTCCCGTGGGTAAAAACTGCTTGTAGGGGAAATCGGTCCCCAGCATCAGCAACACATCGCAGGCGTGCATGGCGGCGTAGCCGGAAGAGAAACCGATGAAGCCGGTCATGCCGACATCGTAAGGATTGTCGAATTCGACGTGTTCCTTGCCGCCGAGTGCGTGCACCATCGGGCTCTTGAGCTTGTCCGCCAGCCGCATCAGGCTGGGATGGGCGCCCGCGCAGCCGCGGCCGCAGAACAACGTCACACGTTTGGCACCGTTCAGAAGCTCCGCCAGCGCCGCCAATTCCGTCTCATCCGGCCGAACCACGGGGGCTTTCGGCAACAGCCCGGCATTCGGTGAAATGCCACGGCTGGGCGCTGGTCGCAGCGCGATATCGCCGGGGATCACCAGCACGGCCACGCCACGCCGGCCGACCGCGGCGCGGATCGCATTTTCCAGCACGTAAGGAAGCTGCGCCGTATCGGAAACGAGTTCGCAATAATGACTGCATTCGCGGAACAAGTCCTGCGGATGGGTCTCCTGAAAGTATCCGCCGCCGATTTCCGCGGACGGAACCTGGGCGGCGATGGCCAGTACCGGCGTGCGGCTGCGATGCGCATCGAACAGGCCGTTGATGAGGTGAAGATTGCCCGGCCCGCACGATCCCGCGCATACCGCGAGCCCGCCGGTGATTTGCGCTTCAGCCGAGGCCGCGAAGGCGGCGACTTCCTCATGTCGAACGTGAACCCAGTCGATCACCTCGCGTTTGCGCAGTGCCTCGGTCAAGCCGTTCAGGCTGTCCCCGACCACGCCGAATATCCGCTTCACGCCGGCCTGGATGAGCGTTTCCGCGATGAGGTCAGCGACGGTGTCGATCGGCATGGTGGCCTCGCTCTGTTGGGGGAGTTTCGGAACGTCAGCCATCAGATGTAGCGGGCCGGCCGGGCCTGAACAATTCAGGCTACCGTGAAGTCCGTGGAACTCCGCGGCTTCAAGTGGCTGGTTTGCCAGCCATGGTCCGCCACGCCACCAACAGCGCCAGCGCCAATAGCGCAGCAGCCAGGAGGAACGGCGCGCCCGGCATTTTCACCGGCGCAGAATCGCTGATGAAATAGGCAAAGATCAGCGTGAACAGAAACGGTCCGACCATCTGGGCAACGCTGTTGACGCTGTTGGTAGCGCCCTGCAACTGGCCTTGCTGATCGGGCGCGACCAGTTGCGTGGTCAGCGACTGGACCGCGGCTCCGGCGATGCCCCACAACGCCATCACGGGAATGCCGACCCAGAACAGCGGGCCGGTCGGCGCGGCCCCATAGATCAGGAAACCCAGCGCACCGCAGCCGAGCCCGAGTAGCAGCGCGCGGCGCTCGCCGAGGCGCGCGACGATCGGTCCGACGCCCGCGCCCTGCACCACCATGGCGCAGACACCGACCAGCGCCAGCGTCAGGCCGACGGTCTTGGTGTCCCAACCGTAGCGATAGGTCGCATAGAGCACGAAGGTCGAGGGCAGCACGACATGCGCGACCTGGCCAAAGAAATTCGCCAGCGACAGACCTGCGAGAACCCGGTTGGAACGCAAGAGATGCAGCGCGCCGAGCGGGTTGGCGCTTTTCCATTGGAACGGTGCGCGCCGTTCCGGCGGCAGCGACTCCGGCAGGATAAGCCAGCCGTAAAGCGTGTTGGCAAAACTCAGGCCCGCCGCGACCCAGAACGGCAGCCGCGGATCCATGTCACCGAGCAGGCCGCCGACGGCGGGGCCGAGGATGAATCCGGCACCGAACGCCGCGCCGATCTTGCCGAACACGGCAGCGCGCCGTTCCGGCGGCGTCACGTCGGCGATGTAGGCAAAAGCCGTCGAGATACTGGCCGAGGTGATGCCCGAGATGACGCGGCCGATGAACAGCCACAGCAGCGACGGCGCCAGCGCCATCAGCACATAGTCCAGCGCCAGGCCGAAATTGGACAGCAGCACCACCGGACGGCGACCGAACCGGTCCGACAAGGCGCCGAGGATCGGTGAAAAGATGAATTGCATCACCGCCCAGGCGGTGCCGAACAGTCCAAAGATCCGCGCGGCGGTCGCGGTATCATTGTCGACGAAGCTTTCGACCAGCTTGGGCAAGATCGGCAGGATCAGGCCGAGCGCGAACATGTCGAGCAGGATGGTAACGAAAATGAAGATGGCGGCGCCGCTGCGCACCGGCGGCATCTCGGCCACGCGTTCCGAGGCCGCCTCGTTCACGACGGCCGCTTGCGCTTGTGGGCGAACGGGTTGGCCTTCTCGCGCAGCATAATACGGATCGGCGTGCCCGGCAGATCGAAGGCCTCACGCATGCTGTTGGTGAGATAGCGCAAATAAGACGTCGGCACCGCGTCGGCGCGCGAGCAGAACAGGATGAAACTCGGCGGCCGCGCCTTGGCTTGCGTGATGTAATTCAGCTTCAGCCGGCGGCCCGACACCGAGGGCGGTGGATTGGCCTCGACCGCCTGTTCGAACCAGCGATTGAGGGCTGCCGTCGGCACGCGCTTGTTCCAGACCGCATAGGCTTGCTCGATCGCGGTCATCAGCCGGTCGATGCCCTCGCCCATCAGGCCCGACACCGCAACAACCGGCGCGCCCTTGATCTGCGGCAGCAAGTGATCGGCATCGGTGCGCAGCCCCGAAATGAGGCTGCCTTTCTTCTCCATCAAATCCCATTTATTGACGGCCAGCACGACCGCGCGCCCCTCGCGCTCGATCAGGTCCGCGATGCGCAGATCCTGTTCCTCGAACCGGTTCTGCGCGTCCATCATCATGACAACGACTTCGGCAAAGCGCACCGCGCGCAGTGCGTCCGCCACCGAAAGCTTCTCCAGTTTCTCGTCGATCCGCGCCCGCCGCCGCAAGCCGGCGGTATCGAACACCCGGAAGTCGCGCCCCTGCCAGGTCACCTCGACGGAGATGGAGTCGCGGGTGGTGCCGGCTTCGGCGCTGGTCAGCAGCCGCTCCTCGCCGAGCAGATGATTGATCAGCGTCGATTTGCCGGCGTTGGGACGGCCGACGATCGCGACGCGAATCGGACGCTTGGCGAGATCCTCGTCGGATTCGATGATGTCGTCATCGTCGAACTCCTCCCCCTCCTCGGTGGGATCGGGCATCAGTACGCGCAGCGAATCGTAGAGATCGCTGAGGCCTTCGCCATGTTCGGCGGAAATCTGCACGGGGTCGCCGAGCCCGAGCGCGTAGGCTTCCATCGCGCCGACCTCGCCGTGCCTGCCCTCGCTCTTGTTGGCGACCAGCACCACCGGCTTGTTGGCGCGGCGGGCGAAATCGGCAAAGGCGCGATCATTCGGCGTCAGCCCGGCGCGGGCGTCGATCACGAACATCAGCGCGTCGGCGAGCGCAATCGCGGTTTCGGTCTGTTCCTGCATCCGCGCGGTGAGCGAGCCCCTGGCGCCTTCATCGAGCCCGGCGGTATCGATCACGGTGAATTCGAGGTCGCCAAGGCGCCCGTTGCCCTCGCGGCGGTCGCGGGTGACTCCGGGTTCGTCGTCGACCAGCGCGAGCTTCTGCCCGACCAGCCGGTTGAACAGCGTCGACTTTCCGACATTGGGTCGGCCGATGATGGCAATCGTAAAGGGCATAAATAAATCCAAACGCCCTTCTTGAAGGACGTGTCCATCGAACGAAACGATAGAGCATGGTTTTCGTCGGAACCGCGCTCTGATTTTTTTTGACGCGTTTGCTTTACGCGAACCGGCGTCCACTAGCCGCGAAAACGCTACGCCATTAACGCGTGAAGCTGCCGCTCGGCATCGGCGCCGGGAACGGAGCGGCCGATTGCTGGGTGGACTGCGCGGGCGCCGCCTGGGCCGGCTGGTCGGGTGGCGGCGCGGTGGTGCGCTTGCGCACGATCTTCTTCGGTTTCGGCGCCGGCGGGGCTGCATTGGTGCCGCCCTCGTCCACCGGCGCGGCATCGGGGTCTGCGGCGGCGGGCTCGGTCGCGGGCGCCGCTGCAACGGGTGCCTGCCTGCCTCTGGATTTCGCGGATCCCCTGGATTGCGACTCCTGCGGCGGCGGTGCGACCGCGGCCTGGGCATTCGGATCTTCGATCTGCTGCTGGCGCGCGCCTTTGTAGAGATCCTTCGGCACGCCCTGCTCGAGGCCGGGTACACCGTCGGGGAAAACCGGCTTGCGTTCACCAGGCAGCTTCTTTTTGGTGTCGAGGAAGTCGAGCATGTCGCTCGGATCGAAATTGCCCATGCTGCTACAGCCTGCCAGCGCACTGGAAAACGCGATGAGGATGGTGGCTGCGATCAGACGGTGCGGACGGCGCATGCTCGGTTCTCGTTTAACTCGTTGGCCGGCTCAGCTCTTTGCGACAGGCGGAAGCAACGCCTCCAGCGCTTCGGCGCGCGAGCGCAGGCTCGGTGGCGTGCCGCCGTCATTGGCAATCACGTCCAGCCATTGCCGTGTCGCTGTCGCGTCGTTGGCGCGCCAGGCCGACAGCGCCAGCAATTCGCGCGCGGTATGGCGAAAGGTAGCGGCCGGTCCGGCTGCCGCCTCCAGGCGAGACTTCATGTCGGGATAGGAGGTGGTCTCCAGCAGCAACTGGGCGGCGCGAATCCGGGCCAGATCCTGTTCCGCTACGCCGACGCTGCGGTCGGCGGCAATCTCGTCGAACATCTTGGCAGCAGCCTGCTGGTCGCGGCTTGCGACCTCCGCGGCCGTGCGCAGGCGCGCCAGCACGCGGTATCCCGCCGGCGCCTTCGCCGCCAGCTCGGCAAACGCCGCCTCGGCCTCTGCGTGCTTGTTGGCTTCCGATAGCTCCGCCGCCTTGTCGAAGGCCGCACCGGCCTCAACCGCCTTCTTGGCTTCCAGATATTGGTAGCCACGCCAGCCACCCACGGAGGCGATGAGCAGCAGCGCTCCTGCAATGATAAAGAGAGAATATCGGTCCCACAGCTTCTTGAGCTGATCGCGACGGACCTCCTCGTCGACTTCATTAAATAATTCAGACACTTAAGGCTATCCCATCCCCGGTGAGCCGCTGACGCGCGGCGGCGCCCTGCGCCCGATCCCCGCATGGCGGCGGCGATACCCTAACGATATGGCGGTGGCAAGGCAAAGCGAGCCGGATCAAAGCGTTAACGCTAGAGGGAGCGCCCGGAAGCGAGTTGTCCCACGCCGCGAGCGTCCGGGAATATTGACTTCGCGGTTCAAAGCTTGGCGTAATCCGTTCGATTTTTGTCGGTTATTCGTCTGATTTTGCAGGTGCTTCATGGTTTGCCGCGCCCTGGTCGTCACGCTTGCCATCGGGGCCGCCGCCCTGCCCGCCGCGACCCAAGCCTACGACATCAAGGCGAAGGAGCCGG
Organism: Bradyrhizobium sp. AUGA SZCCT0158; assembly: GCF_018130065.1. Classification (GTDB taxonomy): domain Bacteria; phylum Pseudomonadota; class Alphaproteobacteria; order Rhizobiales; family Xanthobacteraceae; genus Bradyrhizobium. The sequence goes on along the minus strand of NZ_JAFCME010000004.1, from coordinate 273,578 downwards.
ACTCGGCATTTTCCGGCAAACAGCGTCCGGACATTTTGGGCATCTCGGCGGATTCCACCGCTGATTCCGCGCGTGCCACGCTCGAATCGTTCTTCAAGGGACGCACCAACACCACGACCGACGTCCAGCAGCAGAAGTTCGGCAGCACCGCGATCAGCTTCACCTCGGCACTGACTTTCAGCCTTCCTCCCGGGCCCAGCCAGAACGGTGAGGTGCTGTCGAGCAGCTTCTCGTCGCCGGCGAGCGGCAATCGCATTTATTTCCTCGCCCGCAACCTCACCTTTGCGAAGGACCAGCAGCCGGCGAAAGCCGACATGGTCAAGGAGGTGATGGGCAAATACGGCGCGCCCACCATCGTCGGCGATCAGCACCTCTATTACATCTATCGCAAAGGCTCGATCGTATCGGTGGGCACGAAGTACAAGGAAGCGACCGCAATCGAGGCCATCGGCAAGCCGCTCGATCCCAAGGCCGCGCTCAAGCTCAACGGCGAAACCATCCGCGGCAGCTGCGTGGCGGTCGTCAAACGGGCGCAGGCAAAGGAGAAAGCGCTGGCCGCGATGCTCAGCGAAGCCAAGGGCGCCAATTGCGACGGCGTGCTGAGCGTGCAGCTGATACCGGGCACGGCGCCAGACCGGGTCGGGATCGCGCAGTTTTCGCTACTGGATGTCAAACGCGTCATCAGCGCGGCGGCGATCGACAACGATGCGCTTGCCGCGGAACAGAACGAACGCAATACGATGCCGAAGGGCAGCGCGCCGAAGCTCTGATTCTCGATCGCGCGCGTATCGGGCCTCGCGCGACGGCTCCTCAAACCAGCAAATGGAATTCCTGCCACGGGCTCCATTCGGTGCCGTCGCTGGCCCGCACCCAGAGATCGGCCGGAGCCGTCGCGGCATGGAACGCGGCGTCCGCCAGCTGGGCAGCGGTTACATCGATCGCCGAATTGGCAGCCTGCGCAATTCCGTTCAACGTCCAGTGCCCGCTTGTGGCATCCGCCGACGAATCCCAGAGCTGATATTTGATGATGGCGTCGCCATCGGGGTCGCTCGCCGTGAAGAACGAGCTGGCCGCCACGGTTTGATGCGGCGCGGCAATGACATTGGATGCCGTAACAACAGGTGCCTGGTCGACCGGCGCATTGACATGGAACGGCTTCCAGTCGCTCCACTTCATTCCGTCATTGACGCGAACCCAGAGATCATCGGAGCCGGATCCGCTTTGGAAAGTGGTCTGGGAAAGTTGCGCGGCGGCGACATCGATTGCCACGCCCGCGGATTGGGCCACGCCGTTGACGCTCCAGTGCCCGCTGGCGGGATTTGCAGTCGAATCCCAGAATTGATAGGCGGCGATGCTGTCGTTTTCGGCGTCGATGACCGAGAACAGCGTCGAGGCCGCGATGTTCTGATTGTGAGTGGCCGAGAAATCGGACGCCACGGCAACCGGCGCCGCGTCGACCGGCGCTGTGACGTGGAATTCGGACCATTTGCTCCACTGGAAGCCGTCGTATGCGCGGACCCAGAGCTGGTCCGCTCCTGAGCCGCTCTGGAACGAAGTGCTTGCAAGTTCGGCAGCCGTCACTTCGATAGCCACATTGCTCTGCGTCGCAACGCCATTCAGTACCCAGTGGCCGCTGCTGGCGCCAGAAGTGGAATCCCAGAACTCATACCGGGTCATATGGCCGCCACCGCTGACCGCAAAAAGGCTCGCGGCATCAAGCGATTGGCCATGCGTTGCAACGGTGTCCTGGCCGCTCACAACGGGCGCGGGGCCGGCCAATGGGGCCATGACTTGTGTGACGACCATCGTGAAGGGCTGCCATACCCCCCAATCCGTGCCATCGAACGCACGCACCCACAGCTGGTCGGAAATGTTGGTGCCGGCGTGAAACGAAGTTTGCGCGAGGTGTTCCGCCGAAACATCGATAGCCACATGCGCCGCCTGCGCGACGCCGTTCACGACCCAGTGGCCACTATTTTGAACGGATGTCGAATCCCACAATTGATAGCGGGTGATGCTGTCGCCATCGGGATCGGCTGCAGAGACCAACGCGGATATAGCAGCCGCATCGTCACTGATCATCGCCCGGTTCGCGACCGTCACCACCGGCGCCTGGTTGACGTTCGGACTCGCGGTAAACCGTTGCCACGCCCCCCACTCGGCACCGTCATTCGCCCGCACATAAAGCGTGTCTGTGGCCGAGCCGAACACGTAGCTCATCTGCGCGAGTTGTCCGGCCGCAATGTCGATCTCGGCGTTGGTGGACATCACGACGCCATTGAGCAGCCAGTGGCCGTTGCCCTCGGTGTCCCAGAACGAATAACGCGTAATGCTGTCGCCATCCGCGTCCGTGGCGCCAAACAGGTCGGTGGCCAGGACGGAATTCTGACCATGCGCTGCGGTGACGTTGGAAGCAGTTACTACGGGCCTCTGGTTGAGCGGCGCGGTGACGTGAAACGCGATCCAGTCGCTCCACTCCCGGCCATCGAAGGCCCGGGCCCAAAGATGATCGTCGCCGGAGCCGCTTAGAAAATCGAGATTTGCCAGCTGATCGGCGGCGACTTCGATGGCGACCTTGCTCTGCGTACGGACGCCGTCCAGAACCCAGCTTCCACTCGAGGCGCCGTCCGTCGAGTCCCATACCTCATACCAGGTGATCGCGTCGCCATCGATATCCTGCGCGGAGAACAAGGCCGAAGCAGCCAGGCTTTGACCATGAAGCGCAGAGGTATTTTGCGCGGTAACCACGGGCGTATGGTTGGGTGTGGGTCCCGGATAGTCGCCGTCGGCCGGCACGGTGATTGTAAAAGATTTCCAGTCGCTCCACGCTACTCCGTCAAATGCGCGGGCCCAGAGCAGTTCAGAGCCGGTGATGGCGGTGTGAAACGACGTATGGGCGAGCTGGTCGGCCGTCACGTCGATCGCCGTGCCCGTCCCTTGCGCAACGCCGTTCACGACCCAATGACCGCTCTTCGATCCCGGTGTCGAATCCCACAACTGGTACTTCGTGATGGCATCGCCATCCGGGTCAGCGGCGGAAAACAAGTAGGAAACGTTTAGCGACGTATCGAACATTGCCACGATGGGCTGCGTGGTCACGACCGGTGCATGGTTAACGTATGGGCTGGCCGTAAACGCCTGCCAGCCACCCCAAGCCGCGCCGTTGTTGATGCGCACATAGAGGGTTTCGGCTGCAGAACCGAACACATAACTCGTCTTCGACAGCTGCGCCGCGGTAATGTCTATCGCCGTGCTGCTGGCCTGGGCTACCCCGTTGATCACCCAATGTCCGTAGCCATTGGTATCGAACAGCGTATATCGGGTGATCGGATTGCCGTCGGCGTCGACCAAACCGAACAGATCAGAAGCCGCGATCGAAATCTGACCGCGCCTTGCGACGACGTTTGAGGCGAGCGACAGGGCTGGAAGCGCAGAACCAATCATCGGAACTAAGGGCCCCACGCAATTCAGAAATGATTATGCATAACGGGATGGCAATAAACGCACTTAACAAACTATCAACATCCGAAAAATTGGGAACCCCTGCAGGCCGACGCGCGGACTTATTGCAGCGTTTACAGTTAATTGCGAAAAGTCCTTCATATCAGGCTCGAGCTTGCGGCAACCTTACTGCGAAGCCGCCCAGGTCTCGCGCAACTGCCGTTTCAATACCTTGCCGTTGGCGTTGCGCGGCAGCGGATCGGCGGTCAGGTCGATGGTTTCCGGCACCTTGTAATCCGAAAGCCGCTCGGCACACCACGCACGCAAGGTCTCAACGCTGGCCTCGCCCCTGACCACGACAACGGCGTGGACGCGCTCGCCGAGCACGGGGCATGGTTTGGCGATGATCGCGCTTTCGAGCACGTCAGGGTGGCCTGACAGGACAGACTCGACCTCGGCGGAATAGATCTTCAGGCCGCCGCGGTTGATCATATCCTTCTGGCGGTCGAACACGCGCACGAAGTTTGCCTCATCGATCGAGCCGAGATCGCCGGAATGCCAGAAGCCGGCGGTAAAACTTTCAGCCGTTGCTTTTGGATTGTTCCAGTAGCCCTTGATGACCGAGCCGCCGTGGATCCAGATTTCACCGATCTCGCCGCGCGGCAGTTCGTGGCCGTCGGGACCGACGACGATGATCTGCGCGCCGGGACAGGGCAAGCCGACGCTGTCGATGTACCTCGCGGTCAATTCGCCGGGCATCATCGTCGATGGCGACGTCGTCTCGGTGGCGCCGTAGCAATTTGCCAGCTTCAAGCCCGGAATCCTGGCGGCCAGCCGTTCGATCGTCGCAATCGGCATCGGCGCGCCGCCAAAGCCGCCGATCCGCCAGCTCGACAGTTCGTAGCTGTCGAAATCCGGCTGCAGCAGGCAGAGATTATACATCGCCGGCACCATCACGGTGTAGGTGACGCGCTCCCGTGCCGCCAGCTTCAGATATTCCGCGGCCTTGAACTCCGGCATCACGATCAGTGCGCCCGCGCAGCGAGCCATGGTCGTGATATTGGCGACCACGCCGGTGACGTGCCCGAGCGGTACCGCAGCGATCGAGCGGTCCGCCGCGGTCAGCTGCAGGCAGGACACGAAGACCATCGACGAATGGATGACGTTGCAATGCGCGAGCATTGCGCCCTTTGGCTTGCCCGTGGTGCCCGACGTGTAGAGGATCATCGCGGTGTCTTCTTCGCCGACCTCGGCAGGCGACACTGATGCCGCGTGATCCAGCAGATCGGAGAATTGCGAGGTGATGCCGTCACCGACGGCAACGCGATGCAGGAGATCGGGTACCTCGCCTGCATCCGGCACGCGCTCGGCCAGGGTCGCTTCGTGGATCAGAAGTTTTGCGCCGGAATCGGTCAGCACATAGGCGATCTCCGGCTTTTGCTGGCGGGTCGAGAGCAGCACGGTCACAAGGCCGGCATGGGCAGCGGCGAACATCGTAAGCACGAACTCGACGCGATTGCCGAGCAGCACACCGATACGATCGCCGCGGCTCAATCCGAGCCGCTGAAGCCCGGCCGCAATCCGTGCCGATTGAGAGGCCACGTCGCGCCAACTCATCCGGCGATCACCGCAGATCAACGCCTCGCCATCCGGATTTCGCTCCGCAGCCTCGGCGATCATCGCCCAGACGGAGCCCGGCCGTTCACCAAACGCCGGCACCACGCGATCGCCGAAGCGTGTCTCGTGGCGCATCGCCGGAATAGGATGTTGCGACCAGTCCATTTTGGCCTCGTCAGTTCTTTGCCTTCATGTCGTAGACGTGTTCCGGGCCGGGAAACGCGCGGGAACGGACGTCCGTAGCGTAGCCTTCAATGGCGGCCTCGATCGCGGGCCCGAGATTACCATAGCGGCGCACGAATTTCGGCGTCCGTGGCGACAGGCCGAGCATGTCCTCCAGCACCAGCACCTGGCCGTCGCAGGCTGCACTGGCGCCGATGCCGATGGTCGGAATGGCGATGCTTTCGGTGATCTTGCGGGCCAGCGGTTCCGCGACCGCCTCGATCACGACCGAGAAGGCACCCGCCTCGGCAATGGCCTTGGCGTCGTTCTCGATCGGCCCCCAACTGCCTTCCTCGCGGCCCTGCGCGCGAAACGAGCCGAGCGTGTTGATCGACTGCGGCGTCAGGCCGATATGGCCCATCACGGGAACGCCGCGCTCGCTGAGAAACGCCACCGTCTCCGCCATCCGCACGCCGCCTTCGAGCTTGACGGCGCCGCAACGGGTCTCCTTCAATATCCGCACCGCGGCATGGAACGCCTGCTCTTTCGAGGCCTCATACGAGCCGAAGGGCATGTCGACCACGACCAGCGCGTGTTGCGAACCGCGCATCACCGCACGCCCCTGCAGGATCATCATATCGAGCGTCACCGGCACCGTGGTCTCGAACCCGTGCATGACGTTGCCGAGGGAATCGCCGACCAGGATGACGTCGCAATAGCGATCGACCAATGCCGCCGTATGCGCGTGATAGGACGTCAGCATCACGATCGGATCGCCGTTCTTGCGCGCGCGAATGTCTGGCGCGGTCTTGCGCCTGATGGCCGACTGGACTGACATGCTACACTCCAACCACGGGGACGCCGATCACGACCGGATGGAAGGCAAATGCCAGCGCCAGATAGGCGATGACCCCGACCGCGATCGCGATCAGGTCGTTGCCGGGACCGCCGACCGGTATCGGCGGCCCGCCTGCGTCTGCACGGCGTTTCAGCGAGATGCGGTCGAACACCGCCCACGCCAGAAACGAGCCGAACAGGATGATCGAGCCGAGATCGCCATTGGCGAGCAGATGCGCGGCCGCCCATAGCTTGATTCCGGTCAGCATCGGATGCTTCAGCGTCGTGTAGATCCGGCCACGGATGTAGGAGGCGACCACCAGAATGATCGCGGGCAGCATCAGGGCCACGGTGATGTGCTTGAACGCCGTCGGCGGGTTCCAGACGTTGATCCAGCCCGTAGCGCGATAATTGGCAAAGCCCCAGATGACCAGCGCCAGACCCGCGACCGAGGCCAGCGCATAGCCGATCTTGTAGCCGCCCTCGCCCATTGAGCCGATGACCCGTGCGCGCAATTCGCGCTGCGTGGTCAGCGTGTGGACGCCGAGAAACAGGATCAGGCCCAGGATCATCACCAGCAGTCCCACGATGTCCCTCCCTGGGCAGCTTTGGTTATGACCTCGCGTATCATTTAAAGGGCCGGGAGCGCAATGCGCACCGCCGCCATCAGCCTCATGGCTTCTCCGCTTGCTTCTTCAGATCGCGGTTGTCGACGTAGCGGATCGCGATCGGTCGCCCGGCCAGCGCGCCTCCGAGCTCGCCGGTGAATTTCAGCGGCTTGCAGGCATCGAGCGAGGCGTTGATCGCCTTCAGATAAATGGCGCGGGTATCGGCCGGAACGCCGGCGGTGGCGAAGGTCAGCCGGGGGGCGGCAATGATTTCGCCCGAGCGCTTGAAACTGAAGCGCACCGACATCTGCATGCCCTCGCGCGCGCTATCGGCCGGCGGCGGGGTCCAGCAGGACCGCAGCGCCGCAAACAGGTCGCCGATGCTGTCGAGGTCGTGGTCCGGCTTCCGGTATTTCGCCGCCTGGTCCTTTGGCGGAACGCTTTCGATCGTCAGTTGCAGGTTCTGGCCGTAGGGATAATCGATCTCGGGAATGCAGGGGCCATCGTTGAACACGCTGCAGAACGACGGCATGCAGGGCTGGCCGTCGAGCACGCTGCACGGCGCGTGCGAAAACGGTGTGGCGTCGATCTGACGCCGCGACTGGGCGTCAGCGGCGTTGATGCCGATGGTGATGCCGATCAGGCAGATCGCGATAAGCCGGAGCATGGAAGAAGCCTCGATCGCAGTTCTGGTGAACTTGGTGCCCACTTTGGTCGGGATCAAGCCTGATAGCGTTCACATCCCTGCGCGTTCACTGCCCCGCATTCATGCCCGACAGTTCCGCGATCGGCGCCTGTTCGCCGGCGTGCGCTGCTGTAACGACGCGCGAGGTGTCGTCACCCGCGGAGGCGGGTGACGCAGTATCCCAGAGACGGTTGTTGAATAATCGAGGGGCCGCGGCGTGCTGGGTCCCCCGCTTTCGCGGAGGACGACAAGGTGGGGACGCCGCGCGGGCCCGTCCCTACCCCTTCTTCTTCACATCCTTGATGTGGGAAAACACGATGCCCTCGGCGCGTTCCTTGGTGTAGCCCAAATAGAACTCGTTCTTGGCGAGGAACACCGGGTCACCGTCGACGTCATCGGCAACACCCGATCCATTGGCCGAGATGAACGCGTCGAGCTTCTTGCGGTCGTCGGACGAGATCCAGCGCGCCAGCTGGAATTCCGAGACTTCGAATTCGACCGGCAGCGAATATTCCGCGTCAAGCCGCGCTTTGAGCACGTCGAGCTGCAGCGGACCGACCACGCCGACCAGCGCCGGCGCGCCGTCGCGCGGGCGGAACACCTGCACGACGCCCTCCTCCGACATCTGCTGCAGCGCTTCCTTCAGCTTCTTGGCCTTCATTGCATCGGTCAGGCGCACGCGGCGGACGATTTCCGGTGCAAAGCTCGGCACGCCGACGAACGTGAGATCTTCGCCTTCGGTCAGCGTATCGCCGATCCGCAACGTGCCGTGGTTGGGAATGCCGACGACGTCGCCGGCAAAGGCTTCATCCGCCACCGAGCGGTCCTGCGCAAAGAAGAATTGCGGCGAGGACAGCGACATGTTTTTGCCAGTGCGCACCAGCTTGGCCTTCATGCCGCGGCTGAGCTTGCCGGAGCACAGCCGCGCGAACGCGATGCGGTCGCGGTGGTTCGGATCCATGTTGGCCTGGATCTTGAACACGAAGGCGCTCATGCGCGGCTCGGCTGCCTCGACCTTGCGCAGATTGCTTTCCTGCGCGCGCGGCGCCGGTGCGAAGCGCCCGAGGCCTTCCAGCAAATCGCCGACGCCGAAATTGCGCAGCGCGCTGCCGAAATAGACCGGCGTCAGGTGGCCCTCGCGGAACGCCTCGAGTTCGAACGGCTTGCAGGCTTCCGAGACCAGCGCGAGTTCGTCCTTGACCTCGGCGACGTCGAGATTGGCGCTGCGGCCGGCGAGATCGGCGATGTCGATCTGCTGCGCGGCGCCGGTCTTGGCGCCGCCGCCTTCGAGCAGGCGCACGCCGCCGGTGGCGATGTCGTAGGTGCCGAGGAAGTCACGGCCGCGGCCGACCGGCCAGGTCATCGGCGTGGTGTCGAGCGCCAGCGTCTTCTCGATTTCATCGAGCAGTTCGAACGTGTCGCGGCTCTCGCGGTCCATCTTGTTGATGAAGGTGATGATCGGGATGTCGCGCAACCGGCACACCTCGAACAGCTTTCGGGTGCGCGCCTCGATACCCTTGGCGGCGTCGATCACCATGACCGCGGAATCGACCGCCGTCAGCGTGCGGTAGGTATCTTCCGAAAAGTCCTCATGGCCCGGCGTATCCAGGAGGTTGAAGACGAGGCCATCGAACTCGAAGGTCATCACCGAGGTCACGACCGAAATGCCGCGCTCGCGCTCGATCTTCATCCAGTCGGATCGGGTGTTGCGGCGTTCGCCCTTGGCCTTGACCTGACCGGCAAGGTTGATGGCGCCGCCGAACAGCAGCAGCTTCTCGGTCAGCGTGGTCTTGCCGGCGTCCGGGTGGGAAATGATGGCAAAGGTCCGCCGCCGCGCCACTTCATCTGCAAGCGGCGAGCGGGACGGCGATTCGGCTGAAACGGCAATGTCGGACATGAATCGAGCGTTTGGCAGGGAAAACGGGCGCAATCAAGGGCGATTTGGCAATTGCCGACGGTGGATACAACCCCCATATCACTCTGGGAAGGACGACCTTCCCATCACCACCATCCGCGGGGACGACCCTGCTCTATCTGGAGGGTTTGTCATGGCTTGGGCTGTGTTGTTCACCGCGGGTCTCCTCGAAATCGGCTGGGCAATCGGCCTCAAATACACCGAAGGCTTTACGCGGCTGGTGCCGTCGGTCCTGACGCTGGCGGCCATGGCCGCGAGTATCCTGCTGCTTGGACTGGCGTTGAAGACGCTGCCGATCGGAACCGCCTATGCGGTCTGGACCGGAATCGGCGCCGTGGGCACGGCCATCCTTGGCATCGCCCTGTTCGGTGAACCTGCGACCGCAGCCCGCCTGGCCAGCATCGGGTTGATCGTTGCCGGTATTGTCGGCCTGAAGCTGGTCACCTGACGAGAGCCCGTTCCGATGCGCTCTAGCGCAGCAGCACGACCGCCCAATAGGTCAGTGCCGCCACGATTCCCGAGGCCGGGATGGTGATGACCCAGGCGTAGAGGATCGAACTCGCCACGTTCCAGCGCACCGCCGAGACCCGGCGCGCTGCGCCGACGCCGACGATCGAGCCAGTGATGGTGTGGGTGGTGGAGACGGGAACCCCGAGATAGGTCGCCATGAACAGAGTCGCGGCCCCGCCGGTTTCGGCGCAAAAGCCCTGCATCGGAGTCAATTTGGTGATCCGCAGGCCCATGGTGCGGACGATCCGCCAGCCCCCCATCAAGGTGCCGAGCCCCATGGCCGCCTGGCAGGAGATCACCACCCAGAACGGGATTGCAAAGTCGGAGCCAAGGTGGCCCTGCGAATAGAGCAGCACCGCGATGATGCCCATGGTCTTCTGTGCATCGTTGCCGCCGTGGCCCAGCGAATAAAGCGACGCCGATACGAATTGCAGAATACGGAATGCGCGATCGACCGCGAACGGTGTCGAGCGCACCGAGAGCCAGGACACGATGGCAACCAGCACCAGCGCCAGCAGGAAGCCAACCAGCGGCGAAAGCACGATCGCCAGCAGCGTCTTGGACAGGCCGCTCCAGACCGCGGCCGAAATCCCGGCCTTTGCCATGCCGGCGCCGACCAGCCCGCCGATCAGCGCGTGCGAGCTGGACGATGGAATGCCGAGCCCCCACGTGATCAGGTTCCAGGCGATGGCGCCGACCAGCGCCGCGAAGATCACGGTGGCATCGACGATATCAGGTTCGATAATTCCCTTGCCGATCGTATTGGCGACGTGCAGCCCGAAGAAGAGGAAGGCGATGAAATTGAAGAAAGCCGCCCAGAGCACCGCATATTGCGGGCGCAGCACTCGGGTCGACACGATCGTGGCGATCGAATTGGCGGCGTCATGCAGCCCATTGAGAAAGTCGAACAGCAACGCAACCGCGATCAGGAAGATCAGAATCGGAAGACCAAGCGAGGCGTCCACTGCGCGTCCCTGCCCTATACCTGTTCGATCACGATTGAATTGATCTCGTTGGCGACGTCATCGAAACGATCGGACACTTTTTCAAGATGCTTGTAGATCTCGGCGCCCACGATGAAATCCATGGTGTTGGCGTCGCGATGCTTGAGAAACAGTTCTTTCAACCCGATGTCGTGGAGGTCGTCGATGCGCCCCTCCAGCTTGCCGATCTCCTCGGTGATCGCGGTCAGCATCGCGACGTTGTCGCCGATCGACTGCATCAGCGGCAATGCGCGCCCGACGAGATTGGCGCACTCGACAATCAGCGTCCCGATCTCGCGCATCGGCGGCTCGAAAGTTCGGACCTCGAACAACACCACTGCCTTGGCGGTCTGCTGCATCTGATCGATGGCATCGTCCATCGAGGTGATCAGGTTTTTGATATCGCCGCGGTCGAACGGGGTGATGAAGGTGCGCCGGACCGCGGTCAGGACCTCGCGGGTGATGTTGTCGGCGTCGTTTTCGAACTGACTGACGCGCTGGCAAAACACCGGCGTCTCGTCGCCGCCGCGCAGCATGTCCTGCAGCGCCAGCGCCCCCTGCACGACGGTCTGGGAGTGACGGGCAAAGAGGTCGAAAAACCGCTCTTCCTTGGGCAGGAAATAGCGAAACCAGCGCAACATCGGTCTTATCCATCGTTCTGGAACGGCTGCCCGGGGCGGCCTGTCACAAAACTGTCATAGACCATTCACAGGCAAAGCGCGCGACGACGGACCCCGGAATAGTGGTCATCCACCGCTTTGTAGGCCGTTAAAATGCGCCCAAACGGGTAATTTACAGCGACCGACGGAAGAAATGCGCGATCTCGCCGATCACGCCGCGGCGGAAAGTCAGCACGCAGGCGACGAAGATGACGCCTTGGATCACCGTCACCCACTGGCCGAAACCGGCCAGATATTGCTGCATGGCAATGATCACGAATGCGCCGACCACGGGACCGAACACGGTTCCGAGACCGCCGACCAGCGTCATCAGCACGATTTCGCCCGACATCGTCCAGTGCACGTCGGTGAGCGAGGCGTTCTGCGCCACGAACACCTTTAGGGAGCCAGCGAAACCGGCGATCGTTCCGGACAGGATGAAGGCCAGCAGTTTGTAGTGATCGGTCTTGTAGCCCAGCGAGATCGCGCGCGGTTCGTTTTCGCGGATCGCCTTCAAAACCTCGCCGAACGGCGAGTTGATGGTGCGATAGATCAAGAGGAAACCGCCAAGGAACCCGACGAGGATGACGTAATACAGCACCGTCGGCTTGGCGAGATTGAAGATGCCGAACAGATAGCCCTGCGGGATGCCCTGGATGCCGTCCTCACCATGGGTGAACGGCGTCTGCAGGTAGATGAAATACAGCAGCTGCGACAGCGCCAGCGTGATCATCGAGAAGTAGATGCCCTGACGGCGAATAGCGACGACGCCGGTAATGACGCCGAGCCCGGCGGCACCGAGGGTGCCGACCAGAATTCCAAGCTCCGGCGACAGCCCCCAGACCTTCAGCGCATGCGCGGTGAAGTAACCGGCCGTGCCCAGAAACATCGCGTGGCCGAACGACAAAAGCCCGCCATAGCCGATCAGGAGGTTGAACGCGCAGGCCAGCAGCGCAAAGCACAGCGCCTGCATCACGAAGAACGGATAGATCCCGGTCAGCGGCACGATCGCCAGCAGCGCTGCCATCAGCACGAATACGATCATCTCGTCGCGCACGGCACGCGGTGACACCGGCAGTGTATCGTCAGTCAATGCGCTCATATCAGGCCGCCCGTCCGGTCAGACCCGTTGGCTTCACCAGCAACACCAGCACCATCAGGACGAAAACCACGGTGTTTGAAGCTTCGGGATAGAAATATTTGGTCAGTCCTTCGATCACGCCGAGCGAAAAGCCGGTGATGATCGATCCCATGATGGAGCCCATGCCGCCGATCACCACCACCGCGAACACGACGATGATCAGGTCGGCGCCCATCAGCGGCCGGACCTGGTTGATCGGGGCGGACAGGACGCCGGCCAGCGCCGCAAGACCGACGCCGAGCCCGTAGGTCAGCGTGATCATCCTGGGCACGTTGATGCCGAACGCGCGCACCAGCGTCGGATTTTCGGTCGCGGCGCGCAGATTGGCGCCAAGCCGCGTCTTTTCGATCAGGTACCAGGTAGCAAGGCAAACGATGAGCGAGAACACGACTACCCAGCCGCGGTAGATCGGCAGGAACATGAAGCCGAGGTTCATCCCGCCCTTCAGTTCATCGGGGATCGCATAGGGAAGGCCCGAGGAGCCGAAATAATTCTGGAACACGCCCTGCACGATCAGCGCGATGCCGAACGTCAGCAACAGTCCGTAGAGATGGTCGAGGCCTGAAAGCCACTGCAGCATCGTCCGTTCCAGGATCATGCCGAAGATGCCGACCACGATCGGCGCGATGATCAGCGCCGGCCAGTATCCGATGCCCGCCAGGTTGAGCAGGAAATAGGCGCAGAACGCTCCCATCATATAGAGCGCGCCATGGGCGAAATTGATGATGTTGAGCATGCCGAAGATGACGGCCAGCCCGAGACTGAGCAGCGCGTAGAACGAGCCGTTGATCAGTCCCACCAAAAGCTGCGCGTAGAGAGCTTGCATCGGTTTCGCACTCGATTTCGTGGTGACGTTATTTCGCGTCGTGACGCGAAGGTGTCGCGTGGTGACGCGAACGGAAGCCCGCCGGCACGGTGCCGGCGGGCGATCTTCGTTACTTCTTTACCAGCGGACAGGCGCTTTCCGAAAGCGGCCGGAAGGCCTGGTCGCCAGGGGTGGTCCCGATCAGCTTGTAATAGTCCCACGGTCCCTTGGATTCGGACGGCTTCTTGACCTCGAACAGATAGGCCGGATGAAGCTTGCGACCGTCGGCGCGGATCGTCCCCTTGCCGAACAGCGGGTCCTCGGTCGGCGCCGCCTTCATTTTCTCAACGACCTTGATGCCGTCATGCGGATTGCCGCCCATCGCGTCGAGCGTCTTGAAGTAGTGGATCAGACCGGAATAGACGCCGGCCTGCACCATGGACGGCATCGCCTTGTTCTTCATGCGCTCGGAGAAGCGCTTGGAAAACGCGCGGGTGTCGTCGTTCAGATCCCAATAGAAGGTTTCCGTGAAGCTCAGGCCCTGCGCCACCTTCAGGCCGAGCGAGTGAACGTCGGTGATGAACAGCAGGAGACCAGCCAGCTTCTGGCCGCCAGAGACGATGCCGAATTCCGACGCCTGCTTGATGGTGTTGGTGGTGTCGCCGCCGGCATTGGCCATGCCGACGATCTTGGCTTTGGAAGCCTGCGCCTGCAGCAGGAACGAGGAGAAGTCCGACGAATTCAGCGGATGTCTGACGGTGCCGATAACCTTGCCGCCCGATTTAGTCACGACCGCAGCGGTGTCGCGTTCCAGCGCGTGGCCGAACGCGTAATCCGCGGTCAGGAAGTACCAGGTGTCGCCACCGGCCTTCACCAGCGCCTGCCCGGTGCTGTTCGCCAGCATGTAGGTGTCGTAAACCCAGTGAATCGTGTTCGGCGAGCACTGGGCGTTGGTGAGATCCGACGTCGCCGCCCCGGTATTGATCATAACGGCGTTCTTTTCCTTCACCAGATTGTTGACCGCCAGCGCAACGCCGGAGTTCAGCACGTCCATGAAGATGTCGACCTTCTCGACGTCGATCCATTGGCGCGCGATGGTCGTGGCGATGTCGGGCTTGTTCTGGTGGTCGGCCGAAATCACATCGATCTTCCAGCCCTTGGCGGCAAGCCCGGAATCCTCGATCGCCATCTGGGCGGCGAGCGTGGAGCCGGCGCCGCCGAGGTCGGAATAAAGACCGGAATTGTCGGTGAGGACACCGATCTTGATGTTCTTGTCCTGCGCCAACGCGCCGCTCGCGGCGAGTGTCAGCGCGGTGCCGAAAAGCAGTGCCGAAATTTTCTGTTTCATATTTTCTCCCTGAATTTTGTTTGCCGAACTATACCGATCAGACGCCAAGATAAGTGTGGAGCTTGTCCATATTGGCCTGCAGTTCCGAATTCGCGAACCCGTCGATGACCTTGCCGTGCTCGACGATGTAATAGCGATCCGCGACCGTCGCGGCGAAGCGGAAATTCTGCTCGACCAGCAGGATGGTAAAACCTTCCGACTTCAGCCGCGCGATGGTGTGCCCGATCTGCTGGATGATGACCGGTGCCAGACCTTCGGTCGGCTCGTCCAGCATCAAGAACCGCGCACCGGTACGCAGGATTCTGGCGATCGCGAGCATCTGCTGCTCGCCGCCCGAAAGCTTGGTGCCCTGGCTGTTGAGCCGTTCCTTCAGATTCGGAAACAGCTCGAAGATCTGATCGAGCGAAAGGCCGCCCGGGCGCACGATCGGCGGCAGCAGCAGGTTTTCGCGCACGTCGAGGCTTGCGAAAATGCCGCGCTCCTCCGGGCAGAAGGCGACGCCCATCCGCGCGATCTTGTCGGACGAGGTGCGCGTGATGTCTTCATTGTTGAAGCGGATCGAACCGGTGCGCTTGCCGATGATCCCCATCACCGATTTCAACGTGGTGGTTTTGCCGGCGCCGTTGCGTCCGAGCAGCGTCACCACCTCGCCGGCGTTCACATTGAAATTGATGCCGTGAAGGATGTGTGATTCGCCATACCAGGCCTCCAGGTTCTGGACCGAGAGAACCGGAGCGCCGGTCGTCTTTGCAGGGGCTTCCGCCATCTTTACCTCAGCCATGACCGGCCCCCAGATAGGCTTCCTTGACGCGCTCGTCCTTGGACAGATCGGCATAATTGCCTTCCGCCAGCACCTGACCGCGCGTCAATACCGTGATGATATCGGAAAGGTTCGCCACCACGGAGAGATTGTGTTCGACCATTAGGATCGTGTGTTTCGCCGAGATGCTCTTGATCAGCGCCGCGATCTTGTCGATGTCCTCGTGGCCCATGCCGGCCATCGGTTCGTCGAGCAACATCATCTCCGGATCGAGCGCCAGCGTCGTTGCGATTTCGAGCGCGCGCTTGCGCCCATAGGGCATCTCGACCGCCGGTGTCGTGGCGAATTCGCTCAGGCCGACGTCGTTCAACAGCTCATGGGCACGATTGTTGAAGCGATCGAGCACGCTCTTGGAGCGCCAGAAATCGAATGAAGAGCCGTGCTGGCGCTGCAACGCGACCCGAACATTCTCCAGCGCCGTGAGGTGCGGAAACACCGCCGAAATCTGGAACGAACGCACCAGCCCGAGGCGGGCCACGTCGGCCGGCGCCATCGCAGTGATGTCCTTCCCCTTGTACAGAATCTGGCCCGCCGAGGGCTTCAGAAACTTGGTCAAGAGGTTGAAGCACGTCGTCTTGCCGGCGCCGTTCGGCCCGATCAACGCATGAATACTGCCGCGACGCACCTTGAGAGCAACGTCGCGAACGGCGAAGAAACCCGCGAATTCCTTGGTCAATCCGTGGGTTTCGAGAATGAACTCATCGGCCAAACAAACTTCCCCCATCAGCCCGCTGCGAAATCCCCTCGCGCGCGGCCAATTTTTCCCTTGTCGGGCAGGCTCTCCCGGACGCCTTGGAAACCGTCCCGGACCTGCCGCCTCCGGGCGGAATATGCCGTCAACGGCACGGATTAGGCAAGGCGGAAAGCTTGGCTAGGCCAAAGCATTAGTGCCGGTTCCAAATCCGCCCTTAGTCGAATTGCATAGCCTGCGCGAATGGCAGGGTGCCGGAGCGTCTTCCCGCCATACCCGCGCACCGGAAAGCCGCCGTTAACGGTGTTTTGCTGCAATCGGGCCTTTTCATAGAATATTACCGCCCGGAGCAGATCATCTCGCGATTTAGTCAGGCAGGGATCGCGGCCGTGGATTTCGCAAGCGCCGACCCATCAATCGTCAAATCGATCAAGCAGCGCGATTTGCTGAACACCTGGCTGCGGCTTTTTGCCCGCGAGCATTCGCTGCCGCCTGTGGATCAGTATCGGCCGGAACGGCTGGAGGATGAACTTCCCGACCTCGTCTTCTTGGACGTCGATACCAGTACGCCGCTGCCCCGCCTCACGATCCAGAGCGACGGCACGCGGATGTCGAGCGCCTATGGCCATACCGGCAAGGGCCGCTATCTGGACGAGTATCTTGGCGCAAGGCTCGCACCGATCGTGATGCCGGTCTATTACGAATGCATCGCCCGCCGCCTGCCCGCCTACACCATCGCCAATATCGATGACGTCTACGGACGTATCGTCGCCTATGAGCGGCTGCTGCTGCCGTTCTCCGACGGCGGCAACGTCACCCACATCATCGCATCGCTCAAGACCATCAGCGAGGATGGCGGTTTCGAGATCAGGAATCTGATGCGCGGAAGCGACAAGCTGCCGGTGCCCAAGCTTCGTACCATCATCGACCGCGACCTTTTCCATCGCGCGCCCGGCCGCATTCCGTCCGGCGACGTGCTCGAATTCGGCTAGGGCAATGGAATTCGAAAGTGCCGATCCATCGGTCGTGAGGTCGATCAAGCAGCGCGAGCTCCTGAACGCGTGGCTGCGCGCCGCAACCAGGCACCGGCCGCTTCCCCTTATCGATGATTTCCAACCCAACCGCGTCGGCAACGAACTGGCCGACATGATGACCCTTGACGTGGTCGGCCACGGCGACGACGCTCGCTTCCTGATCACCCAGGCGGGCACCACACTAAGCGCCACCTACGGCAGCGATCGCTTCGAGCCGGCTAAGCCGGCCAATCGCTATCTGGACAACGCGATCGGGCCGGAACGATATGCCCGCGTGGTTGCCCTTTATCGCGCCTGCCTGAAGCACAAGCGGCCGGCCTATTCGATTTCAACGGTCCAGGACGCCGACAACAAGGACGTGTCCTATGAGCGGCTGCTGCTGCCGTTCGGTCGTGGCGATGGGGTCGAACACATCGTCGGCTCCTACAAGAGCATCAGTATCGAGGGCGGCTTCAAGATCAAGAATCTGATGGGTCTCAAGCCGAAGGCCGTGCCCGTGATCCTGGTCCGGGCGATCATCGATCGCGATTTCGTGCCGAGCACCGCAAGCCGGCAGCTGTCCGACGACGTCATCGAACTGGGCTAGGCTTCTAACTCGACTAGGCCTTGCGCTTGTCCTTCGACGCCACTTCCTTGGCGTAAATATCCGGCTTGAACCCGACCAGCAATTTGCCGCCGAGATCGAGCACGGGCCGCTTGATCATCGACGGCTGCGCCAGCATCAGCGCCAGCGCCTTGCGCTCGTTCAACCCTTCTTTGTCACTATCCGGCAGCTTGCGGAAGGTCGTGCCGGCGCGGTTGAGCAGGGTTTCCCAACCGAGTTCATCGGACCATTGCTTGAGCTTGTCCTTGGCGATGCCAGCGATCTTGTAGTCGTGAAAATCGTAAGCGACGCCGTGGCCGTCGAGCCAGGTGCGGGCCTTCTTCATGGTGTCGCAGTTCTTGATGCCGTAGATGGTGATGGGCATTTCAACACATTCCAGATTTGGCGCCATTCGCTGCTGGCGAGGCGTCCGCAGGTTTCTATACAATGCAGATCAGCGAATCCATCATAGACTGACGTGTCACCCGCAGGTGAGGCCCCGCATGGAATTCACCCTTTTGTTTCTGGCAGCAAGCATCGTCATGCTGGTTGCCTGGCGCGGTTCACGCGCCCTTGCGCTCGGCCTGTACGCGGCCGCCATGATCGCCTGCGTCGCGACCTATCTGCACCATGCGACCGATACGCTGAAACTGTCGTTCTGAAGCCGCCCATGACCCAGACCCGCGCCATCACCCTGAATGCGCTCAGCCTCTACTCCGTCGCGCTGGTGCTGGCGGCGGCATTTGCGGCGCAGCTTCTGCTTCACGAACTGCCCTGCCCGCTCTGCCTGCTGCAACGCATCCTGTTCGCGATGCTGGCGATCGGCCCGATCCTGAACATCCGCTTCGGGCCCCGCCCAAGCCACTATGCGCTGTCGCTATTGGCAGCGGTTGCCGGCGCGGTCGCCTCGACGCGGCAGGTGCTGCTGCACATCATGCCGGGAGACCCGGGCTACGGTTCGGCCTTGCTCGGCTATCACTATTACACGTGGGCCCTGATCGGCTTCATCGCCGCCATCGTCCTGCTCGCGGCGGTGCTGCTGTTCGACCGGCAGTTCGAAGATGATGGCGGTGCATTGCCGCCGACCGGCGGCCTGTTCGCGCAGGCCGCCGTATGGCTCGTGATCGCGCTGACGGCGGCGAACGTGGTGACGACGCTCTTGGAATGCGGCTTTGGGGCATGCGCCGATAACCCGGTTGTATATGAATTGCTCAAACGGGGAGTGTAGCGGTTTGCCGACCTTGAAGCAGAATCGCCGCCATCAGGATCAGTTCTTGGCGTAAGACTCCAGGTACTCAGCTGATGGTGGAATCGGCGTGATCACATCGATCAATACGCCGTTGGGATCTTCAGTGATGAAGTGCCGCTGACCGAAGGGCTCATCGCGGAGCGGAAGCAGGATAGGCAGCCCAGCTGCACGAAGCCTGCCATAGACCTCGTCGACGTCTTGAACTTCAAAATTGATCAGAACACCGCGCGCAGAGCCGCGCGCTTTCGCGGGGATCGTGTCGTGATCGCCTGCCAGGATCGCGAGGGCAACGTTCTCTTGCACTTTCGATTGCAGATGGACGTACCAGTCCGCCTCGAACGCCGGCTCGAAATCAAAGTGGGTTCGATAAAATGCCGAGGTCGCGGCGACATTGTCGACCATCAGTACCGGATAATAGCTCGTGATCTGCATCCTTGTTCTCCGCTGCTAAAAAACATACAATCTGTATGCAAACGGAAACATACAGGCTGCATGTATGCAAGTGATAAAAGGACGCAGGAGCAACGTCGACCGCAGCGCGACCACTCGTGGGAGAGTGCTTGAAGCGGCCAAAACACTTTTTATCGCAAAGGGATATGCGTCCACCGGAACGCCCGAGATTGCCACGCAAGCGGGAGTGACCCGGGGGGCGCTCTACCATCATTTCGAGGACAAAAGGGCACTCTATCTCGCCCTGGTCGAGGCTGAGTCCGCCGCTGTTGCCGCCGAGATCGAGGACGCTGCTTCGCCTGCAGACGCTCCGATACACATGCTCCATACAGGCGCTTCAGCGTACTTGCGCGCGATGCAGAAGGAAGGACGAACTCGTCTGATCCTAATCGAGGCGCCCGCCGTTCTGGGTTTCGAAACCGTGGATGCCATCGATGCCAAACATGGCCGCCGAACTTTGTTGAATGGTCTGGAAGCGGCGATGCGCCCCTCGCCTGAAATCTCGCTCGTCGCCGTGGCCAATATCCTATCTGCGGCCTTCGACCGGGCGGCTATCGCCATCGCTGCAGGCGGTAACTTTTCCGACTACGACATGGCGCTGAAGCAACTGATGGATGGCCTTGTCGCCGAGAGATTGACTTTGACCGGCCATCGGCCCGCGTGAAAGGCATTTCACTCGAAGGCTGTTGAGCGATGTTAACCGCCCGCTTTTGGAAAGCGCGTTGCGAAACATCCAGTTGCTTACGGCCGCTTCGGAATATTCAGGCCGCGCTCCACGGCAGGCCGCGCGAGGCCGCGCTCCAGCCATGCCGGCACGTGTTTAAAACTATCGAACGCGACGAGTTCACGCGCACCATAGAAACCGATCAGGTTGCGCACCCAGCCGAGCATCGAAATATCGGCAATGGTATATTCATCGTCCATCACCCACTGCCGGCCGCCCAGATGGGTCTCGAGCACGTCGAGCAGGCGCTTGGACTCCGCGACATAACGCTCGAGCGGCCGCTTGTCGGGAAACTCCTTGCCGGCGAATTTGTGGAAGAAGCCGACCTGGCCGAACATCGGCCCGATCCCGCCCATCTGGAAATGCACCCATTGAATGGTCTGCCAGCGTCGCGCGGCATCCACCGGCAGCAGCTTGCCGGTCTTCCCGGCGAGGTATTGCAGGATCGCGCCGGACTCGAACAGGCCGAGCGGCTTGCCGCCGGGTCCATCGGGATCGAGGATCGCGGGTATCTTGCCATTCGGATTCAGCGACAGGAATTCCGGCGTCTTCTGGTCGTCCTTGCCAAAGTCGACGAGATGCACTTCGTAAGGCAGCCCGATCTCTTCTAGCATGATCGAGATTTTGACGCCGTTCGGTGTCGGGAGCGAATAGAGCTGAAGGCGGTCGGGATGTTTTGCTGGCCAACGTTTTGTAATTGGGAAGGCGGAAAGATCGGACATTGAAACTCGTTCTTTTCGTGGTTGTTGTTGCGGCGGTAATGTACGAACGTTGCCACGCATAACAAGGGGCGGCATCGCCAATGACGGATCATGCAACACCTGAGAAACTCGGCATGACCGACGCGGAGCTCGCGGTTCACCCGACCGTGTTCGCGGCCGATGCGCTGAAAAACCAGGTCGTGCTGGTGTCCGGCGGCGCCGGCGGCATCGGGCGGGCGATTGCCTGGCTGTTTGCGCGGCTCGGCGCGCATGTCGCCGTGGTCGGGCGCGATCAGGGCAAGCTCGATGTGCTGGTCGCCGAAATGGCCGGACGCGGCCTGAAAGCATCGGCCCACACCGCCGACATCAGGGAGCCCGACGCGGTCAACGCCATGTTCGACGCGGTATGGTCCGCCCACGGCCGGCTCGATATTCTCGTCAACAGCGCCGGCGGTCAATTTCCGCAAGCCGCGATCGATTTTTCGGTGAAGGGCTGGAACACAGTCATCAACACCAATCTGAACGGCACCTGGTACATGATGCAGGCCGCCGCCCAGCGCTGGCGAGACCGCAAGCATCCCGGCAGCATCGTCAACATCGTGGTCGTCACCACGCATGGGCTCTACGGCATCGCGCATTCCGTCGCAGCGCGAGCTGGTGTGATCGGGCTGTCGCGCGCGGTTGCGGTCGAGTGGGCGCCGCTGAACATCCGCGTCAATTGCGTGGCGCCCGGCGCGATCGAAACCGAGGGCTGGAACGTCTACACGCCGGAAGCCCGCGCCGCCTATCCGCGTTCGAACCCGATGATGCGCGCGGGATCGCCATGGGACATCGCGGAAGCCAGCGTCTACCTCGCCGCCCCATCCGGCAAATTCGTCACCGGGGAAACGCTGACGGTCGACGGCGGCGGTCAGCTCTGGGGTGAGACCTGGACCACGGGCAAGCCGGATTATTTCGGCGACAAGTGACGACGCGATAGCAGATCCGACATGCCTCGCTATCGCCTCGCCATTTTCGATTTCGACGGCACGCTCGCCGACTCGCTTCCCTGGTTTCGAACGGTTTTTCAGGATCTGATCGAGAAGTTCGACCTCGCGCCCGTCAGCGCCGAGGAACTGGAGGGATTGCGCGGACGGTCGGGCCGCGAAATCATCGCCCGCCTCAACTTGCCGATGTGGAAGCTGCCGGCCATCTCGCGCGACATGCGGAGGCGCAAGCTTGCGGCCGCAAACCAGATCTCGCTGTTCGACGGCGTCCCGCAATTGCTGGCCGACCTGCGGAACATCGGCATCCACGCCGCAATCGTCAGCTCCGACAGCGAAGCATCGGTACGCCAGGTCCTCGGTCCTTCCGCGGCGCTGATCGCGCGCTTCGACTGCGGCGCCTCGCTCTTCGGCAAGCACCACAAGTTCAAGCGCGTCGCGCGGCAGCTCGGAACAAGTCCTTCCGAAGTCCTCTGCATCGGCGACGAACTCCGCGACATCGACGCCGCAAAGGCCGCAGGGATGGATTCCGGCGCGGTCGCCTGGGGCTACGCCCTGCCCGCCGCGCTGCAGGCAGCCGGGCCGATGCACTTCTTCCATACGTTCGAGGAGATCAAACAAGAGTTCGCGATCGCCTGATTGAACCGTCACGCCTTTTTCTGCAGCACCGTCACATGCAGGCGACGACGGATCTCCATTCCCTGCCTTTGATAAAGCGCGATCGCTGAGGTGTTGCTGCTAAACACATGCAGGAACGGAATCTCGCCTCGATCAACGATTCCGCGGGCGACCGCGCCGAGCAGTGCCTGCGCGTAGCCGCGGCCGCGATGATCCGGGTGCACGCAGACCGCCGTCATCTCGGTGTAATTGCCGGGCTTCATGCGCTCGCCGGTCATCGCGACGAGCCGGCCATCGATCCTGATGCCGAGAAACGTTCCGAGTTCATGGGTGCGCGTGCTGAAAGGACCGGGTTTTGTCAGTTCGACCAGTGCGATCATCTCGGGCACATCGGCCACGCCGAGCGTGACGATCTCCACGCCGGGCGCCGAACTGTCCTTGGGCGTTCCTGTCATCTGCTCCCCGGTCTCAGCGAGCAGCGTTTTGAATTGATCCGGCGCGGTGACTGCGCCTGATGTAAACAGCACGGCGATCTCGGATCCGGACATCAGCGCGCCAAGGGCGGCAAAGCTTTCGGGCGACATGTCGACCATGTCCGCGAACGGCGCGATCGCAAGCGGAAAGCGCCGCGCCACGGCGCCGCCCTCCGCCAGCGCCTGCTGCCGGGTCGTCAGAGCGCTCCAGATGGGCTGATCGAGCGGATGAGTCATGGTTTTGCCGACGCACGTCCGCTCAAAGCACGCAGCCGTAATGCGCCGACGACACCAGCCGGATATATTTGTCGTGCACCGAGCCGCGCCGCACCCGCGCCGCGTCAGGCGCGCGCCAGTCTGCCATGCGCCGGGCGATCTCCTCGGGCGACACGTCGAGGGTGACGGTGCGCGCACCGGGATCGATCACGATGATATCGCCGTCGCGGACCGCCGCGATCGGACCGCCACGCGCCGCTTCCGGCGAGACATGGCCGATCAGGATGCCGTGCGAGACGCCGGAGAAGCGCCCGTCGGTGATGAGCGCGACATCCTCACCGAGGCCCTGCCCCTGCAACTGGATCGTCAGCATCACCATTTCGGGCATGCCAGGCCCGCCGACCGGACCGACATTGCGCACCACGATCACATTGCCGGCCACGATCTCCCCGGCGCGGATCGCAGCCATCGTGGCGGCCTCAGATTCAAACACCCGCGCCGTGCCGCGGAATTGCCCGTTGTCGAGCGTCTTGCCGGAGAGTTTGAGCAGGCAGCTTTCCGGCGCGAGATTGCCCTTCAGCACGCTGATGTGGTTGTTCGGCGGCGCGACGGGACTGGCCACCGGCGAAACGATCTTCTGCGGGCCGATCTGATCCAGCGTCGGCACATCAGCGAGGTTTTCGGCCAGCGTCTTGCCGGTGACCGTCATCACGTCGCCGTGCAGCAGGCCGTTGCGCAGCAACTCCTTCATCACGACGGGCACGCCGCCGATCGCATGCAGGCTTCCCATCGCAAAGGGTCCATGCGGCTGCAGGTCGGCCAGCAGCGGCACGCGTTCGCCGACCGCCTGGATGCGCTCGATGCCGACCGGCACCTGCGCCTCGCGCGCGACCGCGAGCAAGTGCAGATACATGTTGGTCGAACCGCCCATCGCATAGACGGTGGTGATCGCGTTCTCGAACGCGCGCTCGGTCATGATGTCGCGCGGCCGGATGCCGGCCTCGATCAGCCGGTACAGCGCGTCGACCGAGGCACGGGCCTGTGCACGGACGTCGGCATGGATGTCGCTGCCGGCGTGGTAGTCGGCGGGATGCGAGGCGCCGCGCGGCAGCATCATGCCGATGGCTTCGGCAATCGTGCTCATGGTGTTGGCGGTGAACATCGCGCCGCAGGTGCCGCTGCCGGGCATCACATTGCGTTCGATTTCGAGCAGCTCATCTGCCGAGATACGGCCGGAATCATTGGCTGCGCGCGCTTCAGCGTAATCCATGATCGTAAGATTGTTGCCCTTGGCTGCCCAGGCACCGAACGACACCCGGCCCGGCGAACTGGTGCCGGGATAGAGCACGAGCCCGAAGGCATTGGTCCGCGCCAGCGGCATCAAGGCGGCAGCGCCGGTCTTGTCGCATCCGGAGATCACGATCATGGCGTCGCCATGGTGCGCATAGTGCCCGATCTCGAAGCAATCAGCGACGACGTCGCGCGACGCCAGGCTGTAGCCCGCCGTCGGCGTGCCCTGCGTCAGCGCGTCCGACACCGCCGGCGCCCCCACGATCAGGCCCTGCCCGCCGCGTTCGGCGAGAATTTCGACGAGCAGATCGGTGATGGCGCGCACACGATTGTTGCAGCGATGCGCATTGGTATAGGCGCTCGCAATCGTCACGACCGCGCTGGTCTTCGCGGCGCGGTCCGGTTCGAAGCCGGCGGCACGCAATTCGACGCGGGCTTTCTTCCAGTAGGCGCTGCTGTCTTCAACCATTATTGTTTATTTGCCTCTTGCATGCTGATCGAACGCGCTGAGCACCGCGAGCGTCAGCGCCGTGATGCCGGTTTGAATAGTCGGCTTCGGTACCGGCGCGAACAGCGGTGAATGATTGCCGGGCAGTGGCGTCCCGGCCTTGTTTGCCGCCATCCACCGTTCCGGCTCGTAGACGCCGATATTGAACATCATCGACGGCACGCCGGCTCCCGCGAATTCGGAAAAATCCTCGCTGGTCGTGTTCGCCGGCGTCTGCCTCAGCTTTTCGCCGAACGCCGCCTTCAGCACCTTCTCGGCGGTCGCTACCACGGCGGGATCGTTGAACACGGCCTTGGTGCCTTCCGCGATCCTGATCTCCGGTTCCGGCGCATCCGACATCGCCGCGGCGGCCTTCGCCACCCGTTCGATACCCGCCACCAACTTGTTGCGCACCGCAGGTTTGAACGTGCGAATCGTCCCCAGCAGCGTTGCCTCGTCCGGGATGATATTGCCGACCGTGCCGCTATGGATCGACCCAATGGTTACAATTGCGAATTCGGTCGGATCCTTTTCACGGCTGATCACGCTCTGCACATCGACGATGAAACGCGCGGCCATCATCACGGGATCGATGGTCAGCTGCGGCATCGCACCGTGGCCGCCGCGGCCGCGGAACTTGATAAAGAGGCCATCGACGTTGGATGAGCCGACGCCGACGCGATAGCTGAGATTGCCGTAGGGAAAGCCGCCGGCATGCAAGGCAAAGGCGAAATCGGGCTTCTGAAATCGCGTGAACAGGCCGTCGTCCAGCATGGCCTTCGCGCCCTGCACGATTTCCTCGGCGGGCTGCGCGATGAACATCAAGGTGCCCTTCCACTGGTCCTTCAGGCCTACCAGTGTCTTCGCCGTGCCGACCCAGTTCGCCATGTGAATGTCATGGCCGCAGCTATGCGCGATGAACGTCTCGCGGCCGTTCCAGGTGGTCTTTTCACGGCTCGCATAGTCGAGGCCGGTCTTCTCCTCCATCGGCAGCGCATCGAGCTCGGTGCGCACCAGAATGGTGGGGCCGTCACCATTCTTGTAGATCGCGACCAGCCCGGTCCTTCCGACCTTCTCGGTGACCTCAAAACCAAGCGCGCGCATCTCGGCGGCGAGTCTTGCCGCAGTCTTTACCTCCTGAAACGCGAGTTCAGGATGAGCATGGAGATCCTTGTAGAGCGCATCGAGCTTTGGATAGTCCGCCTCGAACGATTTTTCGATCGCGGCCTTGAGCGCGGGAACGTCCAACTCGGCATGCGCGGGCCAGAGCGTGAATGCACAGAGCGCCGATGACAAAAGCAAGGATTTGACCAAGTGCTTCATGGCGGCGGCGCTCCCTTGTTTCCCCGGTGTTGCTCTTATCGGCAGCCTGGACGACGGCTCGTTGAGTGTCTACCCGGTTTTGCCGTCGTCAAAGCTCACGATCACGGCAGCGTTGGCGATCAGGATAGGATCATTGCCCAGATCGGACGGGATCTCGAGCCCGCCCGCAATCGCCGTCACGGTCTTGGTGCCATATGGCAATTCCTTGGCGACCGCCGCGGTATCCACCGCCTCGGGGTTCGGCACGGCGATGGTGACATCGACAAACATATCGTTGGCGGTCTTGCCCAGCATCCGGAAGAAGCCGAGGCTGGAGTGGCGGATTGCGTCCGAGACCGCGCGCTTGGCGGCCTTGGTGGCGTCGCGGCCATGAACATCAACGCCCATGCCCATTTCGGTAATACAGCGCACGCGTGCCATCAGGTTTTTGCTTTCGTTGGAGTGCGGGGGATCAGTCTCAGCGCAGAGTTTCGCGCCATGGCGGTCCGAAGGCAAGTGGGCGACTGAAAGCGACGAAGCAAACCGCTCCTTCTTGAAGCGGCGAGATGCGCAAACCGATCACTGGCGATCCCTGAGCTTCCGAACAGTCGTCGTCAGACGATCGATTTCGTCCTCCGTATTATAATAGTGAGGCGAGGCGCGCACGATCGAAGGCAATGCACGCCGCTTCGCGTCGAGAAGCGTGCTTGCAGGATCCGACGTGCTAACATTGATTCCCGCCCCGGCCAGATGCGTCTTCACGGCATCGGCCTCAAAGCCCGGGACGGAGAATGTGACGATCGCCGCCGGGTGTGGTCCAAGGTCATGGATCGTCACATCAGGAATCTGGCCAAGCCCATTGCGCAGCAGGCCAGCCAACGTCCGGCAACGCGCGGCAATCGGCTCGATTCCAATCGCCTGCGCGTAGTCCACCGCGACGCCGAGCCCCAATCTTGCGGCGTAGTTGTTCTCCCAGGTCTCGAAGCGACGGGCGTCGGCCCTAAGCTGGTAGCGATCGGGCGCCATCCACGGCGCGCCGAAATGGTCGATCATCGGTGGCTCGAGCTTGCCCAGCAGTTCGCGGCGCACATACAGGAATCCCGTCCCGCGCGGACCGCGCAAGAACTTGCGTCCCGTCGCCGAAAGCATGTCGCAGCCGAGCGCCGCGACGTCGACCGGTATCTGTCCGACGGCCTGACACGCGTCGAGCAGATAGGGAATTCCGTGCGCCCGTGCGATGCGGCCGACGGCGGCCGCGGGGTTCACCAGGCCGCCATTCGTTGGCACCCAGGTGATCGCGATCAGACGTACGCGATCGTCGAGCATCCGCTCCAGCGCTTCCGCATCCAGCACGCCATTTGCGTCATCAGGGATGATCTCGATCACCGCCCCGGTGCGCTTGGCGACCTGCAGAAACGCAACATAGTTCGCCGCGTATTCGGCCCGCGCTGTCAGGATGCGATCGCCGTCGCGCAACGGCAGGGCGTAAAACGCCATTTGCCACGCCACAGTGGCATTTTCGGTCAGCGCGATCTCATCCCTGGCGGCGCCGATCAGACCGGCAACACTGTCGTAAACGCCGTCAAGGCGTGCTGCAGCCTCGGCGGCGGCCTCGTAGCCCCCGATCTCGGCCTCCCGCCTAAGATAGTCTGTCATCGCCTGCAGCACCGGCAAGGGCATCAGGCCGGCGCCGGCATTGTTGAGGTGGACACGGCTGATGACACCGGGCGTCTCAGCGCGAAGGCGTTCAAGATCAATGGACATGGGCAATCCGGTTTCAGACGAACCGAGGAAGCCTACCAGACCAGCCCTGCCCCCGGAGGGGTGGATTGGGCCGTGCGAAAAAAGAAACAGACCGTGTCGGAATCCTGTCCCCTCGTTCGTCCACCCCATGAGCCCACGCCGACGACGGCCCAATAATCCTCGCTGATCTGCCTGTCGACCCTGCCCGGACCATCCTCTCCCTCCAAAGCCACCGAGCCTGCCGATTCACCTCAACCGACAAGGACATCCGTCATGACTTCCATCACGCCGTTCCTCTGGTTCGACAACAACGTCCCCGCGGCCGTCGCCTTCTACAAATCGGTGTTTCCCAATGCCAAGGTCGAAATCGTCAATGACTTCATGGCGAGTTTCGAACTCGAGGGGCAGAAGTTCAACGCCCTCAATGGCGGCCCCAAGTACAGATTCAACGAGGCGGTCTCCTTCTTCATCAGCGTCGAGACCCAGGAAGAGGTGGACTATTTCTGGAGCAGACTGACCGCCGACGGCGGCAAGGAATCGCAATGCGGATGGCTGAAGGACAAATTCGGCCTGTCCTGGCAGGTTGTGCCCACGGCGCTGGGCCGTTACCTCGGCGATCCCGATCGCACGAAGGCCGATCGCGCCATGCAGGCCATGATGAAGATGCGAAAGATCGTTATTGCCGACCTCGACAAGGCATTTGCCGGCTGATCCCCTCAGCAAGGTGATCAATCTAACAACGAACCCGGGCGTGCCAACACGCGCCCGGGTTTTGTCTGGTTATGCCGAGGCCGGCACCGTCGCCGCTTGAGCGTTCGCATTCGTCTTGGGGAACGGCTTGAAGGTCATCGCGATCAGGAACGCGCCCAGTCCCATGGCCCAGGAGCCGACGTAAAGCCACGTGTAACTGCCAAGGGTATCGTAGATCAGGCCGCCGGCCACCGGCCCCGTGGCCATGCCGAGGCTGCCGGCCATCGCCGTGCCGCCGATCACGGTGCCCATCATCTTCAACGGGAAATTCTCGCGCGCGATCGCGGCGTATAGGGGCATTGTGCCGGCATAGATGAAGCCGAATACCGCCGCCACCGCATAGAAGCCGGCAAGGTCGCGGACGAACACATAGGCCAGCGCGCCGAAGGCCTGCACCAGCAATCCCGCCACAAGAACGCGCTTGGCGCCCAGTTTGTCGCCGAGGATGCCGAACGCGATGCGGCCGCCGAGCCCCGTGAGCCCTTCGAGGCTGTAGATCGAAACCGCCGCGATCAGCGGGATACCGCAGCTGACGGCATAGCTGACCGTATGGATGATCGGTCCGGAATGGGTGGCGCAGCAGAAGAAATTCGTCAGCAGCAGGATCGCGAACTGGGGCGACCGCACCGCTTCGCTCACCGACATCTCGGTTTGCTGCTCGCCGTTTGCCGGGACACTGGCGCTGGCCGCCGCGAGCGCCGGCGGGCGTCGCACCAGGAGCGACACTGGAATCATGATGACGGCAACAATCGCAGCCACGATCTGCAGTGTCGTTCGCCAGTCATGGAACGAGACCAGCCAGGCCACCAGCGGCGCCATGGTCATGGGCGCGATCCCCATGCCGGCCGACACCAAGGACACCGCGAGGCTGCGATGGGTATCGAACCAGCCGGTGACGCAGGCCATCATCGGCGCGAAGATCGCAGCAATCGCGCCGCCGACCAGAACGCCGAATGCGAACTGGAACACCAGAAGCGAAGTCGCTAGGCTTGCGAGCAACAAGCTTGCCGCCAGCACCAATGATCCGGTCAGCACCACCGGCAACGGCCCGAACCGGTCCGACAGGTTGCCCCAGAGCATGCTGCAGCACGCCATCGCCAGGAAACCGACCGTCATCGCGCTCGATACGCCGGCGACCGACCAGCCGGTATCCCGCGTGATCGATTGCAACAGCACCGGCAGTGAAAACATCGCTCCGATCGCGACACAGCCCAGCGTGCCGCCGGCCGCGACAATCACCCATCGATAGCGGGAATGGTCCATTGCAAATCTCCGTTTTGGCGCTTCTTTGTTCAAGACGTACGAGAAGCGCCAAAGGCGACATGATCAGGATAATTTTTTAAGGGCACGCCTTTTAAAGACCCGTGGCCAGTTCAGGAACTGGCAGCAGGTGGCATCTTGTCGAATTTCGGCAAGGCCGGATCGAGATCATCCCAGGCATGGCTGCGTATCCCGTAGGTCACGGCCTGCGGCTTGAACCGGGCGGGATCGTCGAGGCTCGCCGCGTGCACGGTAATGACATCCGGCATCGCCGTGTAGGTCAGATAGACCGGTGACCCGCAGGCCGGGCAGAAGCTGTGCGTCTTCACATTGCCGCTATCGGCAACGACGTCGCAACGCGCCGCCTTGCCTTCGAGTTTTACGTTCTTCCTGTCCATGAAGGTCAGATAGGAGCCGTGCCCGGTGCCGCTCCTGTGCTGGCAGTCCAGGCACTGGCAGTGGTTCATGAAGACAGGTTCGCTGGAAATTTCATAACGGATCGCGGCGCAGGCGCAGCCACCGGTAAAAACTTTGCTCATGTTGTTCCTTTTCGAGGAGGTGATGCGAGGTAATCTGGATTTCGAAAGCAGGATCAGCACCGGTCAACACCATTTCACCGATGAGAAATCAGCTTCAGCCATGGCGCCAGATGAAAGGCGCTCATCAGCAAATACATCGGAACCATTCCGCTCAGCGGTGACGCCGGCGAACACAAGGCCTCCACCGCTCCGCCGCCAAGAACGGACGTGAGCAACGCCATGATCGCGAAGGTCGGGGCGGCCGCGAGGTATAGAAATTCGGCGGCGCCGGTCGCGGCCGCATTGCCGTTGTTGCGAGGAATCGCACCGGTGCTGCGTGCGACGGCATGCGTCTCACTCATGTCCTTCTCCTGCGTTACTGCTATCTGGCTGCTCCCGCTCGCGCAGCACTGCGCGAGCGGTGGCTGACGTCGCCGGATTAGCCGCTTTGCTTGCGCATGGCGGCCTCGCCGGCGTCCGACACCTCGACCCACTTTTTATCGGGCGCGGTGTTCGGGACGTAGCTGTCGTGCCAGTTCCACCATTTGTAGGTTGGCGTCTGCGGCGTGCCTTCCGGAGAATCCTCCCAGACCTCCTGACGGCCAAGCGGCGTGATGTCGAGGTAGTTCCAGGTGCCCCCCATCTGCTCGTCGCCGCGGTTGTTGATGAAGTAGGTCCGGAAAACCTTGTTGCCGTCGCGGATGAACACGTTGGTGCCGTGCCATTCGTCGACGCCGAAGTCTTTGTCGAAGCTGTCGGTGACGGTGTACCAGGGCATATCCCATTCCATCCGCTTTTTCAGCCGCGCGATGTCCACCTGCGGCGCGCGCGAAACGAAAACGAGCGTGGTATCGCGCGCGTTCAAATGAGCGAGGTGGGCGACCTGATCGGCCACCATGGAGCAGCCGCGGCACGCATGCTCGGGCCAACCATGCACGCCAGGCTCGTAGAACGCGCGGTAGACGATCAACTGGCGGCGGCCGTCGAACAGGTCGACCAGGCTCGCTCTGCCACCCGGTCCTTCAAACGCGTACGTCTTCTCCACGGCCATCCACGGCATCCGCCTGCGCTCGGCCGCCAGCGCGTCACGGGCACGGGTATTGGCTTTTTCCTTCACGAGCATCTGCTGGCGCGCAGCTTCCCACTCCTTTGCCGAAACGACATGCGTCTTCATTGCCTGAATCATGGCTAGCCTCCTGTTTGGTGCGATGCTTGTTGCGGTCGGCGTCGTGCTGCGGCGTCAGGCCGGCAGCCGCCGGTCGTATTCCTTTTGCAGTTTGCTCCAGCCTTCCCAGAACGGCGCCGGCTCATTGCCGGATGCGCGTGCGACAAGGACGTCGAGATGCATATGCCAGCCAGCGCTGACCTTGAGCATGGTCGAACGATCGGGCAGACGGCGATGGATCACCGTGAGCAGCACGCCCTGCCCTTTTGGCTCCAGTTCAAACGTCACGTCGCCGCTGTTGTTCCAGGCGATGGAAAGCTTGCGCATCGGATCGAGTTCGGTGATCCGGCTTTGCATGCGGTGTTCTTCGGGAAAATCGGCCGGCCGCGGACTTGGCGGATCGTTGAGCTCGCCGTTGCGCCAAACGAATTCGACGGGCGCGCCAACCTTCATCTCCATCACGCCTGCCGCCAGCCATTTGCGGCGCATTTCGCTGTCGGTGAGATAGGCCCAGATGCGCTCGATCGGACCGGGCAACAGCCGCTGGATCTTCAGCGTGGTGGGTTCGATCAGCGTGCCGTAGGCATCGGGTGTCTTCGCATCCATCGTTCTACTCCTTCACGTCTTGCTTTTCTTGGCTGCCGCTTCGTCTTCGGCGCGCAGCAGGGATTCCAGCGCGTCGAGTTTTTCAGTCCAGAAGCGCTCATAACGCCGCAGCCACTCATTGGCTTCTGCTAGCCGCGCCGCTTGCAGGCGGCACAGATGGGTGCGGCCCTGGATCGTGCGCTTCACCAGCCCTGCGTCCTCCAGCACCCGCACGTGTTTCGACGCACCCGCAAAGCTCATGCTGAACGGGGTCGCCAGTTCCCCAATCGTGAGTTCGCGTTCCGCGAGCTGGCCAAGCATGGCCCGCCGGGTGGGATCCGCGAGGGCATGAAAGACGGCATCGAGATGGGTCTCTTGTTCAACCATGTGGTTTAACATAGTCGTGCAGTCCGGATTGTCAACCGATCGGTTTAACTTCTTTGTGATCGAGTTCCGAAGGGTCTAGCCGTCCGGCACGGTGTAGACGTCGCAGGGAGCGGCGATGCCGCGCAGCGGATGCGTTCCGAGCGGGATTAGTTTTGCGGAGAGCTCGCGAGCGACCGCGCCGGAAATCAAAACCGTCCGGCCGAGCGGCCGGCACAGCCCCTCGAGCCGGCTGACCAGATTGACGGCGGGACCGATTGCGGTGAAATCCAGCCGGTCCGCCGCGCCGATATTGCCCCACAGAATTTCACCGAGATGCAGCGCGGCGCCGAAGCTGAGAGATGGCAGCCCCTGCTCTCGCCGCGTCTCATCGAGATGTGCCATTCCGGCCTGGGCTGATGTGACCGCGCGCAGCGCGGCGGTGCAGGCATCGCCCGGATTGTCGCCGATAACCGGAAAGATCGCCAGCATGCCGTCGCCGATGAATTTCAGCACTTCGCCGCCGAAGGCGTGAACGGCACCGGCCATGCAATCGAACCAGGCATCGAGCGCGGTGATGACGGAAGCCGGCGGCGAAGTCTCGGACAGCGCGGTGAAACTGCGTAGATCCGCATAGAGCAACGCGGCACGGATGGTTTCGCCGACATCACGCCGCAATGGTCCTGCCAGGACGCGCGCCGCGCTGCGCCGGCCGAGATAGGCCTCGAGCGTTGCGGTCAGCGTCGCGCGCGCTGAAAGTGCTGCAAGTGGTGCGGCGGCAAAACGGGCCACCTCACGCCACCGGGCGATTTCCGCTTCCGTGAACTGACGCGGCCCGATCCATGAGAGCACAGGTCCATCAGGTCCCGGGCCCACGACGTCTTCATGCACCATTCCGCCCGCGAGCCCGGCCAGCCAGCGGCGGCCGGCATCACCAGCGGAATCCTTCTGTCCTGCATTTGCGAATCCCGCCGGCGCGAAACCCACAGCCTCGATCACCTCGCCGTTGTCGGCCCGCCATAGCCAGGTACGACGGGCAATGATCGGATGCGGGACCGCGAGCGTCAGGGCGCCGCCGGCGAGCGGCAATTCATCAGCGATCAAATGCGCACCGAGTTCGGCAAGGAACCGGTCCGCACCCGGTGCAGCGCCCGCCGCATCCACCAGCCATGTCAGCGTCGAATTGAGTTGCATGGGCCGATCATGTGGCAGCGGCGCGTCATTGTCATCAACCGCCCTTGGTAAATCCGCGCGCGGGCATATGTTCGCATCGGTCGCACCTTCTTCATGCCAACGAGCAACGAGGTTTTCGATGACTGAAGCGTTCGTCGTCCAGCGCGAGACCCACATTGCGGCGCCCCGCGCCAGCGTGTTCGCCTTCCTCACCGATCCCGACAAGATCGTGCAATGGATGGGCACCGAGGCGACGACTGAGATGCATCCGGGCGGGCTCTATCTCCTGAAAGGCGTCGGCAGCGCTACGGCGCGCGGCGCATTTCGCGAAGTCGTGCCGGTGCACCGCCTCGCCTACAGTTTCGGCTGGGAAACCAACGACGAGGTACCGCCGGGATCAAGCCTGATCGAAATCGATCTGATCGAACAGGATGGCGGCACGCTGCTGCGCATGACCCATAGCGGTCTTCCCAATGAAGCCACCTGCGCCAGCCATGACAAGGGTTGGGCGCATTACCTCGGCCGGCTGACATCAGTCGCCGCCGGCCGCGATCCCGGTCCTGATTGGGGACCGAACGGCACGCGCAAGCCGGCGTGACGGCTCACCCCGCGTCATCCTCGTCAAGCGACTGGCTTGGGAAGATCAAGCGCCGAGCGCAGGCGGCTGACAGCCGCCGGTAGAGCGCCGCGTCGCGTGCCGGCGCCAAGTCAATCCAATAACTTCATGAAGTTGCGCTTGCGATCGAAACGCGCTTTGAGCCCCAGGACATAATCCGCCTGCTCTTTTTTGCTGCGCATGGTCGCCATGCGCGCGATCAATTTTGCTGCCTCCGCGTAAGCTGCATTGCCACCAGTATTGACAAGCAAAACAACGCGTTCGGCATGAACTTCAAGTGCCTCACGCGGATGCGTCGCCTCGCTCGCCCTGGCAAGTTCGTCCTTCAAGGCCGGCGACGAGCCGTGTTGCCGCGCCACCGCCCAGGCTGCATCGAACATCTTCTCCTGCATCCATATTCGGATGAGAAGATCGGACGGCTGAAACCAATGGAATCGCGCGCCTGAGGCCTGCTTGGCCTCCAGGAAGCTGACAGCGCGAGCGCGGGTTTCCTCGCCGCCGAATTTGCGCAGCCGCGAGTAGAGATGGAGCGACGGCGTCTTTTCGAAAGCACGCCACAGGTGCGCCTCGGCATTGCTTCGACCTGCCTTCGAAAAGGCGTCCGCTGCGAAGAGTACGAGCCGCTCGTCCGGCCGCTCATCCTCGAACACCCAGAGTCCCTCCTCAGCACGGCGAACGGCCTCTTCCTCTCGCCCGTGCAAGCGGCAGAATTCGGCGACTTGCAGATAGTCCCACTGGGACGCACTCGGCAAGGTGCTGATCCCGGCGATGAAGAAACAGGGCTATGGCGGCGGCTTCGCCGCGGCGCTGATGGCATCGGCCTGCGTCAACGGACCGATCATCCCGCCCTCGATCCCGCTGGTCATCTACGGGTTGTCTGCGGGGAAAGGCGTCTCCATCATCGCGCTGTTCCTCGGCGGCATCGTGCCGGGCATCCTGCTTGCGCTGTCGCTGATGGCCGCGGCCTACTGGATTTCGGTGAAGCGCAACTACCCGGTCTCGGAAGCCGTGCCGATCCGGCAGATTCCGCGGCTGTTCCTGCCGGCAAGCTGGGCGCTCATGATGCCGGTGATCATCCTGATCGGCGTCACCGGCGGCATCGTCACGGTCACCGAAAGCGCCACCATCGCCGTGGTCTACGCCGCGTTCATCGGCTTCTTCGTCTACCGGGAGCTCAGCCTCAGGACGATCTGGCCGATTCTGATCCAGACCGCCCTCGACACCGCGCTCGTGATGTTCATCATCGCGCTGTCATCGGGCTTCGGCTGGCTGCTCGCGGTGTCGGGCACGCCGCGCGCGCTCGCGAGCTGGATCGGCTCCCTCTCCTCGGATCCGACGATCATCCTGATGATGATCAACGTCTTCCTGCTCATCATCGGCATCTTCATGGAGCCGCTGCCGGCGATGTTCATCCTGATCCCGGTGCTGGTCCCGGTGGTCCAGGCCGTCGGCATCGACCTCGTTCATTTCGGGCTGGTGATGGTGTTCAACCTCTGCCTCGGGCTGATCACGCCACCGGTCGGCATCCTGCTCTACATCTGCGCCAACTTCGCCGGCGTGAAACTGGAAGAGGAGAGCCGTGAACTCGGCCCCTTCCTGGGCGCCGGGGTCGCGTGCTGATCATCATCTCGCTGTTTCCCGCGACGGTATTGTGGCTACCGAGACTGCTTGTGGGCTACGGCCAGTAGAGGCAACGGAGGTGCCCGATGGAGCGCCTCCGCATCAGCGATCCGCCAGTTTGCATCCCGGCTGCGGCGCGATCTGGCCCAGCGCACGGACCGTGACGAGTTCGCTCCCCTGCGTCTTGGCGATAAACATGTTCATCGTCGCGTAGTGGTTCTGGTCGATCGTCACCGGCCCGGTCGGCGATGGAAAGACCAGCCCCGCCATCGCGTCGATGATGGCCTCCTTGTCGACCTTGCCGGCCTTCTTGATCGCGCCCCTGAGCGCGATCAGCGTGTTGTAGTGGGTCATGACGTAGTTCGACACCAGCACATCGGCGCCGCCCTCGGCGCGAACCTTGGCGACAAACGCTTTGAGGGCGGGGTCATCGCTGGTCGCGACCGACGGCACCGCCGTGTGCATGTTCTGGCCCTTGCCGCGAAAGATGCCGAGGTCGATTTCGGACAAGCCGAGGAACGCGACCGTCGTCTCCTTGAACAATCCCTTGTCGTCGGCCTGCCGGATGAAATCGATGCCGTCGCCTTTGAGCGCAAACAGCAGCACCTTCGGCTTGGCCGCCGCGACCTGCGCGATCAGCGGGGTGAAATCCGTCTCGGTGCCCAGCGTATATTGCGTGCCGACGATTTTGCCGCCGAGATTTTCAATGAGCGGCTTTGCGATGTCGAACATCTGATGCGGCCAGACCCGGTCTGCGCCCAGCAGGAAATAAGTATTGCCGAAGGTCTGGTTCATATAGGGCAGCAATTGGCCCATGTCCTGGTTGGGTACGGTCGAGAACGAGAAGACATAACGGCTGCATTTGCCGCCCTCATAATTGGTGGCGTAGAGCAGCGGAGTTTTCGAACTCTCGGCGATTGGCACGATCGCATTCAGATTCGCCGAGGTGATCGGGCCGACCACCGCGACAACGCCATCGCTCTCGATCAGTTTGCGCATCGCGGCCTCGGCGGAGGCCGGCCGTGTTTTGTCGTCGGCGTACATCACCTCAACGGGTCTGCCGAGAATGCCGCCCGCCGCGTTGATTTCCTTGGCCGCGAGGTCGAGCCCGAGCTTGGCCTGCTGGCCGTAAAGCTCGACGCCGCCGGAAAACGGCAGCACCGCGCCGACACGGATCGGCTCGGCGGCATCGACGCTGCTGAGGCCTGCGCCACAGACCAGCAGCGCGAGCGCCATTCGTTTGATCGACCGCAACGCCATACGCGTCCCCTCCGCAACCAAGAATCGGTTGGGACGAGCCTACAAGGGATTCGTTAGGCGTGCAGCCGCGCCGACTTACGCCGCCGCGAGCCACTGGGTCGTAAACTGGTTCGCTTTGAGGCGACCGACCAGCGCCGAGAGTTCCTCGACTCACCCGATGTCAGGTCGGTTTATCAGCGGCTGAGGCAGGTCTTCGATGCAAGCAACGATGACATGGGCGAAGTCTTCCATTTTCACCCTTCCGATTTGGGTTTCAAGCGACCGCCCACCCTCTGCATCGATGAAAAGGTAGTTGCGGCTGGGAAACGCAGCGACCGCAGCAATCACAACCACACACTGCCAAAAATAAGGTTCGACCTCGCACACAACCTGCACCGTGCGGCAATCCAGTCCTGCTTGAACTATCGTGTTGACCATGGACGCCGACATTGTCGGCTCAAATGTCGAATCGATACGTAGTTCCAGCCTGTCCGACTCATGATTGACCGGAAGGAGGCCTAGCAAGAGGCCGGCGCTCAGCGCATCCTGATCGACGAGGTAGAAGCCGGCCCTCGTCAAGGTGAGACTCAGCGTTCCGATTTGTGACACTACCGAGTCAAGACTCGCTCCAAATTTTGCAAGATAAACAAGGCTACGGGAGAATACACCGGGATCAGAGTCTTCCAGGCCCGTTGAAATGTGATCCGTCATGATCACGACCGCCTGCAACACATGAAGAAGGCAATAATAGAATGGCTCGGTTCTCGTCCTGCGCTTCAGTTCGATTGCTGTCGCGAGATGTTCGATAACCGACCGCAGCAGCGCTCGAAACTGCGAAGTGTGGTCCGGCGACCGTTCGGGAATTATCTGTTCGATTTGAACCAGGACTTGCCGAAGTTCGTCCGTCGCACTCGCGTCGGTCTTCAGAAGTTCGATTGCACGATTCATGAGAGTCAAAAGCGCAGCGATCGGTTCGTGCGCCAGCATCATGGCAGGAATATCGGCAGTGGTTTCTCCGGGGCGTGGCGACAGAATTGCGCTTGCGAATATCCCCCGATTCCATTCATCTGAAGCCGACGCCTCGGCCTCGCTTTCGCCGAGGCGTACACCCAGTGGAGCTTTAGCCATGTCGACCGCCTCACGACTGAAGCGCAGTGCCGACTCGATGGTCGATTCGTTACGTCGACGACGCAGTGCCCAGGCGCACAATGGTGAATCGGCGCCGCCGGCGTGGCTTCCGGCGAATGACCGCGTGCAGCACTTAGCAATCCCCAAGCCTCCACCTCCTTCAGGCAATAGTTCGATGCTGCGTAATTGGTGGTGACGAACGCGTGCATCTCCTCTGAGGCGCCGAGATTGCGCCACAAGAAACGGCGGTTGGTATCGCCCCGAGGACGCGCCCAAATGTCGAGGAATATCGTCGGCCGGGGCTTGCCGTACAGATCCATCAATGCCCGTTTGCAGTCCGGACCACGATGGCTAAGGAAAACGCCTCCAACCCGCCGCATCTGCGAATGCAGGCCGAGGTGCATAACATCCTTGGCATCGAGGTATCGCGCATCAGGCGTAAGATCGCCGGCGTTGACGGCGCGCCTGGCGCGATCTTCGGTCTCATGTCCGAAGTCCCGCAGTCCTTCGGCACAAGCCTCCGCGATTATTCCCTGATCCGGCTCCGTCAATCCACGCAGGCGTGCATCGCGGTAGACATGCAGGGCGTTGATAATGCCCAATCGATTGAGTTGCTCGCCGGCCCAACGCCGGTTCTCAAAGATTTCTCCCATGCTCACGAACCGCATCATGGCTTGTCGAAGTTCCATGACATCTTCGAGTTGATGCCACGCGGCGCTCAGCCAAACGCACAGCTGCCAAAGTGCCGGGAAGTGCTGACGTTCGAGAGCGTCGATCGCCAACTCTCGGTCCCATTGGCTGATTGGGAGCGCAATCTGTCCATCCAGGATTTCCTTGAGCTTCTCCAGAACAACAAGACAGTCGGTCACGGCCATCCCGGCGTATGGATCATAGCTCCCCCCACCGTCGACAACGGGGCGGCACCGCTTGATGATCTCGGTCGCTGTATTGTAGATCGCACGCATGCACTCATCGCTCCACGCTGCGATTGCCTCGTAGCACGGCGCATTTTCCGGGCTTGCCTCTTTGGCTTTGGCTTCGAAATTGGCCTTGGCCTCAAACAGATGAACAAGAATTGCGGTAAGACTACCCGTTGCCGCGAGATTGGCTCGGGCATCGATCAAAATCATCTCTTCCGGATTGAGATTCTGGCGAGGCTCGGCAGCGCCGCTTTGCTTACCCTTGCCGAAAAATTTATTCCACATCGCGCGGCCCCTAACACACGTAGGGGTAGCACATTTGGTCGATCATATAAATGGATTCTGGCGCAGATTCCTGCCGGTCCGACGGGATGATCTGCGTGTCAAACTCTCATTCACATCCTCATGCATGCGTATTAGTGAGCCCGTCCTGGTTGGTGTTCTTCATCCGGTCAGATTTGAATACGCGGTCACCCGCCTCGTAAACTCGCTCGCTTTGAGGCGGCTGACCAGCGCCGAAAGTTCCTCGACCTCTGATGCTGTCAGATCGGTCAGCGGCGAGCGCACCGGGCCGGAATCACGGCCGATCACTTTCATCCCCGCCTTGATCATCGAGACCGCATACCCGCGCTTGCGGTTGCGGATCGCAAGCAGCGGCATGATGAAATCGCGCAAACCGGCCTGGACGGTTTCACGGTCGCGCCGCCGCACGGCCGCGTAGAATTTGGTCGAGAACTCAGGCACGAAATTAAACACGGCGGAGGAATAGGTCGTGACGCCCATTTCGAGATAAGGCAGCGCGAAGGTTTCGGCGGTGGGCAATCCGCCGACATAGGTCAGCCGGTCCCCCATGCGCAGATAGATCCGCGTCATCTGTTCGATGTCGCCGACGCCGTCCTTGAACCCGACGAGGTTCGGGCAGCGCTCGCAGAGTCTTGCGATCGTGTCCTCGGTGAGGATGGCGTTGTCGCGGTTATAGACGATGACGCCGAGGCTGGTCGACTTGCAGACCGCCTCGACATGCGCGGCCAGTCCCGCTTGTTCGCTGAACACCAGGTAAGGCGGAAGCAGCAGGATGCCGTCCGCACCGGCGCGTTCGACGGCGCCGGCCAGTTCCGTCGCCGTCGCTGTGCCGTAACCGACGCCGGCGAGGACCGGCACGCGACCGGCGGTCTGCTGCACCGCAGTTGTAACGACGTCGACGACTTCCGCCGGCGTCAGCGAGAAGAATTCGCCGGTGCCGCCGGCCGCGAACAGACCGGCCACCTCATAGCTGCACAGCCAGTCGAGATTGGAGCGATAGCGCGCCGCGTCGAATCTGTTGGCTACGTCGAACGGCGTGACCGGGAACGACAGCAGCCCGTTGCCGATCGTCAGTGCCATTTCCTTCGGGGTCATTCTGCTCATCGCTGCGGTCCTTGCTGTGAAGACCTCAGAAGTAGACCGGGACTGATGCCGCCGCAGACCAATTGCTGGATCGAATGATCCATTGATTGGATGGCTCAGGCTCCAGAGCCTTTTCCGTTCCGATGCATCGGAACAGGGCTCTGGCTTCTTGATTTGACGCGTTTTCTTAACGCGAACCGGTGTCCACTTCGCTGGAAAACGCTCTGCCGGCCAGGTCGCGGGCGATCGCCGCGATCACCGGCAACAGCGGATTGTCATTATCGTCCCGCCAGACGAAGTAGAGTTCGGCCGCCCGTTGCTGGTCGTCCGCCAGCGGCCGCAGCGCGACGCCCTTGAACTGCAATTTCTCGGCCGCTTCCGGCACCAGGGCGACGCCGACGCCGGCTTGCACGATGGCCAGGATCGAATGGATCTGCGCGAGGTGCTGGACATAGACCGGCGCCAATGCGGCGCGTGAAAACAACTCCACCAGCAGGTCGTGGAAGTAACGGGCCTCATACGGGGCGTAGGTGATGAACGGTTCGGCCGCGAGATCAGCCAGATCGATCGTCGCCGCCGCGGCGAGCTTGTGCCCGGCCGGCACGGCCGCGATCATCCGTTCGGCCTTGACCCGAAAAAACTGCAGGCCGCTGCGCGGGATCGGCGGCCGCAACAGGCCGATATCGATTTCGCCGGCACCGAGACGCTTGAGTTGGTCGCCGCTGACCATTTCCTTGAGGATCAGCTCGACGTCAGGCAATTGCTGGCGGCAGGCCGCGACCAGCTCCGGGACATAACTATAGGAAGATGCGGCGGTGAAGCCGATATTGACCGAGCCGGCCTTGCCATCCGCTACGCGCCGCGCCAGCAGCGCCGCGCTCTCCGTCAGCTTCAGGATCAGCCGCGCCTCGGTCAGGAAACTTTGTCCGGCCGGCGTCGGCCGGACCAGGCGATTGCCGCGCTGAAGCAGTTTTACACCCAGGATCCGTTCGAGAATCTGGATCTGCCGGCTGAGCGGCGGCTGCGTCATGTTCAGCCGGGCAGCGGCGCGGCCGAAATGCAGTTCCTCTGCCACGGCCACGAAGCAGCGCACCTGACTCAGTTCGAACATTCCACTCCCTTTATTCTTTGCCGCATACCGGCTCCCAGCTCGCCAGCCTAGCGCAAGTCCGCGATTTGATCCAAAATTGGTATCGGACCATCCTCATTCTGGTTCGCTATTGGATCGGTCATCGCCTATCGTGCCATCAGCGCGGCCAAAGACCGCGATGCGCGACGCCGCAGAGCGCTTGCGCGAATTCGACCGGAGGAGAAACCATGCTTCCACGTTTCGGGCGCCGTGCCGCCCTCGCCGCCGCCGCAGCCATCCTGTTCAGCCAACTGCCGGGCACAGCTTCCGCCCAAAATTTCGACCGGCCAGTGCGCATTATCGTGCCGTTCGCGCCCGGCGGAACCTCGGACATCCTGGCGCGGCTGATCAGCCCAAAACTGTCGGCGGCGATCGGCCAGAGCGTGGTGATCGAGAACAAGCCCGGCGCGTCCGGCAACCTCGGCGCCGACACCGTCGCCAAGGCGACGCCTGACGGCACGACCCTGCTGCTGACCGATCTCGGTTCGCTCACGACGGCGCCCAGCCTGTTTTCCAACCTGACCTATAGTCTCGAAAAGGACCTCGCCCCGGTCACGATGGTGATGTTCGGCCCCTATGTACTGGCCGTGCATGAATCGATCCCGGTCAAGACGGCGGCGGAACTGATCGCCTATGCCAAGGCCAATCCCGGCAAACTCGCCGTGGCCAATTCCGGCGTCGGCGGTGCCAATCACATCACCGCCGTGGTGATGCAGAAGGAACTCGGCATCCAGTTCAAGCACGTGCCCTACAAGGGCGGTGCTGCCGCCACCCGCGCCGTCGTCGCCGGCGAAAGCGGCGCCCTCATCAATGGTGCCTCAGCCACCCTTCCCTTCGTAAACAACAAGCAGTTGATCGGTCTGGCGGTCACCGGCGAGAACCGCGTCCCCTCCGCGCCTGACGTGCCGACGTTCAAGGAAGCCAAGC
Source organism: Bradyrhizobium sp. AUGA SZCCT0158 (assembly GCF_018130065.1). Classification (GTDB taxonomy): domain Bacteria; phylum Pseudomonadota; class Alphaproteobacteria; order Rhizobiales; family Xanthobacteraceae; genus Bradyrhizobium. Next base: position 230,724 of record NZ_JAFCME010000004.1, on the reverse strand, counting down.
TGCCCGGCGGCGAGTTCGGCACCTGGCAAGGCATCGTCGTGGCCAGCGGTACGCCGCCGGCAGTGATTGCCCGGCTCAATGCCGAGATCGGCAAGATTCTGGAGACACCCGAGATCAAGGCAAAGATCGCCGAACAGGGCGGCGAGGTCCGCGCCGGCAGCACGGATGCGATGGCAACCTGGCTGAAGGATTCAACAAAGCGCTGGGGCGACATCATTCGCGAAGCCGGCATCAAGGGCGAATGACGCGATCGATACCGGCGAAGCGAGGCTTGCGATGAACGCCCGCCGAACGGATTGGCAGGACCTGCTCTTCGGGCTGTTCCTGATCGCTGTCGCTGGCATCGCGCTGGCGGCGACGCGCACCTTGTCGGGCGGCACCGCCGCCGACATGGGGCCTGGCTACATGCCGCGCGCCATCGCCATCATGCTGCTGGGCTTCGGGCTCTGGTTCGCCGTCCGCGGCCTTCGCCGCCCCTTTGTCGGGATCGCGCCAGTCCGGCTGCAACCCCTGCTCGCGATCACGGCGTCGGTAGCCGTGTTCGCACTGACAGCCACGCGCTTCGGCCTTGCGCTGTCGTCCTTTGCCGCAATCCTGATCGCCAGCCTGGCGACGCGGGAAGCGCGGCCGATCGAGACCCTGCTGTTCGCGCTGGGGCTCTCGGCGGCCGCGGTGCTGCTCTTCGTCAAGGCGCTGGCCTTGCCGGTGCCGATCTGGCCTGGAGCATGGTTCTGACATGGAGCTGTTCGACAATCTGCTGATGGGGCTCTCGACCGCCCTGCAGCTGAAAAATCTGCTGTTCTGCCTGATCGGCGTCGTCATCGGCACCGCGATCGGCGTGCTGCCCGGCATCGGGCCGATCCCGGCGGTCGCGCTGCTGCTGCCGTTCACCTTCGGCCTGTCGCCGCCCTCCGCCATGATCATGCTGGCCGGCATCTTCTACGGCGCGCAATATGGCGGCTCGACCACGGCCATCCTCGTCAACGTGCCCGGCGAAACGTCTTCGGTCGTCACCTGCCTCGACGGCCACGAGATGGCCAAACAGGGCAAGGCCGGGACCGCCCTCGCCATCGCCGCGATCTCGTCGTTCTTTGCCGGCACCGTCGCGACTGTCGTCATCGCCGTGCTCAGCCTGCCGCTGGCGGCGCTGGCGCTGAAATTCACCGCGGTCGAGTATTTCAGCCTGCTCGTGCTCGGATTGATCGCCGCCGTCGTGCTCGCGCACGGCTCCGTCGCCAAGTCGCTCGCGATGGTGCTGCTCGGTATCCTGCTCGGCCTTGTCGGCATCGACGTCAATTCGGGGGCGCCGCGGATGACTTTTGGTGTTCCTGAAATCTCCGACGGACTCGACTTCGTGCCGGTCGCGATGGGGTTGTTCGGTCTCGGCGAGATCATCGCCAACCTCGAGCGCCCGGCGACGATGCGCGTCGTCAGCCAGTCGATCCGCAGCCTGATCCCCAGTCGCGCCGACCTTCGCGCCGCCTTCCCGGCGATGCTCCGCGGCACCATGCTCGGCTCGGTCCTCGGCGTGTTGCCGGGCGGCGGAGCGGCGCTGCCGCCGTTCTCTTCCTATGCGCTGGAGAAGAAGCTCGCCCGCGATCCTTCCCGCTTCGGCAAGGGCGCGATCGAGGGCGTCGCGGGGCCCGAGGCTGCCAACAATGCCGGCGCGCAGACCAGCTTCATCCCGCTATTGACGCTCGGCATCCCCGCCAATGCCCTGATGGCGCTGATGATCGGCGCACTGATGATGCAAGGCATCCAGCCCGGCCCACAGATCATGCGCGAGCAACCCCAACTGGTCTGGGGCGTCATCGCCAGCATGTGGGTCGGCAATTTGATGCTGCTGGTGATCAACCTGCCCCTGATCGGCGTGTGGGTCTCGATGCTGAAGATTCCCTATCGTCTGCTGTTCCCGGCAATCGTGCTGTTCTGCTGCATCGGCACCTTCGGCATCGCCAACAATCTGTTCAACGTCTGGCTGATGCTCGGCTGCGCTGTCATCGGCTACTTCTTCATCAAGGTCGGCGTCGAGCCCGCGCCGCTGTTGCTCGGCCTCGTGCTCGGCCCGCAGCTTGAGGAAAATTTCCGGCGCGCGATGCTGCTGGCGGACGGCGATTTTTCGGTGTTCCTGCGCCGCCCGATCAGCGCCACGCTGCTCGCCCTCGTCGCGGTGCTGTTCCTGCTGATGATATTCCCGGCGATCCGGCGCAGCCGCCGGGAGGCGCTGGCGGAGTGATCGCGGCGTTCGGAAAGAGGCGGCGAGCCTAGCGAGGTCGAGAAGGTCCCGATCATAGTGATGACGGACCTGCTATTATGCGGCCTCTCCCGATGCGAGGTCGCCGTTCGGGACGTCCTGCTCCTGTCTGGCCGTTCGCCACCGTTCCGCGTTAGCCAGATCAGCGATGGGCGATAGCAGCGCACGATCGAACTCCGCCATGGGGTTTGCCGCCCGCGCCCGTACCGGCCAGTCCGCATGTGCCAGAGCGCCCCGCCCAAGCGAGACGAAGTCTGCCTCACCGTTCGCCAGGAGCGCGGCCGCACGCTTCGGGTCGTGAAGCGATCCATTGGCCAGAACCGGAAGCCGCGCATGTCGTTTCGCAAGCGCTGAAAGGCTTGCGCCGGTTTCACCGAAGGCAGGACGCCACGCCTCGAACTCCGTTGTGTGGAGATAGTCGAGCGGCAGGCGGCCAAGCGTCGTGAATATGATCGCGGCATCGTCCTCATGCCCTGACCATTTATGGAGGACGTTATTGACCTTCCCCTGCGAGATGCGGACGCTGACGACGAACTTGCCGCCGACCGCAGACCGGACTGCGCGAACCACCTCGACGGTTAGCTGAATTCGACGGGCGATATCGCCTCCATATTTATCCGCGCGCAGATTAACGTGTTCGGTCAGGAACTGGTCGAGCAAGTAGCCATTCGCGCCATGCACCTCGACGCCGTCGAACCCTGCATCCTTCGCGAACAGGGCTGCCCGCGCAAAGCCTTCGACGGCCTCCGCGATCTCTGCCTCGGTCATCGCAACCGGCATGGGGTACGCGCCACAGCCGCGGTAGAACGCCAGTTGCTCTCCCTTCGGCCGAATGGCCGAGGGTCCGGCGGTCTGCGAACGATATGGGTTGCCCTGCGAGAGCGCGCCCGCGTGCATGAGTTGCGCAATGATCCGGCCGCCCGCCTGATGTACGCCGTCCACGACGGTACGCCAGGCGTCGACTTGAGCGGCGTCGGTCAGACCGGGCTGATACAGATAGCCTTGCGAGAACGCCTTGTCGGTGTAGATACCCTCGGTCACGATCATGCCGAAACCGCCCTCGGCGAACCAGCGATAGTAGTCCGCCATGCTCCGCGTTGCGCGCCCACGCTGATCGGCGCTGACGCGGGTCATCGGCGCGACGGCAAGCCGATTTGCCAGTGTGAGGCTGCCAACCTGCAGAGGGACGAAAAGGCGCTCGATTGCGGACTGCTCGAGTCCTCGGCTCCCTACTTCATCAGACGCCATGTCACGACCTCCCCGCCGTCGCGACCGCAGCGATCGCTTCGATCTCGATCATGGCTTCCGGCGTGTAGAGCGCTTTGACTTCGACGATGGAGTCGGCGGGATAAGGAGCGCTGAAGAACGTGCGGCGTAGGTCGACGACCTCCTTGAAGTGAGTCATCGCGGTGAGGAAGATCGTCACCTTGATGACGTTCTGCAGGCTTGATCCGCCCGCCTCGAGCGCACGGCGCAAATTGGCGAAAGCCTGCTCGCCCTGAGCGCGGAACCCGCCTTGGACGATCTTGCCATCGTCGTCGTAACCGGCCTGGCCGGAGATAAAGAGCAGTTCGCCAACCCTAATTCCTTGCGACAGAAGATAGGGCTCATAGGGGTCGGGTTGGGTGATCACACGCTGCAACATGAACTTCTCCATTTGTTGAATCGCGGACACGCAGCTGAGAAAAATTCATCTCAAACGGCATACACGCGACCGGTTCGCAGCAATATGAGAAATCCTTTGGCGCTCGACAAATTCGAAATCATCAGGCATTAGATGAATAAATATCATCTGTATGAGCCAATGCGTCAGCTACCGCCACTTTCCGCCCTTCGCGCCTTCGAGGCAGCCGCACGTTTTGGGAGTTTCAAGCAGGCCGCCATCGACCTGGCTGTCACGCCAACGGCGATAAGCCACCAAATCCGGTCGCTTGAGGATCATACCGGGCTCGTCCTGTTTGAGCGCCGAACTCGCCAGGTCATCCTGACCGAGGCCGGGCAACTGCTTTATCCCGTGCTGCGCGAAGGCTTTGACTCATTCGCTGCAGCGCTGGACCGCCTGCGCAAAACAAAACGCCGACCGACCGTGACAATCACCGCAACCACAGCCTTCACGGCGAAGTGGCTCGTGCCCAAGGTTACGAGATTTCAGGCGCTTCATCCGGACATTGACCTGCACCTACATGCCTCGGACGCGGCCGTTGATCTTGAGAGCAATGCCATCGACCTCGCGATCCGCTACGGTCGAGGCCCTTATCCCGGATTTCGTGCCGAAGCGATGTTTACCGATCGGTTCGCGCCCGTTGTAAATCCCCATCTGGGCGTCCGCACCCCCGACGATCTGAACCGCGTGCCGCTCATCCACTTCGAGTGGCACCGCTCCGATCCGGTCAATCCGACCTGGGCGGGTTGGTTTAGAGCAGCAGGCGTGATTGCGAACGATCCCAGGTCCCAGCTGAGATTTTCAGACGAAAGCCATGCCATCCAGGCCGCAGTGGCCGGCCAGGGAGTGGCGTTGCTCAGCTTGAGCCTCGTGGAGGATGAGCTAATGGCCGGCCGGCTCATCCAACCCTTTGGACCCGTCGTCGAGGGCCTGACCTACCACATGTTGACGGTAGCAGACCGGCCGATGAGTCACGTCATAACGGCCGCCGCAGATTGGCTTCGAGCCGAGATTGATGGCGTCCGGTCGACAGAGTGATCATTCTTCGTCGCGCGGTGATCATGCGCTCAGTCCCACCGCCCACTTCTACCAGGGCTCATTTCTTGCCTTGCGGATAGATCGTCTCGCCGCGCTTGAGCATCGCGACGAACGTTTCGACCTTCTTCTTCCGTCCGGCTTCGGTTTTCATATTGTGCGTCCGAAACGCCAGCGCGAAGCGGTTCTGCGCGCTGAGTTTCGCCAGCATGGCCTTTGCCCTGGGCTCGGCATCGATCGCGGCCTGCAGATCGTCGGGGATCTTCATGTCCTTGCTGTTATAGGCGCGCGCCCAGCGCCCGTCGGACTTGGCCGCGTCGACTTCCTTTAAGCCGTGATCGGTCATCCGGCCTTCCTCGATCAGGCGCGCGACGTTGTCGACGTTGATCCGGCTCCAGATGCTTTTCTTCGTGCGCGGCGTATAGCGCTGCATATAGCTCTTGTCGTCAAAACCCTTGCGCTGACCATCGATCCAGCCCCAGCACAGCACGACATCGATGGCTTGCTTCGGCGTAATCGATTTGAATCCTGAATCCACCTTGTGGATCTTGATCCAGATCTCGGCTTCCTTGTCGTGGTGCTTGCCGAGCCATTTGTAGAAGCTCTCGGCGTCCTTGAATTCGCGGATCTTGTCGGGATTGATTTTAACGGGTGCCACCAGCGGACCTTTGATCGAAGAATCATGCGTAGTTGAACGCTTCTATCATCGTGCACAACCACCGGGCCTCAGGAACGGGGGATGTCCGCAGCCTGCCCTGCTTCCTTCGTCGCTGTCGTCCAAATTGCCCCAGCCAGCACTGGCACCAGCCGCCGCCAACTTACACATCGCCCGGCATTTCCGGCATGCCGCGCCGCTTCTCGTTTGAATTGTCTGGGGAATCGGCCCTGGAGGCCGTCTTTCACCGTAGCCGGCACCCGCCTGCCGGACACGAAGACGTGAATAATATATCGTATACGATTTAATCGGACACGTTGACTTCCGACGCAATCGAGCCTTTATAGCGCGTACGCAAATAGATCGCATCCGATCTAACTCACAAAGGGAGAAGGACCATGACCAATGCAAGCAAGACCCCGACGACCGCCATGAAGCTCGAGGTCGTCGTTATCCCGGTTTCCGACGTCGATCGCGCCAAGGCGTTCTACGGCAGCCTCGGCTGGCGGCTCGATGCCGACTTCACCGACGGCAAGGACTATCGCGTTATCCAGTTCACCCCGCCTGGCTCCGACGCTTCTGTCATCTTCGGCAAGAACGTTACCGCCGCGGCCCCCGGCTCCGCACAGGGACTTTATCTGGTCGTCTCCGACATCGAAGCCGCGCGCAAGGAATTGCAGGGTCGCGGCGTCGAGGTCAGCGAAGTGTTCCACGCCGCCGACGGCGAGTACTCCGGCAAACATGAACCCTTCCTGCTCGGACGCGATCGCGCCAGCGGCCCGGATCCGGAGCGTCGCACCTACCAATCCTATGCTTCCTTTAGCGACCCTGATGGCAATGGCTGGCTGTTCCAGGAAGTCACCGCGCGCGCCCCCGGACGCGTCGAAGGCGACACGAATTTCTCGTCGTCGGCCGAAATCGCCAGCGCGCTTCGCCGCGCCGCGGCAGCCCATGGCGAGCACGAGAAGCGCAACGGCGGCCAGCACGATGTGAACTGGCCGGACTGGTACGCCGAGTACATCGCCAAGGAACAGGCCGGCGAGCCGCTGCCGCTCTAAGTCAAACAACCTCAAGTCTGCCTCGCGTACCGACCGGGCTTCGGCCCGGTACGGGCGGTGCTGTGAAATTCCCAAACACGAAGGAAAATCGATATGAGCAACCATCTGTTGAAGACGATGCGAGTTGTAGCGAGCGCGGCGTTGATCGCGGCAAGCGTTTTGGCGCTGCCGGCAGCGCAGGCACAGCCGTCCGGCATCACGCGAACCGACCTGCAGCGGCATGATCTCAGCATCCCCGGACGCGAGGTCGTCCAGGTGCGGGTCGATTTCGCGCCGGGTGCGGCGTTCGGCAGGCATAGCCATCCCGGCGAAGAGATCGTCAATGTGCTGGAGGGCACGCTCGAATACGAAGTCGAGGGCAAGCCACCGGTCACCCTCAAGGCGGGCGATGTTCTGTTCATTCCGGCCGGCACCGTTCACGCGGCCAAAAATGTCGGCAGCGTCACCGGCAGCGAGCTCGCCACCTACATCGTCGAAAAGGGCAAGCCGCTTCTGACGTTGAAGAAGTGACGGCGAGCGCTTCCCACGAGGAATACTGCGATGATCGACATAGCCCTCGCCCTCGCGGCAGGAGTGCTGACGGCGGCAGCGCCGTGCATCCTGCCGCTGCTTCCGATCCTGCTCGGCACGTCGATCGGCCAGCAAGGCCGGTTGCGGCCACTGTTCATCGTGGGCGGTTTCGTCATCGCCTTCTCCGGCTTCGCCCTGCTGTTCAGCGCGTTCCCAACGGTGTTGGGACTGACGCATGACAGCTTGCGCAAGATTTCCATCGTGCTGCTCGGCGGCTTCGGCGTGCTGATGCTCTGGCCGCAACCCTATGAATGGCTGGTGGCGCGGTTGAGCGGCCTGCTCTCGCACGCGGATGGCGCCGTGCGGGCTGCCGGACCGGGTAATTTCGGCGGCCTCGTTCTCGGCCTCTCGCTCGGCGTGTTGTGGACGCCCTGCGCCGGACCGGTGCTCGGCTCCATACTCACGCTGATCGCGACGTCCGAAGACCTCGCACGCGCCGGCGTGCTGCTCGTCACCTACGCGATCGGCGCGGCGATCCCGATATTGCTGATCGCTTATGGCGGGCAATACGCCACCACCCAGATGCGCAGGCTGGTGCCCTACACGCCTGCCCTGCAGCGCGGCTTCGGCGCAGCAGTACTGCTCGTCGCGTTCGCATTCTACACGCAATACGACACCATCATCACGGTGTGGCTCTCGGAATTCTACCCGAACCACCAAACAGGACTATGACCATGCGCAAGCTTCTCACCCTCGTTGTGCTTCTGATTGTCGGCTTCCTCGTCGCCATGCAGTTCAGCCCGTCGCTGACCCGCGGCGAGCAAACCACTTCGAGCGAGCGCCGCACCGCGCCGGAATTTGCCGGGATTTCGGCCTGGCTGAATTCTCCACCGCTGACGCTGGAAAGCCTGCGCGGCAAGGTCGTGCTGGTGCAGTTCTGGACCTATTCCTGCATCAACTGCGTGCGCACCCTGCCCTATGTGACGAAGTGGTACGACACCTACAAGGACAAGGGTTTTGTGGTGGTCGGCGTGCACACGCCCGAATTCGCCTTCGAGCGGGAGACGGCGAATGTCGAGACCGCCATCAAGCGCTTCGGCATCAAATACCCGGTTGCGCAGGACAACCAGTACCGCACCTGGCGCGCCTTCGGTAACCAGTATTGGCCGGCCGGATATCTGATCGATAAATCCGGCACCATCGTCGCGACGCAGTTCGGCGAAGGCGGCTACCAGAAGATGGAGAACACGATCGCCCGCCTCGTCGGCGAAGCCACGCCGTCCGCTCAGGCCAGTGATCCCGATCTCGCCGGCATCGAAACATCCGAACTCTATCTCGGGTCGGAGAAGAATGACGGCGCCATCGTGGCGTCGCAGGATTCCGCGGCTGGAGAGCGATCCTACGCGCTGCCGGACAGCGTGCCGCAAGGCCGCTTCGCGCTCGGTGGCGGCTGGAAGCTCGTCGGCGACAGCGCCACCGCTTCGGCAGACGGTAGCGAGATCGTGCTCCGCTTCAACGCGCCCAAGGTCAATCTGGTCGCGGGCAGCGCGTTGCCGCAAGCGGTCTCCGTCACCGTCGACGGCACGCCGCAACCGCCGGTCACCATCGATGGAAGCCGGCTTTATCCCATCTACAGCGGCAGCAGTGGCGAGCATGTGTTGCGCCTGAAGGTGCCCAAGGCCGGCCTGAGCGCTTACAGCTTTACGTTCGGTTGATCGGCAAGGCTTGATGGGCAAGGCTTCCTAGACAAGGCTCGGCCGCGCGCCGCTGGCGCAGGCCTGTTCGACGCAGCGGCTGGCGCGGAGGATTTTCTCCTCGCTGAACATCGGCCCCACGATCTGCAGGCCGATCGGCAAACCATCAACGAAGCCGCACGGCACCGAGGCCGCGGGCTGCCGGGTAAGATTGAACGGCCACGTCAATGGCGTCCAATCGAACCATTGCGGAAAGCGCGCCGGATCCGGTGTGTCGATGCCGGCGGCGAAGGCTGTGATGGGGATGGTCGGCGTCAGCGAGAGATCGTAGTGCTGATGGAAGTGATGCATCTGCTGGCTGAGCGTGCGCATGTCGGCATGGGCCGCCTGCAATTCGCTCGCCGAAATATCCTGGGCTGATATCACCAGCCGCAGCAGGCCCGGATCGAGCGCCGCCAATTGCTCACCGTCGAAGCCCCGCACCACCGCAGCATGCGATGCGCCCCAGATCACCTCCAGTGCGGGCTGCGCGGCGGACAGATCCAGATCGACGCTCTTCACATCGGCGCCGGCCTTCACCAGCGCATCAATGGCGGGCTGCATGCCGGCGACGATTGCAGGCTCGGTGACCGGGAAGCCGAGATCTGGCGACCATGCGATTTTCATTCCCGCCACCCCCTGGTCGAGGCCATCGAGATAGTCGATGCCGCGATAGGGAATGGCGAAGGAGTCCCGCGCGTCCGGCCGCGTCAGCACGTTCAGCAGCAGCGCGCTGTCGGCGACGTCGCGCGACAGGCCGCCATAGACCGCGAGCGTCCCCATCGGCCCCGGCAAATTCGGCACCACGCCGTAGCTCGCCTTCAACCCGAACACGCCGCTGAACGCCGCGGGGATGCGGATCGAGCCGCCGCCATCGCCGCCGGTGGCCAACGGCACGACGCCCGCCGCAACCAGGGCGGCCGAGCCGCCGCTGGAGCCGCCGGGCGTGCGGGAAACATCCCAGGGGTTGCGCGTGATGCCGGTGAGCGGGCCGTGCGTAATCCCCTTCCAGCCGAATTCCGGCGTCGTCGTCTTGCAGAAGAACACCGCGCCGGCCTCACGCAGGCGGGCGACGCCGGGCGTATCCTCCGTGCTTGGCGCCGTTGCGGTCGAGTGCGAGCCGATGCGCATCGGCCAGCCCGCGACATGTCCGGTGTCCTTGATCGCGACCGGCACCCCGTCGAGCGGTCCCATGGGCTCACCGCGACGCCAGCGTTCCGCCGAGTCCGCAGCTAGTCGCCTCCCCTGCGGCTCATCCAGCAGGCAGGTCGCATTGAGAGCCGGATTGACCGCATGCAGTCGCGCCAGCGTCGCTTCCAATACATCGACCGGCGACAGGTCGCCCTTGGCGAAGCGCCGGGTCATCTCGCGGGCGGAAAGCCAGTTCAAATCGTCGGACATCGCGCGGCCTACTCAGCCGCTTCACGCGCGGGGACGCTCGGCTCGATATCGCATTGCAGGATATCGGTGAAGCGGTTGAACGCGCCACACAGCGAGATGCGCCACGTCAGTTCGACGATCTGGGCTTCGGAAAAATGTTCGCGAAGGCGGGTGAAGATTTCGTCGCGGGTCTTGCTCCAGTTATTGTTCACCGCAACGGAATATTCGACCACGAGTTTGTCAATGACGTCGAGTTCCGGATGGTCCTGGTAGTCGAGCAGCCGTTCGGCGCCCTCCTCCGATACGCCCTGGATCGCCAGTTTCGGCGCGTGGTGCGAAACGCAATAGTCGCACTTGTTCAACAGGGACACCGCGACCAGCGCGATCTCCAGATGGCGCTTCGACAACGTGCCGCTCTCGGCGAGATCGACCAGCAGCGACCAGGTATGCTCAAAGATCGGCGGCCGGTGCGCCATCACGCCCGCCTGATTCTCGAACGCGCCATAGGTCGTCATCTTGTCCCACAGCGGCTGCAACTCCGGCGGGAGATCGTTCTTGGTCTTGATTGACACGCGTGACATGAGCTTTCCCTGAATGATGGTCCGCTGATTGCCGCCATCCTGCCACATCCGAGCAGGTTTGGCGCAGCTTGCCGAGAATAGCAGCCCTGTCCGCGCTGAGTATTGTCAGGCGTGGGCGCGGTCACGCGCGGGCTTGACTTGTCGATCATTCATGTAATATCAATAGTTACATGAAACGAGACAGCCGATTGTCCGGCGTGTTGCACGTGCTCCTGCACATGGCCGAGCGTGATGAGCCGGTGACCTCAGAGGCACTGGCAAAAGCCATGGATACCAACCCGGTGGTGATCCGCCGCGTCATGGCGGGCTTGCGCGATCAGGGCTATGTGCGATCGGAAAAAGGCCATGGCGGCGGATGGACGCTGGCGCGTGATCTGGCTGATGTCTCCTTGCGCGACATTTATGAGGCGCTCGGCGAGCCTTCATTGCTGGCGATCGGCAACAGGACTGAAAAACCCGGCTGCCTTGTCGAGCAGGCCGTCAATGCTGCCCTCACCCGCGCATTCGACGATGCGGAAGCGCTGCTGTTGTCGCGCCTGGCCGACGTGACGCTTGCGCAGCTGAGCGCCGATTTTCACAAGCGTCTCATTGGCCGCGGCAAAGGCCATCGCCTGGAGGTCGCGCATGCGAAATGATGCCGCCGTTCAGGCAATGCTGGATCATTTCTTCGATCCCGACACAGTGAAGCATTATGCGGAAGGACCGCGGCGCTTCGTGCCGGGCTTTGCCGACCTTCACCGCATGACATCAATCCTGCTGGCGGAACATGCGCCGCAAGACGCGCGCGTCCTGGTGCTCGGCGCCGGCGGCGGCCTGGAGTTGAACTCGATGGCGGAGACCGCAGCCGGCTGGACCTTCGTCGGAGTCGATCCGGCGGCGGAGATGCTGAAGCTGGCGGAGCGGATACTGGGTCCGCTCAGCGCGCGCGTGCAGCTCCAGCAAGGCTATATCGACGATGCCCCCGATGGCCCGTTCGATGCGGCGACGTGCCTGCTTACGCTGCATTTTCTCGATGCAGATGAACGGCGGCGGACGGCCGGCGAAATCCATCGCCGCCTCAAGCCCGGCGCGCCCTTTGTGGCCGCGCACTCCAGCTTTCCGCAAGGGGCGCGCGCGCAATGGCTATCGCGGTACGCTGCTTTTGGCATCGCTTCCGGCGCCGATCCCGACAAGGCCAACGGCGCCCGCGCGGCGGTCGATAAGAATCTGAACCTGTTCAGCCCGGAACAGGACGCGCAGATCCTGCGCGAAGCCGGCTTCAAGGGAGTCGAACTGTTCTACGCCGCCTTCACCTGGCGCGGCTGGATTGCGTACGCCTGAAGCGGTGGAACATTCATGACCGTCCGCCCTATCGTCGGTTACCCCGATCCCCGGCTGGCGCTTCTGCGCAGCCTGTGACCGTGTTCGATGATGCGCTGCACGAGCTTGCGTCAGACCTGCTGGAAACCATGCACGCCGCCCCCGGCATCGGCATCACCGCGCCGCATATCGGCGTCTCGCTTCGCGTCGTCGTGCTCGATCTCGACCCGGTTGATGGCGCGCGGACCTATGTCAATCCGGAGATCATCTGGGCCTCGCCCGAGATGATCATGCACCAGGAAGGCAGCGTCTCGATGCCCGGCGTCAACGACGACATCGAGCGCCATGCCCGGTTGCGGATCAGCTATCACGACATCGACGGCCATGCCCGAACCGAGGAATCGCAAGGCCCGCGCGCGGTCTGCCACCAGCATGAGATCGATCAACTCAACGGGATTTTCTGGATCAGGCGGCTGTCCCGGCTAAAGCGCGAGCGGCTGATCAAGCGGTTCGAGAAGCTGTCGCGGGGTTGAGGTGAAGGCGGGAGCGACGCTCCCGCCAGTCGATCACTGCGGAATGCGCGCAATGACCTTGATCTCGAAATCAAAGCCCGCCAGCCAGTTCACGCCCACTGCGGTCCAGTTCGGATAAGGCGCCTCGCCGATCGCCTTCAGCCTGATAGGGCCGATCGTCTCCCACTGCCTGGCCGGGTCGGTGTGGAAGGTGGTGACGTCGACGACGTCGTCGAAGCTGCAGCCGGCGGCCTTCAGCACGGAAGCGAGATTGTCGAAGGCAAGCTGGACCTGCTTTGCGAAGTCAGGCTCGGGCGAGCCGTCGTCGCGGCTGCCGACCTGGCCGGAGACGAACAGCAGGTCGCCGGAGCGGATCGCCGCCGAATAGCGGTTGATTTCGTACAGCGCCTGCCGGCCGGCAGGGAAGATCGCGTCGCGCTTTGTCATGGTTTCACTCCATTCGAACAAGGCAAGGCCCGGCTGCAACGGTCGCGGCCGGCGGGAGCATTGATATACGCCCCGTATGCCGCTATATCGGTTCATACGCGCCGTATGTCAATGGCATACGCGGCGTATGTTTTTTAGGAGTTTGGCAGTGGTCGCAAAGCGGCGGGCGCAGATGGTGGAGAAGACCCGGGCCAAGCTCATCAGGGCCGCCCGCAAGGCGTTTGCGGCGGAGGGCTATGCGGCGGCGTCGATGGACGATTTGACCGCGAAAGCCGGCCTCACGCGCGGCGCGCTCTATCACAATTTCGGCGACAAGAAGGGCCTGCTGCAAGCGGTGATCGACCAGATCGACGCCGAAATGGTGGCGCGGATGCGCGCCGTCCAGGACCGGGCCAAGACCGCGTGGCTCGGATTTCTCGACGCCAACATCGCCTTTATCGAGATGGCGCTGGAGCCGGAGATCCAGCGCATCATGCTGCTGGACGGGCCGGCCGTGCTCGGCGATCCCTCGCAATGGCCGAACCAGAACGAGTGCCTGCGCACTACGACCCAAACCATCCAGGCGCTGATCGATGCGAAAACGGTCAGGCCGGTGGATGCGGAAGCTGCCGCGCGGCTGCTCAATGGCGCAGCGCTCAGCGCCGCGCTGTGGATCGCCGCTGCCGACGATCCCCGCGCCGTCCTTGCCAAGGCAGTCGCGGCGTTCCGGCATCTTGCGGTCGGGTTGCTGCAGATCGAGGAATGACGTCGCGATAGTCACGGCAACTTCAGCGCCGCGCGAGCAATTTCTCATAACGCCAGATTTCGAGATCGAACGGGCCGTCAACGGTATCGAGGCGATTGACCATCGTCCGGGCGAGATGCCATCCGCTCTTCTCGTAAAATTTTGCGGCGCGCGAATTGCCGATCGCGCAGGCGAGCCAGGCCGTCTCGACGCCGCGCTGCGACATCTGCACCTCCGCGTCCGCGATCAGCGTGGCCGCGACACCCGTGCCGCGCGCTGCCGATGTGACGTAGAACTGATTGAGCTCATCGCCCTTCAGCATCGCAAAGCCCAATGGCGCGCCCAGCGGGCCAATCACCCGCACATCGGCAAGCGCGGCAGACATCCGTTCGGCAAAATCTTCAAACGTGCGCGCACGCGCCAGCGCCGGCGGCAGGATCGCCGCATGGGCATCCTGCCAGCCGTCATACCACAGGCGCGTCAGCACGCTGGTTTCGGAGGGGGCGGCGGGTCTTGGCTTCATCGCGTCCACATTATCCTCAGTCAGATCGAATGGAAACCTCATCAGTCCGACGGCGAAGTTGACTCCGCCGGTGACAGAAGCAATACTTCGCTACATGGTGAAGTATCAAGCATCCCGGATGGACCGCACGTTCTCCGCGCTCGCCGACCCTACCCGGCGGGCCGTGCTGCTGCGGCTGAAGGAAAAACCCGGGCTTTCGGTGAGCGAGCTCGCCCGGCCGTTTTCGCTGAAGCTTCCGGGAATGATGAAGCATCTGGACGTGCTGTCCGATGCGGGATTGATCAAGCGCACCAAAACCGGTCGCACCGTGTCGGTCCATCTTTCGGTCCGGCCGATGCGGGAGGCCATGGAGTGGCTCAAACGGTATGAGCGGCTCTGGACAGTCAGCCTCGATCGCCTGGTTGCGCTCGTGGAAGAGGATGGCGAGCGATGACCAGCAGCCTGCCGGGCGTGACCATCGTGCGCAGAATAAAGGCCTCGCCCGCCAGGGTTTGGGCAGCAATCACAGAGCCCAAACTGATGATGCAGTGGTGGGGTCCCGATGCCGGGCCGACGCTGCGCGCCGAGGCGGACGTGCGACCCGGAGGCCGCTTCAGCGTCGTCTTCCGGTTGCTGAACGGCGAGGAGCACAATCCCACCGGTATTTATCAGGAAGTGATTCCCGAGAAGAAGCTGGTGTTCACCTGGGACTTGCCGGGAACGAAGGAACGCGAGTCGCTGGTCACGTTTCTGCTTGAGCCTGAAGACGGCGGCACCAGGCTGACACTGCTGCACGAGCATCTTCCCGACGAAGAGATGCGCAAGAGTCACGAGCACGGCTGGAGCGGCCTGCTCGACAAGCTGCCTATTTTCCTTGGAGTTGCCCAATGAACGACCTGATCCTCACCACCTTCGACTGGGTTCCCGAACCGCCGCGCGGCTTTGTGCGCGATATCCGGGTGCGCTGGGCGCTGGAAGAGGCAGGACTGCCCTATCGCGTCGAGGGCGTGCCGTTTCGGAATCGGAGTGCCGAACATTTCACTCATCAGCCGTTTGGCCAGGTGCCGTGGTTGACCGATGGCGACATCTCGATCTTCGAGAGCGGCGCGATGCTGCTTCATCTCGGCGAGCGCAGCGACGCGCTGATGCCCAGTGATCCGCGCGCTCGCAGCGAAACGAAACAATGGCTGTTCGCGGCGCTCAACTCCGTCGAGATGGCCAGCCTGCCCTGGTCCTTGCTCATGTTTTCCGGCAACACCGGCGACACGCCGGCCTGGAAACTCTTTGACGGGTTCCTCCACCAGCACCGGCTCAAACACATGGAGGCCGTGCTGGCAGGACGCGAATGGCTCGCCGGGACATTCTCCGTCGCCGACATACTCATGGCGGATGTGCTGCGCCTCGTCGCCCGGTTCGACAGCCTGGCGACATATCCCGCCTGTCGCGACTATGTCGCGCGCGCCACGGCCCGACCATCCTTCGTGAAGGCGCACGCTGACCAGATGGCGCATTTTGCCGCGGCTGATGCGGCTTGAGATTTCTTCACGGCGTTTTCGAACCTCGTCGGCACCCAAGCGGCGCCGTGTGACGTCGGTCACAGCGTCGGGAGGCGTCCTGCGGCATTGATCTACCCATCGACGGCGGAATGGTCCGCCCGACCTGACAAGGAGTGGACGACAATGCAGAACATGGAACAGAAGACCTCGGAAATCCGCGAGCTGACCGATGCAGAGCTCGAGTCGATCAGCGGCGGCAACATCTTCGGCGACATTGGTCGCTGGATCGTTCGCCGTTTGAAAGGAGACGGCGATCTTCGCCGCGCGACCGACCGCCCGAACTGAACTCATTTTCCAGACTGCCCCCCCCCGCGGCGCAAGCGGCGTTCGCGGGGGTCTCGTGTGCGATCTGTCGCACGCAGCGCCCCGCCTCCTCACCCACCCGCCATCAAATCCTTCGCCAGCGCCATGTAGGCCGGCAGCGTGACGGGGTCGTTGGCGGCGTTGCCGGCGGCCGGGTGTGAGGCGTAGCGCGCGATCACCATTTCGGCTTTCGGATCGATGTAGATGCCCTGGCCGTGAACGCCGCGCGCCATGTAGGCGCCGTGGGCATTGTGCGTCACCCACCACTGGTTCCGGTAGGACGCGCCGGGCAAGGTGGTGTAGCCGGCCGGCTTGAACTTTTCGGGATCGCCGCCGCGCGCGATGTCTTCCACCACCGTTGACGGCACGATCTGGCGGCCGTTGAAGCGGCCGTGATTGCGGATGGTTTCGCCGAAGCGGGCGAGATCGCGCAGCGTGGTCGAAAGACCACCGCCGCCGCTTTCGGTGCCGATGCGGTCGACGTGATAATGCGCGTCCTCTTCCGCGCCCATCGGCGCCCAGATGCGCTCGGAGAGCAGATCAGACAGCGTCATCCCGCTCGCGCGCCTGATAATCCAGGCGAGCACATCGGTATTGACGGTCTTGTAGGCGAACGCCTTGCCGTGCTCGCCCTGCTTGCGCTGCGTGCACAGGAAATCGAAAATATTGGTCGCGCCTTCATAACCCGGTTCGATCGGTGCCATGCCGTTGGCGCGCCGCAGGGCGAACACGCCGGAATTCCTGTCGGTGTAAACTTCGGTGTATTCGAGCCCCGTGGTCATATCCATGACCTCGCGCACCCGCGCGTCCCCGAACGCGCTGGCCTTCAACTCCGGCACATAGTCCGTGACCGGCGCCTGCGGATCGATCTTGCCCTCCGCAACCAGAATGCCGGCGAGTGTGCCGGTGAACGATTTTGTCACCGACATCGCGATATGCGGCTTGTGCGGCTTCAGCGCGCCGAAATAGCGCTCGTAGATCAGCTTGCCCCGGTGCAGCACCGCGATGCCATCGGCACAGGTCTCCTCGAGCATGCGCTCAAACGTCATCGGCCGGCCATCCATCGTGACCGACGCCGACGCGCCGATATCGTGGTCCGCCCGCGGCAGCACCGACGCCGGCCCTGCCCCGCGCCAGACGTTTACGGTCGGCACCAGTTGGCGGATGTTGCTCCATGCCCAGCGCAGTTCGGGAAAGCTGCGGAATGAGCCGTCGTGGAACGTGATGGTCTTGTCCGGAGGCGGCGGGAAGCCCTGCATCCAGCCGAGGGATTGCGGATCGGTTTCGGCGGCGGTTGGAGTTGGCTGGGCGGCTGCGGTGGCGACGGACATGAGGACGGGCTCCGGAGGGCGATAGAGGATTCGTAACATGGAGCCGCACGGGAGGCAGCCCGCGTTTGCGCTGATGGTTATGCATTCGCATGCTCGCCGCCCTCCCCGTCATTGCCCGATGCAGCTTGATTTTCCCCGTCGGCCAGTCCCGTCGTCATGCCGGCACATATGTCAACCTGATCACCTGCTCGTCCATTCGATCGCTGGCCACGAGACGGAGCGGCGGCCGGGGGCCGGCGAAGAATGGCTTGCCGCGACCCAACACGACGGGATGGAGATAGAGCCGATATTCATCGACAAGACCGAGATCGGTCAGGCTTCGCGCCAGGTCCGGTCCGGCGACGTCAATCTCGCCGACGCGCTCAGCCTTCAGCTTTCGTATCACCGCCTCGAGGTCATCCCCGACCAGCGTGGCGTTGGGGCCGACCGACTTGAGGGAGCGCGACACCACCCACTTCGGCTGGTTCCGCCAGGCCGCTGCGAAAGCGTGTTCCGCGGTGTTCCACTCGGGATGGTCTTCGTCCCAATAGCGCATCACCTCGTATATCCGCCGACCATAGACGCTGCCCGCGAGGCCGCGCACTTGCTCGACGAAATGATCGAAGAGCGCCGGGCTTGGCCCGAATTTGTCGTGGTCGACGTAGCCGTCCAGCGACTGGTTCATTCCAAATACGATCTTCGCCATGGTGATTTCCCTGTATCAGGCGACGCCGAGCTTGCCGCGCTCGCCGTCACGGGGCTGTTCCTCTGATGTCAGAAACTCGGCCAGATCCGCCGCCTCGTAGAATGGGCGGATCTCGACCCCGCTCGCGCCCAGCATGGGATTGCGCTTCGCCCAGGCCACGGCCTCGTCCATATCCCTGACCTGCCAGATCATGAAGCCGGCGACCAGCTCGCCGGTGTCCGCGAACGGCCCGTCGATGACCTCGGCGCGCGAACCATCTGACGTGACGCGCTTGGCCTCGGCGCTGTTCTGGAGGCCGGCGCCGGCCACCATGATGCCGGCCTCGACCAGTTCCTCGGTGAACCGGTCCATCGCCGCGAACGCCTCTTTCGTTGGGGGCGCGCTTTTTCCGCCGCAGTCAGTGGCTTTTCCGAACACCATCACCCGCATCGTCTGTCTCCTCGCTTGAACCGCCTTTGGCACCTCATCGCGAGGACGAACGGCGTCTTGGGAAACCGACATTGTCCGGCGATTATTTTTCGACAGTTGAGGCGCCTCTCTCTCCGTCATTCCCCAATGCGCAATCGCGCATCTGAGGCTCACGAAGCGAGAACCCGGAATCCAGCCGGCAAGCTACTCGTTGATCTCGGGCTCGACCAGCTTCGCCAGGTTTCGCAGCGACTCCTGCCAACCGAGATAGCAAGCCTCGGCTGGAATGACATCAGGCACGCCGGCCTGCTCGATATTCACCTCCGTGCCGACCGACACCTTCTTCAGCGTCACGGTCACCTGCATCTCGCCGGGCAGGTTCGGATCATCGAACGTATCGGTGTAGCGCAGGCGTTCGCCAGGCACGAGCTCGACATATTTGCCACCGAACGCGTGGCTTTTGTCCGTCGTGAAATTCCGGAAGGACATCCTGAACGTACCGCCGACCTTCGGTTCCAGATGGTGCACGGTGCAGGCAAAGCCGTTCGGCGGAAGCCATTTCGCAAGCGCATCCGCTTCAAGGAACGCGCGATAGACTTTCTGTGGGCTGGTTGTCAGGACACGGTGCAAGCGGATGGTGCTGGGCATGCTGATGGACCTTCTTGGATTGCAGGTTGGTGCACTCAGGACGAACGAGGCTTGATCGAGCCGACATAGGGTCCGGGATTTTTTTGTAAAGGACCTCATGCCTGTTCGGCCTACGGTGGCATGGGTCCGTATTCTCGCGGCACGACATGCCCGAGCTATTGCTTTGGTTTCGCCCTCTGATGACAGAGGGCGCAGGGAAGGCCGGGTGCGCGCTGCACCCGCGGTCTCGTGTGCGATTGTGCAACAAGATGGTGCACACGAGCATACAGGGCAGCGGGGAACACCCAGCCTTCCCTGCGCAATGGCTTTACGGCTTATGACGCGCTCTCCCCGGTGAGACGGCCTCTATTGCCACCGTCGCCTCTGGTCAGCGTTAGCCTCCCAAAAGCTTGACGCCGTTACGGGCGCCAGGACCACACGCTTTTGCCGTACGCCTCTGCCGCGCGCGTCAAGCGCAACATCGGCGTCCATCGCGACCCGCCCAACGTTCGTGACGATGGCCGACGCCCCTCATGGCAGGACGGGATGGGCAAATTCGTAGAGATGATTTGCCCGACGAGGAAAGTGGAATTTTGCCCGTCGGGTTAATTTGTCGCACTCCTGTCTCCACGTCGTCATTGCGAGCCAACGGGTCGCGCGAATGCGCGCCCGATGACAGGCTCCGCGAAGCAATCCATGGCACGGATCGGGCAAATATGGGTTGCTTCGCTTCGCCCGCAGTTCAGCTCGGCGGCAGTTTCACGAATGGATCGATCACCGCGACGCCCAATGGCTCGAGATGCCGGAGGTTACGCGACAGGATTGTCAGACCGCGACGCTGCGCTGTTGCGGCAATGATGACATCGGCAAGTCCCGGCGCGTGTCCAAGACCGCGCGCGCGATCCGACAGCGCACCGGCGATCCGCGCCGTTGCCGCGTCGAAGGTGAGAATGCGGTCATCGTAGAGATGCAAAACCGTTTCGAGCCACGCCGCCAGATCGGCGCTTTTGCGTATCGCCTTCTCACGGCGCAACTTGGCTATTCCATCTTCGATCTCTGCCACGGTGACGACCGATATGAACAGTGCCGCTGAATGCGCATCCATCCATTCGACAAGTGTGAGCGGCACCGGCCGGGATGGCGAGGCGGCGGAGATCACATTGGTATCGACGAGGTACACCGCGAGATCAGAGACCTGATTTCCGCAAAGGCGACTTGTTGCGGCGGGGCAAATCCGCTGCCGTCAACGGCGCCGCCAACAGCAGCCGGCCGAAGCTCGGAACGGTCGATAGCCGCTCCCACTCCGCGTAGCTCACAACCACCGCCTGCCGCTTGCCGTGACGGGTGATGACAGCCGGCTCTCCCCGCATCGCTTCATCCACGACTGCAGACAGGCTAGCCTTTGCGTCACGAAGTTGAATCTCGCGCATGATAAGATCCATGTATATGACTACTGTAGTCATATATGCTCAAGCGCCCTTTATTGCAAGTGACAGCGACGTGACAGGCCGCCGTCAGCCCGCAGCCGTAGGGCGCGTTAGCGAAGCGTAACCCACCACTTCTCGGTGAAACAATGCGGTGGATTACGCCTTCGGCGAATCCACCGTACGAACTATTCCACACGACTAGGTGCATTCAGTCGAGGTTTTGGAGAATCGGTTTCAGTGGCAGAAGGTTGCAATGACCGCCGGCGACGGGCCCCGCATATGAGGGAATACAGAAAGCGGTATGGCATGTAGCATGAAACTACGAAAGCACGCAGCCTCCGTTTTAGGTGAGGTGGTCACTGTTGCACACCCTGGGCAATAGCACGGGAGCAGCCAAGTCGCGGTAACTCCTTGCGTGCAACTATACGATACGGCTACCCTAGCTTGACAGCGTAAGGATCAAGTGAATGCAACGGTTTGACCGTAACCGAGTGCCACCGCCCGAAATATTCAGAAGTGGTGAGGCACAGCGCAACCGCCTCCTGCTACGGGACTACCTGCGCGTTGATACTCGCAAGCGCGCGCAAACAACGGCTCGTCAGGGAATGCAGCTTCTGAAGGACAGTTCGGTGGCTGAGGCATTGGGCAGACTTTTCCACGGCAAATGCGCGTTCTGTGAGGAGCGCGTATCAACCAAGCCGTATCGATTTCGACCGCCAGCCGAAGCGCGCCCCTTTGTGGCATCGGACATCGGCCACCTCTATTATGTTTGGCTCGCCGACGCTTGGGAGAACATCTATTCGATTTGCGATAGGTGCCTACCTTCTGAGGTAGACTATTTCCCCGTAAAGGGCAGCCGGACCTCACTGCCAACCGACCTACAGATCGATCGGTATGTCGAGGAAGCGATCGGTCTTTGGCGCGATCACCCTCCGCGGGAGCGAGCGCTGCTGCTCGATCCTTGCGGTCGCAGCGAACTCTACGGGCATTTCCAAGTCCATTTAAGCGGCGCACTAAAGCCACGCACGGACGCCGCGGAAGCAACAATTGAGCATTTCCGACTCAACTATCCCGGCCTCGTTCAAGCCAGATATAAAAGATATACTGAACGCATTCGTGAATTGATCGCTGCACTTACCTATCCGGAGACCGATCGTCCGAGAAGCGATTTATTTGCCTTCGTTGACATGGAGTTTGGCGGCAGCTGGTTCATCTTGTTGCGTCGACTCGCGAAAACGCTGCAGGCTCAAGGCATGCCGCCTATAGGCGTCTCGCGCAATGGAATCGCCGCTGGCTTCCTACAACTCTACGGTCGACGTGACATCGATGAGCGGTTAAGCGCGGCCATGGCGACGATAGATCAAGAAGACAGAACAGGCCAGTCGGTTGTGCACACAATGGCACCAATGCCGCGCCGCAGCCGCGCCCGACTTACCAGCGTGCAGGTTCAAAACTTCCGATCAATCGAGTCGCTTGAGCTCACCCTGCCCCAATATGTTCCCGAGACGACTGCCAATGCGAAGATGGCTGTGCCCTCGGTACTTATCTTGGGCGAGAACGCCGCAGGAAAGAGTTCGCTCCTCGAAGCGATCACTCTCGCCCTTGCCGACCCCGCTACTCGAGCCGCACTCAGCCTCCCTATTGACCGGTTACCACTTGACCCACGCTACATGGGCGCTGGCCCCGACCATCCTCGACGAGATGCCGAGGTCACCCTCACATTGGACGGAAGCTGGTCACACAGGCTGACGATTTCCGTGAACGGCTATATTGACCGGACCGAACCGAACGCGGCGATGCCACCTGTATTCGCGTACGGGGCGTTCCGGCATTATATCGACCGCCGCCGCAAGCACGCCCCCGCAAAATATGTCCAGAGCCTCTTCCGCCCCGATCAACTCCTTTCCAATCCTGAGCGGTGGTTACTCAGCCTCGATCAGATACATTTTGATATGGTCGTTCGCGCACTGCGCGACATCTTTTCGATCGAAGAAGAGTTCGACGTGGTGCAGCGCGACCCTGAAGCGAAACGCTGCGTTATCGTAACGCGCATGTCTAGGCCAAACGGCGACTTTGTAGACGTAACGACTCCGCTAGAGATCGCAAGCTCTGGCTTTCGTTCCGTGTTGGCGATGGTTTGTGATATTTTCGAAGGCTTAATGGATCCTCGCATATACGAGGGGTTTGAGACGTTAGCCGCAGCACGCGCCGTTGTGCTGATCGACGAGGTCGAGGCCCATCTTCACCCCCGATGGAAAATGCAAATCATGCGAGGCCTACGCATGGCGCTTCCCAACGTTACCTTCATTGCGACGACACATGATCCGCTATGTTTGCGAGGCATGGACGACGGAGAAGTGCGGGTCATGCAGAAGGTCCCCGGCAGCGAGGTTATGGACACCGATCTGCCGGTGTTTGTCGAGCAGCTGCATGAGTTGCCACCGGTCTCCAACCTTACGCTAGAGCAATTGTTGACCTCCGATCTGTTCCAGCTCTTCTCAACAGACACGCCAGAGACCGATGCAACGCTGGCAACGATCGGGGACCTGCTCGCGCGCCAGCGAGCCGGGGAACCGCTCACCACGTCGGAAAAAGACATCATCACCCGTTTCGATACCGACATTGCCTCGGCATTGCCCGTTGGATCGTCCGAAGTGCATCGTCTCGTTCAAGAAGCCGTCGTGGTGTACCTACGTGAGCGTCGCACGGCGTCGGAGGACCGAATGCGAAGGTTGAGAGAAGATGCCAGAAGCAAGATCGTCGACGCGTTGCGGGGAATTTGAAATTGCGCAAGGTCGATCGCAGCAAGCAGGCAGCGCCTGCAGCCCTTTCAAAAGCAGACAAGAACGGCAAAACCGAGCTCGCTCGCGTTCGTGCTCACGCCGCCAAGACCGATCCCGGGAAAAAAACCTTTGAATTCAAAGCTTATAAGAACGACGAGGTTAAGCGTCGCCTGGAGGCTCTTTTCCACGGCAAGTGCGCCTATTGTGAAACCTATTACGCTGTCTCGGCGCCCGTCGATGTTGAGCACTACCGGCCAAAAGGCCGGGTGGGCGAAGACGACACACATCCCGGCTACTGGTGGCTGGCGATGGACTGGGAAAACCTGCTGCCGAGCTGTATCGACTGCAACCGGCGGCGCGAACAGATCATCGTCAATCAGGGGTCCCCGAGCCTAGCAGAGCTTTGGACGACGAGTCTGACGTCGGGCGGACCGCAGCGCGCCCTGTCGGGGAAACAGGACAGTTTTCCGATCGCCGGAACGCGAATTCTACCCGAAGGATCTGATTATGCCGCCGAACAGGCTTTGCTGCTCGATCCCTGTCGTGATGATCCCGAAACCCATCTGGCGTTCCACATCAATCATGAGAATCCCTTCGGATTAGTGCTGCCAACCGGCAACGGCACGCTCAGCGCTCGCGGCGCGACCTCGATCCACGCCTACGGTCTTAACCGCCTCCATCTCGTTCAAGAGCGTACTCGCCTGCTCCGCCGGCTCGAATTTCTGGGGTATTTGGCGATTGAGCTTATAGCAATGGCGAAAGAGATGGCAGACCCGATGGTGACCGCTGCGTTACCGCCAAACCGTGCTAACGCTATATCAAGGCGTCTTGAATCCCTCGCTGAGTTGACATTCGCCGAGATGCGCGCGATGGCCGAACCAACCGAGTCCTATTCAGCATTGGCCCGCCAATGGCTTCGCGAATTCCGGGATGGTGCGAAGGGCAGCACTACAGATCTTCGCTACCATCACTTCACCGTGACGATGGATCCCCGTCGACGGCTGGCGTTTTCTGTCTCATCAAACCCAGAATCATCCGAAAATGAAGAGTGATCCGTTAGCCCCCTCACTCCCACTCAATCGTCCCCGGCGGCTTGCTCGTCACGTCATACACCACCCGGTTCACCCCTTTCACCTCGTTGATGATCCGCGTCGCGGTCTCGCCCAGAAACTTCATCTCAAACGGATAGAAATCCGCGGTCATGCCGTCGGTGGAAGTGACGGCGCGGAGGCCGACGACGTATTCGTAGGTGCGGCCGTCGCCCATCACGCCGACGGTTTTGACCGGCAGCAGCACCGCAAAAGCCTGCCAGATGGCGTCGTAGAGGCCGTGTTTGCGGATCTGGTCGATATAGACGGCGTCGGCGTTGCGGAGGATGTCGAGCTTTTCTTTTGTGATGTCGCCGGGGCAGCGGATGGCGAGGCCGGGACCGGGGAACGGATGGCGGCCGACGAAGATTTCGGGCAGGCCGAGTTCGCGCCCGAGCACGCGGACCTCGTCCTTGAACAATTCGCGCAAGGGTTCGACCAGCTTCATGTTCATGCGATCAGGAAGGCCGCCGACATTGTGGTGGCTCTTGATCGTCACCGACGGGCCGCCGGTGAAGGAGACGCTCTCGATCACGTCGGGGTAGAGCGTGCCCTGCGCCAAAAAGTCCGCGCCGCCGATCTTCTTCGCCTCGGCGTCGAAGACGTCGATGAACAGACGGCCGATGGTTTTGCGTTTTACTTCGGGATCGGTGACGCCAGCGAGTTCGCCGAGGAACTGTTTTGACGCGTCCACGTGCACCAGGGGAATGTTGTAGTGGTGCCGGAACAGGTCGACGACGGTCTTGGCTTCATCGAGCCGCAGCATGCCGTGATCGACGAACACGCAGGTGAGCTGGTCGCCGACCGCCTCGTGGATCAGCACCGCGGCGACCGCCGAGTCGACGCCGCCGGAGAGGCCGCAGATCACCCTGCCCTTGCCGACCTGGGCGCGGATCTTTTCGATCGCCTCCTCGCGGAAGGCGCGCATGGTCCAGTCGCCGGTGAGGCCGGAAACCTTTCGGACGAAATTGCGGATCAGTTTTGCCCCGTCGGGCGTGTGCACCACTTCGGGATGGAACATCAGGCCGTAATATTTGCGCTTCTCGTCCTGGATCATTGCGAACGGCGCGTTGGCGCTGACGCCGGCGACCGAAAAGCCCGGCGGCATTTTGGTGATGCGGTCGCCATGGCTCATCCAGACCTGGTGCTTCTCGCCCATGCCCCAAATGGATTCGAACAGCTGGCTCGCCGCCTTGACCTCGACATCGGCGCGGCCGAATTCGCGGTGGTGGCCGCCCTCGACCTCGCCGCCGAGCTGGGCGGCCATGGTCATCTGGCCGTAGCAGATGCCGAGCACGGGAACGCCCGAGTCGAAAATGAGCTGCGGCGCGCGGGGCGAGCCGGCCTCATGCACTGATTCCGGACCGCCGGAGAGGATCACCGCTTTCGGCTTCATCTCCTGGAAGGCTTGCTCCGCCTTCTGGAACGGCACGATCTCGGAATAGACGCCCTCCTCGCGCACGCGGCGGGCGATCAGTTGCGTTACCTGACTGCCGAAATCGACGATCAGAATCTTGTCGTGCGCCGAGGCCACCGAGGGCGTCGACTCTGCTGCGGGCTGTGCTGCTGTCATGGACAGGAATTACGCGACGGGGGCCGCACTCGCAACCGCACAAACGGGGGACTCACATTCTTATGTGCGCGGTGGACAGGGAGGTATTTAGGTAGGTATTGCTGACCTGGTTTGCGTGGATGATCGTGCGCAGGACGTCTCCCTCGCCCCGCTCTTTGCGGGGGAGAGGGTTGGGGTGAGGGGCTCTCTCCTCCAGCTCGACCTATCGATGGACCGGTACCCCCTCACCCGGATTGCTTCGCAATCCGACCTCTCCCCGCAAGCGGACCGCAAGCGGGGCGAGGTAAGCTGAACGCCGACACCGATTTAAAGTCACTGGTTCACAGCGCGAGACCCCACATGAAAATCCCCACCCTGCCCTTCACCGTAACCGACTGGAGCAAGGTCGAGCCGACGACGCACAAGGGCGAGACCGGTCAGGCGACGTGGCGGACGCTTGATATCGGCGACTTGCGGGTGCGGATGGTCGAGTACACGCCGGGCTACCTCGCCGACCACTGGTGCGACCGCGGGCATGTGCTTTACGTGCTGGAGGGCGAGCTCGACAGCGAGCTGCGGGATGGGCGGAAGTTCAAGCTGACGGCGGGGATGAGTTACCAGGTGTCGGATTTCGGCGATGCGGCGCATAGGTCGTCGACGACGACGGGGGTGAAGCTGTTTATTGTGGATTGAGGCTTCGTAGGGTGGGTTAGGCGAAGCCGTAACCCACCGCCGACACGAAGAACGAAGATGGTGGGTTACGCTGCGCTAACCCACCCTACGCAGAACCGACACAAAAAACCCGTCCGTTCCCGTCCGCCGCGGCGTCATCAGCCAGCCCTCCGGCGACTGCAGCGCGGCGTTGGCAAAATCCTCCGCCTTGTCCCACAGCACGCTCGCCGTCTGCTCCGGCGGTACCACCGCAAACTCCGGATGGCGCGCGACAAAACTGCGAACTTGCGCGCCGTTCTCCGGCGGCAACACGGAACAGGTGATGTAGGCGATCCGGCCGCCCGGCTTTACCAGAGCGGATGCGCGATCAAGCACTTCGGCCTGGTCCTTCAAGCGCACGTCGAGCGCGCCGGGGCGCATGCGCCATTTGGCGTCGGGGTTGCGGCGCCAGGTGCCGGTGCCGGTACACGGCGCGTCGATCACCACCAGATCGGCTGAGGCATGGATGTCGGCCAGCGGGTCGGCGTCGCCCTTCGGCGTGCGGACGTCGGCGTTATGGATGCCGGCGCGCGACAGCCGCTCGTGGATCGGCGCGAGCTGGCGCTTGTCGTGGTCGGTGGCAATCAGCCGGCCCTTGCCCTGCATCATTGCCGCTAACGCAAGCGTCTTGCCGCCGGCGCCGGCGCAGAGGTCGATCACCTGCTCGCCGGGTTTTGCCGCCGACAGCAAGGCCGCCAGCTGCGAGCCTTCATCCTGCACTTCAACGGCGCCCTTGATAAAGTCCTCCTCGGCATGGATGCCGGGGTTGCGGGCGTCGGCGCCGAGTTCGATGCGCAGGCCGATTGCGGACCATGGCGTCGGCTGCGCGCCGAGATGAGAAAGCCGCGGCAACATCTTCTCGCGGCTCGCTTTTAGGGTGTTAATGCGAAGGTCGAGCGGCGCCCGGCTCGCCATCGCGGTGGCCTCCGCGACGCGGTCGTCGCCGAACACATCAGCCAGATGCGCATCCAGCCATTCCGGGTAATCGCCGGCGATGTGCGGCGGCGCACCGTCGAGGGAGCGTGAGGTCAGCGCTGTTCGTTCGCCGTCGCTGAGCGGTTCCGGGGCGAAGCGGCCACCGTCGCAGAGGGCCGAAATGGCGTCCGCATCGAGCTTGCGTTCCAGCTTCAACATGCCGAGCATGCGGGCACGCGACGTGTCGGCCTCCATCAGCCAGGCGCTCGAGGCGCGGCGGCGCAGCACGTCCCAGATCAGGCCGGAGATCGCCGCGCGGTCGCCGGAACCGGCATAACGGTGCGCGGTGCCCCACTCCTTCAGCGCCTTGGCGGCGGGAACACGCTGGGCGTCGATGGTGTCGATCAGTTCGATGGCTGCGGACAGCCGGGCGGCGGGGGTCATTCAAAGCTTTCGGTTCGAGACAGGCGCTGGGCTCAAATCAGGAGCAGCATCTTCAGCGCGAAGTAGATCCACATCGCCAGCAGCACAAGGACGCCGGCGAACCAGGCCAGCGAGCGGGTCCGGACGTCGTTCGACGTGACAAAAATCCCGGCATGGGCAAAGCGGGTCACGACAAACACCCAGGACATCAGCAGGATGAAGAAATCGGCCTTGCGCAGCGGCAGCGCCAGCGCGATCAGGATGTAGAACAGGACCGGGATTTCGAACTGGTTGCTGTAACAATTGCCGATCTGGGTGGCCTTTTCGGGCCAGTTCGGCTGCCGCAGCGCGATGTCCTTCAGGGTGGTTTCCCTCGCTTTCAGGGCACTGGTCCGCGCCGTGGCCATCCACAGCAGCAGCGCAAAGGTGAGCCCGACCTGGGCAAAGACAGGCAGCAAAACCAGTTGAATCGACATCAGGACGCCCATGGGAATCTCCCCGGAGGCATTTGCCTCCGCTGCACCAATAGCGGGGGTGCCGCCGCCTGACAAATCGGCCGTTTGGGCTGAACCGCAATCGGCCCCCGCGTGACCAATTGCTGGAGCGCTCAGGTCATTCCGGTCCTGATGGCTCCGCCTCTTCGAGATGGCGCCATGAACATCACCTCACCGCTTCTAACCGGCGCGGCCCGCGTGGCCGAAGCGCCCGGCGATTCCGTGACCTCCCTGCTCAAAATGGTCGGCGCCGGAACCGGCTGGTTCGACGACAGCGTCGATGGCGGGCTTGGCATTGTGATGTCGACGCTGGCGGGTGTCGCCGCCGCGCTGGCGGTGGCGATCGTGCTGTCGGTCTATTTCCGCAGCGGCACCCGCAGCCCGCGCGACCTTCTCAAGCACGGCCTCGCCGCGGTTGTCGTGATCGCCCTCGTCGCCTTCGTGGTCTACGACGTCAGGCATGCCGCGCTGGCCTATCTCGGCATCAATCCGGCAAAACCCGCCGTGGAATTCGAAATCCGGCTGCCAAAGGCGGCGCTGACCGCAATTGCCGATACCCAGGTGGAACTGCTGACCGACCGGAACCAGAAGCTGGCCAAGGTGCAGGATGCGCTGGCCTCGACACCGGACGGCCGCAGCGTGCTCAAGGGAACCGTGACCCTCGACTACCGCACCACCGATCGCATGGTGGTGCTCAATCTGCCCGGGCGAGCGCAGACCCAGTTCAAGCTGCGGCTGCCGGCCAGCCCGACGCATTCCGACAAGTTCGGGCCGTGGCATCTGGCCGACGGCATCACGCTTGCGAAGGGCGACACCGTGACACCCGAGACGCATAACGCTTTCGCGATCCGCTACCGCGTGCTGTGAGCCGATACTCCTTCCTTCTCCCCTTGTGGGAGAAGGTGGCGCGAAGCGCCGGATGAGGGGTCTCTATCCTCATCGCAACTCGTGCAGTGAGGATAGAACCCCTCACCCGTCTTCGCTTCGCGAAGCCTCCCTCTCCCACAAGGGGAGAGGGAAGGAAGATCCGGTCTTCTCGATTCAAACATCTTTTCAAGCAATCCTTCAAACAACCTTGCGCGCGCGGTTTATTGTGCGGGCGATCACGACTCAAATTTCATCATTCCGTCGCCGACAAATCTATAATCAGGGACGAAAGGATTTCCACATGAGCTCATTCCGCCTGACCCAGATTTCCGACACCCACCTCGCCCGCCGCCTCGCAAAGCTCACCGACAATTTTCATCGCGTAGCGGAACATATCGACGCGACCCGGCCCGATCTCGTCGTCAACAGCGGCGACGTCGCCTTCGACGGGCCGACCAGCCGCGCCGATCTCGAATTCGCCAAAAGCCTGCACGCCGAACTTCCGGTGGCCTGCCGCTACCTGCCCGGCAATCACGACATCGGCGACAATCCGACCGCGGTTGGACCGGTGCCATCGCATCCCGCGAGCGAACAGCACCTGCAAAACTTTCGCGCCGTGATTGGCGAGGACCGCTGGCGCTTCAACGAAGCCGGCTGGTGTTTTGTCGGGTTGAACTCGCTGATCATGAACACCGGAATTGCCAGCGAGGCCGAGCAGTTCGACTGGCTTGCGTCGGAACTGTCACGCACGGGCGGCAAGCCGGTCGCGCTGTTCCTGCACAAGCCGCTCTATCTCGACGCGCCCGACGATCCCGAACTTGAGTCTTCCGCGATCCGCTACGTGCCGCAGCCGGCGCGACAGCGGCTGATCGAGATGTTCGGCGCGGTCGATCTGCGTCTAGTGGCCTCCGGCCATGTCCACCAGCGCCGCGATTTCACCTATGGCCGTGTCCGCCATGTCTGGTCGCCATCGGTGGGCTTCATCATTTCCGATGCGCGGCAGGAGCGGATCGCGCTGAAGGAAACCGGGCTGGTGGAATACCGCTTTACGCCCGACAGTTTTGAAGTCCGCCACGTGCGTGCGCCCGGCCAGGTCGATGTCGACCTGGACGAGCTGCTTTATCCGGATCGGAAAACGGAGAGCGCTTAAGCCTTGTCCGGCCCGACGCGCACCAGCTGTTTGCCGAAATTGGCGCCCTTCAGCAGGCCCATGAACGCCGCGGGGGCGCTGTCGAGGCCTTCGGTGACGAATTCCTTGTGCTTGATCTTGCCTTCGCGGAACCACCCCGACATGTCTCGCAGGAAGTCGCCGTGGCGCGACGCAAAATCGCTGACGATGAAGCCGCGGATGGTGAGGCGCTTGGTCAGCACCGCGCGCATCAACTTGCCGCCCCATTTCGGCGATGTCTCGCCGAAATTATTGTATTCCGCGATCAAGCCGCAGACCGGCATGCGCGCGAACGCATTGAGCTGCGGAAACACCGCATCGAACACCGCGCCACCGACGTTTTCAAAATAGACGTCGATGCCCTTCGGGCAGGCGTCCTTCAATTTCGCCGCGAGATCCGGATCGCGGTGATCGAGGCAATCGTCGAAGCCGAGTTCCTTTTTGACGTAGTCGCATTTGTCCTTGCCGCCGGCGATGCCGATCGCCCGCGCGCCCTTGATCCTGGCGATCTGGCCGACGGCGGAACCAACGGCGCCGGAGGCCGCCGCCACCACCACGGTCTCGCCCGCCTGCGGCTTGCCGATATCGAGCAGGCCGGTATAGGCGGTCATGCCGGGCATGCCGAGCACACCGACCGCGGTCGAGATCGGTGCGAGCTTCGGATCGATCTTGGCGAGACCCTTGCCGTCGGAGATCGCATGCGTCTGCCAGCCGGCGCGCGACAGCACGATGTCGCCTTTCGCAAAACCGGAATTGTTCGATGCGATCACCTCGCTGACCGTGCCGCCTTCCATCACGCCGTCGATCGGCACCGGCGCCGCATATGACGGGCCGTCGCTCATCCGCCCGCGCATGTAGGGATCGAGCGACAGCCAGATGGTGCGCAGCAGGACCTGGCCCTCGCCGGGCGTCGGCGCGGTATATTCCTCGAGGCGGAAGTCGGATGGCTTCGGTTCGCCCACGGGACGGGACGCGAGAACGATGCGCTTTGCGGATTGGGACATGGTTGGTTCCTCCGATTGTTATTTGTCGTCATCGCGAGCGTAGCGACTTGTCCGCCGAAGCTCAACGAGCGAAGTCGGAAGCAATCCATTCTTGCCAAAGACAAATGCTTCGCGGAGCCTGTCATCGGGCGCGCATGCGCGCGACCCGTTGGCTCGCGATGACGGTCAGTCAGGTCGCGATTTTTGCCAGCGCGGCCTCAAACGCCGCAGCAGCGCTTGGCAAATCGGGGAACGCCAGACCGCTGTCAGCGGTCTGCTTCTGGGCTTCCGTCGCGGTGGGACGCACCTCCGCGATCGGCTTGCCGCCATCGAGCAGCGCCAGCGGCGCGATCACGTGAAATTCATGGGTTTCGACCGGCGCATCCTTCAGCAGAAAGACGCTGAGCGAGACGATGTCGGTACCACGCCGATAGGAAATGTAGCGGTCGACCGCCACCGAACCGTCGCGCTGCATGCCGCCGAGTTTTGCAAAACCCTTGGAGTCGAGCAGCTTGTGGGCCTTGAAGCCCTTGACGCCAACCGACTTCGCTTTCGCGGTCTCTTCCGACAGATCGAATTTGGCGGCCATCGCCTTGCCGATTTGGGCGAGCTGCTCCGACATCGCGTGCTCGAACTCTTTTGCCTCGGTGCGCGGCTTTGATGCCTTGCCTGGCCTGGCGGCATTGCGCTTTTGCAGCTCGGCGTTGCACCGCGCGATGATGTCAGCGGCGGCTTTCCGCTCGGCGTTGACGAGCAGATTCTTCAAATCCTGATTAGAAAGCGCGGCAATCCTGTCGTCCGACCAATCGACCATAATCAACTTCTTTCAATGGCAAGGCAGCGTCATTCCGCGGCGCGTCGAAGACGCGAACTACGATGTGCAATTGCACATCTGCGGTCTGGTCCTTCGGACCATCCCGGAATGACGGCCTAAATTACACTCCGCCCGGATAGTTCGGGCTTTCGCGGGTGATGGTGACGTCGTGGACGTGGCTCTCGCGCAGTCCCGCGCCGGTGATGCGCACGAACTGCGCCTTCTCGTGGAATTCGGCGAGGTTGCGCGCGCCGACATAGCCCATTGCCGCGCGAAGACCGCCGGCAAGCTGGTGCATGACGTTGCCGACCGGGCCCTTATACGGCACCTGGCCCTCGATGCCCTCGGGCACCAGCTTGAGCGTGTCCTTGATGTCCTGCTGGAAGTAGCGGTCGGCCGAGCCGCGCGCCATCGCGCCGACCGAGCCCATGCCGCGATAAGCCTTGTAGGAACGGCCCTGCCACAAGAACACTTCGCCCGGGGTCTCGTCGGTGCCGGCCAGCAGCGAGCCGACCATGGCGATGTCGGCGCCGGCGGCGAGCGCCTTGGCCAGATCGCCGGAATATTTAATGCCGCCATCGGCGATCACGGGGATGTCGGATTTCTTGGCGGCTTCGACGGCATCCATGATCGCGGTCAGTTGCGGCACGCCGACACCGGCGACGATTCGCGTGGTGCAGATCGAGCCCGGCCCGATGCCGACCTTGATCGCGTCGGCACCGGCATCGATCAGCGCCTGCGCGCCTTCCTGGGTGGCGATATTGCCGGCGATGACCTGTACGGCGTTGGAAAGCCGCTTGATGCGATTGACGGCTTCCAGCACCCGCGAGGAGTGGCCGTGCGCGGTGTCCACCACGATGAGGTCGACACCGGCGTCGATCAATAGCTCGGTGCGCTCAAAGCCGCCCTCGCCGACCGTGGTCGCCGCCGCGACGCGAAGCCGCCCCTGCGCGTCCTTGCAGGCGAGCGGATGCGCGACCGCCTTTTCCATGTCTTTGACGGTAATCAGGCCGACGCAGCGATATTGCTCGTCGACCACCAACAGCTTTTCGATGCGATGCTTGTGCAGCATCCGCTTCGCCTCGTCCTGGCTGACGCCTTCGCGCACCGTGACGAGGCCTTCATGCGTCATCAGCTCGGAGATTTTTTGCTTCGGGTCGGTGGCAAAACGCACGTCGCGGTTGGTGAGGATGCCGACCAGCTTGCCCGGAACGCCCTTGGAAGCACCGGTGACCACGGGAATGCCGGAGAAGCCGTGATCGTTCATCAACGTCAGCGCGTCCGACAGCATGGCGTCGGGGCCGATGGTCAGCGGATTGACCACCATACCGGATTCGTACTTCTTGACCTGCCGCACCTGGGCGGCCTGGCCTTCGGGATCGAAATTGCGGTGAATGACGCCGACGCCGCCGGCCTGCGCCATCGCGATCGCCATCCGCGCTTCGGTGACCGTATCCATCGCGGACGCAATGATCGGGATGTTGAGCGGGATCGCGCGGGTCACGCGGGAGCGGATATCCGCCTCCGAGGGCAGGATGTCGGAAAGACCGGGTTTGAGCAGCACGTCGTCGAACGTGTAGGCTTCGCGGATAGCCTGAAGTCCCTGCGCCATTTGCCAACTCCTTTCGGCGGCCTCCGCCGCGATATTATTTGGGATGAACGTCGCCTTCGGCTGCGCGAGCGGCGCTGCCGTCGAATCGAAGCCCATCGGTGGGGTTGACGGTGGTCGATAGCATGGCGGACGGCCGAATCAAAGCGTTTGGCCGCTTTGCACAGGCTTTTCCCGAAAAGCCCCGTCGTTAAGGACTTTAACGTTGATATCCGGGCGGCGGGCCATGCTGGCGGATCGCCTCCACCACCTCCCGGTGCCGGCGGTCCTTCCGCTTCATGTGAACCATGACAAGCGCATGCGCCGACGGCACCAGCAGCAGGACGTGGAAAAACAGGCCGAAAACCAGGCAAAACACCAGCAGAACGAGGTTGAAGATCGCCGAAAACGGCTGTCCGTTCAGGAGCAGCCCAAGCGGCGGCAACAGCGCGGCAAGCAGGTAGATCATCGTCAGGTCTCCGGTGGCGCCAGTTGGCGGCGTCACGCAGGATTTAGGTGGTATGCGCGGTTCCGCAATGGCTTGTCCGACAGCCGGGTGATACAGCCCAAAGCGCCCCCACCTGCTTTCCCCGCACCCTGATTCCCGATGAACAAACAGCGCATCATCCCGCTCATCGTGGCCACCGCCCTGTTCATGGAGAACATGGACGCGACCGTCATTGCGACGTCGCTGCCGGCGATCGCGGCCGACATCGGCACCAGCCCGCTGACGCTGAAACTGGCGATCACGTCCTACCTGCTCTCGCTCGCGGTGTTCATTCCCGCCAGCGGCTGGACCGCCGACCGCTTCGGCGCGCGGATGGTGTTCGCGATCGCGATCGGGGTGTTCATGCTGGGATCGATCGGCTGCGCATTGTCGCAGAACGTGACCCATTTCGTGATCGCGCGCATCCTGCAAGGCCTTGGCGGGGCGATGATGACGCCGGTCGGGCGACTGGTGCTGCTGCGCTCGATCGACAAGAGCGGGCTGGTGCAGGCGATGACCTGGGTGACGGTGCCGGCGCTGATCGGCCCGGTGATCGGGCCGCCGCTCGGCGGCTTCATCACCACCTATTTCTCCTGGCACTGGATCTTCCTGATCAACATCCCGATCGGGTTGCTCGGGATCTTCCTCGCGATGAAATATATCGATCCGATCCGCAGCGAAGATCCGGAGCGCTTCGATCTCTACGGGCTGGTGCTGGCGGGCATTGGCCTTGCCGGCATCGCTTTCGGTCTGTCCGTTGCCGGCCTCAACCTGCTGCCCTGGACGGTCGTCGGCGGCCTCATTGCCGTCGGATCGATCTCGATGACTCTTTACGTGGTGCATGCGCGGAAGACGAAATCGCCGGTGCTGGATTTTTCCATGCTGCGCCTGCAGACCCTGCGCGCCAGCATCTATGGCGGCTTCCTGTTCCGGCTCGGGATCGGCGCGCTGCCGTTCCTGCTGCCGCTGCTGATGCAGGAAGGTTTCGGGCTGACGCCGTTCCAGTCCGGCCTCGTGACGTTCTCCTCCGCGGTCGGCGCCATGGGCATGAAGACGCTGGCCGCGCGCATCATCCGCACCTTCGGCTTCCGCAACATGATGGCGGTCAACGCCATCATCAGCTCGGTGTTTCTCGCCGCCTGCGCCCTGTTCACGGTGTCGACGCCGCTGACGCTGATCTTCCTCATCCTCGTGGTCGGCGGCTTCTTCCGCTCGCTGCAATTCACCGCGATAAACACCGTCGCTTATGCAGAAGTCGAACCGGCGCAGATGAGCCGCGCCACCACGCTTGTGAGCGTCAACCAGCAGCTGGCGACCTCGGCCGGCGTCGCGGTCGGCGCGTTCTCGGTGGAATCGACCATGCTGTGGCACCACGCCGCCGAACTGGATGCAACCATGTTCGGCCCGGCCTTCATCGTGGTCGCGATCATCTCGGCGGTGTCGGGCTGGTTCTTCTGGCAGATGCCCGATGACGCCGGCCACGAAATCTCGGGCCGCAAGGCGGTCGAGATTTCCAGCCGCAAGGGCGCGGAAAAGGCCGCGACCAAAGCCGCCAGCGAAGGCACCGAGGACGCGCGGGATCAGCGGCTGGGGTAGATCCGTCACACCCAGTTGATCCCGGCACCGGAAACATATCCGGGCGCAACCGTTTTCCTTTCGTACCTGGAAAGGAAAGACATCATGAAACTCGGAACTATCGGATTGGCCGCAGCACTGACATTTGCGAGCACACTGGCTATCGCACAGACCGGAACCGGCTCCAGCGGTGGCAGCACGGCGACCGGCGGATCGACCACAAGCGGCACCACTACGGGACCCTCGGTCAACAGCACGACGACAGGCAGTTCCACCACCGGCTTGAGCAACGATGCCGGCAGCGCCGCCGCCGGCGCGAACAGCACGCGGAATCCATCAGGAAATCCCGCTATCAATACCTCCCCCAGCGGATCGCCGGCGCTTCCTAAGGGCGGACGGTAGTTACGGCACCGCAACGACGGAATACGGAAAGCCGCCTCATGGCGGCTTTCTTTTTGCCCGGGGGTGCGTTGGCGCTCTCATTTTGAAATCGCGATGGCCCGGTTTGCTGTGTGACGTCGGTCACGGCAAGGAGCCGGCCCATGCCGTATCCCTGTGATCACGGATGGCGGGAATAGTCTCGCTCAAGGACACACGGGAGACGACAATGGTGAACTCTAGGAATTCAGATCAGTCGGTTCGTCTGCTCGACGACGCCGCACTGGAAGCGGTGGCAGGCGGGGTCAAGGATGGCTGCATTCCGGGGCGCCCGCTGCCCAAGCCCCCGATCAATCCGGACGGCGGCTGGACGTTCAAGGACGTCTTCGCGCGCTGGACCATCGGCTAACGATCAATCCCAAACCAACAGGAGACTGACATGAACAAGAACGAACTGAGCCTCGATGAACTGAACAAGGTTGCCGGCGGCGCAATCAAGCAGACCGGCCCGCGGCTTCCGACCGGGACCGGCCCGACCTTTCCGACCGACCCGTTTCCGTTCCCGATTCCGTTTATTCCGCTTGGTCCGTTCCGTTTCTGATCAACGCGGCGTCAGACCGGCAGGAGGCCGCCCAGTCGGGCGGCCTCTTTTTTCGTCATTGCCTGCGACAAACGCAAAGCGTTTGCGCACGGGAGCACTTGCGACGAAGCAATCCACCTGTCTGTTATGCCGCGCGATGGATTGCTTCGCTTCGCTCGCAATGACGGCGGAACGTATCGGCTACGACTTCGCTCCACCGCGAAAGCCCATCGCCAGCACGTAGCGCTCGGACGAGTCCTGGCGGCTCGAGGCCGGCTTGACGTGTTTGACGGTGGCAAAATCGCGCTTCAGCTGCGCCAGCAGTTCGCCTTCGGCGCCGCTCTGAAACACCTTTGCGACGAAGGTGCCGCCGGGATTGAGCACCTCGGTGGCGAACGCCGCCGCGGTTTCGACCAGCCCGATGATGCGGAGCTGATCGGTCTTGCGATGGCCCGTGGTGTTGGCGGCCATGTCGGACAGCACCACGTCGGCGCGGCCGCCCATCATCGCCAGCAGTTTTTCCGGCGCATCGTGGCTAAGAAAATCGAGCTGCGCAAAGGTGACGCCCGGCACTTCCGGCATTTCCAGCAGATCGATCGCGACCACCTTGCCTTTGCCGTTGGCCGCCCCGATGCGTTTGGCCGCGACCTGGCTCCAGCCGCCGGGGGCCGCGCCGAGATCGACCACCGAGATGCCTTGCTTGAGGAAGCGGTGCTTGTCATCGATCTCGATCAGCTTGTAGGCCGCGCGCGAGCGCCATCCGTCCTTTTTGGCCTGCGCCACATAGGGATCGTTGAGCTGCCGTTCCAGCCAGAGCTTCGATGACAGCTTGCGCTTGCCACCCGACTTGACCGTGACGTGCAACCGGCCGGTGGTGTCTTTCGCCATATCGGTATTCGCCTCGAGGAGCCGGATGTGATCTAGCACACGCTGCCGCGCCTTAGCACGACCTCGGTTTCTTGAGCATGATCTTTTCGGAAAACCGGTGCCCACTTTTCCGGATCATGCTCGCAGCGCGCCGTCCTCCCGCATCATTTCGACCAGCATGCCCTCGCGCAGGCCGCGGTCGGCGACGCGCAGCCGCGGCAGCGGGAACGCGTCGCGGATCGCGTCGAGAATGGCGCAACCGGCCAGCACCAGATCGGCGCGCTCGACGCTGATGCAATTATTATTGGCGCGCTCCTGATAGCTCATGCCGAGCAGCCGCTGGATCACCGAGGTGACGTCGGAATTGTTCATCCAGATGCCGTCGATGCGGCGCCGGTCGTAGCGCTGCAGATTGAGAAACACGCCGGCCAGCGTCGTCACGGTGCCCGACGTGCCGAGCAGATGCATGTCCCGCAGATCACCGCCGTGCTCGGCGGCGAAGGGCGCCACATATTGCGCGACCTCGGCGACCATCCGTGCATAGGATTCGGCCGTGACGTCCTTGCCACCGAAATGCTCGGCGATGGTGACGACGCCGAGTGGGATCGACATCCAGGCCTTGATCCGCGGGACGGCGTTTTCTTCCCCTGGATCGCGCTCGATCCGGACCAGTTCGGTCGATCCGCCGCCGATATCGAACAGGATGGCACCCCGTCCCTTGGGATCGAGCAGCGGCGAGCAGCCGATCACCGCGAGCGTCGCCTCGGTCTCGCGGTCGATCACCTCGAGCCGGATGCCGGTGTCTTTTGCCACCCTCTCGCGAAAACTCTCGGCATTGGCGGCGGCGCGGCAGGCTTCGGTTGCGATCAGCCGCAGGCGCCGGGCCTTGCGGTAGCGGATCTTGTCGCTGCAGATACTCAAGGCCGCAATCGCACGATCGATCGCCGCGTCGCTGATGGAACCGGTCGAGGAGATACCCTCGCCGAGCCGGATGATCCGCGAGAACGAATCGACCACGCGGAAGCCGTCGCCAGACGGACAGGCGATCAGGAGCCGGCAGTTGTTGGTGCCAAGGTCGAGCGCGGCGTAGACGCCGCTTTCCGCCCCTGCCACAGCAGACCCTGACGGGCTTGCGCGGGCCGCAAGGCCATCGGCAAGCCGCGTATCCTCGTTCATCAAAACTGTCTTTCCGCGGCATTTGCTGCCGCCGAAGAATGAGCGTTCACGGAAACTTTAGCAGCGCCAAGGGCCTACGCAACATCCCATCACATAGGACCATGCCCAAACAGGCGTTGTCGCTGGGGGATCGGTGCGTTATTTGGTTCCGAGCCCGCGAAAGTCGCGGAAATCCAAGCATTTCAGGTATTTTTCGATGCAAGATCATACGTCTCCGTCGTCGCTGGAAAACGCTATCGCAGTGCAAAAATACGGGGTCGGACAGCCTGTGCGCCGCAAGGAAGACGACACGCTGGTTCGCGGCAAGGGCAAATACACCGATGATTTCAGCCTGCCAGGCCAAGCCTATGCCTGGATCGTGCGCTCCAGCCACGCCCACGGAATCATCCGCGGCATCGATATCAAGGCGGCGCGGACCATGCCGGGCGTGCTCGGCGTCTGGACCGGCCAGGACCTCGTGGCAGCCGGCTACAACCCCTTCACCTGCGGCCTGCCGCTGAAGAGCCGCGACGGCTCGCCGCTGCTGCAGACCAACCGCATGGCATTGGCGACCGACAAGGTGCGCTTCGTCGGCGATCCCGTGGCCTATGTCGTCGCCGAAACGCTGGCGCAGGCGCGCGATGCGGCGGAAGCCGTCGAGCTCGATATCGAGCCGCTGCCTGCGGTGACCAATGCCGAGGAAGCCGCCCAACCCGGCGCGCCGCAGCTCTACGATCACATCCCCAACAACACGGCGCTCGACTATCACTATGGCGATGCCGCCAAGATCGATGCGGCGTTCGCCGGCGCCGCGCATGTGACCAAGCTTGACGTCGTCAACACCCGCGTCGCCGTGGTGTCGATGGAGCCGCGCGTGGCGCTGGCTTCCTACGACAAGACCAGCGAGCGCTTCACGATCCAGGTGCCGACCCAGGGCGTTTCCGGCAACAAGGTCACGTTTGCAAAAATCCTGAACGTGCCGAACGACAAGGTTCGTATCCTGACCGCCAATGTCGGCGGCTCGTTCGGCATGAAGAACATGAACTATCCGGAATACACCTGCATCGCGCATGCCTCGAAGGTACTGGGCCGCCCGGTGAAGTGGACCGACGAGCGCTCGACCAGCTTCCTGTCCGACAGCCACGGCCGCGCGCAGACCATGCATTGCGAACTGGCGCTCGATGCCGAGGGTAAATTCCTCGCCGTGCGCCTCAAAGGCTACGGCAATCTCGGCGCCTACATCACCGGCGTGGCGCCGGGCCCGCTATCGCTCAACACCGCCAAGAACCTTGCGAGCGTCTATCGTACGCCGCTGCTCGGCGTCGACATCAAGACGGTACTGACCAACACCACCCTGATGGGCGCCTATCGCGGCGCTGGCCGGCCCGAGGCCAACTACTACATGGAGCGGCTGATCGACCGCGCCGCCGACGAGATGGGCATCAACCGGCTCACCCTGCGCAAGCGCAATTTCATCAAGCCGGCGCAACTGCCGTTCCCCGCCGCCTCCGGTGTCACCTATGACAGCGGCGATTTCCAGGGCGTGTTCGCCAAAGCGCTGGAGCTGTCCGACCACGCCAATTTTGCCAAGCGCAAGAAGGAAAGCAAGAAGCAGGGAAAACTGCGCGGCATTGCGGTCGGCTCCTACCTCGAAGTCACGGCGCCGCCGAGCGGCGAACTCGGCAAGATCAATTTCGAACCTGACGGTTCGGTGAAGCTCACGACGGGGACGCTCGATTACGGCCAGGGCCACGCCACGCCGTTTGCGCAGGTGCTTTCCGCCGAGCTCGGCGTCCCCTTCGAGAAGATCACGCTCGAACAGGGCGACAGCGATCTCGTGCGTTTCGGTAACGGCACCGGCGGCTCGCGCTCGATCACCGCGACCGGCCAGGCGATCGTCGAAGCCGCGGCGCTCGTGGTTGCCAAGGGCAAGCAGGCTGCGGCGCATCTGCTGGAAGCCAGCGAGGGCGACATCGAATTCGGCAATGGCCGCTTCACCATCGCCGGCACCGACCGCTCGATCGGCATCATGGAGCTGGCGCAGCGGCTGCGCGACGGCAAGGTGCCGGAGGGCGTGCCCGATACGCTCGACGTCGACCACGCCACCAAGGACACCCCGTCGACCTTCCCCAATGGTTGCCACGTCGCCGAGGTCGAGATCGATCCCGACACCGGCGTGACCCAAATCGTGCGCTACACCGGCATCAGCGACTTCGGCACCATCGTCAATCCGATGATCGTCGACGGCCAGCTGCATGGCGGTGTCGCGCAAGGCATTGGCCAGGCGCTGATGGAGGAAGTCAGCTACGATTCCAGCGGCCAGCCGATCACCGGCTCGTTCATGGATTACGCGATGCCGCGCGCCGGCGACATCCCGCTGATGGCAACCGCCGATCACCCCTCGCCGGCCAAAACCAATCCGCTCGGCACCAAGGGCTGCGGCGAAGCCGGCTGCGCCGGCAGCCTCGCCTGCATCGTCAATGCTGTCATCGATGCGCTGTCGGAGTACGGCATTTCGCAGATCGATATGCCATTGACATCGGAACGCGTCTGGCGTGCGATCCAGGAGGCCAAGGCGAGGAAGGCGGCATAGGATGCAACCAGCCATCATCGGTGAACTCCGCGCTGCGTTCGACGCGACAACGGTCCTGACCGGCGCCGATATCGATGCGCGCTATTACACCGATATAGCCGGCATCCCCGTTCCTCCGCCGCTCGCGGTGATGCGGCCGCGCTCCACCGAGGACGTCTCGCGATTCCTGGCGATCTGCCACCGGGCGCGCGTTGCGGTCACGACCCAGGGCGGCATGACCGGGCTGGTGGGCGCCACCATGCCGATGGCCGGCGAAATCGTGCTGTCGATGGAACGCATGAACGCGATCGAAGAGGTCGACACCGGCGGCGGGGTCGTGATCGCGCAGGCCGCCGTGCCGCTGCAGCGCGTCCACGAGCGCGTCGCGCAGGACGGCTTCATGTACCCGCTCGATCTCGGCGCCCGCGGCAGCTGCACGATCGGCGGCAACATCTCGACCAATGCCGGCGGCAACCGGGTGATCCGCTACGGCATGACGCGCGATCTCGTGCTCGGGCTCGAAGCCGTGCTCGCTGACGGCACCGTGCTCAAGGGCGTGCGCAAATACATCAAGAACAACACCGGCACCGACCTCAAGCAATTGTTCATCGGCACCGAAGGCACGCTCGGCGTGGTGACGCGCGCGGCATTGCGGATTTTCCCGGCGCCGGCCGAACAGCAGGTGGTGCTGTGCGCGCTGCCGAGTTTCGACAAGGTGCGGGCGATGCTCGATTTGGCACGCAAGCGGCTTGGCGGCGAACTGACCGCCTTCGAGGTGATGTGGAACAGCTATTACCGCCTTGTGACCAAGCTGGTGCGAGGCGTCGCCGCGCCGCTGCCGGCCACCCATCCCTTCTATTTGCTGATGGAATCCTCGGGCAGCAATGCCGAGCGCCTACGCTCCGACGTTGAAAGTCTGCTCGAAGAGGCGCTCGGTGAAGGCATCATCCTCGATGCGATCATTGCCAATTCCGGTGCTTC
The DNA here is from genome assembly GCF_018130065.1 of Bradyrhizobium sp. AUGA SZCCT0158. GTDB lineage: Bacteria > Pseudomonadota > Alphaproteobacteria > Rhizobiales > Xanthobacteraceae > Bradyrhizobium. Next base: position 188,053 of record NZ_JAFCME010000004.1, on the reverse strand, counting down.
TACCGCCGCGATCTGGCGGGTTCGCGATTCCAGCGTCGAGCTCAGCCGGGCGACTGCGCCCACGGTCGGCTTCGACATCAGCCTCGCCATCGACCAGATGGAACCGTTCACGGAAGCCGTCGCAAAGGCGATCAAGGCGGTCGACAAGGACGCCTACACCATCGTGCTCGGGCATGTCGGCGACGGCAACCTGCACGTCAACACAAAATACTCGCCTCCCGCCGACAGGCATGAGGAGATGAAGAAGCTGGTCTTCGGCCTCACCAGCGACTTTGGCGGTTCGATCTCGGCCGAGCACGGCATCGGCATCTCCAGGCGGCCCTATCTCAAGCTCAGCCGCACCGCGGAGGAGATCGAGACCATGCGCACGCTGAAGCGCGCGCTTGATCCGCATCACATCCTCAATCCCGGTCGCGTCTTCGAGATGTGAAGCGCGCCGGTTAGGCGGCGAGCTTCAGCGCGCGCTCTAGGAGCTCCAGCCGGTCCTGGCCCCAGAAGATCTCGCCCGAGGGCAAGACGTAACTGGGCGCGCCGAACACGCCCGCCTTCAGGGCATCCTGCGTATATTTCTCATACAGCGCATCGAGTTCGGCGTCCGATGGGCCGCCGGCCCGCAGCGCGGCGGCATCGAGACCGGCGCGTTGCGCCGATGATGCCATCACCGCGGTATCCGCAAACGATTCCTCGCGCTCCCAGATGGCGCGCGCCAGCTCCAGCGACAATTTATGAGCGTCCTTGCCCTGCAGCTTGGCTGCGATCACGAGGCGCGTCGCCGCCGCGTCATCGCTGGGGAAGAATTTAGGCTCGACATTGAGAGGAAGTCCCCGCACCTCGCGCCAGCGCCTGAGTTCCATCAGCCGGTAAGCCTGCCGCTGCGGGGAACGCTTTGGCAGCGGCAGCCCGCCGGTCTGCTCGAAAATCGGACCGAACTTGGCGGGCTTGACGTTGACCTCGGCGCCATAGCGGCGCGCGATCTCGGCGAACGGGCCGCTGCCCATGTAGGTCCAGGGCGAGTTGAGTGAGAGGTAGTAGTCGATGGTGATGGCCATGGTTATGCCGCCACCTGTTCGCGCGGCTGGTAGATCGCGGTGTGGTGGCAATGCGCCAGTGGCGTCTTGCCGTTGGCAACCACCAGCGCGTCGAGTTCGACGAAACGGTGCCCCTTCTTGTCGTAATTGCCGATCACTTTGGCACGCGCGGTCAATTCATCGCCGTTGCGGGCCGCGGACAGGAGCTGCATCCTTGTGCCGACATGAATCCATGGGCCCATGATGGCGTTGTCGACGAGCACCATGTTCATCACCCGCGGCAACAGGCCGGGGTGGCCGAGTCCTTCCTGCGCGTAGATCGCTTCGGTTTCGCGAATATCCGCCAGATATTGTTTTGCCGCGTCCGTCGCCCAGGTGCGCGGCGCCGCGCCGAGCCATTTATCAAGTGCATAGGACGACGCATCGACCGGCTTGCGCTCGCCTGCGGCTGCGACCTCGACAAAGTCGGTAAGGGAGAATGCTGGCGCCGCCGCCGGCAACGACGCGGTGCCGGTGGCACAAAGATCTCCCCGGCTCTCGACCTGGAGCTCGAGCACGCCGTTGCTTTCTTCGCCCATGACATCCGCCTGCTCGCCGTCATAGACCGGCTTGACGAAGCGCGCCTCGATCAGGCCACGCTCGAGAAAGGCACGGCCCCATTTTGCGACCGGCAGGTGCATCATGTAAGCCATGACATCGACACCGGGCACCAGACCGCCGCTAAAACCATAGCGCTTCGCCACCGTGTCATCGTGCATCTTGTTCTCGGAATGCTTGGAAGTGTTGTAGGCCGAGACGCGATACGGCCCAATGCGGCTTGTCATGCCCGTTTCCTCTATTTTCTTGTTGTTTCCGGGCGTTATCGTACGCAAAGAAAGTGTCGTGGCAAGCGTGTTCCCCGGCCTGTTTTCCTCGCCTTTTTCCGCCCCATGGAGTACCACGCGCGGACGAGACGACGAGACCGAATCCAACCCCGATAAACCGACTGAAGTGCCCGACTTGAATCCTACCCGCATCTATGTCGACGCCGACGCCTGCCCGGTCAAGGACGAGATCTATAAGGTCGCGAGCCGGCACGGCCTGCCCGTCAGCGTGGTCGCGGGCAATTTCATCCGCGTGCCGCAGGATCCGCTGATCGAGCGGATCGCCGCCGGCGCCGGGATGGACGCCGCTGACGACTGGATTGCGGAACGCGCCGGCAGGGGCGATATCGTCATCACCTCCGATATTCCGCTGGCGAGCCGTTGCGTGAAGGCCGGCGCCGAGGTGCTGGCACCGAACGGCAAGCCGTTCACCGAACAATCGATCGGCATGACGCTCGCGGTACGCAATCTGATGACCGATCTGCGTTCGTCGGGTGAAGTGACGGGCGGACCGAAATCGTTCGCCCCGCGCGACCGCTCGGCGTTCCTCTCCGCGCTCGACCAGACCATCCGGCGCATCCAGCGTCAGCGGGCCTCGCAGCCTGCGCCGAACCAGAATTGAGCTGAACGATGCCGCCGCCGCTGATCCAGTTGAAAGATATCGCGCTGACCTTTGGCGGCACGCCGCTGTTGTCGGGCGTGGAATTGTCCGTGTCGACGGCCGAGCGCGTGTGCCTGATCGGCCGCAACGGCTCCGGCAAATCGACGCTGCTGAAGATCGCCGCCGGGTTAGTCGAGCCCGACAGCGGCAGCCGCTTCGTGCAGCCCGGCGCCACGATCCGCTATCTACCGCAGGAGCCTGATTTCGGCGCGCACAAGACGACGCTGGCCTATGTCGAGGCCGGACTCAATCCGGGCGACGACCATTATCAGGCGCGCTATCTCATCGAGCAGCTGGGCTTGAGCGGCGATGAAGATCCCGCCCATGTCTCGGGCGGTGAAGCCCGCCGCGCGGCGCTGGCGCGGGTGCTGGCGCCCGCCCCCGACATTCTGCTGCTGGACGAGCCGACCAACCATCTCGATCTCACCACCATCGAATGGCTGGAAGGCGAATTGGAGAGCCGGCGCTGTGCGCTGGTCATCATCAGCCACGACCGCCGCTTCCTCTCGAACCTGTCGCGCTCCACCGCCTGGCTCGACCGCGGCCAGATCAGGCAGATCGACCGCGGCTTTTCCGCATTCGAGGCCTGGCGCGACGAAGTGCTGGCCGAGGAAGAACGCGACCAGCACAAGCTTGACCGCAAGATCGTCAATGAAGAGCATTGGCTGCGCTACGGCGTCTCCGGCCGCCGCAAGCGCAACGTCAAGCGGCTCGGTAATCTGCATGCCCTGCGTGATCAGCGGCGGACCTATCGCGGCGCGACCGGCAACGCCAGCCTCGCCGCCGCCGAAGCGGACAAATCGGGCAAGCTGGTGATCGAGGCCAAGAACATCGGCAAATCGTTTGGCGACCGCAAAATCGTCGAAGGGTTCTCGATCCGGGTGCAGCGCGGCGACCGCATCGGCATCGTCGGGCCGAACGGCGCCGGCAAGACCACGCTCATTGATATGCTGACCGGCGGCAGCCCGCCCGACAGCGGCACGATCCGGCTCGGTGCCAACATCGAAATGGCGACGCTGGACCAGCACCGCGAAAGCCTCGACCCCAAGTCGACGCTGGCCGATGCCCTGACCGGCGGCGGCAGCGACCATGTCATGATCGGCGGCAAGCCGAAGCATGTCGTCAGCTACATGAAGGACTTTCTGTTCGCGCAGGAGCAGATGCGCACGCCGCTGGAAGTATTGTCCGGCGGCGAACGCGGCCGGCTGATGCTGGCGCGTTCACTGGCAAAAGCTTCCAACCTGCTGGTGCTGGACGAACCAACCAACGATCTCGACCTCGAAACCCTCGACGTGCTCGAGGAAATGCTCGGCGACTACGAAGGCACCGTGATCCTGATCAGCCATGACCGCGACTTTCTCGACCGCGTCGTGACCTCCGTGATCGCGCCCGAAGGCGATGGGCGCTGGATCGAATATGCCGGCGGCTACACCGACATGCTGGCGCAGCGCGGCGCGGATCTGAAGCGCGAAGCGGTCAAGGTCGCCGAAGAGAAGCGGGAAGCGAGGGTTGCCGCTGGATCGCCTTCGACCGGACCGAAACGGCGCCTGAATTTCAACGAGAAGCACGCGCTGGAAACGCTGCCCAAGACCATGGCGAAGCTGCAAGCCGAGATCGCCAAGCAACAGCGCATTCTCGACGATACCGATCTCTACAAGAAGAACCGCAAGAAGTTTGATTCCGCCTCCGATGCGCTTACAAAGGCGCAGAAGGACTTACAGGAAGCCGAGGACAAGTGGCTGGAGCTTGAAGTGCTTCGGGAAGAGATTGAACAGGCATGAATCGTAGGATGGGTGGAGCGAAGCGATACCCATCATGCCCCGTGGATAATGTTTGATGGGCGCTGCGCTCTACCCATCCTACAATTGAGGAAACCATGACCACACCCCTCGCCGCCAAGATCGCCCGTGAATACGGCACACCCGCCGCCGTGATCGACATGGACCGGGTCGAGCGCAACATCGCGCGCATCCAGGCGGCTTGCGATGCCGCTGGCGTCGCCAACCGGCCGCATATCAAGACCCACAAGAGCCCCTTGCTGGCGACGATGCAGATCAAGGCCGGCGCCAAGGGCGTGACCTGCCAGAAGCTGGGCGAGGCCGAAGTGATGGCAGACGCCGGGATCGACGACATCCTGATCAGCTACAATCTGATCGGCGAAGAGAAGATGGCGAGGCTCGGCGCGCTGCAGGGCAAGGCCAACATGACGGTTGCCTGCGACAATTCCGTCGTGGTGGCGGGCCTGCCGCAGGCCGCCGCGGCCTCAGGCCGTCCGCTGTCGGTGGTGGTCGAATGCGACACCGGACGCAAGCGCGCCGGCGTCGAGACGCCTGCCGAAGCCATTGCGCTGGCACGCGAGATCGCGGGCTCCAAGGGACTGAAATTCGCCGGCTTCATGCTGTACCCGACCGAAACCGGCTGGGCCGAGGCACAAAAATTCTTTGACGAGGCGCTGGCCGGCGTCCGCGCCCACGGCCTCGATGCCACGATGGTCTCGACCGGTGGCTCGCCGAACATGAAGAACGTCGGCAAGCTCAAGGGCGCCACCGAGCATCGGCCCGGCACCTATATCTACAACGACCGCATGCAGGTCGCGGCCGGCGTCGCCAGTTGGGACGATTGCGCCCTCAGCATCTATTCGACGGTCGTCAGCCGCGCCGGCCCGGATCGCGGCATCCTCGATGCCGGCTCCAAGACGCTGACGTCGGACACCGGCGGCGGGCTGGAAGGCCACGGCCTGATCCTCGAACATCCCGAAGCCAAGATCGCGCGCTTCGCCGAGGAGCATGGCTTTCTCGACCTCACCCGCAGCAATACACGCCCGAACGTCGGCGACGTCGTGCGCATCGTGCCAAACCACGTCTGCGTCGTCGTCAACATGATGGACGAAGTGGTGATGGTCCGCGGCGAGGAGATTCTTGGGACGCTGCCGGTGGCGGCGCGGGGGAAGCTGCGGTGATCCAGTCCGTAGGATGGGTAGAGCGGAGCGAAACCCATCATCTATCCCCGTGACATGATGTGATGGGTTTCGCTACGCTCTACCCATCCTACGATTGAGCCACTTCAACACACCCCTGCCCGCGGCAGCACCCGTCGCAAACGACGCCTGCAGCAGATAGCCGCCGGTCGGCGCTTCCCAATCCAGCATTTCGCCGGCCGCGAATACGCCCGGCAAACGGCGGATCATGAAGTCGGCATCGAGTTCGTCGAAGGCGATGCCGCCCGCGGTCGAGATCGCGCGCGCGATCGGTGCGACGCCGTTGAGTTCTACGGGCACAGCATTGATCAGTCGCGCGAGATCGAGTGGCGATAGCGAAGCCAACGAGACGCCGGACGTCTTCGCCGCCTCCTGCAGCAATCCGATCGCGACCGGCGAAAGATGCGCGGCCTTGCGCAGGAAGTTCGACTGGGATTGTTTACCTTTTGGCGCAGAGAGCCGCGCGGTCAATTCCTCGATCGCCAGATCGGGGCGCAGCGCGACGTGCAGCGTCGCCTGCCCTGCGCCAAGGATCGCCTCGCGCAATTCCGCCGACAGCGCATAGATCGCGCCACCTTCGATACCCGTGCGGGTGACGATGGCTTCGCCGCGAACGCTGTGCGTTCCAAACGTCAGCGCTACGCCCTTGAGCGGCTGGCCTTCGAACCGATCGCGGAAAATATCGGACCATGCGACGGTGAAGCCGGAATTTGCCGGACGCAGCGGGGATATGTTGACGCCCTTGGCAGCGAGCGTTTCCGCCCATACGCCGTCGGAGCCAAGCCGCGGCCAGCTTGCGCCGCCAAGTGCCAGTACGGTCGCGCTCGCTTCGATGTCGCGTGGTCCGTCCGGTGTCTGGAACTGGAGGCGGCCGTCTTCGCTCCAACCGGTCCAGCGATGGCGCAGCGCGAACTGCACGCCCTGCGAATCCAGCCTCCGCAGCCATGCCCGCAGCAACGGTGACGCCTTGAATGCTTGCGGGAAAACCCGGCCGCTGGAGCCGACGAAAGTTGGCTGCCCCTGCGCCTCGCTCCAGTCGCGCAGCGCTTGTGGCGGAAACGCTTCGATGACCGATGCGAGATGCGGCTGCGCGCTGCCGTAGCGCGCAACGAAGGCGGCCAGCGGCTCGCTGTGCGTCAGATTGAGCCCACCCCGGCCGGCCATCAGGAACTTGCGCCCGGCCGAGGGCATCGTGTCGTAGACGGTGACCGCAGCGCCGCCCTGCGCCAGCACTTCGGCCGCCATCAGCCCGGCAGGTCCGGCGCCGATGACGGCGATAGCCATCGTCAGAGCTTGATCCCCGCCTTCGCGGCCGCCTGCCCGACATATTTCTGCGTCTGCTCGAACGCGCCCTGCAGCGCCTTCGCCGTGGACATATCGCCGATCGCGGCAAAGTTCGCCGCGATGGCGTCCGGCGTCCACTCGGCTTGCGGCAGGTTGATGCCTTCGGTTTCCACGACCTTGATCACCGCAAACGAGCCGGCACCCGCGCCCATGATGGTGCGGGTCGGCGCGTCCTCGCTCAGCAAAAATTCCACCGCGGGCGTAATCGCCTCGGGGCGCATCAGCGCCAGCGCCTGTGGCGGCAGCAGTTCTTCGGTCATGCGCGTCGCCGCGGTCGGCGAGATCGTGTTGACGCGGATGTTGTTCTTGCGGCCTTCCTCGGCCAGCACGTTCATCAGGCCTACCATGCCGGCTTTGGCCGCGCCGTAATTGGCCTGGCCGAAATTGCCGAACAGGCCGGATGAAGAGGTCGTCAGCACGATGCGCCCATAGTTGCGCTCGCGCATGCCATCCCACACTGCCTTGCAGCAGTAAAATGTACCGACGAGATGGACATCGAGCACCTTGGCAAAGTCGGCGATGTCCATTTTTGCGAACGACTTGTCTCGCAGGATGCCGGCGTTGGCGCACAACAGATCGACGCTGCCCCACTCCTTCGTGGCCCGCTCGACCATCGCGGTGACCTGTCCGAACTTCGAGACGTCGGCGCCGTCGGCCATCGCCGTGCCGCCGGCTTTGCGGATTTCCTCGACCACGGTCTCGGCGGGCGTCAGCGAGCCGCCGGTCCCGTCGCGCGCGCCGCCGAAATCATTGACCACGACCTTGGCGCCGCGGCTGGCCAGCCCCAGCGCATGCGCCCGTCCCAGACCATTGCCCGCGCCGGTGACGATTGCGACGCGTCCGTCAAACCTGATTGTCATGCGTAAGATTCCTGGTTCTCGTCATGCCCGGCCTTGTGCCGGGCATCCATCCAAAATCGAGTGTTTTTGAGCAGTGATGGATTGCCGGGTCAAGCCCGGCAATGACAGAGAAAATCTCAGGCGAAATAGATCAGACCGAGCCAGTTGGCGACCAAAGCGGGCTTTGCTTCACCCTCGATCTCGACGGTGACATTGGTGCGCGACTGCAGTTCCTTCGGCTTGCGCAGCGTGGCCTCCAGCAGCGTGAAACGGCCGCGGACGCGGGAGCCCGCGCGCACCGGCGACATGAAGCGCAGCCGGTCGAACCCGTAATTCACACCCATCGTGGTGCCTTCGATGACCGGCATCACCTCATAGGACATGATCGACAGCAGCGACATCGTCAGAAAGCCGTGCGCCACGGTTGTGCCGTAAGCGGTTTCCTTCTTGGCGCGCTCGGGATCGACATGGATGAACTGGTGGTCCTCGATCACGTCGGCATAGACGTCGATCCTGGCCTGATCGACCAGATGCCAGGACGAGACGCCGATTTCCTTGCCCACCATGGCCTGATAGGCTTCGAACGACACCGGCGGCTTCTTCCAGACTTCATTCATTACTTAGGTCTCCAATCCGGCGGTCCGCACCTTCTGCAGCTCCGGAAACTGTTCTTCGCGGAATTCCGTCCCGCGCAGCGCATCGCTGCGGTTGTCGTCGTGCTCCAGCCGCCGCAATTGCACGCGGCGGATTTTTCCCGAAATCGTCTTCGGCAATTCGGTTACCAGTTCAATGCGCCGGATGCGCTTGAACGGCGCAAGGCGCGTGTGCAGGTGGTTGAAGATCGACAGCGCGGTCTCCGGCGAGCGTTCCACGCCGGCCACCAGCAGCACATAGGCCTTCGGGATTGCCAGCCGGATCGGATCGGGACTGGGCACGACGGCGGCTTCCGCCACCGATTCATGCTCCAGCAGCACACTTTCCAGTTCGAACGGGCTGATGCGGTAGTCGGACGATTTGAACACGTCGTCGGAGCGGCCGACGAAGGTCAGATACCCCTCGTCATCGGCGAACACCACATCGCCGCTGCGATAGAGGTCGCCATCGGCGCCGCTCAGTTTGCCGTCCTCGCCTTGATAGCCCTGCATCAGGCCGGCCGGACGGTCCGCGCCGAGCACCAGCGTCACCTCGCCCTCCTTGGTGACGTGGCCGTCATTGTCCGTGATCTGCACGCGGTAGCCGGGCAACGGGCGGCCCATCGATCCGACTTTGACCTTCTGGCCCGGCGAATTGCCGGCGAGCGCCGTGGTTTCGGTCTGGCCGTAGCCGTCGCGGATGGTGAGGCCCCAGGCGTTCTGCACCTGATCGATGACTTCGGGATTGAGCGGCTCGCCGGCGCCGCAGACCTCGCGCAAGCTCACCTTGAAGTCCGCGAGCTTCTCCTGGATGAACAGCCGCCACACCGTCGGCGGCGCGCAGAGGGTCGTCACGCCGCAGCGGCCGATGGTGGCGAGCAATGACTTGGCATCGAAGCGCGGCTGGTTGACCACGAACACGGTGGCGCCGGCGTTCCATGGCGCGAACAGACAGCTCCAGGCGTGCTTGGCCCAGCCCGGCGAGGAAATGTTGAGGTGCACATCGCCCGGCTGCAGCCCGAGCCAGAACATCGTCGACAACGCGCCGACGGGATAGCTGCGCTGGCTGTGCCGCACCAGCTTTGGTTTTGCCGTGGTACCCGAGGTGAAATAGAGCAGCAGCGGATCGTCGGCGTTGGTCGGGCCGTCGGTTGCAAACGTCTCGGACGCGCTGGCGGACTCTTCGAACGGCAACCAGCCGTCGTGCTTCGCGGTCGCACCGACCACGATGCGCACCAGGCCCTCGGCACCAAGGCTCGCGAATTTCGCGACCTGATCCTGCGAGGCCACCACGACCTTGGCGCGGCCGCGGTCGAGCCGGTCGCGCAGTTCGTCGGGCGTCAGCAGCGTGGTTGCGGGGATCACGACGACGCCAAGCTTCATCGCCGCCAGCATGGTCTCCCACAGCGGCACGACATTGCCGAGCAGCAGCAGCAGATGATCGCCGCGCTTCAGGCCCTGCGCGCGCAGGAAATTAGCGACCTGGTTGGAACGGCGCGACAGCGCGGCAAAGGAAAGCTTCATCTCCTTATCGATGCCGGAATCGACGATCCACAGCGCCGCGCGGTCCTTGGTGTCGGCGTTACGGGCCAGTTCGGCGTCGAACCAGTCCAGCGCCCAGTTGAACGGAACAGGGTCCGGCCAGCGGAACCCCTTTACCGCGGTGTCGTAGTCGGTGCGGTGCTTGAGCAGAAAGGCGCGCGCTTCCTGGAAACTCGTCATCGGCTCTCCGTTATTTCCCGGCGAGACTCCGAACGTGCTGGATAATCCCGGAAAAATCCACCCCGCCATGGCCGGCGGCGTCGAATGCCTTGTAGATCTCCTGCGCATGTTTGCCCAGAGGCGTTGCGGCCCCCGCGGCGTTGGCGGCGTCCTGCGCCAGCGTCAAATCCTTCACCATCAGGTTGGACGCAAAACCCGGCTTGTAGCCGTTGTTGGCCGGCGAGGTCGGAACCGGGCCCGGCACCGGGCAATAGGTCGTCAGCGACCAGCATTGCCCCGATGAGGTCGAGGCGACGTCGAACAGCGCCTGATGCGACAGGCCGAGCTTTTCGGCGAGCGCGAAGGCCTCGCCTACCGCGATCATGGAAATACCCAGGATCATGTTGTTGCAGATCTTGGCCGCCTGCCCGGCGCCGGCGCCGCCGCAATGCACGATCTTCTTGCCCATGTTCTCCAGCACCGGCTTGGCGGCCCCGAACGCCTTCTCCTCGCCACCGCACATGAAGGTCAGCGTCGCGCCCTTGGCACCGCCGGTTCCGCCGGACACCGGCGCATCGACCGAAGCCATGCCGTGCTTCGCCGCCAGCGCATGCGCCTGCTTTGCGCTTTCGACGTCGATGGTCGAGCAATCGATGATCAGCGCACCCTTGGCCATCGCCGGAACCACGTCGGTCCAGACCGAGACCACGTGCTTGCCCGCGGGCAGCATGGTGATGACGGTATCCGCACCCTTCACCGCGGCCGCGGCGCTGTCCGCGATGGTGGCGCCATCGGTCCTGGCCTGGTTCTTCGACGCTTCGACCAGATCGAAGGCAATGACCTTGTGGCCGGCCTTGACCAGGTTGGCCGCCATCGGCCCGCCCATATTGCCGAGGCCAATGAATGCGATATTTGCCATCTCGAATCCTCCGCGTGAGCTGTTCTTGTTATTTCAGTTGAACCTGAGTTCGTCGGCGCCGATCTCGGCGAAGTAAGGCGCCTGCATCGCAGGCGTCACGTCCTCGATCCGCGGCGGCGACCATTTTGGACTTCGGTCCTTGTCGATCACGGCGGCGCGCACGCCTTCGCGAAAGTCGTCGCTGGCAAAGACTTCCAGCGCGGCGCGATATTCCCGCACCAGGCATTCCTCCAGCGAGGTCGACGTCCGCGCCAGCCGCAGCAGTTTCAGCGTGACCACCATGCCGCGCGGCGATTTTTCACCGAGCGTCTTCAGGGTTGAAAGCGCCAGTTCCGAGCGGTCCTGCTGCAGGGCGGCGACGATGTCTTCCATCCGGTCATGGGCGAACCAGCTGTCGATTTTTGTCTGCATCGCGCCCACGGGGCCGGCAGTCTCGCCGGTCGCAAAGCCATCGATAAGGGTCTTGATTTCGGCTGATGTTGCTCCGGGCCGAACCTTGGTCAGCGCCTCGCGCAGCGCGGGCAATTTAGCCGATGGCACGACCGCATCGGCAAAACGCGCATTGATCGCATCGGGGCCATTCATGGTCTGGCCGGTCAGGCCAAAATACGTGCCGATTTCACCCGGCGAATGCGAGAGGAGCCAGGTGCCGCCGACATCCGGGAAAAAGCCGAGGCCGACTTCGGGCATGGCGAGCTTTGTCCGCTCGGTCACCACGCGATGGCTGCTATGGGCGGATAGCCCGACGCCACCGCCCATCACGATGCCGTCCATGAAGGCGACATAGGGCTTTGGGAATTTCTTGATGCGGGCGTTGAGGATGTATTCCTCGCGCCACAGGATCTTGCCGAGATCGCCGGCAACTTTTGAACTCTCCCACAGCGCGCGGATATCGCCGCCGGCGCAGAGACCGCGTTCGCCTGCCCCTTCCAGCAGGATCACCGCGACGGCCGGATCGGCCTCGAATTGATCGAGCGCCTTGTCGACGTCGCGAAACATCTCCAGCGTCACGGCATTGATCGCCTTCGGCCGGTTCAGCCGGATCACGCCGCAAGAACCCTCGCGCCGCGCGATCAGGTCGCCCTCCGGCGCCTCGGTAGCCGATGTCATCGCGCGCCCTCGATCAGTTTTCGCGACACGATCAGCCGCATGATCTCGTTGGTCCCTTCCAGGATCTGGTGCACGCGCAGGTCTCGCACGATCTTTTCGATGCCGTATTCGCTGAGATAGCCATAGCCGCCATGCAGTTGCAGCGCCTGGTTGGCGACCTCGAAGCCGACATCGGTGCCAAAACGCTTGGCCATCGCGCACAGCATGGTCGCGTCGGCATCCTTGCGGTCGAGTGCGGCGGCCGCGCGCCACACGAAGGTCCGCGCCGCCTCCAGTTCGGTCGCCATGTCGGCGAGGCGGAACTGCAGCGCCTGGAATTCGTCGAGGCGCTTGCCGAAGGCTTTTCGCTGTTTCATGTAGCCAAGCGACTTATCGAGCGCGTTCTGCGCGCCGCCGAGCGAGCACGCCGCGATGTTGATGCGGCCGCCGTCGAGCCCGGCCATCGCAATCTTGAAGCCGATGCCCTCGTCGCCGAGGCGATTTTCAACGGGCACACGCGCATTCTCGAAAATCACCGCACGGGTCGGCTGCGCGTTCCAGCCCATCTTGCGCTCATTGGCGCCGAACGACAGGCCGGGCGTATCGCCCTCGATCACCAGCGTCGAGATGCCGCCCGGGCCGTCGGCGCCGGTGCGCACCATCACCACATAGAGATCGCCCTTGCCGGCGCCTGAAATGAACTGCTTCTGGCCGTTCAGCACATAATGATCGCCGTCGCGCACCGCGCGGGTGCGCAGCGCCGCCGCGTCCGAGCCGGAGCCGGGCTCGGTCAGGCAGTAGCTCGCCAGCAGCTCCATGGTGCAGAGTTTCGGCAGCCATTTCTGGCGCTGGGTGTCGTTGCCATAGGCATCGATCATCCAGGACGCCATGTTGTGGATCGAGATGAACGCCGACACCGTCGGGCAGCCCTGCGCCAGCGCCTCGAAGATCAGCGCGGCGTCGAAGCGCGTCAGCGCCGAGCCGCCGACATCGTCGCGAATATAGACCCCGCCGATGCCGAGCGTTGCCGCCTCGCGCATCACGTCGACGGGGAAATGCTTTTCCTCGTCCCAGCGGATCGCATGCGGCGCAATTTTCTCCGCGGCAAATTCCCGCGCCATGTCGCGAACCGCAATCTGGTCCTCATTGAGAGCGAAATGCATCTCGGTGCCCGCGTTTCTCTTACCGTCATGGCCGAGCTTGTCCCGGCCATCCACGTCTTTCCTGCTGCAACCTTCAAGTCGTGGATGCCCGGGTCAAGCCCGGGCATGACGAGTTAAGGAGATTACGACGCGATCAGTTCATCGTCGGAATCGAAAACTCCGCGCCTTCCTTCACACCCGACGGCCAGCGCGAGGTGATGGTTTTGGTCTTGGTGTAGAAGCGGATCGAATCCGGGCCGTGCTGGTTGAGATCGCCGAAGCCGGACTTCTTCCAGCCGCCAAACGTGTAATAGGCGATCGGCACCGGGATCGGCACGTTGATGCCGACCATGCCGACTTCGACCTTGGCGGCGAAATCGCGCGCGGCGTCGCCGTCGCGGGTGAAGATCGCAACGCCATTGCCATAGTCATGGTCCGACGGCAGCGCCAGCGCTTCCTTGTAGTCGTGCGCGCGCACCACCGACAGCACGGGGCCGAAGATCTCTTCCTTGTAGATCCGCATGTCCTTGGTGACGTTGTCGAACAGTGAACCGCCGAGATAGAAGCCCTTCTCGTAGCCCTGCATCTTGAAGCCACGGCCGTCGACCGCGAGCGTCGCGCCTTCCTTGACGCCGGTGTCGATGTAGCTCTTCACCTTCTCGACCGCTTCGCGCGTCACCAGCGGGCCGTAATCGGCCGAGGGATCGATCGAGGTGCCGATCTTGAGCGACTCCACGCGCGGGATCAGCTTTTCCATCAGGCGGTCGGCAGCGGTCTTGCCGACCGGCACCGCGACCGAAATCGCCATGCAGCGCTCGCCCGCCGAGCCGTAGCCGGCGCCGATCAGGGCATCGACGGTCTGGTCCATGTCGGCGTCCGGCATCACGATGGCGTGGTTCTTGGCGCCGCCGAAACACTGGCAGCGCTTGCCGGTCTGCGCGGCGCGCTCGTAGATGTACTGCGCAATCAGCGTCGAGCCGACAAAACCGATCGCCTTGATATCGGGATCGTCGAGAATGGCGTCGACGGCTTCCTTGTCGCCGTTGACGACGTTGAGCACGCCGGGCGGAAGACCCGCCTCGATCATCAGGGCGGCGAGCAGCATCGGCACGCCGGGATCGCGCTCCGAGGGCTTTAAGATAAACGCGTTGCCGCAGGCGATCGCCGGCGCGAATTTCCACATAGGGATCATCGCCGGGAAATTGAACGGCGTGATGCCGGCGACGACGCCGAGCGGTTGCCGCATCGAGTAGATATCGATGCCGGGGCCGGCGCCTTCAGTGTATTCGCCCTTCATCAGATGCGGAATGCCGCAGGCGAATTCGACCACTTCGAGGCCGCGCTGGATATCGCCCTTGGCGTCAGGAACGGTCTTGCCGTGCTCACGCGCGAGGAGATCGGCGAGCTTGTCGTAATCGCGGTTGGCGAGTTCGAGGAACTTCATCATCACGCGCGCGCGGCGCTGCGGGTTGGTGTTGGCCCACTCGACCTGGGCGGCCTTGGCGTTCTCGACGGCGGCGCGGACCTCGGCCTTGGAGGCCAGCGCCACCTTGGCCTGGACGTCGCCGGTCATCGGCTCGAAAACGTCGGCCGTCCGGCCCGAATTGCCCTTGACCTCTTTGCCGCCGATGAAATGTCCGATTGAACGCATGAATCTTCTCCTTGGGAGTCTCGGGTAATTTTACCGCCCTTTTTGACCCGCATTTCTTAGGATACAAGTCTGATAAATTGCACCATAGATGTGCGGAAATGCTGGATCAAGGCGGCGGTACGATCGATTGGGATGACTTCCGTTTTCTGCTGGCAATTGCGCGCGGCGGAACGGTATCCGCTGCCGCAAAACAGCTGGGCGTCGATCATGCCACAGTGATCCGGCGTGTCGACCGGCTGGAGCGGCATCTGTCCGCAAAACTGTTTGATCGGCGCAAGACCGGCTATTTGCTGACCGAGGCCGGCCAGCGCGTCGCCGACAGCGCGGAGGCGATGGAATCGACCATCGTCGCCAACCAGGAGGCGGTCGGCGGCTCCCGCGCGCATCTGACCGGCACCGTGCGGATCGGGGCCCCCGACGGCTTTGGCAGCCACTTCCTGGCCTCGCGCCTCGTCAAATTCGTCGAGCGCTATCCGGATCTCGACCTGCAGCTGGTCGCCACCGCCCGGCTGTTCAGCCTGTCGAAGCGCGAGGCCGATATTGCGATCAGCCTGACGATGCCGAAGGAAGGCCGGATCGTTGGGCGCAAGCTGCTCGACTACAGCCTCGGGCTTTATGCCGCCCCCGCCTATCTCGACCGCGCGCCCGGGATTACCGGGCGCAGCGACCTCGCCGCGCACCGCTTCGTCGGCTACATCGAGGAACTTCTGTTCACGCCGGAGCTGGATTATCTGCCGCAGGTTAGCCCAAAGATCTCCGCGAAATTCCGCAGCGCCAATCTGATCGCCCAGCTCAACGCCACCATCGCCGGCTTCGGCATCGCCGTGCTGCCGCATTTCATGGCGACGGCTCATCCCGAGCTGCGACCGGTGCTGCCGGACGAGATTACGATCTCGCGGACGTTCTGGCTGCTGATGCATGCCGACAGTAAGGATCTGGCACGGATCCGCGCGGTGGCGGATTACATTTATGAGACGGTGGAAGGCGAGCGGGCGTTGTTTGGTGGGCGGTGAATGAAACTGTCGTCCCGGCCTTGAGCCGGGACCCATACCGCGTGATCTATCGACAGAAAAAAGCCGGCAGACGCTGCCTGCAATTACAACCGCCGCGGCGTATGGGTCCCGGCTCAAGGCCGGGACGACGGCGGTGGGTGACGCTGCTAATTCGCCGCGGCCTTCTTCGCGGCCGGTTTCGCCGCCGCAGCGCGGCTCACCACGGCCTCGCGCCCGGCGGCGAGGATCTCGTCGGAAAACTCGCCATTGCCGGCGATCCGCGAGAGCACCAGCGTGCCCATCATGGTCGCGAGCGCCGCCACCGCCTGCTTGCGCGCGACTTTGCGCGGGACGTCGAGAATCTGATCGGCCATCATGTCGATCATCGCTTCCAGCTTGGCGGCAAAGGCTTTTCGCGTCTTCGCGCTCTCACGCGCGATCTCGGCGCCGAGCGTCGGAATCGCGCAGCCATGGCCGGGATCGTCGCGATGAACAGGCGTCAGATAACTCTCGACGATGGTTGCGAGACGCTTGTCCGGCGGGGTCTCGTCGGCGACCTTGCGCCAGCGCTCGGTCGAACGGTCCATCGCATAGGCAAAGGCTTCGATGACAAGCGCCTCGCGGGAATCGAAATGGGCGTAGAAGCCGCCATGGGTCAGGCCAGCCTCCTTCATCAGGTCGGCGACGCCGATGCCATGCGCGCCCTTTTCGCGAAGCCGTACTGAGGCCTTCTTCACGATCCGCGCGTGGGTTTCCTGCTTGTGCTCCTTCGAATAGCGCATCGCAATTCCTGAACCATTAGATGTTTGCAGTCATATAATAGCAGTTGCACGCGAAAAAAGCTGCATCTATTTCGTCTTAGGACCCTCGCCGATCATCGAGAAGGTGGCGGTCGCGTGCACTGCAAGATTGCCGGCGCCGTCGCGGACAAAGCCTTCGGTATAGCTGGTCTGGCGGCCGAGTTTTATGATTTTGCCTTCGGCCGAGATCTTGCCCGACTTGACCGAGAGCGGCCGCAGATAGGTCAGCTTGAGATCGAGCGTCACCGCACCCTGCCCGGCCGGCAGCATGGTCGAGATCGCGCAGCCCATGGCGGTATCGAGCAGAGCTGCCGCGGTCGCGCCGTGCAACAGACCGATGGTATTTTCCAGGCTTTCATGCGGTTCGAGTTCCATCACGATCCGCCCCGGTTCGGCAGTGCGAAGTCGGAAATCGATCAGGCGGGCCATCGGCGGTTCCGGCAGGATACCGTCGCGGATCGCGCACATCGCCTCCATGCCCGTCATCCCGGCGGCAGCCTTCGCGGCCGGCCCCGGCGCCTGCCAATCGACCACGCGCTCCCGGCGCATGGCTGAAGAAAACAGGTCGGCGGATTCTATCGCGCTCATGGCGGCTCCTTTTAGATTACGATCGTCATATTACACCGACAGGCTTCGCCGCGCAACGCCCCTCGCCTGCCAGCCCTTGACAATACAGCGCATTGTCCGGGAAGTGGCGCAAACCGTGCCACTGAACCCAAAAAACCAAGACCAACAGAGAAAATCAGATGGAAATGCTCAATCCCCATTGCGGCATCGACCGCGATTCCCGCGGCGTGGTGCGGCTGTCGATCTGCAATGCAGGCTCGCTGAACATCCTGAGTTCCGCCGTCACATCAGGCGTGCGCGAAGGCTTTGAGAAACTCGCCTCCGATCGGACCATTCGCGCGGTGATCCTGGCCGGTCAGAGCGAGAAAAGCATGATCGGCGGCGCCGACATCAAGGAGATGGCAAAGCTCGACCAGAAATCCGCCGAAGCCTTCATCACGCGGCTCCGCGATCTCTGCGAAGCCGTGCGCCAATTTCCGGCGCCCGTGATCGCGCGGCTACCCGGCTGGTGCCTTGGCGGCGGGCTGGAGGTCGCGGCCGCCTGCGATTTCCGGATTGCTGCGCACGACGCTCATTTCGGCATGCCCGAGGTCAAGGTCGGCATTCCCTCGGTGATCCACGCCGCGCTCTTGCCGCGGCTGATCGGCTGGGGCCGCGCCCGCTGGCTGGTGATGACCGCGGAGAATATCGATGCCCCGACGGCGCTGGCGTGGGGGCTGGTCGACAAGGTCGCGCCGGCGGGCGGCCTCGATGACGCGGTCGAGCATACGGTCAAGGCGCTGCTCGAATGCGGCCCCGAGGCGCTGCGTTCGCAGAAGGCACTGCTGCGGCAATGGGAAGAACTGCCGCTCAAGGAGTCCGTCAATCTCAGCGTCGGCGTGTTCGGGCAATCCTTCCTGACCGGCGAACCGCAGCGGATGATGCAGGGCTTCCTCGATCGGAAGCGATAGCCGCAGGAGAAGAAATGGAAAGGTCGTTCGACGCGATCGTACTCGGTTTGGGGGCAATGGGCTCCGCTGCAACCTACCAGTTGGCCAGTCGAGGCGCCTCGGTTCTCGGGATCGATCAGCTCAAGCCGCCTCATGAGCTGGGTTCGACGCACGGCGATACCCGCATTACGCGCATCGCCTGCGGCGAGGGTCCCGAGTACTCGCCATTTGCCAAGCGGTCGCACGAGATATGGCGCGACATCGAAAGCCGGACCGGTCGGGATCTTTTCATCCAAAATGGACTGCTGGTGATCTCCGGCAAGGGCCAGCGTGCCGCCGGACATGAGAATCCGGAATTCCTCAAGACCACAGTGGCAGCGGCCGACGAGGCCAAGATCAACTACGAAATTCTGGATGGCAAAACGATCAGACAGCGTTTTCCCGCCTTCAATGTCAACGACGACGATGAAGCCTATTTCGACGAGGTCAGCGGCTTTGTTCGACCTGAGTCATGCATCGAGGCACAGCTTCAACTCGCGGCCACCTCGGGCGCCATGCTGCGCTTCTACGAGAAGGTGCTGAAATTCGAATCCGATGGCGACGGCGTGCAGGTAGCGACAGGCGTCAGCACCTATCGCGCCAGGAAACTCATCATAACCGCCGGCCCATGGATTAACCAGGTAATAGGCGTTGATCGGCAATTCAGCATAACGCGGCAGGTGCTTTATTGGTTTGGCCTGAAAAACCAGCACCGATACCCGGAATTTCTTCCAGCGCGATTTCCAGTGTACATCTGGCAACTTCCGGCACCCCAGAGCATCTACGGCTTTCCATTGATTGGCCACCCCGAACAGGGGGTGAAGATCGCCACCGAGCAGTATGAGAATACGACGACGCCCGACACGGTTCGCCGGAGCGTTGGTCCGGACGAAATCACTGGGATGTTCAGAACCTATGTCGGGCCGTTCTTCCCTGGCCTCGACGAAAATTGCGTGAAGACCAAGGTGTGCCTTTACACCTGTGTGAAGAACGCCCGGTTCATCATTGATCATCACCCCGACATGAAGAACGTCATCATCGCCTCGCCGTGCTCGGGGCACGGGTTCAAGCATTCCGCCGCTGTCGGGGAAACCCTTGCCCAGATGGCGCTTGGTCAATCACATCTGGACGTCAGCAAGTTCTCGTTTTCAGGCCCTATCTGAGATCCCGGCGCCCTTCGCTGCAAAAACATGCTGCCTTGCCATCCCGCCTCTTTCAAGCTGTAGTCGGCGTGACCAAGGAACCGGATGAACAAAGCGGGAAACGCATGAGACCTGCCGGCAAGGGGCCGCTGGATTCGCTCTACTTCCACTATCCGATCTTTCCGGCGCGGCGCGTGCCCGAACTGGATGGCGTGACCGTTCGTCATCCCGTTGCGATCGTCGGCGCCGGCCCGATCGGGATGACGGCAGCGCTGGTGCTGGCGCGGTACGGCGTTCGCAGCGTGCTGATCGATCGCAAGGACACTTTTAACGACGGCAGCCGGGCGCTCTGCATCGCGCGGCCGAGCATGCATATCCTGGAGCGGATCGGCGCGGTGGCGCCCTTCCTCCAGAAATCACTGGGCTGGCGCTACGGCCGCAGCTACTACCGCGGCGAACAGATCTTTCGGCTCGAGATGCCGCATCCGCCGAATGAAAAATATCTGCCGATGTACAATCTGCAGCAGCAATATATCGAGCAATATCTGCATGACGCGGTGACGGCCTGCGACCTCATCGACATGCGCTGGCAGAGCGAGCTTTCCGACATCCAGCCGGACGCGGATGGCGTTTCGATCGGTGTCACCTCGCCCGCCGGCAACTACCGCCTCGACGCTGAGTATGTTCTCGCTGCCGACGGCGCGCGCTCGCCGATCCGCTCCCAGCTTGGGCTGCGGATGAAGGGCGACAATTACGAAGGCCGCTACGTGATCGCGGATATCCGCATGGATCACGATTTCCCGACCGAACGCCGCGCCTTCTTCGAGCCGAGCGGCAATCCCGGCGGCACGGTGCTGATCCACAAGCAGCCGGAAAGGATCTGGCGCGTCGACTACCAGCTTCGCGAAGGCGAAAGCGAACAGGAAGCGATGCGCGAGGAAAACATCCGCGCGCGCGTCGGCGCCATCCTTGGTGATATCGGCCACGACAGACCGTGGGAGCTGGAATGGTGGAGTGTCTATTCCGCCAACACATTGTGCCTCGACGACTACCGGCATGGCCGGATGTTCTTCATCGGCGACGCCGCGCATATCGTGCCGATTTTTGGCGTGCGCGGCCTCAACAACGGCCTCGCGGATTCCGAAAATCTCGGCTGGAAGCTGGCGCTCGTCCTCAACGGCGAGGCGGATGAAGCCCTGCTCGACAGCTATTCGCCGGAGCGCCGCGGCGCCACGCTCGATGTGTTTGCCAACGCCACCAAGAGCACGCGCTTCATGACGCCGCCGACGCGCGGCTGGCGGCTGGCGCGTGAGGCGGCGCTGTCGCTGAGCCTGAAGCACGAATTTCCGCGCGGCCTCGCCAATCCAAGGCAGATGCAGCCCTACACTTATTCTGAAAGCCCGCTGACGCCTTATGCCATCAGAGATGCCGAGTTTACGGGTGGCCCCGCCTGCGGCAGCGTTGCGCCGAACGCGAAGCTTCCCGACGGTAGTCATTTGCTGGATCAGGCCGGCATTGGCCTGACTGCCATCCTGTTCTGCCGGGGCGCGCCGTCCACCGACGACATCATGCTCCTCGACCGGCTTCGCAATACGGACAAGCGCCTTGCGGCGCTCTTGATCGGAACCAGTCACGTCAGCGATGCCGACGGCGAGATCGCTCGCCTGTACGCGGCGGCTCCCGGCACGCTTTATCTGCTGCGTCCCGACCTGCATGTCGCCGGGCGATGGAAAACGATCGCCGCAAACGAGGTGCTGCGGACCGCCGCCCTGTGTCTCGGGAGGGCCAGAGCATGAGCACGATGCCATCAGCGGATTTCGAAACCGCCTATGAGACGCTCGCAACGGCCATCGATTCGGCCGGGCCCGAGCGCGAGGCGCTGTTCCTGACCCGGCTGGCGCTGGTGCTCGGGCATGAACTCGGCGACATCGCCGTCTTCCAGAACGCGATCCGGACGGCGCTCGACGGGCTGGAATAGCGCGACGCCGCTCCACATCTCCTGCCCGATCACCGGATCAATTCAGCTCATCCGATCGCGAGATTTTCTCATGGAATGATCCACTCATTTCCGTGAGATCATCCGTTGCAATTTTTGCAATGCATCATATGATGTTCATAATCTTATTTAACCGAACATCTCTGGGAGTTCCGCCATGGCCGCCTCCGATCCCGTCGTCATCCTGTCCGCCGCCCGCACGCCGCTTGGCCGGTTCATGGGCGAATTGTCGCCCTTCAGCGCCCACAAGCTCGGCTCGCATGTGATCGGCGCGGCGGTGGAACGCGCAAAACTGGCGCCGGAGCGGATTGACGAAGTGTTCATGGGCAACGTGCTGCCGGCCGGCCAGGGCCAGGCCCCGGCGCGCCAGGCCGCACGCGGCGCCAAGCTGCCAGATGCCACCGGCGCCACCACCGTCAACAAAGTGTGCGGATCCGGCATGAAGGCCACCATGCTGGCGCATGACATCATCAAGGCCGGTTCGGCCGAGATCGTGCTGTCCGGCGGCATGGAGAGCATGTCGAACGCGCCCTATCTGCTGAGCAAGGCGCGCGCGGGTTATCGCGCCGGCCATGACCGGATCATCGACCACATGATGATGGACGGCCTCGAAGACGCCTACGAGACCGGCCGCTCGATGGGCGATTTCGGCGAAGCCACCGCGGAAGCCTATCAGTTCACCCGCGCCGATCAGGACGCCTACGCGATCGAGACGCTGACGCGCGCCCGCAAGGCGGTCGAAGGCGGCGCGTTCAAGGCCGAGATTGTGCCGATTACCGTTAGCGAGAAGGCCGGTCCGCGCGTGATCGCCAATGACGAGCATCCGCTCAAGGTCGATCCCGCCAAAATTCCAGGGCTGAAGGCGGCATTCCGCGCCAACGGCACCATTACGCCGGCCGCCTCCTCTGCCAACGCCGACGGCGCTGCAGCGCTAATCCTGGCGCGGCGCTCGCTCGCCGATCGCGAAGGCCTGCGGGCGTTCGCCGAGATCAAGGGCCACGCCACCCACAGTCAGGAGCCGCAATGGTTCACCACGGCGCCGATCCCGGCGATCCGGAAGCTGCTCGACAAGGTCGGCTGGAGCGTCGGCGATGTCGACCTGTTCGAGATCAACGAGGCGTTTGCGGTGGTGGCGATGGCGGCGCAGCGCGACCTCGGGATTCCCCGCGAGAAGCTGAACGTCAACGGCGGCGCCTGCGCGCTCGGCCACCCGATCGGCGCCACCGGCGCTCGCCTGATCGTCACGCTGCTGCACGCGCTGGAAGCGCAGAACCTGAAGCGCGGCGTCGCGGCGCTATGCATCGGCGGCGGGGAAGCCACCGCGATCGCGGTCGAGCGCATCGTGCATTAGCGTGGCAGGATGTGCCGCTCCGACACATCCTGCCAACCGCCCCAATTGAATTTTTCAGAGGCTCAATGATTTCGAACTGGTTGTCCGCCGCCCTCGCCCGCCGCAACATTCACTATGGCTGGGCGGTGGTCGGCGTGACCTTTTTCACCGCGCTGATCTCGGCCGGCACCGTCGGCGCGCCCGGCGTCTTCATCGTGCCGCTGCAGAAGGAATTCGGCTGGAGTGCCGCCGAGATTTCCTCGGCGCTGTCGATCCGCTTCATCCTGTTCGGGCTGATGGCGCCGTTCGCGGCCGCGCTGCTCAACCGTTACGGCCTGCGCAATATGTCGCTGTTGTCGCTGCTGATCGTGGCCGCCGCGCTGATCGCTTCGCTGTTCATGACGGAAGTCTGGCACCTGATGCTGCTGTGGGGCGTCGTGATCGGCCTCGGCACCGGCATGACCGCGCTGGTGCTCGGCGCCACGATTTCGGCACGCTGGTTCGTGGCGCGACGTGGCCTCGTGGTCGGCATCCTCACCGCGAGCGTGGCGACGGGCCAGCTCGTCTTCCTGCCGCTACTCGCAACGCTGACCGAACAGTATGGCTGGCGCAACGCGCTGGCGCTGATCTGCGTGATGCTGGGCGTCGCGGCCGTTGCCGTGGCGATGATCATGCGCGATCGCCCGAGCGACCTCGGTCTGCGTCCATACGGCGATGAGGGCACCGAGCCGATCGTCTCGCCGCCGCCCAGCAATGCGCCGATCCTGGCCGCCGCGCTCGGCACCTTGCGCGACGCCTCGAAGACAAAAGTGTTCTGGATCCTGTTCGCCACCTTCTTCATCTGCGGCGCCAGCACCAACGGCCTGATCCAGGTGCACCTGATTCCGATGTGTTTCGATTACGGCATTCCGCAGGTGCAGGCCGCGAGCCTGCTTGCCGCGATGGGCATCTTCGATTTCGTCGGCACCATAGTGTCCGGCTGGCTGTCGGACCGCTACGACAATCGCTGGCTGCTGTTCTGGTATTACGGCCTGCGCGGCCTGTCGCTGCTCTTCCTCCCCTTTACGGATTTCTCGTTCTACGGCCTGTCGGTGTTCGCGGTGTTCTATGGGCTGGACTGGATCGCCACGGTGCCGCCGACGGTGCGGCTGACCGCGCAACGGTTCGGAGCGGAACGCGCCAATCTGGTGTTCGGCTGGATTTTCGCCGGCCATCAGCTGGGCGCCGGGATCGCCGCCTTCGGCGCGGGGCTATCGCGGACGGTCTATGCGACCTACGTGCCCGCCTTCTTCGTCGCCGGCGCGCTCTGCATCGTCGCGGCGCTGATCACGCTGGTGATCGCGCGGCCAGCACCGAAGCCGGCTACCGCAGTAGCAGCAGCGTAGCTTAGTACGTGATGGTGGAGCGAACGCCCACCATCATCCCGTCCTTGATGCGCTTTGACTGTGTCGGATCGTTGGGATCAGACGCGCCGCCGCCGGGATGGGCGATGTACTGCGACGCCGCAAAGCGGCGGCGAGACGGAATGAGGGGTCTGTCTCCGCGGACCCCTCATCCGCCTTCGCGTTCCGCGAAGGCACCTTCTCCCACAAGGGGAGAAGGAAGAGGCAACCACCTACGGCCTGATCGCCATGTTCTTAGCCGGCCCCGTGGTCAGGACTCGTTCCGCCAGCCGTGCGAATTCGCAGAGCAGCGAGCGCGTCTTGCGGGGATCTATCACTTCCTCGACCCAGAATTTTTCGGCCGAGCGGAACGGCGAGCGCAGCTTGTTGAGACGGTCCTCGATCTCTTTCAGCTTTGCCGCCGGATCTTCCGCGGCATCGATGTCGGCGCGATAGGCCGCTTCGATGCCGCCTTCGAGCGGCAGCGAGCCCCAATAGGCCGAGGGCCAGGCGTAGCGCATCGAGTAGCGGTTGGCCGGTTGATGCACCACGCCGGCGACACCAAAAGCGTTGCGCACGATGATGGTGCACCAGGGCACGGTGCTCTGGTTGACGGCCGCCATCGCGCGCACGCCGTGGCGGATGGTCGCCGACTTCTCGGCCTCGAGCCCGATCATGAAGCCCGGACAATCCATCAGATAGACCACCGGCAGATGGAAGGTTTCGGCGAAATCGACCCAGCGCACCACCTTCTGGCAGGCCTCAGCGGTCCACGAGCCGCCATAGTGGAAGGGATCGCTGGCGAGCAGCAGCACCGCGCGGCCTTCGAGACGCGCCAGGCCCGTGATGATCGGGCGGCCGAAATTGGCGTTGACCTCGAAGAACGAGCCCTTGTCGACGACGGCGTCGATGATCGGGCGCATCTTGTAGACCTGACGACGGTTGCGCGGCACCGCCTTCATCAGCGCTTCCTCGGCACGCTCCGGATCGTCGGCGCAGGGCGTGGTTGGCGGCAGCTCGTAGACCGATGACGGCAGATAGGACAGGAAGCGCCGGGCGCGCTCGAACGCCTCTTCCTCGGTATCGACGGCATCGTCCACGCCGCCGGCGCGGGTCTGGATGTCGGCGCCGCCCAGTTCCTGTTTGGTCAGGTCCTGGCCGAGACGCTTCACGACCGGCGGCCCCGCGACGAACATCGCCGAATTCCGGGTCATGACGGAGTAATGGCTCGCCGCCAGCCGCGCGGCGCCAAGGCCCGCGACGGAGCCGAGGCCGAGCGCCACCACCGGCACGCGCGCCATGTTCGCCGTCGTGAACCAGTACCAGCGCGTGCCGCCGACGCCGCCCGGCAGATTGGCGGCGCCTCGCGTCTCGATCGTCTTCACCGAGCCGCCGCCGCCCGAGCCTTCGATCACGCGGATGATCGGCAGGCGGAAATCATGCGCCATCTCTTCGGCCATCAACGGCTTGGCCGAGATCGAGGCGTCGGCCGAGCCGCCGCGCACGGTGAAATCGTCGCCGACGACGACCACCGGACGGCCTTCGACCTTGGCCCGGCCGAACACGCAGTTCGCGGGCGTCAGATGCTTGAGTTCGCTGTGCTCGTCATATTCGGCGATGCCGGAGATGGCGCCGATTTCGTGGAAGGACTTCTGGTCAACGATCCTGTCGATGCGCTCCCGAACGGTGAGCCGGCCCTGGTCATGCTGACGCCTGACCTTGTCAACGCCTCCCATCTCCCGCGCGAACGCTTCGCGCCGGGCGAGATCGTCGAGTTCCGGCTTCCAGTTCATTCGTATCCTCCGCCTTGATGATTTTATTCTTGTTATGCACTGACACCGGAAGCGCTTTTCTTTCCAGCCGGTTGGTGAAGATGTCGCCGTCGGCGCCCTCGAGCAGGCCGCCGAGCGCGGCTGCCAGTTCGACCATGACAGGCGCCACGTCGCGGTGCACCCGCTTTTCATCGAACATGGCGGACAACAGACCTATCGTCGTCACGACATAGGTTTGATATTGCGGCGACCACAGCGGCACAGCGCAACCGTTGATGTGCGGGCTCCAGGTACCGCAGGCCACGACATAACCGTGTTCGCGCAGATGGCGGCGATTGTCTTCGATGCGCGACCTCAGCATCCGCGCGCTATCCGGCATCTCGCGCTCCATTTCCACGATCAGCGCATCGCCGACATCGTCGTCGAGCGCCGCGGTGTAGGCGTGTCCCGCCGCCGTGCTCGCCATCGCAATGCGGCTGCCGGTGGTCTCGTGCAGGCCGAGCGCATTCGCGGCGCGGGCGAATTCGAGATAGACCAGCTGGAAACGATCGGGGATCACGAAACCTACCGTGCCCGGCAATTGCTCGGCGACATCCTGCAAGCGCAACCGGATCAGGTTGCGCAGCTGCAATCCCTTCATCATCGAGGTGCTCATCGCCACCGCGCTCGGGCCGATGCGGTACTTCTGGTCGCGCGGCAGATAGACCAGCTGACCCATCCGCGTCAGCGTGTACGTCAACCGCGACACCGTCGATCGCGGCAGACCGCAGCGGTTGGAAATTTCGAGATTGCCGAGTCGGGCTTCGTGACCCTCGAAGCACCGCAGCACATCGAACGCCCGCGACACCACCTGAATCACATCGCCCTCGCCCGCCAGATCGCTGGCGAGCATTCCCTGTTTGCTAAGCCGCTCCGAGCGTCTTCCCATATGTTGGCTCCGTTCCGCCCTGCGGAATAAAATTCCACTTGCAGATCAAGCTACCTCAGGCAATCTGCAGCCACAACAAAAAGCCGTTCGCGGGACGAAATTGTCACGTCACACGGTCCCGGAGGGTGGCATGCCAGAGATCAAGATTGTGACTGAAGTCGCCGGACGCGTGTGTGCGCTGGCCGCAGAAGCCGGAGCGAGTGTCGGTGACGGCGACGAGATTGCATTCGTCGAAGCGATGAAAATGGAAATCCCGGTAACCTCGACAATTACCGGGAAAATCAAGGCAATTCTGGTCAAGCTCGACGACGTGATCGCTGAAGGACAGGTGGTCGCGATCGTCGAAGCCTAGGCATTTCGCGTCATACTTTTGATGCGTGACGATCTGTCCGCCAGTGCAACTGGCATAATGGTGGGCGTGAACGTGCTCGGACGTTGCCATCGCAATGCTGCAATGACATCATCTCAATCATAAAAAGTTTCATCTAGCGAAACAATTTTGGAGGAAACATGACCCGTCGGCTGATGGATTTCGCGCCTGTTGCACTCGCAGGCGTCTCACTCTTGGCTTTTGGGCCGGCACTGGCCCAGGACGTCAAGCTACCGCCGACCATGACGTTCACCGCTTATGACACCGGCACCGCCGGATTCAACATTGCGGTCGCCGTCGGCAAGATGATGAAGGACAAATACGGCACCGACCTGCGGGTTCTCCCCGCAGGCAATGACGTGGCGCGCCTCGCACCCTTGCGCGCCGGTCGCGCGGCGTCGTCTGCGATGGGATCAGGCAGCTACTTCGCGCAGGAAGGCGTGTTTGAGTTCGGCTCCAAGGAATGGGGCCCGCAGGCCTTGCAACTGGTGCTGTCGTCGGTTGACTGCAACGGCGCTTCGCTCGGCGTGGCAAAGGACACCGGAGTGAAAGAGGTCAAGGACCTCAAGGGCAAGCGCGTCGGGTTTGTCGTCGGCTCGCCTGCGCTCAACCAGAACTCACTAGCGATCCTCGCGTTCGGCGACCTCAAGCAGAGCGACGTCAAGACGGTGGAATTCTCCAGCTACGGCGCGATGTGGAAGGGCTTGATCAACAACGACGTCGACGCCGCCTTCGCGACCACCATCACCGGACCGGCAAAGGAAGCCGAGACGTCGCCGCGCGGCATCGTCTGGCCGCCGCTCCCGCACAGCGACAATGCCGGCTGGGAACGCGTTCAGAAGGTCGGGTCCTTCTTCTTCCGCCATGTCGCCACCTGCGGCGCCGGCATTTCCAAGGATAAGCCGATCGAGCTCGGAAATTATCCGTACCCGATCTTTGTCACCTACGGAACGCAACCGGCCGACCAGGTCTACGCGATCACCAAGGCAATGATCACGGGCTATGACATCTACAAGGATGCCGCCGCCGGCGCGGCCGGCCTTGCGGCCGACCGTCAGACCAAGAAGTGGGCGGTGCCCGTTCATCCCGGCGCTGTGAAGGCGCTGAAGGAAGCCGGCCAGTGGAGCGACGACCAGGAGACGCATAACAACGGGTTGATCAAGCGGCAGGCCGTTCTGGCCGCAGCGTGGGCCGACTTCGGCAAATCCAGTCCGCCATCGGACGAGAAGGCTTTCCTCGATGCCTGGATGAAGGCGCGCGCCGCGGCGCTTGCCAAAGCCGGCATGCAGAACGGATTCGAGTAACCACCGTCTTTCCGATGAAGGCGAACACCATACTGGGGATTAATGATGTCACCTTCTGCAGCCAATAGCGCAGCGGCCGCTGCGCCCGCCAGGATCGAATTCGACGATCCTCATGCCGGTATCGGAAACTTACAAGAAGCCGAAGTCTCGCGCGTGCGTACGCTGCGCGGGGCTTGGCGGTGGGCGCTGATCGTCGCGACCGCGGTGACGATCCTGCTGTGCATCAACCAGCAATTCACGCTGAGATTCTTCATCGGATACACCCAACTCAACACCGAATATTTCTATCTGCTGATCGCGTTGATGTTGCCGTTCACGTTCCTGATCTTTCCGAGTTCGGAACGCTCTCCGCTCGAGCGGATCCCGTGGTATGATGTCCTGCTCTTCATCCTGACGTTTGCCTCATCCATCGTGTTGATGCGCAGCGTCCGCAAGGCGGCTGAGGCCGGTTGGGAGTTCGGTGGCGCGCCGACCATCGTTTTCGTTGCGGGACTGGTGATGTGGGCCGTGCTCATGGAGGCCCTGCGCCGCACCGGCGGCTGGAGCCTTTTGCTGAGCGTGTTGCCGTTCACGGTCTATCCGCTGTTTGCGGACGCCAAATGGCTTGGCCCCTTCAGGGGCACGCAGTCGACGCTCGAGCAGGCGACCTCCTATCACGTGCTGTCAGGTGAGAGCCTGCTCGGTATTCCGATCCAGGCGTTCGCCGATACCGTGATCGGCTTCCTGGTGTTCGGTACCGCGCTGATGATGACCGGCGCCGGGAAGTTCTTTATCAACCTGTCGTTTGCGATGTGCGGCACCTTTCGTGGCGGCGCCGCGAAGGTCTGCATCTTCGCTAGCGGCCTGCTCGGCATGATGTCTGGCTCGATCATTTCCAACGTGCTGACCGCCGGCACCATGACCATCCCGGTGATGAAGAAGAGCGGTTTTCGCGCCTCCTATGCCGCCGCGATCGAGGCTTGCGCCTCGACCGGCGCAGTGCTGGCACCGCCGGTGATGGGCGCAACCGCGTTCGTGATCGCCCAGTTCCTCAACGTCAGCTATGCCGAAGTTGCGGTCGCCGCGATCATTCCGGCGGTGCTCTACTATGCCGGCCTGTTCATGCAGGTGGACTCTTATGCCGCCCGGCATGGCCTGAAAGGCATTCCGCGCTCGGAATTGCCCAAGGTCATGGATACGATCAAGGACGGCTGGTACTACGTCTTCGTCATCGCGCTGCTGATCGTGATGCTGTTGTATTTCAAACGCGAGAGCCACGCGCCGTTCTATGCGACCGCACTGCTCCTGGTGCTGAACCAGCTGTTCTCCAAGGAGACCCGCTGGACGCTGACCACGATCAACAAATTTCTCGAGGTCAACGGACGCACTTTTGTCGAATTGGTCGGCATTCTCGCCGGCTGCGGGCTCCTGATCGGCGCGTTCTCGATGACCGGAGTGGTCTCCAGCCTCGCCAACGACCTGCTGCGGATCGCCGGCGATAATGCCTTCCTGCTGCTCGGCATGTGCGCCTTGACCAGCCTCGTTCTCGGGCTCGGGCTCACCACGACGGCCTGCTACATCTTCCTCGCCATCCTGGTGGCGCCGGCGCTGGAAAAGGTCGGCCTCAACAAGATGGCCGTGCACATGTTCATCTTCTATTGGGGCATGTTGTCGTCGATCACGCCGCCGGTGGCGATCGCCTCCTTTGCCGCGGCCGGTATAGCCGGCTCGCCGGCGATGAAAACGGGCTGGGAATCGATGTGGGTCGGCAGCATCATCTATTTCATTCCGTTCTTCTTCGTGATGAACCCCGCGCTGGTGCTGCAAGGCGCCAATCCGTACTTCGAAGGGCTTGGGTTGATGGCGCTGGCAGGCGTCGGCACGCTGTTCATCTGCGGCGGCATTCAAGGTTATCAGGCCTTCGTCGGCGACCTCAGAGGCGCCGGCACCCTGGAATGGCCGTTGCGGGTGCTGCTGGTGATCGGCGGCTTTGTGATCGCGACGCCCGGCGGCGGTATTAATCCGCTGTCGCAAATCCAGATCACGCTGCTCGGTCTCGCTATCCTGGCGCCGACGGTCCTGGCTGCGCTGTTCTTGATACGCCGCCAAAGTCTGGCGCCGAACCAGTTGCGCGCTCCGTGATTGCGCGGCAAAACGGTGGGTGATGAAAGTATCGCCCACCGGCGCCCCGGCCTGGACCAGCTCGAAACCGCCGTTGCTGCGGTTTCTCGACGGCTGTCACGCCGAATATCTGCCTGAGACCGGCGGGGCGGTCGCCGACTACATCCCTGAGCTCGGCAAGGCCGACCCTGCCCATTTTGGCATCAGCCTCGCGACCCTCGACGGCCATGTCTACGAGGTCGGCGATACGCAGGTCCCCTTCACCATCCAGTCGATGTCAAAGCCCTTTGTGTTCGCGCTGGCGCTGGACACGCTGGGCGCCGCGCGGGTGGAGAGCGTGATCGGCGTTGAGCCCTCGGGCGATCCCTTCAACTCGATCCGCCTCAACGCCGAGAACCACCCGTTCAATCCGATGGTCAACGCCGGTGCGATCGCCTGCTCCGGGCTCATTTATGAGGCCAAGGGCGACGGCGCGTTCGAGTACATCAGGCAGGCGCTGGGCCGCTTCGCCGGCCGTGAGCTTGGCGTCGACGACGCCGTGTATTCGTCCGAGAGCCTGACCGGCGACCGCAACCGGGCGATCGGCTATCTCCTGCGCACCAACGCGGTCATCAGGGACAATGTCAGCTCGGTGCTGGAGGTCTATTTCCGGCAATGCGCGATCCTGGTCAACGCCCGCGACATCGCGGTGATGGCGGCGACATTGGCCAATCGCGGCATCAATCCGGTCACCGGCGAACAGGTGATGACGCCTTACGCGATCTCGCGAACGCTGTCGGTCATGACCAGTTCCGGCATGTATGACTATGCCGGCGAATGGATCTACCGCGTCGGCATCCCCGCCAAGAGCGGCGTCGGCGGCGGCATTCTGGCCGCCTTGCCGGCGCGGATCGGGCTCGGCAGCTATTCACCCAGACTCGACAAGCACGGCAACAGCGTGCGCGGCATCAAGGTCTGCGAGGCGCTGTCGGCGCATTACGACCTGCATATGCTCAACCGCAGCGACAACGCGCGCAATGCCATCATTGCCGATTACGATATCGGCGAAAATCCGTCACGGCGCAGCCGCCGCCCGCACGAGCAAACCATTCTCGCCGCGCACTATCAGGACGTCCGCGTCATCGAGCTGATGGGCACGCTGTCGCTATCGAATGTCGACTATATTGCGCGTCGGCTGGTGGCCAAGCCGCGCCCGCAATTCGTCATCTTTGATTTTCGTCGGGTCACGTCGATGACGCTGGCCGGTGCCCGCCTGCTGGCCGAGGAGTTTCAGGAACTGGCGGCCTATCAGGTCACCGTGATCGTGTCCGGCATCAAGCGGGCCGACGCGGAATGGCAACCGATCGCGGAACGGACCGGCAGCCTGCCGAACATGCGGTACTATTTCCTGCTCGATGCTGCGATCGAATGGGCGGAAGACCAGGTGGTTTTTCGCCATGGCGGCTCGATCGATTTTTTCGAGACCACGGAACTGTCCGAACAACCGCTGCTGGCGGGGTTGACGGAAGAGGAACTGACCGATCTGGGGTCCCTCTGCACCATCAGTACCTATCAGCCTGGCGAAAAGATCATCGCCACTGGCGATCCCGCCACCTCGCTGTTTTTCCTGCGCAGCGGCGTGGTTCACGTCACCCTGCCCGACGGCATCCGGCTGGCGACGCTGACGGCGGGAATGCCGTTCGGCGAGATGGCGCTGCTGGAATCGCGGCGCTCCGCCGACGTGCTCGCCGATATGTCGGCGACCGCTTACGAGGTCCTGCTCCGCGATTTCGAACGTTTTCGTGAGCAGCATCCCCGTGCCGGCGAGCGGATCATGCGCAACCTCGCGCAATTGCTCGCCGACCGCCTGATCCTCGCCAATGCGAAGGTGAATTTGCTGACGTCGAATTAGGGCTTAGGTCTTGCCCCGCCCGCTTTTCTCCGCTGCCCGCCGCAAGGCTTCGGCGAGCGCACCGCCGCCGCCGGAATCCTGCGCCTTGCGCGGCGCCTGCGACGTCATCGATGCCTTCGAATATTCGCGCATCTTGGTGTCCGACAGTTTTGGGCCCTTGTCGCCGACCTCGTCGTCGAGACGCAATGTCAGTGCGATGCGCTTGCGAGCGACCTCGACCTCCAGCACCTTGACCTTGACGATGTCGCCGGGCTTCACCACTTCGCGCGGATCCTTGATGAAGGTTTTCGACATCGCCGAGATGTGCACCAAGCCATCCTGGTGCACGCCGATATCGACGAAGGCGCCGAACGCCGCGACGTTGGTCACGGTGCCCTCGAGGATCATGCCGCGCTTGAGATCCTTGATCTCCTCGACGCCCTCCTTGAACACCGCGGCCTTGAAGGCCGGGCGCGGGTCGCGGCCGGGCTTTTCCAGCTCGCGCAGGATGTCGGTTACCGTGGGCAGACCGAACGTGTCGTCGACGAAATTCTGCGGCTTCAACTGGCGCACGATCTCGGCATTGCCGATCAGCGCCTTGATGTCGCTCTTGGTCGCGGTCAAAATCTTGCGCACCACCGGGTAGGCTTCCGGATGCACGCCGGAGGCATCGAGCGGATCCTCGCCGCCCTGGATGCGCAGGAAGCCGGCGCACTGCTCGAACGCCTTCGGGCCGAGCCGCGGCACTTCCTTCAGCCCCTTGCGCGACTTGAACGGACCGTTGGCGTCGCGGTGCTGCACGATGCTTTGCGCCAGCCCAGCGCCGATGCCCGACACCCGCGCCAGCAGCGGCGCGGACGCGGTGTTGGCGTCGACACCAACCGCGTTGACGCAGTCTTCGACCACGGCATCGAGCGAACGCGCCAGCTTGGATTCGCCGAGATCATGCTGGTATTGCCCGACGCCGATCGCCTTGGGATCGATCTTCACCAGCTCAGCCAAGGGATCCTGCAGCCGCCGCGCAATCGAGACTGCGCCGCGCAGGGTGACGTCGAGCTCGGGCAATTCCTCGGACGCAAAGGCCGAGGCCGAATAGACGGAAGCGCCCGCCTCCGACACCACGATCTTCGACATGTTCAGGTCCGGCAGCAGCTTGACCAGCTCAGTCGCGAGCTTGTCGGTCTCACGCGACGCGGTGCCGTTGCCGATCGCGATCAGATCGACGCGGTGCGCGACCGCGAGCTTGCCAAGCGTCGCCAGCGTCGCGTCCCACTGCCGCTGCGGCTCGTGCGGATAGACCGCCGTGGTGGCCACCACCTTGCCGGTGGCATCGACGACCGCGACCTTGACACCGGACCGGTAGCCGGGATCGAGACCCATGGTGACACGGGCGCCGGCAGGCGCGGCCAACAGCAGGTCGCGCAAATTCGAGGCGAACACCCGCACGCCTTCGGTTTCGGCATTGGTCCACAGCCGCATGCGCAGGTCGATGTTGAGATGCACCTGGATCTTGGTGCGCCACGCCCAGCGCGCGGTCTCGACCAGCCAGCGGTCGCCGGGGCGGCCCTGATCCGAAATCAGGAAGCGCTGCATGATCTTTAGCTCATACGCGCTCGGCACGTTGGCGACCGGGACCTGCGCGTCGGGCAATATCTGCAGCTCGAGGATTTCCTCCTTTTCGCCGCGGAACAGCGCGAGGATGCGGTGCGACGGCAGCTTGTGGAGGGCTCCGTTGTATTCGAAATAGTCCTTGAACTTCTCGCCTTCGAGTTTCTTGCCCTTGCGCACAGTCGAGGTCATTACCCCATTCGACCACATCTCCTCGCGCAGCTTGCCGATCAGGTCGGCGTCCTCGGCGAACCGTTCCACCAAAATCGCGCGCGCGCCCTCGAGCGCCACCGCGACGTCGGCCACCTGCTTTTCGGCATCGACGAATCCGGCGGCCACCACCTGCGGATCGTTTTGCGGCTGCGTCAGCAGCAGTTCGGATAGCGGTCCAAGCCCGGCTTCCCTGGCAATCTCCGCCTTGGTGCGGCGCTTCGGCTTGAACGGCAGATAGATGTCCTCCAGCCGCCCCTTGCTGTCGGCGGCCATGATCGCGGCTTCCAGCGCGGCATCGAGCTTGCCCTGCTCGCGGACCGAATTGAGGATCGCGACGCGGCGCTCTTCAAGCTCGCGCAGATAGGTCAGGCGCTCTTCCAGGGTGCGCAATTGCGCGTCATCGAGCCCGCCGGTGATTTCCTTGCGGTAGCGCGCCACGAACGGGACCGTGGCGCCGCCGTCGAGCAACGTGACCGTCGCCTCGATCTGCTGCTCGCGAACGCCAAGCTCTTCTGCGATCTGTCGATTGATGTTTGCCACGCAACCTCTTTCCAGACTGGCCGCGGCGGAATGATGGCCGCGGGACGCCGCTTATGGACTACCACGGATCGATTCATCAACCCGCCCGGGCGGCGAAAACGCAAAGAAATTGATCTGTGGATCAGCGATCCCGGATGCCGAAATCGTTGGGTCAAGTCCTTATTTGCGGGCCAATATATGTGTGGATCGACGGCCCGGTAATGTGTAGACGGACGCTTCCCTGGGGAGCGTCCATGTCCATTTGCGGTCTAGATTTCGGAACGTCGAACACGACGCTCGGCACCATCGAAGGCGAGGCGCCGGTCCTGGCGGAGCTGGAAGCCGGCCACACCACGATTCCCAGCGCGATCTTCTATGAGGTGGATGGCGCCGTCCTGATCGGCCGCAAGGCCATCGCCGCCTATGTCGACGGCGCCCCGGGCCGTCTGATGCGCAGCCTCAAATCGGTGCTCGGAACCTCGCTGATCGACGAGACCACCCGGCTCGGGCGCCAGCGGACCGGCTTTCGCGACGTGATCGCCTATTACCTCGGCGCGGTGAAGCGGCGCGCGGAACAGGCTACCGGCCTCGAACTGCGCGATGTCGTGCACGGCCGCCCCGTGCATTTCGTCGACAATGCGCCGGACGCCGACCGCAAGGCGGAAGAGACGCTGCGCCTGATCGCGCGAGAAGTCGGCTTCGACGACGTCACCTTCCAGTTCGAGCCGATCGCTGCGGCGCTGGATTATGAGCGCCAGATCGACAGCGAAGAAGTCGCCCTGATCGCCGATATCGGCGGCGGCACGTCGGACTTTTCGATCGTGCGGCTCGGGCCCGAACGCCACAGCAAGGCCAACCGTTCAAGCGACATTCTCGCCAATGACGGCGTACGGATCGGCGGCACCGATTTCGACCGCCAGCTCAGCCTCGGCGTCGTGATGCCGCTGTTCGGCTTCGGCAGCGCCATGAGCCGTGCCGGGCTCGACGTGCCCTCGAGCTATTTCCATGACCTCGCCACCTGGTCGAGCATCAACCGCATGTATGAGCCGCGCGTGCTCGCGGACATCCGCCAGGTCCGGCGCGAGGCCAGCGAGCCTGAATTGCTCGACCGGCTGGCGCGCGTGGTCGAGGAACAGCGCGGCCACACGCTGTTGATGGAAGTCGAGGAAGCCAAGATCGCCCTGTCGGACAAGCACCGTGCCGACATTCCGCTGGAATGGGTGATGCCCGGCCTCAATGCTGGCATCAGCCGCCCCGATCTGGTCAGCCATACCGGGCCATTGGCCGACCGTATCGCCGCCCGCATCAAGAACTGCCTCACGCAGGCGGGACTTGGGCCTGAGGACATCGACGCTGTATTCCTGACCGGCGGCTCGGTGCAGCTCGCCCATGTCCGCAATGCGATCAGGAAGGCGGTGCCGGCGGCCCGCCTCGTCGAAGGCGACACGTTTGGCGCGGTCGGCAAGGGGCTGACACTGGAGGCGCTGCGGCGCTACGGGCCGCGGGCCTGAAATCATCCCACCGCAGGCCGCCGCCATTCCATCAGGACGAACCAGGGCACCCGTCGAGCCCGTTCCTGATGCGCGGGGTCGCCGGACAACGGTCCGGGCTCCGCGAAAAACGTCAGCTGCAGGCCGCTTTCGAGCAAAGCCGTCATGTAGGCGGCAAGCGGCCGGTGCCAGTTTTGGATGCGTATTCCCGCCCATTCGAACCAGAATGGAAACTCTTCGAGGTAGCGATCGACGGGAAAGTGAAGATGCCGTCCTTCCGCATCTTTCACCCACCCCCGATCGGCGCTGGCTGATGTGAAGCCGGTGAGATTTGCGATCAGCAGCGAGCCGCCGGGTTTCAGAACCCTGGCCATCTCGTTGATCGCCGTTCTGAAATCGACGATATCGATCAGCGTGAGGTAGCTGACAACGAGATCGAAGCTTGCCGCCTCGAATTCGAGCTGCTCGGCATTACCGGACCGGTAGTCGCCGGACGGATCGCGCTGCCTTGCTACCTCAAGCAGTTGACGGGTCGGATCGATCCCGGTCGCGGCGATGCCGGCGGCCTTCAGCATCCTGCAGAAGCGGCCCTCGCCGCAGCCCACATCCAGCGCACGCCCGAACCCGCCCGCCGCCACGCGGCTGAGCATGACCGGATCGAGCACGTGCTCGCGGCCCCAATCTCCGCGCTCGCCCATGGAGTCGATCCAGGCTTGCGCTGAAAGCTCCGTTGCTCATGAGAACGTCCACATGTGAAAGACTGGAGCGCGCCTGGAGGAATCAGGAAACCACTTCCGTGACCGGCTGCAGGTCGATGGCAAAGGTTTCCAGAAACTTCGACGTCATGATGTAGAAGCCAACCGAAAGCTGCAACTCGACCAGCGCGGCCGGCGTCAGCTTCGAAGCGATGGCGTTGAAGGTCGCATCGGTCGGCTTGTGCAGCTTGACGATCTCGTCGGTGAAAGCGAGCGCCGCGCGCTGCACCTCATTGAAGCATGTGGCCGACTGCCAGTTTTCCAACGCCTCGTTCTGCTCGTCGGTGACGCCAACGTTCTTGCCGATGCGCTTGTGCGCGACGATCTCATACGGCGCCTCGCACAGGATTCCGGTGCGGGTGATGGCAAGTTCGCGCACGACCGGATCGAGCTCACCCTTGTGCCTGATGGCGCCGCCCAGCCGGCAATATTGCTCGAAATAGCTCGGCGAATGCGCCATCATTCTGAAAATATTGGCATTGCGGTTCTTGCCGAGGATTTCGCGGGTACGATCGTTGTGTTTAGCGGGATCGCTGTATTCGATGCGGGCCATTTCTCACCTTGTTTTCTTTGATTTTGCAGGCGGATCATGCCTTGCGGCTCCCGGCGGATCAACCAGGCGATGCTCGGAAATCGCCACCACGCGCGCAAAATCCGGCTGCGCCTGAGCCAAAATGCCGCCGCATTGCTGTTCAAACTTGGCACGGTCGATATTCGCTGAGTGGGGACTCAATCAAAGCGAATACTCGTCGCGGGGTGTTCCGAGTAAAAATCATAGACCGTCCAGCGTGCTTGTCACGCAGCGATGAGTCATGCCCGAGTCTAGGGAGAAAGCATGAAGCAAGCCACCAAAAGGGCGGCCTCGGAGGCGCTTGCGCAAATGCTGGCGGTGACGGCAATGCTCGTCATCGCCAGCGTCATCTTCTACGCGCGGTGAAACCGCGCGCTTTGTGTGTAGAAGCGTTACGAAGCAATCCAGAAAACATCCGTTCCGCGTCACTCTGGATTGCTTCGGAGCTTTGCAGCTTCATTTCTCTTTTGCAAAATACGGAATCAGCCGCCCGGCGAATGGCTGAAAGGTCGCGCTGACCTGATCGCCAATGACCAGATCGTGGTCGCCATGGGCCATCATGCGAAAGCCTTCCGGCGTATCGACCAGCAAAATATTGTAGGGAACGTGCGCGCGGGTCTCCGGCGTTGCGGCGCGGCATACCAGCGAGGTCGCGTAGACCGTCCCTCTCCCACTTGCGGATTTCTCCACCGGATCAGGCGCGCCACAGGCTGCGCAAAAGCTGCGACGGAAATATTGCACCTTCCCGCAGGCGGCGCAGGATTGATAGACGATGCCTTCGCCGCCCTTGGTCCAATCCGCGTTCATCGCACCCGCTCCAGGAACATGCTGACATGCGACGACAGCACGCCGCCGTCGCCGTGCAGTAGCGCGATCGAGGCATCTCGAACCTGGCGATTTTCAGCGCGCCCCGTCATCTGCAGATGGGTTTCGACCAGATGCGCCATCGCGCCGCCGACGCCGCAATGGCCGTAACTCAGCAGACCGCCATGGGTGTTCAGCGGCACCTCGCCGTCGCGGCCAAAATGCCCTGCCCGCACCTTTGCTGCGGCCTCGCCGCGTTTGGCAAGGCCGAGATCCTCCAGCAGCATCGCCAGCGTGATGGTGAAGCTGTCGTAGACGGCCGCATAGCGCACGTCGGAGATCGCAATGCCGGATGCGGCTTTGGCTTTCGCGATCGAAATCTCGGCGCCGAGCTCGCTCAAGGCCGGTGCCGCCGTGACATGCTGATGGGTATGTGCCTGGGCGGCGCCACGCACCTTGACGCCGGTTGAACCGGTGCGCTCGCGGCTGATCACAAACGCCGCGCCGCCATCGGACACCGGGCAGCAGTCGAGCAGCTTAAGCGGCATTGCCACCGGCTTCGACGCCATCACGTCGGCGACCGTGATCGCCTCATGGAATTGGGCGCCGGGATGGGTCAGCGCGTGCGCGCGCATCAGCACCGCGAATTCGGCGAGATCTTCCTGGGTGACGCCGTATTCGTGCATGTAGCGCGACGCGACGAGGCCGTAATAGGCCGGGATCGTCGGACCCAGCGTCACCTCATAGTCGGGGTGGCCGACCTGCGCCAGCGCCTGAATCGAGGCGTCACGGCTTTGCCCCGTCAGGCGGTTCTCACCGCCGACCACCAGCACATGTTTTGCGATTCCCGCATCGACCAAATGATGCGCCAGCATGGTCATCGCCAGCCCGGTGGCGCCGCCGACCTGCACGGCGTGGGCGTAGGACGGCTGGATGCCGAAATGCTCGGCAAACACGGTCGCCAGCATGATGTGCGGCGAAACCGTTGAGTAGCCGCAGAGGATGCCGTCGATCTCGGAGCGCTTCAGCCCGGCATCTGCAATCGCCATCTCCGCCGCCTTGCTCATGAGATCGAGCGAGGACGAGCCTTCGTGCTTGCCGTAGGATGTCAGTCCGACGCCGGTGATGAAGCTCATGGTGACAACCGCCCCATCGTCATTCCGGGGCGCGCGAAGCGCGAGCCCGGAATCCATTTCGCCGCTATCGCCTCTGGATCGATGGATTCCGGGCCCGCGCCAAGTGGCGCGTCCCGGAATGACGAGGAGAGAGGCCTGGAATTCATCTTCAATACGACTTCGGCAGGCCCAGCACCTTCTCGGCGATAAAACTGAGGATGAGCTGCGGGCTGATCGGGGCGATGCGCGGGATCAGGGATTCCCGCAAGTAACGCTCGACGTGATATTCCTTGGCGTAGCCGAAACCGCCATGAGTCATGACGGCCTGCTCGCAGGCATGGAAGCCGGCTTCGGCGGCGAGATATTTGGCGGCATTGGCGGCCGGGCCGCACGGCATGCCCTGGTCATACTGCCAGCCGGCCGAGAGCACCATCAGCCACGCGGCTTCCAGCTCCATCCAGTTCTTGGCGAGCGGATGCTGGATACCCTGGTTCATGCCGATCGGGCGATTGAACACGATGCGGTTCTTGGCATAGGCCGAGGCCCGGGACAGCGCGACCTGGCCGAGCCCGACGGCCTCGGCCGCAATCAGGATGCGCTCGGGATTCATGCCGTGCAGGATATATTCGAAACCGCGACCTTCCTCGCCGAGGCGATCCTCGACCGGGATTTCAAAATTCTCGAAGAACAATTCGTTGGAATCGACGGGCTTGCGGCCCATCTTCTCGATCTCGTGCACGGCGACGCGCTGCTTGTCGAAATCCGTATAGAACAGGCTCAGGCCCTGCGTCGGCGTCTTCACCTCTTCCAGCGGCGTGGTGCGCGCCAGCAGCAGGATCTTATTGGCGACCTGGGCGGTCGAGATCCAGACCTTCTGACCGTTGACGACATACTTGTCGCCCTTGCGCACCGCGCGGGTTTTCAATTGCGTGGTGTTGAGCCCTGTATTGGGCTCGGTCACCGCAAAGCAGGATTTGTCGCGCCCGTCGATGATCGGCGGCAGCATGCGCGTGCATTGCTCCTTGGTGCCGAACACGACCACCGGATTGAGGCCGAACACGTTCATGTGCACCGCCGACGCGCCCGACATGCCGGCGCCCGACTCCGATATCGTGCGCATCATGATCGCGGCATCGGTGATGCCGAGCCCCGATCCGCCATATTCCTCAGGGATGCAGATGCCGAGCCAGCCGGCATCGGCCAGCGCGCGGTGGAAATCGGCGGGATAGCCGCCTTCCTTGTCCTTCTTCAGCCAATAGGCGTCGTCAAAGCGCGAGCAGATTTTCCCGATCGCGTCGCGGATCGATTCCTGGTTGGCCGACAGCGCGAAATCCATGGTCTCAGTCCTTAGGTGTTTGATACGGCCTTGGTGACGCCGTCGCGAACCAGGGCGGCAATCTCGTCTGCCGAAAAACCTGCTTCCTGCAGAATCTCGGCGCTGTGTTCGCTGAGGCGCGGCGCCAGCCGCGTCATCTCCACCGGCGTCTCCGACCACCGCGCCGAGGAGCGCATGTTGCGAATACGTCCCTCGGTCGGATGATCGATTACGGGAGCGAAGTCAGTCGCTGTTATGTGCGGGTCCTGCAGCAGGCTTTCGAGGTCATGCATCGGCATGACCGGCACGTCGGCCTTTTCGAGAATGGCGGTCCACTCGGCCGTGGACTTGGTCTCGAGAATGCGCGCCAGCTCGGCATACACCGTGTCGATGTTGGCGGCGCGGCCGGCAAAGGTCGCGAATTTGGGATTGGTGCGAAGATCGTCGCGGCCGGTGGCGGCGAAGAAATTCGTCCACTGCTTGTCGTTGTAGACGATCACGCAGATGTAGCCGTCGGACGTCTTGTAGGGCCGACGGTCCGGCGACAGATGCCGGGCGTAGCCGCCCTTGTCGAGCGGCGGCTCATAAGTGAGCCCGCCCATATGATCGCCCATCACAAAACTCGCCATGGTCTCGAACATCGGGATGTCGACGCGCTGGCCGCGCCCGGTGCGGTCGCGATCCACAAGACTGGCGCAGATCGCACCGACCGCGGTGAGACCGACGATGCGGTCGACCAAAGCATTCGGAACATAACGCGGCACGCCGTCGCCGGTCTGCGCCATCAGCGCCGGCAGCGCGGTGGCCCCCTGGATCAGATCGTCATAAGCGGGTTTGGCGGCATAAGGCCCGTCCTGACCAAAACCGAACACGCCGGCATAGATCAGGCGCGGGTTGGTTTTCGAGACCACGTCGTAGCCGAGCTGCAGCCGCGCCATCGCCTGCGGGCGCACATTGTAGACCAGCACGTCGGCCTGCGCGATCAGCCGCAGCACGGCATCGCGGCCGGCCGGCTTTTTCAGGTCGAGGCAGATGCTGCGCTTGTTGCGGTTGGTGTTGAGGAACACCGGCCCCATGCCGGGATGCCGCGTCGGCCCGATCTGCCGCGTGACGTCGCCATCATGCGATTCCACCTTGATGATGTCGGCGCCGTAATCGCCGAGCGTCTGGGTGGCAAAGGGCCCCATCAGCACGGACGTCATGTCGACGACCTTGATGCCTTTCAGTGGTCCCATGCCCAATTCGCTCCCGGATGTCGTTTATTCCCCATCTAGTAACGGCAGGGTGAAACGAAGAGCAAGGGCGTCCGGCGTATGGACGTATGCGTGGCGGGGCTCGATACTTCGGGTCGTCCCGGCCTCGAGCCGGGACCCATACCGCGTTGTACTATCGATTGGGTAAGGTGGCTGACACCTTTTGCACCAACAACGTTCGGTGGCTATGGGTCCCGGCTCAAGGCCGGGACGACAAACTTACTTCCCCGGCTCCAGCACCGAGACGTAATTCGCCACCGCGGCGCCACCCATGTTGAAGATGCCGGCGAGCTTTGGATTCTTCAGCTGCATGCCCTCGGGCGCCTGGCCGGTCAGCTGCATCGCGCTCATCACATGCATGGAGACGCCGGTGGCGCCGATCGGATGGCCCTTCGCCTTCAACCCGCCTGACGGGTTGACCGGCAGCTTGCCGTCCTTCTGTGTCCAGCCTTCTTTGATAGCACGGGCGCCCTGCCCGCGCGGCGTCAGGCCCATCGCTTCATATTCGATCAGCTCGGCGACGGTGAAGCAGTCATGGGTTTCGACGAACGACAGATCGGAAAGGCTGACGCCGGCCTGCTGCAGCGCGCGCTGCCAGGCCACCGTGCAGCCTTCGAACTGCAGGATGTCGCGCTTGGACATCGGCAGGAAGTCCTGCGCGTGCGCGGTGGCGCGGAAATTCACCGCCTTGCCCATGGTCTTGGCGGTCTCCGAATCTGTCAGCACCAATGCTGCTGCGCCATCCGACACCAGCGAGCAATCGGTGCGCTTCAAGGGGCCCGCGACGAACGGGTTCTTCTCGCTCTCGGCACGGCAGAACTCATAGCCAAAGTCCTTGCGCATCTGCGCGTAAGGATTCGCAACGCCGTTCTTGTGGTTCTTCGCCGCGATCATCGCCAGCGCATCGGACTGGTCGCCATATTTCTGGAAATAGCTCTGCGCGATCTTGCCGAACACCCCGGCAAAACCGCCGACGGTGTCGCCGTCCTCGGGCAGATACGACGCTTTCAGGAGATACTTGCCGATCTCCGGACCCGGCGTGCGCGTCATCTGCTCGACGCCGACCACCAGCACGATCTTGGCCGCGCCTGCGGCAATCGCGCGGATGCCCTGATGCACCGCGGCCGAGCCGGTGGCGCAGGCATTCTCCACCCGCGTGGTCGGCTTGAAGCGCAATTTGGGGTCGGCCTGCAGCACCAGCGAGGCGGTAAAATCCTGCGGTGAGAAGCCGGCATTGAAATGCCCGAGCACGATCTCGTCGACATCGCCAGCAGAAATGCCGGCATCGGCCAATGCGTCGGTCGCGACTTTCACCACCAGGCTTTCCACGGTCTCCGCGTCGAACTTGCCGAATGGCGTGTGCGCCCATCCCACGATGCTGGCTGTCATGGTCGTTCTCCCTGTTCCGGTTCGGACGGTTTTGTACCCTATCGGAAAAAATACTTCACGCCGGTTTCAGCGTTTTCATCGCCCGCGCGCACATGGCTGAAATGCCGGCCCAGTTGCCGGACCGGATATCCGCCGCCGGGCAGAGCCAGGAACCGCCCACGGCCAGCACGTTCGGCTCGGCCAGCCACGCCGCGGCGTTGGCCTCGCCAATGCCGCCGGTCGGGCAAACCCGAATATGCGGAAACGGACCTGCGAGCGCACGCAGTGCCTTGATACCGCCGGACTGTTCCGCCGGGAAGAATTTGACGAGATCGAGCCCGTGCGCCAGCGCCTGCATCAGTTCGGACGCAGTCGCGATACCCGGCGCAAACGGCAGGTCGCTGGCCGCAGCAGCCTTCAGCAGTTCGGGCGTCGCACCCGGGCTGATGCCGAATTTGGCGCCGAGCGCCTCAGTTCGCTTGAGATCATCGCCGTTCAGGATGGTGCCGATCCCGACGATGGCGTCCGGCACCTCCGCGATCATGGCCTTGGCGGCCTCGATCGCTACCGGCGTACGCAGCGTCACTTCCAGCACGCGCACGCCCCCGGCAACCAGCGCCCTGGCCAGCGGCACCGCGTGTTCCAGCCGTTCGATGGTGAGCACCGGGATGACGGTGGCGGACTTCACCAAGTCAGCGAGCTTTTCCTGCCTTGCTGTAACATTCACGCTCATGGGGACGCCTTGCGAAAGGTTAGGTTACTGGTGTGCCAACGATATCAGGCCGGCATCGCCGCGCGCGGAATAATCGCGCCGGGGTGACATACCACAACGCCGGCAAGACGGTGCCCGGCCCGCGCGGCCTCAACCGGCCCGGCACCCGCAAGCCGTGCGGCAATGTAGGCGGCTGCAAAACTGTCGCCGGCCGCGGTGGTATCCACGACGGGTTTCGTCAGTGGCTCGGCCCGGGTCCGATGCAAAACGCCGTCGAGACGAAGGATGCTCGCGGGTTCGGAAAGTTTTAGCACGACCTCGCCGCCCGGAATGCGCGCCAGCAGATCCTCGTTGGTTTCGCCGGGATAGAGCGGTAGCAAATCCTCGGACGAGGCCAAGACGATATCGGCGAGATCGAATGCGTCCTGATAAACGGTGCGGGCTATCTCCAGATCCGGCCAGCCGCGGGCGCGGAAGTTGGTATCGAAGGCAAAACGCGCGCCGCTTTCCCGCGCGCGCTTGATCCCCGAGAACAACCGCCCGCGACCGGCGTCGTTGTAAAGCGACAGCGTGATCGCCGAGAGGTAGACGATGTCGTAACTCGCGAGCGACTCCAGGATATCCGCTGTCTCCGGCAGATCCATCAGGCTGCGTGCGGCGGCGCTCTCGCGCCAGTGAAAGAAACGACGCTCGCCCTTGTCGTCGGTCTGGATCATGTAGAGGCCCGGCAATTTGCCGGGCAACCGCGACACACGCGTGGTGCCGACCCCCTCCGCGGCCCAGCCCGCAATCATCTCGTCGCTGAGCGTATCGTCGCCGAGCGCG
The DNA here is from genome assembly GCF_018130065.1 of Bradyrhizobium sp. AUGA SZCCT0158. GTDB lineage: Bacteria > Pseudomonadota > Alphaproteobacteria > Rhizobiales > Xanthobacteraceae > Bradyrhizobium. Next base: position 143,138 of record NZ_JAFCME010000004.1, on the reverse strand, counting down.
GTGATGTAATCCGTGCCGACGCCAAGCCGGGCAAGATACACGGCGGTATTCAGCGTGTCGCCGCCATAGCCACGTGAAAACAGGCCGCCCTCGGCCTGTTTCAGCTCGACCATGCATTCGCCGATGCAGGCTACCCCGGTCATGACCGCATCCATGCGGCAGCGCTTATCGACACGTCAGGCCGCGAATTTGCCGCCGAGTTCATCTGCGATGTGAATCCGGATGATGTCATCAAACGTCTTCTCGGCCGTGGTGAAGCCGAGCTTGAGCGCGCGGTCGGTGACGAAATCGCGCGGCCAGCCGCTCACGATACTGATGATGGTCGGATCGGGCACCCGCTTGATGCGCGCGGTGACGTTCTTGCCGGCAACGCGATCAAGCGCTGCGATCTGTTCGCCGACGGTCACCGACATCCCGGGCATGCTGAGATTGCGCCGCGCGCCCATCGCATTGAGGTCCATGGTGCCCGCGTGCATGAGAAAGCCGACCGCCGATTTCGGCGAGGCATGCCAGTGCCGCACGTCTTCGGTCACCGGCAGCACCGCTTCCTCGCCCGCCAGCGGCTCGCGGATGATGTTGGAGAAGAATCCGGACGCCGCCTTGTTCGGCTTGCCCGGCCGCACGCAGATCGTCGGCAGGCGGATGCTGATGCCGTCGAGCAGGCCTTTGCGGGTGTAGTCGTTGATCAGGAGTTCGCAGATCGACTTCTGGGTGCCGTAGCTCGTCAATGGCGTATGGAAGAACTCGTCGCCGATCTTTTCGGGGAACGGCGCGCCGAACACCGCGATCGAGGACGTGAACACCAGCCGCGGCTTGTAGCCGCCGCCGATCGCACGGATCGCGTCGATCAGGTAGCGGGTGCCGTCGAGATTGATCCGGTAGCCCTTGTCGAATTCGGCCTCCGCCTCACCCGACACGATGGCGGCGAGATGGAAGATCACGTCAGGCCGTTCGGCAATCAGCGGCGCGGCGGCGCCGGCATCGGCAAAATCGGAGGCAACGACGTTGACCGGGATCGAGCTGGCCGGCTTGGTGGGTGCCACCACGTCCTGCAGCGTCATGCGGGTGATGTCTTGCTTGCCGAGGCGGCCGTCGCGCAGCAGTTGCTCGGTCAGCTTGCGGCCGACCATGCCGGCGGCACCCAGAATAAGAATGTGCAAGACCTACTCCTTTTTCATTATTGGTCGTCCCGGCCTCGAGCCGGGACCCATACGCCGCGGCCGATGTGACTGAGACGAAATGGTTGACGACTTCGTTTCAACGATTGCTGCCGGTGGTTATGGGTCCCTGCTCCGGAGCGCAATTGCGCCCTAGGCCGGGACGACAGCGATGGCTTTTGTTAGTTCTTGCTTCCGGCCTGCGTGCTCACTCTTTCACGGCTCCCGTCATGGCCGACACATAATGCTCGACGAAGAAGGCGTAAAGGATAACCAGCGGCAGCGAGCCCGCCAGCGCACCGGCCATCAACGATCCCCAGCGATAGACGTCGCCATCGACGAATTCGTTGACGATCGCCACCGGCACCGTCTTGTTCTGCACCGAAGTCAGGAAGGTCAGCGCGTAGATGAACTCGTTCCAGCACAGCGTGAAGCAGAAGATGAAGGCCGAGATCAATCCCGGGATCGCCAGCGGCAGCACGATCTTGGTCAGGATCTGCCATCGGCTGGCGCCGTCGATCAGCGCGCACTCTTCCAGCTCGAACGGGATGGTCTTGAAATAGCCCATCAACAGCCAGGTCGAGAACGGGATCAGGATGGTCGGATAGGTCAGGATCAGCGCGAACGGCGTGTCGAACAGCCCATATTGGAACACCACGGTCGCGAGCGGAATGAACAGGATCGAGGGCGGCACCAGATAGGACAGGAAGATCAGCCCGCCAACCCACTGCGCGCCGCGATAGCGCAGCCGCACGATGGCGTAGGCCGCCAGCACGCTGGCGAAGATCGACAGCACGGTCGAGCAGACCGCCACATACATCGTGTTCCACAGCCAAAGCGGATAGTAGCTTCCGAACAGCAGCTTGTAGATGTGCTTGAACGTCGGATTCCAGGTCCAGAACGGATTGTACGTATTGAGGTCGAGCAACTGCTCGTCCGGCTTGATGGCGGTGAGCGCCATCCAGTAGAACGGGAACAGCAGCACGACGACGATGATCCCCAGCGGCATATAAAGCGTCACCAAGCGCCGCGGCAGCGACTCCAGATAGCTCATGCCGACGGAATGATCGTCGGCAGCCGCCGTTCGCGACGATCCCGACAACACCCCTTTGAGGTCGAGCCTCTGTGTGGGCAGATCAGTCATTGTTTTCACCTTGCTGCCACTTGCGGCGCTGCAGTCCGAACCAGGAGACCATGATCGCCGCCAGCAGGAACGGAATCATCGCATTCGAGATCGCGGCCCCCTCACCGAGAACGCCGCCGATGATCGCCCGCTGATAGGACAGCGTCGCCATCAAGTGCGTAGCATTGACCGGACCGCCGCGCGTCATCGCCCAGATCAACTGGAAATCGGTGAACGTGAACAGCACCGAGAAGGTCATCACGACGGCAATGATCGGCGTCAGCAGCGGATAGGTGATGAACCGGAACCGCTGCCAGCTGGTCGCGCCATCGAGCGTCGCGGCTTCGTAAAGCGACGGTGACACCGTCTGCAGGCCGGCCAGCAGCGTGATCGCAACGAAGGGAACGCCGCGCCAGATGTTGGCGAAGATCACGCAGATCCGCGCCCAGGTCACATCGCCGAGGAAATTGATATTGTCGGTGATCAGTCCCATCTGCTTCAGCGACCAGGAAATGATCGAGAACTGCGAATCGAAGATCCACCAGAACGCCAGCGCCGACAGCACCGTCGGCACGATGAAGGGGATCAGCACCAAGGCTCGCAGCATGGCCTTGAACGGCATGTTCTCGTTGAGCAGCAGCGCGAGATAAAGACCGATCGCGAACTTGATGACGCTGGCGACGGATGTGTAGAGCAGCGTGTTGAATACCGACAGCCAGAAGATCGAGTCGCCCCACAGCCACTCATAGTTTTCCAGGCCAACGAACGCGCCGGGCCTGCCGATGCGCGCGTCGGTGAACGAAATCCAGATTCCCAACCCCAGCGGATAAGCCAGGAACAGAACCAGGAACACCATCGCGGGCAGCATGAACCAGAAGCCGAGATAGTTGCGGTTGGCCTTGATCAGGTCCCACCTCGACGCCTCGCGAATCGGCCGTCTGGCAGTCCGGGGTTGGAGGGCGACGTCAGCCATTGACAAAATCCCGCAAGTGTAACGGCCGTGGCGCCGTCTCGTCCTCGATAGCGAAGCATCCGGCAACTACGGGCGGCATTTGCGTGCCGCCCGTAGCTGTTCTCATCAGCGATAGATGCGCTTCAGCTGCCGTTCGGCGATCGCAATCGCACCGGCGGCGGTCTCACGGCCGGTGCAATAGTTCGCGAACATATCGACCACCAGGAAGTCGGCGATCGCGGTCGCCGCCTTCTCGCCGGGCGTACCGATGCCGGAAGCCGGAAGCGCGCGCTTGCTGGCCTGGCCAAACACCGCGTTCTTCGGATCTGCCGTCCAGACCGGCGAGTTGTCGTAGGCGTTGAGCGTGTGGGTCAGATAACCGCGCGCGCCGGTCAGCCACTTGTCGTAGTTTTCCTTTTCCAGCATGAAGGCGATGAAGGCCTTGGCAGCGTTCGGATACTTCGTGAATTTGAACGCCAGGATCGGGACGCACAGCTGAAGTTCAGTCGGCTTGCCGATCGGACCGACCGGATACAGCGCGTGATAGGTGTCCTCGGTGAGCTCTTTCTTGGTCGGGTCATCCTTGGCCGCGACATAGATCGAGATGCCGTTGGCGGTGACATAGAGTTCGCCCGAGAGGTACGCCTTGTTATTGGAACCATCGTTCCACGACGCTGCACCCGGAATGAAGGTTTCCGAAAGCGCCTTGGTGTATTCCAGCGCCTTCAGGGTCTCCGGCGAGTTGATGATCACCTTGTCGCTCTTGTCGACGGTATAGGCGCCGTGACCCCAAAGGATCCAGTGCAGCCAGCCATTGGCGTCGCCGGTCGCATGGCCGAGCGCGAAGCCCGCCGGGGTATTGTTTTTCTTGAGCGCCTTGCACAGTTCAAGGAAGCCGGGGAAGTCCTTGGGAAACTCGCTGAAGCCCGCTTTGTCCACGGCAGACTTTCGGTAGGTCATGTAGCCGCCGATGGTGGCGACCGGGATACCCAGCCAGTTGTTGCCCTGCTTACAGGTAATAGCCGCGGCTTCGGTCCACCCGCCGTATTTCTTGCCGAGATAATCGGCGACATCGTTCAGCGGCATCACCTGGGTCGGGAACAGCTGCGGCAGCGTATGCAGGCCCCAGACGACATCCAGTCCGGAACCGGTATTCGCAGCGACGGACGCCTTCGGCTGCACGTCCTCAAAGGACTCGCTGAACACGTTCATCTCGGTGCCGGTCGCGGCTTTGAAGGCGGCGACCATGGCGTTGAAGGCATCGTCTTCCGCCGGCACGAAACGCTTCCAGCGCATCACCGTCAGCTTGGCGCCCGGCTCCGCTTTCCACGGCGAGGCTTGCGCCCAGGCCTTGGCGAAATCCAGCAGTGCAGGCCCGGTCAGCGCGCCAGCCGCGGCCAGCGCAGTGCTGCCTTGAAGCAGCGAGCGGCGAGTAAAATCGTGCATGGTAGATCCTCCCCTGTGAATTTGATTTTGATTATGTTTTTTAGGCGTTCAGTCGCTTTCCTGTGGTCTCGTCAAACAGATGGACGAGCGCAGGATCTGGCTTCAGCCGGATCTTGTCGCCCGGATTGAATTGATGTCGCTCGCGGAACACGGCGACGACCTGTTCGCCGCCGAGCTTGGCGAAGACCTGGGTCTCCGAGCCGGTCGGCTCGACCACCACGATCTCGGCTTCGGCGCCGTCATCGGCGATGGTGAAATGCTCGGGCCGGACGCCGTAGACCGCCGGTTTACCTTCGGAGTTGGCCGGTGCCGACATCAGCGGCAGCTTGACACCGTTCGGCCCTTCGAAACCGGCGATGCCGTTCGACTTCACCTTGCCTTTGAGGAAGTTCATCGCCGGCGAACCGATAAAGCCCGCCACGAACTGGTTGGCTGGCGTATCGTACAGTTCGAGCGGCGTGCCCATCTGTTCGACGATGCCGTCATGCATCACCACGATTTTGTCGGCCATGGTCATGGCTTCGATCTGGTCGTGGGTGACGTAGACCGTCGTGGTGCGCAGGCGCTGGTGCAGTTCCTTGATTTCAGTGCGCATCGCGACGCGCAGCTTGGCGTCGAGGTTGGACAGCGGCTCGTCGAACAGGAACACCTGGGGATCGCGAACGATGGCGCGGCCCATCGCGACGCGCTGACGCTGACCACCGGACAATTGCCGGGGATAACGCTCGAGCAATGGGGTCAGCGCCAGGATTTCCGCGGCGCGCTTGACGCCGGTGGAGATCTCCTCAGGCTTGGCGCCGCGCAGCTTGAGCGAGAAGCCCATATTGTCGGCGACCGTCATATGCGGATAGAGCGCATAGTTCTGGAACACCATCGCAATGTCGCGCTCTTTCGGCTGGACATTGTTGACCACCTTGTCGCCGATCGAAATCGTGCCTGAGGTGATGTTTTCCAGGCCCGCGAGCATCCGCAGCAGGGTCGATTTGCCGCAACCGGAGGGGCCGACGAGCACGACGAACTCGCCGTCCTCGATCGGAATCGAAACGCCGTGCAAAACCTCAAAATTACCGAACGACTTTCGCACGTCGCGAATCTGTACCGACGACATCGGACTTCTCTCCCCTCAATTTCTGTTTTCTGACGCCATCGGATGTAAGATCGGCGCCACGCTGTCTTGTTCGACTCTAATGCCATCCAGCCGAATTCAGCCAAGCATTATCATCCGCAGTTTGGCGGTTTTTAGCAATGCGATGGTAGCGCTGTCAATAATTGTTCATTTGTCTAGTTTCTTATGGTAAGAGCGCGGAATGGCACGAAAACCGACGAAGTCTGGCAAAATCCGCCTCACCGAGGTCGCCAAGCTGGCTGGCGTGTCGCCAATCACCGCATCCCGCTTCTTCAGAAACCCGGATGCGCTATCGCTCGCCAAACGCGAACGCGTCGACAGCGCCGTAAAGGAACTGGGCTATGTGCCCAATCTGGCGGCGCGCGCGCTGGCCTCGCATCGCACCGAAGTCATCGGCGTCGTGATTCCGTCTTTGACCAACAGCGTGTTCGCCGACGTCTTGCGTGGCATTTACGATTCATCCGAGCAGAGCCGCTACAGCATCCAGTTGACCAATACGCGCTACAGCATCCTGCAGGAAGAGAAGATGTTGCGGCTGTTCCGGGCGCAGAAGCCGGCCGGATTGATCGTGACCGGCATCAACCAGACCGCGGAATCCCGCGCCATCCTGGAGACCATGGATTGCCCGGTCGCGCAGATCATGGAGATCGGCGACAGCCCGGTCGACATGATGATCGGCTTTTCGCATTATGATGCCGGTTTTGCAGCCATTTCGCATATTCTCGAGCAAGGGCGCCGGCGCATCGGCTTCCTCGGCGCGCGGATGGATCCCCGCGTCCAGCGGCGGTTCGACGGCTATCGCGACGCCATGAAGGCGGCCTCGCTGTTCGATCCAAACCTCGTCGTCACAACGACGGTGCCGACCACCGTGACACTTGGCGGTACGCTGTTCGCCGATCTCATTGCAAAGACGCCGGATATCGACGCGGTATTCTGCGTCAATGATGACCTTGCGCTCGGCGTGCTGTTCGAATGCCAACGCCGCCAGATATCCGTTCCCGGCGAGATGGCGATTGTCGGCTTCAACGATCTGGAATTTATGGCTTCCGCCGTCCCTTCCCTCACCAGCGTGCGCACCAACCGCTACGAGATGGGCCGCCACGCCATCACCATGGTGATCGACGCGATCGAGGGTCGCCGGCCGCGGGAACCGGTCCTCGACCTTGGTTTTCAACTCATGATCCGCGAAAGTTCGACGCCGCAGACGGCTTGAGCCTTGTTTCGCGGGGCTCATGCGGGGTTGCATAGAAAATGGTAGCGCTGTCTTTTGGCGCGAACTAGAATCGAACAAGCGAGTCATGAATTGGATGCGCGGCCGCGTTTGCAGCGGATGAAATTTTGAGCATGGTGGAAATCGCTGCCGTGATGAGAGCCGCCCAAGAGAATTTCGAGACAGTTTGCAGCGCGGGAGGAACCAATGAAAAAAAATGACAACAATGGTGCCAGCAATGGCAAGGGACGGAGGCTTCGTTCCCTCGAGTGGTTTGACAACCCGCACAATCCGGGGATGACCGCGCTCTATCTGGAGCGCTATCTGAATTACGGCCTGACCCGGGAAGAACTGCAGTCCGGCAAGCCGATCATCGGCATCGCGCAGACCGGCAACGATCTATCGCCGTGCAACCGCCACCATCTCGAACTGGCGCACCGGGTGCGCGAGGGCATCCGTATGGCCGGCGGGATTGCGATGGAATTCCCGGTGCATCCGATCCAGGAAACCGGCAAGCGCCCGACCGCGGCGCTCGACCGCAACCTCGCCTATCTCGGGTTGGTCGAAATCCTGTTCGGCTATCCGCTCGATGGTGTGGTGCTGACCACCGGCTGCGACAAGACCACCCCGGCGTGCCTGATGGCGGCCGCGACCGTCAATCTGCCCGCTATCGTGCTCTCGGGCGGCCCGATGCTCAACGGCTGGCATCAGGGCAAGCGCACGGGTTCGGGCACCGTGGTCTGGAAGGCGCGCGAAGAACTGGCCGCCGGCGACATCGACTACGAGCAGTTCATGAATATCGTGGCCTCCTCCGCGCCCTCAGTCGGCCATTGCAACACCATGGGCACGGCCTCCACCATGAATTCGCTGGCGGAAGCGCTCGGCATGTCGCTGCCGGGCTGTGCGGCGATCCCCGCGCCCTATCGCGAGCGCGGCCAGATCGCCTACGAGACCGGCAAGCGTATCGTCGAGATGGTCTGGGAGGATCTCAAGCCGTCCGACATCCTGACCCGCAAGGCGTTCGAGAACTGCATCGTGGTGAATTCGGCGATCGGCGGCTCGACCAACGCGCCGATCCATATCAACGCCCTGGCGCGCCATATCGGCGTCGAATTGTCGATCGACGACTGGCAGAAGCATGGCCACGACGTTCCCTTGATGGTGAACATGCAGCCGGCCGGCTTCTATCTCGGCGAGGAATACCACCGCGCCGGCGGTCTGCCCGCCGTGGTACGCGAATTGATGGCGCACAAGCGCATCCACGAGGACGCCAAGACCGTCAACGGCCGCACCATGGGTGAGAATTGCCGCGAGGCGGCCAAGCCCGATGGCGACGTGATCTGGAGCTATGACAAGCCGCTGGTGAAGGACGCCGGCTTCCTGGTGCTGCGCGGCAATCTGTTTGATTCCGCGATCATGAAGACCAGCGTGATCTCCAAGGAATTCCGCGACCGCTATCTGGTCAATCCGAAGGATCCCAACGCCTTCGAAGGCCGGGCCATCGTGTTCGAGGGTCCCGAGGACTATCATGACCGGATCGACGATCCCGCGCTCAATATCGACGAGCACTGCGTCCTGTTCGTGCGCGGCACCGGTCCGATCGGCTATCCCGGCGGCGCCGAGGTCGTGAACATGCAGCCGCCGGCGGCGCTGATCAAACGGGGCATCCTGTCCCTGCCCTGCATCGGCGACGGCCGGCAGTCCGGCACCTCGGGCTCTCCGTCGATCCTCAACGCCACGCCGGAGGCCGCCGCCAATGGCGGGCTTGCGGTGCTTAGGACCGGCGACAAGGTTCGCATCGACCTCAACAAGGGCTCCGCCAATATCCTGATCCCGGACGCCGAATTGAAGCAGCGCCATGCCGATCTCAAGGCCAATGGCGGGTTCAAATATCCGGCCAACCAGACGCCGTGGCAGGAACTCTATCGCTCGACCGTCGGCCAGCAAGCCACCGGCGCCTGCATGGAGTTCGCGACGCGCTATCAGGACATCGCCGGCACGGTCGGTGTGGCGCGGGATAATCATTAAGCTGCAATGTCATTGCCGGGCTTGACCCGGCAATCCATCCCTCTTGAGAAGATGGATACGCGGGTCAAGCCCGCGTATGACACCGAAGATAATTCGCTAAGGTTCAAAGGAAGAAGAAGATGTCTGATCGACTGAAGGGAAAGCGCGCTGTCGTCACCGCCGCGGCGGCGGGCATCGGGCGTGCCTGCGCAATTGCATTCGCGCGTGAAGGCGCCACCGTCATCGCCACCGACATCAATGAAAGCGGCATCGCCACCCTCGGCAAGGAAGGCATTGCCGAGACGGCACGGCTCGACGTTCGCAGCACCGCCGATGTGAACGCTTTCGCCAAGCGCGTTGGAAAGATCGACATCCTGCTCAACGCCGCGGGCTTCGTGCACCACGGAACCATCATGGAGTGTTCGGAAGAAGACTGGGATTTCTCGTTCGACCTCAACGTCAAATCCATGCACCGGACCATCAAGGCGTTTCTGCCGTCCATGATCGCGGGCGGCGGCGGCAGCATCGTCAACATCTCGTCCTGCGCGGCGCTGCGGCCACCGGCCAACCGTTATGTCTATAGTGCGTCCAAGGCGGCGGTTTCGCTGCTCACGCGCGCGGTGGCGCTCGACTTCATCAATCAGGGCATCCGCTGCAACAGCATCTGCCCCGGCACCGTGGAGACGCCTTCGATGCTCGATCGCGCGGCCGCCGCCGGCCCGGATGGACGCGAGAAGTTCGTTGCCCGCCAGAAGATGGGCCGCCTCGGTACCGCAGAGGAAATCGCGGCCATGGCGATCTATCTTGGGAGCGACGAAAGCGCATTCACCACCGGCGTCGACCTCGTCGTCGATGGCGGCTACATGCTCTAACGGCCACGCGATCAAGGGATTCCGGTATGAACAAGATCGATCTGAACGGCCGCTGCGCCGTCGTCACCGGCGGCGCGCAGGGCTTTGGCCGCGCGATCACCGAACGCTTCGTGGCGTCCGGCGCGAAAGTCGCGATCTGGGACAACGACCTGCCGTTCGCGGAAAAGACGGCCAAGGAAATCGGCGACAATGTCAGGGCATTCAAGGTCGACGTTTCGGATCTGGCCGCCGTCGAAAGCGCACGCGAGGCGACGCTGAAAGCGTTCGGCAAGATCGACATCCTCGTCAACAATGCCGGCATCACCGGTGCCAACAAGACCGTCTGGGAGATGGACCTCGGAGACTGGCGCAAGGTGATGGCCATCAACCTCGACGGTCCCTTCATCTGCTGCAAGGCCGTGGTGCCGGCGATGCTCGCCAACAAATACGGCCGTATCGTCAACATCGCCTCGATCGCCGGCAAGGAAGGTAATCCGAACGCCGCGCATTATTCGGCGTCCAAGGCCGGTGTAATCGCGTTGACTAAATCGCTCGGCAAGGAGCTGGCGGCGCACGATATTCTCGTCAACGCCGTGACGCCGGCGGCCGCGAAGACCGCGATCTTCGATCAGATGACGCAGCAGCACATCGATTTCATGCTGGCGAAAATCCCGAAAGCCCGCTTCTTGCTGGTGCAGGAGTTAGCGTCGATGGTGGCGTGGCTGGCGTCGGAAGACTGCGCGTTCTCAACCGGCGCCGTGTTCGATATTTCCGGCGGCCGGGCCACCTATTGAAATGGGCACGATCCGGGAAGGCGGATGCCTGTGCGGCGCGGTCCGGTTCAAGACCGACGGCGAGCCGGTCAATATCCGGATCTGCCACTGCCGCAATTGCCAGAAGTCGATGGGATCGCCATTCTTTGCCCGCGCGCTGTTCGACCAGCGCGCGCTGACGGTCGAGGGCGACACTGCGGGTTATTTATCCTCGGACGCACTCGACCGGATGTTCTGCAAGGCCTGCGGCACCCGTCTGTTTTCCCGGCGAACCAACGGCACGGTGGTCGGCGTCGCGCTTGCCGCCTTCGACGACCGCAACACCTTTGCGCCGACCGAGCACATCTGGGTCTCGGAAAAGGTCGATTGGGTGCGACTCGACGACGGCCTACCGCAATACCAGGAGACGGTTCCCCAGTGACGCCGACGTGCTAGGCTGAGCCCAGCACAGCGCGTGAATCGGGGCAGATCGATTGAACATCTCATTGTACGCCATATCGGTCTGGGTGCTGCCGGTCCTGCTCGCCATCACCCTGCATGAGGCCGCCCACGCCTTTGCCGCCTATCGCCTCGGCGACAACACGGCCTGGCAACTCGGCCGCGTCAGCCTCAACCCCTTCAAGCATATCGACCCGTTCGGGACCGTCATTCTCCCCGGCTTGCTGCTGCTGTCGCATTCGCCGTTCCTGTTCGGCTACGCCAAGCCGGTGCCGGTGAATTTCCGCAATTTGAACCATCCCCGGCTCGACATGGTCTGGGTCGCGCTGGCGGGCCCGGCCACCAACATCGTCCTGGCCGTGCTGGTGGCCCTTGCCTTCCATATCATGCCCCTGGTGCCCGCGAATGCGGCGCAATGGACCGCGGACAACCTCAAAAATGCGTTCCTGATCAATATCGTGCTGGCGATCTTCAACATGCTGCCGATCCCGCCGCTGGACGGCGGGAGGGTCGCGGTGGGGCTGCTGCCGCGGGTGCTGGCTTACCCGCTGTCGCGGCTGGAACCCTATGGCATGCTGATCCTGATCGGCCTCCTGATCCTGCTGCCGATCCTGGGCAGCCAGCTCGGCCTAAATCTTGATGTTATTTCGGCAATACTGCGGACACTGACCGGCTATGTGATCCGTGCGCTTCTCTTTATCACGGGCAACGCATAAACCTTAGATAGAGAACGCCGGATACGGAGGAGTTGGCTTGGAGCCATGGTGATCAAAGCTGCCGACATGTTGATCGCACGACGCGCCGACACCCGCGCGAGGGCGGATTTTGCCACCTGGAAAATGCTCGCCAAGCTCAACGGCGCTTCCGCCCTGCCCGCCGAGGCGCAAGGTTTTCTCGTCAGCTACAGGCAGCTGCTCGAAAAGATGACGGATGCGGATGCTTCCGAGGCGACCATCCAGCTGATGTACAAGAGCTATTATGCGGAGATGGGCGGCGCCGGAACCCCGCCGGAAATTCCCGCGCGCTCCAGCGATCCCGCTGCCGACACCGGCAACGTCACCGCCTTTCGCCGGCCGCCTGCCAAGCCAAAGGCCGCTGCATCAGGACCGCAGGCAAAACCGCGGCTTCCGGTGGCGCTGATCTTTGCGTGCCTCGTTGTCGTCTATGTCGGCATCCGCTATTTCTGGCGATAGCCAACCCTCGCGCAAGAAAGCGACATGAGCAACGAAGCAGATCCGCTTGCGCAGTTCGGGCTCGACGCGGTCGATCTCAGATGGACGTTGCGGGACATTGCCGGAAGGCGATCGTTCAACAAGGATCATTTGGCGAAACTGATCGAGCTTGACCTCGTCGCAATGCGTGGAGACGCCCCGTACCTGACGCCAAATGGGCAGACTGCGGCATGGGGCAAAGAGAGCTGACCGTGGCGCGGCATACGGTTGCAGGCGTAACGCGTGATTGCCGGGATGACGGTGACCTTCGCGGCCGTACGATGCCTCCGAGCTACGGCCTTCTATTCCAGGGCGGGATGATTTTGAATCCGCGCTGATCGACGCGATACGTTTTGCGTTTCAGTGGCATGCAGCGCCGGCGCGTGCCCGGAATTCACCGCGACATGGAATATTCCCTGCACGCACGATCCATCGCAGCAGCTAGGCGGCGAACACGATGCCGGGCATAATGGCGCTGCGAGTTTAGCCAAACATTCAAAAATATCCTTACGATTCCTTGGAGGGGAAATGAAGCGATCCATTGCAGCTTTGGTGATGACCACGAGCCTGGTATTTGCAGGTGCAGCGTTTGCGCAAACGCTCGACAAGGTCGTCAAGGTCGGAAGCCTCGGAGATCAATCGGGCCTGTACGCCGACATCGGCGGCCCCGGCTCCAGCGTCGCCGCGCAGATGGCGATCGAGGATTCCGGTTTGCTGGCGAAGGGCTGGAAGATCGAACTGATCTCGGCGGATCACCAGAACAAGCCTGATGTCGGCGTCAACATCGGCAAGCAGTGGATCGACGTCGAGAAGGTCGACGTGTTCGTCGATCTCGCCAGCTCCGGCGTTGGCCTTGCGATCTCCAACCTTGCCAAGGACAAGAACGTCGTCAATTTGAACTCCGGTTCGGCGTCGTCGGATCTGACCGGCGCGCAATGCTCGCCGAACACGATTCACTGGGTCTACGACACCTGGATGCTGGCCAACGGCACCGGCAAGGCGCTGGTCAAGTCCGGCGGCGACAGCTGGTTCTTCCTGACGGCGGACTACGCCTTCGGTCACGCGCTCGAACGCGATACGGCTGCGGTCGTCACCGCCAATGGCGGCAAGGTGCTCGGCGGCGTCAAGCATCCGCTCAACAATGCCGACTTCTCCTCTTTCCTGCTGCAGGCGCAGAGCTCGAAGGCGAAGATCATCGGCCTTGCCAATGCCGGCGGCGACACCACCAACTCGATCAAGCAGGCGGCGGAGTTCGGCATCGTCTCCGGCGGGCAGAAGCTCGCGGGCATGCTGATGTTCATCACTGACGTTCACGCGCTCGGGCTGAAGGTCGCGCAGGGCCTGAACTTCACCGAGACGTTCTATTGGGACGCCAACGACAAGACCCGCGCCTTCACCAAGCGCTTCATCGAAAAGCACAAGAAAGGCCCGCCCACCATGGTGCAGGCCGGCGTCTATTCCTCGCTGATCCATTACTTCAAGGCGCTCGAAGCGCTCGGCGGCAACCCGCATGACGGCCGCGCGGTGGTCGCCAAGATGAAGGAAATGCCGACTGACGACGACCTGTTCGGAAAGGGTACGGTTCGTGCCGATGGCCGCAAGATCCATCCGGCCTATCTGTTCGAGGTGAAGAAGCCGGCGGATTCGAAATATCCGTGGGACTATTACAACCTCGTCGCCACCATCCCGGCCGAGGAAGCCTTCATTCCGCTCGACAAGAGCGTCTGCCCGTTGCTGAAGAAGACCTGAGCCGGCGGATCGTCCCAAGTACAAAATGCCGGCGAGCGATCGCCGGCATTTTTGTTTGGGGCGATCGGCGCGAAACAGGTCCGTCGCGAGATGCTCTGATTCAATTTTCAAACAGCTAACCAATCCGTCGTCCCGGCCTTGAGCTCAGATGCGCAATTGCGCATCTGTGGTCAAGCCCGGGACGACAGCGGTGATTGTAGACGCGCAATCATTCAAAACGTGGCTTCGCCTTCCCGCGACGCAATTGCGCCCGAGCTTTGCCAGAAACTTGCTGCCCTTCAAATAGAGGGCGCAGGGAAGACCGGGTGCGCGCTGCACCCGCGGTCCCGTGTGCGGTTTGCACTAAGTAGGCTGCACACGAGCATACAGGGCAGCGGTGGACACCCGGCCTTCCCTGCGCAATGGCTTTACGGCTTATGCCGTGCTCTCCCCGGAGACGAGTTCTTGGTTGACTCCGTCGCTGCCGTTCGGCTCTCGCCTACCCGACAACTTGACGCCTGCAACGGGCGCCAGGACCACACGGTTTTGCCGTACGCTTATCCACGCCGTCGTCTCAGCGTAAACCAGCGTCCACCGCAACCCGCCCAACGTCCGTGACGACGGCCGACGCCCTTCTGACCAGGACGGGATGGCGATAGATGCGCACTGATTTGGGTCGACCGACAACAGAAATATTTTCGATTTACAGAAATTTTCTGCTTGACACGATTTCCGTAAATCAGAACTGATTTGCCCGTCGGGTTGTTTTGTCGCACCTTGGGCGAGCGCCCCGGTTAAAATCAGCCATTTTGTGCGGAAACCGAGCGTCCAATCATCGCTGATGAACCATTTGTTCTGAGACCCGACTAAGCAAATGAACGTCCGGAGAATGGCGGTCGGTTGTTCCGGCTGCTCCGACCAACGTGCGGAGACCACGTGCGATGCAGATGCGCTTCTCAACATACCGGTTGTTAGCATGCATGGCCGTGGTGGTTCTCGCCGGGTTGCCGAGAGTGGCAGCCGCAGACGAGTTGGATTTCTGCATAAAACTGTCAGATGACCTCGCGGTCACAGAGTGCTCGCGCGCCATCGATTCGCACCAATACACCGGGCGAAACCTCGCGCGGCTGTATACGCGTCGCGGCGGGGCGTACCAGGCACAGGGCGATCCCAACCGCGCAGTGGCTGATTACAACGAGTCGATGCGGATCGATCCGACGTTTCCGGCTGCGTACAGCAACCGCGGCAACATTTGGTTCCACAAAGGCGACTTCGACCGGGCCATCGCGGACTATAACCAGGCGATCAAGCTCAATCCGAAATACGGGGTTGCCTACCTCAACCGCGGCAGCGCCTTGGGGTCCAAGGGCGACCTCGACCGGGCCATCGCGGACTTCGACCAGGCGATCCAGATCGATCCGAAAGATGCTGAAGCGTACTACGGCCGCGGCAGCGCCTGGAGCGCCGGGGGCAAATACGACCGGGCCATCGCGGACTATAACCAGGCGATCGAGCTCAATCCGAAATATGGGAGCGCCTACGTCAACCGCGGCAGCGCCTGGGGCAACAGGGGCGACCTCGACCGGGCCATCGCGGATTTTAGCCAGGCGATCCGGCTCGATCCGAAAATTGCCAAAGCCTATTACAACCGCGGCATGGCGTGGGAGAAGAAGCGCAGTCTGCAAGCGGCATTGGCCGACTTCAAGATGCACGCTCAACTCGCTCCGTCCGATCCAGACGGCCCGACGGCTGTGAAGCGCGTATCGAAAGAATTGAGCAAGATGACGGGGCGGCGCTGACATGGCTCGAATTTATAAAGGACTGGCGGACAGAGCGGCTGGCCGCGTCAAAGACCTCGATGTTGACGCCATCCTTGCCAGGGGAAAGGAGCTATTGCAGAAGCGCTCAATCTCCAATGCAAGGCAATTCGGAGTTGATGGTCGAAAGACGCTCTTCTTGCTGCTTCTCCTTTTCGCGATCCCCGCGAACGACTGCTCCGCGCAGACACCGCCGCCGCCAGTCGACGAACATGCGTTCGAGCGCGTGCCGCCGACGGTGGTGAAGAGATTGGCGACCCGCTTTTCGCTAGGCGCATTCGCCGGCCGCTTCGAGGAGACGCGGCTCGGCGCGGTCCGCAAAGCCGTGGGCGAAGGGACCATTCAACACCAGGGCGACGCTGGAGGTAGCATCTATTGGCTGTGTTATAGGCGCGCGCAGCATCGATTATGGGTCGTGTCCCACGGAGAGATGGGCGGCCCGGACCGTCGCGTCACAGAGATCGTTGAAGAGCTCACCGAGAAAGACACCGAGACCTCGACCGATTGCGCCATCATCCCGGAAAAGTTCTCGCCCGTCGTCTTCGACGGCAAGCTGCATTTGGGTATGTCGCGTAAGGAGGTCGTCACGGCGCTGGGACCGCCGTCGAAGTCGGAAGCTGCTCAGATGCTGTATTTTCATGCCGGAAAGCTCGCAAACGGTTTCGATGAGACCGCTTGGCTCATTCTCCGATTTCGTGAGGAAAAGCTCGTGTCCATGCGCGGCTTCAAGACCACGACGAATTGAAGTGGCTGCTATCGGAAGCTGACTACGACGAGGCGCTGTGGAAGAAGGACAGCATGGTCAGGGGCTTCAACTAGACGCCAGACTGTCAAAGGACACTTCCGTTGTTGGCACTTTTGAGAAATGGCCGATCTGACAAGTGAAGTCCGTTGCTGGGGGAAGATCGGAAGTCGCCAATGCGAGTGCTGACTTCCGAAAATGAGACCCAAAGCAGACATTCGTCGAGGCTTGGGCAAAACCCTCATTATCGGTTTTCTAAAAGTTGAATGGTTTAGTTTCGCGGAGGGTTATCCAGACCGTGTAGCGTGCGTCGTGCATTCAGTTGGCGAATATTATGCGAATGATGTGTCAAGTGCTAAACCGATTTTTGTTCGGGTCGAGCATCGTCAAAGCCACAGACGTGATCTCGGCGTGGAACGCGGTCTTAGGTGGATACGTGCTCAACCTGATAATCGTATTCGTCAGCGTTGCGGCGATCATGGTCGCGCTTGGCCACTACCATCCATTCATCGCTCCGCTCGACGAGGCGGACCTACGTCTAATTCTGGCAATTGCCAATCCGATTACGTTTTTGCTGACCTTCATCGCGTCCTTACAATGGTATCCAAGCGATCAGGCGATTGAACGACAACGAACAGCAAATCGTTCGAGAGGAGAATACCTCATGCTCCTAACCTTGCTTTGGGGAGCGTCGTTGATCTTCTTGACCGCCACTTTAGTTGTTCCTAGCGTCCTAGGCGTGCTGGCGGGCGCGACAGTTCATTCGGCACTTTTTCAATTGATGGTATCTCAACGCGCCATAATCTCACAAAGCTAAGCCGATCTGCCGAAGCTGAAGGTCATGAGTGCTTTTGGCACCTTTGAGACATGCCTGCCTATCCTGAGAATGTCCGTTCATCGGAGTAGACCGGAAGTCGCCATGGTCTGGCCAAACCGACGCGATTGACCCTGAGCGGACATTCGCACATCCCCTGACGGGGCTATGTCTCCGTATCGTCGGCCGTCAGCATGCCAGCGGGACCAGAGCACGTCAAACCAACTTGATTTGCTTTGCAAACGCGCCGTTCCCGGGCGATCTGGCGTCGTCTCAACGAACGAGGGGGTATTCATGGCCGATCCTGCACCGACGAATGCCGCTGATGACGCCGATCCGGAGCGGGCGGCTCCGAACATCTGGAACACGACACCCGAAAACCAGGCGCCGACCTTCCGCAACCAGAACCAGGTCTGGCCGGTGCGCGTCATCCGGCGCGGCGACGCGGTGCGGCCGCTTCCACCGCACGCTCGTTCGCTCGCGGACCTGACCTTTGAGGTGGGCAGGGTACGCCTCGGCCTCAGCGACCACATGGCCCGCCGCCGCACGGCCGGGCTGCTGATCCTGAAGCACGGCGAGATTGCGCTGGAACGTTACGGCATGGGCAACGGCCCGGAGAGCCGGTGGACCAGCATGTCGACCGCGAAGTCGATCACCGCGACGCTCGTGGGGGCGGCACTCCACGATGGCGCGATCGGCAGCCTTGACGATCGCTGCGAGCAATACCTGCCGCGGTTGCGCGGCTCGGCTTACGAGGGCGTCACGATTCGTAATCTCCTGCGGATGTGCTCCGGCGTGGCCTGGCGCGAGCACAACGATGCAGACGGACGCTCGGAGGTCTATCGTCTGAGCAAGGCCATGGTGAGCCGGCGGCCAGGCTCCGTCCTCGACCTCCTGTGCAAACTGCCGCGCGCACAGGCGCAGGGCGTCGTCTTCAACTATTCGACCGGCGAGAGTTACCTGATTGGCGCGCTGATCGCTGCCGCAACAGCCCGGCCCCTGGCCGACTACTGCGCTGAGAAGATCTGGGGACCTGCCGGCATGGAGGCCGACGGGTATTGGCAACTTGACTCTGAAGGCGGCATGGAGATGGGCGGGTTTGGCGTCAGCGCACGCCTGCGCGACTTCGGCCGCTTCGGCCAGCTGGTGCTGGAGGATGGCGAAGCCTTCAATGGGCGGTGGGTCCTTCCGCCCGGCTGGCGCGATCTCGCCGGACAGCCCGACAGCGCCCCCACCGGCTTCGGTCGGCTCATGCCCGGTTCGCCGTTGGGATACGGCTACCACTGGTGGGCGATGCCGCACTTGCCGGGCGACGTCAGCAACGGTGTCTTTTCGGCGAATGGCGGCTATGGCCAGATCATCGTCGTCAATCCGGCCGAGCAGGTGGTCGTCGCAATCCAGAGCGCGTGGCGTCAGCCTGAGGACGGCGACGCCAAGCTCGAAATCGTCGCGATGATCAGAGCTGCGGTGCGCGCGCTCCAAACGGACGCAGCGTCGTAGGCCCGCGACGCCCTACCCCGCTCAGCCCTTCTTCGATTTGACGCGGAAGATCACCGGCACGGTAAAGCTCAACCCCTCGTCGGCGATCAATGGCGGCGGCGCGGGTACGGGATCGGAGCGCCGCACCATTGAGAGTGCGGCCTCGTCGAACGCCGCGTCGCCGGATCCCTTTTCGATGCTGACCGAAAGCACGCGCCCCATCCGGTCCAGCGTGAAACGAACAGCGATTTCGGCGGCCTGTTGCGAGCGATCCTTTGGATATTTCTTGTGCTTGTCGAGGTGAGAGATCAGTTCCTTCTGCCAGGTCGCACGCACGCGGCGCGCCGTCTCGCCGGTGCCGATGGCCGGTGCGATCGATCGCGGTCCCTCCGGGATCGCCTCGGAACTGGGGGTGGCGGTTGCTTCCGACGCGACTGACTCCGTCGAGGCTGCGGTCTGCACTGCCGCGATCTTCGGTTCGTCTTCCTTCGGCTTTTTCGACTCGGTCTCCGTCACCACCCGGTCCGCTTCTTCGGGTTCGGTTGGCTTGTCCTGCGGCAGCTCGGTTTCCTTGACCTCGGCCTTCTGCTCGGCGAGTTGCGGCGACGCTGTCGACGCATCCGTATCCGGCCCCGGCGGCAGATCGGTCACCTCGCGATGGACCGAGGCCATTTCGAGCCCGATCTCGATCGCGGTCGCACCGAGCGCATCGTCGGCTTCTTCGGCCTGCAAATGCGAGATCGCCAGCGCCGCGCCGCCGATGTGCAGCGCGAGCGCGCAGACGCCTGCGAAAATCCAGAGCCGCCGGGACGTGTTCTGTTCGTCGAGGTCAGTCATCACAAATCAGCCGTTCAGGGCTTCGTTTCGGCCGGCGCCGGCACCGCCGACGCGTCCGGAACGCCTTCGAGCGCTACCAGCTTGAGCTTCGAATAACCACCGGCGCGCAGGATCTCCAGCACGTCCATCAACTCGCCATAGGGCACCGCGCGATCGGCGCGCAGGAACACATATTTATCCTTGCTCATATCCGGCATCGCGTCGAGCGAGCGCACCAGATCGACCCGCTTGACCAGGTTCTCGCCGATCGCGACCGCCAGATCCGGCTTGATACTTACGTAAGTCGGCTTGTCCGGTTTCTTCTGCGGGGTCGCCGTCGATGTCGGCAGGTCGATCGGAAGGTCGACGGTCGACAGCGGCGCCGCCACCATGAAGATGATCAAGAGGACGAGCATGACGTCGATGAACGGCGTGACGTTGATTTCGTGCGATTCCGCAAAATCGCCGTCGTCGTCGTCGCTCTCTGCGATCGAAGCGCCCATCGCCTACTCCGCTGCCGTACGGGAATGCGAACCGCTGACATGGGTCCGATCGAGATCGCGCGACAGCAGCCGTCCTGCGGCGCCCGACGCACGGCCGACCAGTTCCAGGTAGCCCTTGGTCACGCGCGAAAAGTGATTGTAGATGATGACGGCCGGAATCGCGGCGACGAGACCGATCGCGGTCGCCAGCAGCGCTTCGGCAATACCGGGCGCCACCACGGCCAGATTCGTCGTCTGCGATTTCGAGATGCCGATGAAGCTGTTCATGATGCCCCAAACCGTGCCGAACAGTCCGACGAAGGGCGACGTTGCACCGATGGTGGCGAGCAGGCCCATGCCGAGCCGGATCCGCCGCGCCTCGGCGCGCACGATCTCGGCAAAGCTCGACGCCGCGCGCTCCTTGATGCCGGCGTCGCTCGAGATACCCGCCGACAAGCGCGCTTCGCGCATCGCGGCCGCGAGCAACGACGACAGCACGTTACTTTTCGCGCCCAGCGCGAACTGCGCTTCCGCAAGCGAGCGGGAGTCGCTGATCTTCTTGAGCGCATTGCGCAGCTTGCGCTGAATGACGGTCATCTCGATCATCTTGGCGATGAAGATGGTCCAGGTCAGCAGCGAGGCAAAGGCGAGACCGATCATGACGGCCTTGACCAGCACGTCCGCCGACTTGAACATCGACCACGGCGACAATTCGCGGAGCTCCGCAGCGGCAGCCTTCAACAGCTTGTCACGCTCGGCCGGCGCCGCGGTGGCTTCTGCAGCCGGGGCCGCGGCTGCCCCCGGGGATGCGGCAGTCGGCGCTGCGGCCGTCGACGGCGCGGGAGCCTGAACCGCCGGAGCCTGCGCGGCTGTTGCTACCGGCGCCATCTGCTGCTGGGCCGACGAAGGCGCAGTTGGCGACAGGATCGCCAATGCGGCGATCGCAGCAACGGTGTTTCGAACAATCAAGAAATTCATGCTTCGGCCCAGTAGCGGATTAGGTTGTGATAGATGCCGTCAATTTGACCGTTTCAGGGTCATCGCCCCGGTCGCATTACCAAGGCCTGGATCGACGTCTGATCGAAAGTCAGGCTGCGGGCGTGGGCATCACGTACCATGCCCTGCAGCCAGACAAAAGACACCACACGCATACCTCGTGTGAGATGCAAACTAGAAGCACCGTAAACTGCGGGGCCCGGCCCCGGGGCCTCGTTTTAGGGAACCATCGAAGGCCTCGTGTGCCGGCTTGAGCGACTTAGATTTGAAGGGTTCTAAATCTAAAGATCGGCCGCCAATGGGCACAACACCGCCCGCTCCCAACGCGGCGATGTTGAAACCTTTCACCACTTCTTTGATCGCGTCGCCGAAGTCGGAGAGCATCACAACCCGCTCGCGCGATGGACATCCAGCGATGTTTCAAAACGTTTCGAAAAGCGCGATCGCAATTGCGGGAATTCGACGAGCCGCCGATCGCGCTGCGCGGATATTATCCCGAGTCCCATCGGGAGTTTTTCCCGCCAAGACTCTTCATACCTTCACCGCGGCGCTGCAGGCGCGAAACGCCTGGCGAGTTGCGCAATCGGCAGGCATTGCAGAGCGACATTTTTGATCAAGCTGCGCGGCTTCAAACCTTTCCAATTGTTTAGGATTCTTCAAGTCTTAGTGTGTTTACACCGAAACGGCGCGCATATTACACCGGACTTCGCTAGGGACTCTTTTGAATACCCTCCCGAACCCAAGAAGCCCGCATGTCCAAATCGCGCGCGATCCGTCTGTTATTGCTGATCGGTGCAACGGCCGGGCTCGGCTATTTCGGCTGGCAGAGATTCCACGGCGAAGACCACACTGCCCGGGCCGATCATTCGCAAAGGCCTGTACCGGCCCGCGTCGGCGTCAAGACCGCAGCCGTCGAGAAGGCCGATTTCCCGGTCTATCTGACCGGCCTCGGCACGGTGCAAGGCTTCAACACCGTCCTGGTCCGCACCCGCGTCGATGGCCAGATCAACCGGATCGCCTTCCAGGAAGGTCAGTTCGTCAAGCAGGGCGATACGCTGGTCGAGATCGATCCGCGGCCTTTCCAGGCGACGCTCGATCAGGCCAAGGCCAAGAAAGCCCAGGACGAAGCCAATCTCGCCAACGCCAGTCTCGATTTGCAGCGCTTTACCAAGCTCGGCGAATTCGCAACCCGGCAGCAAACCGATACCCAGCGCTCCACCGTCGCGCAGCTGACGGCGCAGATCGAGGCCGACGCCGCGGCCATTTTCAATGCGCAAACCCAGCTCGACTACGCCACCATCAAGGCGCCGATCTCCGGGGTCGCGGGCCTGCGCCAGGTCGACGTCGGCAACATCGTCAACGCCGCGACCCAGACCGGCATTGTGACCATCGCGCAGATCGAACCGATCGCCGTGATCTTCACGGCCCCCGAAGATCAACTGCCCGAGATCAAGGCTGCGCTAGCGGTGGCGCCGCCGCAAACGATTGCGCTGTCGACCGACGGCAAGCGCGTGCTGTCGACGGGAACGCTGGCGCTGATCAACAACCAGGTCGACACCACGAGCGGCACGATCCGGCTCAAGGCCGTGTTCGACAACAAGGATCATGCGCTGTGGCCGGGCCAGTCGGTTTCGACCCGGCTTCTGATTGCGACGCTGAAGGACGCCACCGTGGCGCCCGACGATGCGGTCCAGCACGGCGCCGACGGCCTCTACGCCTTCACGGTCGGCCAGGACAGCAAGGCTGCCCTGCGCAACATCAAGGTGACGCGGTCGATCGACGGGCGCTCCGTGATCGATGAGGGATTGTCGCCCGGCGAGCAGGTGATCACGGCAGGCCAATACAAGGTGCAGCCGGGCACGCAGGTTTCGACCGTGGTCGCAAGTTCGGACCCGGCGCAGGCCAGGGTCGGCCAAAAATGAGCGGCGGAATCTCCGCGCCCTTCATTCGCTACCCCATCGGCACCTCGCTGATGATGGCCGGCATCCTGTTCATCGGTCTCGTCGCCTATCCGCTGTTGCCGGTGGCCCCGCTGCCGCAGGTCGATTTTCCGACCATCCAGGTCTCCGCCAGCCTGCCGGGCGGCAGCCCGGAGACCATGGCCTCGTCGGTGGCGCAGCCGCTGGAGCGTCAGCTCGCGCAAATTCCCGGCATCGCGCAGATGACCTCGTCGAGCTATCTCGGCACGACCGCGGTCACCATCCAGTTCGACCTCAACCGCTCGATCGATGGCGCCGCCAACGACGTGCAGGCCGCGATCAACGCGGCCGGCGGCCAATTGCCGAAGAATCTCCCCTCGCCGCCGACCTATCGCAAGGTCAATCCGGCGGACTCGCCGATCCTGCTGCTGTCGGCGACCTCGGACACGCTGCCGCTGACATCAGTCAGCGATGCCGTCGACGCCCAGCTGGCGCAGCAGATCAGCCAGATTTCCGGCGTGGCGCAGGTCATCATCGGCGGGCAGCAAAAACCCGCGATCCGCATCCAGATCGATCCCGCCAAGCTGGTCGCCAAGGGCTTGTCGATGGAGGACGTGCGCAGCCAGATCACGATCACCACCGTCGACAGCCCGAAAGGCAATATCGACGGCGCCACCCGCGCCTACACCATCTACGCCAACGACCAGCTGCTGGATTCCAAGGACTGGAACGACGTCATCATCGCCTATCGCAACGGCGGACCGCTGCGGGTTCGCGATATCGGCCAGGCCGTCACCGGCCCGGAAGATGCCAAGCAGGCGGCCTGGGCCAATGGCAAGCGTGGCGTGTTCCTGGTCGTGTTCAAGCAGCCCGGCGCCAACGTCATCGAGACCGTCGACAAGATCAAGGCGGCGCTGCCGCGGCTGGTCGCGGCGATCCCGCCTGCGATCAAGATCGAGGTCATCAGCGACCGCACCCAGACCATCCGCGCCGCGGTCGAGGACGTGCAATTCACGCTGCTTTTGACCATCGCACTGGTCGTGATGGTGATCTTCATCTTCCTGCGCAGCTTCTGGGCAACCGTGATCCCGACCGTCACGGTGCCACTGGCCCTGCTCGGCGCCTGCGCGCTGATGTGGGTGTTCGGCTATTCGCTCGACAATCTGTCGCTGATGGCGCTCACCATCGCGGTCGGCTTCGTCGTCGACGACGCCATCGTGATGCTGGAGAACATCACCCGCTACATCGAGGAAGGCGAAAAGCCGATGGCCGCCGCCTTCAAGGGCGCCGGCGAAATCGGCTTCACCATCGTTTCGATCTCGATCTCGCTGGTCGCGGTGCTGATCCCGCTGCTGTTGATGGGCGGCATCATCGGCCGGCTGTTCCGCGAATTCGCGGTCACGCTGGCGATGACGATCTTCGTATCGATGATCGTATCCTTGACGCTGACGCCGATGATGGCCTCGCGCTTCCTCAGGTCGCATCATGAGACCCGGCATGGGCGCTTCTACCAATGGAGCGAAAGCGCGTTCGACGCCATGCTTCGCGCCTATGAACGCGGGCTCGACCTGGCGCTGCGCTGGAAATTCACGACGCTGATGATCTTCTTCGCGACGCTGGGATTATCGGTCTACCTGTTCGTGATCATCCCGAAAGGCTTCTTCCCGCAACAGGACGTCGGCCTGATCACCGCCACGTCCGAGGCCAGCCAGGACATTTCGTTCGCCGACATGAAGCGCCACCAGGAGGAGCTCGGCAAGATCGTGATGGCCGATCCTGACGTCGCGACCATCGCCATGAACGTTGGCGGCAGCGGCAGGGCCGGCAACAACGGCAACATGTACATCACGCTGAAGCCGCGCAACGAGCGCACGGCGTCAGCGCAGGAGATCATCGCCCGGCTGCGCCCCAAGCTGGACAAGGTCGAGGGCGCCCGGCTCTATATGCAGGCGGCGCAGGACGTGCGGCTGGGCGGCCGGCCGACGCGAACCCAGTTCGAATTCACGCTGCAGGACGCCAATCTGGCCGAACTGAACGAATGGGCGCCGAAGATCCTCGCCAAGATGCAGATGCTGCCCGAGCTGCGCGACGTCGCGACCGACCAGCAGACCAACGGCACCACGCTGGAACTGAAGATCAATCGCGACACCGCCTCGCGCTACGGCATCCAGCCGCAAATGATCGACGACACGCTGTACGACGCCTTCGGCCAGCGCCAGGTGACGCAATACTTCACGCAGCTCAACAGCTATCACGTGATTCTCGAAGTGCTGCCGGAACTGCAGGGCAGCATCGACACCCTGAACAAGATCTACGTGAAATCCCCGACCACCGGCGACCAGGTGCCGCTGTCGACGTTTGCCAAATGGACCAGCGTGCCGGTGCGGCCGCTGTCGATCAGCCACCAAGGCCAGTTCCCGGCGATCACGATCAGCTTCAACCTCGCTCAGGGCGCGGCGCTGGGCCAGGCGACCAACGCCGTCCAGAAGGCGATGGTCGAGATCGGCGCGCCGACGACGCTCAACTCGAGTTTCCAGGGCACCGCGCAGGCCTTCCAGCAATCGCTCGGCACCGTGCCGCTGCTGATCCTCGCGGCCCTCGTCGTCGTCTATTTGATCCTCGGCATTCTCTATGAAAGCTACATCCACCCGATCACCATCCTGTCGACGCTGCCGTCGGCCGGCGTCGGTGCGCTGGCGATCCTGATGCTGTTCGGATTCGATTTCAGCCTGATCGCACTGATCGGCATCGTTCTACTGATCGGCATCGTGAAGAAGAACGGCATCATGATGGTCGATTTTGCGATCTCGGCCGAGCGCGACGAGCAGCTGGAGCCCGAGGCCGCGATCCGCAAGGCAGCGCTGCTGCGTTTCCGCCCAATCATGATGACGACGATGGCGGCCCTGCTCGGCGGCGTGCCGCTGATGCTCGGCACCGGCACCGGATCGGAAATCCGCCAGCCGCTCGGCTATGCCATGGTCGGCGGCCTCATCGTCAGCCAGGCGCTGACGCTGTTCACGACGCCGGTGATCTATCTCTATCTCGACCGGCTCTCCAATGCGTTTGCGCGCTGGGGACGCCCGGCGCATCCCGATCGCGAGGCCGATCCGGAACAACATGGCACCGTGAAGCAGGCCGCCGAGTGAACCGGCTTTGCGCGTGATGGATTGCCAGTGATTTAACCCTGCGGGCGATCTGGCCGGCGAGTTGCTTGACTTTGCGCCCCTGACGGCACATCCGAGAGCGACATATTTCGGAGCCGTATCAGTGAAAATTTCAGCAACGCTCGCATTCGTCGTCGCCGTTACGTTTGCCTCGCCCGGCTTCGCCCAGACGCCGCCGGCGCCCAAGGCCAAGGCCGCGCCGCGTGCAGCCCAGGCCACGCCGTCGCCGACGCCGGCCCCGCAGGCC
This sequence comes from Bradyrhizobium sp. AUGA SZCCT0158, assembly GCF_018130065.1. Classification (GTDB taxonomy): domain Bacteria; phylum Pseudomonadota; class Alphaproteobacteria; order Rhizobiales; family Xanthobacteraceae; genus Bradyrhizobium. Next base: position 116,640 of record NZ_JAFCME010000004.1, on the reverse strand, counting down.
GATGCCGCGCCGGCCAACACCCCCGCCGCTCCCGGCTGGGTCGCGCGCTGCTCCAGCCCGAGCCGCGACGCGCCGCTCGAATGCGCCGTCGAACAAAGCGCGGTTCTGACCAAGACCGGACAAGTGATCGTGCTGCTCAACATCCGCGTCGCCGGCGAGACCCGTCAACCGATCGCCATCATCCAGTTGCCGCTCGGACTGAACCTGCCGGCGGGCGCCAAGCTTCAGGTCGATGACGGCAAGGTCTCCGATCTGCAGATCCAGACCTGCGAGCAACGCGGCTGCTACGCCAACAGCCCGATCCCGGCGGACATGCTGGCGGCGATGAAATCCGGCAAGCAACTGAAAGTGTCGTTCCAGAACATGGCCAAGGAAAGCATCACCATTCCGATGCCGCTCGCCGACTTCGCCGCGGCCTACGACAAGATCAAGTAGCGGCCCGCATCGAGGCTTCAGGCGACGGCAACCGGCAGCGGCACCTCGGCTTTCACGGCCACATAGACGGTGTTGCTGGCATCGTGATCCCCGCGCCAATTGTCGAAGGTCACGACATGGCTCGTCGAGGTCGCAAAGGCGCCGGCCAGCACGCGCTCGAACGCATCGTCGGGCGGATCGTTCGACCACAGCGCGAACACGCCGCCCGGCTGCAGATGGCCGGCGAGCCGCGCCAGCCCTTCCGGCTCGTACAGCGCGGCGTGGCGCGGATGCAGCAGCTTGCGCGGCGAGTGATCGATATCGACCAGCACGGCATCGAAACGGCGCCCCTGTGCACCCGCATCGAACCCTTCGGCGGAAGACGACATCGCAAAGAAATCGCCATGGGCCAGGCGGCAGCGCGGATCGCCGGTGAGCTCCTTGCCGAGCGGAAGCAATCCCTGCTCGTGCCATTCGATCACCTCGGAAAGCGCATCGACCACGATTAGCGATCGCACGCCGGCCTGTTCGAGCACTGCGCGCGCGGTGTAGCCGAGCCCGAGGCCACCGACCACCACGTCCAGATCCGCGCGACCATGCGCCGCGAGGCCGAGCCGGGCCAGTTCGATCTCGGCCAACGTGTACTGGCTCGACATCAGAAACTCGTCGCCGAGCTTGATCTCAAAAATATCGACATCGGACATCGGCCGCCTGCGGCGCCGCAGGCTGAGCACGCCCATCGGCGTCGGGCGGAAGTCCAGTTCTTCGAACGAAAGGCTCATCGGCCAAGGCCTGACTGCGGCCCGGCCGCGTCCCAAAATACCGGCGGATTTGCCGGACCCTATGCAACAACGCCTTCCCCGCGCGCTTGCCAAGGGCGCAAGGTAGCGAGTAGAAGGGCGCCAGTTCGCCGGATTCTTGGAATTCGGGCGCGAGAAATTGCCGACCGACTCACTAAGCTATTGATGTCACTCAGTAATTCTTGGGGAATGGTGTAACGGTAGCCTAACGGTTTTCGGCCTAACCCATTGATATTCCTCCGGTGATTTTACAAGATCACCCCGGTTTTGTCCCCATAAATCCCCGCGTTTCCCAGCGGTTTGTAAAACTCTGTAATAGAATCTGCGCAACCTCCACATCGGGAGAACGTCGGTTTCCACCTGCCGTTTCACGGTGGAAATCCTTCAGATTCTACGGCTTGACATCAATAGAACAAACCATGAACATGCTGGGCGCTACAGCCCAACCCGGTATTAACGGTTAACCTGCTACGCCTATGATCGAAGAACGACGTGATCGAAAGTGCGATACGGGGACGGTCATGGCCGAGACGCAGATTGAATGGACCGACGCCACCTGGAATCCGGTTGCAGGCTGTTCTATCGTCAGCGCTGGTTGCACGAATTGCTATGCCATGGAGATGGCAAGACGTCTTCAGGCGATGAATCTCCCGAAGTACAGAGGGCTCACGCGCCGTAGCGGAAAACGAACGGTTTGGAACGGCGTCGTCCGCGAAGACAAGGCGGCTTTGGATATTCCACTGCGCTGGAAAAAGTCGCGGAAGATTTTCGTCAACTCGATGTCCGACTTGTTTCACGGACGGGTCACGGATGCTTTCATTCTGAAAGTATGGGCGGTGATGCGCGCCACGCCGCACCATCACTACCAGATCCTCACCAAACGCCCGGAGCGAATGGCCGCGCTCGTTCGCTCGAAGATCGGCGAGGTTTTGCCAAACGTGTGGCTCGGCACCAGCGTCGAGAATGCTGACGTCGTTGACCGTATCAATCACCTGCGCACCGTGCCGGCCGCAATCCGTTTTATTTCATTTGAACCGCTGATCGGTTCTGTCGGAGCGATTGATCTCCGCGACATCCACTGGGCTATCGTCGGTGGAGAGAGCGGCAGGTCCGCCCGGCCGATCCGCGAGGAATGGATCGATGAAATCTTTGATCGTTGTGCAACGCACAAGACTGCGTTTTTCTTCAAGCAGTGGGGGACTTGGGGGAAAGACAACAAGCGCCGTTCCAAGAAGGCCAATGGCCGTGTATATCGCGATAAGGTTTGGGACGAGATGCCGAAGGCTTCGCTCGCGCTCTGAGAATGATGCCGGGGGATATCAGCACTTTCTCAGGGGCGAATGTCGAAAAAACCATATTCGTGGCTTGTGGGTGCTGTCCTTGAGGAGCACTCGAGGCGCAAGCATAAGGTTATTGGCGAATACGTCGCGCGATACCTGGCCGTTCGCTGTCAGCTTCCCCAGCAATCCCGGTTTCGTCTTGCCATCGTCGATGGTTTTGCGGGCGGCGGTCGATACAAGTGCGGCAGTCCGGGCTCGCCGCTCATCTTTGTAAACGAACTCCGCGTTGCGACGGAGCAGTTCAACATCAAGCGTCAGGCCGAGGGGATGTCTCCGCTCGACATCGAATGCCTACTCATCCTGAACGACTTCGATAAAGACACCGTCGAGCTGCTGAAGACGAATGCTGCCCCCTTGATCGCCGAAATCAATGCAAACGTGCCAAAACTGCATCTTCGCATCGAGTATCGGAATGAGAAGTTCGACGAACTTTATCCTGAGGTGAAGCAACTGCTGGAGCGCGGTAGCTATCACAACGTCCTTTTTAACCTGGATCAGTGCGGAACCGGCAGTGTTGAAATAAACACAATCGGCAACATTGTTGCGTCGTTCACATCGGTTGAAATTTTCTATACGTTCGGCATCCAGACGCTGCTGACGTTCTTGCACCAGACGGATCGGGCTGCGCTGGCCAAGCAGCTTGCGCCATTTGGCGTTAGCCCAGATGACCTGTCGCAGCTGGATGGCTTGATGAGCAAAGATGCGTGGCTTGGCGCAGCCGAGCGTCTTGTATTTGACTCGTTCCGGCGGTGTGCGAACTACGTTAGCCCGTTTTCCATTCATAATCCGGACGGCTGGCGCTATTGGCTCATCCATTTCGCAAATTCGGTTCGCGCCCGTCAGGAATACAATAACGTCCTGCATCAGAACAGCAGCACCCAAGCGCACTACGGTCGCTCGGGTCTGCACATGCTATCCTACGATCCGAGTGAAGCGGACACTATGCTATATCTGTTCGACGAGAGAGGAAGGGAAGAGGCACGAAAGCAGCTCCATGATGACATTCCACGGCTCATCACAAATTACGGCGATGCAATTCCCGTCGGGGATTTCTACGCGAGTATCTACAACGCGACGCCCGCTCACATGCTCGATATCAATTCAGCGATCATCGAAAATCCGGACCTCGAGGTCATCACCGAACAAGGCGGTGGCGAGCGCCGCAGGGCCAACACGATCAAGACCAGCGATATATTGCGTCTAAAGCAGCAGCGCAGTTTTTTTCCGATCTTCTTTGACGACCAGAAAGGGCGAGGAAGAAAGTGACGCGTGCCGTTAAGATCGCATGTGGTTCGATCCCGAATGACTGACAATCGCAATACGAGGGTCCTCGTCGCCGCGGCGGCAGTCCTCGCGCTAGTATTAGGCTTCTCCTACGGCGCCACCTTCAATGGCGGATGCGAACAAATCAAAGAGGCTCCGTTTGGATGTGTTGAATGGTGGCTTTCTCGATATCAAACACTCATTGCAATGTTTGGCGCGCTCTTTGTGGCATGGCTGACTGTCCAGCCGGTTCTGAAGCAGCTCAAGCTGTCCTCGGTGCAGACAGCAGTTGCCTTGCAGCAGGTTCATGTGGACCGCGAAAAGCGATTGGAGAGTTGGCTCAAACCAGAGCTGGCCGCCCTTCAAACGCTGTCCGAGGATCTGGCGCGTGGCTACCATCACCGCGAGCATGACCACGCCGTACTTCCTCACTGGGTGTGGGATATGAACCAAACCGTGGACAGCACACGTGACCGTCTAATTCAACGGCAGAATAGAAATTTCGGGTCTGCCGAGATCACAGCAGAACGGCAAAACCTCATCGACATCCTCAAGCGGCTCAGCCACTGTATGTCGGACTAGAATGGATCGGTTTACGCAGATGACCCCGAATACGAACTTTCCGACGACGACAGGGCGAAGATTGACGAAGCCGAGATGAAAGCGCGGGAAGATTTGCCGGCTCGCATTGATGAAGTATCAGTAGCGATCCGTAAATTCGGTGAAGCTGTGGCTGCAGACCTTCAAGAACTGCGTAAGAAGCGCTGGCTCTATGATCAGATGTTGGTGAGCGCCGACCTTCCGAGAGATGGCAAGAAATAAGGGCTCGCGGCGGATGATCACTATCGCTTCCAGCGCAAGCCGATCACCCGTTCCACTAGCCTGTCTCATTGAGAGTTCAGACTGAACGCCGGACGAACTTCTGAGCTGAAGCTCGCACTTCTCCGGTTTCATCAGGGGCTAGGCGCAAAAGAACGTGCCGCAGGACCCCATGCGGCTCCGATAACCAATCTCCGAAAACCTTTGCCCGCCAATCAGGCTCGACCTGCGAGCGCAACCGAATTGTCCAGGTTTTGCTGCCTTCAAAGAGCGGGAGCGTGTTGCTGAGCTGGGCGCAAGCTCCGGCAGAAATATCGGGAATAGCAGCAAGATCTTCCACCCACCTGGGGCAATTTGGGGCCTCGGTTGTAAGAAAATTCTGTTGGGCTGGATTCCGCCATCCCGTAAAGCCAAAGCTGAGGTAACTTGCCAGTCGCCCCAGCCCATCACGCTTGCCGAAGGTGTCGAGGGCCTCATCATGATCACTGATCCACAGTGACGGTTGCTCTTCGTCTCGAAGGCCTGCTCCCAGCAGAGCAACGAAGAACGCCAAACGAAACATCTTCTCGACGCTGGCGGCTGAGGCATTAGCTGAGAAACAGTCGTCGAAGATCAAAGCGGTCTCGGCCGGACCACCAGGGGCGATGGTGCCGACACGGTTGTCGATCATAATCGTAATGAGATTGGCAGGCAGACGACCTACTACATCCAGGAAATGCGGATAGGCACGGCGCCGGACCGGTTCTCGCAACTGCTTGAAGGAGAGCCGGCGACCGTCCGGTAGGAATGTTTGCCGAAATTCGTCTAGCTGGGGCAGCCAGCCGTCGAGGACGTGCTTCGTAATGACAAGGAACGAGTACACTTCGTGTGTCGCCTGGCGATGCTGGCCGGAATAATCGCTGACCAAGATCTGGGACCCGTCCCTCACTGGCCAAAGCAAATCAGTGTCTTGCTGCTCAACGATATGTATTGCGGAACTGAGTAGGTGAGCGAACCCTGCTTCCGGGGGCACGCGATCGCGCCAAGCCGTCGTAATGTCCTCCATTCGCGAGATCGCTCCCTGCTTCTGCGGCGAAACCTAGGGTCGGTAGTGGCGACCCAAATAGATGAATTGCTTCTACGGTAGGACTGGACCAATAGCATCGACGCGGCTATATGACCGCCCGGAGCGTTTGCGAGAGTCCGTATAATGGCCTTGTAAAACTCTTCAAAAAAGTGCTTATATATCAAGTACTTAGATGGGGAATGGTGTAACGGTAGCACAACAGACTCTGACTCTGTTTGTCTAGGTTCGAATCCTAGTTCCCCAGCCAGACTTACCACTATTCAACACGGCCTTATTTTATAGGACTTTTCGAACGTACCAAACCCTGCAACCACACTCCTCAACCACACCTCAAGAATGCCAATCCCAGTAGGTGACCAGTGACAGGCACCCCTCCCGTTCATTCCCTCTCCAGCGGCAAGGCATCAATTCCGACAAGTGCGGGCAAATATAGGTTTGCAGCGACCCAATAATGAGAACCTGCAACTCCGTGGTCCGCGTCATCGTCAATTTCTAGGATAACCGAATTAAGTCCCATAGCTGCTCGCTCCGGGTTGAGTAGGATCGTTTCGCGCAACTTCTGTTGTTCAAGAGGGTTCGGAGGAGGGAAACCAAGCGCTTCACGTGCTGCATCCCCGCCTTGGCTAATGAGTATCTTGGCAACCATCCGTGCGTCTTCAACTGCGCCCTTGCGCACCTCATCTTCTTCCTTTTCCCTTGCAGCTTGCGTGTACGGGTTTGCATCTTCCTCCTGTTTGTCGATGTACTGAGATGCAGACTTAACCAGAGCGTCCACTACATCCTTCAATTCGTTCTCGCGATCAGCCATGAGATGACGAGCTTCCATAAGTGCCCTAAGTACAACAGAGGGCTTGTTCCATACGTGTAGGTCCATAAGGTGTGTTCCATCGGCAGCTAGATAGGCGTCGCTCACCGCCTAAACACTTTGCCGCATCAATGCAAACTCAGCCTGCCCGTCCAGCGGTTGCGGAGGACGAACAGCACGAGCGCGGCTGGCCTTGTCCGGCGCCGGGCTCCCGCTCCTTCAGCAGTTCGATTGCGTGGGTCACGACCTCCCGTTCATCCCAGTGGATCCGCTCGAAGGAGACCGCGATCCGCGCTTGTGAATCCAGAATGTAGACCTCGATGCGATGCCGGTTGACCAGCGACTCGATAAAGTTGACGCCGAGCTCGAAATGCCGGCGAAGCGCGTCGTTATCCAGCGCCCGCAGCATCCGGTGTCGGGCATCCAACCGCACCCCCCGGTCCTGCGCGTAAATGCGAAGACGTTCGGGCAGGTCAAACGCCGGATCATAGGTAATGGCAGCGGTCTGGATTCGCTCGCCCAGCCCCTGCGCGTCAAGCAGTCCCTGAACGCGCGCGAGTTTTGCCACTGTCAGCGAGCACTTCATCGGATTGTCGCAGCGCGTGTAGAAAAACACGACGATGGCCGGCCTTCCTTTGAAGAATTCCTCGAAGGTAATCCGTTTTCCGTCGTGATCCTCGAGAACAACGTTCTCGATCGGCCCGGCATCGCAGCGGGAACCGGCCGTCCACGAAACCGTGCCTGGCAGACTGTCTGACGCCGCGCCACAGCATGCGTGCGAACTGCTACTCGCGTCCTGATCGGCGCCGGAGATCGCCTGGATGGCGCGGTCGATGTCGATGCGCAACTTCCTGGAACCGCGGCCGCCTTGGGCACGAAGCAGCATCAGCTCGGGAATGACGCCGCGCGCCAACGGCCCGAGCCACGCCAACGTCGCGAGCAGTTCGCGAACCGCGCTGGTTCCGGCGACGGACATGGCATATTCGCCATAGGCTTCAAATGACACGGGCTCGTCGCGATAGCGGATGTTTGTCAGAGCGCGCATGACGAACGCTGCGAGCGTGCCGGTCGGACGCGGGTACGACCGCAGCGCGCGCGCGGCAGCCGCGACCAGATATGGGTCAACCCCGGCGTCCAGCTCTTCGAGCAGAAAGATCAGCGCGCCGTCCGGAACGCCAGCGCGCGCAAGGGCGAGAAGGATCCAGCCGCGCATCCGCACGACCGCCGCCGCCCCGCACTCCGCGTAAACGGGGTGATTTTCCTGCAACAGCTCCGTCAGCAGCTCGCGACGACCCGGATCGACGGCCAGCCCGTCGACCAATGCCGCAAACTGTGCTTCCGAGAGCTGGCTCGCCGGTTTGACACGTGGCATCGCCCACTCACCTCACTGGCCATATTTACCGAGAAATCGCGAGGCGCTTTGCTTGTACTTCGCGGACGCCTTGCCGGCGCTGAGCCGATCGACGCTCTTGAGCAACGCCTTGTCCTTGCCGATGGCCTCCTGATCGCCAAACTGGGCCAACGCTGTGAGGCTCGTTGCCTTGATGTCGTCGTAGTCCGACTTGTCGAGGAGGATCTCGCGCGCGTGCTGCTGCATTTTTTCAGGCTTGAGCGCCTGCAGCGCGGAGGCCGCAATCTGCCTGACCTCGCGCAGCTCCTTCTTGTCGCGCAGCAGCTTCTCGAACATCGGCGCGGCGGTGGCGTCCGCCGCAAGCAGCCGCAAGGCCTCGCGCCGAGCCATCTCATCCGGCGGCTTCTTGACGATGTCGCGCGCTGCCGAATAGGCGTCCGCGTGCACATCATAGCTGAGAAGCTGCAACGCCTTTTCCGGCGGGACCAGCGCCTTCTTGGGATCCTTCAACCCCTCGAGAAGCTTTTTCTGCGCATAGCCGTCCTTCTCCCGCGCCAGGATACCGAGCACGCGCTGACGCAGTTCTGGATCCGGATCATCCGCGATCGCCCGCAGCGTGGCGATGTAATCTCCGCGGCTCGACTCGAACGCCACGACACTGAAACTTGCCGCCTGCATTGCTTGCAGCGCTGCAAGCCGCACTTTGACGGGCTCATCCTGGTTGCGCAGGGTCTTCAACATCGCCTGAAGGTCCTTGTCGCTCTCGCACACCGCAAGGGGCGCCAGTGCGGCAGCCGCAACCCGCGCCTTGACCGTGCCTTTCGGACTCGTCGCGATCGACGCTGCGCGCCGGGCGGCGACCTTTGGCGACTCCGCCTTCACCGACCTTTTGCTTGATCGTTTTCTTGCCGATTTTTTTGCCGATTTCTTTGGTGATTTCTTTGGTGATTTTTTTCTTGCCGGCTTCGACCGCTTTGCAGCTTTGCGTGTGGGGGCCATGGCTGCTATCTCCTCGCGCGAGGCGCGTTAGAACTGCACATCGTCGTAATCGAATCCCATGCGGGACGTGGCGTTGACCGTGCCCTGATAGTCCAGACTGCTCTGCACGCGCGGTTGCAGCCCCGGCGCGCTGACGCAGGGTGACGGAGCCATCGATCCGCCCGGCGCCGTCGGCGGACGCTGACCTCCGGTAATCCCGTTCCACGGCCACATCGTATCAGGCAGATTGTGGCCGATCGGGTTACCGCCGTTATTGGCGAACGATGCCGCGAGCGCCGGATTGAAGCGCCCATTCTGGCGCTGCCACTTTGCCCACAGGCGGTCGACGTTGCAATGAAGCAGAAAGAAGAGCGGATCTTTCGCAGCCGTGCCGATGCTGGCGATCGAACCGCCGAAGCTGGTATGGGCCGACCCGTGCGGGTTACCTTCCATGGTTTGAAACGCCGCGTATTGCGTGCCAAGGGCCAATGTCTGGGGCTCGGTGCGAACGCCAGGCGGCGCCGAGGTCGTGGAGAAGAACGGCCGGCGGTTGATCCCCTGCACCCCATCGGTCTTCCAGAACTGCAGGGGATTGGTGGCGTTGAACTGGACGGTGCCAAGGGCATTGGAGACGCCGAGGAAATCGCGATTGAATATCCTTGGCGCAGCCTGATCGAAGCGCCAGTACGGTAACGCCACACTTGGATCGATCGCCTGAAGCTCCCGTTCCAGATCCAGAAGGTAGGCGCGATGCCACGGCAGAAACCCCGGCGCGCCGTGGGCCTGCGGCGAACTCACATTGGTATGCATGTTGCGGAAATCCGCAAAGCGTCCCAGACCCTGATTGTTGAGTTGCGCGAATGCCGACACGAAGCGATCACGCTCGCCCGCGGTCAGCGCGTTGGCGTTCTTTCGAATGCGCACCATCAGCGAGACCGATCCCACCAGCGTGGCGCCAACGCGCGCCTCGATTTTCACGTCGCCATTGTTGACGCTGGGCCGGCCGAACCGGCCGGCGACAAAGAACGGAACGGTGGTGCCGTTGGTCGGAACCGGAAGCGTAAGGCTGTTTGCAAACGATCCCGTGGCACCTGCGCGGAACACCACGACACCGCCGCTGGCCGACGATACCCCGGCGATGGTGACGTTGACGGTCGGCGACGTGGCGCCGGACGGATTGGTCACCCGGATGCGGCAGGGCGAAGGCGCCCATGAGACGAATCGCGTGGCAGCAGTTGCGCCATTGTTGATCTGCAGTTCGACATCCATTGCCGTGCCCTCCCGGGCTCGCGACTTTCCTGCGGCTGGCTGCTTGGGCCTGATCGGAGCGACCCGGGTCGGCCTGGGCTAGTCGCCCGGCGTTGATTTTCCTTGGCAATCGCCAGCGAACATGACTTCAGGTCTATGGCTGCGCTGAAAACAGCATACAACCTTTCCGTGCGCATGAAAAGAGCGGCATTGGCGCGATCGGCGATTGACTTCGTCACCCTGCGGCTTGTGGCGACAGGCGCGCCAAGGCGCGATTGCCGGCGGGCTGGCGCGGTTTCTCCGCGTCGTGGAACTCAACGATCAGGTCGAAGCATGCCGGCGGGTGTTTGCCAGTGACACAAGGTGGACCGTCGTGCGCGGCAGCGACCTTGAGGAAGGCGAGAGCCAGGGCATGCCCGTGTGGAGCCGCCACGTCGGTGACACCATCCTCAGAAGCAACATGACGCGTCGCGTGGACTTTGCCCTGTTCATGGTCACGGCGCTCGGGAATGACGACCTGGTCAGGGAGGCGCCGGCGATTGTCGGCTGCCGGACACCATCCGCGATCGAACACGCCGGAGCGGCTGGCCTGTAGGGCGGATTCTCTTTAACCCGCCATCTCGCATGGAACGGCGGGTTAAAGAGAACCCGCCCTGCGCAACTGAGCTTGCCTGTGCCCCTCACACCGGCGGCGTGCCGTGGGTATGAAACGACTCGATGGTCTTCAGCCCCCAGGCCTGGCCCTTTTTGCGCTCTTCCTCGGTCCAGACGATCGGCTTCCAGTCGGGCGCCAGGATGAGGCGGGCGCCGGCGTTGGCGACTTCGACGCGGTTGCCGCCGGGCTCGTAGACATAGAGGAAAAAGGTCTGCTGGATGGCGTGCTTGTGCGGACCGGTTTCGATGTGGATGCCGTTTTCCAGGAAGATGTCGGCGGCGCGCAGGATTTCCTCACGGCTGTCCAGCGCATAGGTGACGTGATGGAAGCGGCCCATCTTGCCGTAGTGATCGCGGGTGTAGGCAAAATCGTAGCTCTTGTTGCACATCGTCATCCACATCGCGGCTTCCGTGCCGTCGTTGAGCACGATCTGCTCGGTGGTGCGCAAGCCGAGATAGTTTTCGAAGAACAGGCGATTGGCCTTGATGTCGACCGCCAGGCAATTGAGATGGTCGAGCCGGCGGACATTGACGCCGCGCGCCGGAAACCGCTGCGCCTGGTTCTTCAGTGCCGGCTTCAGTTCGGGCGGCGCCTGGTACCATTCGGTCTCGTAATAGAGCTCGACGATATGGCCGTCCGGATCGCGGCACCGGAACGCCGGCCCCTGCCCCATGTCGCCATCGACCCAGCCGATGTCGAAGCCGGATCCCTTCAGCGCGGCGACGCGGCGCTCCAGCGCCTGCGGGCTGCGCGCGCGCAGCGCCATGTGTTCCATGCCGGAGGTCTTCGACGCGGTGAGTTTCAGCGAATAGCGCTCGTAATCGTCCCAGCCGCGCAAATAGACCGAGTCACCCTTGCGGCCGCTGACGGTCATGCCCATGACGTCGACGAAGAATTTTTCGCTTTCTTCCGGCTTCGGCGTCAGCATTTCCATGTGGCCGAGATGGGCGAGATCGAAGATCGGCTCGGGGGTCATGGTATCGCTCCTTTAAATCAGCGCACGCGTTACGTCGTCGAACAGCTCATCCGTGCTGAACGCACGCGGAATGAGGCCTTGCTGCGAAGCGTAGCCGATGATCAATTCCAGCGAACGCCGCATCTCATCGGCGCTGAAACGCGGACTGGTCGCCGAGGCATTGGCCGACTCTGTCAGCAGCCGATGCACTTCCCGCACCACGTCCGGATTTTTCTCGCACATTGCCCGGCTCACCACCACCATGTGATTGATCGGCACCACCTTGTGCTTCGCAGCCCAAGCCTTCTCCTCCACGGCGACGTCGGCGAACAGCGGTTTCAACTCCGCATGCTCCGACTTCTCGCCGAGCACCGCGTCCAGTTCGCCATCCACAAGCATCTGGATGATTGGCTTGCCGGCCGGCGCCCGCTTGGTCGTGTCCTTGAATTCGGCGACATGGGCGTCCTCGAAGGTCACCCAGTCGATCGAATCAAGGTCGACGCCGTAATCATTGGCGAGGATGCCGCGCAGCCACGCACCGGTCGTGGTGGTGAAGGAGCGGATACCGACGCGCTTGCCGGCAAGATCCTGCGGCTTCAGCGCGCCCCGCTTGGCGTTGTACAGCGCATGTCCGTGCTGGTAGCGCGCCATCACCACATCGGGCAGCAGCACCATCGGCTTGTCAAAACTCCTGGCCATCAGATAGGTGACGATGGCCATCTCGGAGACGTCGAACGCGGCCTCGCGGACCATCGGCTTGAAGCCTTTGTTGGTCGGCGAATAGTCGACAAAGTCGAACTCGACCAGATCGGATTTAATCGCGCCGCTCTTCAGCGCTGATGTCCCCGGATGGTCGCCGAGCAGAGTCCGCAGGCGCATTGCCATCTCAATCGCTCTCCGGCTCATCGACATAGACAAGGCCGGCCTTCGCCAAGGGCTCGCGCATCTTGTACATGTCGAGGCCGAGCACACCGGCGGCGAGTTGCCTGCGCTTGCCGTCCTCGTCGGCGTGGCGCTTTTCGCCCTTGGCCACGACATCGCCGGCATCTTTCCGCCTGACGACGACGACGCCGTCGTCATCTGCGACCACAGCGTCGCCCGGCACCACGTTGATCCCGGCGCAGACCACGGGCACGTTGACGGCTCCCAAGGTCGCCTTGACCGTGCCCTTGGCCGAAATCGCCCTCGACCACACCGGAAAACCCATCTCGCGCAGCGCCTTGGCATCGCGGACGCCGGCATCGATCACGAGGCCCCTGACGCCGCGCGCCATCAGCGAGGTCGCAAGCAAATCGCCGAACATGCCGTCGGTATTGTCGGTGGTGCAGCCGACCACCAGAATGTCGCCGGGCTTGCACTGCTCCACCGCGACATGGATCATCCAGTTGTCGCCGGGCTGCGCCAGCACGGTCACCGCCGTGCCCGCTGCCTCGCCGCCGGCCCATACCGGACGCAAATATGGTTTCATCAGGCCGAAGCGGCCATAGGCCTCATGCGCGGTGGCGACGCCGAGCGCGCCGAGGCGGTTCACGAGATCAGCGTCGGTGCGCTTGATGTTGCGGACAACGACGGTTTTCATGCCAGTTCCTCCATCGCCATCGGGAACAGCCGCTGATAGGCCTCGCCATAGGTCATGGCCTTGCCGGAATTGCGGCCGCCCTGCATGCCCCGCTGCAATGCGACGCGCTCGTAGTACGCCCACAGGTGTTTTTGCGCGGCGAGAATTTCAAAGGTCTTGCGCTTCTGCTCCCAGACCTCGTCGATGTTGAGGATCACCTGCGGCTTGAAATTGCACATCTCGGGCTGGTGCGGTTCGAACAGGAACACCGGCGGCGCGGCGTAGGTGTACTTTGCGCCGGGCTTGTGGCCCATCGCCTGCGCCACCACGCGGGTCTCCTGCGCGAAATGCGCTGCGTTGGGATGATCGAAATTGTAGGGGTCTTCCAGCGCGTGGGTGAGCACGAAGGACGGATTGAGCTCGCGGTAGATGTCGACCATGCGGTCGAAATGCGCTTCGGTGGTGCGCAGCGGATAGTCGCCGGCATCGAAGAATTCGATTTCAGCGCCGAGCATCTCGGCGGCGCGCTGCGCCTCGTCGCGCCGTCCCGCCTTCACTTTTTCAAGCGTGGCGCCGGTCTCTTTCCAGGCGAACTGGCTCTCGCCGCGTTCGCCGAACGACAGGCAGGCGATCTTGATGCGGTAGCCCTTTTTGGCATGCAGCGCGATCGCGCCGCCCGCGCGCCAGACGAAATCGCCGGGATGCGCGGTGACCACGAGGCCGGTCTTGTTTGCGTTGGTCATTGCTGTTTCCTCTTTCGTGTTCCGGCTATTGTTTCTCGATCCCCGCCCGCTCGATCACTTTAGCCCATTTCTCGATGTCGTCCTTCAGCCGCTGCGCGATTTCCTCCGGCGTGGAGGACTTGGCCTCGATGCCCAGCTCAAGCGCGCGCTTCTTCAAATCGGGCGTGTCGAGCACTTCACGGAGCGCGGCATTGAGCGTACCGATCACTTCCGGCGGCGTGCCCTTCGGCGCGAAGATCGCGTTCCAGGAGCGCGCCTCGAAATCGCCGCCGCCGGCTTCCTTTACCGTCGGCACATCAGGCAGAAACGAGGTGCGGACCAGTCCCGAGGACGACACCGGCGTCACCGCCTTGTCTGATATGTGCGACTGCACCGCAGTGTAATTCTCGATCGCCATCTGGATGTCGCCGCGCAGCAGCGCGATCAGGACGTCGGGCGAGCTGCGGAAGGGAACAATGGTCAGGTCGACGCCCGCGGTGGATTTGAACAATTGCGCCGAAAGATTTTGCGTCGAGCCGACAGTGATGGTGCCGACATTGAGCGCGCCCGGCTTTTCCCTGGCCGCTTTGATCAGGTCTGCCAACGTCTGGTACGGCGAGCCGGCCTGGGTGACGAGGATGAAGTCGAAATAGCCCATGCTCGAGACCGGAACGAAATCCGTGACCGGATCGAATCTCAGGTTCTTGAACAGGGACACCGAGATCGCGGTGCCGTTGCTCAGCAGCGCCAGCGTATAGCCGTCGGGAGGCGACGACAGAACCGCGCGGCCGGCGGTGATGCCGCCGGCGCCCGGCATGTTCTCGATGATGAAGCGCTGCCCGAGCTTTTCGCCGAGCTTCTCCGTGACGATCCGCGCGGTGACGTCGGCAACCCCGCCTGGACCGAAGGGAAGGATCAGCCGCACCGGCCGGTTGGGATAGTTTTGGGCGCAGGCAATCTGCGGCATCAGCAGCAGCACGGCCAACGCAATTGCGCCTGCGATCGATACGCAGCGGCCGATCAACCGAAAGCCATCGCGCTTGCCCGTCATGGCTGCCCCATCAGAACTCAAACAGCCGTGCGGGATTGTCGACCAGAATCTTTTGCTGCAATTCGCTTTCTGGTGCGAACAGCGGAATGAGGTCGACCAGGTCGCCGTCGTTCGGCATCACCTTGACGTTCGGGTGCGGCCAGTCGGTGCCCCAGATCACGCGATCCGGCGCGGTCTCGATAATCCGGCGCGCGAACGGCACCGCGTCGTGGAACGGCGGACCGCTGGAGGATACCCGCTCGCAACCGCACACCTTGACCCAGCATTTCTCGTCGCGCTGCATCAGGTCGATCAGGGTGCGGAACGGCAACTGATCGAGACAGTCGGCGGCCTTGACCCGTCCCATGTGATCGATGGTGTAACGCACCGGCAGTTTTGCCAGCAGGTCGGCATATTCAGGCAAATCGATCGCATCGAAATGCAGGTCGATGTGCCAGCCGAGCGGCGCCACCATCGCGACGATCTTGTGGAACACCGCCATGTCAGGCACGCCGCCGAGATGGCGCACGAAATTGAATCGGCAGCCGCGGAAGCCGCCCTCGTGCAGCTCGCGCAGGCCGCGCTCGGTGATCGTATCGTCGATATTGGCGACGGCGCGAAACGTGCCGTTGCTGACCGCGATGGCGTCGAGCGCAACGCGATTGTCGGTGCCGTGCACGCTGGCATTGACGATGACGGCCCGGCCAATGCCGATCTTCCTGTGCAGCGCCCTGAAATCCTCCAGCGGCGCGTCAGGCGGCGTATACGGCCGCCCCGGCGCATACGGGTATTTATCATCAGGCCCGAAAATATGGGTGTGCGCGTCGCACGCCAGCGGCGGCAGACGGAATTTCGGCGTCCGCGTATCGCGATCCGGGCCGGGAATCGTTGGCTTCGACATCATGCTCTCATGGGTTACGTGAGCGCGAACCGGCCGGGGCTTTCCTGGCTCCGGCTTTCGCGGCAGACTCCGCGGCCGCCTCGCCGTTGATGTCAGGCGCCTGCAATGAGGCGACGGTGGCGGAAACCAGTTGCTCGATCGCCTCGGCCATGTCGGCGCCGTCGGCCTCGCCGCGCGACAACCGCGTTACCCGCTCCGGGTTGACGAGGGTGTAATAGAGCGCGCCGAGCAGGAACTGGGAGCGCCAGACCAGCGTCTTGCGCGGCAGATGCGGCAGGCTCTGCTCGATCGCTTCGATGAAGGCGTTGGTGGTATCGTCGAAGATCTCCGCAATGATGCGGCCGACCACGGCGTTGCCTTCCGCCGACATGACAGCGCGCAGCCGGGTGAACCGCGCGCCGCCGCCGGCCAGATCGCTGCTCGACGAAAACGCCGGCTGCACATAGGCGCGCACGATCGCCTCCAGCCGGTCCTGCACGTCGCGCACGCGCCGCGCCGCCACCAATAGCTCGATGCGGCGCTTGTTCATGGGACCGCAATGCCGCTTGTAGATCTCCAGCAGCAGGCCGTCCTTGCTCTTGAAATGATAGGTGACGCTGCCGGGGTTGGCGCCCGCCTCCAGCGCGATGTCGCGGATCGAAACCGCGTTGAAGCCCCGGGTCGAGAACAGGCTCTCGGCCGCGCTGAGGATGGCTTCCCGCATATTGGGATTGCGCGTCATGAGTTTTCTTTGGGTTTTTCTTCAGGGGTTTGCTTTCCGCTTTTTCTTTTGTACAGATGTACAAATTATCAGGTCCAGTCAACAAATAACTGAGTGGCGGTGGGAAACACGACGCCGCTCCGTGGACTGGGCATTGGAGAGCGGTATGGCCGGAAGGCGCCAGATTATTGTTGCGATTCTGATGGTTGCGGCAGCCCTCTGCCGCGGCAGCGCCGTTGCGGCCGATCCCGAGGTCAAGCAAATCCTCGCACCGAGCGGTACGCTCAAGGTCGCGCTTTACACGGGAACGCCGACCTCGATTCTGCCCGATCCGAAGGCTGGCGGGCCGAAGGGAGTCGGTTACGATCTCGGCAAGGAACTCGCAACGCGGCTCGGCGTCCCTTTTGAGCCCGTTGTTTTTTCCAGAAATGCCGAGGTCCTCGAAGCGGTCAAGACGAGCAAGGCCGACATCGCCCTCACGAACGCCACAGCCGCGCGGGCACGGGAGATGGATTTCGGCCCGCCCGTTTTTGAGGTCGAACTCGGCTATCTCGTGCCGAAGGGCTCGGCGCTCACAGCGCTGACCGAGGTGGATGCAGCGGGCATACGCGTCGGCGTCACGGCAGGAAGCTCGTCCGATGCCACGCTTTCACGCGACCTGAAGAAGGCCGAGATCGTGCGCGCAGCAAATTTCGATGCGGCGATCGAGATGCTGACCGCCGGCACCCTCCATGCCTACGCCACCAACAAGGCCTCGCTGTACGAAATGTCGGAGAAGCTGCCGGGGTCGAAAGTGCTCGACGGCCGCTGGGGCGTCGAACGCTTCGCGATCGGCGTCCCCAAAGGACGCGACGGCGGGATGGCGTTCATCCGGCAGTTCACCGAAGCCGCGAAGTCGGAAGGCCTGGTCAAGGCAGCGATTGTGCGTGCGGGGCTGCGCGGCGCGGTTACGCCGGAAACACAGAATTAGCGGCACACGCCGCCCACTTCCAACCATCGATCCGGACAAGAAGGATTTCCTGCAATGCCTACCCCACGCAAACTCATCCGTTCTGTTCTCGCAGCGGCGCTATTCTCGCTGGCCGGTACGCAGGCAAACGCCGAGGGTTTCCCAAGCAAGCCGGTGCGCATCCTGGTGCCCTATGCGGCCGGCGGTGCGGTCGATGTCCTTGCCCGAACCGTCGGCCAGTCGCTGTCGAAGATCTGGGGCCAGCAGCCCGTGATCGAAAACCGGCCCGGCGCCGGCGGCACCATCGCTTCGCAGGCGCTGACCCAATCGGCGCCCGACGGCTACACCCTGATCCTGGTCGCCAGCGGCCATCCGCTCAATCAGTTCTTCTATCCAAAGTTGCCCTACGACACCTTCAAGGATTTTACCGCGATCAGCGAGATCGCCGCGTCGCCGCTCGCCATCGTCGTGTCCAAGAGCAGCCCCGTGAAGAATCTCGGGGAGTTGCTGACGATCGCCCGCGAGAAGCCCGACGCCTTGTCCTATGGCATGTCCGGCAACGGCACGTCGGCGCACCTTGCCGGCGAACTGCTCAACTACATGGCCAAGGTGAAGATCCTCGCGATTCCCTACAAGGGCGGTGCGCCCGCCCTCACCGCCGTGATCGCGGGCGAGATTCCGATCAGCGTCAATCCCTTGCCGGAGGTCGTCGGCCAGCTCGAGGGCTCTACGGTGCGCGCGCTCGCGGTGACGACGGCGCAGCGCGCCAAGGCGCTGCCGGATGTCCCGACGGTCGCGGAGTCCGGCTTGCCCGGCTACGACGCGTCGGTGTGGTGGGGCTTTCTTGGACCCGCGGGCATGGCGCCGGAACAGGTGACCAGGATCAACGCCGATCTCAAGGCCACTCTCAAGGACCCGGTGGTTCTGACCGCGCTGGAAAAGATGGGCGCGACGCCGGTCGGAAACTCACCGCAGGAATTCGACGCGTTCATGCGCGCGGAGGCCGCCAAGTGGGAGCCGGTGCTCAAGGAAGCCAACATCAAGATGCAGTGAGGCCAGCGCGACGCCTATCGCGCATTGGCCGGGGCATGCACCGGCCACAAATCGGCGCGCCAGTGCAGCATGATCGCCAGCATCAAGGCGAGACCGACCGCCGCGTACAGCGTTCCCGTCGCGGCGAAGCCGATCTCGTCGATCAGGCTGCCGGCGGCCAGAAGGCCGAACGGCAGGCCATAGATCACCATCATGCGCACGCCCATCACCCGGCCGCGGAAATTCTCGGCTGCCGTGCGCATCAGGATGACGGCGATCGAGATCATCGCGAGGCTCTGCGAGAAACCGGCGATGACTAGGCAGACGATCGCGGTCGGTACCGTCTGCATCTGCACAAATAGCAGCAGCGTCGCATACCACAGCACAGTCGAGGCGATCATGAGCCGCGCCACCCTGATGCCGTGGATCAGGCTCAGCACGATCGAGCCGGCCAGCGAGCCGATGGCGAAACTTGCCGAGAGATAGCCGAGCCCGGTCTGGTTGGTGCCGTAGATCGCCTTGGCCACATAGGGCAGCAATCCGTTGGTGAGCGGATAGGCCGTGAGGTTGGCGAGGAACGCGACCCAGAGCGCAGCGCGCATGCGCGGCGTGGTCCAGCAATAGGCCACGCCCTCCATCAGGTCGCGCAATGGCGAGGGCCGCAGCACCTCGCTTTCGGTATCGCCGGTCGGATACGGCTTGGCCGGTGCCACCACGCACAGCGTCAGCAAGGTCGCGACGAGATAGAGGCAGACGATCGCCACATAGGCCGCTCCCATCCCGAGCGCGGCGAACAATCCGGCGCCGCTCAGCGCGCCGGCGATGCGCGCGGTATCCATCGTGGTTCGGGAGATGCTGATCGCGCCGATAAGTTGATCGCGCGGCATGATGGTCGCAACCAGTGCGCCGCGCACGCCGAGGTCCGACGGACGGACGACACCCATCAGGGCCGCGACGACAAAAACAAAAAGTGGGCTGAGATGGCCTGACAGCGCCAGCGTCATCAGCACGGTCGCCAGCACCGCGTAGCACGCGCGCATCATGGCCAGGAGATCGCGGTGACCGATCCGGTCGCCGACGACGCCGAACATCGGCGCGACCAATGTACCGATATAACCCAAGGAAGCGAACACGGTGAGCAGCAGCACCGACCCGGTCTCGACCAGCACGTACCAGCCGAGGATGATCATCTCCATCTCGAACGCCCACGAGGTGAGCAGATCGGCGGGCCATTGGAAACGATAATTCCGGATCCGGAATGGAGCGAGCGCGGAAGGCCGCGCGAAATCGCTCAAGACGCGCTGTCGCGGTTCATCGCGTTCCACCCTGCCCTGTTTCTTGTTCTTTGCTTCGGCTTGGATAGCGTGCAGGGATTGGCCGTGTCAATTAAGACCGGCCCTCAGGCAGTCGTGCGAATTGCACCGCTGCTATGCGCCCGCCTTGTCCCGGGCCTGCCGCGGACGCGACCGTCACTTCGAATCGATTCCGAGCTTGCCCGCGCGTGCCGTTTGAATGACGTGTCGCAAGGCAGAATTATCGCGTGGCCGGGATTCTCAGGACGCATCGAAATCCGACATGGCTGGTCGAGGTATCGATCGCCTCGGCATGTCGCGCCGCCGGGCGATAGCGGCGGCAATAATTCGGTGCGCACAGATGCGAGCCGCCCTTGATCACCTTGCGCGGGATCTTGATGTTCGGCTGGCGAGGGTCGTAGCTGCCTTCCTCGCGCCCGCCGCGCGGATTTTCGGGGATGCAGCACGCCTTCGGCGCGTCGGCTTCATGTTTCGGCGAATACCAGTCCGAGGTCCATTCCCAGACATTGCCGATCATGTCGTGCAGGCCGTAACCGTTCGGCGGAAACGCCGTCACCGGCGAGGTGCGCTCGTAGCCATCCTCATGCAGGTTGTGCAGCGGGAATTCGCCCTGCCAGGTATTGGCCATATGCACGCCGTCGGGCGTAAGCTCGTCGCCCCACGCGAATTCGGCGCCGTCGAGCCCGCCGCGCGCCGCGAACTCCCATTCGGCTTCGGTCGGCAAATCCTTGCCCGCCCACCGCGCATAGAACAGCGCGTCCGAGTAAGACACATGGACGACGGGGTGATCGTTCAGGACGTTGATGTTGCTCCTGGGTCCATAGGGGTGCCGCCAATCGGCGTTCTTCATGAACGACCACCACTGGCGCCAGTCGCGCAAATCGTAGGTCGAGTGCGGCCGCTCGAACACGAGAGAGCCCGCGTACAGCATGTGCGGCAGGGCCCCTGGATAGTGCTTCGGATCGGGCGGGATTTCGGCAAAGGTCTTGTGCCCGGTCTCGATCACGAACCGCTTGAACTGTCGATTGGTCACCGGCGTGCGGTCGATCCAGAAGCCGTCCACCGTCACGCGATGTACCGGCGCTTCCTCAGGATAATGATTGTCGGAGCCCATGCGGAATGTGCCGCCGGGAATGCGGACCATATCGGCGGTCCGGCCATCTTCCGACGGCGTGTCGCCCTGCCGGATGTCGGTTTGCAGCAGCGTCATGGCACCAACTCCTGACGTGCGCGGTTACGGGCAAACGTCCCAGAAGCCCTGCGTCTTGCTCGGATCGGAGTAGTACCAGCAGTAACCCGGCGCCGGCGGTGAGCCGGCATAGGCTGCCGCGGAGGCAGCGGCGACGAATCCGATCGCCGCACCGGCGGCGATCGCGCCGCCCGGACGCCAGTAATAATGGGCGGGGCGCACCCAGCCGCCGGGGCGTGCAACACCGGGACGCACGACCGCGCCGCCGCGGACCACGGTCCGGCTGGCCGCGTTGCCACGCGGACCAACGACGGTTGTCCGGCGCACCGAGCCACCGGCGCGCGCGCGGACCTCGGTCACCAGATTGTCTTGCTTGAGTTGCTGGTGCTGCCAAACGGAGGGCGCTACAATCATCGCCGATGCCGGCGAAGGCGTCAGGGCAAGGCAGGTTGAGAAGGCTAACGCGCAGAGCATTCCGGTGGGGGCGTTAGCCAGATCGATGAAGCGGGTTCTTGTTGAGCGCATTGGCGGCCCTTTTTCTTATTGCAGCCGCTCGCGTCGTGGTTGCGCACGGCAGACGTAGATCAGTCAGCCCGTCTTCCCTTTTCCGCGCAGTTTTCCTGAGCAGCGCATTGGCGCACAGTCTCCGCTTCTTCAAAGGCTTACGAGACGCGAAGCATTGGCACCGATGCAAGCTAGATGAATCTCGAAGCGATGTGATGTGCAGTTTGTGCCAATCTGCAAAGGCGCAACTTCAGCCTTAATGGAGACCTTCGCAAATCGATCAATGCATTGATCGAACTGCATGCCGTTCCGTTCAAAAATTTAGACAAATATTCTCATCGCGACCGCAATCGTGCGCGGGCCTTCTTGCAACAGAGCAAGACCTGACCGACAAAATTCATTGTGAGCGCGCTAGAGTTGTGGCTAGATCGAGTCGGGGACGGGGCATCGAATGGGGGATGCCGAACCATGAGCGGGCAGCTTGCGGTCAACACCTGCAGTCTGGACAGCTTCGAAGGCCTTCACAACGCGATCAGAGGGTCGCATGTCGAGGTGACGCAACTCGGCCGTGGAAAGTTTCGAGGCTCACTTAGTCACGTCGGCATCGGAGACTTCTCGCTCAGCATCGGTTCGTTCTCCGTTGGCGTTCGAACCCAACGCATTTCGACCGACGACAAGCTCGTTATCGGGATGCTGCTCAATGCCGACGACCGGGTCACCCACTGGTCCTTCGACATGCGCCCGGCGGACGTCCTGATCATGCCTCCCAGCACCGAGCATGACGGAATTTTCCATGGCGCCTCGGCCTATGCCGCGATCCGTCTCGATCTTGCCGAAGTCCCGTCGCTGTTCAAGGGCGAAGCGAGGTTGAGCGACCCCGCCGCATGGCTCAACAAAAACGTCTATCAGGCAGACCATTCGATCGGCATGGCGGCGACACGGCGGTTGCCGCTGATCATTTCCCGCCTGGCGCGTCAGCAGACGGCCTTGTCCGACACCGTCACCGATTTCTGGAAGCGCTCGATCATCGACGCCGTCACCGGAACCATCGTGCAATCGCTACCGCCGGACACCAAGGGGCTTCTGCCCTCGGCGACGCAGCTGGTCGGGAAAGTCGATGACTATCTCGAAGCCGCCGGCCTTCGCCCCGTCCACGTTTCCGAAATCTGCGCCCATCTCAACGTGTCGCGACGGACTCTGCATCGCGCATTCTACGATGTTTTCGGTTTGGGACCGATATCGTTCCTGCGTCACAAGCGGCTTTGCGCCATTCATTCCGTTCTGAGGGAAAGCGATCCTGCGACGGTTACCGTCGCGCAGGTGGCGATCCGGCACGGCTTCATCGAGCTTGGACGCTTCTCTCACTACTATCGCTCGCTGTTCGGGGAGTATCCATCGGAAACGCTCGGCGGCCACGGGTTCCGCGCGCGCAAGGAGATCGATCAAACTTTTTCCGAAGCGGCTCCGGTCCGGACCAATTGACCGATCGCTTCCGGCAAACCGGCCGGCGTCATCCGGGGACTCACGCCGCGGATACCACCTTGCCGCGGTGCGAGAGCAGCAGCCGCCGAATGTCCTCGGCTGGTATCGCGGGGCTGAACAGAAATCCCTGTATCTCGGTGCAGCCGAGAATGTACAGCAGGTTTCGCTGCTGCTCGGTCTCGACGCCTTCCGCTGTCGTCGTCATGTCGCTGGCGGCCGCAATGTTCACCACCGCCTGGACGATCGACGACGAGGCGCCTGCGCCGGCCAGATCCCTGATGAAGGATCGGTCGATCTTGATCTTGTCGAATGGAAACCGCTGCAGATAGCTCAGCGAGGAATACCCGGTGCCGAAATCGTCCAGCGCGATGCGTACCCCCAGCTTGCGCAACTGATGCAGCATCTGAAGCGCGCCGTCGTCGTCGCGGATCAGCACCGCCTCGGTGATCTCGAGCTCGAGCCTGGATGCGGCGAGGCCCGAGGCAGCAAGGGCCGCCGCCACGTTGAGCGCCAGCGTCTGGCTCCGGAACTGAACCGGTGAGACGTTGACCGCGACGCGGATCTCCGCCGGCCAGTTGGCAGCCTCGGCGCACGCCGTGTTGAGCACCCAGTGACCGAGCTCGTTGATCAGGCCGGTGTCTTCGGCGACCGGAATGAACTCCGCAGGCGAAATCATGCCGCGTTCGGGGTGACGCCATCGCAGCAGCGCTTCGCAGGAGGAGACCTTGCCGTCCTCGAGATTGAGCACCGGCTGATAATAGGCCTCGAGGCCGCCATCTGATATCGCCTGACGCAATTCGAGTTCCAGGACTCGTCGCGCCTTGGCGCGGGCGTCCATGCCGACCTCGAAGAAGCGATAGGTCCGCCGTCCGTCGCTCTTGGCGCCGTACAACGCGAGGTCCGCGTTCCGGAGCAACTGGTCGAGATCGAGCCCATCGCCGGAGGCGAGCGCGATGCCGATGCTGGCATCTGTCGTGATCAGGTGGCCCGCGCACTCGAACGGCGCCCTGATCGCGGCGTAAATTCCTTCAACAAGCCGAATGGTTTCCGCCTGTTTCTTGATGCCGGTTTGAATCACGGCAAACTCGTCACCGCCCAGCCGCGCCGCGACATCCGTATCCTTCAGACACAAGCGCAGCCTTTCGCCCACGCCTTTGAGCAACTCATCGCCGATCGCATGGCCGAGGGCATCGTTGACGCTCTTGAATTCGTCGATGTCGATATAGAACACCGCCAGCTGTTCGCCCGGTTGGACCGCCTTCAGCGCCTGGTCCAGTCGCTGGCGAAACAGGAGCCGGTTGGGCAGGTCGGTCAGCCCGTCATAATGCGCCAGATGGGCAATTTTCTCGTCAGCGCGGGTGCGCTCGGTGATGTCCTCGATCGTGGCCACCCAGCCACCCGCATTCAGCGGCCGGTTGACGATCTCGATCGCCCTGCCGCCCGGCGCTTCCGTCAGTTGCCGCGTGGCCTTGCCGAGCGACACGGTGCGGATGATGGCATTGCAGAACGCGTCGACATCGCCGTCAAAGGATCCGGTTTCTTTGCGGTGTTCGATCAAACGATGCATCGTGCAGCCGGGCTTGGCCACATCCGGCGACAGGCCAAACATATCGAGATAGGGCTGGTTACAAATGACGATACGCGCCGATGCATCATAGAGAACAAGACCTTGCGGGATATTGTTCACGGCAACGCTGAGCTGGCGCCGCTCGGCCGCAAGCCGCTGCTCGGACAATCGATGGCGCCTCAGCAGCAGAGCGACGACGAGTGCGAGGATGACGACGAGGGCAAGCAGTACGCGTTCGCGAAGCTCCCACGCCGATGTCGCCACGCCAGCCAAAATCGCCACGGCGATCAGGACAGCGCAAAGCGCCAGGCGCCTCACCGTCCCGGTCTTCTCTACAGGATTCGCAGAATCGCCCGGCATGTATGGCCGCTATCGAAAGTCACCTTGGTCCGTCCCAGCGTGACATCGTTACGCATCACAAATGGAAGGCGGGTTACAACTTGCGGTTAGCAATCGGTTACCGCGATACGCGGACTGATGCTTGATCTCGAGTCCGGTACCGGACATTGCCGGCGCCCGATCAAATCCGGCCTCTCCCCCGATGTGGTAAACGAATGATTAATCCAGAGGCGATCGCACGCGCGCGCACAAATGCAGAAAAGCGCTGATTTTCCTGCACAACTAGCGTGTTGTGGCCGCGGCAGGCGCCTGTTGCAAAACGAAGCCTGAGCGGGATGCAACAGATTTAGCCAATCGGGAACGACGCCGGTTTAACCGTTTCGCTAGTCCCGGCCGCCCATAATGCAGCCAGATCAATCTCATGACATGCCAGGTTCAACATCGTGACATCCTTCGGACGTGTGATTTCGGTGCGCGGCTCCCTCGCCCGGGTCGGACTTCTTGCGGTAAGCCAGATGGCTACCTCGGAAGTACGCGCCACTGTCGGCCGTTTCATCAGCATCCGCTGCGCAACTTCCACCATCGTCGCCATGATCACCGACGTAACCTGCGAGGATCTGCCGAGCTCCGATAATTACATTGCCAGCGCGGGCGTCGACCTGCTCGGCGAAATCCTCGGCGGCGATCGTCCGAAATTCCAGCGCGGCGTCACCAACTATCCGACCATCGGCGATGCCGTCGAGCTGATCACCAATCAGGAACTCCGCACGGTCTATGCCCCGACCGGTTCGGACCAGATCAATGTCGGCACGCTGCAACAGGACCGCTCGGTCATCGCCTATGTCGACGTCGAGGAAATGCTCTCCAAGCATTTCGCCGTACTCGGCTCCACCGGCGTCGGCAAATCGACCGGCGTCTCGCTGCTGCTCAACGAAATCCTCAAGTCGCGGCCGAACCTGCGCATCTTCCTGCTCGACGTCCATAACGAATACGGCCGCTGCTTCGGCGACCGGGCGCTGGTGCTCAACCCGCGGAACCTGAAACTGCCGTTCTGGCTGTTCAATTTCGAAGAGATCGTCGACGTCCTGTTCGCCGGCCGCCCCGGCGTGCCCGAAGAGCTCGATATTCTCGCCGAAGTCATTCCGATGGCGAAGGGCATCTACACCCAGTACCAGAACGCCGACCGGGTCGGGCTGAAGCGGATCGATCCCAAGGCGATCGGCTACACCGTCGATACGCCGGTGCCCTACCGGCTGGTCGATCTGATTTCGCTGATCGACGAGCGGATGGGCAAGCTGGAGAATCGCTCATCGCGCATCATCTATCACAAGCTGATTTCGCGCATCGAAACCGTGCGCAACGACCCGCGCTACGCGTTCATGTTCGACAACGCCAATGTCGGCGGCGACACCATGGCGGAAGTCATCAGCCATCTGTTCCGCCTGCCCGCCAATGGCCGGCCGATGACCATCATGCAGCTCGCCGGCTTCCCCGCCGAAGTCGTCGATTCCGTGGTGTCGGTGCTGTGCCGCATGGCGTTCGATTTCGGCCTCTGGAGCGACGGCGTCTCGCCGCTGCTGTTCGTCTGCGAGGAGGCGCATCGTTACGCCGCCGCCGACCGCAATATCGGTTTCGGACCGACCCGCAAGGCGGTCTCGCGTATCGCCAAGGAAGGCCGCAAATACGGCGTCTATCTCGGCCTGGTCACGCAGCGTCCGGCCGAACTCGACGCCACCATCATCTCCCAGTGCAACACGCTGTTTGCGATGCGCCTTGCCAACGACCGCGACCAGGCCCTGCTGCGCTCGGCCGTCTCGGACGCCGCCGCCAATCTGTTGTCGTTCGTGCCCTCGCTCGGCACCCGCGAAGTGCTGGCGTTCGGCGAAGGCGTGGCACTGCCGACGCGGTTGCGCTTCAAGGAAGTGCCGATCCATCAATTGCCGCGCAGCGAGGCCACGATTGCGACCGCGCCGTCGGTTGCCGCCGGCCATGACATGCATTTCGTCAGCGCCGTGCTGGACCGCTGGCGTGGCGCGACCTCACATCGCGACGTTCCCAACGATCCCATGATCAACGAACGGCCCGCCGCACGAACGCTGGAGCCGCGTTCTATCGAAGCGCCGATGCTGCAGCCGTCGCTGGGGCTGGATCCCGACCGCTTCTCGCTGTTGAAGAAGCCGCTGCGCTAACCATTGGTGTTCGCGCAGGTTTTTTTGTGCGCGAACCCGCCTGCCGGGATCAAGTCCCGGGCAGTTAGCTCGGCAGCAAACGCGGTTGTGTTGACGCGTTTTCTTCACGCGAACCGGTATCCACTTCGCTCGAAAACGCTTTATATGGTTCAGCCATCAGCGCCGCATCGCGCGGCCAAAGCCGGAACCATTCCATGACGCAGCCTGTTGCAAAACGCTTCCCGACACCCTCCCTCGACAAGCTGCCGGAGGATATCCGCACCCGGATCCTGGCGGTGCAGGAGAAATCGGGCTTCGTGCCCAATGTCTTTCTGACGCTGGCCTACCGTCCCGACGAGTTTCGCGCGTTCTTTGCCTATCATGATGCGCTGATGGAAAAGGACAGCGGCCTCTCCAAGGCCGAGCGCGAAATGATCGTGGTGGCGACGTCCAGCGCCAACCAGTGCCATTACTGCGTGATCGCCCACGGCGCGATCCTGCGCATCCGGGCGAAGAACCCTGTCATCGCCGACCAGATCGCCGTCAACTACCGCAAGGCCGACATCACGCCGCGCCAGCGCGCCATGCTCGACTTCGCCATGAAGGTGAGCCAGGAGGCGAACACGGTTTCCGAACAGGATTTTACCGAGATCGCCGGCCACGGATTCTCCGACGACGACATCTGGGACATCACGGCGATCTCCGCGTTCTTTGCGCTGTCGAACCGGCTGGCCAACGTCACCGCGATGCGGCCGAACGACGAATTCTACATGATGGGGCGGCTGCCGAAATAGCCACACGGTCGCCAAGCGCAGGTTCCATGAGACTCTGCGGGGATGGGCCTGCGTGGAT
The DNA here is from genome assembly GCF_018130065.1 of Bradyrhizobium sp. AUGA SZCCT0158. Lineage (GTDB taxonomy): Bacteria > Pseudomonadota > Alphaproteobacteria > Rhizobiales > Xanthobacteraceae > Bradyrhizobium. The sequence continues at coordinate 88,640 of NZ_JAFCME010000004.1, read as the reverse complement.
ACGCACCAACATTTTATGTTGGAAGCACGGCCGGCATGCTAAACAGGACTACAAGCTTTGTGGACCGACTGCAGTGAAGACTCAGCTGCCCATACAAGGGGATGACGAGCACGTCGTGGTCAAATTCCGGCCGCGCACCTCGGCCCATCCCCCCAGCCGGCGGGACGAGCCTGCCGCGTCCAATGTCCAGTCGCCCGCCCCGACCAGTGCCCAACCGGCGGCAAGCGATCTGTCCCGCTACGAACGGTCCCGTGACGAGCCGGACGACTTCCGCCATCGCATGCTGGCCAACATTGCGGCCCTGGCCTTCACGATGGCGCTGACGGTAATCGGGATATGGCTCGCGATCAGCATTGCCGATCTGCGCAAGACCCAGGATTGCGTGCTGATGGGACGCCGGGACTGCGCCCGGATTTCCGCAATGCCGCACAGTTAGAAGGCAGGCCTAAACGGCCGTTTTTGCCGATAAATCGGTCCCCACAGGGGTTGCCAACCTCCATTGAACTCAGGGCTGCGCTCCGATATACGGGCTCTCGACTCCGGCCGAGGGAAAAACGCCGCGCCCGCCTCCCCCTAGCCGTCCCGGATTTATCTCCAGTATATCAAAGGCTTAATGATGTCTTCTACATTCGATCAGATCGCCAACATTATCGCCGAGACTTGCGACATTCCGCGCGACACGATCAAGCCGGAGAGTCACGCCATCGACGATCTGGGCATCGACAGCCTGGACTTTCTCGACATCGCCTTTGCCATCGACAAGGCGTTCGGGATCAAGATGCCGCTCGAAAAATGGACCCAGGAGGTCAACGACGGCAAGGCCACGACCGAACAGTACTTCGTGCTGAAGAATCTCGCCGATCGTATCGACGAACTGGTCGCGGCCAAGAACGCGGGCACGGGCGCGTAATCGCCCACCATGGACCTTGATTATTTCAAGCTGATCGACCGTATCGTCGACCTCAATCTCGGCGAACGGACGATTGTGGTCGAAGCCCAGGTTCCGGAAAAGCACACCATTTTCGAGGGGCACTTCCCCGGCTTTCCAATCATGCCCGGTGTCCTGCTGACCGAAGCGATGGCGCAGAGTTCGGGCTGGCTTTTGCTCGGCGTGTTGAAGTTCGAGCGCATGCCGTTCCTGGCCATCGTCAAGGAAGCCAAGATGCGGGGTTTCGTCAGTCCCGGTCAGTTGCTGACGATCGAAGCCAAGGTCGAGCACGAAGGTTCCGGCTTTGCGGTCACCAAGGCCAAGGGCCGCATCGGCAAGGAACTGAAGTGCAGCGCTGAAATAACCTTCGGCCTTACCCCATTCCCCGACCCTGCCTTTCGTGTCCACATGGACGCGATGGCCGAAAAGATCGGGTTCCCCATGCAGGTGCTGAAGCATGACTGAACCCACGGCACCGGCTGCCAAGGAAGTCTGGATCACCGGCATCGGCATCGTGTCCTCGCTCGGTGAGGGACTGGATGCGCATTGGGATGCGCTGAACCAGAAGCGCATCAATGTCGACGACAAGCGCTTCGCGCCTTACATCGTCCATCCCCTCGCCCCGGTCAGCTTTGACGCGCAGATCCCGAAAAAGGGCGACCAGCGCCAGATGGAAGCCTGGCAGCGCATCGGTACCTATGCCGCCGGGCTGGCGCTGGATTCCGCCGGCGTCAAAGGCAACCAGGAAATCCTGGGACGGATGGACATGATCGTGGCCGCCGGCGGCGGCGAGCGCGACATTGCCGTCGACCTCGCGATCATGAACGCCGACGCCAAGGGCAATTCGAGTCCGGCCTTCCTCAACGAACGGCTGATGAATGATTTGCGGCCGACGCTGTTTCTGGCCCAGCTCTCCAACCTGCTCGCCGGCAACATCGCCATCGTCCATGGCGTGTCCGGAACCTCGCGCACCTTCATGGGCGAGGAAGCAGCCTCCATCGATGCGGCGCGGATCGCACTGGCGCGAATCGAATCCGGGCAGAGCGAAATCGCGCTGGTCGGCGCCGCGCATAATGGCGAGCGCCCCGATCTGCTCATCCTCTATGAATTCGGCGATTTCAATCTGACCGAGAAATACACCCCGGTGTGGCAGCGCGACGACAAAGGCGGTTTCGCGCTCGGCTCCGCCGGCTGCTTCCTGGTGATGGAATCCCGCGAGCACGCCGAAGCCCGCGGCGCCAAGCCCTACGCCCGGCTGACCAAAGTGGTCGCCGACCTCGCCCAACGCAAGCAACCCGGCGCGGTGACGAAATCGCTGGAAGCGCTGTGGCCGAAGCTCGGCGTCACCGGCGATACCGGCAACCTGATTACCGGCGCGACCGGCGTCGGACCGGTGACGTCGGAAGAAAAGGAATTCCTGCGCCAGCATCCCGGCTTTGCCGTGCGCGCGACCGGGACGATGTTCGGCCACACGCTGGAAACCCAGTTTCCGCTGGGACTGGCGCTGGCGGCACTGTCGCTGTCGCGCGGCGCGCTGTTTCCGCCCAACGATCCGACCGGGCTCGAGGTTGAAAAGCCTGGTGTGCCGGACCAGATTGTGGTGCTCGGGGCCGGTCACTGGCAGGGCGAAGGCATGGCGCTGGTCGAGGCGATCAAGTAGCGCGTGATCCGGAACCAGATCGCTGTCAGGCGGGATCACGCCGAGACCATGAAATGAGCGCGCGAGCGCTTGCAGTTGCGGCGCAGCATCGACGGGGGAAACATGTCAGCACCACGCGATAAATTCGGCAGGCCGATCGTCGTCGTCACCGGCATGGGCGTCGTGACGTCGCTTGGGGCCGGCAAGAAGGACAACTGGACCAGGCTGACCGCGGGCGAATCCGGCATTCGCACCGTGACGCGCTTCCCGATCGACGGCCTGAAGTCGACGATGGCGGGGACGGTCGACTTCGTCCGTGTCGATCCCGTCTCCTCGACTGGACTGACCGAGCAGCTGGCCAAACTGGCGACCGAGGAAGCGCTCGAACAGGCTGCCATCGGTGGCAAGGCCGACTTCCCCGGGCCGCTGTTCCTCGCGGTGGCACCCGTCGAGGTCGAGTGGCCGCAGCGGCTGGAACTCGGGCGTGCGATCGGAAAGACCGATTTCGGCTATGAAGACATGCTGCGCGTCAGCGGCGGCGGCCGGTTCGCCGCGTTCCATCATCGTTTCATGTTCGGCTCGGTGGCAAGCCATCTGGCCGAGACCTACGGCACCAAGGGCTCGCCGATCTCGCTCTCCACCGCCTGCGCGTCCGGTGCGACCGCGATCCAGCTCGGCGTTGAAGCGATCCGCCGCGGCGACGCCGATGCCGCCCTGTGCGTGGCGACCGACGGCTCGGTCAATCCGGAAGCCCTGGTGCGGTTCTCGCTGCTGTCGGCGCTATCGACGCAGAACGATCCGCCGCAAGCGGCTTCAAAACCGTTCTCGAAGAACCGCGATGGTTTCGTCATGGCCGAAGGCGCCGGCGCAATGGTGCTGGAAAGCTATGAGTCCGCAATGGCGCGGGGCGCCAGGATATTGGGCGTCGTCGCCGGCTGCGGCGAACTGACCGACTCGTTCCACCGCACCCGCTCCAGCCCGGACGGCAAGCCGATCATCGGCTGCATGCGCAAGACGCTGGCCGATGCCGGCCTCGAGCCGGAGCAGATCGACCATATCAACGCGCATGGCACCGCGACGCCGGAAAACGACAAGATGGAGTACAACACCACCGCCGTCGTATTCGGCGATCATTTGCCGAAGATCCCGGTGTCGTCGAACAAGTCGATGGTCGGGCATACGATTTCAGCCGCCGGCGCGGTCGAGGCCGTGTTCTCGCTGCTGACGCTCGAGCATCAGCGGATTCCGCCGACCATCAACTACGAGGTTCCGGATCCGGCCATTTTGTTCGACGTCGTCGCCAACAAGGCGCGCGACGCCCGCGTCACGGCCGTGATGTCCAACTCGTTCGGCTTCGGCGGGCAGAATGCCTCGCTGATCCTGACGCGTGAACCGGCTTAGCAGCTGCGCTTTTTGAGAACATGAACCGCCTGCTCCTACGAACCAAGGCGCGCCTGCGCGACGCCGCCAAGCCGGTTGCGGAAGCCGCCGTTGGCGGGCTGACGATCGCGTTGTTGCGCACCACGCGCTATTTCGATCCGGACAAGACCGCCAATTTCTTCGGCCGCGTCACGCGCTTCATCGGCCGCAGGCTGCGTGAGGACCGGATCGGCCGCGAGAACCTCACGGCCGCCTTCCCGGAAAAATCGCCGGAAGAGATCGAGAAGATCCTGGCCGGCGTCTGGGACAATCTCGGCCGCATCGGCGCTGAATTTGCCCATCTCGATCACATCTGGGATTACGACGTCGATCATCCGGACAAGCCCAGCCGCATCGAGTTCGGCGCGCGGACCAAGCAGATCTTCGATCAGCTCAGGGACGACGGCAAGCCGGCCATCATCTTCGCGAGCCATCTCGGCAATTGGGAAATACCCGCGCTCGGCGCCGTCGCGCACGGGCTCGATTGCGCGATCCTGTTCCGGCGGCCCAACAGCGAATCCGCCGATCGCGCGATCGAGCGGATCCGCGCCGTCAAAATGGGCACCTTGATTCCGGCCGGCCGCGAGGCGCCGCTCAAGCTCGCCGAAGCGCTGCAAAACAACCAGCACGTCGCGATGCTGGTCGATCAGTATTTGACCAACGGCGTCGACGTCACCTTCTTCGGCCGCAAGACCAAGGCCAATCCGACGCTGGCGCGGCTGGTGCGCCAGGTCGAATGCCCGATCCATGGCGTGCGTATCATTCGCCTGCCCAACCATCGCTTCCGCGCCGAACTCTCCGAAGAGGTCAAGCCGGTGCGCGATGCGTCAGGACAGATCGACATCGCCGGCACGATGCAGGCCGTGACCTCTGTCATCGAGGGCTGGGTGCGCGAATATCCGGACCAGTGGCTGTGGCTGCACCGAAGGTGGCGGTAGCGCACCGTTGGTAGCCCGGGCCGGCTTAGCCGCCGAACACCAAACCGAGGTTCCAGGCCTTCATCGCGACGGTCGCCCCCAGGACAAAGATGATCTGCAGCAGCATGCGCGTCGAAAAGAACGTGAAGATGTTGGTCATGTGATGCTCCCGGCGGCAGCTATAGAATCTGCCTCGGGTTCCGGCAACAGTAGCGCAACAACATCCGGGATCTTACGGCATTCCCCAAGCAGCCTCAGGCACTGATATCCGCATAGGCGCCGGCGGACCCCTGCGGAACTGAATAACCCGTCTGCCGCTGCGCGATGGCCTTTTGCCCTTCCGCCTGCATCGCCTCGAAGGCCGCATCCAATTGCTGGCGTGTATAGCTTGTCGACACGCTCTGACGTGGCCGCCATGCCGATTGCGTGATCGCCGTGGAAGCCTTCTCGATCGTCCCGCCCACGCCTTTCGCGATACGCTCCGCGCGCGATTGCGCCAGATCAGGGCCACCGATCAGGCCGGGAGGATCTTGCAGGTCCCCGACCGTTGCCGCGGCGGCGTTCGTCATCACCGAAGACCCGCCGTTAGAAAGGGTGGCCACGACCTTGCCGTTGACCTTGACGGTGGCATAGATGTTTTGCGGCGCATTGTCGGGCACATCGGTGGCAGCGGCTGAATTCGCGGCTTGCGTCGCCAGCCACATCATCGCCATCCGGTCGCGCAGCTCGGGGTGGTCCTTGATCGAGACGGCCTTCAATCCGGATGTGTCGAGCTTCTTCAGCTCCGAAACCGGAATGCCCTGCTTCGCTTTTTCCGTTGTGGTGCTTGCATCTGCCTGGGGCACGGGTAACGCGTCGGCCCGCGTCAACACCGTCGTCGAAGAGGTTTGCGCGGGACGCAAATAGCTCCCGGCACCAGCCGTACTCGTAATCATCGATACACCCTTCCGCAGCATTCAGGGTGAAAGCAATCGCCATGGCACGCGGAGATGATTGAAAAGACTGGTGTTCCCACAGCCAGACTGGACCGACCGGAAAATCTTGCCGGCAGCGGCAAGCCTTTCCACCTTGGAGGAACCGGTGACGCCGCCGCGTTTAACAAGAGCTTTCCAGGTTGAGCCTTGCGGCGCTGGCATTCTCTCTCCAACGGCAAAGGTTTACGCATTTCCTCCGCAAGCAATGACCCAGACGCGCGAATGCTCGCTGCCGATGGCGCCGCCGAGGACCGCTCCCATCGCCAACGCTCCGCTCGGCTCCGCCCGGATGCCGCATGTCGCGTGGAGCAGCGCCCTTGCACCCTGCACAAGCTCGTCATCGACCGCGCACACCCGGACGTTCGACTGCTCCAGGATTTCGAATGCGCGCGTCCCGATCTGACGCGCGCGCAGCGCATCGCATATCGTATCCCCTGAAGATTCGATCCGGACTGGCATCCCCGCTTCGCGTGCCCGGGCGTATCGTCTGTGGGTGGCGGGCTCGACAACATAGATCGCAGCGGAAATAGACCGCGACCGCAGCGCAAGAGTCACACCCGCAGCCAGTCCGCCACCGCCGCAGGCCACAACCACCGCATCGGAAGCAGGACTGCTCGCCTCAATGGCGGCTGCCACCTCCGAACCAAGCGTATAGCTTCCCGCAATCATCTCGATGTCTTCGAAGGCGTGCAGGTTACGCCACCCGCGTCTCCGCGCTTCCGCCTGCGCACGTGCAGTTAGCTCCGACCGCCCGGCGATCTTCATCTCAGCTCCGGTTTTCCGCGCCTGTTCTCGTTTGAGATCTGGTGCGTCGCCGGGCATAAACAGACAGGCTGGTTTGTCGAGCACCTGAGCCGCCAAACCAACCGCGATTGGAAAATTTCCTGCTCCGGCAGCAACAACACCTCGCTCGGCGTTTCCTAACCCAAGTACGGCACCGCGAAACTTGAACGATCCGCTGCGTTGAACGGTCTCATCCTTGACGTGGATCATCCGCCCGACCTGCGCGTCCAGCACGGGCGAAGTTCGCACAGGAGTCTTTAGTGCGTGGCGAGCAATGAATTGGAGATCGCCGGGGGAAGGAACGATCAACGAACCAGGCATTTCGACTTAGCGGCAAATGCGAATGAACATCGCCGCTTATCAGGCAGATTCACATACCTGTCTAATCAGCTGTTGTGACGGTCCGACTTTTCTCGTGAAGCTGACCCGCAATATTTCGTCGCGCGATCGTGCCTATCCTACTTCCCGGTCTTCACCCGGGTCCAGAGCCGGTTGATGATGCGCTGGGTCGCGGGATCGCGGGCGTTGATCACGAACAGCTTTTTCTGGATCGCTTCGTCCGGATAGATGTTCTTGTCATTGAGGATTTTGGGATCGACCAGCTTCTGGCTCGCCAGATTGCCGTTGGCGTAGGACAGGAAATCCGAGTTCTTGGCGGCGACCTCCGGCCGGTAGAGATAGTCGATCAGCTGATAGGCTTCCGCGACGTTCCTGGCGTCGGCCGGGATCGCGAGATTGTCGAAGAACATCTGCGCGCCTTCCTTCGGGATGGTGTAGCCGATCTCGACATCGTTCCTGGCCTCCGCCGCGCGGCTGCGCGCCTGCATGATGTCGCCCGACCAGCCGACCACGAAGCAGATTTCGCCCGACGCCAGCGCGCCCAGATATTCCGACGAGTGAAACTTGCGGACATAAGGCCTGATCCTGGTGACGAGATCGGCGGCCTTTTCCAGATCGGCCTGCTTGGTCGAGTTCGGATCGATGCCGAGATAGCTCAGCGCCGCAGGCAGAATGTCGTCGGCGGAATCCAGCATGTGGATGCCGCAATCCTTGAATTTTGCGAGGTTCTCCGGCTTGAAGACGATGTCCCAGCTGTCGATCTTGGCGTCAGCGCCCAAAATCTTCTGCGCCGTTTTGACGTTGTAGCCGATCCCGGTGGTGCCCCACATGTAGTTGGCGCCGTAATTATTGCCGGGATCGTAGGTCGCGAGCTGGTTCGTCACCACCGGCCAGGCATTGGCGAGGTTGGGCAGTTTCGACTTGTCGAGTTTCAGGAAAACCTTGGCCGTGATCTGGCGCTGCAGGAAATAGCCGGTGGGAACGACGAGGTCGTAGCCGGATTTTCCGGCGAGCAGCCGCGTCTCCAGCGTCTCGTTGGCGTCGAACGTGTCGTAAGTTACCTTGATGCCGGTTTCCTTGGTGAAATCCTCCAACACGCCAGGCGCCATGTAGTTCGACCAATTGTAGAAATTGACCGTGCGCTCTTCGGCCCGCGCCGGCGACAACGACAGGATCGCGGCAACCGCGGCAATGAAACCGACAACATTGCGGGTCCGCTCGCGCATCTCGTCTACCTCTTCCGGCGATGCACCGCGTCCGACAGACGCTCCAGCGCCGTGTCCAGCGTTTCATCCTTCTTGGAGAAACAGAAACGCACCACCGACGTCACCGCATCCTGTTCGTAGAACGCCGACACCGGGATCGCGGCGACTTTGTAGTCGTTGACGATGCGATGGCAAAATTGCACGTCGGTCTCGTTGAGTCCGAGCGGCGACAGGTCGACGGTCAGGAAATAAGTGCCTTGTGATTTCAGGACAGGAAAGCCGATGCTCTCGAGCCCCTTCGTCAGGCGATCCCTGCTCCGCGCCAGCTCCTTGCGCATGTCGTAAAAATACTCGGCCGGCTTGTCGAGACCGTAGGCGACGGCGGCCTGCAAATTGGGCGCCGTCGTGAAGGTGAGAAACTGGTGCACTTTCGCGGCCACCCGCAACAACGGTGGCGCGGCGCAGACGAAGCCGATCTTCCACCCCGTCAGCGAAAAGATCTTGCCCGCGCTGCCGACCTTGATGGTGCGGTCGCGCATGCCCGGGATCGTGATCAGCGGGATATGCTCGCGGCCGTCGAAGGTGACATGCTCCCAGACCTCGTCGCAGATCGCGATAGTGTCGAACTCCTGGCAGAACCGCGCCAGCAATTCGAGGTCCTCGCGCGGATAGACTACGGCGGCCGGATTGAGCGGGTTGTTGAACAGCACCGCCTTGGTCTTGTGATTGAAGACGCTGCGCAGCATCTCCTCGCTGAGCCGCCAGTGCGGCGGCTCGAGGCGCAACAGCCGCGGAATGCCGCCGGCCTGCCGGATGATCGGCAGGTAGCTGTCATAGACCGGCTGGAAGCAGACGACTTCATCGCCCGGTTCGACGACGGCGAGAATAGACGACGTCAATGCCTCGGTGCCGCCCGAGGTCACCATCACTTCGCTCATCGGGTCGAGGTTCAACCCGTGCCAGCGTCCATAATGGGAGGCGATCGCCTGCCGCAACTCCGGAATGCCCATCATTGACGGGTATTGGTTATAGCCGTTGATCGACGCGTCCGCGGCGGCGCGCCTGATGTCCTCGGGCCCGGGATCATCCGGAAAACCCTGCCCGAGATTGATGGCGTTGTTGTCGCGCGCGGCTTGAGACATCGCCTCGAAGACGGTGACGGGAAGGTCGGCGAAGACCTTGTTCATGGAGGTCATTTTTTCAAAGCAGTCCCTGGATCAGCCGCCGGCCTTGGTTTGCAGTCCCGCAGCCTTCCAGCCGATGATGCCGCCCGCCAAATGCTTGTCATAGGGGAGCCCAGCGGCCTGCGCCGCCAGCGACGCCGTCACCGAGCGCTTGCCCGAGCGGCAGGCGAACACCACCTGCCTGCCCTTGGGGTCTGGAATGGCCGCCGGATCGAACGACTGCAGCGGAACCACCACGCCATCCGGATAAGCTTCGACGGCGACCTCGTTCGGCTCGCGCACGTCGACGAGCAGATAGCGTCCCTCCGCCATGCCCTTTGCGACATCTTCCGGCGTCAAATCGTGCACCTGATGGTCCGCCACGTAAAATCCTCCGACATCCTGCTTTGAGGGGTCCCGCCCGCCGGCCGGGCGCCAAACTCGCCTCTGGCGCGACGAAAATCAAGCGCTGTAAACGGTTTAAAGGATGACCAAAAACGGGCCACGCGGCCCACATCGCATGTCACGATTTTATTCTCTTGCAGCGGTGTTTTCAGGGCAGAAGTTGCCTTGCGATCGGCCAAGCCCCGACCGGCGTTTGCGGACCGGTCACCCTGTACCCCCGTCGTAGGTAGAATCCCTTGGCATTTGTGCTTGCTTCGGCGCGAACCACCTCAAGGCCGCGTCCACGCATCAGCGCTTCGAGCCGGTCAAGTAACCCGGCGCCGACGCCCTGCCCGGCATATTCGGGGGCCGTGTATAGCCCCTCAAGGACGTCGCCGCGGATGGCGCCCCACCCGGCTACGACGCCATCCAGTTCGGCAATCCATATTTCCAGGTCGCGAAGCTTCCGCTCCATTCCGGCAGGCGCGAGCTGCCTCGCCCACGCGTCGGCGTCTGCGACCGGCATTTTCGGCGGCGCCAGCTCAAGGATCGATCGTCGCCGCACCTCGAACAGAAGTGCCGCGTCGTCGAACGTAGCCAGGCGGTGAGCGGCAGCAGCAGCCATCTGACGTCTGATCCAGCGGCGGGACGTGAGACCCGCGCGGATGTCATACCAGATTGTCTGGACAACGCTCTAGATCGTCACCTGCGTTCCCACCTCAACCACGCGCCCGGTCGGGATCTGGAAATAGTCGGTGGCGTCGTTGGAGCTGCGGCTGAGCGCGATGAACAAATGGTCCTGCCAGCGCGGCATGCCCGAATGCACGGCCGGCTTGAGCGCGCGGCGGGACAGGAAAAACGACGTCGCCATGATGTCGAACTGCCAGCCGAGCTTGCGGGCGAGCGCCAGCGTCCTCGGCACGTTGGGCTGCTCCATGAAGCCGAACCGCAGCGTCATCTTGGAGAAGGTCTCGCTCAGTTGCTCCATCCGGATCCGTTCGGAATCATCGATCCGCGGCGTCGGCGCGGTTTCGATGGTGAGGATGATATTCTTTTCGTGCAGCACCTTGTAATGCTTCAGGCTGTGCATCAGCGCCGTCGGCGCGCTCTCGGGGTCGCTGGTCAGGAACACCGCCGTACCGGGGACCCGCTGCGGCGGCCGTTTTTCCAGCATTGCCGCGAGCTCGACCAGCGGGAATTCCAGCTTGCGCGATTTCTCGAACAACAGCCGGCTGCCGCGCCGCCACGTATACATCAGCAGCATCACGATTCCGCCCAGCGCCAGCGGCACCCAGCCGCCTTCGAACACCTTCAGCAGATTGGCCGCAAGGAAAGTGAGATCGAGGAACAAGAACGGCGCGATCAGCGCGGCGGCTGTTACCGCCGACCATTTCCAGACCCGCCAGATCACGACAAAGCCCATCATCGCCGTGACCACCATGGTCCCGGTCACGGAAATTCCATAGGCCGAGGCCAGTGCGCTGGACGAGCGGAACAGCAGCACCAGCAGGATCACCGAAATGAACAGCAGCAGATTGATGCGCGGAATGTAGATCTGGCCGGAATGCGATTCCGACGTATGGCGGCTTTCAAGCCGCGGCATCAGGCCGAGCTGAATCGCTGTGCGCGTCAGCGAATAGGCGCCGGTGATGACGGCCTGGCTCGCAATCACGGTCGCCAGCGCCGCAAGCACGACCATCGGGATCAGCGCCCAATCCGGAAACATCAGGAAGAAGGGGTTCTCGATGGCCTTGGGATCGCCGATCAGGAGCGCGCCCTGCCCCATGTAATTCACCGCCAGCGACGGCAGCACGATGAAGAGCCAGGCTGTCTGGATCGGCCGTTTGCCGAAATGACCGAGGTCGGCGTAGAGCGCTTCGGCGCCGGTGACGGCGAGAAACACCGCGCCGAGCGTCACAAAGCCGATCACGCCATGATGGATCATGAAGGAAACCGCATGGAACGGATTGAAGGCCGACAGTACTTCGGGATGGCGCATGATCTGCGGTACGGCCGCGATCGCGATCACAGCGAACCAGACGCACATCACCGGCCCGAAGAACGCGGCGACCCGCGCCGTGCCGCGCGACTGAACCGCAAACAGCACGATCAGGATGATCACCGTAAGCGGCACGACATAATGCTCGAAGGTGGTGGTGACGAGCTTGATGCCTTCGATCGCCGACAGCACCGACAGCGCCGGCGTGAGGACAGCGTCGCCATAGAACAGCGCACCACTGATGATTCCGAGCAGCACGATCGCGCCGCCGCCCTTGCCGACCGCGCGCTGCGCCAGCGCCATCAGCGCCAGCGTTCCACCTTCGCCGTTGTTGTCCGCACGCAGCAGGATCACCACGTATTTCAGCGTGACGACGATGATCAGCGCCCACAGGATCAGGGAAAGAATACCGAGGATCGCCGGCGTGGTGACGCCGCCGGACCCGCTTGCCGCCACAATGGCCTCGCGCAGCGCGTAGAGCGGGCTGGTGCCGATGTCGCCATAGACCACGCCGATGCAGCCCAGCATCAGCGCCTTGAAGCCGGCGGTGCAGTGCGCTTCCCTATGCCCGTTGGCCGCCGGCGTTTCCGCCGCGGTAATCGCAATCTGGGATGACATCAGACGGGCCTCGGGTTTTGCCGCACTGCACAATAAGGAAGTGCAGGCCTATACTCCTGTCGTGAATGCATAGGTTAGCCTGAATTCAGGCCTCCGATATGCATTCCGCGCATGGGTTCCAGGGAGTTGGCGGCCCGAAATATCGTCAGATAATCAGATGGTTACCTGAGTTCCGACCTCGACGACGCGCCCGGTCGGGATCTGGAAATAGTCGGTGGCATCGTTGGCCGACCGGCTCATGGCGATGAACAGGTGGTCCTGCCATTGCGGCATTCCCGACTGCGCCGACGGCTTCAGCGAGCGCCGTGAGACGAAGAACGACGTCGCCATGATGTCGAACTGCCAGCCGAGCTTGCGGGCGATCACCAGTGCCTTGGGCACGTTCGGCGATTCCATGAAGCCGAACCGCAGCCGCACGGTGGCGAATTTTTCGCTGATGGTCTCCATCTTGACGCGTTCGGCCGGATCGACGCGCGGCGTCTGTGCGGTCTCGATCGTCACGATCACATTGTGCTCGTGAAGCACCTTGTTGTGCTTGAGATTATGCAGCAGCGCCGTGGGCACGAAATTCGGATCGCTGGTCAAAAACACCGCGGTACCCTTGACGATGTGCGGCGGACGCTTTTCGAGGCTCTTGATCAGGTCAATCAGCGGCACCTCGATGCGCCTCGTCTTGGCGATCAGGATCGCCGCGCCGCGGCGCCAGGTCCAGATCATCACCGCCATCGCGACCCCGAACAGCAGCGGCACCCAGGCGCCTTCAAGCAGCTTCAACAGGTTGGCGGTGAAGAACGCCATATCGACCACGACGAGCGGCAGGATCAACGCGGCCGCGGTCGCCGCGCGCCAGTTCCACAATTTCCAGATCACGACAAAGCCCATGATGCCGTCGACGACCATGGTGGTGGAGACGGCGATGCCGTAGGCCGACGCCAATCCGCTCGAGGTGCGGAACAGCAGCACCAGCAGGATCACGCCGAGCAGCAGCAGCCGGTTGACCCGCGGCAGGTAGATCTGCCCGGCATGGGTCTCGGAGGTGTAACGAACCTCGAACCGCGGCAACAGGCCGAGTTGCACCGCCTGCCGCACCAGCGAATAGGCGCCCGTGATCACCGCCTGGCTCGCGATCACCGTAGCCGCCGTCGCCAGCATCACCAGCGGCAGCAGCAGGATTTCGGGGGCCAGCCGGTAGAACGGGCTTACGATCGCCGCCGGGTTGGCCAGCACCAGGGCGCCCTGCCCGAAGTAGTTGATCAGCAGCGCCGGCATCACGAGATAGAACCATCCGGCTTGAATCGGCTTGCGTCCAAAATGCCCGAGGTCCGCGTACAGCGCCTCGCCGCCGGTCACCGCCAGAAACACCAGGCCGAGCGTCACCAGTCCGATCATGCCGTGCGAGAGCACGAACTGGATCGCGTAATAGGGATTGATCGCCTGCAAAACGGTAGGATCGTCGCTGATGTGGATAAGGCCCAAAGTCGTCAGCGTCGCGAACCAGACCACCATGACCGGGCCAAAGGCCGACGCGACGCGCGCGGTGCCGCTGCTCTGCACCGAGAACAACAGCACCAGAATGAAGATCGTCAGCGGCACCACATAATGGTCGAGTGCCGGCGCGACGAGCTTGAGACCTTCGACCGCCGACAACACCGAAATCGCCGGCGTGATCATGGAATCGCCGATGAACATCGAGGCGCCGACGACGCCCAGCGCCATCAAAACCCAGCTGCGCCGGCCCATCGCCCGTTGACCCAGCGCCATCAGGGAGAGCGTGCCGCCCTCGCCATGATTGTCGGCGCGCAGCAGCAGCAGCACGTATTTGACCGTCACGACGATGAACAGCGACCACAGGATCAGGGAGAGTACGCCGAGCACGATCTCGCGCGACACCGGCCCGCCCGCCGCCGCATGGGTTACGGCTTCGCGGAATGCGTACAGCGGCGACGTGCCGATGTCGCCAAACACCACGCCGATGCTGCCCAGTGTCAGGGCCCAAAAGCCTGAGGTGACCTGCCCCTCATGGGCCTCGGTGGATGTGGCGCTGACAGTCATGACGCGGGAAACACGCTCTCATTTGCTCAGTTATTTGATCCGGGCGGCTATCGACGCTTCTGCGTCGCCTGTCAATCATTGGCAAGCATAGCACCGCTGGGGATGCGGCACCCAAGCAAAGCAAATTTCATCGCACAATTCGAGAGGTAAGATAGTAGTTGCGACGAATTATGGCTTCAGACCAGGTGGAAGCGGTGGATTTTCGCGCATTAATGTGATGGTCACGCGACGGTTTGCGGGCAACGTTGGATCATCGGGAAACAGCGGTTGGCTGTCGGCCTTGCCGGATACGGCAAAGACGTGCGATGGCGGCAGGCCCTCGCGCTCCAGAATCTGACGCACCGTGTTGGCGCGGTCGGCCGAAAGATCGAACGCGCCATAATCGCTTCGCGCCGGCAGGAAACCTGCCGCCGTGTGGCCGACGATCGACAGGCGCAGTGGCGTCGCCTTCAGCGGAACCGCGAGTTTCTGGATCAGCCGGCGGGTGCGGTCATGGGGCACCTTGGAGCCATCGGCAAACATCGACCGCCCTTCCTGATCGACGATCTCGAGATTGAGGCCCTGGCTGGTCTCCTCGAACATGATGTGCTTGGACATCTCGGTCAGTTCCGGCAGGTCCTGCAACGCCTGCCGCAACGACGCCGAAGCCAGCGCGAACTCACGATCGACCGCGATGCGGGCGCCGCTTTCGCGGGAGCGCTCCTTGTCGTCCGGGGTCGGCGTGGCAGAGGATTCCTCCGGCGAAATGTGAGCGGTGTTCTTCAGCTTCGGCCGCGTCGGCAGACCGTCTGATTCGACGATGCCGGAATAGCGGACTTCGGTCTGCACGCCGAACGCTTCCCGCATCGAGCCGGCGACGATCTTCAGCTTGTCCTTGTCCTGGCTGGAAAAAGCGACCAGCATCACGAAGAAGGCCAGCAGCAATGCCATCAGATCGGCGAACGTCACGAACCAGCCGTGACCGCCATGTGCCTCTTCGCGTTTTTTCTTGGCCATGCTCTATATCCGCGCCTTGATGCTGCCGAAGGGTCAGGCCGGCGCCAGTTCGCCTTCCTCGTGGCGATGTTTCTCGGGCAGATAGGCCAGCAGCATCTCACGCACCAGCGCCGGGCTCTTGGAATCCCGGATCATGAGGATGCCGTCGATGATCAGCGTGCGATTGGTCTCCTCGTCGAGCAGCTTGCCATGCAGCTTGTCGGCGATCGGCAGACAGATCAGGTTTGCGACCAGCGCGCCGTAGAGCGTCGCCAGCAAGGCGACGGCCATGAAGGGACCGAGCTTCGAAGGATCCTGCATGTTGGAGAACATCTGCACCATGCCGAGCAGCGTGCCGATCATGCCGAACGCCGGCGCGCAATCGCCGATGGCGCGATAGATCTTCGAACCTTCGTTGAGGTGCATCAGGAAATTGTCGCGATCGCGCTCGAGGTTGTCGCGGATGAATTCGAGATCGTAACCGTCGGCGACGTAGCGGATTCCCTTGGCGAGGAACGGCTCGTTGGTATCAACCTTTTCCAAACCGACCGGACCCTGCTTGCGGGCGATTTCGGCGATGCGGGCGAGTTCATCGACCAGGTCGCGCGCCGACAGACGGCTCATCGTGAAGGCGAATTTGGCGCCGAGCGGCATGCCATGCAGAATCGCGCTGAGCGGAAACCGGATCAGTGTCGCCGCGATCGAACCGCCGAAGATGATGATGACGGCATGGATGTCGTAGAACATCCGGAAATCGCCACCCATCAAAATCAGCGTCGACAGCACGATGGCGCCGACGACCAGGCCAATGAGCGTGGTGATATCCATTCTGAACTCCGACGCGTACGCGAACGACCTGCCCGTCCTGGACGGTGGCGCGCCCATACGGGCCGCGCCAATTGAACCCTACGTCGGCGCTGTTAAAGACGCGTAAAGGTTAAGCCGCGGCTGTGCCGTACAATTGCGAGGGCCGGCGTCCCGGGCTCAGCAATCAGTCCAATATCGGCGCCATTTGCCGGATCAAGGGCCCTGGCGCGATCGCAACCTTTTGCTAACCATAATGCGCCGGCCACCGCGGAGCGCAGGGGCAGTCAGTTCAATCGATCAGCTCGCTCGGTCAGTTCACTGGGCCTGTACGCCGATGCCGGCGGATTTGATGATCGGCCACCATTTGTCGATCTCGGCCTTCTGGAATGCGGCCAGTCCTTCCGGCGTCTGCTGCGCGCGCGGGGCGACGTCGAGCCCCAGCTCGGTAAAGCGTTTCTGGATCGCCGGATCGGCCAGCGCCTCGACGGTTGCCGCGTTGAGCTTGGCAATGATTTCCTTTGGCGTTCCCTTCGGCGCCCAGAAGCCGAACCAACCCGACATGTAAAGTCCGGGCACGCCGGTCTCATCCGCCGTCGGGATATCGGGCATCGAGGCGGAGCGCGCCACCGACAGATTGGCCAGCGCCTTGATCGCGCCGGCGCGGATTTGCGGCAGCGCCACAGCACCCTGCACAACCAGAAGATCCACCGTACCCGCGACGAGATCGGTCATCGCCGGCCCTGCGCCACGATAGGGAATAAACTGCACCTTCTGCTTGGTCAGGTTTTCGAACATCACGCCGGTAACATTGGCGGCCGCGTTCTGGTTGACGAAATTGATCTTGCCGGGATTGGCCTTCATCCAGCTTACGAGTTCGCCAAGCGTGTTCGCCGGCAGATCCTTCTTGGCGACCATCAGCTGCGGATTGTTTGATATCAGCGCGATCGGCTCGAAATCCTTTTCCAGATCATAGTCGAGCTTGTAGATGATGCTGCCGACATGGGTGTCCCATTGCCCGATGTCGAAGGTGTAGCCGTCCGGCGCGGCGCGGGCGACACGACCGACGCCGATGCTGCCGCCGGCGCCCCCGACATTTTCGATCACGATCGATTGGCCGAGGTTGCTGCGCATCCGCTCGGCCATGATCCGGGCGGCGGCGTCGGTGGAGCCGCCCGGCGGAAAGGGAACGACGAGCGTGATGGGACGCGACGGATAGGTTTGCGCATTCGCATCCGCGACGCCGGCAATGACAAGCAATGACAGCGCCGCCCAAAAGGCTCTCATGACGTCTCCCCTCGTGTGTTAATTACCCCAACTTTTCGCCGGTGGTTGTTTTCGTCAGTGGATTTCAGCGGAACGTTTCAGCGCCTCTTTCAGTTTCTCGAGCGTGAAGTCCGGGCTGCGCGCAATATCGAGGATTGGCGTCTCGCGACGGCCGCAGAGTTCGGCGGCGTCCGGAATCTTGGCGGCGATATCGATCGGAATCACGATCGCCCCATGCTGGTCGGCATGGATCAAATCATCGGAATGCACCGTCATGCCGGCGACGCGCACTTCGCCGCCAAAACTTTCGGCATGCACCCAGGCATGCGACGGACCGATCGATCCGGCCAGCGCCTGGAAGCCCGGCGCCCATTGCGGGATGTCCCTGATAGAACCATCGGTGATGACGCCGAGGCAGCCGAGCGCCTTGTGCACGTTGCTCTGCACTTCGCCCCAGAACGCGCCGTAGCCGACGTCGGCGCCGTCGATATCCTGGATCACGGTGATGCGCGGACCAAAGCCGGTGCCGACATATTCATAATAGGCGATGCGGCGCCTTGCCTGCTCGTCGGCCGGAAGGCCTGATTTGAGCACCGAGCGGATCGACACGGTACGGGCATAGCCGACCATCGGCGGCAGGTTGGGAAACGGGCAGACCAGCGGCTTGGTGGTGTAGCCGATCAGCCGGCGCTCAGGCGCCACGATCTCCATCGCATTGCAGATCGTCGGCGTGTCGTAGCGGGCCAACGCTTCAAGCACGGAAGCCGGTAGCGGGGCGGAAGCGGACTGGGTCACTGCGTTTCTCTCCTGATTTTTGGGCCGGAATTCTGGACGGCCTGACATCGCCAAGCCCTATAGCCGAGATTGGGATCGAACCCAACTCGGCCAGCGCTCATGGCAGCTATCTTGGCAGCTATATCGGAAGTCGCGTGGCGGCTCAGTTCAGCCGCGCCGGTCGGTCGTCATGCTCGGCGTCGGCCGGAGCCGCCGGGAATACGGGTGCTGGACCAGCGGGTGCGGCGGCATCGGTGGTCGCAGCCGCCAGCGCGGCAGCAGCGTTTCGCTCGTGATCGCGATAGGTTTTCCAGCCCCACGGCAGGCTCAACAGATACAGCACGGTCCCGACCGAGAGAATGTACCAGGGGTAGCTCACGAGCAGCGCGATGAAGAACACCACCGAGACGAAAACCGGCAGCACCATTTCCGGCGGCACGCGCATACGCACGGTCTTGCCGGAAAGCACCGGCAGCCGCGACACCATCAGGAATCCGATCAGCAGCGTATAGAACGCGGTCAGTATCGCCGGCGGCTGCGGGACGCCCAAAAAGACCAGATAGATCGGCAGCATCACGGTCAGCGCACCGAGCGGCGCCGGGACGCCGGTGAAATAATTTGCCGCGAACGCAGGCTTGTTCGGATCGTCGATGCTGGCATTGAACCGCGCCAGCCGCAGGCCGCCTGAGATCGCATACACCATGGCCGCGATCCAGCCGCCATTGCCGAGATCATGCAACTGCCAGAAATACAGCATCAGGCCGGGGGTGACACCGAAATTGACGAAGTCCGCGAGGCTGTCGAGTTCGGCGCCGAATTTCGACTGGCCCTTGATCATGCGCGCGACGCGGCCGTCGACCCCGTCCAGCACCGCCGCGAACACGATCGCGGCGACTGCGAGCTCCATGCGGCCTTCGATCGACAGCCGGATCGCTGTCAGCCCGGCGCAGATCGCCAGCAACGTGATGAAGTTCGGCACCAGCATCCGGATCGGAATCGGACGAAACCGGCGGCGGCGCATTTCCGGAGACTTGGGATCGGGTGTCATCATGGCTCGCCAATATATAGCAAGCGCCAGCCTGCGCCGCCATTGTGGCGGCCGGCAGGCGCCTTGGCCATTCGGATGGTTAATCGGCGCGGAACGTCCGCCCCTGCTCGCTGGCGCCGCCGAGATCGGCCAGCACGGTCTCGCCGGCGACCGCGGTTTGGCCCTCGGAAACCAGCGCTTTGCCGCCTTCGGGCAAATAGACGTCGAGCCGCGAGCCGAACCGGATCAGGCCGAACCGCTCGCCGGCGCCGATCGTCTGCCCCTCGCGCACGAACGAGACAATACGTCGCGCCACTAGGCCTGCGATCTGGACCACGCCGATGCGGCCATGGCTGGCGGTCGAGATCACCAGCGAGTTGCGCTCATTGTCTTCGCTGGCCTTGTCGAGCTCGGCATTGATGAAGGTGCCGGGCCGATAGGCGATGCGGTCGATCCGGCCCGCCACCGGGCTGCGATTCACGTGGCAGTTGAACACGCTCATGAAGATCGAGATGCGCAGCAGCGGCCGGTCGCCGAGACCAAGCTCGGCCGGCGGCAACACCTGGGAGATCATCGAGACCCGTCCATCGGCCGGCGACACCACGACGCCTTCGCGCACCGGCGTGACGCGCACGGGGTCGCGGAAGAACAGCGCACACCATACCGTCAGGATCGTGCCGATCCAGCCGAGCGGCGTCCAGATCCAGAACAGGACCAGGCTTGCAAGCGCAAAGCCGCCGATGAAGGGATAGCCCTCGGGATGAACAGGCGGGATTTGCGCGCGGATGGAATTGGCAATCGACATCAAGGCTCACTATTGGCTGGCCCGGTCCCGTTGCTTCGGGATCGAGCGGTATTTCAATTATTCCGCAGCGGTGACCAGAGGATCCTGGACCGGCGGCGGGATGCGGTTGGGCGCCTCGTTGTCGTCGTCGATCTGCGCGAGCTTCTCCCGCGCCTCCTCGGCTTCGCGCTGCCTGTTCCACATACTGGCATAAAGTCCGCCGGAAGCCAAAAGCCGGGCGTGCGTACCGCGCTCGGCAATGCGGCCCTGATCCAACACGATAATTTCGTCCGCGCCGACGATGGTCGAGAGCCGATGCGCGATCACCAGCGAAGTGCGGCCGCGCGAGACCCGTTCGAGCGATTCCTGGATTTCATGCTCGGTGTGGCTATCGAGCGCCGAGGTCGCCTCATCGAGCACCAGAATCGGCGGCGCCTTCAGCACGGTGCGCGCGATCGCGACGCGCTGCTTCTCGCCGCCGGACAATTTCAGTCCGCGTTCGCCGACCTGGGTCTCATATCCCAGCGGTGACATCCGGATGAAGCTGTCGATCTGCGCCAGTTGCGCGGCCTCCTCCACCTCCGCATCGCTGGCGTCCCAGCGGCCGTAGCGGATGTTGTAGCGGATGGTGTCGTTGAACAGCACGGTATCCTGCGGCACCATGCCGATCGAGGCGCGCAGCGACGCCTGGGTGACGTTCCTGATGTCCTGGCCGTCGATCAGGATCTTGCCGCCGGAAACGTCGTAAAGGCGGAAAAGCAGCCGCGAGATCGTCGACTTGCCCGCCCCCGAGGGCCCGACGATCGCAACCGTCTTGCCGGCCGGTACCTCGAAGCTGAGGCCTTTCAGGATCGGGCGCTCGGGGTCATAGGCAAATTGCACGTCTTCGAAACGCACATTGCCCGAACCGACCACCAGCGGCACGGCGCCCGGGATGTCCTTGATCTCGGGGTTGCGCGACAGCACGCTGAACATCTTCTCGATGTCGATCACCGCCTGCTTGATCTCGCGATAGACCATGCCCATGAAATTGAGCGGCTGGTACAGCTGGATCATCATGGCGTTGACCATGACGAAGTCACCGACGGTGTTGGTGCCGTTGCGCACGCCGATCGCGCACATCAGCATGGTCGCGGTGAGACCGAGCGTGAAGATGACCGCCTGCCCGGTGTTGAGCACCGCCAGCGACGTGTAAGTCTTCACGCTGTTGTGTTCGTAGCGCTCCATCGAGCGGTCGTAGCGCGCGGCCTCGCGCTGTTCGGCGCTGAAATATTTTACGGTCTCGTAGTTGAGCAGCGAGTCGATCGCCTTGGTGTTCGCCTCGGTGTCGGAATCGTTCATCTTGCGGCGGATCTCGATCCGCCATTCGGTCGCGATGTAGGTGTAGTACATATAGATCACGACCGTGACCGCGGTGACCAGCACGTAGCGCCAGTCGAACTGCCACAGCAGCACCGCCATCAACAGCGACACCTCGACGATGGTCGGGATCAGTTGCAGGATCACCATCCGCACGATCACTTCGATGCCGGTGCGGCCACGCTCCAGCACGCGGGTCAGTCCCCCGGTCTTGCGCTCGAGGTGGAAGCGGAGCGACAGCTCGTGCATGTGCACGAAGGTGATGTAGGCGAGCTTGCGCACCGCATGCATCGCAACGCGCGCGAAGATGCCGTCGCGCCACTGCGTCAGCACCGCCATCAGCACCCGCACCGCGCCATAGCTTGCGGTCATCAGTAACGGCGACGCGATCAGCCACAGCGTCCAATTCGACGGTTCCACCGGCGCACTGCCGTGGCCGTTGAGCGCGTCGATCGCCCATTTGAAGGTGAAGGGCACCGTCAGCGTCGCGAGCTTCGCGACCAGCAGCAGCACCATTGACCAGACCACGCGCATTTTCAGGTCGGCGCGGTCGCCGGGCCAGATATAGGGCCACAGATGCGCCAGCGTCCCGATCAGGGTCGCCTTTTCGAGGGGGTCGCTGGTGGCCAGTGGCGCTTCGTCGGCGCGCGAATCAGTGTCGGCCATGGATCAAGCGCCCAGAAGTCTGATGGCGCACCCGTTCGCCGCTGCATGTTTTCCATTGATCGTCATTCTGCTCGTCATATAGAGCGTTTAAACGCCGCGTACAGCCTTGAAAGGCAAAACTTTCTCCGGTTTGCCCGTATTTCGGGTTCAAAACCACTGTGGCAGTATATTCTCGGACTTGAGCTTTTTACGCTGCAGTGCCACATGAATTGCATGAACCAAATCAAAACCGTCTGCGTCTATTGCGGCTCCGGCTCCGGCTCCAACCACCGTTTCCTCGAAGCGGCGACCGCTCTGGGCAAGGTGTTCGCCGAGAACAGTATCCGCCTAGTCTATGGCGGAGGTTCAGTGGGCCTGATGGGCGCGGTTGCCAAATCCGTGCTGGACCACGGTGGCGCCGTCACCGGGATCATTCCGGATTTTCTTGCGAACCGCGAGCGCATGAATCCGAACCTTACCGAACTGGTCGTCACGCCTGACATGCACGAGCGCAAGCGGCTGATGTTCGAACGCTCGGATGCGTTCGTCGCCCTTCCCGGCGGCGTCGGCACACTGGAAGAGCTGGTCGAGCAGATGACCTGGCAACAGCTCGGCCGACACACCAAACCGGTGTTGCTCGCCAACATCGACAATTTCTGGGAGCCGCTGATCGCGCTATTGACGCATATGCGCGCCAATCAGTTCATCCGCCCTGCCCTGGATGTCGAGGTGCTGAAGGCCGAACGCGTCGAGGACATCCTGCCGCGCCTGCGCGCCGCCGCAGCCCTTGCGCCCGCGGGCACCCAGGAGATGGCGCCGGACGTCGCGCGACGGCTTTAGGAGTTTGCGCCGTCATTCACTCGGAAACGTCACCGCCTCGATGCGGTTGCCGTCGGGGTCGATGACGAACGCGGCGTAATATTTCACCCGGTCGTGCGGACGGAGGCCCGGCGCGCCGTCGGAGCGGCCACCGGCGCCGAGCGCCGCGGCGTGGAAGGCATCGACAGCTTCAGTGGACCGCGCGCGCAGGCAGATATGGATGCCGCTTTCCGGCGCGACCGGCGGCATGCCGGCGCGCAGGTTGATCCAGAATTCGGGATAGGTCTTGCCGAAGCCGATGGTCGCGGGGCGTGTGACCAGCCGCGTCAGGCCGAGCGCGGCCAGGGTTGGTTCATAGAAGCGCGCTGCTCGTTCGAGATCGGCAACGCCGACGGAGACGTGATCGAGCATGAATGAGCCCCAAGTGTTTCCACGTCATTGCGAGCGAAGCGAAGCAATCCATCGTGCGGCATAACGGATAGATGGATTGCTTCGTCGCTACGCTCCTCGCAATGACGATCGATGGAGTTGACGCCTAAGCCTCACACCGGCGCGCCTGATTTCACCAACTTGTAGACCACCGAATCCATCAGCGCCTGGAACGAAGCGTCGATGATATTGGGCGACACGCCGACCGTGATCCAGCTATCGCCGTTCTCATCCTCGCTCTCGATCAGCACCCGCGTCACCGCCTCCGTGCCGCCATTGAGGATACGAACGCGGTAGTCGATCAGCCTCAGGCCTTCGATGTATTTCTGGTATTTGCCGAGGTCCTTGCGCAGCGCGACGTCGAGCGCGTTGACCGGGCCGTTGCCTTCCGCGGCCGAAATCAGCCGCTCGCCGGCGACATCGACCTTGACCACCGCAAGCGCCACCGTGACGCGCTGGCCGTTGGAATTGTAGCGCTGCTCGACATTGACGTCGAACTGCTCGACCCGGAAATATTCCGGCACCCGCCCGAGCGTACGCCGCGCCAACAGATCGAACGACGCATTGGCGGATTCGTAGGCGTATCCGGCCGCCTCGCGCTCCTTCAACTCCTCGACCAGCCGCGCCAGTTTCGGATCGCTCTTTTCGTAGGGAATGCCGGCGCGATCGAGTTCGGCCATCACATTGGAGCGGCCGGCCTGATCGGACACCAGCACCTTGCGATGGTTGCCGACCAGTTCGGGCAGCACGTGCTCATAGGTGTGCGGGTCCTTCATGACAGCGGAGGCGTGGATGCCGGTCTTGGTCACGAAGGCGCTTTCGCCGACATAGGCGGCGTGGCGGTTCGGCGCGCGGTTCAGCATGTCGTCGAGCGTCCGCGATACCTTCATCAAGGTCGCCATTTTTTCGTCGGTGACGCCGATCTCGAAGGCGTTCGAAAATTCGTTCTTCAGCCGCAAGGTCGGGATCAGCGAACAGAGATTGGCGTTGCCGCAGCGCTCGCCGAGCCCGTTCAGCGTGCCCTGGATCTGCCGCGCCCCGGCGCGCACCGCCGCGAACGAGTTGGCGACCGCCTGCTCGGTGTCGTTATGGGCGTGGATGCCGACATTTCCGCCGGGAATGTGCTTGATCACATCGCCGACGATGGTCTCGACTTCATGCGGCATGGTGCCACCATTGGTGTCGCACAGCACGACCCAGCGCGCGCCGGACTCATAAGCCGCCTTGGCGCAGGCCAGCGCGAATTCGGAATTCTCCTTGTAGCCGTCGAAGAAGTGCTCGCAATCCACCATCACCTCGCGGCCGGCGGCCTTGGCGGCACTGACGCTGTCGCGGATCGAGGCGAGGTTTTCCTCATTGGTGGTCTCGAGCGCGACGCGCACCTGATAGGCGGATGCTTTCGCGACAAAGCAGATCGCATCCGCCTTGGCCTCGATCAGCGCCGCCAGCCCGGGATCGTTGGAAGCCGAGCGGCCGGGACGGCGCGTCATGCCGAATGCGGTAAAGCGCGCATGGTCGAGCTTCGGCTTGGTCGCAAAAAATTCGGTATCGGTCGGATTGGCGCCGGGATAGCCGCCTTCGACATAGTCGATGCCGAGTTCGTCGAGCATGCCGGCGATGATCTGCTTGTCATGCAGCGTGAAGTCGACGCCGTTGGTTTGCGCGCCGTCGCGCAGCGTGGTGTCGAACAGATAGAGGCGTTCGCGGCTCATTGTGGCGCTCCCGGCGCGGCCTCGGCCAGCGTCTTCTGCATCGTGGTATTGGCGAGCCATTCACCGTTGATGGTGACGGTGTTGCGCTGCATGGCGACGTAACCGCGCTTGAGGAAGAATTCCTGCGCGTTGTCGCTGACGTCAACCGTGAGAATCTTGGCGCCGCGCCCACCGGCGAGCTTTTCCAGCGCATCGCACAGCATCGCGCCGACGCCCTGCCCCACCGCGCTGGGGTGCACATAGAGCATCTCGATATGCGAGGCGCCCTTCAGCGAAGCAAATCCGACCGGCGAATTCTGCAGCGTCGCGATCAGGGTCAATTCACCGGCCAGCTTCTTGCCGAATTGTTCCTCATCATCGGCCGCCGATGCCCAGGCTTCCTGCTGCGCCTCGCCGTAGTCATCCCCGGTCAATTCCTGGATCGCGGCAACGAAGATCGCCGCCACAACGGGGGTATCCGCCGCAAGAAACGGCCGTAGTGCGGGTTTGGGCAACGACTGTCCCATCGCTTCAAAACACTCCGAACAATCGCAGCACGAGCACGACCGCCGCAACGATCACGGCCCATTTGATGAAGATGTAGTAGCGCCAGTGTTTTGGGAAAGGCGTATCGGGTCTGGTCATCACGCAATCTCCCAGGTTGTCACGGGTTTGCCTTCCGCGTCCTTGCCGTCCTTGATGACAACGCCCATGGCGGCGAGTTCGTCACGGATCCGATCGGACTCCTTGAAGTCCTTTCGCGCCCGCGCGGCCGCGCGGTCGGCGAGCAGCCGATCGACCTGCCCTGCATCGATGCCGCTCGCCTGCTGTTTGCGTCCCTTCCAGTCGGCCGCGCTCACGGACAGGAAACCGAGCAGCCGAAGGGACGCGGCAAACTCGCCGCGTTCGCGCTCCCCCCCGGACGCTGCTGCGTTGCGCAGGCCGTGCAAGACGGCCATGGCCTGCGCCGTGTTGAGGTCATCATAGAGCGCTTCGGTCAGGGCCGGCGACGGCTCACCGGCGTCGGCGTCGGCTGCGATGGCGTACCAATCGTCCAGCGTCCTGGCGCTTTCTTCCGCCCCCTTGGTGGTCCAGTCGAGCGGCGAGCGGTAATGCGTCTTGAGCATGCTCAAGCGCAGCACCTCGCCCGGCCAATCGGCCAGCATCTCGCGGATCGTGAAGAAGTTGCCTGTTGATTTCGACATCTTCTCGCTCTCGAGCTGCAGGAAGCCGTTGTGCATCCAGACATTTGCCATGCGGTCGGAATGAAAGGCGCAGCAGGTCTGCGCCAGTTCGTTCTCATGATGCGGAAACACCAGGTCGATGCCGCCGCCATGGATGTCGAACTTCTCGCCAAGATGTTTCCAGGCCATCGCCGAGCATTCGATGTGCCAGCCCGGGCGGCCTTCCACGGTGATACCGGCCGGCGACGGCCACGACGGCTCGCCCGGTTTGGACGGCTTCCACAGCACGAAGTCGGTGTTATCGCGCTTGTAGGGCGCGACGTCGACGCGTGCGCCGGCGATCATCTCGTCGAGCGAGCGCCTCGACAACGCGCCATAGCGCGGCATCACCGAATTTGCGGCATTCATGGCCTGCGGCGAGAACAGCACGTGGTCTTCGGCGGCATAGGCAAACCCGCCGGCAACCAGTCTCTCGATGATCGCCCGCATCTCCGGGATATGTTCGGTCGCGCGCGGCTGCACGGTCGGCGCCAAGCAGCCGAGTGCGGTGACGTCGTCCTGATACTGCTGATAGGTGGTTTCCGTGACCTTGCGGATCGCGTCGTTCAGCGGCACGCCGGGATAGTCGCGCGCGGCGCGCACGTTGATCTTGTCGTCGACGTCGGTGATGTTGCGTACATAGGTCACATGATCAGCGCCATAGCGATGGCGCAACACGCGAAACAGCACGTCGAACACGATCGCGGCGCGACCGTTGCCGATATGGGCGAAGTCATAGACCGTCGGCCCGCAGGCATACATGCGGACATTATCGGAATCGAGCGGCGTGAACGGCCGCTTCTCCTTGGTCAACGTATCGTAGAGGCGTAGTTGCATGGGAATCCCGTACCTTGCGGCCGGGCGTCCAGTGATCTCATTTTGAGAAAAGACGGCCTCAGCCAGCGAATCGCTAGCTAATAATCTCGCGGCAAATGCTGCAGATGGCGAGGAAACCGTTCATGGTTCCACCATGTCCCAGCCCGGGGGATGCCGTCAAGGCCCGCCTGCGGCCGTTTTTGAACCAAATTCGTCGCGGGACGCCCGGCGACGGGCTCATGGTTAATCATTATTAAGACTTTGGGCTTATCTGAGAGGGGCGATCCCTTTTCCTTATTGGGTGCCCCATGCGAATTTCAGCAGCATTTTTTACCAGCGCATTCCTGCTCACCGCCTCGGCCGCTTATGGCGACAGCCGCGTTTTCATCATTGCCAATCAGGCCGACGGCTACGGCATCGACCAGTGCCTCGCCAAGGGCGACAAATGCGGCGCCCATGCCGCCCGCTCCTACTGCCAATCACGCGAATTTGCTTCCGCAACCGCCTACCGCCGCGTCGATCCCGATGAAATCACCGGATCGGTACCGAGGGGCGGAAACGACAAATGTAGCGGCAGCCGCTGCGACGAATACGTCGCCATTACCTGCCAGCGCTGAACCGGATCGAAGCGGCGGGCCGTTGCCGCATTGCCACACCGGCGCCGCGGAAACGACGTGACGCTGCCCCGAGAAGCAGCTATCAGATGCGGCCTCGGCCGCACCGTGCCGCCTGGGCCGCGCCTTTTCGGCTATAAAGCCGCGCGGATTCGTTATCGATGGCTGGATATGCCCCTGACGCTGACTGCTCCCTTCTCCCGGTGGATTTTGACCTGCGCCGTGCTGCTTGCTGGCATCGCCGGGACGAGTTCGGCTGCGATCGCACAAGCCGATCCCGCGCCATCGAATATGGACGCGCTCGCACAAATGCCCCCCGGAGCAGCTCCGCCTCCCCAGCAACAGGGCGCGCAAGCCAACCCGATCTGCATCCGCCTTGAAGGACAATTGGCGGCCGTCGACCGCGGTGCCAGCGGCGGCGATCCTGCCAAGGAAGAGCAAATCCGCCGCTATCAGGAAGCGGCAACCAAACAGCAGGCCGAGCTTGACCGCGTCACGATGCAAGCGAAGCGGATGGGCTGCGAAAGTTCCGGCTTCTTCTCGCTGTTCAACGGCCAGTCCGCACAATGCGGACCGGTTAATAACCAGATCCAGCAGATGCGCGCCAATCTCGAGCAGATGACGACCAGCCTCGAGCGGTTGCGCTCAGGTGGCATCGGCGGCGCCGACCGCGAAAACCAGCGCCGTTCGGTGCTGACGGCGCTCGCGCAGAACAATTGCGGCCCGCAATACGCCGCTGCCGCGCGCAACGGGGGCAGCTTCATCGACAACCTGTTCGGCAACAACACCATCCCTCCGCCGAGCGCCGATCTCGGTGCGCCATCCGGCACGTTCCGGACGGTGTGCGTGCGCACCTGCGACGGCGCCTATTTCCCGGTCTCGTTCGCCACCTACCAGGCGCGCTTCCAGGACGATGAGAGGACCTGCAAGGCGCTGTGCCCGGCAACGGAAGCATCGCTGTTCACCTATCGTAATCCCGGCGAAGACATCAACCAGGCGGTCTCGGTCAGCGGCCAGCCTTACTCGTCGCTGCCCAATGCGTTCAAATTCCGCACCGAGTTCAACCCGTCGTGCGCCTGCAAGGCCGCGGGCCAGACCTGGTCGGATGCGCTGAAATCGATCGACGAGAAAGCCGCCGCCGAACAGCAGGGCGACATCATCGTCACAGAAGAGAGCGCGAAGCGGATGCAGCAGCGCGCGATGCCTCAGCAGAAGACGGCCCCCGTCGCCAAGAAGGGCACGGCACCCGCAGGCACGACGGCCGCCGCGCCCGCTCCTGCAACTCCCGCGCCTGCCGCCGACTCAACCGGCGCGACGGACGAGAAGAAGCAGATCCGCACCGTTGGGCCGACCTTCATCCCGCCGAAGCAATAGATTCTTGTTTTGACGCGTTTTCTTCACGCGAACCGGTGTCCGCTTCGCTCGAAAACGCTCTACCCGTCGAACACATCAGCCGAGGCGCGCCCCGCGCGGGCGACCAGTTTTTCGTCGGGTGCCGGCAACGCCTTGCCGTTGTCGCGAAAACGGTTGGTGATGGGATAGCGGCGGTCGCGGCCGAAATTCTTCTCGGTGACCTTGACCCCCGGCGCCGCCTGGCGGCGCTTGTATTCGGCGATGTTGAGCAGGCGGTCGATCCGCGTCACCACATCGGCCGGGTAGCCCGCAGCGATGATCGAGGCCAGCGGCTCCTCGCGCTCGACCAGCCGTTCCAGGATGCCGTCGAGTATCTCGTAGGGCGGCAGCGAATCCTGGTCGGTCTGGTTCTCGCGCAATTCGGCGGTGGGCGGACGGACGATGATGTTGACCGGAATGACCTCGCCCGACGGTCCCAGCGCGCCTTCCGGCTTCCATTCATTGCGCAGGCTCGACAGGCGGAACACTTCGGTCTTGTAGATATCCTTGATCGGGTTGAAGCCGCCGTTCATGTCGCCATAGAGCGTGGCGTAGCCGACCGACATTTCCGATTTGTTGCCGGTCGTGACCACCATCGCGCCGGTCTTGTTCGAAATCGCCATCAGCAGCGTGCCACGGGTGCGCGCCTGCAGGTTTTCCTCGGTGATGTCGCGCGGCAGGCCGGCGAAGGTGCCGGACAGAATCTTCTCGAACCCGTTCACGGCGTCCGCAATCGGCAGCACCTCGTAGCGGAAGCCCAGCGCGGTGGCGAGTTTTGCCGCATCGTCGAGCGACACCTGCGCTGTGAACCTGAACGGCAGCATCACGCCGCGGACACGCTCCGCACCGAGCGCATCAACCGCGATCGCCGCACACAAGGCCGAGTCGATGCCGCCGGAAACGCCGAGCAGCACGCCGGGAAAGCCATTCTTGCGGACGTAGTCGCGCAGGCCGAGAACGCACGCCGCGTAATCGCCCTTGTCGCCCTCGATCAGGGGCACTACCGGTCCATTACAGCGCCAGCCGTCGGCGCCCTTGGTCCAAACCAGCGTCGTGATGTTTTCCTCGAACGCCGGCATTTGCGTCGCGACCGAAAGGTCGGCATTGAGCGCGAACGATGCGCCGTCGAACACCAGTTCATCCTGCCCGCCGATCTGGTTCAGATACACCAGCGGCAACCCGCTCTCGGTGACGCGGGCGACCGCGATCGACAGCCGCAGATCGTTCTTGTCGCGGGCATATGGCGAGCCGTTCGGCACCACCAGAATTTCCGCGCCGGTCTCGGCCAGGCACTCGACGACGTTTTCATATTCCTCGGACTCTTCGAGCCAGATGTCCTCGCAGATGGGGACGCCGACCCGGACTCCCTTCACCGTCACCGGCCCCGCGGCGGGACCGCGTGCGAACAGGCGCTTTTCGTCGAACACGCCGTAGTTGGGCAGATTGGCCTTGAAACGCAGCGCGGCGATGCGGCCGTCGTCGAGCAGCGCGCAGGCGTTATAGAGCTTGCCGTCCTCGACCCAGGGCGTGCCTATCAGGACCGCCGGACCACCACCCGCGGTCTCGCGTGCCAGTTCCTCGATCGCGGAGCGGCAGGCCGCCTGGAACGCCGGTTTCAGCACCAGGTCTTCCGGCGGATAGCCGGTGATGAACAATTCCGGCAGCACCAGCAGATCAGCGCCGTCGGCTTTCGCCTGCTCACGCGCGGCGCGCGCTTTCGCGGCGTTGCCGGGGACATCGCCAACGGTCGGGTTCAACTGCGCCAGCGTAATTGTGAATTTCGGTTCGCTCATATGCCAATGGTGCCCTGCACACGCCGAAACTTCAATCGCCGCCTTTAGAACGCGCCTATGCGTTCGGCGATGGCAAACAGCCAGAACGCGCCGGACATCAACAGCGCCACGCCGACCGCGGCCGATCCCATGTCCTTGACCCGCCCGATCTGCGGATCATGGTCGGTGGTGAGCCGGTCGGCGAGCTTTTCGATCGCGGTGTTGAGAATCTCGACGACGAGGACGAACGCCACCGCCGCGACCAGTTCGACCCGGCGCATCACGCTGGCGCCGACCAGCCAGGCCAGCGGCACCGACAGCGCCAGCGCAAACAGTTCCTCGCGGACGGCCTGCTCCGAGCGGATCGCAAAAGCGAGGCCGTTACGCGTGTTGATCGTGGCGCGCCAGAGTCGCAGCAAGTCAGAAACCCGCTGCAGCCGGTATCGGTTTGACCTTGCCGGCGCGTTCCTGCTTGAGCAGTTCGGCGATCAAGAAGGCCATGTCAATCGATTGTTCGGCGTTCAGACGGGGATCGCAGACCGTGTGATAGCGGTCGTTGAGGTCCTCGTCGGTGATGGCGCGGGCACCGCCAATGCACTCGGTGACGTCCTGCCCGGTCATTTCCAGGTGAATGCCGCCGGCGTGGGTGCCTTCCGCCTGATGGATGGCGAAGAACGATTTCACTTCCGACAATATCCGGTCGAACGGGCGGGTCTTGTAGCCCGAATTCGAGCTGATGGTGTTGCCGTGCATCGGATCGCACGACCAGACCACGACGCGCCCTTCCCGCTGCACGCTGCGGATCAGCGGCGCCAGATGATCGCCGACCTTGTCCGAGCCGAAGCGGTTGATCAACGTCAACCGTCCGGGCTCGTTGTCCGGATTGAGGATGTCGATCAGCTTCAGCAGTTCATCAGGCTTGAGCGACGGGCCGCATTTCAGGCCGATCGGGTTCTTGATGCCGCGGAAATATTCGACATGGCCGTGGTCGAGCTGGCGGGTGCGGTCGCCGATCCAGATGAAGTGGCCGGAGGTCGCGTACCAGTCGCCGGTGGTGGAATCGACGCGGGTAAAGGCCTGCTCGTAGCCCAGCAGCAGCGCCTCGTGGCTGGTGTAGAAATCGGTGGCGCGAAGCTCGGGATGGCTCTCAAGATCGAGGCCGCAGGCGCGCATGAAATTCAGCGCGTCCGAGATACGGTCGGCCAGTTCCTTGTAGCGGCGTGACTGCGGCGAGTCCTTCAGGAAGCCCAGCATCCACTGATGCACGCTGCCGAGATTGGCAAAGCCGCCGGTCGCGAACGCACGGAGCAGGTTGAGCGTCGCCGCCGACTGCCGATAGGCCATCAGCTGGCGCTGCGGATCGGGGATGCGCGCCTCGGGCGTGAACGCGATGTCGTTGATGATGTCGCCGCGATAGCTCGGCAGCTCGACGCCATTAATCTTCTCGGTGTTCGACGAGCGCGGTTTTGCGAACTGTCCGGCGATGCGGCCGACCTTCACGACCGGCAGCGCGCCGGCATAGGTGAGAACGACGGCCATCTGCAGCAGCACGCGGAAAAAGTCGCGGATGTTGTTGGCGCCGTGCTCGGCAAAGCTCTCGGCGCAATCGCCGCCCTGCAGCAGGAAGGCTTCGCCGGCGGCGACGCGCGCCAGCGACTTCTTCAGATTGCGGGCTTCACCGGCGAACACCAGCGGCGGAAAGGTAGCCAACTGCGCCTCGACATCAGCCAACACCTTGGCATCGGGATAATCGGGCACCTGCAGCACCGGTTTGGCGCGCCAGCTATCGGGTGTCCACCGCTCGGACATGACGTTAACTCCTGAGCAAAAACCGCGACTTACCCGCGGTTACGAAGGGCCGGGTTATACACAGGGCGATGGCCAACCGCCATTAGATTTCCACCTGTCCAGTCAAGCCCTTGCAGCAAAAGCCGAATTCGCATTTGTTAGGGCCAAATCGCGAAAAGCGAGGAAGGAAATCGCGGGTGGCCGAGCTGGGGCTGGACGACGTATTCATCGACGATATCACGCTTCCCGCGGCGGATGGCTATCCGCTGGGGGCGACGCTGTTTTTGCCGCGCGGGACCAAGCGCCACGCCGTGCTGATCAATTCGGCGACCGCGGTCCACCGCAAGGTCTATCGCGGCTTTGCCGGCTACCTCGCCAAGCGCGGCTGCGCGGTGCTGACCTATGACTACCGCGGCACCGGCGGTAGCAGGCAGAAATCGATGACCGGCTACAACCAGCCGAAATCGCTGGTCGGCTTCAAGGCCTCGATGTCGGACTGGGCCGCGCAGGATGTGACCTCCGCGGTGGCCTGGATGCGTGAGCGCTACAAGGCGCTGCCGTTTGCCTATGTCGGGCATTCCTTTGGCGGCCAGGCGCTGGGCCTGCTGCCGAACAACACCGAGATCTCGCGCGCGCTGTTCATCGCGGCACAAGCCGGCACCTGGAAACTGATCGCGGTGCCCGAGCGCTATCGCGTCTATGCGATGCTCAATGCCGCGGTCCCGCTCACCCGCGCGTTCGGCTACACGCCGGGCTGGCTCGGGCTCGGCATGGACATGCCGAGGGATGTGTTCCTGCAATGGGTCTCCTGGGTGATGAGCCCGCGCTACATGTTCGACGACAAGAATCTGGCGGCCTTGCAAAATTTTCCGAACTACAAAGGCGCGTTGCGCGCGCTCTGCATGTCTGACGATCCCTGGGCGACGCGGCCGGCGGTGGAGTTGCTGTGCTCGGGATTTACGGCCGCAAAACCCGAGATCATCACGGTGACGCCAAAGGACACCGGCGCCAGCCGGATCGGCCATTTTGGTTTCTTCCGCCCCGAGCATCGTGACACGCTGTGGCGCGGGGCGGCCGAATGGATCGAGGCGGCGGAGTAGCGCGTTGCTGTCGTCCCGGCCACTCGTCGTCCCGGCCTTGAGCTCAGATGCGCAATTGCGCGTCGGGGGACCCATACCGCGTGATCTCTCGATGAAGGCTCGGTAGCAGAGACCTTTCGCAAAACTTCTCCCTGTGGTTATGGGTCCCCCGATGCGCAATTGCGCATCTGTGGTCAAGCCCGGGACGACGGCGGTGTTTGTTGTTGCACCGTCATTCAAACGCACCTTCGCCTTCTCGCGACGCATTGCGCCCGAGCTTTGCCAAAAACTCCTTGCCCTCGAAAACAGAGGGCGCAGGGAAGACCGGGTGCGCGCTGCACCCGCGGTCCCGTGTGCGGTTTGCACTAAGTAGGCTGCACACGAGCATACAGGGCAGCGGAGAACACCCGGCCTTCCCTGCGCAATGGCTTTACGGCTTATGCCGTGATCTCCCCGGAGACGAGTTCTGGGTTGACTCCGTCACCGCCGGTTCAGCTTGCGCTTAGCCGACGGCTTGACGCCAGCAACGGGCGCCAGGACCACACGGTTTTGCCGTACGCTTATCCACGCCGTCGTCTCAGCGTAAACCAGCGTCCACCGCAACCCCGCCCAACGTCCGTGACGACGGCCGACGCCCTTCTGAGTAGGACGGGATGGGCAAAGATATGCACCTGATTTTCTTTCCGGTAAACAGAAATATTTTTTATTTCGGGGCTTGACATGACTTCCGTAAATCAGAAGTAACTTACTTCTCGGCTACGCCGGGTGCGGCCGTCAGGCTGATTTGCCGCTGCAATGTGATGCCAGTCACAGCCAAACACCGCTCTGGCCGCCTATTTCCACGACCGAGCCCCCGAGGGGATGGTCCCCTGCTCACCAAGGAGGGAAACATGAGCGCTCCGAAATTGGGAAGAAAGCAGACGCAGGAAATCAACGCCGTCGAATTCACGGCTGCGGAATTGGACGCCGTGTCGGGCGGCAAGCCGCGTATCGATCGGGCCACCATCGAATGGCTCAAGGAAAATTACTTTCCCTGGATGATGAAGACCTCCACCAGGAACATTTGCTGAGGCTGGCTGACGTCACGGATGTGCCTGTCATCGGGCGCGCGTTGCCGCGACCCGGCAGCTCATCCGGGCTACGCTTTCAGGAGTTCTCCGTCTCATGGATTGCGACAAACGCTAAGCGTTTGCGCAAGAGATAAACATCCGTTCATCAACCTTGCCGGAAAATTATTTCTTCATCCCGGAAACATTCATTCGGGAAAAAGTGGAACGTGCGCGCGCACCGCGCATTTATTGCCGATAGCCAGCAGGAGAAACACGATGTTCAAGAAATCCCTGATCGTCGCGGCGTCGCTCGCGTTAGCTTCGTCCGCCTTTGCGCAATCCGGAACCAAATCACCTGGCGCATCGGATAGCTCACCGGGCCATCAGATGCAGGGTGCCAAGAAATCAACGGCTCCGGGTGCGTCGGAATACGCGCCGGGTCACAAGATGAAGGCTGCCAAGAAATCGACGGCACCGGGCGCATCGGAATACGCGCCCGGTCACAAGATGAAGGCTGCCAAGAAATCGACGGCACCGGGCGCATCGGAACAGGCGCCGGGTCAGCAGACCACGGGCAGCGCCACCAAGAAAAAATAGGCTCGCTCGCGAGAGCGACGCGACGCGGAGGCCCGGCAACCAAAGTGTCGGGCCTTCGTTTTGCGCGTGGCAGGATTTCGCACCTTGGGCCGGAAATCAGCTTCCGTCATTCCCCGATGCGCAATTGCGCATCGGGGAATGACGAAGGTCCGCAAGGCGGGTCAGGCTTCCGCCTTCACGCGCTGAGCTGCATCGAACAGCTCCGCCTGCGCGTGGGGCTCTACGGCAGAAAGATCGTTGATCGGCCCTGCGCCTGCTTTGCCGGCGATCAAAAACTTGACGCCGTAGGTCTTGCCGCGGCGCCAGACGACTTCGCAGGACTGGTGTTTTGGGCGATCGCGCACCAGCGCCAATCCAAACTTGTCGCGGACATCGATCGCGACATCGGTCACGATCCTGGCGCCGCCCGGCGATACATCGAGCACGAAGCATTCGCGGTTGGTCAGGCCATCGTCGACCGTCATCCAGGCCGGCTGCTTGTGCAGTTGCCGGCGGGGTTCGCGCACCACCTTTGGCTTAAGAGCATCCATCGTCACGGGTGACATCCGTTGGATCAGCAGATCACCAACTTGAAGGTGAGGCCGTAAGGTTCCCTTAGCGCGTTAACGGCGCATTGAATCGAACTTTACGGATTTGCGGCGCGCGCCATCGGGGCGGCCGGCATTGTGACGTCGGTCACAGTCGCTGACCGGCTGCTGTGGTTACTCCATCACCATCGCAAGTGGCTTTTGCCACCAATGAATGGAGACTGACATGACCACCGACAATCGCGAACTCAACGCAATCGAACTCGACGCCGTGAGCGGCGGCATGAAGTGGACGCCCGGTACCAAGAACCCCGACGTGATCGACGCCCGCGGCGGTCAATTGTCGTTCCTCGGATTGACCTTCACCTTCGACATCAACGGCAAGGTCAGCAGCTACGGTCCGAGGCCGTAACCCGGCGCGGGGCGGCGTGGATGCCCCCACGCTGCCGCCGCCTTGAGGAACTGATGTTGCCTTAGGGAGTTTTATTTCCATGACCGAACCATTGCCATTGCTGATGGAAAATTCGATCCAGATCGCCTGGGATTATCTCGAGGGGACCGGCGAACTTGGCGATGCCGAAGTCGCGGCGCGCTTCCTGACGGATGCCGTCGAGACCCTGATCCGGCGTGGCGAAACGCGAAAGCTGATGCTCGCGAACCGGGCGATCGACGCCTACAAGCGATTCAAAGCCGAGCGCCTGTTGTCGCTGGTATCTTGAGCCCACCTGCCGACGTTAGCCCGCATGAGCACCGCGGCATGCGGGGGCCAAGACCCGATGTCGCGTTGCTCATCCAGGCTAATGCTGCCTCTCATTTCTGGTGCTGAGCCGGCGCCCGGCCGGGCATCGTCGTTGCATCAACTATGTCAGCGAAAAATAGACGAAGGTGCACACGCCGCCGCTGGAACCAACGCTTCGATTCAAACTTGAATCTGCGTTCCACGGAGTGCCCAGGCCATGACTGGAATGCCGTTAACCGTGCCCTATGGCGCCGACCAAACGCTCTATCTGGTGATGGACACGTTTGGTCCGAGGGATTTGCAGCTTCAGAATCCGATCGAGCGCCCCGATCTCGATACCGTGATCAACGATCTGATGCTGGCGCGTTTCAACAACCCGGTCGGAATCTACGCCTTCAACACGCTCGAACACTGGACCGCCGACATCTCCAAAAATGTCGCAGAGGAAATCCAGTGTCGCTGTGATATTGAGGGAGCTCCGGTGCCGGCGCATCTCGAAGACTTTGTTGCAAAGAGCCTGAGCGACGTTCGGACCCGGAAGCCCTAGATGGATTGGAAGCACCAATGAATTGGGTTTACTGGAATACGTTCTGGTCGCTGGTCGTAAGCTCGATCTGGTTCATGACCATCGTCTCGCATCCCGACTCCGTGGTCGTGGATCGCCATCCTCCCAAGCCACCTGTCCGGTAGCGCCTAAAATAGGCACTGCCAAAAAAGCAGCAGCTTCGCTCCCCGCGAAATTCCGAACGCGCGTGCCGCGACCGAAACAGCCAAGCGCCGGATGCTTGGGCCAAGGTTCGGCCGGAAGACTGCATGAACGTCCCGAAGGCCTGAATGCGCTCAAGGATTGCAGGCCGTCAACGCTGAAACCTCGGTGCAGGGAAACGCGATGACACCGTAGTGATACGGAAGACAAATCACCCGCAAATCATCTATGCACACATCATGGAAATCGCCCTCACCGTCATGCTCGCCTTCGTCGGCATTGCCTCCTGCGCGATTGTGATGATCAGGATGTGGGGCCCGGAGGCCTTGGCTTTCCGGAAGAGGTCGCGGCAGGATACGAAGTAGCTCGCAGACTAGTCAGGCAACGGCCAGCGTCGGGATGCTCTTGATCTCTTCGCCAAGCTCCCGCTCCGCCTGATCCAAATCGTACCGCCTTTGCAGATTGAGCCAGAGATCGGGACCGTTGCCGCACAGCTTACCAAGCCGCAACGCCATCACCGGAGTAACCGGCTGCTTCTCCTTCAGGAGATCATACAACGTCTGACGCGACACGCCGAGCAGCCTGGCGATCTCTGTCTTGGTCCGGTCGAGAGCGGGCAAAATCTCCTCGCGAAGAAGTTCACCGGGATGCATCGGCGGCAAACCACGCTTCGGAAGCTTCTTGGTCATGGCTTCGACCTCAGATCGTAGGCCGGGTTTTAGCCGAAGGCGTAACCCGCCGCATAGTAATCGATGAACGGCGGATTACGCCTTCGGCTCAATCCGCCCTACAGCTTACGGGAACCAGGGGAAACCTTCGCTGCCTCGCGCGTTTGTTTGGCAGGGAATACGGAGGACGGCCGATGCGAACCCTTGTTCGAGCCTTGGCCCTGAGCGGGATGGCGTGCCTGACGTTGTCTTCGTCAGCCGCATCGCAAACGCCGGCGCAAGGCGCGGATGCTGCCGCCGGCCAACAGGCGTTCAACAATGCGTGCCGGACCTGCCACACCGTCAAGGAGGGCGATAACCGGCAAGGCCCAAATCTGCACAAAATTATCGGGCGGAAGGCAGGGTCGCTGCCGGACTACGGCTATTCCAGCGCCATGAAGGAGGCGGGCTTCGCCTGGGACGCCGACAAGCTCGAGCGTTTCATGGCTAACGCCGATGCGGTCGTGCCCGGCAACACCATGAAGCCGTATGGCGGTCTCGCATCGGCGGAGGAGCGGGCGAAGATCATTGCTTACTTGCAGTCGGGCGCGGCCGGTCAATGACAGGCGGTGGGGGTCGGCCCGCGTCATGGCCGCCCAAGGTGGTCGAACTCACCGGCTATGCCGGGGCCGCATGTCCGGGTGTCGTTGCCGCTGGTGCGCGTGTGAACCTTTCCCGAGTACATTGACTTGGATCAATATCTCCTGCGGTCCAGGTGCACCGGTGTTGTGCCGACGCTGGTCCGACTTCGAGGAAGGTCCGATGCGCACTTTGGCTTTGACGATCTTGACGATGAGTGTCGCCCTCACAGGCGGGCAAGCCCGGGCTCAGGCATATGGCCCAAGTTTTTACGGTCCCCAGGCTTATGAGAACGTTCGGAATAGCTACTGCCTGCAAGGGCGCGTATGGGGCTATCCGGGCAATTGCCAATTCTCGAGCTACGCCCAGTGCATGGCCACCGCTAACGGTACCGACGCCTTTTGCGGGATCAATCCCCACTACGCTTTCGCACTCCAGCGGCGCGGCGACAATCGACCGCGATACTGAGCGCATCTCCTGCGCCCATCCAGGCTACGCGCGCCCTACTCCGCCGCCGCTTCCCGCACATAGCGCGCCGTCGGCGTCCGCATCGTCACCAGTTCTTCCGCCGCGGTCGGATGCAGCGCGATGGTGGCATCGAAATCGGCCTTGGTCGCTTTCATCTTCACGGCGATGCCGACGGCCTGCGTGATCTCGGCGGCGGCTTCGCCGACGATGTGGCAGCCGAGCACGCGGTCGCTCGTGCCGTCGACCACGAGCTTCATCAGGACGCGGGTGTCGCGGCCGGACATCGTCGCCTTGATGGGCCGGAAATCGGTCTTGTAGATATCGACGTGGCTGAACTGCGCGCGGGCTTCGGCTTCGGTGAGGCCCACGGTGCCGACTTCGGGCTGCGAGAACACCGCGGTCGGGATGGTGGCGTGATCGACCTGCACCGGGCGCTTGCCGAACACGGTGTCGGCGAAGGCATGGCCCTCGCGGATCGCCACCGGCGTCAGATTGGTGCGGTGGGTGACGTCGCCGATGGCGTAGATGTTCGGCGTCGACGTTTTCGACCAGGCGTCGACGGCGATGCCGCCGTTCTTCGGATTGATCGCGACATCAGCGGTCTCCAGCCCGAGATTGGCGACGTTGGGATGGCGGCCGATCGCGAACATCACCTGGTCGGAGGCGATGCTCGACCCGCTCGACAGATGCGTGGTGAATTCCTTGCCGTGCTTGTCGACCTTGCTGATGGTGCAGCCGGTGATGATGTTGATGCCCTGCTTCTCCATCTCCGCGCGCACATGCTTGCGCACGTCCTCGTCGAAACCGCGAAGGATGTTGTCGCCGCGATAGATCACGGTGACATCGGCGCCGTAGCCTTTGAAGATGCCGGCGAATTCGAGCGCGATATAGCCGCCGCCCTGGATCACGATACGCTCAGGCAGTTCGGTGAGGTGGAACGCTTCGTCCGACGAGATCACGTGCTCGATGCCGGGAATTTCCGCGCCATGGTTGGGCCGGCCGCCGGTCGCGATCAGAATGGTTTGCGCGGTGATTTTCTTGCCGTCGGACAGACGCAGCGTGTGGGCGTCTTCCAGCACCGCACGGGCCTTCACCACCTGCGCGCCGGATTTCTCGACATTGGTCGTGTAGATGCCCTCGAGCCGGGCGATCTCCTTGTCCTTGTTGGCGACCAGCGTCTTCCAGTCGAAGGAGATTTCGGGGATGGTCCAGCCGAAGCCCGCGGCGTCCTCGATCTCGTGACGGACGTGCGAGCCGATCACGAACAGTTTTTTCGGCACGCAGCCGCGGATCACGCAGGTGCCGCCCATCCGGTATTCTTCGGCGACCATCACCTTGGCGCCGTAGCCGGCCGCGATGCGCGCGGCGCGGACGCCGCCCGAACCGCCACCGATGACAAACAGATCGACGTCGTATTCAGCCATGTCTACTTTCCGCCAGTGGCGAGTAGTGAATGGCGAATGGTAAGCCGACCTTGCCGCTCGCCTCCATTCGCTACTCGCTATTCCGCCAGCTTCGCCATTCGCCCTCTACCAGCTCAGATTTCCTTGCCGCGCTTCCTCATCTCGGTGCGGAACTGGCCGTTGATCACCTCGGCAAAGGACTGCGCCCAATCGTTCATATAGGCCATGCTGCCCGAGATCGCCCTCGGTTCGTTCAGGATCAGTTTCTGGCCGAGCGGCGATTTGTAGAACGTCGCCAGGTCCTTCAATTCCTGCTCGGTGAATTCGTTGGCGTAGATCTGCGCCATGCCGTCGCCGATTTCCTTTTCGCGGCCGGCCAGACTCTTGGCGACGATCACGGCGACCTCGTTGAGGTCTTTCTGGTAGTTGAGGTTGGCCCCGAGCAGCACGTTCTTGGTCTTCTCGACGAGACCCGGAACGGCGTTGGCGTACATCGCGCTCGCGTTCTTCATGGTCAGGATTTCCTTGGCCGCGGCGATCGCGGCGGGCGACGCCGGCTTGCCGGGTACAGCCACGGTGGCCGCAGGAGCGTTTTTCTGCTGCGCCATGGCCGGCGCTCCGATCAGCGCCAGCGCCACCGCGAGACCCGCAGCCGACAAACTTCCCGAAAAACTCTTCATTCCAATTCTCCTCAAAGATTCGGCGCTATCGCCGCTCAACTACGCGAATTCCCTGTGCGCCGGCCAGCACGGCCGTGCGCGCCAAGCCAATGAACAGACCGTGTTCGACGACGCCCGGGATCACGCTCAACAAGCCTGCCAGTCGCGGCGCATCCGGTATTTCCCCGAGATGGGCATCCACAATCCAGTGGCCGCCATCGGTGACAAAAACGTGGCCGTCCTTGGTCTTCCGGACCTCCATTTGCCCGGAAACGCCGCTTTGCGCAAATGCCCCACATTCTAGAAAGGCTTGCACGATCGCCCG
Source organism: Bradyrhizobium sp. AUGA SZCCT0158 (assembly GCF_018130065.1). Lineage (GTDB taxonomy): Bacteria > Pseudomonadota > Alphaproteobacteria > Rhizobiales > Xanthobacteraceae > Bradyrhizobium. Next base: position 47,204 of record NZ_JAFCME010000004.1, on the reverse strand, counting down.
CTGCGTCGCCGCAAGCCCGAACGGGATCACCTCGATCGGCAGGGGGAAGCGGCCGAGAACATCGACCCATTTGCTGTCGTCGGCGATCACGATCATGCGATCGGAGGCCGCCGCCACGATCTTCTCCCGCAGCAGCGCACCGCCGCCGCCCTTGATGAGATTGAGCGCGCCGTCGCACTCGTCGGCGCCGTCGACGGTGAGATCGAGGTGGTCGATCTCGTCGAGCGTGGTCAGCGGCACGCCGCAGGCCTGCGCCTGTGCGCGGGTCGCCTCGGAGGTCGGCACGCCGATCACGCGCATGCCCTTCGCGACTTTCTCGCCGAGCAGTTCGACAAAGTGTTTGGCGGTCGAGCCGGTGCCGAGCCCGAGCTTCATGCCGTCCTGTACATGCTCCAGCGCGCGCGCCGCCGCCTGCCGTTTCAATGCGTCCATGTCCACGTGGATATGCCCTTTAAGATCCGCCGGTCTGGCGGCGCATATCTAGCGTCGTTTGGCGGGCAGGAATAGCGCAAACGAGGGCTAAATCGGCCCTATCGACCCACTTGCATCATCACGCCCGGGCCGGTAGCGAATGGCAAATGACAGCTCCCCGCATGCTCGTATTCGATCTCGACGGCACGCTCGTCGAAACCGCGCCCGACCTGATTGGCGCGCTCAACTTCGTGCTGGACCGCGAAGGCCTGGCGCCTGTTCCACTCGCGAAGGCGCGCAACATGATCGGCGCCGGCGCGCGCAAGCTGATCGAGCGCGGCCTCGAGCTTGAGGACCGCTCCGTGAGCGTGGATGAGCTCAACCGGCTGACCAAGGATTTCGTCGCCTATTATGCCGAACATATCGCCGATGAATCGCGCCCCTTCGAGGGGCTCGAAGCGGCGCTGGATGAACTGGAAGGGCAAGGCTTTCGCTTTGCGGTCTGCACCAACAAGCTGGAATGGCTGTCAAAACTGCTGCTCGACAAGCTCGACCTCAGCAAGCGGTTTGCCGCGATCTGCGGCGCGGACACGTTTGGCGTCTCAAAGCCCGATCCGGTGATCCTGCAGCAGACGCTGGCCCGGGCCGGCGCGCAGCTCGCCGGCGCCATCATGGTCGGCGATGCCGGTCCCGACGTCGGCGTGGCCCGGCGCGCAGGCATTCCCGTGATCGGGGTCGAATTCGGCTACACCGACGTGCCGATCGCCGAGCTGAAGCCGGACCGGCTGATCGGCCATTTTCGCGAGCTGCCGGCGGCGGTGAACAGCCTGATTGGCGCCACTTCATCCACGTAACGTATTGATTTATATACAGTATATTGATCGTTCCGTCCCGACATTAACCATCCTTTAGCGAATCTGCACGGCGTGGTTGCGGCCCTGTTCTCACGCTCCTATGGTCCGGCTCGGGGATTGTGGCTGATCGCCGCAGGTGAGTGATGATCATAAGTCGTGTGTTCGCGATTGCCGTCGCCGGAGCTTCTCTGGCCGGCTGTTCCACCTTTTCCATGGATTCCTTCAAGCCGACGCCGCCGCCGATCCAGGTCCAGCTGGAATCGGTGCCACCAGGGGCGGATGCCACCACCTCGGTCGGACCGGGCTGCAAGACCCCCTGCTCGGTTGCGGTCGCCGCCCCCGACGCCGGCTTCACCGTCACCTTCGCGATGCCTAGGTTCCAGCCGGTCACGGTTCCCGTCCAGGTGATCCGCGACCCCGGCGACTTCACGACGCCTGCCTCCGTCACGGTCGATCCCAATCCCGTGGTCGCCGAACTGAAGCCCGCTGGGCCGCCGCCGCGCAAAATGCGGCCGAAGAAGAAGCCGAAGCCTGCAGCAGCTGCGCCCGCCGCCGCCTCGCCGTTCCCGAGCCCCGCCGCGCCGGCGACGCAGCCGGCCCGCTGATCGGCACCGCACCCGAAAGCTGTGGATTGTAGCCGTCCTGCTTCGTGCCTATATCCCGGCCCTGATCGAATCAGAACCGTGATATAAGCCTTTCGTTTTAACGCGCTTTCTTCACGCCAACCGGTATCCACTTCGCTCAAAAGCGCTATAGGATGATGGGTGACAGGCGTTGCGGCGGTTCCGCCGCACGCGGCGCGCAGGCAGGGTTTGCAAGGCAGTTTGGATGAGCGGATTGTCGACTTCTCCCGATCAGCTGTTCTCTCCGATGACCGATCCGTTCGGGCGGACCATCCGTTATCTGCGGGTCTCCGTCACCGATCGCTGCGACCTGCGCTGCTTCTATTGCATGTCCGAGGACATGACGTTCCTGCCGAAAGCCGATCTGCTGACGCTGGAAGAACTCGACCGGCTGTGCTCGGCCTTCGTCGCCAAGGGCGTGCGCAAAATCCGCCTCACCGGCGGTGAGCCGCTGGTCCGGCGCAACGTGATGTCGCTGGTGCGCTCGCTGTCGCGGCATCTTTCGAGCGGCGCGCTCGATGAGTTGACGCTGACCACCAATGGCTCGCAGCTGGCGCGCTTTGCCGGCGAGTTGCGCGACGCCGGCGTGCGCCGGATCAACGTCTCGCTGGACACGCTCGATCCCGCCAAGTTCCGCGCCATCACGCGCTGGGGCGACATCGACAAGGTGCTGGCCGGCATTGAAGCTGCGCGCGCGGCGGGCCTTGCGGTGAAGATCAACGCGGTGGCGCTGAAGAACATGAACGAGGAGGAGATCCCCTCGCTGATGCAATGGGCGCACGACAAGGGCATGGCGCTGACGCTGATCGAAGTGATGCCGATGGGCGACATCGGAGAAGGCCGGATCGATCAATACGTGCCGCTGTCGTTGTTGCGCGCGCGTCTCGCCCAGCACTACACGCTAACCGACCTCGACGACGACACCGGCGGCCCTGCCCGCTATGTCCGCGTCAGCGAGACCGGCGGCAAGCTCGGCTTCATCACGCCGATGACCCATAATTTCTGCGAGTCCTGTAACCGGGTACGGATCACCTGCACCGGCACGCTGCACACCTGCCTCGGTCACGAGGATGCCTCCGATTTGCGCAAACCCTTGCGGGCATCTGCCGACAACGACCTGCTCTCCGCCGCGATCGATCGCGCCATCGGCCTGAAGCCGAAGGGCCACGACTTCATCATCGACCGCCGCTATAACCGCCCCAGCGTCAGCCGCCACATGAGCGTTACCGGCGGTTGAAATTTCAGCGTGTATTTTCGCCGTCCCGCGCAACCAAGCGCGTCCTCCCCACGCAACTGAAAGCCCGCGTCAATTTGTCCATTTTCCGATTGACGCCGCCACAACGCACTGAAATGGTGCGCCTGCTTTACGCCAGCACGGCCGGATGGGCCGCTGCTCCCTCATGGAGCAGCCAAGACGGCGAAAGCGTGCGAACGGGGGAGGACTATCGTTGCAATCGCTCCAGCGAATGAGCTGCGAACCTGCGCGTTTTTCGCGCCGGAACGAAGCTGCGCGTTTGCCGCGCGGCAGCGGCTGTGCGCGCCTGACGCGGGGTGGCGACGCAATATCAATGAAGAAATCCGGCGCATGTCGATGACGTGCCCGAGGAGAACGTAATGCGTCCATTGTTGGCAATCAGTAACGGCATCGACTGGATCAACGAGCAACTGGGCGGCATCTGCAACTGGCTCGTGCTCGCCGCCTGCCTGGTCAGCGCCGCCAACGCGATGATCCGCTACGCGTTCGGCTACAGCTCCAACAGCTGGCTCGAATTGCAGTGGTACATGTTCGCCGTCTTCGTGATGTTCGGCGCCTCCTATACCTTCAAGAAGAACGAGCATGTTCGCGTCGAACTTCTCTATCTCATGCTGTCCGAACGCGGACAGCTCTGGCTCGACATGATCGGAACGCTGTTTTTCCTGATCCCGTCCTGCCTGCTGCTGGCCTACCTGTCGTGGCCATTCTTCATGCAATCCTACGCCGTCAGCGAGATTTCGAGCAACGCCGGCGGCCTGGTGCGGTGGCCGATCAAGGCCGTCGTTCCCGTGGGCTTCGTTTTTCTCGCTCTGCAAGGTGTCTCCGAAGTGATCAAGCGTATCGCGGCGTTGAAGGGCTATGTGATGATCGACGCCAAATACGAGAGGCCAGTGCAATGATTACGCTGGAAATGATGCCGCCGCTGATGTTCGGCGGCTTGATTCTGGCCATGCTGATCGGCTTCCCGGTGGCCTTCACGCTGGCCGCGCTCGGGCTGTCGTTCGGATTCCTGTCGATCTATCTCGGCTTCTTCGACATGAACTTCCTGCAGGCCATTCCGGGCCGCATCTTCGGCAGCGTGCTCTCCAACGAATTGCTGCTGGCGATCCCCTTCTTCACCTTCATGGGCTCGATCCTGGAACGGTGCGGGCTTGCGGAAGACATGCTGGACTCGATGGGGCAGCTGTTCGGACCGGTCCGCGGCGGCCTCGGCTATTCCGTCATCATCGTCGGCTTCATCCTCGGCGCGATCACCGGCACGGTGGCGGCGCAGGTCATCGCCATGGCGCTGATCTCGATGCCGGTGATGATGCGCTACGGCTACAACATTCGCTACATCACCGGCGTGCTCGCCGCGTCCGGCACGATCACCCAATTGGTGCCGCCCTCGCTGGTGCTGATCGTGATGGCCGACCAGCTCGGCAAGTCGGTCGGCGACATGTATCTCGGCGCCTGGGGGCCATCCATCCTCCAGATCGCCCTGTTCGCCGGCTATACGTTCATGCTCGGCCTCATCAAACCGGATCACGTCCCTCCGGTTCCGAGAGACGCGCTCACGCTGACGGGCTGGCCGCTCTGGAAGAAATGCCTGATGGGCATCATTCCGTCAGCCGTTCTGATCTTCGTGGTGCTGGGTACCATGATGCTCGGCCTCGCAACGCCGACCGAAGCCGGCGCGATGGGCGCCGTCGGCGCCATCGTCCTCGCCGCGATCCACCACAAGGATCTGAGCAGCAAGGGGCAAAAGATGCTCCTGCTCGGCATCGCCGCCACCGGTGTCGCCGTGATCGTCGGCATCCTGCTCGGTGAAGGCAAGATGTTGAAGCTCACCTTCGCGGTGGTCTATCTCGCCGTCGTCTGGCTTTGCCTCGAAGCCGTCCGCATCCCGGACCTGCGCGGCCTGATCAAGCAAGGCTACGAGTCGACGATGCGCCTCTCCACCATGGTGGTGTTCATCCTGATCGGCTCGACCTGCTTCTCGGTGGTGTTCCTCGGCGTCTCCGGCGGCGTCTGGCTCGAGCATCATCTGACCTCGATCCCCGGCGGCGTCTGGGGTTTCCTGATCTTCATCAATGTCTTCATCTTCTTCCTGGCGTTCTTCCTCGACTTCTTCGAGATCGCCTTCATCATCCTGCCGATGGTCGCGCCGATTGCGCAGAAGGTGCTGGCGCCGGTCGTGGGACCGGACGCGGCGCTGATCTGGTTCGGTGTCATGCTCTGCGTCAACATGCAGACCTCGTTCCTGCATCCGCCGTTCGGCTTTGCGCTGTTCTATCTGCGTGGCGTCGCGCCGAAGGAAGTGAAGAGCTCCGACATCTATTGGGGCGCCCTGCCCTGGATCGGCCTGCAGGCGATCATGGTGGCGCTCGTGGTCGCTTTCCCGACCATAGTGACCGTGTTCCTCGACAAGCCGCTCGACGTCGATCTCAGCAAGGTCAGGATCGAGGTGCCGCAGATCGAACTGCCACCGCTGGATTTCGGGCAACCGAAACAATAGCGGGCGCGATTCCCGCCAAGAATCCTCCAAGATTCCTGTAACGAAAAACCCCGGAGCTTTCGCTCCGGGGTTTTTGTTTGTTGAAGTTGCTGCTTGCTTGACGATCAGCCCTGCGGGTTGCGCGCCATGAAGCTGTCGTAACCGAGCTCCGCGACCTGGAACCATTGGTATCCGTTGCTCGTGAAACCGTTCAGCGAGTCCAGAACCTTCTTGAAGTTCGGATTGGTCGCCGACGTCTCGGCATAGATTTCCTTGGTCGCCTTCAGGCAGGCCTGCATGATCGGCGGCGAGAAGCTATGCAGCTTGGTGCCACCGGCGAGCAATTTTTTCAGCGACGGCGGATTGAGCTGGTCGTACTTCGCCATCATCCAGCTGTTGGCGGACTGCCCTGCCAGCTCGAGAACGGTTTGATAGTATTTCGGCAGCGAGTTCCACTTGTCGAGATTGACGATGCCGAGCAGCATCGGACCGCCTTCCCACCAACCGGGATAGTAATAATGCGGCGCGACCTTGTTGAAGCCGAGCTTCTCATCGTCGTAAGGGCCGACCCATTCCGCCGCGTCGATCGTACCTTTTTCGAGCGCAGGATAAATGTCGCCGCCGGCCAGCTGCTGCGGCACGACGCCCAGTTTCTGCATGACGCGGCCGGCGAAGCCGCCGATGCGCATCTTCAGTCCCTTCAGGTCGTCGACGGTGTTGATCTCCTTGCGGAACCAGCCGCCCATCTGGCAACCGGTATTGCCGGCCAGAAACGACGTGACGTTATAGCTCTTGTAGAATTCGTTGAGCAGCTCCCTGCCGCCGCCCTGCATGTACCAGGCCTGGTTGAGGCGCTGGTTGGGTCCGAACGGCACCGCCGTGCCGAAAGCAAACGTCGGGTCCTTGCCGAAGTAATAGTAGGACGCGGTATGTCCCATCTCGACGGTACCGTTTTGCACGGCATCGAGGACTTGCAGGCCCGGAACGATTTCACCGCCGGCAAAGGTCTGGAGCTGGAATTTGTTGTCGGTGGCTTCGGCGACCTGCTTGGCCATCACCTCGACCCCGCCCCACAGCGTGTCGAGCGATTTCGGCCAGCTCGCCGTCAGCCGCCATTTGATTTCCGGCATCGATTGCGCGATCGCCGGCGCCGCCAGAGTTGCGGCACCCGCGGCGCCAATACCTGTGACCTTGAGAAAATCTCTTCTTTTCATGGAATCCTACCCTTGTGGTTGTGTGTCCGAGAGCCTTCTTGCCGAGGCTTTCGAGCGCACCATGGAACATCCGGTTCCCGATTTCCATCCCGAACTGCAAGGCGTAACGCAAAAAGCCCGGCCTCCTCGCGGAGACCGGGCTCGCTTGTGCGACTTAGGAATTAGATCAGCCGCGCGTGCGCGAACGGATCATGAAGCTGTCGAAGGTGTATTCGGCGACCTGCCACCACAGATACTGGTCGGAGCGGTAGGCCTGCATCGAATCGATGGTCTTCTTGAAGTCGGCATTCTTGGCCGACAGTTCGGTCCACAGCTCGTTGGTCGCCTTCAGGCAGGCTTCCAACACTTCGTTGGTGAAGGGACGAAGCTGGGTGCCGCCGGCAACCAGGCGCTTCAGGGCTGCCGGATTGAGCATGTCATAGCGTTCGTTCATCCAGGCGTTGGCGTGCGCCGAAGCGTTGGTGAGGATCGCCTGGTAGTTCTTCGGCAGCGAATTCCACTTCTCCAGATTGGTGAAGGCGTGGACCATCGGGCCGCCTTCCCAGAAGCCGGGGTAATAGTAGAACTTTGCGACCTTCTGGAAGCCGAGCTTTTCGTCGTCATACGGACCGACCCACTCGGCGGCGTCGATGGTGCCCTTTTCCAGCGCCGGGTAGATGTCGCCGCCGGCGATCTGCTGCGGCACGACGCCGACCTTCTGCAACACCTGACCGGCGATGCCGCCGATGCGGAATTTGAGACCCGACATATCGGCGACCGTCTTGATCTCCTTGCGGAACCAGCCACCCATCTGCGTGCCGGTGTTGCCGCAGGGGAAGCCGATCACGCCGAACTTCTTGAAGAACTCGTTGCCGAGTTCGCCGCCACCGCCCTGCGACCACCAGGAGTTCTGCTGGCGCGCGTTCAGGCCGAACGGAACCGACGCAAAGATCGCAAAGGTCGGGTCCTTGCCGACGTAATAATAGGAGACGGTGTGGCACATCTCGACCGTGCCGTTGGAGGTGGCGTCGAGCGCCTGCAGACCGGGAACGACCTCGCCCGCGGCGAAGACCTGGATCTGGAATTTGTTGTCGGTCATTTCGGCGACGTATTTCGACAGCTGGTCGGCACCGCCGTAAATCGTGTCGAGCGACTTCGGGAAACTCGACGTCAAGCGCCATTTGATTTCAGGCGAGGATTGCGCGATCGCCGGCGAGGCAACGGCGGTCGCGGCAGCACCGGCCGCTGAAACTTTCAAAAAATCACGACGCTTCATTCAGGCATCTCCTTAAAGTCGGGGGCGTTTCCCAATTTCCGCGAGCGATCCTCCGGCGGGGCGAATTCCACGTCATCCGGGGCGCTCTGGCGGGGGCGCTTTAACATGGAAGTTGGCTAACGAAAACGCGACAAAGGCATGACTGCACTGATTAAACGAAAGTCTCAGGGAAGCAGAATAAGGCCCTCAGGCGGCTGCATTTGCGCCCTGAAGCTGGTCGCGGACCTTGGTACCGATCTCGCGGTAGATCGCGGCGTGCGGACCATCCGGCTCGCTCGCCACCACCGGGTTACCGGAGTCCGAGGTGGTGCGAATCGACATGTGCAGCGGGACCTCGCCCAGAAACGGCACACCCAGCCGCTCGGCCTCGTGCCGCGCCCCGCCATGACCGAAAATGTCCGACCGGGTGCCGCAATGCGGGCACTGGAAATAGCTCATGTTCTCGACGATGCCGAGCACGGGCACGTTGACCTTCTTGAACATGGCAAGGCCGCGCCGCGCGTCGATCAGGGAGAGATCCTGCGGGGTCGAGATGATGACCGCCCCCTTCAGCGGCACGTTCTGCGCCAGCGTCAGCTGCGCGTCGCCGGTGCCGGGCGGCATGTCGACCACGAGAATGTCGAGCGTGCCCCATGCCACGTCGCGCAGCATCTGGGTGATCGCCGACATCACCATCGGTCCGCGCCAGATCATCGCGGTTTCTTCCTCGACCAGGAAGCCGATCGACATGATGGCAAGACCGAAGCGTTCGATCGGAATCATCTTGCGGTCGTCGTTCAGTTTCGGCTTCTCGTGAATGCCGGTCAGCCGCGGCACCGAGGGGCCGTAAATATCAGCGTCGAGCAGGCCGACGCGCAGGCCGAGATCGCGCAAGCCCAGCGCGAGATTGAGCGCCGTCGTCGACTTGCCGACGCCGCCCTTGCCGGAGGCCACCGCAATCACGGCGGCGACGCCAGGAATTTCTGCTTGCCTGGACATCGGCGACGCCGGGCTTTGCGGCGGCTTATGCGCCGACACCGGCTGCACGCCGTGCGCATGGCGATGCGGCTGAGGTGGCGGCGGCGGCGCCGCGCCGGGTGACGGCGAAGGCGCCGCACCGGGCTTGCGCTCGGCGGTCAGCGCGATCATCGCCACGCTGACGCCGGGAATGGCGCGAACCGCGGCTTCCGCCTGCGCCCGCACGCTTTCCCACGCGCGCGCCTCCGCGGCGTCGACGTTGATGGAGAAGAACACTTTGCCGTCAGTGGCGGTGATCGCCGACAGCACATTGGCATTGGTCAAGGCGACGCCGCGCGGCGAAGCCACCTTGGCCAATGCATCGAGAACCTGTTGCTGCGTTACGCTCACGGCACGTCTCCTGGAGCCTAGAGCCTTTTCCGTTCCGATAAAATCGGAACGGGGCTCTAGATTCTCGATTTGACGCGTTTTCTTGACGCGAACCGGTGTCCACTTCGCTGGAAAACGCTCTAGTCGGTTCCGATTGCATCAGAACCGGGGCCCTCTTAGAGCGTTGCAGCCCAAAAGGCTACCTTGCTCCGACGTCGTCCCGGCGCTCGGCCGGGGCCACGACCCCGCCCTCCTTGGCGGCCTCGTAGTTCAATTCGACCATGACGCCGTTGGGATCGGTGACGAAGATCTGCCAAAGATCGCCGCCGGGAACCTGGCGCGAGTCGAACTCCGTCCCCTTGGATTTGAGCCGCTGCTGCATGCCGGCAAAGCCCGTGCTGGCGAAGGCGACGTGATGGACCACGCCGGAGTCAGGCTTTTGGGGCTCATCGGTCTTGGAAATATCGACCAGATGCACCACCGCCTTGCCCTCCGAGTACATCCACGCGCCGGGGAAGGCGAAGTTCGGCCGGGCGCCCTTTTCCAGGCCCAGGATATCCTCGTAAAAACGGACCGTGTCGGCGAGATTCCGGGTCCGGATGTTGAAATGATCGAGCACGCCCACGCTGACGCCCATGCGATCTCACTCCCTTTTTTGTGAGTTGTTTGAACCGTCCGACATTAGCACGAAACCGGCCTTTTCAGCCAAACGAAGGCGTTGCCCTCCATGACGCAGAGGTTATGGTGCGGCCACCCGCCTCAGGGTTCCGCCCGGCCCTTCCCAGCTTCGGTCGAAGTCCGGCCCCCCAAAGATCAAGCCCGCAAGGGCAAACGATAAGGTAGCACACATGGCTAAAGTCGCTTTTCTCGGTCTCGGCGTGATGGGTTTCCCGATGGCGGGCCATCTGGTGAAAAAAGGCGGCCACCAGGTCACCGTTTACAACCGGACCGGAGCCAAGGCGAAGGAATGGGCGGACAAGTTCGGCGGCCGCACCGCGCCGACGCCAAAGGCCGCAGCCGAAGGCCAGGACTTCGTGATGTGCTGCGTCGGCAATGACAATGATTTGCGCGCCGTCACGATCGGCGCTGACGGCGCCTTTGCCGGCATGGCGAAGGGCGCGACCTTCGTCGACCACACCACCGCGTCAGCCGAAGTCGCCCGCGAGCTCGATGCCGCCGCCACCAAAGCGGGCTTCAAATTCATCGATGCGCCGGTGTCCGGCGGCCAGGCCGGCGCCGAAGATGGCGTCCTGACCGTGATGTGCGGCGGCGCCGCGGACGCCTATGCCGGCGCCGAGCCCGTGATCGCGGCCTATGCGCGGATGTGCAAGCTGCTGGGACCCGCCGGTTCCGGTCAGTTAACAAAGATGGTCAACCAGATCTGTATTGCGGGGCTGGTTCAGGGCCTCTCCGAAGGCATTCATTTTGCGAAAAAATCCGGCCTCGACGTCCAGGCCGTGATCGAGACCATCTCCAAGGGCGCCGCGCAGTCCTGGCAGATGGAGAACCGCTACAAGACCATGAACGACGGCAAGTTCGATTTCGGCTTTGCAGTCGAATGGATGCGCAAGGACCTGTCGATCTGCATCGCCGAATCCCGCCGCAACGGCGCCAATCTGCCGGTCACAGCGCTGGTCGATCAGTTCTATTCCGAAGTCGAAAAAATGGGCGGCAAGCGCTGGGACACGTCGAGCCTGCTGGCAAGGCTGCAGCGCTGAGCGAGACATTTGCAGCCTTCGTCATGCCCGGGCTAGCCGTTCGAAGAACGGCGTCGCTTCCGCTCGCCTGTGCCCGGGCAAGCCCGGCCATGACGATGGGAAGAGTTAATTTAACCTCGCGTTAACGGGATTCTTTAGCTCTTTAAGTCATCGCTTAAGGATTTGGCCTCACAGATAGACAATACAAAAAGCCCGCGCGGTTCGCGGGCAGGGTTTGTGTTGTTTAATGAGTAATCCCGCAGAAAAGCCCGAGGTTGTCCAGCTTCCGGCGGACCCGCCTGTCGCCCCGCCGGTCAACACCCGGCGCGCCGCGGCGCAGCGGGTGCGCGAGGCGCGCGACCGGTTAACGTCGACCAGCGGAACCCGCCCGGCTTTCGACACCGAACTGCTCCGGCAATATGCCCAGACCCGGATGTCGGCCTCCTATGTCGTCATGCTGCTGGTGGTTGCGACCGGTGTGCTGTTCGGCTTCTGGATGCACGTGATAGCGGCCATGGCCTGGACCTTCGGCATGCTGTGCATCCATGCCGTCATCATCCGCAATTGCCGCAGGTTTCTGGCGGTGCAGCCCTCGCTCGCCGCCACGCGCAAATGGCGCACGCGATTTGTGCTGCTCGACCTGCTCTACGGGCTGTGCTGGACCGCGATCCTGATCCACCCCGCCGGCCTCGACGTCGTGTCCAACACGATGATGATGTTCCTGATGCTGCTGGTGATCGCGGTGTCGAGCATGCTGGCGGCCAGCCTGCCGATCGCGGCGCTGGCGGCCACCGCGCCGGTGACGGCCGCGATCGCGCTGAATTTCGTGCTGGGCGGCACCTTCGACACTTACGCGCTCGCCATGCTGGCGCTGGCCGCCGAAGGCTATTTCGCCCTGCTCGCCCATCGCCTGCACTCGACAACGCTGGCGACGCTGGAGGCGCGCGCCGAAAAGGATGCGCTGATCGGCGAGCTCGAGCAGGCCAAGGCGATCTCCGACGAGGCGCGGCATCGCGCCGAATCCGCCAACGTCGCCAAGTCGCGCTTTCTCGCGCAGATGAGCCACGAACTGCGCACGCCGCTGAACGCGATCCTCGGATTCTCCGAGGTGATGAAGAGCGAAATTTTCGGCGCGCACACCGTGCCGGTCTACAAGGAATATTCCGCCGACATCCACAATTCCGGCGTCCACCTGCTCAATCTCATCAACGAGATCCTCGACCTGTCGCGGATCGAGGCCGGCCGCTATGAACTCAACGAGGAAGCGGTGTCGCTGGTGCATGTCGTCGCCGACTGCCACCATCTTTTGAAACTGCGCGCCACCAGCCGCGGCATCACCATCCACGAAGTGTTCGAACAGGGCATGCCGCGGATCTGGGGCGATGAGCGCGCCACTCGCCAGATCGTGCTCAATCTGCTGTCGAATTCGATCAAGTTCACCCCGCAAGGCGGCGATATCTGGCTGAAGGTCGGCTGGACCGCGTCCGGCGGCCAGTATCTGAGCGTGAAAGACACCGGCTCCGGCATTGCCGAGGACGAAATCCCGATCGTGTTGGCATCGTTCGGCCAGGGCTCCAACTCGATCAAGTCGGCCGAACAGGGCGCAGGGCTCGGACTGCCGATCGCCAAAAGCCTGATCGACATGCATGGCGGCACCTTCACGCTGAAATCGAAGCTGCGGATCGGCACCGAAGTCATCGTCACCTTCCCGCCGGAGCGCGTGATGTCGGCGCTGGCGCCGATGGCCGAAGAGGCCCCGCCCCTGCAGCCGGAGCCCGTCATCATTGCGACCGCGGATGAGAAACGCCGGGCGCGCCACAAACCGATCATGAGCGCCGGAACTGGACTGTAACTGGAGCGCTTGCGCAAACCACCGAAAGCATTTCACACTCCCTGAATGAGCAAAGAAACGCCGTGTATCGCTGTCTGCATGATGGACCCCAAAACCAAACTCTGCTTCGGCTGCGGACGAACGCTGCCGGAAATCGCGCAATGGCACCGCATGGACAGCGCGGAGCGGCTCGCCGTGATGGCGGGATTGCCGGCGCGCATGGCAGAGGCCGGTCTGGCGCAGATCGCGGAGCGTCCGACGTCCAGCTGATCGATCGCAGGACCGCCCACGGAGGCGCGCGATGAGCCGCATCCTGCTCGTCCTGATCATGCTCGCCGCCACCGCCGGCGCCGTCGTTGCTTACGGCGACCCCGAACAGATCGCACGCGCCAGCGATTCCGTCTCGCAGATGCTGCGGCGGCACAGCCTGCAGCCGGCGCCCGCGGTGCAGATCGCGCGCGGCCAGGCCGGCGAATTCGCGCTGCATGCCAAGATCAACGGCGTCAAGGCGCCGATGGTGATCGACACCGGCGCGACTTCGGTGGTGCTGACCTGGGAAACCGCGAAGGCGATCGGGCTGCCGCTGGAGATGCTCGAATACAATGTCGACGTCGAAACCGTGGGCGGGCACACCAAGGCGGCGCGGCTGACGCTCGATCGTCTCGCGGTCGGTCATCTCGTCGAGAAATCGGTCCCGGCGCTGGTGGTGCAGCGCGGGCAGATGAAAACCAACCTGCTCGGCATGAGCTTTCTGGATCGCTTGGAAAGCTGGGGCGTCAAGGCCGACCAGCTGATGCTGCACGGCTATCCCGACGTGACGGGCAGCGTCAGCCCCCCGCGCCGCCCCCGGCGCGACCGCGCAGCCGGCAACTAGCGCGATAGCATCGCGCAGGGCGCTGCGCCGGTGCGATCGTTCCCGGCCGAGATTTCCGCTCCGATAGGAACCAGCTGCACCCCAGCCGCATTGAAATCGCAATGGCGCGGGTTTGGATCGGCACCTCTGGTTGGCACTACGATTCCTGGCGCGGCCGCTTCTTTCCCGAGCGGCTGCCGCTCAAGAACCAGCTTCAATATTACGCCAGCCAGTTTCCGACCACCGAACTGAACGGCGTGTTCTATCGAACGCCGACGCCGGAGGCCGTCAAAAGCTGGCGCGCCCAAACCGGCAAGGATTTCGTGTTTGCGTGGAAGGCGTCGAAATTCATCACCCACTGGAAGCGTCTGTCCGACAACTCCGCCAACAGCCTTGAACTGCTGGAGAACCGCCTCTCGCTGCTTGGCGGGAAGGCTGGTCCGGTTCTGTTCCAACTGCCTCCGCAATTTCACGCCGACGCCGAAAGGCTGGCGTCCTTTTTCGGGTTGCTGTCGGACAAACGCCGCTACAGTTTCGAGTTCCGTCACCCAAGCTGGTACGTTCCGAAGGTATTCCGCCTGATGTCCGACCGGAATATCTCACTCTGCATTTCGGATCATCATGATGCGCCGGCGCCGTGGAAACGAACGGCCGACTTCGTCTACATCAGAGGCCATGGGCCAGGCGGACGCTACAAGGGGCACTATTCCCCCAAGATGCTGGCCGATTGGAAGCGGCGTATCCGATCCTGGAAAAAGCAGGGTTGCGATGTCTACGTTTATTTCGATAACGACCAGAAGAGCGCGGCCCCCGCAGACGCCCTCAAGTTGCGTCTGCTGCTCGATCGATGAACCGCGGCTGAGGGGCATACCTGGTTAGGAACAATTCGGTTCGCGCGGATTTGATTCCCGGTAACCAAATCTATTTGCTGAGGGATATCGAGCATTCAATGACGAGCTCCTTCGACAAGCGGTCTCGTTCCCTGTGGATGGACGTCGAGGTCGCGCCAAACGCCCGCCCGTTCGAGGGCGCCCGATCCTGCGATACGATCGTGATCGGCGCGGGTATCGCCGGAATTTCGACCGCTTACGAACTTGCCATCCAGGGTCAGAAGGTCATCGTGGTCGACCGCGGCTCGATCGCGGGAGGCATCACCGCCCGAACCACCGCACACCTCGCCCCGCTGTGCGACGACCTGACGTCAGAAATGATCAGGCTGCGCGGCGAAGAAATTTCGCGCGCTTTCTACGAAAGCCAGGCCGCTGCCGTCGACCGGATCGAAGAGATCCAGAAGACAGAAAATATCACGTGCGATTTCCGCCGGCTGGACGGCTTCCTGTTTCAGGCCCCGAACACGGACTCAGCCATCATCGATGATGAGATGGATGCCGTTCGCAAGGTCGGTGCGCCGGTGCACCGCCTTGTAGGTGTCGAGGCGCTGGCGCATTGCGAGCAACAGCACGTGTTGCGCTATCCACGACAGGCCACCTTCCATCCCTTGAAGTATCTTCAGGGGTTGGTCAGCGCCATCGAGGCGAGAGGCGGCTTGCTGTATGCCGGCACTATCGTTCACGCGGTGGAGGAAAGTGGCGGTGACACCGTCGTCGTCACGGCTGACCGAGGCAATATCACGGCAGCGGCGGCGGTTGTCGCCACCAATTCGCCGATCAACAATACCGTCGCGCTGCACACCAAGATGGCGCCGTATCGCACCTACGCGATGGCCATGCGGATCAAGCGGGGCGCCCTGCCCGACGCATTGTACTGGGACACGCTCGATCCCTATCACTATGTGAGACTGCAGCCGGGCGATGGCCAGACTGACTACGTCATCGTGGGCGGCGCCGACCACAAGAGTGGCGAAGCCGACGACGCCGATGCCCGCTTCCAGGCACTGGAGGCCTGGGCGCGGAATCTGATGCCGGCTCTTGGCGAAGTCAGCCACCGGTGGTCCGGCCAGGTGCTCGACACCATCGATTATGCCGCCTTCATTGGCCGCAATCCCGGCCAGCAGCGCATCTACGTTCACACCGGCGATTCCGGACAGGGCATGACCCATGGCGTCGTCGGCAGCCTGATCAATTCATCCCTGATCCTGGGCAGGGAGGCGAAGTGGGTCGATGTGTATGAGCCGTCGCGCAAGACGCCATCGGCAATCGGAAATTTCCTGCGCGAGAACACAACGGTGGTGAAGAATATCGCCGAGTATCTGGCGCCCGGCGAATTGTCGTCGCTCGACGATCTGAAGCCCGGCCACGGCGCCATCGTCCGGCAAGGCCTTTCGAAGATAGCGGCCTATCGCGACGATCATGGCCAACTATACAAGCGTTCGGCCGCCTGCACGCATGTCGGTTGTCATTTGCACTGGAATTCGTTCGAGCGGTGCTGGGACTGTCCCTGCCACGGCTCTCACTTCGCCGCCGACGGCACGCCGCTGAATGCGCCGGCGGTCTCAGGCCTCGCGCAAGTCGACTAGGCCAACGCGTCAATTCGTCCAAACCAGAGGATCGTAGGAACCAGCATGCACTCTGCCCGTTGATTGAAGAGCCCGTTCTGGGTGTATTTTTTTGACGGAGGATACCGTGGGACTGTTTTCAAAAGAGATCAAAACAATGGACGATATGCTGCTGCATGGGTTGCAGGATATCTACTACGCCGAGCAGCAGATTACCAAGGCGTTGCCGAAGATGGTCGAGCGAAGCACCAACCGCGACCTGAAGCAGGGACTGAAGAATCATCTCGAGGAAACCAACAAGCAGATCGAACGGCTGGATCAGGTCTTCAAGAAGCTCGGCAAGACACCTTCCGGCGCCGACTGCCCGGCGATCGACGGCCTGATCAAGGAAGCCGAGGCAACCGCCGGCGAGATCGACGACAAATCCGTGCTTGATGCAGCCATCATCGCAAATGCACAGGCAGTCGAGCACTACGAGATTTCGCGCTATGGCACCCTGATCGCCTGGGCGGAAGAACTCGGGCACGACGACATCGTGCGCTTCCTCACCACCAACCTTAACGAAGAAAAGGCGGCCAACACCAAACTGAACACCGTCGCGCTTCGCAAAGGCGTCAACCGGACGGCGGCGGGTTGATCCGGTCACCTCGTTTACAGACTGCGCCTAGGCCCATGGAAGGGTCCTGCTCGAAAAACCGCAGCATGGCCCTTCCCGAGTTACCTCGATTGCACCTACCAGCGTTGACGGTACTCTAAGACGAGAGGTCAACATGCAGCGTTTCCAAGGAAAAGTAGTGATCGTGACCGGCGCAGCGTCCGGCATCGGGGAGGCAACGGCACGCCGCTTCTCCGACGAGGGCGCCTGTGTTGCGCTGGTCGATCGCAACGAGATTCCACTGGCGAATGTCGCAGCCGATTTGCCCAAGGAATTGACCATTGCGCATGTCGCCGACGTTTCGGAAAGCGCGGCGACGCAGGCCATGGTCGAAACCGTCGTGAAGCGCTTTGGACGATTGGATGTCATGGTCAATAACGCCGGGATCTTCGAGGGCGGCGATCCCGCCGAAATCACCGATGCGCAGTGGCGCAAGGTCATGGCGACCGACCTCGACGGCGTCTTTTACGGGTGTCGTGCGGCGCTACCGCATCTTGAGAAGACCAAAGGATCAATCGTCAACACCGTCTCGGTGTCCGGGCTGGGAGGCGACTGGGGGATGAGTCCATACAATGCCGCCAAGGGCGCTGTCGTCAATCTGACACGCGCACTGGCGCTGGATCTCGGTCGCAAGGGTGTCCGCATCAATGCGGTTTGCCCCAGTCTGACCCGCACGGGCATGACCTCGGACATGATGGATGACGAGAAGCTGCTGACAAAGTTTGCGGAGCGAATTCCGCTGGGACGGGTCTGCGAGCCTGATGAGATAGCAGCTGTCATCGCGTTTCTGGCAAGCGACGATGCAAGCTTTATGACCGGCGCGAACGTAACGGTGGACGGCGGCGTTTCCGCCTCCAACGGCCAGCCGCCGCAACAGTAAGGTGAACTCCTGAAGTCCAGCATTCGATGCCAAGTCCGACCGAAAAGGATTAGGGCACCGGGCGGCTCGGCCGTGTGAGTCTGCGAGCGCGGGCTAGCGGGGGTTGAATCCATGCAAAATGCAACGCGCCGGCGCCGGAATCCAGCCATTGAGGGATATTCGAAGGTTTTTCCGTTGCGGAAACGCCACAGGCGCCCACCATTTTACGCGTTATTGCCTGCTGAATACATTGCCCAACCTAGCCACTCGCCCCTCGCTTAAGTAGAAAGATCAAAGTGACGGTTGTCAGGGCGCGTTCTGGAGCGCCCGGCCGTACGAGTTGCGAGCAATGGGAATGGCAAGAGAATTTCGATCGGGCACGGGCTCGGCAACCAAGTCAGCCAACGGCAACAACGTCACCCCGGGTTCACAACGCCGCCGCCTTCAAATCTCTGCCGCGATTGCAGTTCTGACCTGCCTCGCGGCGCCGGCGAAAGCCCAGGACGCTACCTGGCTCGCCGCGCCCGGCTCGAACGACTTCAACACCAATACGAACTGGAATCCCGGCACAGTCCCGACGGGTGTCGCGTTCTTTGGTGCATCCAACATTACAGGCCTGACCCTCTCGGCCAATACCACCATCGGCGGGTGGACATTCAATGCGGGTGCGCCCGCCTACACGTTCACGAATACGCAGACATTGACCTTCAATGCCGCCGGCATCGTCAACGGCAGCGCGGCCACGATTACCAACAACGCCGGGGCGTTTGTTCGCTTTGGCAATTCCAGTACGGCCGGAACCGCCACGTTCGTCAACAACGGCGAAATGCGTTTCTTCGACAGCAGCAGCGGCGGCAACGCCAGTTTCATCAACAATAATCTTCTCAATTTCCAAACCCAGAGCAGCGCCGGCAACGCCGTCATCACCAATAATGGCCTGCTCGAGTTCGTAGTCAGGGCCACCGGCGGAAATGCCGCCGTCACCAACAGTGCCCTGGCGGTGGTCGATTTCGCCCACAGTCTTGGTCCGGCGAATGATGGTGCGCTCACGATCGGCTCGCTGGCCGGCGGCGGCAATTTCTATCTCGGCGCCCGCCGGGTCACGGTCGGGGGCAACAATCTCAGCACGACGGTGACCGGCGTCATCAGCGACTGCGGCGCCAGCGGCGTGGCCTGCGGCGACCCCGGCGCAACAGGCGGGCAACTGATAAAGACCGGAACGGGCACGCTGAATTTGGCGGGCAACAACATTTACACCGGCAATACGACCGTCGACGCCGGCACGCTGCTGGTGAATGGTTCGATCGCCTCGTCGGCCCTGACCACGGTAAATGCCGGCGCCACGCTCGGCGGCACCGGCACGGTCGGCAACCTCACGATCGCGGGCGGCACGCTGGCGCCCGGCAATTCGATCGGCACCCTCTCGGTGCAAGGCAGCCTGGTTTTCACCGCAGCGGCGACGTACCTTATCGAAATCTCACCGACGAATTCGGACCTCACCAACGTCACCGGCAGCGCGACGCTCGGCGGCGCGACCGTTTCCGCTATCTACGCCAATGGCGCTTATGTGGCGCGGCGCTACACGATCGTGAACGCGGCCGGCGGCGTCAACGGCACCTTCGGCTCGGTGGTCAACACCAACCTGCCGGCCGGCTTCGTGAGCTCGCTGAGCTATGACGCCCAAAATGCCTATCTGGATCTCAATCTGACGTTCTCGCCCGGGTTCGCCAGCGGCCTGAACGGCAACCAGACTGCTGTCGCCAACGCGCTCATCAACTCGTTCAATACCACCGGCGGCATTCCGCTGGTGTTCGGTGCGCTGACGCCTGCAGGCCTAACCCAGGTATCGGGCGAAGCCGCTACCGGCACGCAGCAGACCACGTTCGACGCGATGGACAAGTTCATCAACGTAATGACCGATCTCTTCACGGGGACGCGCTCGGGCGGCGCGCCGCCGGCCGGCGCAACCGGTTATGCCGACGAGAACGAGGCGCTGGCTTATGCCGCGCGCAAAGGCCGCAACGCGGGCGAGCGGGAGGCCTATGCCAAGATGGCGATGAAGGCGCGGCCGCTGGCGTTCGAACGGCGCTGGAGCGTCTGGGGCGCAGGCTATGGCGGCACGCAATCGACCGACGGCAACGCCGCCGTCGGTTCGAACTCCTACACCTCGCGCATCTATGGCGGCGCGGCCGGTCTGGACTATCGAATTGCGCCAAGCACGCTGGTCGGCTTTTCGCTCGGCGGCGCCGGCACCAAGTACGACCTCGTGAACGGCCTCGGCGGCGGCCGGTCGGAGATGTTCCAGGCCGGCGTCTACGGCCGGCACGATATCGGCGCGGCCTACCTCGCCGGCGCCCTCGCCTATGGCTGGCAGGACGTCACGACCGATCGCATCGCGCTGCTGAACAGCTACCGCGCCAAATTCGACGCCAACGCGCTCTCGGGCCGGCTCGAAGGCGGCTACCGCTACGCGTTCGGCGCCAGCGGGCTGACGCCCTACGCCGCGGGCCAGTTCACCACGCTGTGGTTGCCCAACTATACCGAACAGGTTGTCGCCGGCGTCAACACGTTCGCCTTGTCCTACGCCGAGCGGAACGTTACCGCCCCGCGCACCGAGCTCGGACTTCGCGCGGACACCTCCTTCGCGGCCACCGATGCCGTGGTCACGCTGCGCGGCCGCGCCGCCTGGGCCCACAACTTCAACACCGACCGCAGCGTCAGCGCGATCTTCCAGACGCTGCCCGCCTCTGCCTTCGTCGTCAACGGCGCCGCGCAGGCCAGGAACAGTGCACTCGTGGGCGCGTCCGCCGAAGCGAAATGGCTGAACGGCTTCTCGGTGGCGGCAAGCTTCGAGGGCGAGTTCTCGGACGTCACCGACAGCTACGCCGGCAAGGGCATCGTCCGCTATCAGTGGTAAGGCGGCGGCTCGCAGTAAGTCACTCGGCGCGGGTCAATTCGGCCCGAGCACGGAAGCCGCGACTTTAGCGGGCACCACATATTCGATCTGCACCTTCTTGCGTTCGGCATCCCGGCGTGCCTGCAGCCAGCCTGGAAACCACATCGCGATCGCGGGGAATATCAACACCAGGACCACGCAGAGAACCTGGATGACCATGAAGTCCGCCATGCCGCGGTAGATCAACCGCAGATTCCATTCCCTCACGACCTGCTTGAGATAATAGGCCGACATCGCGACAGGTGGAGACAGGAACGCCGTCTGCAGCACGACCGCGACGATGCAGCCGAACCACACCATGTCGTAGCCGAGGCCCTTGGCCACGGGCGCGAGCATGGGGAGAAAAATAAACACGATCGCCGGCCATTCGAACGGCCAGCCGAGCAGGAATATCAGCGTCAGCAGCAGCGTCATGGTGCCCCAAGCCGGCAGCGGCGAGGCCAGCAGGGCATTGGTCATCCAGCTGGCGGTGCCGAGCCATGCGAACACCGCACCGAACACGTTGGAAGCGACGGCGAGCAGCAGCACCATGCTGGTGGTCGCCATCGTGCTGTAGCAGGCCTGCAGCAAACCGCTCCACGTGAATTTGCCGTAGAGGATGACCAGAAGGATGGCGCCGAGCGCGCCGAGTGCCGCGGCCTCCGCGGCCGTCGTGATGCCGGCCAGGATCGCACCCAGCGTGACGATGGTCAGCACCGTCACCGGAACGAGGCCGACCAGGCACTCCCACAGCACGATCTTGATCGATTCCGGCCGCTCGTCGAGCGGCACCGGCGGACCGAGCTTCGGATTGAAGTGACAGCGGATCAGCGTGTAGGCGATGAACATGCCGGACAGCAGGAAGCCCGGGCCGAACGCGGCCGCGTACAAATCGATGATCGAAATGTCGAGCACTGGTGCCATCACGACCAGCATCACCGACGGCGGAATCAGGATGCCCAGCGTGCCGCCGGCCGCGATCGCGCCCGCCGACATGCGCACGTCGTAGCCAGAGCGGATCATCATCGGCCCGGCCATGATGCCGAGCAGCGCCACCGTCGCGCCCACGGTTCCGGCAGCGATGCCGAACAGCGTCGCGGTAACGATGACGACCACGTAAAGCGCGCCCTTCAACGGCGCAAACAGATCGCGGAACGCCCTGAACAGTCGTTCCATCAGCCCGGCCTGATCGCAGATGAAGCCCATCAGGATGAACATGGGCACCGCGACCAGCTCGTCCTGCTTCATGATGCCGATGGTCTGCAGGTAGGCGAGACTGAGCACCCGCGGCCCCATGCCGATGTAGCCGAACACGCCCGCGAGAAACAAAAGCGTGAAGCTGATCGGCAGACCGATGAAGATCGCCCCCAGCATCACCAGCAGCATGAATAGGCCAAGCAGCTCGAGTCCGGTCATATCTCGATCTTTTCCTTGTGCTCGAACTCGCGCCCGAACTGGATCTGATACCAGCACTTCAGTACTTCGGAGACGCCCTGAAGCATGAGAAGGACCGCCGCCAGCGGGATGGTGGCCCGGAACGGCCACATGATCACGCGCCACACGCTTTCCTGCGATCGCTCGCCGGTGTCCCAGGAATGCAATGCGGCGTCGTAGCTGACCACCATGAAGGTGATCATGACCGGGTAGAACAGCAGGATGTAGGAGATCATGTCGATGATCCCCTTGGTGCGTTCCGAAAAGTTCTCCCAGTAGATATCGGTTCGAACGTGCGCGCCTTTGTAGAGCGCGTATCCGCAGGCGAGCATGAAGGCTGAGCCGTTGGCCATGAAGCTCGACTCGTAAACCCAGGCGGTCGGGGCATTGAACCCGTAACGCATCACGACCTCGTAGGTGATCGTCACCACGAGGAACAGCATCGTCAGGGAGATGAGTTTGCCGGTGACGTCCGAGAACCGGTCAATGGCTCGAATGATCGTGTAGAAGGCGTGTGGAAACTCACTTCCCACGCCAGCAGGATACGAGGCTCCGCCGTCAGTCGACATCATGATCCCCTTGGAAAGCAACTGGCGCCTGTCAATGACGCCAGTTGCGCGCGCGAAAGCGGATCACTTCTTCTGCAGATAGACCTTGTCCTTCCAGTAGTACTCGCCGGCGAAATTATAAGGCGGGAACCAGGAAAGCTTGAACGGGACGATTTTCTCGGCGTAGGCCTTCTGACTGTCCATCGCCTTCTTGTAGAACGGGTTCTTGGCGGCGTACTCGGACTGGATCTTCTCCCACTCGTCGAGGAAGTTCTTCAAGACATCATCCGGCGTGCGATGCAACTGGACGCCCATCTTGAGGAGGTCCTGGCAGGCCTGCGCGGTCTCGCGGTTGAAGGAGAAATTGCGCTGCGTCGTGGCGTAGACGCTGGCAACCTTGATGATCTCCTGCAGATCCGGCGTCAGCTTCTTCCAGACATCGCCGTTGATCATCAACTGGCCGCCGGTGACGGGCTCGTGCATGCCAGGGGTGTAGTAGTGCTTCGCAACCTGGTGCAGACCGAGCTTCTTGTCTTCCTCGCAGTTGATCCACTCGGCGCCTTCGATCACGCCGCGCTCCATCGCCGGGACGATCTCGCCGCCCGGTATGGTGACGACCGACACGCCAAGCCGGCCGTAGGTCTCCGCGCCGATGCCGTAGATGCGATACTTCATCCCCTTGAGGTCGGCGAGGCTGTTGATCTCTTTCTTGAACCAACCCATACCTTGCGGATAGTCGGTCGGAATCGGGAAGCCCACGACGTTGAGCTTGAGGACGTCGCGGTAGAATTCTTCCAGCAGGGCCATGCCGCCGCCGTCGTAGTACCAGGCCCAGTAGTCGCTTCCGTCCATGCCGAACAGCGGACCGTGCGACATCGGGATGGTTGCGGTGTTGCGGCCGAGAATGTAGCCGAACGGCGCCATTCCGACGTCGAGAACGTTCTTCGACGTTGCGTCGAAGACTTCGAACGGGGGAACGATGGCGCCGGCGGGAAGCGTTTCAATCTTGAGGCGACCGCCCGACATCTTTTCGACTGTCTCGGCCCACAATTTGAAGATGAGGTGGAAGTTCGCAGATGCTGGATGGGTCGATTGGCCCTTCAATACCAGGGGCTTGGGAGCCGGGGTCTGAGCCTGGGCTGGCTCCGTAAAGGTGGCGGCGAGTCCGAGGGCAGCAGCCACGACGATAGACGTGTACCTGAGCATTCTCTCCTCCCTTTTGGCAGCAATTTCTCCTTGGTTGATGTTTTTTTGATTTTGTGAGCTGAGGTTACGGACGGGATGATTGCGCTGTCAAGGCGATATCTGTCGGACCGGCAACTGAGCCGGTGGAAGATGGTGTGGCGTCACGCCGCGATCGAGGACGCCGCGCTGATATCAACCAGCGCAATCGCATCGCACAATACGTTGGCGCCGGCGCCTTGCCTGACGCCGTTTTCGGCGAGATGGCGGCGGAAGGCACGCGCCCCCGGCACGCCGTGAAAGGCGCCGACGAAGTGCCGCGTCATCGAATGCAGCCGCGTGCCCTGCCCGAGCTGGTTTTCGATGTAGGGCATCATCGCGTCGAACACATCCTTCATGGTCGCATGCGGCGCCGCCTCGCCGAACAATTCCGGATCGACATTGAGCAATCGCCACGGCTCCTGATAGGCCGCCCGCCCCAGCATCACGCCATCGACATGGGCAAGATGCGCCTTCGTCTCGGCGAGGCTGCCGATCCCGCCATTGATGATGACGGGCACGTCCGGCAATGCCGCCTTCAGCCGATAGACCCTGTCGTAATCGAGCGGCGGAATGTCGCGGTTCTCCTTCGGCGACAAGCCGTTGAGCCAGGCCTTGCGGGCGTGCACGACCAGCGCATCGGCCCCCGCAGCAACGACGCCGCGCGCCAGCACGTCCAGCGCCACTTCCGGATCCTGGTCGTCGATGCCGATACGGCATTTCACCGTGACGGGAATGTTCACCGCACGCTTCATCGCCGCAACGCCGTCCGCAACCAGCGCCGGCTCCGCCATCAGGCAGGCGCCGAAGCGGCCGTCCTTTACCCGGTCCGACGGACAGCCGACGTTGAGGTTGATCTCGTCAT
Organism: Bradyrhizobium sp. AUGA SZCCT0158; assembly: GCF_018130065.1. Taxonomy (GTDB): domain Bacteria; phylum Pseudomonadota; class Alphaproteobacteria; order Rhizobiales; family Xanthobacteraceae; genus Bradyrhizobium. The sequence goes on along the minus strand of NZ_JAFCME010000004.1, from coordinate 22,437 downwards.
AGCCGAAATCCTCGCCGATCTTCGCAGCCGTGGCGAGATCGCGCGGATCGGAGCCGCCAAGCTGCAGCGCCACCGGATGCTCGCTCTGGTCAAAGCCGAGCAGCCGCATTCGGTCACCATGAATGATGGCGCCGGTCGTCAGCATCTCCGTGTAAAGCCGCGCACGCCGCGTCATCAAACGGTGGAACACGCGGCAATGCCGGTCAGTCCAATCCATCATGGGCGCCACAGAAAAGCGATAGTCTTGCGATTTCAACGATTTACCCTATGCTCTCAAGGGGATGAAACACGAACGTGTGCACTCCAAACTAGCCAAAATTGCACACGTTTGTACCTGTTTTGACCTCTCAGTGCACACATAGTGCACACGAAAGTCGGAGTGCACACGCGTGGCGACCTTCACCCAATTGACTTCGGGAAACTGGCGCGTCCAGGTCCGCCGGAAGACCCGCTATGTGGCCGAGACCTTCCGCCGACGCAAGGACGGAGAAGAATGGGCGCTCGAAATGGAGCGCAACATCGACCGGAACGGATCGGCTAAGCCCCGCGCGGTGCGCAACGTTCGCACGTTCGGCGATCTGATCGACCTGCACGATGAGGACATGCACGAGGTTGGAAAGCCCCCTCGCCGCTCAAAAGCTGCCGTAATGGCATCGCTGAAGACTCAGCTCGGCAGCGTGAAGCTTCCCGCACTGAATCGAGAACGACTGATCGAGTTCGGAAGGAAGCGCGCCAAGCAAGGCGCCGGCCCCGCAACGTTGGCGATCGATATGTCTTTCATCCGAACAATCATCACACATGCCGCCGCTGTGCACGGCATCGAGGTTTCCGCCGAGGAAGCTCGCCTCGCGCGGGTCGCATTAAGTCATCTCAATCTGGTCGGAAAGAGCAACGAGCGTGACCGACGCCCCACCCAAGACGAACTCGACGAATTGATCGAATATTTTGAGACGAACCGTCGGCAATTCATACCGATGGGACGGATCGTCAGATACGCCGTGGCGACGACTTTGCGCCAGGAAGAGATCTGCAAACCCGAGTGGCCACTGGTCGACATGAAAAAACGATTAGTGGTCATTCAGGACAGAAAGGATCCAAGGAACAAGGACGGGAATGACCAGAAAGTACCTCTGCTCAATCTAACGGGCTATGACGCGTGGGAAGTCGTGCTTCAGCAACGGATTGTCACTCGAGGTTATGGACGGATTTTTCCTCATAATCACAAATCGGTAAGTGCGGCATTCACCCGGGCCTGCGATGAACTCAAGATCGACGACCTGCACTTCCACGATCTCCGCCACGAGGGAACGAGCCGTCTGTTCGAGGCAGGACTTCCAATCGAAAAAGTCGCTCTGGTCACCGGACACAAGGATTGGCGACAGCTTCAGCGCTACACCAATCTTAAGGTTGAAGATCTTCTTAAGCTGCAATACGCGAAGCAGCCGTCTATGGAAGAATTCATGGAGACGTTAGCCGCGTCCTGATGGCGTTAAGCATGCTCGGCAGGCAGTTCATGTCTAGCTCTTAATTCGCGTAATGAACCTTATGCGAAATGGCAGGAGCGCCTCGTGCATGATCCGTTGTGTAGCGATCGACCCAAATTGAGTCTGGTGAACCCTATCTTGAGTCCAGCTTTGGAAGTTGAGTCTGGCAAGATGTAGCGTTCGCTCTAAATCTGCATTCGGTTCGCGATATTCCTGCACAACCCTCTATTCAAAGCTGCAAGGCGCCCCCGCTTCGCTCGCGAGAGCCTGGCTGCAGCGTAAAACCTCGGCTGCCTTGCTTTGGTTTGCCATCCAACCTGTCAGCGATTTCGCGGGTGCACTGCAAGCCATCGGATCCGCCGTCCGGCGTCACTCCGGATGAGGCGGTCGCCCGCCCGATTGCGGCCGGCTCCGAGCGGCGCGAAACCGCTTCGATTCGACAGTCCGAATAGTCCGAAAAACCGGCGAGCTGCGTATCGGGCATACTCGGTCGGGAGCGTCGGGCATTTCGTGGGATTTGAACCGCTGACTTGGCAACGTCACCGCGATCACCCTCCTCCGGCCCGACCGCCTCCTCGGCCACGGCGACGGGCTCGGCCGCGCTGAAACCGCGGAGCCAGCGAGTGCGGCAATTCCTGGCTGGTGCGGAAATGGCACCTGCATGATGTGCGGCGGCGCGAGTATCAAAATGGCGACGAGGTCACTCGAGAATTGCGCAGCAAAACCTTTTTGGTCAGTTCATTGATGCTGAGCTTGCCGAGAACATCGGACGTCTGCGCATTTGGACGAACCGTTGCGCAAGCGGTGAACCGAGCCTTTGCGATGTCGGCGTTGAGCACGGATTGCCGCGTTAGCGGCTATTCCGAGGAGAAGCTTTCTGGGCTGACCGACCAGATCTGCCTCGAGCAGACCTCTATGACGGCAACCGCGAATCTCGCCCGATCTCGCCAACCTTATCCGGGCCACGAATAGGCCGCCGCACGCGTCGCAGGCGGTTTCTAGGAGCTGCGACGGTCTTGCCGCAAGAAGCCGCAATCTGGCCAGGCCGCCACGACGCGTCCAGTATCGAGGTCCAGTTGCGCCAGGACGTGAAGGATCATGTGATGGACCGGCATCAGGAGAAATACCTGGCTGCCCTGGCCGCTGATCTGGAAACGATGCCGCCGGAGGTCGTTCTGGGGCGCGTCGCCAGATTCTTGCGGCACGACCTCCGCAAGATCCTGAGCGAACCGGATTGGCGCGACCTGCCTTGGCATGTCGATCACAGATGCTCCGGTTGCGATTATCTCGGCTACAAATGGTCGACCGAGGAGGACGCCGCCGCGGCTATCCCGACCCCGCCGGCGCGCGCCCAACAGGCACAGTCGGCCTACTGTTGGACCATGGCGAAGGACCTGGACCATCCCAGCCGCGTAGCCGGCCTGATCGAGGGTGCGCGCGGCAAGCTTCTCGAAGGCGGGATCACGAATGTTCAAAGCCTTTCAGCAGCGTCGGCAGGCAACATCGTCTTCGAATCGCATCAAACCCTCCGCGCAAAGCGAACAGTGCTCGTCGCCCGCGGTCTAACTTTGGTGAACACCCTCCCCGCAGCCATACCGGATCGGGCCGGCACATCGGCCGTCTTGCCGAGCTTCTCCGACATCCGCGTCAACATTTCCGCGGACTTTGACGTTGGATCGGGCCTGACCTTCGCGTTCGGATACAATATCTCCTACGGCGTGCCGAACGCACAAATGCTGGCTATGGCAGAGCGTTTACCAATCGCGACCGCGCCTTGTTAGTCTTGGAGCGCTCAGTTGACGCCGAGGGAGAGATCCTGCGTCAGTGGCTCGAGTTCATGATGCAGGATATCGCCCGCGCACGGGCCGATACGCTCGCAGGCTATCGGCTGTTCGATCCCAACAAGCGAGACGTCACGATACAATTCTATATCTGGGATCGACTGGTCTTCAATCACCTCTGCCGCATCATGGGCAGGCATCTCGATATCGTGCAGGCTCCCGTTCGCATCGGCGGCACCGACGTCAGCCCGATGTCTTGGCTGTTTCCGGGGGAAACCGTACTTGAGGACGCAAGATACACCAGCGTTTCGTCCCCCCTAACGATCGTCTCCGAGATCGTGAACAGCCTCGTCGCGGCCCCCGTTCCTCACCACTACGGTCTCGTCAGCCTGGCCAACGATCTCGATGCCGACCGCCGCGTCCGCACCGACGGATCGGCTTGGGCATTCAACGTCAACAAGTTAATCGCACTCACGGCCGGCTTTGCACGCAGCTAATACCAGACGATCGCCGCAGAGCCGGCACTCAGGTTGTTTGAAGGGATCGAAATGCTGATCGATCGTCGAAACGTTCTGCAGTCCGCGAGTCTTATCGCCGCGGCCTCGATGGCCTCCGCTGGTTCCTGGCGGGCTATCGCCGCCGGCGAAGGGGCGACGCGACAGCCATCAAATTCCGTGGCGTTGGATGCCTTGATGCAAAAAGCCGTCGACAGCGGCACAGTTGCCGGCGTGGTTGCGGTTGGCGCATCGGCGAACGGGATCGCCTATCAAGGTGGTTTTGGGAAGGCTAACACGGCGGATGGCACGCCGATGTCCATGGACACCGTATTCTGGCTGTTATCGTTGACAAAGGCGTTCACGGCGGCCGCCTGCATGCAACTCGTGCAGCAGGGTCGTGTTCACCTCGATCAGGAAGCTTCGACGATACTGCCTCAGCTCGCAGAACCCAAAGTGCTCGAAGGCTTTGACGGCAACGGCCAACCACGGTTTCGCCCCGCCAAGCGGCCGATCACCGTCAGGCATCTCCTTACGCATACGTCCGGTTACACTTACTCGATCTGGAGCGAGCAACTGACCCTGTATGAGAAGGTCACGGGCATGCCGGACATCGCGACGTGCCAGAATGCCGCCTTCGCCGCTCCACTGGAGTTTGACCCCGGCGAACGTTGGCAATACGGCATCGGCATGGACTGGATCGGCAAGTTGATTGAGGCCGTGAGCGACCAATCGCTGGAAGTCTATTTTCGGGAGAACATCTTTTCTCCTCTCGGAATGAGGGATTCCGGCTTTCTGATCGGCAGCGCGCAAAAGCGGCGAGTGGCCACACTTCACAATCGACAGTCTGACGGCACGCTGGTTCCGGCTGCATTCGAGATGCCTCAGCGCCCGGAGTTCTTCATGGGTGGAGGCGGCGCCTTCAGTACGCCCAAGGATTACATGACATTTCTTCGCATGTTGCTGAATGGCGGCACCTTGAACGGCGCACAGATTCTCCGCCCTGAGACCGTTGCATCTATGATGCAGAACCAGATTGGTCCGCTCGACGTCATCGAGATGAAGTCGGTTCAACCAAGCTTCTCGAACAGCTTCAATCAATTCCCGGGCCAAGCTCACAAGTGGGGCCTTTCGTTCGACATCAATCAGCAGGCGGTAGTCAGCGGACGAAGCGCAGGCAGCATTTCCTGGGCAGGTCTGCTCAACTGTTATTTCTGGCTCGATTCGCACAAGAAGGTAGCAGGTGCCTTGTTCACGCAGATGCTGCCGTTTTTCGATGATCGGGTCGTGGCGCTCTATGGCGACTTCGAGCGAGCGTTGTATCGCGAGCTCAGCCGCGCCTAAGCCCCTCCCCCAGATCACTCCAACAAAGATAAGCACGCGAATGGAGAACTATGATGTACGCCATAACGGGTATCACGGGGAAAGTCGGAGGAGAACTCGCCCGCACACTTCTAGCCCAGGGCCAACCGGTTCGGGCCGTCGTGCGAGACGAGAGCAAGGGCGACGCCTGGGCCGAACTGGGGTGTCAGGTTGCAATTGCCGAAATGGAAAGCGCGGCCGCTTTGACCCGCGCCTTCACCGGAGCAACAGCTGCTTTTATTCTTCCCCCCTCGGAATTTGATCCCGAACCTGGATACCCCGAGGCTCAACGTGTGATTAGCAACGTTGTAAGCGCGCTCAAGTCTGCCGAGCCCGGTAGAGTCGTCTGCCTGTCGACAATTGGCGCCGACGCGATCAAGGATAACCTCCTGTCGCAACGGACCATGATGGAGGACGCGATTACGAAAGTCGGCTTGCCGCTGACCATCTTGCGGCCAGGCTGGTTCATCGAGAACGCACTGTTGGACGTCACGTCTGCACGCGACGCCGGCATCATTCAGAGCTTTCTGCAACCGGCGGACAGGCCGTTTCCGATGGTTGCCACCAGGGATGTCGGACGTGTAGCGGCTGAACTGATTCAGGAAGGCTGGAGCGGAAAGCGGATCGTCGAGCTTGAAGGTCCACGCCGCATTTCGCCGAATGATCTCGCAATGTCATTCGGACGCGCCTTGGCAAAGGTCGTACGCGTCCAATCCGTGCCTCGCGACACTTGGGAAACGCTCTTCCGCTCGCAAGGAATGAAGAACCCCCAGCCACGCATCAGCATGCTTGACGGCTTCAACGAGGGCTGGATCGAGTTCAAAGAACGGGGCGCGGAGGCGATCAAGGGACGCATTGACGCGGACGCAGTCATCGCCGGTCTTCTTTCGACGGACAGACGTGATGAGATCCTCAAAGCATAGCTTCGTCACCAAGGCGTCTCAATCCCAAGACTTGGCTTCGGCACCTATCGGATGTCCGGCGTGAGCTGCCAGCCCGCCGTCGAGAGCGTAATTGCGGTTGGTTATCGTAGTCGAAGCCAATTGTTGACAGGCTCGCAACATTTCTGAAACATTAGTTCATTAATCGAACGGTGGGAGGCGGGCATGAAGTTCGATGGCCGCTTGGTAGCGAACGTAGGTGTCCTGGCAGCGATCGTGCAGGGAGGCAGCTTCGCGCGGGCGGCCGACGCATTGGGCTTGACGAGGTCTGGCGTGAGCCGAGCCGTTGCGCGCCTCGAAGCAAGCGTGGGAGTTCGGCTGCTCGATCGAACAACGCGCTCGGTGTCCTTAACCGATGAGGGCCGGCGCCTTTACGGTGAGATTGGGCCGCTGCTTTCTGGCATCGAAGATGCTTTCACTCAGACTGCGAGTTGCTCGGCCGCGGTTCGGGGCCGCCTTCGGCTTAACGTCAGCGCTTTTTTTGCGACCACGATGTTCGCTCCGCATGCTGGCGAGTTTCTGGAGCGATATCCGGAGCTTTCGCTGGAACTTATCGCGCGTGATCAGCTTGGAGATCTTGTCGCTGAAGGGTTCGACATCGCCATTCATTTCGGAAATCCGCCTTCCTCCTCGCTCGTTTCCCGCAAACTCCTCGAAACTCGTACCGTGACGGTTGCTTCCCCATCCTACATCCAAAGGTTTGGACAGCCCAAGCATCCCTCGGAACTGACCACGCACAATTGCATTCAGGTGAGGAATGCCTTAAGCGGCGACCCCCTCCAGGACTGGGAATATCGGCAAGGACGCAAGGTCGTTTCTGTTCGGACAACGGGCCGCATTGTCGTCACCGAATTTGGGCCAGTAATTGGAGCTTGCCTTGCCGGAGCTGGCATTGCACGGGTTAAGGCCGTCGGTCTGCAAGACTTGCTTGCCAGCGGCCGCTTGATCGACGTCCTGCCCGACTGGCCAGGACAATCATTTTCACTTTTCGCATTGTACCCGGGAGGCCCACATCCAGCCGCGAAGGTCCGCGCATTCATCGACTTCGTCGTCGAGAAGATCGGCAGGCCGCGCAACGAGAAGATTTCGAGCAACCCAACGCACATCGAAATCGATCACGACAAACAGGTCTAGCACTCTTTTGCTGATGCAGATCTCTGTTTCATCTACCTGCTGTCACACCCAGGCCGTCGAGCACTTGCATATTCCGCTCGGACAGCTCGATATCACAGGCGGCTATATTTTGCTCTAGATGTTGGAGCGACGATGTGCCTGGAATAAGAACGATTGCCGGGGACTTCTTCAACAGCCAAGCGAGCGCAACCTGCGCCGGCATCGCACCTCGTCGCCGGCAGATTTTCCTTGATCGGTCGGTGCACACGTCGTGCTCACGCCGCCTTCCAACTGATTGAAGAGATTGAACAATCTATCCAATCCATTCATGGGGGAGTTTGAGTTGGGGCCAGCCATCGAGAGTTAGCTAGATCAAGCTTCACACATCTCAGCGGCTGCTTTGCGCCAACAGCGGTCGGTCACGAGTGCTCTGATATAGGAGTGGCAATTAAATTTACGCTGCGTTCCGAGCGGCGACGGTGTCGGTCCCTGCCGCAGCGAGCGCGGACTACCTCGGCAAGGCAATCGATCGATCAATCGGCACCATCGACCAAGCTGTGATGGAGACTGCTTTTCGAACTGGTACGCAGGATCCATTTCGAACCACCCCTAGATGCGACAACCGTTGTCACCATGTGATCAACGGGGAACGATGCAGCCAAGCATCGGCATGCAGTTGATCCAAGACGAACGTCGCAACGTCTGCTCGCGATATGCTTCCGCCATGGAAGCCTGAAAGATCCGCCAGGACCCGGACCGACCCGTGCCCGGGCTTATCGTTCAGGACGGAGGGACGAACGAGGATACAGTCAAGTCCGCTGTCTCTGACGATCGTTTCCTGCCGATTCTTGTCTGCGTAGACCTTCTTCAGCAGAAGCGGAAAGATCACGTTGTCGAATAGGAAGCCACCGTGTCCGGCACTATCCCCGGCGCCAATCCCCGTGATGCACACCAGGCGAGAGACGTGCTCGGCCTTCATCGCTCTGACAAGCGCTCGCGTGGCGGTCGAGAGAAGCGTTACTTCACGGAAGAGGCTCGCCGGTGTACCCAGCGCGCTGACGACCGCGTCCTGACCTTTGAGGGCTTCCCGCAGCACTTTTTCATCGCGGACGTCACCGACTATAAGTCTGGCACCTTTCAACCAGCTCGCCCTCTCCGGTGACCGCACCAGCGCGGTGACCTCCTGCCCGCGCTCCAGCGTCTGGTCGACGATGAGACGGCCGGTACCGCCGGTGGCTCCAAGAATCAGTATCTTCGATCGGGGAGTCTTGGCGCCATTTTCGGCGCGTCCAGCGTGAATTGTCTTTGAGGAGAAGGACTATGGCCAAGAGGACGTTTCCCGACAAGGAATTGAGCGCAAAGGCAATCAAGGCCCTAATGGACGCCCGGTGCTTGCCTTCCGGTCCTCAGCAACTTGACGCTCTCAAGAAGGCAGCCCAGGTTCGCGACGCCGCTGTTCTCGGCCGAGCTCGCAGGGCCAGCGGATCATGCCCGATCCTGAATTTACCACATCAGTTTCCGAAAAAGAGGTCGTGGTTGTTCATGTGAGGCACGGCCACGTCTTCAAATTTCCAATTCTATCAAACGGCACAGTCACGCTGAACGGGTCTCATATCGACCGAAACCCATCGGCCACAACAGAGGCCGGACGATTTTTGTTTGAAGCTCATACCGCAGCACGAGTCGCCCTGGATCGCGGGCGGTTGGCGAATGAGAAATCAAACTGACTTCGATTTCTCTGCTCGCTTTTCTCTGTTCCGATTGTTGTTTGGTGCGTAAAGACTTTGCCGATGGTGGGAGATAATAACAGGCCTTGGACAGCAGAAGACGATCACCGGCTGCTTGAATTACGAAACAGCGGTAGATCTTATCTTTCGATAGCAGTGGCCATGAGACGTTCGATCTCTGCAATTAGAAACGTCCGAGCCCCGGGCAGCCCGGACAAAATCCACCTCCAGCCATACTGAGAAATGATGCGAACTCGTCGTTCGAACCTACAGACGATTGGAACCGATAAGGCCGGAATGAATCAACCTAATCAATCGATTGCAGAAAGCGATCCTTTGGCCGACACCGAAGAGACACCCCAGGTTGGCGATCGCTTTCGTTAAAGCACGCTTGGTGCTGAACGTTGCCCCGGGGCTCGCAGGCAAGGTCGGTACGGTCATCAACCGACGGCCCGACAGCAGCATCGTAATTGTTCGTTTCGATGGTAATCGGAATTTAACCTCTCTCCACCGCGAATACATCGAACCGACCGAGGCCAAGGCACAATGATGGAACCGGCGCGTTGGATTTGTAGTCTCGTTGTTGGGCGCGTATCCTGCCCCGCGGTTAGGCTAGGCGGCATCTCCTTAGCTCACCGTCGGGCCGCCTCATCTCAGGACTAAGGCCACACGGGCGTTACACCGCATGGCCTTTAGCAGGGACTGTCCCGCTCCTCGCAAGGATTCTGTCACCGGCAAATAACTGCGGAACAAGCAGAAGCGTTCCCGGCTACTCATCGTACTTTTAAATTTTCCGCGGATTCCTTGCCCCGGTTCGCAACGACTTCGTAGCTCGCCTTCGCGCCCTCGGCAGGGCCGGTGAAACCGGCTTTCCGGAGCGTTACATGCGATGCAAGGACTATTCCGAGCTGCGCTGCTACCCCTATAGCCGGCATCGAAAGTGCAAATAAGAACTGGCTCGGTTTGGGACCGGCAGCATCGTCCCGTCTCTACTTGGCGAGCTGATCTTTGGTCATATGAAGCGTCACAATAACACCCTCCGCGCTCCAATCGCATGAAATTGATCCGCCAAGGTGGACCGTCATGCCGCGATTGAGCAGCTTGCTTCCATAACCGCCTTCCCAATCGGAGACGCAACCGGCGGGCCACCGCGCTCAGTCCATACTACCACCACCTCAGTGTCATGAGCAGCGCAGGATATATCCAATGTGCCAGTCGGTGAAGATAGCGCGCCATACTTTAGAGAATTGGTGGCTAGTTCATGAATAACGAGCGCGAGCGTTGTGGCTGCTTGCTCGCCCACGCCCATGCGAGGGACTGACACTCGGACGCGACCGCTAAACGCCCCCATGTCGTCATATGGTGCAAGCAGTACCGTCAACAGATCGCCGAGAAGGGCAGCTTTTCCTCCCTGACCTGGAAGCGGACGGACAAGATCATGGGCGCGACCCAACGCGGTGAGCCGATGTGTTAGTTCTTTCGCCATTTCGGCCGTTGTCTTTGCGGACCGCGAAGTAATGGCCGTGAGACCGGATGCAATGGCTAGCAGATTTTTCACCCGATGGCTCATTTCACCCGCCAGTAGCTCGTGACCTTCCTCAGCCTGCTTACGTCCAGTGACGTCGAGGAAAATCCCGTACATGATACGACCGACGATATCCGCATCGTTGCCCTGGCCTCGAGCCGACACCCACCTCACCTCCTCGCCGACCATGATTCGGAAGTCGATTTCATAGGCGCCGATGATAGCGCGTGTGGCCGCAAAAGCGGCTTTCACGCGGTCGCGGTCCGCGGGATGAATATGCGAAGAAAGGTCATCGAACGTCACGGATCCGCTGAGCGGCACGCCCCAAAGATGGAAGGCTCTTTCGTCCATCGTGAAGCGATTGGTGTCTACGTTCCACGACCACAGTGCGACTCCCGCAGCAGCAATCGCCAAACGTAACTGTTCCGCATCCCAGACTGGCATGCCCGACTTCCCCAGGGGCCTTGCGGAAATCTTCGGAACAGGAGCCGCCTCAAACAGGCTGTCACCTTGCGCTTCCATGTTTTTTCCTAAGCGATCTGAACTTTACCGGGCGCGGACGATTAGGCCGGTAGCAACAGCGATCCAGCTAAACAGGCCGAGTTGATGATCTGGGAAATCGTAGCATTGGAACCAACTCCGCCGACATCAAATGGTTCGGACAGATGTGTTCGCTTCCCGACAAATCATGGTGTAGGGCCGGCGCTCATTTAATGGAAAAAACAGACCAATGATTTGAGAAGCGAAACGTGCGGTCGTCCCTTATCGTTGGAGATGAATTGCCGTCCGATTAAACACCGTCAGAATGATCGAAGAGCAGGATTGAAGTCCAAGAAGCGGCGAACGCAGATGAGCCATTGCAATTCTGGATCCAAAGGCCGGGCAGTGCGGAAGGTCTCAAGCTTGATGCAAAAGAAACGGCCCCAGCGCTAAGGGGGAAGCGCGCTGGGGCCGGTTAAGTTGTCCGTGTCCTAATGTCCTTTCAGACAAACCATCAACGCAGGGCATTGCCACTTGTTCCCGATCACGGACGGCTCATGAAAACGCACCCTTGGCCTGTAGCATCGCGGGAGCCACGGGTTTTTCGTCCAAATGGGTGAGCGGCCGGAGCGGTAAGGCGCTACGCATCGGTCTTCAGCGAGCTTGGGGTGGATCTCGCCCGGGCCCGGACAATACACAGACGACCTCTAATCGCAGAGGCCGAGCGTCTCATGGCCACCGCTATCGAAAGATAAGATCTGCCGCTGTCTCGTAATTCAAGCAGCCGGCGATCATCCTCCTCCGTCCAAGGCCTGTTCCTACTTCCAACCATCGCAAGTTTCACGACGTCAGGGCGATACGACGTGGCGTTAATTCAAGGCGCAGGGCTCCGTTCCAAACGGGAGGCAAGCGCCGGAACGAATTCCTGGGTCGGGGTCTTGCCTTGCGTGGGTCTATATTATTTCGACATTCAAATAGGGGACGCACCATCGATACGTAATGCCGGTGACGCATCATTGTTCCCCAAGGGGGCGGCGCCGATCGATGCGGAAGGGCCACCGCTAGCGGACAAGCTGCACGCGCGGCTACATGGTTATTCGGCGGCTGCAAGATGCGTTGATGCGCCGGCTACTTCCCGTATGGCTGACATTACTTGATCCGTCGCGGTCTGTTGGATCATGTGGCCGTTCCCCGCGAGCCTGTGGAACTTGCTCTGAGCAAGGTCGGAGTGAAGTCGGGTCGACTGACTTTCGATGTCGATCGACTGTCTTCCTCGCCGGCGATGATGACGACTGGCATTTCCAAATGCGAATACTGACCGGCCGCGGGGCCGTGATGAGCTTCACCCACGCGCAAACGGCCCCAGCGCTGATACGCAACGCTGCACCAAGGCCGCCAACCCAATGGGGGTTTTCTCCCGGTCGGAGGCTGAGGAGTCTTCCGGGAGCGCGGAGTCGATTCCTGCCGGGCCGGATCGTTCCTAGCGTCAGGAAGAAAGCCCCGCCGGTTAGGCGGGGCTAAGTCGAGATAAGCATCCAAAAACCCGCGCGAGCGGGCAGCTAGAGCCTAACAGGTTCAAAGCGGCAGTCCACCCAGACCGAACCTTCAAAAACGCTGCCATCGCCACTTGTTCCCGAGATGAACACCACTAATGTGATCTCGGTGATCAGTAATGACACCCCGCGAACGAAAAGACATGCCCTGGCTTTTGATGGCGTTTGCACTCGTCATTCTGGTCATCATCTGTGGCGCATTTCTTCGCTGATCTTAAGCGGTAACGTCTGCCAGTGGCCGCTAATTCTTGCGGTCGACATGGTGGAATTCTCCTGCCGTATGGATATGGCCGGCGGCTTCGAACCTCGTCACGGAGGTCGTTTGCTGTCTTGATGGCGTCCGCGGGCGCATCTAATTCCATTCGGCCCGCCAGATCGCCGTCACCGCGACGGGATCGCCAGCGCGTTCCTTACCAGCCACCAAAAATGGGAAGGCCCAGCATGGGGTTCCGTGTGCCGCCTTGCCGCGAAATAACGCGAAACTCGGTCATTGCCACTTGTTCCCGATTCCAAGCAACCTTGTCCTCTCACGGACGTATTCTCCGACTGGGGCATCGCAATTCCCAGATCTGGTGCAGCGCCGCCAAGCATCATTCAGCTTGGTGGCGTTGTGCTTGGACGGCCCATTTCGGCCGCCAATTCAGTTCATTCTTTCGAACGAGAACTTGATTTGATGTGCATGAGAGTGCCGACATCTGTTCGGACTTCATTTGAGTTGAAGCCCCAACGGACGCCTCAAGACGTCTCGAGAGCCCGCATCGAGGGGACACTTCGCACTATCGGTTGGATTCATAAAGCTCCGCGGGGGAGACCGGGGAAACGTTGCAACGGTGCGGCCTCCCCTTGGCGTCATACCGCTAACCCATTTGGGTGAGACGCCTTGTCCGCCGAGTGAGTGGGGAACCAAATTTCACTTTAGCACTTACTGACTCACCTTTGGCGGGGTGAGCAATGAACTACTTTAGCAGCGAAAAACTATCAGGACCGGAGACGCCCGAGGAGCGCAGATGCCGGTGTGGAGCACAGCCCAAAGTGGTCCGCAAGATAATGGACTCAACGCGTGGCTCACAGTACGAATGTTTGAATGTCGAACGCAGCTGGTCCGAACCTAAAGACTAATCTTTTCCGATGAAGCTCCTTACGGAATATCTGGATCGGGCCGTGGCATTAGAACGCCTGGCGGCGGGTGAGCAAGATTCGATCTTCAGAACGCAGTTGCTGGAGCAAGCGTCGGCCTACCGGAAGCTAGCAGCTAAGCAGGCTAAGGATTTTGGCTTGCCACCGCCCAGCGCGCCTGAAGTCACATGAGGCGGGCATCTTGCCAATCCGTCGTGGTTGGAACGAGCGCCGGCCTTCGAAATTGTAAACCTGTGCCGGACAGCTCCTCCGGCACGACCTCTCGAAGCCGACGGCCTCAGCTTGCCTCCCGCGCTGGGGCCGTCTCATATGCCAGCGTCTTGAGCCGGTTCTCGGCATCGGCCATCGCCTCCGCCTTCCGCGCCTTCTGAATCAAAACGTCCTGTTCTCGACCAGGCTTGATGCGGCCGGCCGCAGCTCGCGCGTCTTCCGCAAACTTCAGAAGGCGCATTTCCAATGAAGTCGATGGCCTTGTCCGATTGCGTGTCATCACACACCTCGCAATATCGCGGGCTATCGGGCCGCTCGCGCCCGCTTTTTCTCGACCCGCACTCCCTTGAATTTTTGCGCCGCCTTAGCCTTTTTTGCCGGCTTCTTCGCTGCCATGAACTCGCCGCCCTTCTTGCTGCGCTTGGTCCATGCGGCGGCGCCGCCGAGCGTGGTTTTCACTGCGATCGCTTCTTCACTGCACCCTTGCGGGCATTGTCGCCTTTCGGCTTGTTGACTGCCATTCTGTCGTCTCCTTGACCGCTGCGGGAAAAGCACGCAACCGGGCAAAAGGTTCCAATGGAGGAACAGAGAACGCGTGCGGGCGTTGTAGGGGCAATCAAGATCGGGTGGCCATCATGTTAGAACTAATGGCGTTGGCGACCGCCGCCGTATCGATCCCGACAATCGTCGTGCTTGGCCTGTTCCGGCTTGCTGAGTTGAAGCGAGCCGAAGGCCTGGAAATCCTGCCCCAGGTTGACGAATGGCTCGCGTCTGAGGAACTGCATTCGCCGAACTAAAGGAGGCGGCCATGCTCGCGATTGTCGCAACGCTCTGCGGCCTGGTAACCCTCGCCGCAATGGTCGGGGTGATGCACCTAGCTGACCGGATGGTCAGCCGCCGGCTATCAAACCACCCGTTCGTCAAAGGGTCTGCGCGGGACCCATTCTTTTAAATATGGTTGCCTCCCCCCACTGCCGTGTAGAACGACCTTCGGGTGTTCGCTGCAGCGGCAGTGACAGGGTCAAAGCGATGGTCGGGCCGCCACGCCGGAAAGCGTGCAGCCCCGTGGATCATCCGTCATCTGAGCACCCGCGAGCCCCGTTGCGTGTCGAACCCGCCATCCCAGTTCGCATTAGGCGAAATATCTGGGGGCTGCGATGGCCTTTTTTGGTTCTCTTAGCCTACTTCCTTCTTGGCCTTTGGGGAGGTTTGCGTTCAGGGAATTAAGAGCCCCGGGACCGACACGGCCGCCGGAACGAATCGGCGCGGGTCCGCTTGAATCCGGGGTCTGTTGCGTGGAGTTGCTTTGATGCGTAAGTCCAGTTGGACGCCGTCGATCGTGCCCAACGGCCACGACAGACGGTCTACCTGGTGGCCGATAATTTCGGCAAGCTCGGCCGCGCCTGGTGCGAGACCGACTATGAGACGACCGACCTCGAGACGGTCATCCAGGACCTGCTCACGGGGCAATATAGCAACCCGATCCGCGTTATCGCCTTCAACACCGCCGAGCGCTGGTCGGAAGACGTTTCCGAGGACGTCGCCCATGAGCTGCGCCGGCGCTGCGATCTGCAGGGGCGCGACATCCCGTTTTTCCTGCAAGACTTCACCGACCGCTTCGAACGCTACCACGACGTGCAGCCGCCGCTGCCGACACATCTGGTGTGACCCATGGCCTTTCAGCGCAGGAAACCGGCGGCGATCGGCGTCAAGGCGCCCTTCCCTGGATTCATGGCCGCGGTAACAACTGGACCAAGAAAACCTGCGCCCAGCGGGAGACATTGACGATCGCCGGCTTCGCCCTCGACGGCAACGACTGGGACGGCATCTATGTCGGCCGGCGCAAGGGCAACGACCTGATCTACGCCGGCAAAGTCGACCACGGATTCGACAAAACGTCTGCTGCCGAACTGCGACGCCGCCTGACGCCGCTGATCCGCAAGACCCAGCCCTATGCCAAGCGCATCGCCCATATGGGAATTTGGGTCGAGCCCCACCTACTCGTCGAGATCGAGTACAGGGCGAAGTCCGCCGAGCGCAAGGTGCGACACCCGATCTTTAAAGGACTGCGGATTGCGCCTTGTTGCGCTTGGCGGTGGCGCTGCCGAGCTTCGTCTTAGCTGGGTGCGCTTCTTATCGCGCCGTTGCGCGCATTGTCGCCGTTCGCGTCGGCCGACGCGGGCCTGTTCGGCTGACATCGTCAGCACCACGGTCGCCGCTCTGCCTGGCCGGGGGTTCCGGAACCCAGCTCGCTCGCCGCTGTTATCATCTACCGACATTGGACGTCCTAGGACTCCGGTTCGGGTCCCGAGCAAGGACGGTCGATGACGGCACATCTAGCGGCTGCGTTGATAACAAAACTCACCGTCTCCAACTTTCTCGATGAGGAAGACATCGAGGCGCTCCGACGGCTGCCCATACACCAACGCGAGTTCAAGGCGAGGGAAGCCATCGTGTCCGATGGTCAGCGTCCCCACGAGTGTTGTTTGATCGGGGAAGGTTTTGCCTTTCGCTCGAAAACGACCGTCGAAGGCCAGCGCCAGGTTCTTTCCATTCACATTCCCGGCGAGGTTCCGGATCTCCAAAGCCTTCATCTGAAGGTCATGGATCACGATCTTACGACACTAACCCCCTGCACGCTGGGATTTATACCCCATGCCGCGGTGATGGGGCTGAACAGGGAGCGCCCTAACGTTGCTGCCGCCCTCTGGAGAGAAACACTGATCGATGCTGCGATATTCAGAGAATGGCTCCTGAGTCTGGGTCGTAGATCTGCGGATGCTCGAATGGCGCACCTGCTGCTCGAACTCCATCGAAGGCTTAACGCTATTGGTCGTGCGCGGGAGTTGGAATTCGAGTTGCCCGTTACCCAAGCCGATCTAGGCGACTGCCTGGGTCTTTCGACTGTGCATGTCAACAGAGTACTGCAGCAGCTTCGAAGAGAGGGTCTGATTGAGGTTCAAAGAACGAATTTCCGCCTGGTCGACCCTCCGGAACTGGAGAAGTTGGCTGAATTCGATCCATCTTATTTGCATCTGTATCCGGGGAACTAAGGTTCAATCCTTCGGGCGGTAACGTCGATTCTGAAAATCGGTTTTTCTTCCCGCTTGACCTCAAGCGACCAGTCTCCGCCTTCTGACGAGAGCGTCGATTCAATGTCCCTGACAGTGAGAATGGCTTCATGCCATGCCGCCGCGTCGCTCGCGAGTTCTTCCGAGTGTAGAAAGTTCTGGCCGTTCGTAATCTGAAAGGAATAGCGCGTCATCCAATCCGAACAGACGCGGGGACGCGTTGTTCCTATGGCAACAATCTCCCGAAAGTTAACCGTTGTTATAGAGTTTCGAACCATAGAGCCTAAGCTCATCACCGCCGTAAGGGCTTAAGCATCTTTCGGTGGTGAGGACGCCAACTGCGCTCCCGCCTTACTCCAACGGAAGAAGACCAGCGCGATGCCGCAGCAACGCCGCCGTTTTAAGCACACTCAGACTTTTGAAGAACGACTAGCCGAGGAAGCTCAGCGCTTCAGGGAGGCCGCGGAGAACGCCCCGCCGGGTTTGGCCCGGGAACTTCTTCTCAAGCGGGCTCGGCAGGCTGAAGCGGCTTCTCACATGAGTGATTGGCTAAAGTCGCCCGGACTACAGCGACCCACCTAGTTGCCATGACTCGGAGGTATTGCGCCTAAGTCGTGGGCGACGCCGGCCATATCCGCAACCGCATCGAGATTCCATGCGACAATGATGAGGAAGCCCAACTGCGAACTGAGCTATTGGTTGATGGCAAGAGGCGCGTCGGATTGCGACCTTCGAACCCAAAGAGCAGCGCGCATTGCTGGCGCGAGTAAGGCAAGTCAGTACAAAAGTGTACATAGCCCGCCAATGGACCACCAACGGCGCTAGTCGGCCTCCGACCCGCACTTAGCAACCATTGAGTTGCCAGACTGTTGAGCAGTTGCAGCGCTCCCGCTGTGAGGAGACAGCGAGATGCTATTTTACCCCTTCTATCCGGCCCTCATGTTAGCGGTCGAAGCTCAGAACGTCATCGACATGCGCCTATGGAAGATCGCTACCGGCGGCGTTCATGCTGCGAAAGAGACGCAACTGATGGTTTCCGAAAAGATCGATGCCGCAGTGGAAGCTAGCGCGATGCTTGATGGGCGGCAAGACCACGGGCGAGGTCATCGACTTCTATCGCAAGCAAGTGGCAGCTAATGCGACGCGGCTTATCTAATGCCGCGGCGGCATGTACCGCGTGCGGGATGGGCGGATACAAGGATCATCTTCGTCCTAAAGAAGCGCGCGGATACAATAGGAACGATGAGCGGCGCGTCTCGTTGGACGGTCTCCTACGAACAATGGAGACGGCAATGACCACCACAGCAAAGGACGTATACGTCGTCGGCCTGCGCAATGCGCACGCGATGGAAGTACAGGCGAGAGAACTGATGGAGCGTCAATCGGAACGACTGACCGACTATCCTGAGGTAAGGGCGCGGGTGAAAGAACATCTGGCAGAAACCAACAACCAGCTCAGTCGTCTTGAGCAATGCCTGCAAGCGTGCGGAGAAAGCAACTCCACCCTCAAGGACACTGCGCAATCCGTGATGGCCAACATGATGGCAATGACCCATGCCATGGCTGGAGACGAAATTCTCAAGAACACCTTTGCCAATAACGCTTTTGAGCATTTCGAGATCGCCGCATATAAATCGCTCCTGACGCTATGCGACAGCGCCGGTCAAGGCGGCTCTCGCTCCCTGCTGGAGCAGAACCTCAAGGAAGAGGAGCGCATGGCAGCCTGGATTGATGCCAACGTTGCAAAGGTGACTCAACAGTATCTCGCGATCGAACAGAAGGCGGCATAATCATGTATCATCACGTCAAGAAACTGATGTTCACCGTGCGCGTCGACGAGCCGGACGTTCGATTTGGCAACATGCTGCTGGAGCAGTTCGGCGGCGCCAACGGCGAACTGGCTGCAGCGATGCAGTACTCGATCCAGGGATTGAATTGCGAAGACCCTGACCGCAAGGACCTCCTGATGGATATCGGGACCGAAGAGCTCAGCCATCTCGAAATCGTCGGATGTCTGGCGCGCATGCACCTCAAACCCTCGAAGTTCGACCGCCAGGCAGCCGAAACCGACCCGCTGATTGCGATCGCCGGCGGCGGCGGCGTCAATCTGTTCAACTCGCAAGGCAATCCGTGGACCGCGGACTACCTTAAGATCACCGGCGAACTCGACGTCGACCTGCGCAGCAACATCGCGGCGGAAGCTCGGGCAAAGATCGTCTACGAGCGGCTCATCAATTTCTGCGACGACGCCGGCACCAAGGATGCGCTTCAGTTCCTCATGACCCGGGAAATCACCCACATGAAGGCTTTTGCCGCAGCCCTGGAAAGCATGAAAAAGCCGGCGTTCAGCATCGGCAAGCTCGCCCCGACGCCGGGGCTGGTAAATCAGTTCTTCAACGATTCCACCGGAGCCGGCGACGAAGGCGAGATCGACACGCGTGGTCCCTGGAACCAGGGCGGCGACTGGGAATTCGTGGAAGCGCCCGCCTTCTCGCAGTCTGAGGCCGGCATCAATGGCGGCGCGCATCCGATCAAGACCGAAAGTTCGCCTCCCCTCGCGCCAGAGGGCATGGCCGAGCTTCTGGTCGACGAATTGCGGGACATCCTGCACGCAGAGAAGCAACTGACCAAGGCGCTGCCCAAAATGGCCAAGGCGGCGCGGTTCGATCGCCTGCGAGAGCTTTTCGAACAGCACCTGATCGAAACCGAGGAGCAGATCGAGCGGCTCAACGAATGTTTCTCGCTGCTCGGCGAGACCGCCCGCGCCAAGCCGTGCAAGGGCATGATGGGTCTGGTGGAGGAAGGCCAGGAAGTCATGGAGCAAGGCGCGGACAAGGAGGACGCGCTTGCCGATCTCGCCCTAATCGGGGCGGCGCAGCGGGTCGAGCACTACGAGATTTCCGCGTACACGACCGCTAAGAACCTTGCCCAGCAACTGCGCCACAGCGCCGTGGTGGAATTGCTGTCAAAATCTCTGGCGGAGGAGGAAAACTCCGATCAACTGCTCAATCAGGTGGCACGCAGCCTGATGTCGGTTGCCCAGATGCCGGCGGCAGTCGAGCGTATCGAAGTCGAATAAGGGCTACCGGCCGGTGCACCGTTGCAAGCGCGCCGGCCGCCTTTCGTGCGTGGAACGCGAGTTCGAGGAAGCGAACAAGTGCAAGCTGTGACAGCACGCAAATGAGTGATCATCGTCCTCCCCTGAACGACGATCGTAGCCCACTGCTGGATTTGATCACGTGCATTGTTTGCATGCAGACGATGAAGATCGAGAAGGCCGACCCGGACGACGAAGGCAACGACCTCATTCATTACCGGTGCGGCATTTGCCGGGCAGTTGAGACGGTACGGCTTATTCGCCGCCAGCCTCCGATTGGCCAACCGAAAAGATCCTTGTGAGAAGCATTCAGTGAAACCCCGCCTGAGCGACGCTACTGGCCTGTTTTGGCCCCGATTCCCAGCATGTACCACTAGACTTGCATTACTGGGCGCGGCAGGACCGAGAGCGACGTCTCAAGCAAATCGCCCCCTAGAGAGCGTCGCTGGAGAGAGGATCGATAGGCCCTGCTCTCCCGGCGCATATTCGCTCGCGTTATCTCAACCGGGTTTAGCTCGTGATTTCGGTTTCGAGCTTTCCTTTGAATCCGATTTGATCACACTCAATTCTCCGTTTGCCTCCAAACAGGCCTCTCGAACCTCGGCGAGTTGGGAGACTCCTTGTTGTCGCAACTGACCCCTTAGCTCTTCCTCGGTAATAAACTCCTGGCGCATATTACGACGATTCATCTTGCCACCTTTTATAAGCGGAAGCGGCGGAGGAGATAAAAGCCGCTCAAACACTTTAAAGCGGTAGCTGATCCAATTGAGAAACAGGTTCCAGAATACGATAGTGAGGACCAGAACTATACCCTCAGTAATGGACTTATATTCTCTGGCAAATCCGTTCTGTGCGGCGTCGGCTATCACGACGATAACAAGTATGTCGGCAATTCCAATGGTTGAGGTCTGACGCACCATCACAAAGCGTAAGATAATGAAAAGCGACAGGTACATTACTGTGCCCCGCAATATCATCTCCGCAATGGAATGCGTCGGAATTATCAGTTCCGCCCATTCGATTAAGAGTAATCTGTCCAAGTTGTCCTCGAATTGCCGCTTGCCTGGATGAAGACCTTCGTCCCATGACCGAAAAATCGAACTTAGGAATCAGCCCGGTCAGGTCGCCTATGCGTTGCATCGAAGTTAGTTCGAAGGATTGCTTAACATCACCGATCCAAATCTTTGGGGCGTTGTCGGGGGTCGACCGACGATCGCTACGCGAGGCAAAATCCCCATCTGCAAATCCTCCGTTAAGGTGTCTAAATACTCGACGACGTCGAACGTTCCTGTACGCGTCTTTAAGGCTGGCCCCTCCAAGTGTGGTCTTCAGCTCAGGCCGCTTTCTAATGCGCCCTTGCACCGCATCTTTAGGCGATGAGTTGCAACCAGCGGCATGGAGCAGCGTTAGACCACTACCGCCGAGCGACAATCGGACGCAAACGGGGATGTTGGACGCGGAGCATTTTTCCGGTTTCTGCCCGCGTCGGTACGCGCTGACAACTCACCCGTTTCCGGTGAGTGCACTTTTTCAACCGCTCGTTCCCGCCGTTTTGGGAAGATTTTCAGACCGAGGGCGAGATTTCCACCTGGACGCCTTCGCATCGGGCACTCCACTGGAACAAAAAGAATTGGGTGCGGTTGAGTGCGCGAAGCCATCGCCCGCCGTTCAAAACGGCGCCTGTCGCGGATAGCCAAAGGTCTCCGGACCCGCTGTTATTCCTTCAAGAGCGCTCGCGCGGATAGCCAAAGGCGATGGCTACATTTCGTGCGACTCGCACGAATCCAACTTGCACCCTCCCGATGATGACCTAGCCATGCTGGCATAGCGCTAACTGCGCTCATGCTTGTGATAGGCGGACTGTGTCGACCCGCCCGGACCCTCGGGATCTCCGCCCGAACCGACCACTACCACGAAAACTTTTGGCGAGACGGCAAATTTTTGCATTGAGCTGAAACCTAAGACGGGTTTTCGCATTTTGATGTGCGCCATGGCCATCGAGGACTTGTTCCAAGGCGGAGGTGTAAAAATGGAAAGGACTTCAGCAATTTCGTTGCCATCCGTTGACCGCGGACTTTCCCATTATCTTTCGGAGATTCGCAAGTTTCCGATCCTGCAGCCGGAGCAGGAACTCAACTATGCCAATCGGTGGCGTCAGCAAGGGGACCGCGAGGCCGCCTACCATCTCGTCACCAGCCATTTGCGCCTCGTTGCTAAAATCGCCATGCGATACCGAGGCTACGGACTTCCAATAGCGGATATCATTTCGGAAGGAAACGTAGGCCTGATGCAGGCGGTGAAGCGCTTCGATCCGGAGCGCGGCTTTCGCCTTGTTGTATGCGATGTGGTGGATCAGGGCCTCCATTCAGGAATACATCCTGCGCGCCTGGTCGCTTGTGAAGATGGGGACCGGTACGGCTCAGAAGAAACTGTTCTTCAAGCTTCGCCGAACCAAGGCGGAG